>CBINIP010000058.1:0-2887 GCA_966250805.1 uncultured Pontibacter sp. | reverse complement strand
TTGAATGCTAAATGTACGGCTAGTCCCGGAAGGCTACCGTAGGTTTAGTTCAACAGCGGTTTTCTGCTATGCTGGCTGACCCAACGCAGCATCAGCAACAAATCGCTTATCAGCTACATATTCGGCAGACGGAATACAGGTGAACAACTGAATAAAACTTGTACATTAGTTTTCTAATCAGCTTCTGTTCCAGGCTGACCAATCACAGAATATCAGCACACCAGAAAGCCGATTGACGTTGTGCGTCACCTGGTATATCCTTCCCACTTCCACAGTCAGACAAAATTGTAGTTTCCATATTTAGAAACTTTTCCTATATTTGATAAAAACTAGTAGTGCGTTATTTCGAAACCAGATTTTTAGAAGAAGCAAATGAGTTTTTAGCCAGGCTTGACAACAAATCGGTAGCCAAGGTCATCTACAACATTGACCTTGCAGAGCAAACCAACGACCCAAGACTTTTTAAGAAGTTGCAGGAGGAAATTTGGGAGTTGAGAACCCAGTATTTAGGCAAGCAAATTCGGCTGCTTGCATTTTGGGATAAAACGGACAATAAAGAGACCTTGGTTATTGCGACGCACGGTTTTATCAAGAAGGTTGACAAGATACCGGCTAAAGAAATTGATCGGGCAGAAAACCTTCGCAAGAAATACTTTGAAGACAAATTAAAAAAGTAATCATCATGGCAAAGACAAAAATGAAAACGTATTCCCTTGCCGAGATGAAAGAAAAATACATCGGCAAAGAGGGAACCAAAGAAAGAGAACAATACGAGTATGAGCTCCGTATGGACGTACTGGGACACATGATAAAGAAAGCCAGACAAGAACGCAACCTTACACAGGAACAGTTAGGAGATCTAGTAGGTGTCCAGAAAGCGCAGATATCAAAACTGGAGAGCAGTGCCAACAGTGCGACAATTGACACTATTTTGAAAGTGTTCAAAGCACTCAAAGCGGACATTCACTTTAATGTGACTATTGAGAATAAGCACCTACAGCTTTCCTAACAAGAAAGGCGAACGCACAATCGAGTAGACGGCCCTGCCACCTGTAGGTAGCAGGGAGCGCCTCTCACACCACTGTACGTACGGGTCACGTATACAGCGGTTCATTAAGTGCAGGAGCCACTTTGAAGTAGTATTCCAGCATTGCTTCATATCCCCTCTTTCTCAGCCTGTCCAGAGTAATGGTTGTATTCAGGATAGGGCTTTGCGCTACTGCCCATCCACCCATCCTGGTTCTGCTCCATACACGGGCAAGTGCATAGTTCACCCCTAAGCGCATCAGGTTCTTCCTTCTGCGCTCGGGTTTCTTCCATTGGTGCCAGATGCAATACCGCAGCCTTTTCCTGACCCAACTGTCCACCTCTTTGAGCTTACCGTGAATACTGGCCATGCGGAAGTAATTCACCCATCCCCTGCCCACCTGCTTGAGTTTACCGATACGCTCGGCAGTACTCATTGGAGTGGTTTTGCGGGTGATGGTTTTCAGGTTCTCCTTCAGCTTATCCCAACTTCCCTCACAAACCACCAGTTGGTACTTGCCCTTTGCGCCCTTCTCATAGGTAGAGACAAACCTGTACCCCAGTATCTTGAACTGGACAGGTTTGCGGATGCCGCTTTTCTCGGAGTTAACTACGAGCTTCAACTTGTCCTTTAGAAAAAGAACAATGGCCTTCTCGGTTTTCTGCGCCTCATATTTACTCTTGGTGTAAATACTAAAGTCATCGGCGTAGCGGACAAACCTCAGTCCCCTCCTTTGCAGTTCTGTATCCAGTTCATGCAGCATGATGTTGGATAGCACGGGGCTGAGCGGACTACCCTGAGGAACGCCTTTTCTGCGTTTGGTAAGCTTACCATCCATTTGAATGGGTGCTCTTAGCCATTTGCGGATCAGGCGCAGGGTGAGTGGGCATTTTACCTTCCTGTACAGCAGTTGCAGCAGCAGACAGTGATCCACTTCATCGAAGAAGCTTTTCAGGTCTATGTCCACGATGTGTCTATAGCCTTCATGGATGTAGGTCTGTGCCTGTAAAATGCAATCATGTGCACTCTTGTTCGGACGTAAGCCGTAACTGTGCTGGGAGAACTCATACTCAAACAGCGGTGTAATGACCTGTGCTACACTTTGTTGCAGCCATCGGTCCACTACAGTGGGAATGCCCAACAGGCGCATCTTTCCGCCTTCTTTGGGGATGGAGACTCCAAGGATCGGCTGAGGCAGATAGCTACCGTGGATAATGTCCAAAGCAATGGCTTCCCTATGCTTGTAGATATAGGGTTTCAGAGCTTTTAGCTGCATACCGTCCACGCCTGCGGCACCTTTGTTGCGCAGGACCTGCTGATATGCCCGATGCATGTTTCTACGGTTGATAATCTGCTCTACCATCTTTTACTTCTTTTGTTTGCTCTGCCTTCCTTTAATGCATCGCTGTACTGGGTACTCCATGCAACATCGGACAGGCGACTTAATGTTCGGTCCTTTGCTGCCCTTGTGAGACTTCCGCCAGTATCCCTTCGGGTGACGGCTCGTTTCCCGCAGCTACTATGACCTCTGCTGACTTCCTTCTCCTGCATTGCTGCCCGAGGTAGGATCTCCCCTGGCAAGGTAAATAGCCTTCGGATTATCGCTGCTGCATCTACATAAGTGAACTCAGTGATTTAGGACTTTACAGGTATGTGGCTGCTCGTCCGTTCCCTTATGCCTCATATGCAGTTTCTGTTCGTCAGTACAATCCTTTGCAGTCTGGCTTACTTCAGTGCGTGAATTACTCCACACCACCTTGCCACTTGCTAATGCTTCGGGCTTGACCCCGCACATAAGAGACTTTCACTCTCTGGCCGTCTTATTTCTAAGAACTATATTTACCATTCAGGGCACACACA
>CBINIP010000057.1:0-3806 GCA_966250805.1 uncultured Pontibacter sp. | reverse complement strand
ATAGTTCATTAGTAAAATCCTAATTCAAGTACCACAGCAAGAAACACTTACATTTTTTTTCACAGTTCCAAGTAGTAAAGATATAAACAAAACCCTATATACATAAACATAAAAAACAGCTATTATTTTGCATTTTATTTACACACAAAACTACCATCCAAAACAGATTGCACAATAAATAATATGCCAACTTATAACACCACCTTATTTTAATATCGATTTTTACATATATCTGAATTTATAAATATATAAATCATATTACAGGATAAAATATCTAATTATAACTATTTGGCTTATACGTTTTGCTATAGAAAACACTAATACTTGGAAATATCTATCAAAGGCTTGACATGCAGAAGTAAAGCTTCGGGCTCTCTGCTAGGTTCTCTGTGCAAACTTTAACATCTTTACAGGTAAAACTAGCTAGAGACGCTAAAGCAAACTCAGCCCTTCGGAGATACATCTATTTTCTTCACTAGGACAACATATATATATCTTAGTCTCACCTTTTACCACATGAAAAAGTTAGGAAGAGTTTTGATAGTAGACGATGACAGCATCAGCTGCTACATCAGCACCAGCCTGCTTGGGCAGATGCAGGCAGCTGAACATATTGCCCTTGCCGGCAATGGAAAAGATGCGCTTGCATTGCTGCAAACACAAGCTTTTGATCTAGTCCTGCTCGACATCAAAATGCCTGTCATGGATGGCTTTCAGTTTTTGAAAGCCTTGCAGCAACGGCACCAAGCAGGCAATTTTCCTTTGCCAACCTTTGTCCTGCTTTCCTCCTCCGACAGCAAGGAAGAAATCACCAGAGCCGCACAGTACCCGCTGGTAAAAGCCTATCTGGTTAAGCCGCTCACGAAAGAGAAAGTCACCACGCTCATCAATATTATTTCAGAAGGCACCCAAGCCATTTAGTTTCAGGCATAGAATACAAAAAGCGCTATATTACTGTACGTTTTACTTATCAATTGAGCAGACTTTTTCAACTGCGGCTTATAAGGATGATACTCTACAGCGACCACCTCCTGGAACTGGATTACGCCACGGCACAGGACATCCTCTTTGTGCGTTGGCAGAAAAACAGCAAATGCCACAGCATCAAAGAAGTTAACAAAGCCCTTTACTCGATTGTAGCCATCGTGCGGGAATACCGCATCGAGCACATCCTGCTTGACCTGGCTGCCACCCAACCATTTAGTGAAACAGAATACAACGCTATCCTTGCCCAACTGATGGTAGGGCTTCGGCCGACCGCTATCCGTAAAGTTGCCCGCATCGGCACGATTGACCCTGTGCGGGAGCAGAAGGTCGCCAGCACCTATCAGCAAATACAGGCAGCGATAGAACTGCCTCTAGTCTTAAAGAGCTTTACCAGCAGGAGCCAAGCTTTACAGTGGCTGCTTGACAGGTAGGTAAGTTAAAAGCAAAGGCTCCCTTTAAAGGTGCCTCGCCTGTAACTATGAAAAGGGTTATGGGGTATTCTTCTTGATACAAGCTCGGCGAGGGTAAGTAAAAGTTAGGCTTTGTTACCACTGCCTCCATAAAACATTCATACAAACGTCTGCCGCAGTCAAATAGCATGCATCCACTCTTTGGACCTGTAGGTAAAGTTGACCCGCAGAGCGATGCACCTCTATCAATGAAAAAACTCACTTTCAGTATACAATATAAGCAAAAGCTTATTAGGTCGAAATTAAATCAACATAAAGTTTGGGACGCAGTGTATTACTTGTTACTTGGATAAGTCCGCAGCATGTTGCAGCGCATAAAGCCTTTGGCGCAGTTGTCTTTTAAGCCCTTTGTTACGTGGCTTCAAAGCAGCATCTTTCTTTTCCAGGTAAAGCAGATAATGCAGGCACTCTTGAAGCTGCTCTTTTTCCAGCTCCTCAATTACCAAATTCTGTATGTAGGACAGTAAATACGGCATCCTCTAAATACGGGGTATTTGCCTGCTTTTGATATAAGCATTACTACGTAAATAGTGAAAGTCTAATACTTAAATTTATAGCTGTGAGCAGGTAATTCTGACGTATTCAAGGGGTTTATACGGAGCTGGCTCACCAAAAAACACCTGTTCCGAGGCCTTGAAAGCACAAGCGGCCCCGGCAACAGGTGCCTGTAACCTTGTCAGTTACAGTTTGACCCCGCCTATTTCTTTAAGAAATATCTGCCACTATAAACAGCCGATGGAAGCGGCTGAAGAAGTATCACCTTAAGGGGGCGCCATGACATGAGCCCCCTGCAGGTAATGCTATGAAATTAACGGTGCTCTATATACGATTCAATCTTAAAAAGGTCCAATAGAAATATGAACTCATATCATTTTAAATAGAAATAGCGCTTGTATCATCTCCTTTTTTAGCTTCTTTCCAAAGATATAGGGATATGGAAGCTTTGCTTCACATGATTTTTACCTGGTAGTTTTAGGGTTTACACTAAACTATCAGGCTCCGTAGTACTAAACTGTCACTATCAATAAAAGCACAAAGTACTAGGATTGCGATTCACCCACCCGACGCAAAGCACGTGCTAGCGGTTTGTTGCTTGTGGATTTTGTTTATCTTGTAAAAAGTCCTCTTTACTGGTAAAATGTTCAAGTCCTAAGATCAATAGCATTGAACAAATTATGGATACTTTCTGCATAATAGCTAATAAGCCCCAATCTCCGGAACCATATAGGTATAATGTAAAGTAAAAAATCAACATACAGGCAATGCAGCAGATCTTTATTGAATAAAGCTTCGTCTTTAGGGTAAATACCGTTATGTAAAACAACCCAAGTAAAGACAAAGTGCTTGATATAGTTAGCATTATGTCATGCAAGGGGGTGGCGATGAGGAAGTTAAATAGTATGTTGGCAAAACCAACAATCTTTAATATCAGCGAAGCATGCTTGTTAAACATCTTTTTTGCCATATTAACAAAAAAGATTCCGTAACCGACAGAGTGGAATGCCATGCCCATGATTGCCCACACTCTTGCTGGATTATGAACACCATTTACAGCCTTTTCCTGAAATAGATTGCTAATGAAGTTTTTTGTCCAGTCAAACCCTTCTGAATTTTTGTCAGGTAACGAGCCGCCTGGATAAAAAAATGCTGCTATCATCATCAAGCTTACCGAAAAGACAATACATAGAAGAACCAAATATTTCTCCCTTATTTGTTTAAATGTTGATCTGTCCATTGGGCTCCTAAATAATAAGTTTTTTGGATAAGGTTAGTTGGCAATAACCACCACTGTGCATAGCTATGGCACGGTTATACTCTACAGGATTTCTTGGGTGCTGTTATTTCTGTTTAAAATTTTCTATTTCTTTGTAAAATTCCATCGCCTTTTGCATCAATTTCACGTCTGTGCCTGCATTGAGCCCTTGAAACCATCATTTATTTTAGTTCCCAACTCTTAAGTTAGTGTAATACCGATAGGCCAGCTAGTCATAGACTCCTGTCAGTACAAAATGGAATATTTAGCTTACTTCCCTAAAATTACAGGTGCAGCAGGCTCTTATTAAACTTGTGCTATGAGTGTGGGGTATGACGTATAGGCTGTATTCCAAATCTCTGCTCTCTCTACCTGCTTAAAATAGGTGCTTACCTCATTCAAGCTCTTCATTTCTTGCCTCAGCGACATTTGCCCTTTGAACAGGATTTTATCATAGGAAGATTTGTATAGCTAAAACATTATGAAAAAAGTTTCTCCTAAATGATGACTTAGGCATTGCTGTCACTCTCTCCTCCCCTCTTCCCGTCCCTGTAAAACGGCAGCACCCCTTGCTCATTGTAGAACAAGGGGTGCTG
>CBINIP010000056.1:0-3853 GCA_966250805.1 uncultured Pontibacter sp. | reverse complement strand
TTGATGACTTCACGATAGAAGGTACCACGCCCCCGGCTGAAAACAGGCCACCGGTGGTGGTCACTGCGCCCCAGAACCAGAGCCTGAGCACAGGTCAGCAGTTCAGCTTCTCGGGCGGGGAGTACTCTGATCCAGACCAGGGTGATGCCTTGACCTATTCCGCTGCGCTGGCCACGGGCGGGGAGCTGCCCGGCTGGCTGGTGTTCAACGCCACTACCGCCGCTTTTACGGGCACAGCGCCCTCGGCAGCCACCAGCCTGGCAGTGCGCGTGACGGCCACCGATAAAGCAGGGGCTTCGGTATCGGCTACTTTCAATGTGGAGGTCGAAAGTGCGGCGACGGCCGGCTGTCCGCCTATCAGTACCTTAGGGTGCGAGCAGGTGCAGGTGGGGCTGCCTTACAGCCTTACGTTTGCCTCGGGGGTGAGCGGCACCTTGGGTGACAAGAACGGAGCGGGCACGGGCTTTACCATGGCCGATGCCTACTCGGGCACGCGCCTGGCAGCGGACGGCACGGCTACTAACCCCGAGGTGCCGGGCTATGAGCCTTCCCAGCTTACCCTTTCGGGCGGCACCCTGCAGGTGGTCACCAACAAAGGCATTGCTACCACCACCAACAATAACCAGCTCAACTCCCTGGGGGTGAAGGTGGACTCACGCAACCGCCTGCAGGTAGAGGTGACACTGGTTAATCCCTTTAACGGCACGGCTTTTCAACAAGGGGGCTTGTGGCTGGGGCTCTCAGACAAAACCTTTGTCAAGCTGGTCGTGACGGCTAATAAAATAGAATTCAGAAAAGAAGTCAACGATGTATCGGGCACTTCGGATCAGCGCATTACCGGTACGATTTCCGGGTTGAACAACCAGCGCGTACGCCTGCGGCTGCTACTGGATCCAGGAGCCAACACGATCCAGGGATTCTACTCTATTAACGGGGGCGCCTACACGAGCGTGGGCACCGCTTTGAGCATCTCGGGCATGGGCCTTACTGCCTCTACTGTTTACGCCGGTATTCAGGCCACCCACCGCAATGGAACCAGTGCCGTGACTTACACTTTTGATGACTTCACAGTAGAAGCCGCTGCTCCAGTTGAAAACCGGCCGCCGGTGGTGGTAACGGCACCCCTGAACCAGAGCCTGAGCACAGGCCAGCAGTTCAGTTTCTCAGGTGGGGAGTATTCTGATCCTGATGCAGGGGATGCCTTGACTTATTCGGCTGCACTGGGCACGGGTGGGGAGCTGCCTTCCTGGCTGCAGTTCAATGTCACTACCGCCGCTTTTACGGGCACAGCGCCCTCGGCAGCCACTAGTTTGTCGGTGCAGGTTACAGCAACGGACAAAGCCGGAGCTTCGGTTGCGGCTACCTTCAATATAGCTGTGCAAGCGCCTTCAACTTCAGGCAATACTACTTATATGGTCGTTGAAAATATGGATAAGTTTTCAGCATCAGATCGTCTTACTTTTTCATTAATCCAGACACCCTGGAGACGACAGAATGATGATGGTACGTATACGCCTTATAATGAGAATCACAATAAGGTTAAGCTGAAAATAAGTAACAGAGGTACTTCTACCTTAACAGTCAGCAATCTTATACTTTCAAATCCAACTGCCTGGAGAATCGCGTCGCTGAACGGAGTAAATTTTAATTCAAGTACTTCATTACCTGTTAATTTGGGTTCAGGCGCTTCTGTAGAAGCAGTTATAGAATTTGTTGCCAGGGATCAGGCTACTCGTGTGAAAGTATTGAATGACAAATTAACTATAACATCTAACGATAATTTAACACCAAATAAAGAAATATTCTTACATGGGCTTTGGCAGAAGCAGGGTGAAGGCTCCTCAGAACCTTATGCAATTGAAATTATACGAGCCTTTGGTTTCTTAACCAGGACCGGTTTTAATGCTAATGATGGCGCTTCGGATGGAACTACTCTAGTACCAAATTCAGATGAAATTGAGTCGCCTTATTTTGTGAGAGCTGATGCCAGCAAACCAGTTTATGTGATTCAGATGGCTGCTTACCACAACTGCTGTTCAAGCACAGAAAGGTTCCAGTGGCACAATAAAGGCTCCTCAACTATTACTACCTTGTTCTCGCATAATACCCTGGATGGGCAATCGCTGCTTCCTAGAAAAGGTGGCTCTACTACTGTACTTTCTGAGGGTACTTTTAACCCAACAGCTCCTTTCGGGATAAAAATAAGTAATTCTTATTCTGATAGAACCCTAAATTATCAGGGAAAAATAGGCATGCGTATCTGGAAAGCAGTTGACGCAAATGGTAATATTATACCTAATGCCTACATCATTGGTGGCGACTACCTTACATCCCCATTTGTAAACTATGATTATCAGGATAATATCTATTATGTGAGCAATGTGCGGCCGGAAGTAGGGTCTGCGCACTACTCTATACTGGATGCAGCCCCTTCTGCCGCAAGCTTCGGAAACGTTATTGCAGGTGGAAATAAAACATTAAATGTTCAGTTAAAGAACCAGGGCAAGACGTACTCCAATGGCAGCAATGATCCTTCCATCACAATCAAAAGTATACAGCTTATAGGTCCTGATGCAGGAGAGTTTTCATTTATGTCTCCTTCCACTTCATCACTTTCTCCACAAAGTACTACTAATGTATCTGTTAGTTTTAAACCTAATAGCAGAGGTGTTAAGAATGCAGCTTTACTGGTACAGTACACCGGATCGAATATACCATTGCGGATCCCGCTCTATGGGGTTGCTGATGATGGAAGCTCAAGTATCAATATAGTTAAACGTATTAAAGGCGCTGCCGATGCCAATGTTACAATAGGCGGTAATGTGTGGGAAGCGGATATAAGTTATCGTAAAGGGTCTATCAAATTGGATAGACAGGTAGCCGAAAGCCCGATCTCTAGTACTGATGATGATGAGCTATATAAAACATATTTATCGGCCGCGGCTAACCTTGCTGAGACCCGTTATGAAATTCCCATCTCTAATGGTAACTATTATGTGCGCATGCACTTTGTCGAAAACTTCTTCACTGCTGAAGGTGCCAGGGTATTTAATATTACAGTAGAAAATCAGTTACGTCTTTCCAGTTTTGATATCTACAGAGAGGTTGGGTATCGATCAGCCTTAGTGAAAGACTTTGATGTGAGTGTAACTGATGGAATGCTCAATATCAAGTTTAACCCTACAGCAAATCGTTTGGCAATAGCAGGGGTCGAAATCTATGAAGTAACCTCAAGTGCCCTGACTTCTCAGTCTGCAACCAGTGCCCTGTTAAATAACGAGAATAATGGCCTGAAGCTACAGGTTTATCCTAACCCTAATACAGGAGAGAAGATAATGGTGGCTTTAGAAGGATTTAACCAACAGGAAAAGGTTGATGTTGCACTATATGACATGGCAGGTCGTTCGATTCATTCTGTTCAGATTAGTGTAAATGCGCAAGGAACTGCTAATGAAGAAATAGAACTTGGCAAGCGCCTGAGCAGGGGATTGTACATACTAAAAGCAAAAGGCAGTTCCGGCGAAGCCAGATCAAAATTAGTAGTTAACAGGTAGCGTAACCCATATTAAATGGGGTGCCAATTCTTCTTTAATATCTGAATAATAAATGCTATTGGTTGGAGCTATGTAAATTTTCCTTCAACCAATAGCATTTTAAATGCTGCTCAATATTTTATTAATAGAAACCAACATATGGAAAACAATTCTACTGTTTCTCTGGAGCGCCTGATTCAATTAAATTCTGCGCGAGCTCTGTTTGCAACTATACTTTTCATACTTTCTGCAGTAGTCCAATCTCTGGCACAGTGTCCGCCGGTGAGCACTTTAGGGTGCGAGCAGGTGCAGGTGGGGCT
>CBINIP010000055.1:0-4233 GCA_966250805.1 uncultured Pontibacter sp. | reverse complement strand
AAACATGATCTTAAACAAGAAACTCTTAGCAGGTCGAGCCTTGAAACCTATTAGCTAATAATAAAGGTAATAAGGACCCTATAAAGTTGGATGATGTTTGTTGATTTCTGGGAGTCTCAAGACTAACTCTGTTAAACTGGAGGAAGAATGGTCTTATTCCTTACCATCGGAAGGGCAGTCAGGTATTTTTATTAGATCAGAAATCGTCGGAGAGGGTAGTAACTACTAAGTATAGAAAGCAAAAAATGCAATTATGCAGAGAAATAGCATAGCAAGGAAATTCGCCAGTTAAGTAATAAATTTAGAAATACATCTTGTTGCCTGTTACTCTGTAAACCAAAAAGTTGGATAAATACGATTTTTTGCTGCAAGTATCGAAACGTTATACAAATTTTAAATCTATAATAACGGAAGCTACTACTGGGTTGATTCAAGTGATTATACTTATTTTGATACAGCAGTAGTTCGTTATTGTATTTACCTTTTCTTCTGTTTTAAGTATACGTCAGTATGAAAAACAACATAAGCCGAAGACAAGCATTACAGGCAACGGCATTGCTTGGAACTGCTTCCATGATAGGTTTACCTGAACTGCTGGCAGCTCCTCAGAAAGGAAAAACACCTGCTTTAACCGCCGCTGAAATTGCAGCGATTGAAACCGCTATGGGTAAAAAGGGGACATACAAAGAAGCGGAAGCGACGCATACCACGCCCTTGCCCCGTAATGATTTGAAAGTTAAGATCAAAGGTGAACCCGTGCCGATTGCTTTCGGCTTTGGGGGCTGGGTGTCTATCAAGCGAACAGTAGATGGCAAGTCAGCCATGCTCATGAGCGATACCGTACTGCTGCAGGAGGAAGTAAACCCTTTGATTTCAGCCGCCCATGCAAACGGGCTGGAGGTGAGTGCGATCCACAACCATTTCTTTTACGAGGAGCCCCGGATCTTTTACATGCACCTGCACGGCATGGGAGCTCCCGCTGATCTGGCTAAAAAGTTTGCTGCTACCATCAGTCAAAGTAAACTAGCACCAGCAAATCAACCTAAAACCGCTGCAGCTAACCCTTCGGCACAGAGCGGTAATACTGCGCCTGCAACAAAAGGGGAACCCACAGGAAAAGAAAACTTTGACCTACAAGCCTTAGATGCGGTAGTAAAGTATAGCGGCACGGTAAACGGGCCTACTTATAAGTATACAGTAGGTAGAGAGGATCTCACGATTATGGCAATGGGAGCGGAAATGACACCCTCTATCGGGTTGAATTCCTGGGCTTCTTTTGCAGGTAATCGTGAAAAAGCGCACATTGCTGGTGATATAGCCATGCTGGAGCCGGAAGTAAATCCAGTGATCCAGGCCCTACGCAAAAATAACATCGAAGTAGTGGCCTTGCATCACCATATGCTCGGTGATGACCCGCACATCATATTCCTGCATTACTACGGAAGGGGGCCAGCCACCAGACTTGCACAAGGCTTTAGGGCGGCTCTGGATGAACTAGGCAAGCATGGAAAAGGAATGAACCATTTCAAGCACTAATTTTCAAGGACAGTATTACAAGGATCTAATGTGGCTATTAGTGTATTCCTGATATCTGGTATAGGTGTATAGAGTCTCACCTGATTGAATACCATACCATGCCAAGTAGTCCCGCTCCCAGTATCACACAAACGACTGTAAACTTTGACTTGATGCGGTACAATACCAGCAAGGACAAAGCAAACACCAACAAAGTGAACCAATCAGTAATGGTAGACCTGAACAGCAGCACCGCCGTCATCGCAATCAGCCCGATCACCCCGGCAGTCACGCCGTCCAGGAAACTATGCAATGCCCTGTTTGAAATAACCCTCTCAACTACATTATGCCCCAACAACGTGAAGGAGAAAGCAGGCAGAAAGATGGCAATCGTCATCAGAATGGTACCCGGCCAGCCTGCGCCGAAATAACCCACAAACGTAGAAAAGATGATCAGCGGTGCCGGCAGGGTGCCTGACAACGCAATGCCATCCAGAAACTGCCTGTTATTTAACCAGCCCTGTTGTACCACGGCATCCTGCTGTATGAAGGGGATAACGGTATAAGCACCACCAAAGGTCAGAAGTCCTGCTTTAAGGCCTGTCCAGAAAACCGCCAGAGGCGACGTGTCACTTATTGCAGCAACAGGTGTGTCATCAGGGGCAGCGGTCTGGATTTGTAATATCTCAGGGTTAAACAAGAAGATACATGAAATGACAAGCGCTATACCACAGAGCGTCACAAGCAATAGATTCTCCTTTAACCAGAACACATAAGCAAGACCTGCCAGGGGAAGCACGATAAAGAATCCGACGCCACAGAAATAGGCCATGAAAGCTGCCAAAGCAATCACCAGAAGTTTCCAGTCTATAAGTGCGTGTTTTCCGATGCGGTGAACAGCTGCAATGATCAGGGCGATCACAGCAGCCTGAAAGCCCAGGAAAACAGCCTGCAATAGCGGTGAGCCAATGCCGATGCTGACATACAGCCAGGTGAGCAAAAGCATCAGCAGGAATCCAGGAAGCATAAATCCAAGACCAGCCAGAAAGCCACCCAGTCGACCGCCTGCCACCATGCCAAAGTACACACATAACTCATGTGCCTCCGGACCGGGTAAAACCTGGTAAACAGCCAGCGCCCTGTTAAACTTCTCAGTATCGATCCATTTTTCCTCCTCCACCAATTCTTTTTTGAGCATGGCTATCTGGGCTACCGGGCCACCCCATGCCAGAAATCCAAACTTAAGGAAGCGCAGGAAGATCTGGGTCTTCGTTTGATTAAGTACAGAAGGCTTTGGTTTCTCAAGCATATGTATAATCGAAAGGTTGGGAGCAATGCCGGTTGATATTCTTTACTATTAGATTAACCAGGTAAAGATGATTTGTATAGTTACGACAGCTGCTTTTTAACGGATATATCATAAAATCTAAACTAGTAGAACTTAGATTTCTAAATGTATTACATATAGCTATAGAATCTGTTCAAAAAAATTGCTGTTCTAAATAGGCAGTGAAGAAGCACAGTCTGTTGATTCATAAATGGACCTATTGTTGAAATACAGACATATTACTATGTAATTGTAGTGCTTGTAGTCCCTATCTGCTGCCTCATGAATTAAAAACATTTTATTTGTTTTAAGAGATGAGTATTTGGCGTCAGCCAAATACGTATACTGGTAATAAACCGGCTTATCCGAGTTAGAGCATCCTTACTGGCTAACAATCCTCCTTACTAAAGTAGATTGTTTGGTTAAGTTGTAATTGAATATAAAAAGTTTAACTTGTACTTTGGCTTACATTTTAACATTATAGCTGGAAACAACCATCATCTTATGAATCATACTGTTACTCTGCCGGAGCATGTGCTGAAAGCTTATGAAAAAGTACCGGATTGTTACCTGATTCTTTCACCAGATCTGACTATTCTCACGGCTTCGGATGCTTATCTGGAGGTTACTTATACACAACGGGCGGCTATTGTGGGGAAGTATCTGTTTGAGGCTTTCCCAAATACATCTTCAACTATGGATGGAGACGGGCAAGATGCATTGTTTGCGTCCCTGCACCAGGTGCTAAAAACCAGAAAGCCACACCACCTGTCCCGGCACCGCTACGACGTGGTTCATCCAGAAGAAGGCCGGGTAGAGCGGTACTGGCGTATATCCAATACACCTTTCGAGGATGAAGGAACAATCCTTTATATTATCCATAAAGTAGAAGATATCAGCGGGGAGGTAACGGCAGAGCAAAGACTGGCTGAGAGTGAAGCGCTGTTGCTTTCTACTGAATCAGTAGCCAGCATTGGTAGTTACGAAGTGGATTTAAAATTAAACCAAATCCGGTTTTCCGACGGTATGTATCGGTTGTTTGGGGAAGAGCCTGGCGACTTTGTGCCTTCGCTGGAATGGATTGACAGCCGCTCCCATCCGGATGATATAATGCCGGTCAGGAAAGTTTTAGAGGAGGCCTCTGCCAACAAAAAACCTTATTACTATACTCGCCGCATCTACCGGAAAGACGGGGAAATGCGCTTGTTGGAAGCTCACGGTAAGGTGATTGTTGATGCGGAGGACCACGCTATCAAACTTATAGGTTTAGTGCAGGATGTTACCGAACGCAAAAAAGCCGAGCAGGAACTGCAGCAAAGCAAAGACCTGCTGCAGAATGTGATAGATGCACCCAACATCGGCATTGCCGTGTACAAAGCGGTTCGGAATGA
>CBINIP010000054.1:0-4302 GCA_966250805.1 uncultured Pontibacter sp. | reverse complement strand
CGATTCCGTAGCTCAGCTGGTAGAGCAATACACTTTTAATGTATGGGTCCTGGGTTCGAATCCCAGCGGGATCACTTCAAAAGCCACTCCAACAAGAGTGGCTTTTTTTTATGCTTATACTTTTAGAACTGAAGATTATTTTCATTCTGATTATAGGCAAATAGATATGCTAGCCACACATCAGGCGTCTACTACTTCTGCTTCATTCTTTTCTCAGTATAAGATCATCAATAAGAACAATCTTAACTAAAAAGCCCCCGGCCTGTGACAGGTTCCGGGGCTTTAACTTGAACAACAACGATCGTTTATACTTCTATTTTATAAAGCTTCTCAAACAGCTGGTATTTATACTTCGGATACTCTTTTAGCACGGCTATTACTGCAAACAACGATATACCGATCACAACCGGGTAAATTAGGTAAAGCAACGGATGCAGCAACGGCAGAAACAGCAGGCCTATCAGCAGAATGGAGATGAAAGTATAAAGGTACGAGGTTTTAGCTCCAAAGCTCATGACACCGCCACGCACTACTTTAGGGCTCAGGAAAGAAGCTATAAGGGCAATTGGCGTAAGTACCAGCACCGAAGTAATGTACATGGCAACTATAAAAACTGCCTGCTCCTGATTAAAGAAAGCAATATATAATACCACAAGACCTGCATCGAGCAGCAGCGGAACACGCAATGGCATAAGGCTCGCCTTCAGAAAATCCATGATATTACCGCTGGCACGTTCTGTAGTTAGCCACAGTGTTTTGTAAAAGCCCCAAACATTGTTGAACACATAAGTATAGAGCACCAACGGACCTATAAACACCCAAATCGTAAAGTTCTGCTCGTAAAGGTGCGTGCCCTTCATTTCGTAGGCAAGGGCATCAGCTGCCAGCATCAGTACCTTAAAGGCCAGCCCGAACAGGATCAGTTGCTTGGCTACTTTATTGTTTTTGAACAGGCGCCAGCCCAGGCTGCGGCGTGCATTGTGGCTGTAGCTCACTACTTTTTGCTTTGGCTCAAATGCTGCCTGCTCTAAAAAATAGCTGGACAATGTCAGGAAGCCTAAAGCAGCCAGGTGCACTACAAGTAGTAGAGGAGAACTGATAGGCTCATACATCGGCTCCCGAACCTGCAGTGCTATAAAAGCACCTGCCATAACTGCAGCCGATATAAAGGCACTTTGCCGCCACTTAATGCGGCGCTCTACCAGCAACTGAAGCGAACGCTTGGTGATATGCGCTGTAAGAAACACCAGCAAGCTTTGAAGTAAATGGCCAAACCCATAATCTGGTGAAAGTATAAACAATGTGAGCAGGAAGCTTACCAGCACAAAATAAAACGGCGACGCCAACTCTACCACCAGCTCAACCCAGAACTTCTGTATTGGTTTTATCGGGTAGATGCGATGTATAAATTCTGTTTTAGGAATATAAGCCGGGAAAAAGCTGCGCATTATGGTAATGGCAAGTATGAGCAGGTTAGCATAGCTCAGTACTTTTTCCACGCTGGGATTTATACCTCCTTCATGCGCTTTCTGTAGCAGGAACGAGAACATCCAACTATAAAACACAGATAAAGCTATACCTAGTAACAGCAGCAATATGCGCTGGTTGCGTTTCTGCCGGAAATAGCTCTGCAGCCTTGCTTTGCAAGAAAATAAGATCAGATCCATAGGCAGTTAAATTAGTTAAGCATCCAGTCGATGTCTGCCTCGGTGGTATTGTGGTGTGGCAATAGTAACTGGAACAAAGCTTGGTCAATAAGGCTCTCACCGTTCATAGTAAACTCCTGCACCGAGCCATGGTACATCAGCTGTCCGTCATTCAGTACGCCAATATGAGTTGCCACGCGCTCTACATAGTTCAGGTCGTGCGACGAAATAAGTATAACTCGGTTAGGCGAGGCATAATTTCTTATCAGCTTTACCAGCAGCTGTGCCGCAATCGGGTCTAAACCTGTAAAAGGCTCATCCAGGATAAGTACACTTGGCTTATGAAGTATAGCTGCGGCAATACCTATCTTCTTTTTCATCCCGGTAGAGTAGCCGGCAATGTTTTTATGCAGCGATTCTTTATCAGAAAAGAAATAACCTGTAAGGCTGCTGATGCGCTGGTCGGCTTCCTGTTGCGGCAGGCGGTATAGTTTGGCTACAAAGTTCAGGTACTCCAGGCCGGTAAATTCTTCAATCAGCGGGTTATCCTCGCAGAGTGCGCCCAGGTCCTGCTTTACCTCAAGGCCATTGGTAGCGTAATCCTTGCCAAATAAGCTAACAGTTCCGGAGTCAGGCTTTATCAGATCAAGAATACAATTCAGGAAAGTACTTTTTCCTACGCCGTTCTTGCCAAGCAAGCAATAGCATTGGCCTTTTTCAATTGTCAGGTTAAGATCCTGGAGCACTTTGCGCTTGCCAAATGCTTTAGATAATCCGTCTATCTGTATGCTCATATATTTTCTCTGCTTATGGCTCCGCCCCTTATTTCTATGGCTATTTTATAAAATTAAGTAGAAGCCCCGAAAAGTCCTAATAAAGAAATAGATAACGCTTAACTGCTACCCACTACAGCAATATTTTGTGCTATCCTGACATAGGCAACAACATACCTGCTAAAGAAGGTTTCTAACATTGAGATTTACTTTTATAAATGTTTCATATTCAGCAGAATTTTTCTTGACAGTAATTGAATATATTTAAACAATAATTTAGGCTTATCTAAACTTTTAATTCGTATTGTTGCGTATATGTTTTTAAAATGATTTAAATATGCAGCATCTATACTTATTATTACTCATGATTTTCCCGTTGTCGGCTATGGCTCAGGTGGGAAGTATAGCAGGAGAAGCCAGAAGTAAAAATCAGCCTTTGCCACTCGCAAGTATAGGTCTGGAAGGTACAAGCATCGGGGCTACGGCAAACGAAGCGGGCTATTTTGAAATGAAACAGGTGCCAGCCGGAAGTTATACTTTGAGAGTTGCCGCAGTAGGGTATAAAGAATATACTAAAAGTATAAACGTGAAAGCCGGGGAGGTACTAAGTATAAAAGCAGATCTGCAGGAAAACTTATCGAGACTGCAGGAGGTGGTGGTAACTGGCACCATGCGCGAAACCTACCTGCTGGAGTCGCCGGTTGCGGTGGAGATTTATACTCCGAAATATTTCCAGAAGAACCCGACACCTGCTTTGTTTGAAGCGCTTGAAGTGATAAATGGCGTGCAGCCCCAGATAAATTGCAATGTGTGCGGCACCGGCGACATACACATTAATGGTATGGAAGGAGCTTATACCATGGTGCTGATAGATGGCATGCCTATAGTTAGTGCGCTTGCTACTGTGTATGGCCTGAGCAGTATACCCAACAGCCTGATTGAGCGGGTTGAGGTAGTGAAAGGACCTGCCTCTACTTTATATGGTTCGGAGGCTGTGGCGGGGCTGATAAACGTGATCACCAAAAGCCCTGCAAAAGCACCTAAACTTACTGCCGATGTTTATTATACTTCACAAAAAGAGCTGAATGTTGATCTGGGAGTAAGCCGAAAGTTAAAGTCTGCCTCTACTATACTTAGTGCCAACTATTTCAGATACCAGGACAGGCGCGATGTGAACGATGATAACTTCACAGATATACCATTGCAGCATCGTATTTCGCTTTTTAACAAGTGGAGCTTTAACAGGCAGAGTAATAAGGTTGCTGATATGGCAGCACGGTATTATTACGAAGACAGGTTTGGTGGAGAACTACAGTGGTCGCCGGCCTTTAGAGGAGGTGACAGCATTTATGGAGAATCTGTTTATACTAGACGCTACGAATTGTTGGGAGCCTACCAATTGCCGACCTCAGAAAACTTAATGCTGAGCTACTCCTACAACGATCATCTCCAGAACTCAGCCTACGGCACTACTTCTTACAAAGGGCAGCAACGTGTGCTCTTCGGGCAGCTGGTATGGGATAAGCAACTGGGGAATCGCCACAATTTTTTACTGGGTTCAGCCTACCGCTATACTTTCTACGACGATAATACACCGGCCACTGAGCAAAAAGAGGGTGAAACAAAAGTAAACAATAAGCCAGCTTATACTTCGCTCCCCGGTTTGTTTGTGCAGAATGAGTATAAAGCCTCGGCTAAAACTACCTTGCTTGCCGGCCTCCGCTACGATTACAACTCTGAGCATGGAAGTATACTTACACCTCGTTTCAACACCAAGTGGAGCCCTGATGAGAACAATACTTTTCGCCTGAGCCTGGGCAATGGCTACCGTGTGGTAAATCTTTTTACCGAAGACCATGCCGCACTTACCGGTGCCCGCGAAA
>CBINIP010000053.1:0-5988 GCA_966250805.1 uncultured Pontibacter sp. | reverse complement strand
TCAAAAGTGGACGTAAAACAGCTTGAGAAGTAATATGACGAGCGGGTGACTCGTAGGGCTGGGATGCGGAGCGGCTGCCGAAGCAGGATAAGCGAACTAGATAAACGAAGCACAGGTTGGCTAATAATTCAGTGTTCGGCTTAAGCCAGCCTGGTTAAAGCGACACCAGCGCTGAGGCGATCCCTGCTGTTCAGTTGCATGCCGTGCTGTTGCTTGTACAGTCTTACGCAAGAAATGCTATATAGTTATAATAAATATAAAAATAGTTTAATATTTATGTTATTAAATATTAATCCCTCCTTTTATTTTTGGATACATTATTTTGTAGCAACATTTAAATCAGCTAGGAGGCACAAATGGGATAGGTATAGCACCCTATTCTGAATAATAGTAAAGATGATTCTGCTTAACTGCAGGCTCCAGCTTCATTATACAACCTTCAACTCCTCAATGAGCTGTTTGGCAACGCGATCGCTGGCTACCCGGCTGGTAATGCCTGCCTTACACGATGAGTCACAAGCTTTTCCCTCTCCGAAACGCTAGCTGGATGTATCGTTTCCGGTAGACAATATCCATATCTTTATTGCCATCACAGCAATGCCTTTATTTTTTCTTCAAATACCTGCCGGGCCAGTACCTGCAGGTGCCCTACCCGCTCAAACAGCAACTCCAGTTTAGCTACATCCATACAATATCTAGGCTCGTAGCGTGCCTTCAGGTAGGCTTCTTCCAACAGGTGCACCAGTTGCCTTTCTTCCGGTGTGTTGCGCGGAAAGACAGCGGCAAGCTGGGGAGCGACACGGCGGCTGTGCTTGATCAGAGCCTTGATCGAGTGGGTACGTGTGTCCTTCTTCATCAGCGAAAGCAGCACTGCCCTGTAGGTAAGTTCTGCTGCTTGGTGCAGCAGGAACGGTACTATCGCGCTGTTGTCACAGCTGCGGGCGCAGTCGTAAAAGGCAAGCGCTTTGCCGTAGCTTTCCCCGAAAGCCTCCTGGGCAGTCTCCCTTATCATCGGATAGCGCTCTGCGGGTGTGGCGGGAAGTTCTCCGCTGCCATCGTCATAAACAAGGTTATTTGACGTGCAGAAAAGGGAGTAGAAAATGTGCCCCTGCTCCAATGCCTCACGAACTGCGTCCGAGCGGTGCAGCGAGCAACTCACGTGCCTGCCGCGCAGGTTGGCGAACTCCACCAGCCCCTGGTGCTCCCTGAAGCGGATATGGCTCCGGCAGGGTATCACCACCAGCAATTCCACGTAGCCCACATCCTCCGCCCTATCCGGCACCGGGCTGTTTAACAGGAAAATCTTCTCGGGCCGGACCGCCTCGGCCAGGAAAGCCACCAGCTGGCGCACCTCCGCTGCTGAGTCTGTATGTATATAGTTGATTTCTATCCCTTGGTTTATTCCTGATTTCATGTGACAGGTGTTTCAGTCTCTGTGCTTTCTTCGTCCTGTTCCCCAGCATCACGCAGGATGTCTTCCCCGGCAACCAGCAAAAGTTTGAAGTAATAGGCCACTTCCAGCAGCCGCTCCAGCTGCTCGTAGTGCAGGAGCAAATCATAGTTCTCCGTCTCCTGTAAAAGGCTGGTGGAACAGAGGGCGTACTCGGTCCACTCCGAGAGCAGGCGCTTCCAATCTGCGAGCGGCTGCGTGTTGAAGAAATCCTTCAGCACCAGAACAGGGCAGTCCAGTTCCCGCTGCCGCAGCCGCTGGATACTGGCCCCGTACTCCTCTTCTATGCCACGGTACTCCAGGTGCATCTGCCGGTCGTCCTCCATCCACTCCGCAGTGCCGGGAGCAAAGCAGGGCACTTCTACCTCCCCGTCCCGCGCCTCCTTCTCCCGGAGCAGGAGCCAGCTTGCTTCCATGAGTTTCTCCAATCGCTTTTGCAGTACCACCGCGTCGAGTGGCTGGCGCATCCGGTGCCAGCCCATCTCGCTGGCGGCTGCCTTCAGGTAACGCCACAGGTATATCCGCAGGTGGAATAAAGAGCTATAATCAAACAGCTCATAAATTACCTTTACTGGCTCTTTTTGCTCCTCTTCCGCGAGGTGATTAATCCCGCTTTCTAAGTTGTTTTTCCCGAATTCCATAGGTATGCTCTTTTGTGATACCCTAATTTGACACTTTACCCGCGCGTACCGAACCAATCCCCTGGGTACTTTACTCACCAGCATGTTTTTCTTTCTCATGTAAAACCACTATATTTGGTTTTATGGAAACGACGATGAAACCAGCACATATTGGCCGTAAGATCAGCCGCATTAGAGAACTGCGCGGCATCAAGCAGGAAACCCTGGCACAGGAACTGGGCGTGAGCCAGCAGACTGTATCCCGTATGGAAGCGAGCGAGGCAGTGGAAGAGGATATTCTGGCAAAAGTGGCAAAGATCCTAGGTGTTCAGCCAGAAGCTATAAAGAACTTCAGTGAGGAGGCTATTTTCAACATTATTGGCAATACTTATAATGACCATTCATCTTCATTAAATTACCAATGCACTTTTAATCCATTAGATAAATTAATGGAGGTAATTGAAGAGAATAAGAAGCTTTATGAGCGTTTGCTACAGAGTGAGCGGGAGAAGGTGGAAATTCTAAGGGAACGGAAATAGAAGTACTTTTTAGACAGTATAGCAAATAGACATTACTACTGAAGCAGTTCAGAAAAACTATACTCAATTTCCATGATAGACAATGCAAAACTAGAAGGTGTTCCTGAAAGAATTACAACACCTATCATCATGGATAAAGCAAATCAGCCTATCCCAATCTATGAAGGTGTATTTACTCTAAGGAAGGATAAGCATCTATTTGCAGCAGTCAATGGCTCTCTTAAGTTTCATTGGTTCCCGACCCCATCTGTAAGGTTTACTGGTTTTGCTGAAGATGATTCAGCCATAGAAGCACTAGAGTATGTAGCGGAAGACAATGTATTCGAAATAGTAATTGATGAAGTTAAATTTGGTGAAGGGGCAATTACAAGCTTTACTTTAGATAACAATCTAAAATTAGAAGGAACTATCTTATCGAAAGCAATAGAGGGAGACAGATCTATTCCTGTATCGAAGATAGGTTTCATTATACCGAATTTAAGGGAGTTCTTCGGTCACACAACAAAAGAGATTACAAACACAGGAAGTGTTAATTTATCATACACAAGAATAACATTCGAAAATGATGAGTATGTTATCTCGATTGATAAGCTAAATGACTTTAAAGATCTGCATAAGTCTCTAAAATCAGAAGGCGGCTATGTCGCTTTATATGCAGGAGAGATAGCAAAGAGAAAGGGTAACATAACTTATAAGGAATCACTTCATACAATTAACGGATTTAGGGTCTTCCTTAATTTTCTCAATGGAAGGAGAACCTCGCCACTGTTCCTGCAAGGCATCCATGAAGATAAAATAACTTGGTCTGACTTCTCAAGCTATTCTCTTGATCAATACAAATATGTGCAAAGCTGGCCCGCACATTTTTCAGTCGAAGGCTTTAATGAGATGTGGCAGAATTTTAGTAAAATCTGGGATACTGAAGACGGAAAGGACTTTTTAACGAGCGCCATTCATTGGTATAACGAAGCCAATTCCTCAAGTAGATTTCCTGAGGGCGGTATAATCATAGCTCAAACAGCCTTGGAGTTGCTGTATAATTGGCTTTTAATTCAGAAAAGGAAACTACTTATTGGAAAAGATGCAAGCAGTATCACAGCCGCCAATAAGATTCGACTACTACTATCACAACTAGAAGTCGATTTTGACATTCCTGATGACCTGGTAAATCTACAAAACTTAAAAAGTCTACTCTCAATAGAAGATGCTCCTGACGCTTTCGTACAGATTAGAAACTCTTTGGTTCATTCACAAGAGGAAAAGAGAAAACAGGTAATTAAAATGAACCCTGCGGTAAAAGATGAAGCCCTGAAGTTGGGAGTATGGTATATCGAGCTCTCCCTCTTATATATTTTAGGATTCAACCATAACTATTTCAACAGATGTTCTAATGCCCAATTTGCGGGATCTGGAGAAATGTACGTCCCTTGGTCTAAATTAACAGAAATTAATCCTTTACTAGAATCATAAGTTTTTTTTCATCGTTTTGGTTTAAGCTTACATGTATTCTCGCTTTAACTTATAGACTTCACTCACCCAAAGATAACATGTAAGGCAATCAAGCTATGAACACTACAAAGAAGGGAGATACATTTGAGAACAAATCCTACAGATTAATTATAGATGCTCTTCATAATGGTTCATTAGGCGTTATTCCTGCTCAGTGTAAGGTCTTTACAAAAAAGGGCTATTATTCTAAAGACAGGGAAGGTGACATCATATTTGATTTGACTATTGAGGTATGGCCACCAGATGCTGATAGATATACTCTCCTTCTAATAATTGAGTGTAAGAGTTATTCTCATAAAGTTCCGGTTAGCGATGTTGAAGAATTCTATTCTAAAATCAATCAAGTAGCTGGTGCACATTTAAAAGGTATTATAATTACAGATAACTCATTTCAAGAAGGGGCTTATAAGTTCGCTCGCTCAAAGGGAATGATGTTAATTGAAGCTGGTTTGGACGAATCCTATAACATCATTCTTCATAAGGTGTTGCGAGAGAATAAGTTCACCGTACAATCTACAGACATTACCGAATCCATCGATTCACCTTCTTGTTTATTATCTACAGAAGAGTCCTCTTTCTTAGCGGTAGAAACACAACTAGTTGACTTCATTATTAAATTATTTGAAGGAAAAATAGGGAATCAGAATAAGATTACAGGATTAAATCAATTATCCAGTAGTGGAATAGAAAAGATAACCAATAGACTTTTAAGTTCCTTCAATAAAAGTATCCTTGTAAACTATAGTAGAGTTCCTGTAGAAGATTTTATTTCCTTCCTAGAAAAAACATATCTTTTGAAGACTGATATAAGCCAGTCTTTGGGAAGAGATGCTAACAACAGAATAATACTTGGATATTATGATATGGCCGAAAGAACCATTTTTATTGATAAGTCATTGGCACACTCTGAAAGATTCTCTTTTATTTTTGCTCATGAAGTTGGCCATTTTATACTCCATAAAAAACTAAAAATCAATAATAAAGTCTACAACAACTTTAAAGACCCCGAATTTAATTTTAAAATTGATAAATACGAACTCACTAATGATAAAAATTGGATTGAGTGGCAGGCAAATCAATTTGCGGCTTCGTTAGTTATACCTAAAGAATCTCTTCTGTATAGGTTAATTTCTTATCAAACTTCTATAGGTATAACAAGGAATAGAGGCAGAATTTTTCTTGATGATCAGCCTGTAAACCATAAGGATTATTATAGAATCACAACTTTTTTGGCTTATTATTTTAAAGTTAGCAGAGCTAATATTAGATATAGATTAAATAATCTAGGTGTTGTAATTAATGCAAGTACTACAGGAAAACATTGGACAAACTATTATGATGAGCTCGATAATATCTTAGAATGAGGTGCTATTAACATACATAATTCTGTGTAATAGTTTTAAATATTTGACTAGCAATACGAACTACAAACTCACACTAGCAAAAGATCAGGCCATTTATAACCTCCCATTGCCCCTACCCTTCTCATAATTCGCATTCTCAAAAATCTTAATCCCGCTGAAGCCAAACTGTTGATACTTTATCAGGCGGATCACATAATTATCATAGGTGTAGTCAGCGTAGTGTTCCAGCTGCTCTACTCTGTTTAAAGTGCTGCCTTCCGAGATGGAGGCATATTGCGGCGGACTTTCTTTTCGATTTTTTGGATGGCACTGCCTAAATAGGCAATGTATAAAATGGCAAAGGGCTTATTTCATTGTAGTAGAGCACACACCAGGCTGTAGCGCCTTCTCCTGCTGGGTTGAACAATAGGACCAGACAGCTATTCACATCATGTCGGCAGTTGGTTTACAGTCTGACACAGTTTACTAAGCTTTTCTGATCAGCTTCAAACACAGCAAAATATTGG
>CBINIP010000052.1:0-6171 GCA_966250805.1 uncultured Pontibacter sp. | reverse complement strand
CGCTTACTTGTCTGGGGCTAATCAAAGTATAAAAAAACACTTTTACTTGAAGCACTACAGATTGTGGTGCTTCTTTCTTTTATAGCCTATCCGAAACCAACCTAGCTATTGCTGTTACGTTTCTTAGAATGTAAATTAAAGTATAGTTAAAGGTTTTCTAACTAACTATTATTGCATGGACTACAAGGACTACTACAAGATATTGGGTGTAGCAAAGTCTGCTTCTCAGGCCGACATCAAGAAGGCTTACCGTGCGCTGGCCAAGAAATATCACCCTGATAAAACCAAAGGCGATAAAGCTGCAGAAGAACAATTTAAAGATATAAGCGAAGCCTACGAAGTGCTGGGCGATGAAGAAAAACGCAAACAATACGACCAGCTGGGTGCCAACTGGCGTCAGTTTCAGCAGGACGGAGGCGGCTTTGGCGGAGGCCAGTATCGCCGACAGCCCGGTGGAGGTTTCTCAGGAGAATTTGGCGGCGATGTTTTTGGTAGCGATTTCTCAGAATTCTTTCAGCAGTTCTTTGGCGGAGGCGGTGGTTTTGGAGGTGGCCAACGCACTGGCCGCAGCCGCACGCAGAAAGGGCAGGACTACCAGGTCGAGATGGAAATTACCTTACAGGAAGCCTACCATGGCACCTCCAGGTTGCTTAATGTAAATAACCAGCAACTACGCATTACCACAAAACCCGGTGTAGCCCATGGGCAGACCCTTCGCATAAAAGGCAAAGGCGGCCCGGCAGTTGGTGGCGGCGAGAGTGGCGACCTGTTCATTAACGTGCTCGTACAGCCTCACCCGGATTTCGAACGCAAAGGCGACGACCTGTATACCACTCTTCCGCTGGATATTTATACAGCTATACTTGGTGGCGAAACGCATGTAAAAACCCTTACCGGTCAGCTGAAACTGAAGATACCTGCCGGTACACAAAATGATAAAGTGCTTCGATTAAGGGGTAAAGGTATGCCACATTATGGTAAGCCTGATCAGCACGGCGATCTTTACGTAAAGATTAGTATCAAGCTGCCTACACACCTGACAGACGAAGAAACGGAGTTGATGAAGCGCCTCCGTGATCTGCATCAGAAAAAGGCAGCGCATGTTTAAGTAATTAAAAGCCTGAGCAACTATGTTGATGACCACAGACCAGACCAGGGTACATTCGAGAATTGATGATTTTGTTGAAAGCCTTACCGACAGGAATCTGACTTTTTATGCCAGTGACCTGATGAAACTGGAGGGTTGCCAAAGCATGGATGAGCTGCAGGATGCCCTGAAGCGTACCACTGAAGTATGCACTTGTATGCATCTGCCGCTGCAGGAAAACTTTAAGGCTGTGTTCCGGTCTGCAGGCAGCGAAGTTGTGCAGGACTGGCGCCTATCACCCTTAGCTTATATGCTGCTGGTCATCAATTCAGATTCCAGCAAAGATGTGGTTGCAAAAGTACAGGTAGAGCTTGTAAGGCGAATGCTTAATCTATAGTTATACTTTCCGGTACCTCAACACCTGCTGTGGTAAGTGCATCTGCCCAGTTAAACTGGCGGCACAGGCGCAGCATGTTCTCAGGGGGCTGAGCTTTTATAGTTACTTCCTCGTTAGTGAAAGGGTGTGTAAAACTAAGTTCAGCTGCGTGCAGCAACAGGTATGGGCTTTCCAGTTGTTCCAGAAACATCTGGTTGTGGCGCCAGTCGCCGTGCCGCTTATCCCCAACAATGTAGTGCCTGATGTGTGCAAAATGCTTCCGGATCTGGTGCATGCGTCCTGTTTCCGGCCTTACCTGCACCAGCGAGTAGCGGGCTGTACTATAGCGGCCAACCGGAATAGGCAATTCTATAGTTGCCAGGCGGGTATAATGTGTAACTGCATCCTGCGGAGCTTTGTGCTTGTGGTCTTTATCCGGGCGGATGGGATTGTTTATGGTTTCTTTTTCAGGGGTGTAGCCGCGTACTATGGCATAGTATACTTTATCAACCAGCCGGTCTTCCAGTGCCTTTACCATAGGAGCTGTAGCTTCCGGCGATTTTGCAAAGAGCAGCACGCCCGATGTGCCTCTGTCTAAGCGGTGCACAGCAAAAAGGTGGTAGCCCAACTGGTCGCGCAGTAGCTGCAGGGCAAATTCCTTTTTTTCTTCGGCAATACGTGTGCGGTGCACCAGCAAGCCATTTGGCTTATTGATGGCTACGTAATGCGCATCTTCATAAATAATCTCTAACTCCACAGAACCACTTTTTTAACGGCACAAAGGTAACCAAATTTATACTTTGCAGGCACAGCCGGTTTAGTGGCCGGAAGTATAAATTCGAAATTTATCCAGTAAAGCGCAGCGTTTGTGCGTAAGGTATGGTTATTAAGCGGAAAGAGAACTTATATTTGTAGCCTGCTCATTTTTATTTAAAGCATATGCCATTATCGTTCGATAACCTGAGGAAAGGGAAAAAGTATAGTTTAAAGAACTACGGGGAGAAGTTTGAATTTCAGGTTATGGAGATGCCTGAGGATGGCGTGTACACGGTTAAAGACCTGGCAACGCTCGAAACCTATGACCTCAACGACCTGATAAAGTACGGAAAAGGGAAAGACTTTGACCTGGAAGAACTTTAAACAGTTTCCGGCAGAAGTATAAATTTATACTTTGGTTGCGAAGTTTTTTTACCTGGTTAAACAGCGTTATCTCTGGTTACTTTTCCTTTCAGGTCCCAGTGGCTTTTCTGAATTTCTTGGCTGTTTGGTTTCCGAACTATACGGCGCACATAGCGCTCTCCTGAAATGGCTCCGTCTTCGCGACGTTTACCAATAAATAGTGTAACAGCCTCACCAAATTCGTTCGTGATAAAGGTAATGTCTTTGCCGTTATAGTTGTCTTCTATACGTGCGCCGGGTTTGTATAGCTTGCTTAGTTTAGCTTCTAGTCTCGGGCTTAATGGCATAATTATAAGTTAGTTTCTGCCTATACTACGCACGCCATACTTACCAGATACATCCGGTTACAGAGATTCTGCTTAAAAAGGAAGGTTTTAATGATGAGTGGTGAACTTGGGTTCTAGTAACTAGGCTCTGGCAGTTTCGGTATTTGAGAAAAAATACTTGATAAAGTTCTCGTTGCCGGGGTTTGTCAGCCATTTTACCTCTAACAGGCTTTGGGCAGCATCTAACGAAACTTCGCAGTATTGGTCCTGGTGTAGTAGCATATGGCTTAGGCTAAAGCTATTTGTGATTTAGCTTTGATAGTTAAGCAAGCTATACTGAAAAAGGAGCTGATTAAGCCGGTTGAGAGATCTGGTTGTCTTCGAAAAGCCAATATACAGCCTGGTCAATATCTGAGAAAACTTCAAACTGAAAGTTGATGGTCACTTCAGGTTTTATGCGCTCGTTAACCTGGTAAGAAGTTATCTGTAAGAAAGCATCGGGCGGTACCACACGCGCAAAACGTCTGAGGCAGGTTTTAGGTAAATTCTCCGTAGCCAGATCTGCCAGCCAGCGCTGGGTGGCCATATCAAAGTTTATACCTACCCGGTTATCAGAAAGCCAAGTCTGTACGCGGTGCTCAATTGCACAGCTAATTGCCCGCTTAAATCCGACTTTAAATTGTTCAGTACCAACTACCTTGTGCCAGGTAAGCTGTAAAAAGCTTCTGTTGTCGTCGATACTGATCGTATAGTATTGATTCTGAAATACAATCATAATTAAGTTAAATGTCAGCCAAAGTATAACCCTCTACTGCGAATTAAATATACAACCTAGAAACAAAATTATAGCATAATAATTCAATATTAAATAATTATAGTTCTGTAAATCATTCATGCAATTCGTATATAACAAGGAAAAATATTATTTTAGGAATAGAATAAACTATTTAAATAAGGCAGGTTCATGTTCAGTTATAATAAGTCTTTTAACATAGAACTGGTGTTTAAAAATGACTACCTGAACATCCGCTATTGTAAGGAGCCAAGCTTCCTGATCTCGGAGTGGTCGGGGGTTTTAGATGCTGCAAGGGCAAAAGAAGGTTGTATGCTTGTTCTGGAGCACGTAAAAAAGCACCCGACGGCACGGTTATTGAACAACAATCAGCAGGTAACAGGGCACTATCCCGGGGCTATAGATTGGGCTGGCAAGATCTGGATCTCATCGTTATATGATGCAGGTTTAAGATATTTTGCCTGGGTCTATTCTCCTGAATTTTATACTCAGGTAGGCACCGATGAAATTATTTCTATGAGCTCAAAAGTTACCATAAATACTTTTTTTGATATAGTAACTGCCATGGATTGGCTTCTGTCGCAGCCGGATAAAAGTTAAAAACTAAGTTCAGATGGCGGAGCAATAGTTAGGTCTGCTGCACGTTTTTTTGATAATAAATAGTGTTTTATGCCAGAACGCTAATATAGTATTTGGCGTATACATTAGTTCACGCTAAAGGTTTTAGTTATGCAAGCTCAACAATCCCATTACTTTGTTTATATATTTGGCAATCAGCCTCGTTCAGCAGTACAGATTGGCATTGTAGGAGACCTGCAGCAGCAGATCAGGAACCAATCCAGGGAAGCAGACCAAGATCCGTTCAAACTGGTATATTACGAGCATTACGACCTGGAGGAAGTGGCTGTGGCCCGTGAGCGGCATATAAAAAGTGCAACCATAGACAGTACCTACAGCCTTATCGAATCTATGAACCCCAACTGGCTCGACCTGAGCGATACGCTGACAGATTAAGACTTTTACGGCTCGGCTTCTAACAAAATCTATTAAAAAGGAACTAACTAAAAGCCGAATCGTTTTCTGTAACTTTGGGCGCAGGGATATGCAGGTATACTTTTCTGTGCATCTTCCTGCCCAGCAAAGCAGATGATCAAAATCATAAAGAGCCAGAGTGAGAGTGTGCGCCTACAGGTATTTGTGGTACTTGTGGGTGTGTTGTTGTTGGCTGCTAAGTTTGTCGCGTTTTTCCTTACCAATTCCAACGCCATACTTACCGATGCCCTTGAATCCATTATAAATGTGGTGGCCGGGTTGGTATCGCTTTACAGCCTTATTATTTCTGCCAGGCCCAAAGACCTGAATCACCCGTACGGGCATGGTAAGATTGAATTTATCGCAGCCACTTTAGAAGGTTCCCTGATCCTGATTGCAGGTGGGGCTATCATCTTTAAATCTATTTATAATTTCTTCCATCCGGTTACGCTGCACCAGCTTGATGTAGGTATTATACTTACCGGCGTGGCAGGCTTGATAAACTTTGTAGTTGGCTATACCACAGAGCGAAAAGGCAAGCATAACAAATCGATGATACTGGAGGCCGGAGGAAAGCACCTGAAATCAGATGCATACTCTACAGCCGGTATACTTATAGGTTTGCTGCTTATTTACCTTACGGGGCAGGTATGGCTCGATAGCGTGGTGGCTATACTTTTTGGCGGGATAATATGCTTTACAGCTTATCGTATACTTCGTGCCTCGGTAGCCGGTATTATGGATGAAGCGGATTACGAACTGTTGCAGCGCATTGTAAAAGTGTTGAATGAGAACCGTCGCGAAAACTGGATAGATATTCATAACCTGCGCGTGATAAAGTATGGCTCCACGCTGCACATTGATTGTCACCTTACTGTGCCCTGGTACCTGAACGTGAGAGAAGCGCACGACGAAGTAGAAGCTGTTGGGCGCCTTGTCCGGGAAAAGATAGACCCAAGTATAGAACTGTTTGTGCATACCGATCCGTGCGAGGCCCGATCGTGCAGCATCTGATTGAAAGACGATTGCAACGTGCGTCAACACCCTTTTCAGCAGCGGGTAGAGTGGGAGTTGGAAAAGGTATTGTCAGATAAAAAACACGACCTCTACAGCTGATCTGCGTTCATACTGAACCTGTCAGATCTATACTTATACTTCCTAAGAGCAAACAATTCGCTGCCTTCTGTTACTACAGCACTTTTATTTCTAAGAATAATTCTTTAATAATTTATACTTATCTGGTCCCAGAGGGCAATAGTATAAATCCGGATGGAGATAGTTACCGTATCCTAAGTATAAAGTGCTTGGGTTATGGCTTCTTCTATGTATTTTCTGTTACTGCCTTTGTTGCTGCTATTATCAGCCTGTTCAGATCCGGGCCCTGGAACAGTGCAGGCATTTAACAGTACAGATGACCCACGCGAAACTAATATAGATA
>CBINIP010000051.1:0-6455 GCA_966250805.1 uncultured Pontibacter sp. | reverse complement strand
CTACATTGTAGATGAGGCCTCTATGATATCGGATGAAAGCGGCTTTGGCGAGAACGGCCTGTTGCAGGACCTTTTAAATTATATCTTCGACAAGAAAAACAACAAGCTGCTGCTGATTGGCGATACGGCCCAGTTGCCACCGGTAAACCAGACTATAAGTCCCTCGCTGGATGCAGCCTACCTGAAGCAGAACTTCCGTTGCAACGTGCAGGAGATTGAGCTAAAGCAGGTTATGCGTCAGGCAGAGCAGTCTGGCATATTGATGAACGCCACAAACCTGCGCGATCAGCTGAAAAACGAAAAGCCTGAAATTAAGCTTAACACAAAAGGGTGGCGCGACATTTACAAGATGACAGGCGAGAAGCTGGAAGATGGACTGCGCTATGCATACGACAAGTTCGGCATAGAGAACAGCATCGTTATCTGTAGATCAAATAAGTCTGCTAACCTATATAACCAGCACATCCGGCGCCAGATTTTTTTCTCGGAAGATGAAATTGGCGTAGGAGATTACCTGATGATCGTGCGCAACAATTACTTCTGGTTGCCCAAAGATTCTGATATAGGCTTTATGGCTAACGGTGATTTTGTGGAGATCACAAAAATAATTCGATACGAAGACATGTATGGCTTCAGATTTGCTGATGTAAGAGTACGTTTTGTTGATTACCCGGATGCTGAAGAGCAGGAAGTAAAAATAATGCTGGATACCCTTTATACTGATGCGCCTGCCTTGCCGGCAGATCAGAACAAAAAGCTGTATGAAGAGGTGCTGCAGGATTACATGGATATACCAACCAAGCGGGAGCGTAGCAAGGAACTGAAGAAAAACCCATACTTAAACGCGCTGCAGGTTAAATTCGCCTATGCACTTACCTGCCATAAAGCACAGGGTGGGCAATGGAAAGCAGTTTTTGTAGATCAAGGTTTTCTAAAAGATGATATGGTGAACGAAGAGTTTGCCCGTTGGCTCTATACAGCTTTAACACGATCGTCGGAGGAGTTGTTTCTGCTGAACTTTAACCAACATTTCTTGGTTAGCTGACAAAAGAATTTTGGACGTGCATCGTTTTTATATAAAAATAGTATACATTAATAACCTCATAATCTAACCTTTTATTTCATCATGAAAAAAGTATTTCTATCCTTCGCTATTGCTGCGCTAGCTGCAACTGGTGCTATGGCACAACAGCAGCCAAAAACAGCTCCTGTAGCACCTCAGGTACAGGCTAAAAATGGTCCGGCCATTACATTCGAAGAATCAGAATATAATTTTGGCGACATTACGCAGGGTGATGTTGTAGAGCACGTTTTCAAATTCAAGAACACAGGTAACCAGCCGCTTGTTATCAGCCGTGTTGATGTAACATGTGGTTGTACTACTCCATCCTGGACAAAAGAGCCTGTAATGCCTGGTCAGACTGGTACTGTTGTTGCCAAATTTAATAGCGCCGGTAAATTAGGTCAGCAGAAAAAAGCTATCACTATCCACTCTAATGCTACAGAGCAGAGCACGCATGTTTTCATTGTAACAAACATCAAAGAAAAAGCTGCTGGTAGCGCAAAGGCAAACTAAAAAGCATTAAGCATAATTAAAAAGCCCTCTTTCGTTTCCGGAAGAGGGCTTTTTAATTTATTGTGTTTTATACTTACAAAGCTTTCATAATAGCGTAGAACAGGAATCCCCAGCCTGCTATCATAGCGGTGCCGCCAATAGGAGTAATGGCACCAAGCCAAGTTACACCCGTCAGGCAAAGCACATAAAGAGAACCAGAGAAAATAAGTATACCTATAAAGAAGCACCAGGCAGCAATATGCAGTACAGGTTCTTCTACCCTGAACAATAACAGACCAACAGCAAGCAGGGCAAGCGTGTGGTACATCTGGTATTTAACTGCCGTTTCGAAAGTAGCGGTGCGATTGGTTGCCTCCAGCATAGGGCCTAAGGCATGTGCGCCAAAAGCACCTATCATTACGGTTAAAGCACCCAGTGCACTGGCAATCAAAAGTATAGCTTTTTGTGTCATTATATAGTTTATTGTCCTTCCTCTTCGTCGCTTTCCAGCGCTTCCACAATCTGGTTTTCGTAATCATCCATGCTGTCGTAGTTCGTGAACAGAACCAGCTTATCCTTAGCTCTTAGCTCTCTGATTACATCCAGGGCAACTTCTAAAGGCTCTGTTTCACGGCCAGTAAGAGCAGGGTCCCAATCTAAGCCAGCCAGCAGATGGTCGCCGTACATGCCTACGCACCAGTTCTCCAGAAACTCAACCAAAGGTACTTCTTCGGCTTTATAACCCTGCCATTCGTCTTCGGCGCAGGCAAGGGCACCGGCCTCGGTAGACCAGAAAAGTATAACTTCTGTATCGTCGTACTCATTAGAGCTGGATGTAGCCCAGATGTCGCCCTGCGAAAGCCCCCAGACTTTGTCTGACGCTACAACACGTTCTACAAATTTTCTGTATGTTGCTTCGTTTGACTCTCCGTTGTGTTGCATAGTTCCTCGTGTTGTTATGGTTGATGTTTCTTTATAGTTTATTTCTTACTGTAGTCTCTGGCTCCCAATATACCACTTCCTACGCGTATCATAGTGCTTCCTTCTTCTATGGCCAGTTTCCAGTCTGATGTCATGCCCATCGAGATCTCTTTGAAGTTCACATCGGCAAAGAAAAATGTATCTTTCAGTTTTGTAAAGCACTCTCTCAGATACCGGAACTCCTGGCGCAGTTTGGCTTCGTCGTTGGTGTTGGTGGCTATGCCCATTACACCTGTGATACGGATGTAGTGCATCTGGCGGTATTCATCGGATTGCAACAGGGCAACTGCCTCGTCGTAACTCATACCAAATTTGGTTTCTTCATCGGCAATGGAGATCTGCAACATGCAGTTGATCGGGAAAGTACGGCCACGCTGCTCTGCACGCTTGTTTATCTCCTGCAAAAGCTTCAGGCTGTCAACCGACTGTATGGTATCTACAAAACCAGCTATATACTTCACCTTATTTGTTTGCAGGTGTCCGATCAGGTGCCACTCTATGTCGTGGGGCAGGTGCTGGTACTTTTCCTCCATTTCCTGCACTTTGTTCTCGCCAAAAATACGCTGGCCTGCATCGTATGCTTCCTGAATGGTGGCCACAGGGTGTGTTTTAGAAACAGCTACCAAACGGCAGCCAGTGCCTTGCAATTGTTGCTGGAAGTAGTGTAGATTTTCGGCTATAGGCATAGTTTTATCTTTCGGAGTAGTGGTTTATACTTTTGCCTGACATTAATCTTCAAGCACGTTTGTTACAAATGTATTTTTTAGCAGCATCCAGCCTAGCAACAGGAGCATAGCCCAACGCAGGTATACCTGGTAATAATCGCGGGTATCGCGGAAGCGCTTTTCTGTTATTTCAGTTTTCTCATAGCTATTGATGTTCCTGAAAATTTGCTGCAGGGCATCCTTCGTATCGGCTCGAAAGAAAAGCCCTTGGCCAAGCTGCGCTATCTGCCGCAGGCTGGACTCATCCAGTTGCGTTTCGACCATTATCTGCTTGCCTGTTTCGTCTGCAGCGTATGCCGTCTGTCCGTCTTTACCTATACCAATAGTATAAAGTTTTATGTTGTAGGCAAAAGCGAGTTTTGCAGCCATTTCAGGGTCCAGACTACCGGCAGTGTTTTCCCCGTCGCTAATAAGTATAATTACTTTAGTTTTAGCATCAGACTCACGCATACGGTTTACGGCAATAGCCAACGCGCTGCCTATAGCTGTTCCATCGTTGGGTATCATATCAAAACTGATGGACTTTATACTTTCGCGGAGCAGCTGGTAATCGGTAGTGAGGGGAGCAAGGGAGTAAGCATCGCCGGCAAATACTACCAGACCAATTCGATCCTGCACACGGCCGTTAATAAAATCAAGTGCTACGTCTTTGGCGGCATCAAGCCTGGTTGGTAAAATGTCTGTCAGTTCCATAGATCCGGAAACATCCAGGGCCAGCACAATATCTATACCTTCGGCACTTTGCTCTATCTGCTCGTTTACGCGCTGCGGCCTGGCTATGGCAACCAGCACCAGCATCATGAAAAGTATAAAAACCAGGTCTGGTAAAAAACGCAGCAGGCTAGTCCACTGGAAATTAACTTTACGCTCAAACAGCGCCATATCCAGCTTGTTACGCGTGTTTAATGTAAGTAACCATTTAAGTATAAACAGCAGCGGAACAGCCGGCAGCGCATACAGCACCAACAGGTATACCCAATCGAAGGATCGAAGGGTACTGTAACTAAACCACTCCAGGTCCAGCCAATCTAACTGATCATCGCTTATTCCTAGCATTGTTGGTTATTTCTCGTTGGGTTTTGTAACGGCTCCTGGCAAAAGTGCGAAGCATTACCAGGGCTTCGCGTGTTTCGGTATCGGCTTCTGTAAGCACGTTGCCATAGATGGCTTTATCGCAAAGTCGAAGGGCGGTGTTTACCTCCTCGTTATCATGATAAAAACGCACAATCTCCTTTGTTGTAAAAGAATTGATGGCGCTACGCTCCAGCTTTGTAAGGTAATTCTTCCAGAGCGAAACAGCCTTTTCCATACTTTGCGAAGAACCGGATTTTACAAAGCGATCTACATGCGAAGTATAACGCGAGGCAAAGTACAAGTGGTCTTTGCGCAGGCGATATAGTTTATACTTGGTTTTTATAGTTTGCCCGAAGGTGAGCCAGATAAGGCTGAAGAACACAAAGGCAGCAGCCAGCCACACAACCAGCACAGGCCAGTTAAATCGTTTCTCTACAGGTACAAGCGTAGTGTTGCTCTTAAACTCCAGCGGTTCATCAATTGCAGCTACCATTTGCCGTACCACTACCACATCAGGCTGTGCAGGTACCAGTGTGGTATCTGTGCCCTGAAGCACAAAAACCGGCAATGCCAGCTTCTGTATTGGTTGTGTTTCGAAGGTGCGCAACGTATAAACGGCGCTATCGGTGCTGATGCCGCCTTTAGTATAAGTAGGGTAGTAGCGCTTGCTGACAAATTCGAAAGGAGCAAAACTGTGGCTGGAATCGGGAAGTATAACCTCCTGCGTGGCCGGGTGGTGGTGCACCAGTGTGTACTGCAGCAGCTCGCCTATACTGGCAGAGTCTTTACTGAACTGCCCTACAGGTGGCTGCACCTGCTGGCCCATTGCAATTGCCTGCAGTAAGTATAAAAGTATAAATAAGCTTAGTTTACGCACTTTTCTTTGTAGACTTGTTTCGGAGCCTGAACAGGTTAACCAGCTGCGGCACATAATCCTCGTTTGTTTGTATGGCAAGGTAATTTGCCTGGTACTTCTGGCAGATGCGCGCCACTTTATCCTGGTTCTGCCGGTACTGCATCAGGTAACGCTGCTGAAACTCCTCGCCGGATGTATTGAGCCAGATCGTTTTGCCGCTTTCCTTATCCAGAACAGGCACAATGCCCATACCTGGTACTTTTTTTTCGCGCAGGTCCTGTAGCTGCAGCACAATCAGGTCGTGGCGTTTGGCCAGCATAGCCAGTTCGCGCTCGTAATCTGTATCAATAAAATCAGAGATAAGCAGGATTATACTTCGGCGCTTTATTATATCCAGCGTTAGCTTTATACCTGCTGCAAGGTTTGTTTTAGAGGATTTAGGCTTCAGCTCCGAAAGTGCTTTTATTATGGTATAAGCCTGTTCTATGCCCTTGGCTGGTTTAATATACTTTTCCTTCTGATCGCTGATGCACACAATACCGATCTGGCTTTGCTGGCGTGCTGCAGAAAGAGCCAGTACACCGCAAATCTCCTTACCAACATCAATCTTCTGCTGCTTGCCGGTACCTATGGTTTGGGAAGCGCTTACATCCAGCATCAGGAAAACAGACTGTTCTTTCTCCTCGCGGTATGTTTTTACAAAAGTGCCATGACCTTTAGCCGATACATTCCAGTCGATGGAGCGTACATCGTCGCCGTACTGGTAGGCGCGCACGTCGTCGAACTCCAGCCCGGTACCTTTAAAAACCGAGTGGAAATCGCCTTGCATCTGGGTGGTAATTGCCTTTCTGATGCGGATCTCGTACTTTCGTAGCTTTTGAACAAGCTCTTTCATACCTTGTGCTGTAGCGTCAGATTTTAAAATTAGGAGATATTCCCGTAATTTACATCCGTGAAAAGACTTTTCTACATACTTTTTTGCTTCAGCCTGCTGGGTTGCCAGAAACAAACACCCGATACACCTGAAAACCTGATAAGTAGGGATAAGATGGTGCAAATAATGGCTGACGTGCATACAGCCGAAGCCCGCATAGAATCGAACCTGACCTACCCCGATACGGCCATGATGACGTTTAACCACGCCAAAAGCCTGATCTTAAAACAGCATGGGGTAACCGAACAGCAGTTCCGCGACACCTACGACTATTACCTGGAGCACCTGGGCGAGATGGATAAGCTGTATGAAGTTATTATTGATACACTG
>CBINIP010000050.1:0-6518 GCA_966250805.1 uncultured Pontibacter sp. | reverse complement strand
CCTTACCGGGAAGGTAAGAGCAAGATGTATTTTTGTATACAAAAATGGTCCTTCCCACCAGGTCAGGACCGGCTGAAGCCTGCCTCGGAACTCGGCGCTTTTCTTTCCCATGGCCTTACTGCATAAGGTCCATATTTCCCTTTCTTAACCAGGAATGCACATAAACAAGCTGCTAGCAATATGGATCAATCAAGCATGGCACCTTTATAAAGTACAACCTTGGAAGGACTGCAGAAGCCTTGTAGCCTGTAAACCAAGGCGGCATAAGCCTGCTGTTAAGTGCTTATTACTTGAAGACACCTCCATGCAAAAGTGCGGGGGCATTTATTCTGCTGCAAAGGTAGCCCTGTGCCCGGACACGGGTACAAGGTAGTCCAAACAAAATGGGTATCCCTCAAAGGGAGCCCTCCGCATTTTCTTTGGCTCCACCTCCTATGTTGAATTCTATGGTGGGGTAGAACAGCGTGCTCCTGTAAAAGGTCTGATATCTACATAAGCATATACGTTATTTTTCATGCTCTGGTCACGCCAATCACTCTCCTATGAGCAGATAGCCCCTGGGGTCACTGCAGCACCGCGTTCAGATTCTTTAAAGACAGCAACCGTAAACTTGCCCATGGAGCGGACACCGCAAGGGGCCGCAAGGTGGAGCATTCGGTATTGCTGCTTGATAAGGTTTAACAGACCGGCTTCCCTTGAGCAAAACTAGTACATCGACACAGGACAACCCGCGCCGGTTTTCCTATTATTTCCCATCTCCTTTTTCTTTTTCAATCCCCTCTCAACCTAAACAGGAGGGGTTGGGAAAGAAAAAGGAGCAACCGATAGCCTCTCAGGCCACCACGCCCACCTGGTAGCGGCGCTGGTTCCTGAGCACGTAGCGGATGCGGTTGAGCAGCTTGCGGGCGATCTTGATGATGGCCCTGCTTTTCTGCATCTTTCTGGCGTACTCGCTGAAGGCAAGCGTGAGGGCCGGGTCCACCTTCACGGCTGTCCAGCTGGCCTCTATCAGGGCCGACTTGAGCCTGGTGTTGGAGCGGTGCGTCATCCGCCCGGTGCGCTCCTGCTCCCCGCTGGAGCGGGTGCTGGGCACCAGCCCCACGTAGGCGCACAGTTTGTCAAAGGAGCGGAAACGGTTGATATCGCCTACCTCCAGCAGGAACAGCAGCGCGTGTATCTGCCCAATGCCGGGAATGCTCCTGATCAGCTCCACCTGCTCTAGGTGCCGCTCTTCCCGCGAGAGGGCGCGTAGGGCCCTGGTGGCCCGCAGCACCTGCGCCTTGGCCGACTCGAAGGCCTCCAGCAGCAAGTCCAGCGAAGTTCGCGCCGCCTCTGTGGGCAGGGGCATCTCCCGGAGCTGCCGGATGTAGTTCCTGGACCAGTATTTCCTGTCCTCCACCTCCACGCCCTGGAAGTAGAGCCAGCCCTTGAGCCTGTTCTTGCAGCGGGTCTGGTCCCGGACGAACTGGTGGTAGTTGCGCAGCACGCAGCGGTCGTCCTGCTCCTGCACAGAGGGCACGTGGATTCCCTCCAGCATACCGGCTGACAGGCTTTTGCTCAGCTTGCGGCTGTCCACAGTATCAGTTTTCTGCTGCTTCTCCTTGTCCATGGTGGGCACGTCGGCCGGGTTGGCAATGATGCAGTCCACGCCCAAGGCCTGCAGCTCGCGCTGGATATGGAAGCCGCAGAAGCCGACCTCATAAACCACCCTGTAGGAGGCCGAAGGGTAGCGGTGCCTCAGAAAGGACATCAGGGCGGTGGCGGAGGGCGGCTGGGAGAAGGTCTTCAGCTCCACCAGGTTCGTGCGGACGGTTACTTTCCAGGACTTCTTGTGCACGTCTATGCCGCAGAAAATCGGCTGACCATCAAAATTAAGTTTCTTACTCTGCTCCATGTTTCCTTTTGTTAAAGGTAAATACTTGTTATACCCTTTTACAGGAGCGCGCTGTTCTCCGAGGACACGGTTTACGCCAGCGAATTCAAACATACGGTCTTGCCTTTAGTCCGGCGCCGAAGGCAGCGGGGCACCATAATCCATTCCTTTCACTAAAAGACAACGATTATGGAAAAGACAGTCACAAAACCAGCAACAGTAAAGACATCATTCACCAGCGTAGCCGAAGTAAAGCTCACCTACCGCTCCAGGGTAAAGCCATCGGAAAGGCCGCAGGTCACCAGCTCTTCTGACAGCTACCGGATACTGAAGGAAACATGGGACACAGGCAGGCTGGAGTTCGTGGAGCAGTTCAAGGTGCTGCTTTTAAACAGGGCCAATAGGGTACTGGGCATCTATGAGCTTTCTACCGGCGGGGTAGCTGGCACCGTGGCTGATCCCAAGCTGGTCTTTGTAGCCGCACTAAAAGCCTGTGCCTCCGCCATCATCCTTTGCCACAACCATCCTTCGGGCAACACCAAACCCAGTGCAGCCGACCTGCAACTCACCAAGAAGATGAAGCAAGCAGGGGAAGTGCTCGACATTGCCGTGCTGGACCATATCATCCTCACCAGCGAAAGCTATTATTCACTGGCAGACGAAGGGCTCTTGTAGCCCTTCGTTTTGCGCATGGAAGAAAAGGTACTGGTGCAATACTGCTGTTAACATTTTGTAGAAACCGGCAGGAGAGGGCCATGCCTGTGTTGTGCTTTTTCTTTCACCCAACTGCCAGATAAAGTTAGCTCCTGCAGCAATAATTGAAGCTCATTCCTGGTGGCAGCTCTTATTAGCGGTTCTCGTCCATGTAGGGCTGCCAGTTGACGATGAGCACCTTCTCGTCAGGCAAGAGCAAATAGCCGTAGTCATAGCACAGGTGGTAGGTATTTCCTTTCTGGGTGCGGTACACCTGCGTCAGGTAACGGAAGTCAAAGCCTGACAGCTCCAGGTGCTGCCTGGACACTGCAGTCTTGCCCAACGGGCTGAATTGCTTTAAGATGCTGCGGTTCTTCCGAAGAGCAGCATTGATCTGATGTATTCTGCGCTCGCCCTGATTTTGCTGCTTGAGCGTGTTGTTATGCAGGTAGCGGCATTGATCCGTGCAGAAGCGCTTATCACTCCTGCCTGTGATAGCGGCATGGCACTGCAGACATGTCTTTTCGTGTGTCATCGCTTAGTCGTGTTATTACCCGTTTATAAACGGATATACCCGCGTAATAACACGGCTACGGGGTAAGAAGGTTTTACCTTTGCCTCTAGTAACACTCTCATCTGCTATGGCTTACCTGCATCAACTCCCTGTTTTGTTCCTGAATCCCCTGGAGCATGCGGGCAAGGCGTTTATCCGTCTCTGGCATAAGCCCAATCCGTTTATCTCCAAGCGTTTGAAAGAAGCTGGCTGGATCAGGTACAGTAAGACGTACAAGTGCTTTGTCATGCACCACACGAGCCAGGCTATTGAGATGACCCACCAGCACTTCCAGGGGCTGGCCAGGGTGGATACGCGGTATTTGTACAAGCCCAAGCGCCTCAGGCCTGCCCTGGGAGCGGTGATCCTGCAACAGGACAAGCAACTGGTAGAGCCACTGGAGAAAGTGCCAGTAAAGCCCGTGGTACGCCTGCAGCCCCTGGAGCATCAGGGAAAGCAGTATGTACAGCTCAGCTATCAATACAACCAGGAGATCTATGCTTGCCTGAAGCAAAGCAAAGTGGCCCAGTGGCTGCAAGACATGCAGTGCTTTGTCACAAATACCGACAGCAGCAGCCTCCATGCGTTGCTCAACGAAGTAGCACCTGTAGCCCAGCTGTGGCTGGCGCAAACCATGCAGGTAAAGGATATGACCCTGCAGTCAAGGCTCTGGGAGCAAAGCTACCTTAAAGGCGAAGGGTATATTCCTTGCCCACTTAGCTACCTGGAAAAGCTGTTCTTGCTCAACTATAGCCTGAGCACCATCCGTACTTACCACAGCCTGCTGCTTCGCTTTTTGAATGCACACAAGGACAAAGGATTAGAAAGTATAAATGCCTTTTCAGAAGAAGCCATTAATGCCTACCATCGAAGCATGGTGCAGGCAGGCACGTATTCGGTCTCCTTTGTGAATCAATCCATCAATGCGGTGAAGTTTTACTACCAGCGGGTGCTCCTGCGTCATGAGGTGCAGTTAAATCAGGTAGAGCGGCCTGAAAAGCCCGAACGCCTGCCCCAGGTACTAAGCAAGCAGGATGTGTTGAAGATTCTCTCAGTGACAGAGAACCTGAAGCACCGCTGCATGCTGCAGCTGCTCTATGCAGGTGGTTTGCGCATTGGCGAAGTGATTAACCTCAAACTCACCGATGTGCAGTCAGACCGTAACCTGCTGCTCATCCGTGGCGGCAAAGGGAAGAAGGACCGCACTACGCTGCTTTCCCAAAAGCTGCTTGAAAGCCTCCGGGCCTACTACAAGCAGTACAAGCCCAAGCTGTGGCTCTTTGAAGGGCAGGCAGGCGGCCAGTACACGGTCGAAAGCATCCGCAATGTCTTCCGGGCCAGTAAAGCCAAAGCGGGCGTAAAAGCGCCTGCTACGCCTCATACGCTCAGGCATTCCTTTGCTACGCACCTGCTGGAGCAGGGAACGGATCTGCGCTACATCCAGGTGCTGCTGGGCCACCGATCCAGCAAGACCACCGAGATCTATACCCACATCACCACCCATGCCTTGGATAAAATCACCAGCCCGTTGGATAATCTGTAGGGATCACTTATATTAGCTAAAGCATATGAAAACAACTAACGCAGCTACATACTTAACCAGATCCTGCCGCATAGCCCGCCCGAAAACAGGCTGCAGCAGTTACGTACATAGTGCAGATAAGCGTATGTTTTCGTTTACACAGTAGTTAGGGGCAATAAAGAATGAAAATTTTCGAAGACTTCAGGTTCTTAATAATTTCAGTTTCAATAATGTTAGTTGGAGCAGGTCTTTATTTTGTTTTGGCTCCTAATCCTGAAGTCACTTTAAAAGATGACATTCAAAAAAATCCTGAAAAGTATCAAAAAGTAGTACAGGCAGTAATAGCTAATAAAAATAAGTTGCCATTGGGAAAGCTGATAAAAAACCAAGAGATACCTGCCTCATTAAAAGAAGAATTAAATAAAATTGGTGTTAATCTTAATTTGAACTACCTCACTATCGACAATGCTTCTAATTGTGATAAGCTTAATATTACCTTGATTTACATGGGAAAATATGAAATTGAGTATAACCCATGCCCTAGTATCGAGCAACAACAACAAAGCGAATATTACCAGAATGGTTTTATTGAAGTATGGAAAATGAATCAGAACTGGAGTATGATGCTGGATAGCGACTTTATGTAAAAAATTAAAACCCCTAACCACACCTTTACGGCAGCTTCGCCGTCGCAAAGCCAAGTACGTTACCAGTAATTTAAGATATAAAGTAACTATAGCTTGTGTAGTATGAAATTTGCGGATAAAGCAAGTATATAATGTTGTATCAGAAACCCGAATAGTTTTCATAGGTTAATGATTTCTAAAAAGTAAATTTAAATGCTCTTCTTACTTGTATTTTTTACATTAATAGCATCCTTTTTACTAACTGTTTTTCCATTACCTGTTGCACTAATTGTGTGCAATATGGTGACACAAAAATCGGACTATACTGTTAGTTACTTTTCTCTTGCCAAAAGGTCTTTTCTGGTAGCATGGATTCTTAATTTCTTGATATACTTTATGCTGGGGTCAAAGGATGTGAGTTTCAACGGTATTACCGCTTTGGCAAGTCCTTGGACTATGTTCATCTGTTGCACGACTGTCGCAATAGTTGTTTATATAAACTACCAAACTCTTAAAGTGCCTTACGAAGAAGAATAAATGTTCAGCAGGAAGTAATCAATTTTGTTGAAGCTGTATTGGAGTATGGAACCGTTGCTAATAAGCTTGAAACCTTAGAGGCAATCAAGAAAAAATACTGGTAACCACACCTATAGTGCATAAACGCACCATAGCAAAACCGTTGTGTGTCATAAATTATTATAAATAGATATATTTTAATCTTCCATACCCTCAAATTAAATAACAATAATGAAAGCAAACTTTTTACTTTTAGCCTTATCCCTGTTTAGTTTTAGTACACTTGCGCAGTCAAGCGAACCAGCCCAATCAATAGAATTAGTAAGTATGACAAAGCTCGAAGTCGGACTCCATGGCATTGGAGTGGGCTACGAAATTCCTTTTAGCCATAAGTGGTCTGTTAACTTGAGTGCTGGTTTGGGTGGCGGATATTCCATCGACAAGAACAGCTATGCCAATGGTTTCAACAGCAGGTTCATCCTCAACGAGCCCGTGGCTTATTTTAGGTCTGAGTTCAAGTATACCTATAACCGAGATAAAAGAGCTTCCAGAACAAAGTCTTTACTGAACAACGCTGGTAACTACATTGCCTTTCAGACCAAGTATACTACTGCCAGAGTATTTGAGAGTGGCGAATGGAGTCAGATTAATGAACCGTTAAATAGAACTCTCCTAAATGAAGTACATTGGGGTATGCAAAGGCCCCTTGGGCAGAAGTTCCTCTACAATCTTCAC
>CBINIP010000049.1:0-7624 GCA_966250805.1 uncultured Pontibacter sp. | reverse complement strand
TGTGCGGCCACGTTAAGCGTACTGTGGATCCTAATAGCCAGGTGTGGGACAAAAGGGCGAAGCGTTGACCAACGAATAAAAGGCGCTGCATCAAGTGCAGTATATTCCTAAATTGCTATCTTTAACTAAGAAACGAGCAGAGGTTTTTAGACAAACTGCCGTATTAATATAACGGTTGGCATTCTTGGTATAATTATATATACCCAATCCTTCCTCTAGCATGTCTATTCGCTTTGCCGGCTTAGATGCGTACACCAGCAGCTTTATATCCTCTTCGGTTAGCCTTTTGGCTAACTCTATTACTTGGTCACCAACTTGGTCACTATCGACTAAGCGGGTCTCTAAGAAGGCTGGGTGGCAGAAAATCTCTACCTCAAAGAAGGTCCGGTCATCATCCGTTCTAAAAATAGGCGCAGGAGACCCGTTGCTTTCCAGTACCCTCTTTATCGTAGGGATGCCGGTGGCCCTGCCTTCTGTCAAGTCCAGCTCCTTCAGGAAATCGCCCAGTCGCCGGTTACGATACCGACGGGGCCTGATTCTCCCTGTGTTGAGATCCTCTTGGCGAATAGAGCGGTCCGGTCTCCCATAGTTGAGGATTACAATGGACTCGGGTGTCACCCGGATTTCCACCTGCTCCCGAACCTGGTAGTCGCGGTGGTACAGGGCATTGGCAATGGCTTCCTCCAGGGCCGCAAAAGGGTAGTTCCAGATACGCGAAGCCTCTGCCCTGCCTTGCTGCTTTCCGACCTTTTCCCTCAGGAAATTGGCCTGAAACAAATCCAATGACTTGCGAATCATGGAAGGTACAGGACCGGTTATCCTGGGAAACCCCGTAAACTCCGGGCACCCTCCCCTTTTGGAAAATACATCACGTCCACCCAAGTGGCAGGGAAGAACTTCTCCGGGTGCTCGTTAAATAGCATCAGCGCCACGTTGCGGGGGAAGCGGTGCTCCTAGGGACCCTCCACCAGCAGCATCTGCTCCAACACCTCTGCTCTGTCCACTCCAGTAACCTGCTCCCCACCTTCCGTAGGTGGTCCTGCACCAGCACCATGGACACGTCCTCCAGGCTTGCCTGCGTGTTAGGACGATCGTTGAAAGGTACTTGATTGGCAAGACTAATCAGCTCCTGCTGGGTCTCCTGATCTGCCTTGACGGAGTTGGCGTAGCGACGGACGTAGTAAAAGCACCTCTTTTGACTAGCCGTGATCTGCTCGGGCAACTCATAGGGACGGTTAGAACCGCCCGGCATCCAGATAACCAAGATCTGACGCCCGTCCACCTCCTCCATAAATACCTTGGAGCTGTAGATGGGTCTGATCAGGTTGTTGAAGCCGAGCATTTTCCGCTGTATCTCCGCAAGCTCAACAGCTGAAAACCCCTTTACCGGTCGCTTTGGCACGCCGTCCTCCTCCACTATACTAACAATAATATAGTCGCCACCCGTGTTCTCAAAATCGTTAGCAAAGGCGCAGATGGAGCGGTAGATGGCGTCAGGATTCCATCCCTCCTTGTACTCGATGCGGTCTGACTCCACGGAACGATGATGCAGGAGATCTTCTATGTTGATGTGTAGCGGCATAGAGTAAAAGTAATACAGCAAGTCGGGATCAGCAACATTTTGAAACATCCACTTTCATTAACCTCTATTTAGGTTATAATGAATGTTAGACATTTAAATATCTGAGAATTATGTCAAGTTTAATAACAAAAAAGCTTGACATAACAAGCCCGATCCAAGTACTAAGGGAACAAAATACTTTACCAGACATTTATCCGACAAAGAGGGGTGCCGGAGACAAGCAGGGAATAATATAGACTAGACTTTTGGAGCCGGGGTCATAGGAGGGCTGGTAGATTATATATCCCCACTGATCCATCTCCCGCATGCAGCGGTGGTAAGTGACGCGGGAGTCCATGCGGGCCAGCGCCATCACCGCTCTGCGATTTACCTGAAAGGCCGTTCCGGGGCTTTTAGCCAGCAGGGCCATGTAGAGGCACAGGTGTGGGCGGCGCAGACGCTTGTCTCCTCCTGCTTTCCGGTAAAAGCCTTTTAGATGCAGATCCAATATCATGGCCGCAACTCCTTTCCATTCAAAAGTCTGATGATATTTTCTTGGCGGTAGTAGTGTGTACCACCCACCTTGATGGCGGGCAGCGTACCTTCTACCCGCAGCTTCTGTAGTGTGGAGGGAGAGATCTGGAGTAAGCGCCTAACCTCTGCGGACTTGAGTACCTTCTTAGGTGCCTCAGCTTGCTGCTTTCCGATCAGTCTTACCAGGTCCTCCAGCAGTTGCCGGTGGGCTTGGAGCAGGTCTTGCTTGGTGATGATTTCTACGAGCATCGTTTCATGTGCTTTGGTTGCAGGGAAAAATGTCCTGTTATCTTCCTTCCTTTTCAAGAGGAATCCTACTTGTGAAAAACTTTTTTAGCCAAAAGCCAGGAAAATACGCTCTGTTTGTGCTCTGGTATTGTATCATTTAAAACTGAACCAAGCCGTATCCCAAACAAGAACAACTATTGACCTTTCCGGAAGCATTTCAAAGGAGTTTTTATCACTTGGATGCAACTATGTGAGCTCCCTCCATACTCTTTCCACTTCTCTGATTGGAATTAACTTGCGAAGGCTTTAGGTGCCGGCATACTCAGAGCAACAAAACAACTGACCTGATTTTATGTAGAAAGTCACCTACTCCACACAAATAATTATATATCAATGCTTTGAAAAATAAAATTTTCTAATTCCCTAAATCGCTCACCTATAAGAAGCAGTAATATGAGTGTAAATAATATAATATAAAGGCAAGATATGTTTTCCTGCTTTTAAGGTAGAACTTGGCTAATCTAATCTATCATCAGAGAGTATTAATCCCTTCTACTTTAGGCGCTTTTAACTTTAATAATTTAATGAGCGCTTCCCCTACAACCCTCACTTTTCTTGTCTTACTGGCTAAAGTACCTGTAAGTATTATTCTACTTTCCATACTATTCCTTTGAGTCGATTTGCTACCTCATTTAGAGTTTCAATTAATGCTCCTTCTGCTGGAAGTACACCCGTTACTAATTCTTTAAATTTGCCATTGTATTCATTACTCAGTTGTTTCCATGTTATTTCAGGTGCATCAAAGATCAAAGCTGTGGCAGGATGTTCTGATAGCCAGGCATTATTGTTCTTATAGCCTATCATATCATCACGGCCCACTTTTATGAGCATTTCATCAAATTCACTGCTTTTGAAGAATTGCCGTAACTCGTCATCTTTCAACATCTGGTGGATGTCATACACATGACGGATTTTATTTCTTAAATCTGCTATTGGATCTTCTGATCTGGAAAACCTGACTAAGCTCATGATCTTCTCACAGAACGTTCTCAGCTTACTCAATACCTGAACGGTAAATGGAGCCATGTTGTACTTTTCGATCAGCTCTTCTTGTCCTTTGGCTTTCATCATTTCATAGATATAGGAGCTGACCGGCATTTGAGAGAATGGTTCAAAATTCCCTAACCAAGTAGCTTCTACTACTATGTTCTCCCTTACCTGTCCGAGGTTTCCATCAAAGATCCTGTTGTACCGATGAACAGTTTTTCGAATGTTTCCCCTCTTGTTGGTTAACCCTTCTACCTCTATTTCGGGAATCTCACTCTCTACCACTTTACTGATTGCCCGGATTTTCCTCTTCAACTGGTTATCATTATCATCGGTATGACGCAGTACCACCATATCAATATCCTCCGAGAAACGCTCTATCAGCTTATGACATTTTGAAAGTGCAGTGCCACCTTTGAAAACTGCCTGACCGGCTATACTCGAATGAAATATCTCATATAATGCAAAGGTTACCCAATAATCCTTCTCCACATAGACCTCCCGCATTTCAAGATACGCTGCCGTGGCAAGGATAGCATCCTGTAATAGTTCCTTGTTGCTGTGTAAGTTCATGTTAATATATATTCCAATTCGATGCAGTTGGCAAAATTACTTCTTTGATTCCGAGTTTATAGGAGGTAAGCGGATTCAAGTTATTTTTCAAAATCTCAGCGCTGTTCCTTTCCCCAGAAAACTCAAGTATAGCACCCAGCAATGCCTGTGCTCTTGGCGGATATTGTAGAGCATACTTGACTGTCTTTAAGCGGTCATTATCCGTAAGCTTGCTGACTTCATTCTTTAGTAAAATGATAGCCGATTTTCTGTCCAAATCAGGTATGGTCTTAAAATCCTTGAGTGCATCTAATATTTCAAGCAGGTAGTAGTTCTCGTTGGTAACATCCACATAACTTTTGACCGGCTTTACCTGAATTTTCCCAATCTTGGTTGTTACACGTTTTGCTTTGCTGGCTACCTTAATGGTTTGGGGAACCTGCGTGGTCAGCCCCATACGATTGTATAATGATCCTCCGGTAATGTATGCAATGCGTTTTTCACCCTGGAATAGGTATGGTTTCAGTAATTCTTCTTCTCTTGGTCTCAGCTCACCAAAAACAGATTGTTTGGGCTTGTAGAATACTCCGGTAGATAATCTCTTGATTACCCCTTTCTTGATCAACCTTTCAATGGCTTTGGCAGCGGCACTATATTCTACCCGGTCAATACCCAACTGCTGGTACTTAAATGTTGTTCCTTCCTGTATCCTATTGATCTTGTATTCTATTTTCGCCGTTATATTCATTGATTAATAAGATATACTCCTAATATAGGCAAAGGTAATACAGGACAACTATTTGTCAAGTATTTTGCGCAACATACTTGACATCACAACCTTCAGAAAGTCTCCTATAGGGGCAATAAAGCGCTTACGGAAGAGCGGAAGCTGAGCCAGCCGTCCGGACACTGTGATAATCCAGGCATACTTCCGCATTTGAATCAGCTATAGAAGTCAAAAATCTAATAACTGCAGGATATTACCTTCCTTTTTGCAGAAGCTTAACACTCATTTAACACTTAATGGCTAATATCTATAAAACCTATCCCTCATTGGCGGGGAGGACATAATTATAGTATCAACAGCGATAAAAGAGCGATAGATTACCTCTAAGTTCCATACTTAAACACTCATAAGGCAAAATCCAACGTCACTTGATTTGGCGCAAAGGTAGCCTTGCGGCCCGGACACAGGTACGCTGCGCCAAGGTAGTGCCAGCAAAATGGGTATCCCTGAAGGGAGCCCTCGCATTTTCCTGGCCTCCACCTTGCCTTTAGTCCGGCGCCGAAGGCAGACGGGGGCACCATAATCAATTTCCTCACAATTAAAATCAATGATTATGGAAAAGACCGTTCAAACCTTCGCCAGAGTAGCCGAGATCAAGCTCTCCTACCGCAACAGAGTAAAACCTTCGGAAAGACCGCAGGTCACCTGCTCCAGTGACAGCTACCGGGTACTCAAGGCTGGCTGGGACATGGGCAAGCTCGAATTTGTCGAACAGTTCAAGGTCCTGCTGCTGAGCCGCGCCAACCGGGTGTTGGGCATCTACGAAGTCTCCACCGGAGGCATCGCCGGCACGGTGGCCGACCCCAAACTTATCTTCGCCGCCGCCCTCAAGGCCTGCGCCTCGGCCATTATCCTCTGCCACAACCACCCCTCCGGAAACCACAAGCCCAGCCAGGCAGACCTGCAGCTCACTAAAAAGATGAAGCAGGGCGGCGAGCTACTCGACATTGCTGTCTTAGACCACCTCATCCTCACCAGCGAGAGTTACTATTCCCTGGCAGACGAGGGGCTCCTGTAGCCCCTTTTTCTTCTGCAGGCGGCGCTTGCCCCTGCGTCCCATCCATTTGATTTCATCACTTAAAAATTCAATCATATGAACACCTATCAGAAATTCAACCACCTGGCCGAGCAGGTAACCAATGAAATCATCGTACAGCTCGAGCAGGGCCAGGTCCTCTGGCAAAAGCCCTGGAGCTCGTACGGACTTCCCCAAAACTACGCCTCCGGCCGCCCCTACGAGGGCTTCAATGCCTTCTACCTGAACCATGTCACCGAGAAAAACAATTACGCAGCGCCTTACTTTCTCACGTTTAAACAGGCCCAGGAAATGGGCGGCCGCATCAGGAAAGGACAGAAAGGTACTCCCATTGTCTACTGGAAGCTCTATGAGCCGAAAGAGCAGGACCAGACAGCAGATCAGGCATCCACGGGGATAGAACGTCCCGGCAGAAAGTTTGTCCCCTTCCTTTGGACCGTGTTCAACATCGACCAGGTGGAAGGAGTAGATTTTCACCTACCCGCAGTGCCAGAGCGATCCGGCCAGCAGGTTATCGAAGCCTGCCAGCAAGTAATGGACAGCTTCCCCTCCCCGCGCCCGCGAATGCTGCACGGCGGCACGCAGGCCTACTATGCGCCCGCCACAGACATCGTGCAGGTACCGGAACTTAGGTGTTTTATCTCTCCCGAAGCCTATCACGCCACGCTCTTCCATGAACTGATCCACGCCACCGGTCATCCCGCACGACTGGATCGCTTCTCAAAAGAAGAGAAAGCCAGCCGCTTCGGGGACGAGGCCTACAGCAAGGAGGAGCTCATCGCCGAGATGGGTGCCAGCTTCCTCTGCGCCTTCACCGGAATAAAAGAGGCAGTCTTTCAAAATTCAGTGGCTTACCTGCAGGGCTGGATCAGCCGGCTCCGGGAAGATAAGACAATGATTCTCTACGCCGGCACCAGGGCCTTCAAAGCGGCCAGCTATATCCTGAACCTGAAAGCCGAACAAGGCAAAGAAGTGTTGCCTGCAAAGCTGGTGGCTGCTTAAGGAGCATAATTAGAGCTGCCTGATTACACCAGGCAGCTCTTTACTTTCCACGCATACAGCCTAGTTTAATCATACAGAAGGCTTTAGCCCGCACCTCTTCCTCCGGCAGCATCCTCCCGGCATACTCCCTTGCTTATCAAATCCTGCAGGCCACAGCCGGCCATACTCGGGGAGCTACCTGGAGCTAAGCTCTATTGCCTGTTCCAGGCATTAATTTCCCATTTCACAAGCAATGCCATACTTGTGAAAAATTTATTTCCAGCGTCAAGCATCCTGGAACCGGGGCATCAACCTTGTAAAATCCTCCAAAAGTGTTCTCAACGCCCCGGACTCTGCCACAGGCGCCAGGCTGGGGTGCCTGATAAACTGCTTCTAAAATTCTTACCCACCTGTGCATTGCCTTGTGAAAAAAACTCTTCCTCCTCCCTCACCTTTGAAAGGAACTGTTTTCGTGGATCAGGAAGCCTTATGCAGGTGCCCATCCCTCTGTGGGAGGATTGCTCCGCATACAGGAACCTCCTGCCTGCAATGACAAGAAAAGATGAACATTCAGCAAATCAACAGCCAAATCGCTATTACCGATTTCCTGGCCAGTCAGGGTATACAGCCAGCTTATAAAAAGGGCCATGACTGGTGGTACATTTCCCCGGTGCGTCCGGCCGAACGCACCCCCTCCTTCAAGGTAAACACGCGCCTGAACCGCTGGTACGACCACGGCAGTGGGGAGGGCGGCAAGGTCTTTGACCTGGCGCTGCGCCTGTACCGCACCGCCACCATCTCAGAGGTCATCCAGCTCCTGTCCGAGCAGATCAGTGCAGTCAGGGCAACGCCTGCCCTGACTGCACCCCCAATAGCTAACCCTGCTAAGCAGGAGGAT
>CBINIP010000048.1:0-8349 GCA_966250805.1 uncultured Pontibacter sp. | reverse complement strand
GCGATATCTATTTTGTAAAAAACGAAAACGGCAGGTATAAACTTCCTGTAAAGCTTCACTTCAACAGCCCGGAGCAGCGCGACCTGGACCCCATTGTTGCACCCGATGAATCCTTTATCATCTTTACCAGCTCCACCCGCAAAGGCGTCGGAGGCGCTGACCTGTACGTGTCCTTCCAGAATAATGGGGTGTGGTCGGAGCCTGTAAACCTGGGCAAGAACATCAACTCGTTTTCAAACGAAGGACAGGCCGGCATATCACCTGATGGCAAGAAGCTATACTTCTCCACCATCCGGCCAAACTTCAAAACGGACTATGCGCCACGTGCTAAAAGCATCACAACTTCCGAACTGGAGCAGGAGCTGAACTCTCCCTTCAACGGGTTGCCAAACATCTGGGAGGTAAGCATCGAAGAGATACAGAAACTGAACGAGCATGCACAGGCGAGAGGCCATTAAAGCAGGTATGCTGAAGTATAAAACTAAACTTCTCTAACTATGATAAAGAAACTTATACTTATCCCGGCACTAGTATTCCCCCTTGTGATGATGGCACAGACCAAAACTCCTGAAGCAAGATTGAAAGAGCTCGGTATTAAATTACCCGCAGCTGAAAAGCCTGTAGCGAATTTTGTGAAATATGTAAAAACAGGCAACCTGGTATTTCTGTCGGGCCATGGTTACTGTGGCCCGGCTACCAAAGTAGACCATGGTAAATTAGGCAAAGATCTTACAACTCAGCAGGGCTACCAGGCAGCACGAAGAACAACCATTTGCATGCTGGCTACGCTCAACGATGCCACCGGCGGAGATCTGAGCAAAGTAAACCGCATCGTTAAAGTGCTGGGCATGGTAAATTCTGCCGAAGACTTTACCGAGCAACCCAAAGTAATAAATGGATGCTCTGACCTGCTGGTGGAAGTGTTCGGGGAAAAAGGCAAACATGCCCGTTCTGCTGTAGGTATGGCTGCCCTACCCGGCAACCTTGCCGTAGAAATTGAAATGGTGGTAGAGCTAAAAGAATAAAGAAATCTGTTAGCTCTGCCTTCACCTACTGCCACTGTTTGAATCTCTGAGGCAGTAGGTGAAGTATGACAATCAGAATACTGCAGTTTACTATCTACAAGTATATAATGGCCCACGATCACGTATCCATTCTGCACTAATAGTAGTTATACTGAAATTATACTTTGTAAGAGGGAGTAACCTGGAAATCAGGTTACTCCCTTTTAGTTTAAAGGCATATTAACAGGTATAGAGCTAAGTGTAGCTGATAATATAACTACCTCTGGTATAATAGCGCTCCAAATCCTTTCTGCCAATACCATGGTCACCTTAGTATAGTATAATTTAAAATTGAGGAGAAACTCGCCTAATTAGCCTAAGCAATCGTATAACTAAACGAATGTTAATTATAAATAAACCACAGTACCCTTGACAGATCTTCCTGTTCTATAGTCCTATCAATTGAGCGGAAGCGTTCACTTGAATTGTTTGCATCTGTAATTTCAGCATAAGCTTAAGGCATTACCATGGAAAATCAATTTACAGATAAAGTAGCCATAGTTACCGGAGGCAGTTTCGGTATTGGCAGGGCCACGGCCATTATGTTTGCGAAGCGTGGCGCCAAAGTAGCTGTAGTGGATTGGATAGAGGATCCTGAAACAGTGAACGCCATTAAAGCAGCCGGCGGCGAAGCTATCTTTATAAAGTGCGATGTATCAAAAGAAAGCGAAGTGCGCCAGATGGTAGAGCAGACAGTAAATACCTTTGGCCGCCTGGATTATGCTTTTAACAATGCCGGAATAGAAGGCGCTTCTGCCCCCACGCATGAAGTGACCGAAGAGAATTTTGATAAGGTGATTGGTGTAAACGTGAAGGGCGTGTGGCTGTGTATGAAGTACCAGATACCGCATATACTCCACCATGGCAAAGGAGCTATTGTTAACTGCTCTTCCATTGCCGGGGTAATTGGTTTTCCTGGTATACCTATTTACACAGCTTCAAAGCACGCTGTTATCGGCCTTACCAAAACTGCAGCGCTGGAATATGCCCAGTCGGGTATACGCGTGAATGCCGTGTGCCCCGGCGCTATACAAACAGCCATGATCGACCGCTTCATGGAAAAGAACAAAGTTTCAAAAGATTCTATGGTTGCCGGAGAACCTATGGGCCGTTTTGGTGAGCCGGAGGAAATTGCCGAGGCCGCCATCTGGCTGTGTTCTGATGCTTCTTCTTTCACTACAGGACACGCTATGGTAGTAGACGGTGGCTGGGTGATACGATAATTACGATATAACATTAACAATGGCCGGTTAACCGAGAAATATGAATTCACTACTTCCGACTCTACACAAGTGAGCAAAGCAGTAACAGGAAAGTATACTTAAAAAAATGACAGATAGCAAACTACAGGACTGAGTCGTGAGAGTAAAGCCACCGAAACCTGGGAAAAATCAGACGAGCAGAGCAGCACCGGCAACAAAGTAAACGAGATTTGGGAGCGGATTTTAAATTAATTATTCTCCTGTATAAGACTGAGCCTGCAGTTATCCTTGTGTTAGCTGCAGGCTCAACTTGTTTTTACAAAGTATAAACTAGGCAACATATACAGTAGATGCTGCATTAAGAATGAATTTACTACTTAATTGCTACTTCCTTTTTGCGGAATATACCTGCTTTACAGCTAGTTCTGTTTTTACATCCGCCAATCGATTTCTAGCATTTAAAATGCTAGAAAAGTATAATACTGTAGTTTTATAGTATAAGATTTTATCTATATTTGATAAAGCCGTTGCGCTAGTTAAAAAGAGATATGAAAAGAACTCTACTGCTTATTTTAACAATGACATTCGCTATCTCTAGTAGCGCTTTTCAAAGTATTAATAAAACAGCAACTTCTGTATCTGAAGAAGTTAATAAGAAATCCCCTAATTCTGACACTGGTGGCCCACCTACAAAGCAACAGCTGATCGGTTTTTGGAAAATGGTTGAGTTTCCGAAGAAAGAGATGAACCATGTTAATCCTTGGCCTTTACCGTATCAGTGGTTTGCCTTTTATGAAGACGGGAAAGTCTATTCGATGATGGCTTCGCAAGACGCCAACTATACAGCTGAAGATTTAGATGAATTATTCAAGACTCTGCCTAATAATCAAGTGCCAAACTACAACCTGAAAGGACAATTTTTAACAATTGATAATCCAGGAATAAAAAATTATAAGGAACTGTGGGGAGTAAATTTATTTGCAAAAGACATTGAGGGTTTTGCTAAAAATGGAGATCTGATAATGACCTTGGACGATGGAAACGGGAATGTAATTTATTACCGACTCTTAAGAAAAGTAAAATAAATACACTTTGCATACTTGCCCCTTACTTCGCATCGTGTTCAGCATGTAAATGGAATTGTAAGGAAAGGAAATTCAAACTTAGAGCTGGTCAGATAAAACGATTGATCAAACCTATGGGTGGCTGTGTAGCTTCAGATAAGATAACAGTATAAGGTTTACCTGTAGCATACTTTACACTCTTCTACAGATGTCAAAAAAATTTGAATTAGAAAAGAGCATAACAGATGCCTTTCTGAAAAGTAAAGGATTAACACAATACGAACTTATCAAACCAGAGAGTGACCCACCAGATATCATTGTTAAAATTGACGATCGTTTTATTGGTGTAGAAGTTACCTCAATAGTTAGCAATGTACCACAACGAATTCTCGAAAATGAATACTCAATAATATTTACTCGAGTTAAAGAAACATTGATTAAATCGGGAGTAGAATATTTGGAAATAAGGATCGAGCCGGAAAAGAATCAAAAATTAAATAGAGATCAGTGTGTTGAAGTTATTGTTAATGTTTGCTTACAACAATTAGATAATCTTAGGTTAAAAAGAACCGAATTAGCAATAAATCCAACTCCAGGTATAAAGAAAATTGTTGCTTTCAAAACAACCCAACAAGAACTTTTTATTGGTTTTGATTCAAGAAGCCATGGTTTTGGACCGCTTTATGACTTTAGAGTTAAACCAGTAATTGAAAATAAAATAAGTAAGCTTAAAAAATCACGGCAAGCAAATCCTCAGAGCTATAGTATTTTAAACGAAATATGGCTCTTGATGACAGTAGAAGGCACTTTCTATGCTAACTATACTGGAGTTTCTAAAAACCAAATTTCAATCATGTCAGAAAACTGCTACGATCAAATTTTTGTATTCCATCAAGGAAAAAATTGGTGTGCAGATATAAAAGCAAAGTATAATGCTGTTTGAATAAATTTTACTTAAAAGCTATTTTGACAAATGCCAACAGTTTAGTAAAAGCATACTATACTAACACTCAACTTATACTTAGCAATAATTTATCACTACCACCCAAACAGGCCACTGTGCTACTTGCACAGTGACCTGTTTTAGTTTGATACTTTATACTTCTTCAACAACTTTAATTTCTTCTCGTTTTACTTAAATAGTACACCACTCCTGCCCTACCACCGTTCAAGCTCACCATCACCCGCTCTCTTAAAATTTGCTTGTGTAACCATTGTCACTGAAAAGAGACTAACAGCACTGCACCTTTACAGCAGAAATGTAGCAGGGCAAAAACTACATCCATCGATATAACCGATCATACAAATAGAGAATATGGAAAAGAGGTTAAAAGTAATGGTGCCGGTAGACTTCACCCCGGTTTCATACAAAGCAATAGAGCTTTTAGGCTTACTCATGCAGAAGACACCGATTGATGCACAGTTTGTACACGTAATTCAGGTAAATGCTGCAGAATGGGCCGGAGCCTCAGAAGCATCCGAAACGCTTGACAAATTTGAGTTGCTGGCCATGGAAGAAAAAGCAAAAGAACAGTTCTATGACCTTAGACAACAACTGCAATTCGAATTTAACAGCACCGTGATATATGGCGGTTTAACTACTGAACTGGCAAAGTACAGCACACAGAACCATGTTGATCTTGTAATTATGGGTACCGAGGGAGCCAACGGCTGGTACGAGAAAATTTCAGGTTCAGAAGCACAGCATGTGGTCAGGTATACTGATGTTCCGGTTGTTACCATACACAAAGATGTAGCCATCACACCCATACAAAATATACTTTGGGTGGCTGATTTTGCAGCTGAAAAACAACCAGAACGTGCCGTTGCTACTATAAAATCTCTGCAACAGCTTTTCGGTGCAAAGCTGCACCTGTTACAGATCATCGAAAAAGAAGACGAAGCTAAAGTACAGGCGATACAGGAAAACATGCAGCGCTTCGCAAACGATCTGGGACTTGTAAACTATGAGATGCACCTGCACCACGATAATAAAGTAACAGCGGGTGTCCGCAACTTTAATCAGGCTGCCGAAATGGACCTGGTATTGATAGGCACACACGCCCGCAAAGGCATCAGCCACCTGTTTTACGGCAGCATAGCTGAAACGCTGGTCAACCATTGCATCAGGCCGCTCATGATCTATCATCTTCATCAGACCAAAGAATAAAACAGATAGAAGTGCAGCTCTAACGGGCTGCATTGTTTATTTCTTAGGCTCAAGTCCTCAAAGAGGTACAGACAAACTGAAGTTCTTCACGAAAAGTTAAGTATACGAAACTAAGTTACACATCAACATTATCCTATAATAAACAGCATAAATGCAAACAAATGCGTATAAAGTATAATGCTCTGATATTAATAACTGTATAGTAGCCAGCGCCAAAGACAATAAATACTAAGATCTGCAAAGTATAAAACTATAACGCCATGTATTCACACTATCAGGTTCTTATAATAGGCGGAGGCACAGCAGGCATCATGCTGGCCGCTAAGCTTCGCCGCGAAAAAAGCAGCATCCGGATGGCAATCATTGAGCCATCGAGCAACCATTGGTACCAACCTGCCTGGACACTGGTGGGCGCTGGCACCTACAGTTACCCTGACACCCGCCGCGATGAAGCCTCTGTTATACCCGAAGGCGTTACCTGGATACAGGACACAGCCAATGAAATTATGCCTGATGACAATACCGTACGGACGGAAAAGAGCGGCGATTATACTTACAATTACCTGGTAGTGGCAACCGGCGCCAAATTCGACCTCGATGGTATAAATGGCCTGCGAGAAGCAATGGCACAACCTAATGTTTGCAGCAACTACATAGACCCACGCAAAACATGGGGCGTACTGCTTAATTTTAAAGGAGGCAACGCAGTTTTCACGCAACCAACCACGCCTATCAAATGTGGCGGTGCACCGCAAAAGATCATGTACCTCGCCGACGACTACTTCCGCAAGAAAGGAATCCGGAATAAAACCAACATCCTGTTTGCAACACCTGGCTCTACCATATTTGGGGTAAAGGAGTTTCTGGCAACGTTGCAGGAAGTGGTAAGACGCAAAGAGATCATCATCAGAACCTTCTATAGCCCTGTAAAGATAGATGCGCAGCGAAACGAGATATACTTTAAACTTATGCAGCCCGGCGATCAGCCTTTTGTGCCGGACGAGCGACTGCGGGAACATCTGGAAGGAAATGACACAGTAGTTATACCTTACGATATGCTGCACCTGGCTCCGCCGCATGTTGCGCCTGAGATAGTCAGAAACTCAACCCTGGCAGTTCAGGAAGGTCCAAACAAAGGCTGGCTTGATGTGAACGTTAACACCTTGCAGCATAAGCGCTACAAAAATGTTTATGGTTTAGGCGATGTGGCTGCCTTACCGACCGGTAAAACAGGTGCCGCTATCAGGAAGCAGGCCCCCGTGGTGGCTGCACATTTACTAGCCCAAATGGAACATGCTGCAAAACCAGCTGAGAAATACGAAGGTTACTCCTCCTGTCCTTTCGTTACCGGATATGGTAAAATGGTGCTGGCAGAGTTTAAGTACGACAACATCCGCGACAGCGACCCGATCATCAGTAAGTTTGTTGATACCACAAAAGAGCAGTATAGCATGTGGCTGCTGAAGAAGTATGGACTGCCCTGGATGTACTGGAACATGATGCTGAAAGGCAGAATGTAGCGCCCTTCGGGGCTGTGTGACAAACATCACTGTAAAGGCTGATTAGGTGCTATACCTTTGTATTAAATTCAGAGCAACGTAATGCTCTGGAGAACTCTTTAACCCAACTAGTAAAAGAACCATGAAAATTAAACAGTTCGAAGACAAAGGATTAGCTCATTATTCATACGCCATTTTAAGCGAGTGTGCCAACGAAATAGTTTTAGTAGACCCGGCCCGTGACCCGCAGCCATACTATGATTTTGCTGAAGCGAACAATGCAAACATTATAGGTGTAATAGAAACGCACCCGCACGCCGACTTTGTAAGCTCACACCTGGAGATCGCACAGAAAACCGGTGCCACCATCTATACCCACAGCCTGGTAGGTGCTGACTATCCGCACCAGGCTTTTGACGAGGGAGCTGAGTTACAGTTTGGCAAGATAAAGCTGAAATCGCTGCACACACCAGGCCACTCCCCTGACGGCATCAGCATTGTGCTGGAGCATGAGGGCAAAGATAAAGCCGTGTTTACAGGTGATACTTTGTTTATTGGTGATGTGGGCCGTCCGGATTTGCGCGAGAGTGCCGGTAACATTACAGCCAAACGCGAAGAACTGGCCCGCCAGATGTACCACAGCACCCGTGAAAAACTGCTGAAGCTGGATGACGATGTGCTGGTATACCCGGCGCATGGCTCGGGTTCGCTTTGCGGCAAAGCCCTGAGCGATGCCAACTCCAGCACCATCGGCGCTGAAAGAACCGGCAACTATGCCCTGCAGCAGATGAGCGAGGACGAGTTTGTGAAGATCCTGATCGAAGACCAACCGTTTATTCCGAAGTACTTTGGTTACGACGTGAGCCTGAACAAACAAGGTGCGCCAGCTTACGGCTCAAGTATAGAAGGTGTGACCAGGCTGGAGAAAAACTATAAACCGGAAGAAGGTGCCGTGATCGTGGATGCCCGGAGCGAGAAAGTATTCAAGCAAGGCCACTACAAAGGTGCTATCAACATACAGAACGGCGGCAAATTCGAGACCTGGCTGGGAAGTATCGTGAGCCCGAACGAGAGCTATTACCTGGTAGCCGAGAGCGAAGAGCAACTGGACGAGCTGATCAAAAAAGCTTCTAAGATAGGTTACGAACTGCTGATAAAAGGCGCATTTGTACTGGACGAAAAAGCTGCATTCGCCTCTCCTCAGATCGATGTGCAGGAGTTCAAACAGCACCAGGATAACTATACCATCGTGGATATCCGAAACGAGTCGGAAGTGAAGGCCGGTAAGTTCTTCAAAAAGGCCATCAATATTCCGCTGCCGGAGCTTCGCGAGCGTGCCAGGGAGATTCC
>CBINIP010000047.1:0-8380 GCA_966250805.1 uncultured Pontibacter sp. | reverse complement strand
GCGAGCGTGCCAGGGAGATTCCTGCCGATAAGCCGGTGGTAGTGCACTGTGCCGGAGGTTACCGCTCTGCAGCCGGTAGCAGCATTGTAGAGGCAGCTCTACCCGATGTAAAAGTGCTGGACCTGAGCGAAGCCGTGAACGAGTTCAAGAACGGTCAGAAATAAGAATAACAACCACCTTAACCAGTGCGGGTGCTTGATATACCTGCACTGGTTATTTTTTGCGTATATCCTGATAGAACATCCTTAACTATAAAAACTTAATAAAGCATACCTTTATAAACCACATGCACCTCTAAACCCTATACCATGGAAGTTTTGGATAAAGACATTATACTGAAGCAGTTTCCGCAACTGGAGCAGCCCCTGCTGGACGAGCTACTGAAGCACAGCACGCTGAAGGAAATTGAGGAAGGCGAAGAAGTAATGCGTACCGGCCAATACATAAAATCTACCATCCTGCTGCTGAGCGGCCTGCTGAAAGTATACCGCGAGGATGACGAAGGCAATGAGTTTCTGATGTACTACCTGGAGCCCGGCAACGCCTGTGCCCTATCTATGATGTGCACGGCCCGCAACGAGAAAAGCCAGATCATGGCCAAAGCCGTTACACCTGCAGAAGTGTTGCTGATCCCCTCTCATCTTTCAGAAATGTGGCTGGGCAAGTATAAAAGCTGGCATAACTTTGTAATTGCCTCCTACCGCCAGCGCTTCGAAGAACTGCTGCAAACCCTGGACAGCATTGCCTTTAAAGGGCTGGACGAGCGCCTTGTTTTTTACCTAAAACGTCATGTAAAAGTGAGCGGTAATCAGGTGCGCCTCTCGCACCAGCAAATAGCCGATGAACTCAACAGCTCACGCGAAGTTATATCCAGGCTGCTGAAAAAACTGGAGCAAACCGGGGCTATAACACTGCACCGCAACTACATAGAGGTGCACGACCTGGAAGAAGTATAAACAACAGAATTCTACACAAAACACATCCTCAAAAAAACTATAGCACAACTGTTGCTGTCAGGGCTATACTTGCACAGCGCCTTTGCCATGTAAAAATCACTTGTAATGGAAATATTCGGATATATAGCTGCCTTATTGATCGGGTTATCACTTGGTTTAACGGGTAGCGGTGGCTCTATACTTACTGTACCTATACTTGTATACCTCATGCGCCTTAGCCCTGTCATTTCAACGGCTTATTCGCTTTTTATAGTTGGCACTACAAGCCTTGTTGGCAGCTTTAAGTTTTACAGAAAAGGACTGGTTAGTTTCAGGACAGCATTGATATTTGGCATTCCGTCACTCACTACAGTATTCCTCACGCGAACTTTTATAGTACCAGCCATACCTAAGCACATACTTAACATTGGCAGTTTCGAGATCACAAAGGATATCCTGCTGATGGTACTGTTCGCCATTTTGATGGTACTGGCATCGTTCAGCATGATTCGGAAGAAAAAGCCGCTTCCTGAGACTGACGAAGACGAGGAACAACAGATACAATACCTGCCTGTGCTGGCGCAGGGAACCATGGTAGGTTTGGTATCAGGTCTGGTGGGTGCAGGCGGCGGTTTCCTGATTATTCCTGCACTGGTGCTATTCACCGGCCTCGACATGAAATTAGCAGTGGGCACTTCCTTATTTATTATCGCGGCTAACTCACTTATCGGTTTCGTGGGCGATATCTTCAACTATAACATAGACTGGGCCTTCCTGTTTACTTTCTCTGCTCTATCTGTTACAGGCATATTCATCGGCACAGCCCTCTCTACCCGCATACAAGGCGAAAAACTGAAAAGAGGCTTTGGCTGGTTTATACTTGCTATGGGCATTTATATCCTGGCAAGAGAAATATACTTTACCTAGATAAGCGGCTCCGGTCAGTTTCTTACAAGAGACAGCCGGAGCACCTTTATTTTGTTAACTTCCCACCGACTGTCTTTATACTTCTACCATTTCAGAAGAAGCTTATACTTAATAATTTATACTTAATCTCCATTTGTGATAATAGTCACTGTTATGGCTTAGGTGGTACTGTACTTTTGTATTGTAACCTAAACCAAAATCGCAATGGAAATACTCGGATATATAGCGGCAATGCTGATTGGCTTGTCGCTCGGACTGATCGGTGGCGGTGGCTCCATACTTACTGTGCCGGTGCTTGTCTATCTCATCGGCCTTAACCCGGTTATCTCTACAGCTTACTCGCTGTTTATAGTTGGCCTTACCAGCCTTGTGGGCTCTTACAAGTTCTACCAGAAAGGGCTGGTGAGCCTTAAAACAGCCCTTGTATTTGGTATACCTTCTATTGTGGCCGTGTACCTCACGCGCCGCTATTTGGTACCAGCCATTCCTGAAAACCTCTTTACAGTAGGCGACCTAGTGGTAACCAAAGGCGTATTGCTCATGTTGCTGTTTGCAGGCCTCATGGTGTTTGCTTCTATCAGCATGATCAAAAAGAAAAAAACGCCTGCTGAGCCTGTAGACCCGGTAGATGAAAACATTGACACGGAAGTGGACGTGGAGCACACAAACCCTAGAGAGAGGCACCCGAAACCAAAATTCAACTATGGCGGCATACTGGCCGAAGGTGTGGTTGTAGGTACCTTAACCGGTCTGGTAGGTGCCGGTGGCGGCTTCCTGATCATCCCGGCGCTGGTACTATTCAGTAAGCTCGATATGAAAATGGCTGTGGGTACTTCCCTGCTGATCATCGCAGTTAAGTCGCTGTTCGGCTTCATCGGCGATATCTACAACTACCAAATCGACTGGATGTTCCTGGCCATCTTCTCTGTAATCTCGATTGCAGGTATCTTCATCGGCACCTTCCTGTCTACCAAGATACACGCTGATAAACTGAAAACCTACTTCGGATGGTTCGTGCTGGTGATGGGCGTCTACATCATTGTTAAAGAAATATTTTTCTCATAATCTTTCTAACGTGACCTAAGTCACTGTTTAAGCCTTTTTAACTGCTGACATTTGTAATGTCTTCTGAAGAGAAGAATTGAAATAAAGTATAAAACCCATTAATCATCAATACCATGAAAGTAGAACAGATCTATACCGGCTGCCTGGCACAAGGCGCTTACTACATCGAGAGTAACAGCGAAGCTGCCATTATTGACCCACTGCGCGAGATAAAGCCGTACCTGGAGAAAGCTGAAAAAGACGGTGCCAGGATAAAGTATGTGCTGGAGACACACTTCCACGCCGACTTCGTTTCAGGCCACGTGGACCTGGCAAAAGAAACAGGCGCAACTATAGTTTTCGGACCAAATGCACAGCCTAAATTTGAAGCACACGTTGCACAGGATGGCGAAGAACTGAAGCTGGGCAATGTTACTATAAAAGTGCTGCACACGCCGGGCCATACCATGGAATCTGCTACCTTCCTGCTTAAGGACGAAAATGGCAAAGACTACGCCATATTCTCCGGCGATACCCTGTTCATCGGGGATGTGGGCCGCCCTGACCTGGCTGTAAAATCTGACCTAACGGAAGAGCAACTGGCAGGCCATTTGTTTGAGTCGCTGCGAACCAAGATCATGCCGCTGGCTGATGATGTGATCGTTTACCCTGCGCACGGTGCCGGTTCTGCCTGCGGTAAGAACATGAGCAAGGAAACAACCGACCTGTTGGGTAACCAGAAGAAAACCAACTATGCCTTGCGTGCCGACATGACCAAAGAGGAGTTCATTAAAGAAGTAACAGAAGGTTTGCTACCTCCTCCGGGCTACTTCCCGATGAACGTAAAAATGAACAGGGAAGGCTATACCAGCATTAACGAGGTAATGACACAGGGCCTGCATGAATTAACGCCTGAAGCATTTGAGGCAGCTGCCAACGAAACCGGTGCCCTGGTGCTGGATACGCGCAAACCGGAAGAGTTTGCCAAAGGCTTTATTCCTAATTCTGTGAATATAGGTATAGATGGCAACTTTGCTCCTTGGGTAGGCGCCCTGATCACGGACGTGCAGCAGCCGATTCTGTTTATTGCAGACAAAGGCCGTGAAGAAGAGGTAGTTACAAGGTTAGCCCGTGTTGGTTACGACAATGCCCTTGGCTATCTGAAAGGTGGTTTTGCTGCCTGGAAAGCCGCCGGTAAAGAATTATATACTATCACTTCTATCTCAGCCGAAGAATTTGCCAAGCGTTACGAGGAGAACAATGCCATTAAGGTGGTAGATGTGCGTAAACCAGGCGAGTACCAGGCCGAGCATGTTGAGACTGCCCAGAGCGCTCCTCTGGATTACCTGAACGAGCACCTGGCCGAGCTGCCTAAAGAAGAGCATATGTACCTGCACTGCGCCGGTGGTTACCGTTCCATGATCGCAGCCTCTATCCTGAAAACAAGAGGCTTTGACAATGTAGTGAACGTAGAAGGCGGCTTTAAAGCAATTGCCGAAACCAAAGTACCGCGAACCAACTACGTTTGCCCTTCTACCTTGAAATAAAAAGTAGTTTTAGTTTAGATGTTTAGTGCTGGCCGGGGTTTGCAATAGCTTACCCCGGTTCTTTTTTAAGGCAGGCAATTACTAAAAATTTTAAGAAAAAATCATTGCGTGACCTAAGTCACTGAAGCCGCCTGTTTATATGCCGATCTTTGTAACATCAATAATTAATCAACACCTTTAACCCTAAAGACCATGTTCAATATATTTAAATCCGCTCCTAAGAACTACGAAGATCTGGACGGAAATACATTTAAGACCAGATTCCAGAGCTCAGCTAATGCAGAGTTGCTGGATGTAAGAACCGCCGGTGAGTTTGCTTCTGGCTCAATAAAGGGAGCTAAAAACCTGGACGTAACTACAGGCCAGCTTCAGTCGGCGCTGAAAACGATGGATAAGGACAAAGAATATTTCGTATTCTGCCGCAGTGGCAACCGAAGCGGCACGGCCTGCGACCTGATGACTGCACAGGGCTTCAAAGCTTATAACCTGTCGGGTGGTATTGGTGCCTGGCCTAATTAATCATACTTGAGCAGCTAAAGGAAGAAGTCTGTGAACGAGCTTCTTCCCTGCTCATTTACAGAGAACATCATAAAACTAAAATCTAAAGTATAAAATTATGTTAGAGCTAATAAGGCAACCATGGCCATGGTACACTTCGGGCGCTGTGATCGCCTTTGTTATGGTAGTGCTGTTGTTTTTCGGTAAGTCATTCGGCTTCTCCTCCAACCTGCGCACCATCTGCTCTGCCTGCGGTGCCGGCAAGCACGTAAAGTTTTTCGATTTCAACTGGCGTGCCCAAACCTGGAACCTGCTGTTCCTGGTAGGCGCCATACTGGGCGGCTTTATTTCGGCGGAATTCCTTTCTAATGGCGAAGCTGTTCAAATCTCACAGGCCACTATACAGGACCTTAGCGAACTGGGCATATCGGCCCCTAACGGCATACAGCCGGAAGAGATCTTCAGCCTGGAAGCCCTGTTTACCGTCAAAGGATTCCTGATCCTGTTACTGGGTGGCTTTGCCATTGGTTTCGGTGCTCGTTACGCCGGTGGCTGTACTTCGGGCCACGCCATCAGTGGCTTGTCTAACCTGCAGCTGCCTTCGCTGATCGCTGTGATAGGATTCTTCATCGGTGGTTTGTTCACAACATTTGTGCTGCTCCCCCTGATCTTTTAATGGGGATTAGTAAGCAGTAAGTAGTTATAGGCTAATATAATGTGAACTGCTTCATTCATAATTCTTAATTAGTAATTCGTAATTAATTCGCCGTGAAAGGATTAAAATTTATAATAGCCGGCATTTTGTTCGGCATCGTGATGAGCAAGTCGGAAGCAATTTCCTGGTTCCGTATCCAGGAGATGTTCCGCTTTCAGTCGTTCCACATGTATGGCATCATCGGTACGGCCGTAGTGTTGGGTACCATTGCTACTTTCCTGATCAAGAAATATAAACTGCGCGACTACCAGGGCAACCCGATCGTGTTCATGCCGAAAGAAATGTCTGTGCCGCGTTACCTGATCGGGGGTATCATCTTCGGTTTAGGCTGGGCATTGACAGGCGCCTGTCCTGGTCCTATGTTCGTGAACCTCGGGTTTAGCTACTGGGCAATTCTGGTAGCCATCTTTGGTGGCCTGGCAGGCACGTATATGTATGGCGCCCTGAAAGACAGACTCCCTCATTAATTAAAACTTTGGCTAAAAGTTGATGAAGTACTGAAGGCCATTTGATTATGCGGTGGCTTTCATACTAATTAAAGTAAAAGTATATTAATAATGACACAGGCAGCAGCTACTAAACTAGGACTCAGAGAGAACGCCGGACAGTTCTGGTTGCTGGTGCTGGTGAATGGCTTTGTTGGAGCGATGGTAGGGTTGGAGCGCTCTGTGGTACCGGAGTTCGCCGAAACTGTTTTCAGCATTAACGGGCACACGGCGCTTCTTTCGTTTATAGTTGCCTTTGGCCTGGCCAAATCGATGGCTAACATGCTGATGGGGCGGTTTACCCTGCGTTTCACCCGCAAGCAACTATTGTTGATAGGCTGGCTGTTTGCCTTGCCGGTGCCGTGGTTACTCCTATATGCTAACAACTGGTGGTGGGTGATCTTTGCAAACCTGCTGCTGGGTATAAACCAGGGGCTTGCGTGGTCGGCTACGGTGGTGATGAAAATTGACCTGGTGGGTGAAAAGAACCGCGGGCTGGCTATGGGCGTGAACGAGTTTGCCGGTTACCTGGCTGTAGGCTTAGTGGCTTTCCTGGCGGGTTATATCGCCTCTACTACCGGTGAAGTAACTTATGCTTTTATACCGGGTATCGGCTTTTCTATACTAGGTTTACTGCTGACAGCTCTGCTGGTAAAAGATACCCATGCCCACGTACAAACAGAAGCTGCACAAACTACCATCCCGCTGCTGCAAAACATCTGGAAGGACACCACCTGGCGCCATGCCAATCTGGGATCAGTAACGCTTAATGGCTTTGTGAACAACCTCAACGATGGTATACTTTGGGGGCTGCTGCCCGTGCTGCTTAGCACAAAAGGCTACTCGCTTACACAAACAGGTTTGCTGGCAGGCATTTATCCGGCTGTGTGGGGACTAGGGCAACTGGTTACGGGCAAATTAGGCGATATACTTTGCAAAAAGCAGCTCCTGAGCATGGGTATGATGATACAGGGTGTAGCCATTGCCATGCTGCTGTTTGCCGACTCCTACCCTATACTTGTTGCAGCTCTGGTTATACTTGGCGCCGGAACCGCTATGGTATACCCTAACTTTCTGGCAATAGTGGCAGAAAATACGCACCCAAGCCAGCGCCCACAGAGCCTGGGCATATTCCGGTTCTGGCGCGACTTTGGTTATGTGGCCGGTGCCGTGGCTGCCGGCATGTTCAGCGATCTATTAGGATTGAATGCAGTGATCATCGGAACAGCTATACTTACCATAGGGGCCGGAGTGCTGTCTGAAGTACGGATGTGCTGCACCAGAAAGCTGATCTGGCACAGCAAACAATGCGAAAGCAATTTGCTTCGTACGGCCTAAAGCCGTAGTTTAGTGTGTACAGTGCTATTTCAGCTAAAAATGCAGCCTGTTTATTAAGGAAACTGCAACAATAAATTGAATGAAGAGTCACCTGCTTTTATTTTTCAGCATCATGTTACTGCTTTTAAGCCTACAAAAAAGCAGCAAGTATAATTTTGCTGATGCCAGGCAGGTCGTGCTGGTGAAATCCTGCTCCTATGCCCATCCAGGTATCAAAAAGCCTTGTGCTAAAAAATGCATCAGGCACCAAACCCATTCCCAATCTAAAGGAGCAGCCACTGTAGTGGTAGATTGCGGACAGCAGCTTTATGCGGTGGTGCATACCCTCGAAATAGCCACCTCCTATAATTCTGCTACAGCGCAAACAGTCAAAGTATCAAACGCTCCACAGCACCTTTCTCCGTACCTTGAAACGGAACATGCCCCTCCCCGGCTTTCTTAAGATGATTTTATACATGTTGCCATGGCAAAACGGCTAAGCTATACTTTAGCTCATGCTTAAGCCATGCCTATACTTTCTTCTTTTCTAACAGAAGAGAAAGTATACCCTTATCTATCATTTTAAGAAATTGAATAATTTTATGGAACATACTCCATTGCAAAAAATATCATTTGTGGTGCTCCGCATCCTGGGGAGTTTAATATTTATAGCTGCCAGCTTTAACCATATTATGCAGGCAGGCGTTGCAGCTGCCAGATTAGAAAAGGCTCCGTTTGCAGAACTAGCCATCTGGATAGCACCAGCTGAAACCTTAATCATACTTTCAGGCATAGGTTTGTTGGCAGGCGGCTTTATGTTGCTGGCCGGTTATAAAACAAGGTTTGCAGCTGCGGTATTACTTGCTTTACTTGTACCAATTACTATCACAGTACAGGTAGGTAACGCGGCTG
>CBINIP010000046.1:0-9395 GCA_966250805.1 uncultured Pontibacter sp. | reverse complement strand
CTGCTGAAGCAGAACGTAAGTATACAGCGTAATGTGCAGCCAGACTATGTTGAAGATGTGCAGTCGTCTGTGTTGCAGCGCTTCTTTATGCTGACATTCACTTACAACATCCGCAGCTTTGCCGGCCCAATGCCAGGCGAGCAAAACATGCGCCAGGGACCTCCGGGTATGCGCGGCGGTGGCTACCATCGTAACTAAACGAAAAGGCCTGCATTACTGCAGGCCTTTTTTATTTTCGTAAGTTATAGTTTATACTTCAGGCTATACCCCATCCGTTTTCCTGATTGTACCACAACCTGCCCTGGTTTATCTGAAGAGGTGAAGGTATGTTGTTATGGTATAGCTGCCCTGTACCTAAGCCTTGAGGCAAGGTGATATTATATTTTGCTGTAAACTGGCTGATGGCGTTTAACCCGATATTAGACTCCAGTGCCGATGTCATCCACCAGCCTATACCTCTCTCCTCTGCCAGTTTTATCCATTCTTCGCTGGCCGCTATGCCTCCTACTAATGTGGGCTTCAGGATAATGTACTGAGGTTTTATCTGGTCTAATAGCGCAATCTTTTCATTTGTACTGGTTATACCAATTAGCTCTTCGTCTAGGGCAATAGGTATAGGCGTATAATTGCAGAGCTGTGCCATTTCCTGTACTTGTCCTTGCCTGATAGGCTGCTCTATGGAGTGAATATGGTAATGCGCAAGCCGCTCCAGTTTACGAAAAGCCTCTTCCGGTTTAAAAGCGCCATTAGCATCAACCCGAATGGTTAGTTCATCGGGGGTTGCAGCCTCACGTATACTTTGCAGTAACTCCAGTTCAGAAGCAAAGTCTAATCCACCAATCTTAAGTTTCAGGCAGTCGTAACCTTCGCTTAGCTTTTTCCGGATCTGATCCTGCATAAAATCGCGGTCGCCCATCCAGATAAGGCCGTTGATAGGTATCCCAGCCTCTCCACGGCTGAAGCTGTTATCGAATAGCCTTTTATTTCCTCCACTCTTCAGGTCAAGTATAGCAGTCTCAAGTGCGAAAAGTATAGCCGGCCAATCTTCGAGGGTCAGTTCATCTTTCCATACTTCAATGGGGTATCCTAGTTGTTCAGAACCGAACTGACTCACCAGCTTACATACTTCCTGTAGTTTTTCCTCCAGGTCGGGCTTGTGATCTATACTTAATCCGGCTAATGGAGCGCATTCTCCTATACCTACAGTTGCCGGTTCTCCTTCTTTCCAAAGTTGCAGATAGTATACTTTATGCTCCGAAATTGCGCCACGCGAAGTGCGGGCATCAAATTTAAAGCGGAGTGTGTGCGGTACGTAATCGAGTCTGAGTTTCATCGTGATGGATTCTGATGCAGTGGCAATTTACGTAGACGAGACTGAAAACATTGCGGAAGAAGCTGTAAAAACATTAAAACGCTTTCTGTCGAACTAAATCCGCACGTATAAGTATAAATCGCAATGCCTGATACAACCCTGCACCTATTTACCTGTATCAGATAAAACTTTAGTTTACAACTGAACCAACAAATGAGTACCCTGACCACCAACTATAATTTGGTTCTATTGCAGCGCTTCGAGAAGATCCGGAAGCAGACAGAGTATATCTGCGCGCCGCTGGAGCCCGAAGACACCGTAGTACAGCCAATGGTAGATGTTAGTCCGCCCAAGTGGCACATGGCCCACACTACCTGGTTTTTCGAAGAGTTTGTGCTGAAGCCATACCTGCCTGGATACAAGGTATTTCACCCGAACTATAGCTTTCTGTTTAACTCCTATTACAACAATGTAGGCAACCGCGTGCAGCGTGCTCAGCGCAGTACACTTACACGGCCCCCGCTACGCGATATTTATACTTACCGCCAGCATGTAAATGAGCACATAGCAAAGCTACTGCAAAGTATAGATGAAGCCAAAGCTATGGAAATGCTTTCTGTTTTAGAACTTGGCTTACAGCACGAACAGCAACACCAGGAGCTTCTGATTACCGATATCAAGTACATCCTGAGCACTAATCCCCTGTTGCCGGCCTACAGACCAGCTAACCAAACTGCAACTGCTACACAGACCGCTCCGGCTGAATTTCTGGAAGTGCCCGGCGCTATTTACAGGATAGGCCACGACAAAGACGGGTTTTGTTTTGATAATGAACTGGGCGTGCACGAAGTATTGCTTGCAGACTTTGAGATCATGAACCGGCTTGTTACCAATGGCGAGTATCTGGAGTTTATGCAGGACGGTGGTTATAACGATTTCCGCCACTGGCTGGATGAAGGTTTGGCTTTTGTAAGAACTAATGAGCTGAAAGCGCCTTTATACTGGCTTGAGCAGGATGGCGAGTGGCACCGTTTTACAATGCACGGGCTGGAAAAAGTAAACCTGCATGACCCGGTAACGCACATCAGCTTTTACGAGGCAGATGCTTATGCCAACTGGGCCGGAAAACGTCTGCTCACTGAGTTTGAGTGGGAAGCTGCCTCCCAGGTTTATACTTCTCCAGAAGGTAATTTCGCTAATACTGAGCTTCTGGAGCCGCAGACAGCCGATGCAAGTATAGAAGGTATGCAGCAACTATACGGCGACACCTGGGAATGGACCTACAGCGCTTATCATCCTTACCCTAAGTTCTCTAAGGCTCCGGGCGCACTCGGCGAGTATAACGGCAAATTCATGATCAACCAGATGGTGCTGCGTGGTGGCTCCTGTGCCACTCCCGAAGGCCATATCCGAAACACCTACCGTAATTTTTTCCACCCTGATAAACGCTGGCAATACACCGGCATCAGGTTAGCAAAATAAACTATGCAATTTACTCCTGCACTTACAGTCCTAAGCAAACAAACTGAAGGTGCTGCCGACCTGGCAGCCTTTGCTGATGATATAAATCTTGGCCTAAGTCAGAGCCCTAAAAAGTTATCTTCACGATGGTTCTACGATGCCCGGGGCAGCAAACTGTTTCAGCAGATAATGGACCTGCCAGAGTACTACCTCACACGCTGTGAATTCGATCTCTTGTGCGAACATAAGCAGGAAATAGTAAGGCACTTTGGTAAAGAGGATTCCTTTCACCTGATAGACCTGGGTGCGGGCGATGCTATGAAAACCAAGATTCTGATCCGCGAACTCCTGCTGAAGGAACATGAATTTGAGTATGTGCCGGTAGATATTTCCGGTGATGCCATGCAGGAGCTTACCGAAGACCTTCAAGATGAATTGCCAGGGGTACAGGTTCAGGCAGTGGTTGGAGAATATTTTGAATCGCTGAAATGGCTTCAGGAAAACAAGGCTGCACGCAAAGTGGTACTTTTTCTAGGCTCTAATATTGGTAACTTCGAATCAGAGGAGAGTATAAACTTTCTGAAAACTATAAGGAGTTACTTAAATACAGGAGATAAGCTGCTATTAGGCGCAGACCTTTGTAAGAACCCGGAAGCTATACTTGATGCTTATAACGATGCCTCGGGCGTAACAGCCGAATTTAACCTGAACCTGCTCAACCGGATCAACCGTGAACTCGGAGGTAACTTTGATGTCTCGGCTTTCCAGCATTATGCGTTGTATGACCCTCAGGAAGGCGTAATGAAAAGCTACCTGGTAAGCCGCAAGGATCAGGAAGTATATATTGAAGCTACCGGCCAAAGCTATACTTTTAAAGCCTGGGAAGCCATACATACCGAAAATTCCCATAAATATACCTTACAGCAGATAAAAGAATTAGGTGAAGTCTGCGGTTTCCGAACCGAAACTGTGTTTCTGGAAAAGAATCAGTATTTTGCTGATGTCTTGTTCACGATAGATTAACACATGGATTTAATAAATCTTGCTTCAGGTGCCAGTTACTTCCGAAGCCCTGAGGCTGCAACAGAAGCCGCTATAAAAGCATTACAAAATGGCGCTACTTCTTACGGTCCTACCGAAGGTATACCAGCCCTTAGAACCGCCATTGCAGACCGTTACAGAGAAGATGGTATAAGTATAAATACTGAGCAGGTACTGGTTACGCCCGGCAGCAAGCAGGCGTTGTTTAATGTACTGTCGGTGCTGGTGCAGCAAAACGATGAAGTGGTGGTGCCAATACCCGCCTGGTTTGGCTTTCATGAATTGTTAAAGTATAGCAAAGGCAAAGGTATGCCTTTAATGACTTCATCTGCACATGATTATATTATTACACCTGAAGCGTTAAAGGAAGTACTGAACGAGCGATGCCGAATACTTATACTTACAAACCCTGGCAACCCGATGGGGCGTTTGTACAGTAAACAGGAGCTGGAAGCTATACTTGCTGTAACGGCAGATTACCCAAACCTTTATGTACTGAGCGATGAGATTTACGACTTTATTACTTACGATAGGCCTTTTACTAGTATCTTTTCCTGCGAAGGGGCAAACGAAAAAACAATCGTCATAAATGGTTTTTCCAAGTCTTTTGCCATGTCGGGGTGGCGTATTGGCTATATAGCCGGTGCTGCTGAACTGATAACTAAATGTATAGATTTCCAGGCAAGTACCATGTCGGGTATCAGTGTTTTTGCCCAGGAAGCCGCTACGGCCACGCTTCAGAACAGGCAGGCTGCCCTTGCTCCTATGCTGGATGTTTTAAAAGAGAACCGGAAACTGATGCAGCAGGCGCTAGACGAGCTTCCGCATGTAGCTTATACTTTGCCTGAGGGCGCTTATTACTTTTTCCCCAATTTCAGCCACTACCTTAACTATAAAACTCCTGCAGGCCATAGTATAGCTAATGGCGTTGAGCTGTGCCGCTATATCCGGGAGAATTTTGGTGTTGAGCTTTCGCAGGGCGATAATTTCGGAGCAATAGGTTTTGCGCGCATGTCTTTTGCAGTGGAAAAAGAAAAACTACAGGAGGCTATGAAGCGGCTGAAGCAAGCCCTGTTAAGCCTGCAGCCATAGTTTAGCATAAAGGGTTTATTTAGTGTAAGGCTGTCTGTTGCCGTAAAAATTAGCTAATTTTGCAGCTATTTTCTTACAGACGTCCCGAGCTATGAATACTTCAGAATATAAAGAACATTTTGCCAAAAACTTTAACCTGGCCTACCCTGTAGTGCTTAGCCAGTTAGGGCATACGTTGGTAAGCGTGTTCGATAGCTTGATGGTTGGTCAGATTGGTACCTTGCCGTTAGCTGCGGCCTCGTTGGGTAACAGTATTTTCCTGATGATGATGGTGTTCGGGATGGGTGTTTCTTTCAGCCTTACGCCTCTTATTGCCGGTGCCGAAGGCCGTAAAAACTATACCCGTATTTCGCTGCTGTTGCTAAACGGTCTGGTTTCTAACTTCTTGGTAGGTATAATCCTATTCCTGGCTGGCTATTTTCTGTCTCCTTACATTACGTACCTCAACCAGCCTGAAGATGTAGTTAAACTGGCTATACCGTACGTGAATGTGCTTTTCCTTTCAATGGTACCGCTCATGATCTTTCAGGCTTTCAAGCAGTTTGCCGAAGGTTTGTCGTTCACGAAGCAGTCTATGTACATTACAGTTTTTGCCAATACGCTTAACGTTGCGCTGAACTATGTGCTGATCTGGGGTAAGCTGGGATTTCCTGAAATGGGCATGGTGGGTGCAGCCTGGGCAACGCTTATTTCGCGTATTGTAATGGCCATGATGATGGGTGCCTTTGTGCTGTATTCAAAGCGTTTCGAGGTATTCCGTCGCTTTATGCACTACCGCCACCTCTCTTTCATCCACATGTACCGAATCTTTAAAATTGGTTTGCCTATTTCCGGGCAGATGCTGTTCGAGATGGGGGCCTTTGGTTTTTCAGCTATTATGATTGGGTGGCTTGGAGCAAAAGAGCTGGCAGCACACCAGATAGCCATAAACGTAGCCTCAGTAACCTATATGATGGCGAGTGGTATAGCTGCTGCTGCAACTATAAGAGTCGGTAACCAAAAAGGGCTTGGTAACTACCGCGCCATGCGTATAGCCGGGTTAAGCAGTTTTGCCATGGGTGTTATTTTTATGATAGCCAGCGGCTTGCTCATGGTTTTATTAAATAATGTTATACCTGGCTTTTATATTGATGATCCCGAGGTAATACAAATTGCTTCGGTGCTGCTCATTATTGCCGCTTTGTTCCAGATATCGGATGGTGTACAGGTGGTTGGCCTGGGTGCGCTTCGGGGCCTGGAAGATGTGCGGATACCGGGTATTATATCCCTTGTAGCTTACTGGATCATTGGTTTGCCTGTCGGTTACCTGCTTTGCTTTAAGCTGGGTTTTGGTGTTAATGGCATCTGGATGGGACTGTTGGTTGGCTTGTCAGTGGCAGCCGTACTATTATTTACCCGCTTCGGAATGTTGAGTTTACGGCTTCTGGATAAAGTAAAAAGTACAAATCTGGCACTAAAATAAAAGTCATAGCGTTCGGGGATTAAGAATATATTTTTACCTTTTAGCCAATGGTATTTATCACCCTACTCCTGTCGTTACTGGTGCGCTTGTTTGCACCTGCCGTAACGCCGGCTACTGTGCCGGACAAAGTCGGTCTTAGCACAGCTACCCCTTCCAGGTATAACAACAATGGAACACTTTCCTGGTCGCCATCGCGCAAACTGAACTGGGATGATTTTAAAGGAAATCCGGATGATGGGAATCCGCACCATGCATTAACGGCTGCCAATCTTGCCGTTGATGCCAAATGCCGGAACGATCGTTTTGAGTATAGTGTAACCTGTGTGTTTCTGCCAACAGAGTCTTGGTCTAAGAATAAGAAATCGGAGGAGTTGCTTTACCATGAGCAACTGCATTTCGACCTGACTGAAGTACACGCACGCGTACTAAGAAAAAAACTACAGCAACTTGGTGCCAGCTGCAGCAATGTAAAAACTAAAATGACGCCTACTGTAAACCAGGTATTTAAAGAGTGGAAAGCAGAGCAGGATAAGTTTGATAAGCTCTCTAACCATGGCCTGGACAGTGAAACACAGCAAAAGTGGGCCGCTGATATTGAGCGTAGATTAAAGGAACTGGAGAAGTATAAATAAGCTTAATATTTTGCTTTCCTTTTAAATAGCTATGAAGCTGCATAGAGTTTCCGTTACTGATGTAACTATAACCATTGTTGGTGATTCCACCAATAATTTATGTGCTTCCGGTATCAAACTTACTGTTGAGAACACGCAGCAAGGGCTAATGGCATAACTTCTTAAACACTCTATACGAGTCTGTACTAAATTATCTTAAAGCAACAAGCCAGCTATACTTTGGGAAGTATAGCTGGCTTGATTTATTTAGGTATAACCTATTCAGCCGGACCGAGGTCTTTTACGGCTGGCCCTGTTATTACCCGTCCGTAAGGATCGTACCTTGAACCGTGGCATGGACAATCCCAGGAGCTTTCTACTTTGTTCCAGCTAACTACACAGCCCATGTGTGTACAGATGGCGGAGCATTCGTGGCGTTTACCATCCTGGTCGCAGTAAACAGCTATTTTAGTTAAGCCTTTTCGCATGATGGCACCTGTTCCGGGCATTACCTGCGTCGGGTCTTCAACTTCGCCGCCAGTAAGGTAATCTTTAAACTGGGCTGCTACGTTCAGGTTTTCCTTCAGAAACTCACCCGCAGTTTTCAAGCTGGTGCGGGCAGGGTCGTATAGTTGCTCATACACGTTTGGCCGGCCCATGATCAGGTCGGTTAACAGCATACCCGCAATGGTGGCATGCGTCATGCCGTGGCCTGAGTCGCCGGTTGCAATGTATACATTATCTGCATCTCCGGGATTGCGGCCTATAAATGCCAGTGCATCTACAGGCTCATATACTTGCCCGGACCAGCGGAATCTTACTTCGCCTGCCATAGGTAACTTCAGGCGCATCCAGCGTTCTAGTTCGGCAAACTGTTTTTCCGGATGGTGCTCCTGTCCTGTTTTATGGTCGGCGCCGCCAACAATCAGCAGGTCGGTACCGGCTGGGGCATTGTCTTTTCCGTTGGCTTTGCCTTTCAGTAACCTGATGTAATGGTACGGATCATCCATATCCCAGTAAAGGGCATCTGGCACTTCTCCGGCCTTAACTTCAGCGGCAACTACGTAAGTTCTGTAAGGTGCCTGTTTGGTGTGTATAGTTACTTTATCATTTACGGGTGTGTTAGTGGTTACAACTAAATAGTTTGCCGATACAGAGTGTCCGTCTGAGCAAACTACTGTATGCACAGTGCCTGTCTCAAAGCGTTCGGCTTTGGTTTCGGTAAATATTTCTCCTCCTTTATCGATTATAGCTCTGCTGAGCGCCTCCAGGTACTTAAGTACATGAAAGTGCGCCTGCCTCGGGAACTGCAAACACGACAGGCCTGTAAGCGTTGGCACAGGGCACTCTTTACGCAGCACTACATCCCGCCAGCCAATCTGCTGCACTGCTTCCAGTTCTTTCATCAGGTCCTCGCCCTGTTCACGGTTATTAGCAAACAGGTAACCATCTACGCGCACAAAGTCGCAGTCTATGTTCAGTTCTTTAACTATCTCTTCTATTTTATCTATGGCCTGGCCGTGGCTCTGTGCAGCTTTGCGGGCTCCCTCTACACCAAACAGCCTGATAAGCTCTGTAAAACGATCATCGAGTGCATTGGCAAGGTGGGCTGTGGTGCGGCCTGTTTCACCCCCACCTATTTTCTTGGCCTCCAGTACGATCACTTTTTTGCCCTCTTTGGCAAGCAGATAGGCAGTAGTAATACCGGCCAGGCCGGCACCAACTATACATACATCACAGGTCAGGTTTTCGGTTAGTTTTTGTGTGGCAGGCATTACCACATCGTCCATCCAGACAGAGAGGCTTGCTCCGGATTCTCTTTTCATAGTTTCATTGTTTTATGGCAGGTACAATGGCATAAGCAGTCAAAAAAGCCTACATAGCCATTTGCATAGGATTACGATGTGCAGGGCCTTATGTTGCTGAAGCACAGTTCTGCGACAAGCTGAAGTATAAATTATACTTGCTATACTTTAATATAGAGTAAGCATAAAGTTTTAACTATATTTATACTTTAAGCTAAAACGAATGCGTGAAAAGTAACTATTACTACTACGGTTATGGTGGTGAAAAACATAATAGTGACATTAACAAAGTTTTTGTAAGCAATTCTAAAAAATGGATCAAAATTTTTCATCAGACAAACCCGTGAAATCTAAAGAGCAAGACAGATTTCAGAGGTATAACTTTGCGAAAAGAATTGCTGAGACAATCATTCACAGAGAAAATCCAGATGGAGTTGTAATAGGGCTATACGGTGCTTGGGGGGAAGGAAAAACCTCAGTACTTAATTTTATAGAGGAAGAACTTAGAAATGATAAAAGAATCTTACAAGTAAAGTTTAATCCATGGAGATATAGCGATGAAGATAGTTTATTAAAAAGCTTTCTTACAAAAATTGCCAATGTATTAGGTA
>CBINIP010000045.1:0-9659 GCA_966250805.1 uncultured Pontibacter sp. | reverse complement strand
ACATCGGGGTGCTTTGGCTCATCGAGATTCCGCTGGCCTATACGCTGGCACTTGTTCTTGGTCTGGAAGCAACCGGTATCTTTATAGCCATTGCCATCTGCCACTCCTTCCACGCCCTGGTCAGCTGGTGGTATTTCAGGCAGGGCAAATGGAAGAAAACGCAGGTATAAGAAATGATACAAAGTAAATACCATTTGCTTAATTTGCCCCACATTAAAGAAATAAGTACTACACCAGAAATGAAGAACGTTTTTACCCAACAAGATTCCTCCGAGCTGATCCACCGCATCGAGAACCTTCGCCCTGATTCGAAGCAAGTATGGGGCAAAATGAATGTAGCCCAGATGCTGGCCCATTGCAACGTGACCTACGAAATGGTGTATGAAGACAAACACCCCAGGCCAAACGCTTTCATGAAGTTCACACTCAGGCTACTTGTAAAAAACTATGTGGTAAACGAAAAGCCTTACAAGCAAAACGCGCATACGGCAAAGCAATTTATGGTAGCTGACGCAAAAGACTTTGAAGCAGAAAAAAGCCGCCTGATCAACTTCATACAGAAGACGCAACTGTTAGGCCAGGCACATTTCGAAGGAAAAGAATCCCACTCTTTTGGCCCGCTTACTGGCCGCGAATGGAACAACATGTTTTACAAGCACCTGAACCACCACCTGAACCAGTTTGGTGTGTAATTGCTAGTTAGACAAGCCTTTACCTGGTGCATTCCCTGAGATGAAAAACTTTATAAATGGAGATAAAAGAGCCATAGCGTTTGTACTGATGGGTAAGAGGCCAAACACTTTGGTGTTTGGATAATATGTAGTAAAGCCAACTATAGACGGTACAGGAGCCAGTGAGGATGAAGTACTTAAAAGAAGGGCTGGAATTTATAAGAAACAAGAATCAACAATTGTAAGCTAACATCTCGGTAGCAGCTCCACTTCAAGGTTAAATTTGCTGAGACTAATATCAACATACGAATGAAAATAATAGAACTGCACCCAGGGCCAGCCTTTAACAGCAACATCAAGCTAAATGCCGCTTATCTCCAGTTTGATAAGCTTTTGAAAGCGTTGCGGAAAAGAGAGCTGCCCGCTGAAATAATATGGTCTATCAATAAAGACATGGAGGAAGTAAACGCTATTCCTGCTTCAGACAATAACATGAAATGAGAGCTTAGCAGGAGGCAAACCAGGATCCTTAAATTGCTGGAGGAAGAACTCAAACTCGTACCCAGGCATTACTACCGGAATCTTTGGATGGCGGTAGGGTTGGCCGCCTTTGGCCTGCCTCTTGGAGTTGCCTTTGGACTAAGCCTTGGCAATCTGGGCTTGATGGGAATAGGCCTGCCTGTCGGCCTACCCATTGGCATGGCTATTGGCGCAGGAATGGACAGAAGAGCCAGTCAAGAAGGAAGGCAGCTTGACCTGGAGATAACATAGTAGGTACCACCATGTGGTACGTATGTTGACAATGCCTAATTTGAGAACCTCCAAGTAAAAAGATTTATTTATACTTCAGAAGGTCGCTATGCATCCTGTCACCGAGCGTCATATATTTGAATCCAGGCTCTACATTGAGCGCAACCTTGGTGAAGGGCTAAGCGGTGAACTTATTGCCCAGAAAGCTTACCTGAGTTATTTCCACTACCAGCATCTGTTTAAAGCCTATACCGGCGAGTCGGTCTGGCAGTATGTGAAGCGACTTCGTATGGAAAAAGCATCTTTTTTGCTCGCTTTCACCTCCTTGCCAGTCACAGATATTGCCTATCAGATCGGCTTTGAGAGTACGGCTGCTTTCAGCAAAGCGTTCAGTGCTTGTTATGGCATGTCTCCCCAGAAATACCGCTTGAAGTACCTGAACTTATCGGTGCTTCCGCTACAGCAGGTGTATAGCTGGAACGAGGTAAAAGTAATGCACTTGCCGGCACAAAAGATAATTGCTTTCAGGTACGAAGGGGATGTCAATTTGCCAAAGGGGTACTTTAAATGGAAGCAACTCACTGGCTCCGCATCCGTTAGTGGTGCGCACCTGATCGGAAGATCACCTGATCAACCCGGTATTACACCACTCCCAAAACTGCGCTGGGACACAGCCCTTCTCGCCGATCGTCTCTCTCTTGAATTCAGGCAGGAGCTAAAACAGGAGCAGTTGCTGTTGGAAGATACGATCCCGGCAGGTAAATACCTGGTAGTTCCGTTCTCCGGGTTTGGTCGCCCTTTCACGGTGCATTTTCCGCATATACTGGCTTACCTTCGGAACCAGGGGTTAGAACTTTCCCTGACTGGTTGCTTTTATCAGGAGTTGCGCCTGCATGCACCCGATAGTCGGTGCCAGACAGACCTATATATCCCCATCCGGTAATTCAGCAAAAATGGACAACTGACTGCCACAGCTGCGCTATAGCTTTGTGGTATGAAACAGTTACTGTGGCCTTTAGCAGGGGTAAACCATGTTTATTACTGCAAAGGCTCTACCCTTAAGTTTGTCCAATATGCAGAAAGAAATTTTAGCTGAAGCACAGCAAGACTTTTGGCTCAGGGAGCTATGTGAGTTATCCTCGATACCGAATAATGTCTTTGACTCGACACAAATACGAGAAAATGCTTACTACCTGCAAGCGCTATTGCAGGAAAGCGGGTTTGACGTTCAGTTGTGGGATACTCCTTCCGGTAAACCTTACGTGTTTGCCCGTCTCATCACAGATAAGAATCTACCAACTGTGCTGTTTTACTCACACTATGACGGGGTGCCGGTAGACAGGCAGTACTGGACCAGCAATCCTTATGTGCCGGTTCTAAGGGATAGTGACGGAAAGACGGTAGGCATGGAGGAGGCGCTGCAAAACCCGGAGCATGTACGACTCTTCGGGCGCTCAGTGGCTGACTCCAAGAACGCGACTATATCCATACTGGCTGCACTAGCTGCCATTAAAGCGGAGGGAGCAAGGCCTGGTATCAACATAAAGCTGCTCCTTGACGGAGAGGAAGAGCTGGAATCGCCCTTCCTGAAGGACACGGTGCTGGCGCATAGACAGGAGCTAGCTGCAAACCTGATGATCTCCGCTTCCGGAGAGGCACACCAGAGCGGGCTGCCCACCATCGCCTTCGGGGTACGGGGAATATTGATGGTGGATCTTAGCTTGTGTACAGCCACAGCGGATATGCATAGCGGGCATTTTGGCAATTTTACGCAGAATGCGGCACTTGAGATGGCGCACCTGCTGAGCCTGCTGAAGGATCGTGACGGGAAAGTAAAGGTGCCAGGCTTCTATGAGGCGGTCGTACCGCTCACAGCTGAAGAAAACGAAGCAATTGCCCGAATACCTGCGATAGAGGAGATGATTAAGGAGCAGTTCGGAATCCGGGAGACTGAGCAGCCACAATCCCTACAGGAACTTATCAACCAGCCTACCTTCAACATCCGGGGGCTGCAGGCAGGTTACGTGGGAGAGCAGGCCAGTAACATCATTCCAGGCACTGCGCATGCCAGCCTGGACATCAGGCTCGTGCATGGCATGGATCCGGGCACTTTATACGCATCGCTTGTGCAGTATTTACAGGAAATGGGATTTGCTGTGTCCGAGACAGCACCGACAGCAGCCCAGTTACGGGGGCGCGGCCCCGTGCTGCATGTGCGACGCCGGGGCAGTTTCCAGGCGGTGAAGGCAAGCATGCAGACAGGACTGCCGCTTCAGGTGCTCCGCATCTTACAGCAAAGCACAGCGGAACCGTGGGTCGTAGAGCCAACGGAAGGGGGAAGCCTTAACTTTGAGGTGTTCCAGGAACTGGGGATTCCGCTTATGACGCTGCCGGTGAGCAACTTTGACTGTAACCAACATACCCATGATGAAAACCTGCGGCTTGATTTCTTATGGAGGGGCATTGCCATCTTTAAAGCCTTGCTCAGGTTTCAACTCTAAGGCCGTTTTTCATGCCAAATGATAGATGAAAAAGCGCTATAATAATGAACGCTTGAACAAATGGAACATTGATCTGGCTGATAAACTGCTGTATCCGGACCGGGTAGGAAATAACAGGTTTTGGCGAATATAGAGGATACGGAAATTTTTACAGCAGCATCTGGGTAATCGTAATCAATGGCCATAGAACTGAAGAAAAATATAAGCTTAACGCTCCTAGATGATGAAAGAAAAAAAGGATGAAGTACTGAACCTGGAACCCCGGGCACTGTGGAGGTTCTTCTCAGAAATAAGCGCCGTTCCCAGAGCATCCAAACAGGAAGAGAGGATCACGGGCATGGTAATGGCGTTTGGAAAGCAGCACGGCCTGGAATCGATACAGGATGACAAGGGGAACGTGTTGATTAAAAAGCCGGCCACTGCGGGCATGCTACATAGAAAGACTGTGCTACTGCAAGGACACCTGGATATGGTGCATCAAAAAAATGAACATACGCTGTTTGATTTCAACACACAGGGCATCGAATGGCATGTAGACGGTGATTGGGTTAGAGCCAATGGTACCACCCTGGGTGCCGACAATGGGATCGGGGTGGCTGCGATGCTGGCGGTGCTGGCCTCTGATACCATTTCCCATCCGCCCTTGGAGGCGCTCTTTACTGTTGATGAGGAGGGCGGAGCCACGGGAGCAATGGGATTATCACCTGACTTGCTGAAGGCAGGCATTCTGTTAAACTTGGATTCAGAAGATGATCGGCAGCTTACAACCGGTTGTGCTGGTAGCCTGGACGTGACAGCAGCCGGCTTTTATGAAGAGGAAGACCTGCCGGAGGGTATGCAGGGGTACCGGCTCGTAGTAGAGGGACTTACAGGTGGACACTCGGGTGTGGATATAGGCAAAAGGAGGGGCAATGCCAGTAAGCTGTTAAACCGTTTGCTAGGCAAGGTGTCCGAAGCAATCGGGCTGCGCATCTGTTACATGGATGGGGGAAGCATGCGGAACGCGATTCCCCGTACTGCCACTGCCAGTTTGGCTGTGGAGCAGGCAGCCATACCGGCTTTGCACGAACTTGTCCTCTCAGAGGCGGCAGTTATACAGGCGGAACTGGCATGCACAGACCCTAAGCTGAACATTTGGTTAGATCCGTTGCCACGCCCTGAACGTGCATTGCATTTAGGTTTTCAGCAAAGGCTGCTACAGGCCATAAGTGCCTGCCCGGACGGGGTTTACAGAATGAGCCCTGCTATAGAGCACCTGGTGCAAACATCAAATAACCTGTCGCGGGTGCTGGTGGGAGAAGGTCGTTTTTGTATTCTTTGCCTTACCCGTAGCTTTGTTGATGATGAAAAAACAGAGTTAGCCCGGTTGATAGAGAGCTCCCTTGCAAAAGTTGATGCTACGATAACCCTTTCAGGAAATGTTCCCGGCTGGGAGCCTGCACCCGGAGCCAGTATTGTGAAGCATGTAAGCGATGTGTATAGGACGTTGTTCAAAGTCTCCCCTTTGCTGAATGCTATACACGCGGGTCTGGAGTGTGGTATCATTGGAGCAAAATACCCAAATCTGGAAATGGTTTCCTTCGGCCCTAATATCCGGGATGCACATTCACCTGACGAGCGGGTACAAGTTAGCTCTGTACAGAAGTTCTGGAAACTGCTGCTTCATGTACTTGAGCAGATACCTGAAAAGAATTTAGGTGCCGGGTAAACGACGCTATGTTATCGGAGCAGGGGATGTAGATGGAATAGTCTGCAGCGGGTACAGCTCTTTCTTTATTGGAATAGTAGGACTTTGCATTATTGCCAGAGTGATAAATACTTCTATCGGAAGCAAAAAGAGGTTAATAGACCCTGCTGAAAACAATTATTTATACTTTCCTTTTACAATATCATTCGCATGTTACTTTTCATGAAATTATTTAATTTACCTTGTGGCATTATTGCCCTTTCACTTCTGTCATCATGAGAAATAAGTTATGAACCGGTTTGTCCTCGGCGTTGACATAGGCGGCACACATATTACTGCTGCCCTTGTTGATCTTGTTACACGTAAGGTACTTCATACAAGTATAACCCGGCAGCCAATGGATGCTAATGGAAGTTTAGCGGATATCATGGCCAGTTGGAGTAGTGCTATGAGTGCTGCGATGGGAGAGTATAAAACGGTGGTTACCCAGGTTGGCATTGCCATGCCAGGTCCTTTTGATTATAAGCATGGGATTGCATGGATGCAGCACCAGGACAAGTATGATGCGCTTTATGGTGTAAATGTGAAGCAACTCCTGGCGCAGGCTTTACGACTTGATTTGCAAAGCATCAGGTTCCAAAATGATGCTCCCTGCTTTCTGCAGGGAGAAGCTTTTGCAGGTGCTGCTCAAGAATATCAGAGGGCAATCGGTTTAACATTAGGCACAGGGCTGGGATCAGCAGTTATGGCTCATGGCAAAGCCTGGGATGCCAACTTATGGAATATTCCTTTCCAGGATAGTATTGCCGAAGAATATCTCAGCTCACGCTGGTTTGTGAAGCGTTTTTATGAAATGAGTGGCAGGAAAGCAGTTCATGTGAAAAGCATTGTAGAGCAATTGCCTCAAGAGCCCAAAGTGCAGCAGCTATTTACAGCGTATGCTGCTAACCTGGCTACTTTTTTAGGTGATTTTGTAAGAAAGGAGCAAGCAACCAGAGGGAATTATACTGGGTGGTAACATCGCGCATGCTTTCAACCTGTTCGGAAACGCATTGCAGGAAAAGCTGCGGGCGCAAGGTATTACAATACCTGTAAAAACAGCGCAGTTAGGAGAAGAAGCCGCTTTGCTGGGAGCTGCGAGCCTTTGGCAGGAGCCAGATAGCCTGTAACAGCACAATACATAAGCCGGCACGGGGAACAGTACTTCAGATCCAGTATTCCTGTCTGAACAGAAGAAATTACACGGACAGCAAGCCGTATAAAACGCTGATGCCGGTTGCAGCTTGGAAAAACTGATATAACCTTAGCATAAAAGGCCCTGCACCTGTATGAGTGCAGGGCCTTTTAAATCCTGACTTTTGCAGTTCTGAATTGGAATGCAAAACTATTGGGGGAGGTGTCTTTCGTCCCCAGGTAATATTTACTTCAGGTTTTGAGACAGTTCCTTGTCGCTGGAGAAAGAATAAGGGATGGCATCTTGCTGCGTTCCCCGACGCTTGTTCGGTTCGGCTCCCATGTCAAACTTCAGCTTGCCGCCTTTCAGGATAGCCTCATGCGATATCCAGTTCTTATTAAACTTCTTCCCGTTGAGGGTGGCTTTCTGTATGTACAGGTTTTCTTTGCTGTTAGCCGGTGCTTCGATCACAAACTCTTTCCCGTTCTCCAGTTTTATCGTTGTTTTCTTAAACAGCGGAGCGCCCATTACATACTGGTTTACGGCAGGCGTAACCGGATAAAAGCCCATGGCCGAGAAAATATACCAGGCCGAGGTCTGCCCGTTGTCTTCGTCGCCGCAGTAACCATCCGGGGTTGACAGGTACATGCGGTTCATGGTTTCGCGTGCCCAGTACTGTGCTTTCCAGGGTTCGCCGGCATAGTTATACAGGTAGATCATGTGCTGGATGGGCTGGTTGCCATGCGCATACTGGCCCATGTTGGCGATCTGCATTTCGCGTATCTCGTGGATCACACTGCCGTAGTAGCTCTCGTCATACGTTGGCGGCAATGTAAACACTGAATCCAGTTTCGCGACGAAGCTCTTTCTGCCACCCATCAGGTCGATCAGCCCCTGCACATCATGGAAAACCGACCAGCTGTAGTGCCAGCTATTGCCTTCGGTAAAGGCATCTCCCCACTTAAAGGGGTTAAACGGCGACTGAAAAGTACCGTCCTGGTTTTTGCCACGCATCAGGCCGGTGGCCGGGTCGAAGAGGTGGCGGTAGTTCTGGCTGCGCCTGGCGTACAGGTCAATTTCTGCCTGAGGCCGGTTGAGCGCCTTGGCCAGTTGGTAAATGGCAAAATCATCGTAGGCATACTCTAAGGTACGTGCAGCGTTCTCGTTGATCTTGACATCGTAAGGCACATAGCCCAGCTTGTTGTAATATTCCACACCCGCACGGCCAATGGCCGTGATAGGACCTGCGTTGTTAGCGCCGTGCAGCAGGGCTTCGTACAGGGTATTGATGTCATAGCCGCGCAAGCCTTTCATGTACGCATCGGCTACTACCGAGGCAGAATTATTGCCCACCATGATATCGGCATAGCCCGGGCTGGACCACTCCGGCAGCCAACCACCTTCTTTGTAATCGTTTACCAGACCGGCCTGCATCTCTTTGTTTATACTGGGGTAAGCCAGGTTCAGGAAAGGATAGAGCGCCCGGAACGTGTCCCAGAAGCCGGTACCGGCGAAGCGGAAGCCAGGGTACGTTTTACCGTCGTAAGGGCTATAGTGCACCGCATTACCGTTGGCATCAAGTTCGTACATTTTGTGCGGGAAGAACAGCGTGCGATAGAGGCAGCTGTAGAAAGTTCGCATTTGCTCGTCGGTACCGCCTTCCACGGTAATACGGCTCATGGCCTGGTTCCAGAGTGCTTTGGCTTTCTGTTTCGTGGCTTCAAAATCATCGTTGGCCAGCTCACGTTTCAGGTTAAGCTCGGCCTGTTCCAGGCTGATAAAAGAAGAAGCCACGCGCAGGTTTACTTTTTCACCTTTGGCCGTTTTAAAACCAACAAGGGCACCGGCATGGTTGGTTTTCATTTCCAGCCTGCCCTTGATCAGCGTACTGTCCTGCCAGGTATAGGCTACGGAAAATGGCTTGTCAGTATAAATGACAAAGTAGTTCCTGAAGTCCCTGGGATTACTGCGGGCAGCACGGGTAGTATAGCCCACAATTTTGTTCTCAGAAGGTATCACCTTCACATAAGATCCCTTGTCCAGCGCATCGATCACAATAAAGGAGCTGTCGGATTGCGGGTAAGTAAAGCGAAACCGGGCGGCGCGTTCGGTAGGGGTAAACTCGGTGGTTATGTCGTGGTCGGCCAGGTATACGCTGTAGTAGTAGGGTTTTGCGATTTCCGATTTATGGGAGAACCAACTGGCCCGGGCATCCTGGTCGAAACGTGCTTTACCAGTAACGGGCATGATTACAAACTGACCGTGGTCGTTCATCCAGGGCGAAGGCTGGTGCGTTTGCTTAAAGCCCCTGATCTTGTCATCGTCGTAGGTATACGCCCAGCCGTTTCCCATCTTTCCGGTTTGGGCCGTCCACAGGTTCATGCCCCAGGGCACCGCCACAGCAGGGTAAGTATTGCCATTGGAGAGGCTCACTTTGGAGTCAGTGCCCATCAGCGGGTTTGCCAGTTCTTCGGGTTCAAATTTGGGTTTTTGCTTTTGCGCCAGCAAAGCAGCTGGCGTGGAAAGGATGGCTGTCAGAACAAGTATAGAAATGGAGAGTAGTTGTTTTTTCATACAGAGCTGGTTAAAAGGCAGTTGAACCAAAGGGGGCAATATAGTGAAATTCTAAATATTAGTTTTCTGCAATCCCAGTGTATGAAGTCATTTGGGCACCAGGAAACAGATAATTTTAAACAGGAATGATAGTACCTGAGAAATCCTATACAGTATACCCAAACATAGCTAAGGACAGTGGTTAGTATTGCAAACTAACTTTCTTCAAAGAACTTATTATTTATTTACTACTTTGAGCTGTGAGGAGAAATGTAAGTGTTTCTTGCTGTGGTACTTGAATTAGGATTTTACTAATGAACTAT
>CBINIP010000044.1:0-11130 GCA_966250805.1 uncultured Pontibacter sp. | reverse complement strand
GTCGCTGACCTTTACCACAGGGGGCAGCCGGAACCTTTACCAGTGGGAACGGCAGACACAGGACTCCGCCTGGCAAAGCATCCCTGGCGCAACCTCCAGCACCTACACTGTTCCGGCTGCAACGCCTGCGGATGCCGGTGTGTACCGCTGCCGCATCACAAACGAATGGGCCACGGCGCTGACGCTGTATTCAGACTATTTCTTTGTGGTAGTGGGCGAGGCCGTAACAGACAAATTGGCACCGAACCTGCCCCAAGCCGACACGTGTGAAGTAATAACCGGCTCCTTATTGCCTGAAGCAGTCACAACTCCGGCGGCACTTAACTACGTGCGCACCTTCACGCCGCGCACCGAGCTGAGCGCTTTAAATGATGTGACCGATCCAGCCAGGCCTGCCAAGGACGTGCAGGTTGCAACCGAGTACTTCGATGGCCTGGGCCGCCCGATCCAAACGGTGGTAAAAGGCGAGTCCCCGGCCGGGTTGGACATCGTGCAACCCATCGCTTATGATGCGCTTGGCCGCCAGCCGAAAAACTATCTGCCTTACAGCATTGCTTCCACTGGGCAAACACCGGGCGAATACCGCCCCAATGCCCTGCAGGAGCAGTACCGCTTCCATGCCGGGCTGGAGAACGTGCCCAATATTGCCAGAACGGACTATCCGTACGCTACGACTGTCTTTGAGCCTTCGCCTTTGAACCGGGTGCTCGAGCAGGGGGCCCCGGGAGAGGCCTGGCAGCCGGCTGCTACTGGCGCTGCCCAGGCCGGCCATACGGTGAAGACACTTTACCGGGCCAACCAGGCAGGGGAGGTCCGGCTGTGGGAATATGACTTCACGACAAAGAAGTTCTTTACCCAGGGCGACTATGAGCCGGGAACCCTGTATGTCACGCAGCTCGCCGATGAAGAGGGGCAGTTAAGCTACGAGTATAAAGACAAGCAGGGGCGGGTGGTACTCAAGCGGCAGGAAACAGGCAGCTCTCCGGCGGATACGTATTACGTGTACGATCAACTGGGTAACCTGCGCCTGGTCATCCAGCCGGAAGGGCTGCACCACCTGCCAGCCCCAGGGGACGCTGTTCCCTGCTCACCGATCAGCACCCTGCCCTGCGCGCAGGTAGGCGCCAGCCTGCCGGTAAACCTGACCTTTGATGGCAATGTAGCGGGCTCTTTACTGGATCAAAGCGGCGTGGGGACCGGCTTTACGATGGTCGATGCATACTCTGGCTCCCGGGCTGCCGGAGACGGTACACCCGGCAACCCGGATGTGCCGGGTTACGCGCCTGAGAAGCTCAGTGTCAGTGGCGGCAGGCTGAATCTGGTGACCAGCAAAGGCATCGGCTACCGCAGCGAGAACAACCAGCTCAACGCGCTGGGGGTGCGGGTAGATGCCCAGGGCCCGCTCACGCTCGATGTCTCGCTCATCCGGCCCCTCAACGGCTCGCTCAGCCAGCAGGCCGGCCTCTGGTTTGGGGTATCGGATAAGACGTTTTTAAAGCTTGTCGTAAGTGAAAACAAAGTGGAGCTGCGGCGCGAAATAGGGGATGTGTCCAGTTCCACGGCCGGCACCGCCAACCCCGACCAGCGCATCACGGCCACCATCACCGGACTCCATACCCAGACCGTACGCCTGCGCCTGATTATAGATCCGGCAACCGGTACTGCCGAAGGGTTTTACTCGACCGATGGCACTACCTATAGCAACGTGGGGGCAGCTTACCCTGCACCCGCCCTGAGCACAGCCGGCATGGGCCTGCATCAAAGCACGGCGTACGCCGGTATTCTGGCCACCCACCGCAATGCCACTTCGCCCGTAACCTATACCTTCGATAACTTTTCTGTCAAAGCGACCGGCACGGCGGCCAACAGCAGCCCGGTGGTGGCACAGGCTCCGGCAAACCAGAGCTTGATTACTGGACAAGTGTTTTCTTTCCCCGGCGGGCAGTTCACCGATCCCGACGCTGGAGATGTGCTGACGTATACGGCAAAATTAGCGGGAGGCAGCCAGCTGCCTTCCTGGCTGCAATTCGACGCCCAGACGCTTACCTTCAGCGGAACCGCCCCGGCTCCGGGCGCCCCCCTGACGGTCCAGGTGACGGCCACCGATAAAGCGCGGGCCTCGGCTAGCAGTACGTTTACCATTACCCTGCTGGAACCTACTGCCGCAACAGCCTGCCTCCCCCTGAGCACGCTGCCCTGTGAACTGCTGCAGGTAAGCCTGCCCCTGCATCTGGAGTTTGCAGGCCATGTGATCAATACCATCCAGGATAAGAACGGGCTGGGCACCGGCTTTACGCTGGTAGATACTTATTCTGGTACCCGTCTTTCGGAAGATGGCCATCCTGCCAATCCCGATGTGCCCGGCTATGAACCCTCGAAACTAACCGTTGGGGCGGGCAGGCTTCAGCTCCTCACCAGCAAAGGCATTAACACGACGACCAGCAACAACCAGCTCAACACGCTGGGAGTGAAAATAAACACCCAGAACAAGCTCCAACTGGAAACCACCCTCATCAATCCCTTCAACGGCACCCTGTTTGAGCAGGCCGGCCTGTGGCTTGGCCTCTCGGACAAGACGTTTCTCAAGCTGGCTGTGACGGGCAATAAAGTGGAGCTGCGGCGCGAGCTAAACGATGTGACTTCCAATACAGGCGGTACTGCCAACCCCGACCAGCGCATCACCGCCACCATCAACGGCCTCCATACCCAGACCGTGCGGCTGCGGCTGGTGCTGGATCCCGCTACCAACACAGTGGAAGGATTTTATTCGTCAGACGGGCTTACCTATCAAAACGTAGGAGAAGCCTATCCTGTCAAATCACTCAGCACAGCCGGCATGGGCATCACCACCGATACCGCTTATGCGGGTCTCTATGCCACCCACCGCAACGCCACCTCGCCGGTTACCTATACCTTTGAAAACTTCTCGATAAAAAGCGTGGCAGAACCACAACTGGTCGAGGCACCGGCGGAGACAGAATCCCAGCTGGTGGAAAGTGAACGAATCGAATTAACGGCTGCATTTATTTCCCGCTGGTGCTTTCGCTATGACTATGACGGGCGCAAACGCTTGACCCTAAAGCAGGTGCCGGGCGCGGGCGCCGTAGAAATGGTTTACAACAAGCGGGATCAGCTCATCCTGCAACGCGATGCCGAGCAGGCCAAAACAAACAAATGGGCCTTTACCAAGTATGATGCCTTGAGCCGCCCGGTGATGACTGGAGAAGCCGTAATCGCCAAAGACCGGGAAGCCTTACAGCAAGAGGCCGATAATCACGCGGTCCAGTATGAAACGAGAACCAGCGGGGCAGGCATAGGCTATACCCTTACCAGTGCTTTCCCAAGTGTGCAGGAAAGTCAGCTGCTCACCCTCACGTACTACGATGACTACAACTATGGCTACCTTAACCCTATGGTTTCCTTTACGGTGGAAGCAGGGCTGGCAGCTTCCGATAAACAGGAACAGGTGCGTGGCCAGGTAACCGGGACCAGAACAAAAGCGCCGGGCCTTAAAAACAGCCAGAACCAGGAGTTGTGGCTCACAACGCTAAATTTTTACGATGATAAGTACCGCCTGATACAATCCGCAGCCCAGAACCATTTGGGCGGTGTGGACCGTACCTCCACCCGCTACGATTTTAGCGGCAAGGTGCTGGAGTCCAGGACAACGCACCAGACAGTTGCGCAAACCTATGTCGTGACCGATACGATGCGCTATGACCACGCAGGCAGGCTGCTCGAGACCTGGCAAAAGCGGGATGCGAACGAGTGGATACTGCTGGCCAGTCACAGCTACGATGAGATGGGACAGCTAATGACAAAGCAGCTGCATTCTGAAGATGGAGGCGCTGGCTTTTTGCAAAAAGTAGACTTGCGTTACAATACCCGCGGCTGGCTCACCCACATCAACGATGCCCAGCTGAGTCAGACAGATGACCTGTTCGGGCTGGAGCTGAGCTACAACTGCGGCTTTACCAAACAATACTACAATGGCAACATCGCCGGCATGAAGTGGAAGAGCTCCCTGGACGGGGTGGCCAGGGCCTATGGCTACCACTATGATGGGCTCAACCGCTTGCGACAGGCAGACTTCCGGGCGCAGGACGCAGTTACCTGGCAGTGGACAGGCGAGCAGACCGGGGGCATGGGGCACTACGACCTGTGGGGCATGGGCTATGACGCCAACGGCAACATCCGCTCCCTGCAGCGCAGCGGTCTGACTCAGGGCCATGCTTATGAGAAGGCTGTTGCCCGCACCTTTGGGCAAGTCGACAACCTAAGCTATGCCTACGAAGGCAACCGCCTGGCCACCGTCAACGACGCCGTGCTGGCCTGGGGACCGGCAGGGGATTTCAGGGACAATACCATTCAAAAGAACTACACCGAAGGCATCGCCTCTTCCTGGGAATACAGCTATGATGGGAACGGCAACCTGACAGCTGACGCGAACAAAGGCATCAGCCAGGTGACGTATAACCAGCTGAACCTGCCGGTGAAAGTAGCCATGGGCAGCAAAGGCTCTATTCGCTACTACTACTCAGCAGCCGGCACAAAGCTGCGCAAGGCCGTGTATGAAACAGGCAAAGACTCAGTGGTGACCGACTACTCCGGGCTGTTTGTCTACCAGGGCGATACCTTGTTTGCGCATACAGCAGAAGGAAGAGCCTTGTACCAGCCGCAGGCCGATGAGCCGTGGCGCTACGAGTACCATCTGAAAGACCACCTGGGTAACCTTCGGGTGTCCTTTGCCGAGGCAACATCGACGACTTCGTTAGCCACCATGGAACTGATGGCGGCCCCGCAGGAGGAGCAGGAGTTTGAGCACGTGGCCGAAACGCGTCACCTGGATGGAATGAAGTCGCGCTCGGGCCAGCATGCGGCGCTGTTGAGTGCAGCGCGTAACAAGCCGCTTGGACCAAGCAAGCGGGTAGAGCTGCACAAAGGGGACTCCTTGCACGTGAAAGCCTTTGGCCTGTATGAGAAAGAGGAAAAGAACAATGTAGCCTTTAGCCTCGCTACCTGGCTTCTATCCAATGCGGTGGTGTCGACGGCCAATCCGGTAGCAGGCGGCGAGCAGCAGGTGAAAGGAACGAAGAACAAAGCCTTGCCGTACCTGGGGGTAGGATTGGCGCTCGCCCCGCAAATAAAGCAGCTGGTAAAGGGCGCACCCAAAGCCTATTTGCGCTATATTGTCTATGATAAAGATTCTGCCTATGTCACCAGTGGGTACCAGGCGGTGACAAAAGGAGTCGGGCAGGGCTGGGAAGAGCTGGAACTGAGTTATACCGCCCGGCAGGATGGTTTTGCAGAAGTGTATGTGGCCAACGAATCAGGCGAGGAAGTGTGGTTCGATGACATGAGCGTATCCACTACCCAGCCGATGCTCGTGCAGGAAAATCATTACGATCCGTGGGGCCTCAACCTCGCAGGCATCGAAAAGCAAGGTGCTCCCGACCATCTAAATCAATATCAGGATAAAGAAAAGCAGAAGGATTTAGAGTTGAATACCTATGACTTCCATGCTCGGATGTACGACCCACAGCTAGGCAGGACTTGGCAGTTAGACCCACATGCGTTCAATTACTACTATGCAAGTCCTTATTCTTGGGTGGGCAATAACCCAATAAACATGATTGATCCTGATGGGAAAGACATAGGTTTTGTTATTGGTAAGCAGTATAAGAACAAAGATGGTCAATTAGTTACTCCTGTTTCTGTAAACATTAAAGTGTCAGTACTTGATATGTCAACAAATGGGAAGCACGATATAAACAAAGTCGCTGCAAGTTTTGCAAATCAACTTACAAAGGCTTTTTCAGGATCGGTTGGTAATGATGCTGCTGTAGTAACATTCTCAGCGAATGTAGATGTTCAGGTAGTTAAGTCAATGGAAGACGTCTTCAGCGATCAACATGTGATGACGGTTGTAGATAATGTGATGGGCAAAAGTGCTAAAGGCGGCGATGCTGGAGGAGTGGCTGAAATGTACGGCAAAGCTGCTTATGTTCAGAAAGGAACAGAAGCTGGAATGGTAGAAATGATGGTGCATGAGTTTGGGCATAATGCAGGTCTTTCTCATAGCTGGAATGATGGCATGAGCAGCACAGACAATGGAAAGAATTACATGGATTACACAAGAGGTAAAAATCAACTTTCGGGAGAGCAGCTGATACGTTCTATGAGTTTATACAATAGTGGAAAGCTGAACCAAGGAAGTGGCTATCAAAGAGCTATAAAGTCAGATTATTCTCTAGGTACTACTAATGAACAGCCTTACCGAATTGTCCAGAAAGGGGATAAGATTCCGAAAATAATAATCAATAGGTAATGAAAAAGGTAATAATATTAATTTATGCTATAGTCTTGACTGTGATGCTTGCTGGTTGCATTTCTTTTAATAACACGGAAGATGTATTGTTCTACATCTCTAATGAAAGCGATGTTGACGAAATGCCAGCTATAGGAGTAGAAGTGTATGTTGACAGTAAAAAGATTATAGGGGATACTTTTAAGGCAAGTAATATACAACCACACTATAGAAGTTACTTGCATAAGCTATCCAAAGGAAAGCATACTGTACAAGCTAAAACATCTGGTGAAGTAAAGGTTACTTCTATCAAGAAGATAGAAGTAAAAGAACAACTATACGTGTTCATCAGTTTTCACTATGACTCTTTAGATGAGAAGGAGCTAAAAGCTGAAAAACAAATCTTTCAAATGCTGCACCCAGGAGAGGCTTTCTCTTCAGATTCCTTAGTTAAGAGAAAAGAGCTTGTTATCCATACAACTACAAAGAAACCAATTCATCAGTAAAAGGTAAAAGTACCAAATCCCTTCTTCAAGAGGGGGATTTGGTACTTTTACCGATGTCTACCCTTAGTATAGTCGAAATAAACGAAGCGCCTAATCAAGTTCACAAGGCGTTTGAGCGCTGCTAGATTGATTATCCAACTAAGAATGCAAAGCCTCCCTAAGGCATGCTGGACGCTTTAGGCTGCGGCAGCTGGGCGAACTCTTGCATTTTGTAGCACTACGATCCATGGGGACTCAATCTGGTAGGCATTGAAAAGCAGGGCCAGCCCGAGCACAAGTTCCAGTACAACGGCAAAGAGCGCCAGACCGAGCTGGGGCTGGAGTGGAGCGACTATGGCGCCAGGATGTACGATGCCCAGCTGGGAAGGTGGCACGTGGTGGATCCGATGACGGATAAATACAGTAGTTTCAGTCCTTACAACTATGTATTTAACAATCCATTAAACTACATAGACCCAGATGGAAGAAGTGGTGAAGAAATAATTGATAAGAAAAATAAAACAGTTACAGTTCATTCTAAACTTTACTTCTATGGTAGTGAGGCGAACACAGATCTTTCTAAGAAAATAGCAACAGGTATTGCTGCGCAATGGAATGGAGCAAATGCTGTGACTAAAATCGATGGTGAAAACTATAAGGTTCAGTTTAGAATATCATATGAAACTGTTTCTGAGGAAAAAGCAACCGAATTAGCTTCAGATAACAAGAGCATGAGGAACAACTTCATTCGTGTAGAAGATGGTAAAGATGGTAAAAGCAGCTTTACATTAGCTGATGAAAAAGGTGGTAATTCATTTTGGTTTAATACAGATGATGAACTTGAAACATCTACTACACCAGCTCATGAGTATGGACATGGTTTAGGTTTAGATCACCCAGAAGAGGACTTAAGTAATAGCACAGCTCAACCTCACATTATGATTCCAAGAAAAAAACCTTATGGTGGATCGGGGTCCATGCAAGATGGGAATAGAAGAGTAGTTGATCCAAATAAAAGAAGGGTAACTCAGCAGAATATATCTGAGGCTAAGAAAAATGGATGGGGAACAATACATAACATTATAATTAAAGAAGATGGTACATATTAACATATTGATTCCTTTTGTTTTGCTTTTGTTAGGATGCACTAATAAGGACCTTGAAACAGAGGAAAAGAGGCCTTTTTTAGAATCTAAATTAAAACAAACATTTAATAGCTGGAAGGCTGATAGTTTAGGTTGCCAAGGTAATAGAAACCTAGGTTTGGCACAGAAAATGATATATAACAATAATCTTTTAAATAAAACCACTAGGGAATTTATAAATCATTTTGGTAAGCCAAACAATATGAGAAGGGTTGATAAATTCACAACTCTAGATTATTATATCAAGAGTAATTGTGTGGGAGATAGTATAATTGTGGAAGGTTCAGATAAGTGTTGGGTTCAATTTAAGTTTGTAGAAGATAAATTAGAGGAGATACCAAAGGTCTTTGCTTGTGAATAATTCCAAATCTAGAAAGCTCCCGCTAACATTGATTTGAAGGTCATGCTTTTAAAAGAAGATTATCTTAGAGCTAGAGCCGCTGACACTAGACGATTTATAGTTTGAGTAAACGGTGCTCGCTTAGTTGCGTCAGCCAATAAAACAAGGCAGACTTCTGCTGGATTCTGATTTATTTTATCACTTCCAACTTCCCATTTGTCTATAGGAATCCAATATATTGGAGGAAACAAGCTTCGCCGGCCAAGTGTAAACTTGCATTATGGAGCACTACGATCCGTGGGGTCCCAACTTAGTGGACATAGAGCAGAGAGGAACGCCGGAGCACAAATTCCAGTACAACGCTAAGGAACGACTAATAGAGCTGGGGGAAAGAGTGGATCGACCTATGTTGCATTAGAATAAAGCTAGTAAGCCGTTGTCTGATCCTTATGATGTAGAGGCTGCATACGCTACGTTTATAATATCTGAAGTAGTTGTACCACTTTTGTTTAGTTTAGCTTCCGTTAGTTGTAGTGGTTCTATAGATCCGCTACAGTTGTAGGCCTGCCAAAAGTTTGACATTTCTAATTTTTGGCAGGCCTACGTTTTGTCTTGTATTTGCTGAGCTTTCTTTCCCATCTGTAGTTCTGTTCACGAATGGGTTCTTTGGCTGGATTGTACTTAGCCCCAATATCTTCCCATAGCGGGATTATAGCTAACTTATCGTTTACTACATCTATGGGTGTTTTGCCCTTCAGTGAGCTATGGGCGCGGTGCCAGTTGTAGTGAAACTGCCACTCCTCCAGCCGGTCATTAAGTTGGGGATCTTTTAGGTTAGCCGTTATGTAGAACTCCTGCAAGTCGGTTTGCTGACTTCGCTCCACTTTACCGTTCAAATGCGGGGAGCGTGGCTTTACGGGTCGGAATTTGATGCCATACTCACGCATCTTCTCCTGAAAGGCTAGCCCGAAGAACTCCCGCCCCCTGTCCGTTTGGACCCGCTGTACCGGGAAAGGCATCTGCTCAACCACCCGTTCCAAAAAGTGAGCGGAGTTTTTGGCCGTTCTCCTGGAATAGGTGTAAAGCACCCTGAAACGGCTGCAGTCATCAATGGCAGTATACTGGTAGATACCGGTGTCTATCTTGCAGACATCCATCTGAACTCTCTCCCCAGGAATATCTTTGGCGTAGCGCTTAAAATCCTTCTTCTTTCGGTAGCGCTTGAGCAACTCCATGTTATATTTCTCCAGCACCCGGGCCACAGTAGAAGGGGAAATCCTGATCTGATAATGCTGCATCAGGTGAGAGCAGATCCTGATCTTGCCGTAACGATGGGTGTCTCGAATGTCCAGGATCAGATTGATTACCTCATCGTCCCACTTCTGCCTGGCCAGCCGGTGAGGCCTTTTGGAGCGGTCAGCCAGCCCCTCCTCGGGCAGGCGCCTGAGCCACCGCTGCAGGGTGGAGCGAGCAATACCGCAGCGGCGGGCAGCCTTGCTGATGGATCCCAGCTGCTGGTAAACCTTGATCCAGTCTGCTCTGGCTTTCTTCTTCTGTTCCTGCTTTTTCATAGCGATACAGGCAAAAAAATAGCTGTGGATTTATGGATAACTCTCTCGAGTTACCCACAAGTCCACAGCTTCAATAGTAGTAATATTACAAGATTAAGTCAATACCTACAACTGTAGCGCATCTTATGAACCTTCACACGTTAGTCATCCTGATTTTGCAAGATCAGCGTGAGCTTTCGGTGCAGCTCCTCTTTGAATTCGAGGATATCCTGCTCAAGCTGCAAGGCAATCTCTTCTACTTTATCTTCTTGTCCGGCTTGAGTTTCTTTGTAGGTGATCACAATGCCTGTGTCTGCTGAGATAGAGATCGACCGCAGCGTCCGCCTTACTTTCCTGGTAGGATGCTCCATGATTTTGTTGCGCATAAACGTTATGCCTTTGGGTTTGAGGTTACGCATCCCGTCGATGAGCTCCCGGCATAAAGTCACTACCCTCCAGGCGCTGCTGTAGACATTCTCATAGGCATTGACAACTTCTTTGGCTGCATCCTCCGGGGTTTTGGTAGTAAAGTAGCTGATGATGGAAGCAAACTTGAGCTGTAAAACAGTATCGGAGGCTGGCTCTACCCTGAGCTGCAGGTCTTCGGGTCTGAAGGCAGGGTGCTGCTGCTGCAGCATAGCGGGAAAACTGCTAAGGGAATTGCCCACCCACAGGGTGTGCACGGCATCGTTGAATTTTTCGATATTGAGCTCTACCTTTTCCAGCAGCCCTTGCAGGTTACGGAAAGGGTGTACCTCTTCCCGGCTCAAGGCTTGTTTTTTCTTCAGAATGTTGTCGATCAATTCTTTTTCGCTTTTGAAGTTGATTCTGCACCTGGGGATAATGCCCTCCGCGCCATCCGTAGGATCTGCTCTTTTATAAAAGCCTGTATACATGGTTGAAAGTAGTTAACTGCTTGCAAGTTAAAGTTTATTCCCGTGCAACAAGTTCCAAGGCAGCACAAATACTGACGGGGCTACTGTTAGCTGATACTACCGCCCGGAAAGGGCAGGAGAGGTTGGTATAAGGGACTGATGCATTGTCAGGATTAGCAATGCTGCTGCATGAGAAAAATACCAGCAGGCGCTTGTTGGGAAAGTGATTCGTTACTTTTACTTAATGCGGTTGATGTCTCCTTGCTAGTCCTTGCCATTGACACTGTGGGAGCCATTTTATAGGTATAGCAATTTATACAAAGCAAGCAATTGCAACAGCCTGTTCAGGTGTCTGAGCCCGTGGTTGCGTGCGGGCAGTATTCTATGTCATAAGCAACAATTTTCTAAAGAATCAGCAGATGATGGTT
>CBINIP010000043.1:0-12719 GCA_966250805.1 uncultured Pontibacter sp. | reverse complement strand
TTATTGGCATGCTGCTATTCTTCATTATAAACGGCTCAGTGTACTATAGCCTGGACCAGTTTACAACGTTGAAAAAGAAAGTGGCAAGTATGGCATCGTTGAGCAACAGCAGTCACATAACTATTCTGGCTTTCAGCTTTTTGGCAGCGCTTAGTTCCTGTGCTACTACAACTAGCCAGAGCACCACACAGACAGCCAGCGAAAATGTACCAGCTGAAAAGAAGTATGCCGTACTCATAAGCCAGCCTAACCACCTGAAAGCAGCCGTTAATACAGCCGAGACCATCAGAAAGAATGCTAAGTATAACAGCAGCGATTTTGTAGTTATGGCCTGTGGCAAATCTGTAGAAGCTTTTAAAAAAGATAGTGGGCTGACACAACTGATAGAGCAAGGCAGAGCAGCAGGTATCACTTACCGCATCTGCGGCATGTCCCTCAAACAGTTTAACATTGCCCCAGGTACCCTGGCAGAAGGCCTTGAAGTGGTTCCCAACGGCTTAACCTATATGTTTGATCTTCAAATGAAGGGTTACCAAACAGTAGAATTATAAATTAACTTTAATCTAATAAGCGCTTTTTATAAGGGCTAACTCTAATCACAGAAGAAATGAACAAGAATAAGTTTTCAATAAAGAATATTCCTAGCTGGACTATAATGCTGGCAGTTTTTGGCTTTTTATACTTAACAGGACTGCACACCGAAGCCATTGGGCAGGTACAGCGTTTGATGCTGGCAACCGGCATTAAGAACGCCGATCTACCGGAACCATCAGCTGCAACGGCAGTAGAAGCTACAGAATCTATAAATGCAGCATCATCTGAAATGGTGGGTTCCGGTTTCCAGATGGTAGGTCTGGACGGCAAAAAAGTAGATTTTAAGAGCCTGAAGGGCAAAGTTGTATTCCTGAACATCTGGGCTACCTGGTGCCCGCCATGCGTGGCCGAAATGCCAAACATCCACAGCCTGTATAAAAAGGTAGATCCTGATAAAATTGCTTTTGTAATGCTTTCAGTAGACGAGGGCGGCATGGAAAAAGTAAAGAAGTTTATCGATAAAAAAGGCTTTACTTTCCCGGTGTATATGCCGGCCAACCAGTTCCCGCAGGAGTTCTACTCTAATGCTATCCCTACAACATTTATTATTTCTCCGGAAGGAAAGATTGTGGCGAAACAGGAAGGTATGGCCGAGTATGATACAAAAGAGGTACTCGAATACCTGCAAACCCTGGCGAAGAAGTAAAATGAATAAGCTGGTTGTTTTTTAAGCGGCCAGCTTATTTTATACTTATCCTTCCATAGTTTCCGTAAAAAACGAAGAACATTGTTTTAACTAAAGCCTTAAAACATGAATAGTAAACTGATTGTATTACTGGCTCTTATAGCATACGCTCCCGGATACTGTTTGGCCCAGGTAAAATCTAATCCTGCAGCCAATACAGAGCAAACCAGGCAGCACCGCATTGTGTACGATATGTCGGCACCCGATACTGCCCAGCATGCCGTACTGATGCGGCAACTCAACAATATAAAGCGTGGCTGGCCAGATGCACAGATAGAAGTAGTTATACATGGTAAGGCACTGGACCTTCTCGTAAAAGATAGATCTTACAGGCCTGATGCACTAAAGGCGCTGCAGGCTAAAGGCGTTGTGTTTGCTGCCTGCGAGAATAGCTTGCGTGCCCGCAAGGTAACCAAAGAGCAGCTATTGCCGGGTGTAATAACAGTGCCAATGGCTATAGGTGAAATCGTGACGAAACAGGAAGAAGGCTGGAGTTACATCAAATTCTGAACTACCAATTTTAAAGAAGTTCCTAAACTACAGAACCACTGAAAACCAGTTAATTGCTAACCTGTTTTTATAGTTATACTTATACTTCAGATGTAGATACAGAACCCAGAACCCCGGTTAAAAAGATAGGCCATGCAGGAGAATAAACTACACTCGCGCAATAAATTTCTTTTCTTTAACAAAGAGTATATCTCTGAGTTTGTTTATGGCGGGATTGACGGTGCTGTTACTACGTTTGCCGTAGTTGCCGGGGCCGAAGGTGCAAGCCTAGGCATTACTGTAGTTATTATACTTGGTCTTGCCAACCTGATTGCAGATGGCTTCTCTATGTCGGTTGGCAACTACTTTTCTACCAAAGCTACGCGCGACAACTTCGACAGGAACAAAGCCATTGAGTATTGGGAGGTAGACAATCTTAAAGATACTGAGAAAGACGAGATCAGGGAAATATACAGGGCTAAGGGATTTAAGGGAGAATTACTGGATCAGGTAGTGGACGTGATCACATCTAACAAGGAAGTATGGGTGGATACTATGATGAAGGAGGAGCTGGAAATGACCAAAGATGATAAAACGCCTTTAAAAACAGCCTCCGCCACCTTTCTCAGCTTTATTCTGGTAGGCTCTATCCCGCTGCTGTCGTATATCTTTGCCAGCTCAGAAATGACTATGCAGGGCCCTACCCTTTTTATTTACTCCAGTGCACTTACAGGCATTGCCCTTATTATAGTTGGCAGCCTGAAAAGTATAGTTACAGAGCGTAACATAATGGCAGGTATAGCCGAAACGCTTTTCCTGGGAGGACTTGCTGCACTACTGGCCTACTTTGTTGGAGATGTTCTTGAAAGCATAGTTAAATAGTTACATCCCCTGGCAACTATAAATCTTAAATTATAATTTTTAAGACCCTTTTCTTCCGTCCTTTTGCCTTATTGGCCGCTGCTCCTGGCGGTATTTAAGCTGCGCCTGCCGTGCTTTCTGATACTGATCATACCTGGTTCGTTGCGGCACCGTCAGTAAAGCTCTTATCTCCGCAGAGCGCCTCACCTGAAGCCTATGTATCTGCCTTCGTCTGTCTTTATTTGTCAGCGATTCATCCATCCTGGTAGTTTCTATTTCCTGAGCAGCACGTTCGTTAATTTCGGCTACACGCCTTGTCTGTTGCTCATTCAGGTATAGCAGCTGTTTTAAGTGCTGCGTCATTTGCATGGCACGTTCCTCAGCAGACGGCTGCAGCCGTTCCTGGGTTGATTGCGCCAATAAATCAAGACTCACCGCTAAACTAAAAGCTACCAGCACCCCCATTCTAAAGTATAATTGCTTTAAGTACTTCTCTCCCATCCTTCAAGTATAAAATGCCCAGATAAAGCCTGAATCAGTATAACTAAAAGCTAACCTAAAAGTTATAGTTCAGCACAAATGAGTGGAGAATTGTAGCCATACTTATCACGTGCAAAGCCTTATACATCCTGCATTTCTGTTATACCATACTCTGCTCTGGCTGTCCACTGCTTGTGAAGGTTTACGTCAGTAAGCAAGGCAGCGGCTGTAATTCCGACGCTGCATTTCAAGCATGCATAGGCCACCTGGAACAGCTTCTAATCAAAAAACATCAGTATCTAAGTGAGGTTTAAATGCAAGTACCCCATGAAAAATTTAATGGATGCACAAGCAGCTTATCTTTTAAGCTTCTCATGTGACAAAAGTCACTGTATGCTACTGTAGTATAAGGCATATTTACATAAGCAGATAAATTATCTGCGCTTGTTGTAGGCAATAAACAAATCCTTACTTGAAGCATTACCTGCACATATGGGCCCTTTGGATGCTGTTCATACATCTTTCTACGCTGGGGGCTATAAGCTTCCTGCCCAGCGAAGGAGGTGGTATGGCCTTTAAAAAAGTGTGCCTGCGCCAGGAAATGAAAGGGCAACTTGCTGCCGCAAACAAAGGCATACAAAATTTTAAAAGCTATCTTTTGCTGAAAGCAGCGGACAGTACAGACCCATCTGAAAGTGAGTTAGAAGTGAGGTTATGCTCTGTGAAGCTGATCTCTACCCCTGCCGCTTATGCTTCCGCTTTTACACCTCAAAAGTTCCTGACCCAGGAGCCACCCTTCCTGCCCCGTGCTTATTACTCTTTAACTACGCCCACAGAACCAGACCCGCCACGGATAGGCTGATTTATACTTTCGGTTTCGTTTGTTCCTGGCGCTGCTGCCTATGTACAGGCTTAAGTAACTGCTGTTATAAATACAGCTGTATTCACGCGCCAGGCTTTCGCTGTGGTATAGTTTGCCGGTCATTCCTGCAAGCCAATACTTTCATATCTATCCAACTGTACTCTTTACAATTCATAATTACCCCACCATGAAAATCAATATCCAGAAATTTATACTTACAGTTATCCCGGTTATTGGCTTATCTGCCTTTACAGCCTGCCAGCCATCCAATGTGCAGGAGCAGGCGAAGGCCGAAGACAAGGTAGAAACAATCACCATTCTGCAGACCGCCGACATACACGGACAGCTGATGCCTCACCAGGAAATGTTCATCGAGAATGGCAAGTTCGTGTTTAAAGAGCGCGGCGGCATGGCCAATATTCAAGCCATTTTTAAACAGGTAAAAGCCGAGAATCCTGGCGCAACCGTGATCGTAGACGGCGGTGACCTGATACAGGGTAGCGCGGTGGCAGCGCTTTCCGAGGGCGCTGTCTTTGGCCCCGTAATCAAGGCTATGGATTACGACTTCCTGATTCCGGGTAACTGGGAGGTGATCTTCGGAAGCCAGAAAATGCGCGATGTTCTAAACTCTTATGGCAAACCGGTAGTGTGCGCCAACATCTATGACGAAGCTTCAAACCAAATGCTGTACGAGCCTTACATGGTTAAGGAAGTAAAAGGCGTTAAGTTGGGTTTCATATCTTACAACGATCCTGAAGTACCTACCCGCCAGAACCCATCTTTCAGCAAAGGGCTTATTTTTAAACAGCTTGAGGATAATATTCAGCCCCTGATCAAAGAGTTGAAAGAAGAACAAGGCGTTGATATCCTGTTCCTGGTAACGCACCTGGGCATATCCAAGCAACTATACTTGGCTAATCAGCCGGAAATTGAAGGCGTGGATTTTATACTTGGCAACGACACGCACGAGCGTATTCGTAAGCCCCTGAAGGGCAAGTATGCACAGGTAGTGGAGCCGGGTGGTTTCGGCAGCTTTGTAGGTCGCCTGGATTTAGACGTGAAAGATGGAAAGATAATGGACCAGCGCTACGAACTGATTGACGTGGACCCTGCCAAATACCCTGCCGATCCAATAGTTCAGAAAGTAGTAGATGAGCAGATGGCGCCTTATAAACCGAAGATGGAGCGCGTGCTGGGTTACACTTCCACTCCACTCTATCGTTACCTCGTAGTTGAGAACCCGTTGGATAATATGATCACAGATGCCCTGCGCTGGAAAACAGGTGTAGACATTGCCATCTCCAACGGTTTCCGCTTTGGTACGCCGATCGTGCCTGATGCATCGGGAAAAGCCGCCATTACCTACAGCGACCTCTGGAACATGCTGCCCGTGAACGAGAACGTAAAAACCGGTAAAGCAACCGGCAAGCAGATACAGGACTGGATGGAGCAGGAACTGCACAACGTGTTTGCACAAAAACCGTTGGAGCGTTTTGGGGGCTGGGTAATCCGCTTCTCAGGTATGGAAATGACCTTTAATGCCAACGCCCCGAAGGGTCAGCGCGTACAGTCGATAACCGTGGGAGGCAGGCCACTGGACCCGTACAAAGTATATACCATGGGCGCCTGCCTGAGAAGAGGTGAACCTGAGGATATGCTATGCCGCATGCCAAGTGCCAAAGACCCGAAGGTGATGGACTACACTGTGCATGATGTGATAGAGGAATACCTGAAAGTACATGGCACGGTAGCCCCTAAAACCGATGGCAGAGCCAAAGCCTTAGACTTACCTGAGCCCGTGTTGTCGCAGCTGCCAAACGTGGATTATGCATTCCGGTAAAACAGAAAGAGCATATAGGTTATACATCCTGCCTCTGTTCTTAATGAAGATGATATCTGTCATCGTGCTTGAGCTGGATTTTAAATAAAAACAATGCACCCTGTAGCACCTGTAACTAATGTTACATACTACTGATGAACAATAAGTTAGTATAGCTCGACCTTATTTAACAATACACCCATGAAACTAAATCAAGATCAGGAATTTACAAGCCTGCTGGTGAAGGTGGCAAACATACTTGGTGTGGGCACGGTAGCCGTTGTACTGCTGCTGGCGCTGGTGCTGTTGTTGCTGTTAGCTCCGCAAGATTTCATACTACCGAAATTAACCAAAACAACACCTTCAGAAACAGCCGCACCGACACCAGTTCCCCCTGCTCCTGCTGCAGAGGCTATGTGGCGAGGTCCCGATGAAGCCGCTATACCTGCCGGCCAGGAAGGTGAACAAATCCGCTACGGGCGCGAACTTGTGGCTCATACTGCCAGGTACCTGGGCCCGCAGGGAAGTGTGCTGCATATCTCGAACGGCATGAACTGCCAGAACTGCCACCTGGATGCGGGCACCAAACCCTACGGCAATAACTACGCACTTGTGGCTTCTACTTACCCTAAGTTCAGGGCACGATCAGGCACGGTAGAGGACCAGGTAAAACGCGTAAATGATTGCTTTGAGCGCAGCCTGAACGGAAAAGCATTGTCTAAAGACTCCAAAGAAATGCAGGCCATGGTGGCTTATATAAACTGGGTTGGTAAAGATGTGCCAAAAGGCGAAAAGGTAAAAGGCAGCGGTTTTAAAGATATACAGCTATTGGACCGTGCGGCAAGCCCTCAGTTGGGTAAAGCTGTTTATGTGCAGAAATGCCAGGTTTGCCACGGAGCAAATGGCGAAGGTATGAAAGCCGAAGGCAGTGCAGAGTACCAGTTCCCGCCTTTGTGGGGTAAAAACAGCTATAACAATGGTGCCGGATTATACCGCATTTCAAATTTTGCCAAGTTTGTAAAATCGAACATGCCTTTAGGTGTTTCTCATGAGAACCCGCAGTTAACCGATGAAGAAGCCTGGGATGTGGCCGCATACGTAAACTCCATGCCGCGTCCTAAGAAAGACATCAGCAAAGACTGGCCTGATATCTCTAAAAAACCATTCGACCACCCGTTCGGCCCCTTCTCCGACAAGTTCAGTGAAAAACAGCACAAGTACGGGCCTTACAAACCTATTATTGCGGCTTCTGATAAAGCACAATAGTTAGAGTTTCATCAAAACATACTTTCACTTACAGCCACTTTATCTCATTGGTAAAGTGGCTGTTACTTTACAGGATAGCTGTACTTTGCTGAATGTATACTTCAACCCTTCAATAGCTGCAGCATTAATATTCCGTTACCCTTATCCTGTTTACGCGTATCTACCCCTACCTTCCACCTGTATGGAATTGGATACCATGATCAAAGAGAAAACAGGACGTGCATTTAAAAGTCTGATAGCCCTTAACGAAGGTCCCTGGAGATGGAATGCAGGTATACAGGCAGCGCTGGCAATGGGTTTACCGTTAGGTATATTCACTTTGTTTGGCTACCAATCGCTGGGACTGATGGCCAATTTAGGTGGCTTTACGGCTCTTTACTGTGTTGCCATGCACCGCCGCGACCGGATGCGCATACTTCCGTTTATTGCAGCGGGGCTGGTACTTGTGTCTGCATCCGGGGTTCTTTGCTCAGGTAATACGTGGCTAAGTATAGCAAACCTGATTGCTGTTGCCCTTCTTGCCAGTATTCTGACCTTAGGTACAGGTATAGGCCCGCCTGGTCCGCTGATGTTTATACTTGTAACAGCCGTAAGCGGCCATATTGCAGCAAGGTCTCATTTAAACGAGTCATACTTCGGGCTGATGACATTGCCTTTGCTGGTAGCCCTGGGTGCTTTACTGGCTTATATAGGCGTTGTCTTACCGCTTTTAGTGCCATCGGTACGTAACCGGACTACTAAAGCGTACCATGCCATTTCCTCGCGCATTAACCTCGATAAAAAGGCAATTGATATTACCATCAGGGTTGTAGTGGGGGTTGCCATTACAAGTATAGTGGGCTTAGCTATCGGTGCCAACCGTTCGTACTGGGTTATGATTCCGGCAGTGGCTGTATTGCAGGCTGGCCAGAACAGGCGCAACACCACCATCAGGGCCTTCCACCGCATACTTGGTACCATACTTGGCCTGGGCTTGTTTGCCTTGATAAAAATGGCTAGTCCGGCGGGACTGTGGCTGGTGGCGGTTATCATGCTGCTGCAATTTGCTATTGAGGTAGTGGTTACAAAGAACTATGGCCTGGGCCTGATCTTTATTACACCTGTTGCACTCACAATAGCCACCGCCACACAACCCGAAAGCTATATCTTCTCAGTACGCGAAAGAGTGATAGATACGCTCATTGGCTCAGCCATTGCCCTGCTTATTTTCTGGATAGACGAGTGGCTCAGGAACCGGAATAGCAAAGTATAACCAGCAGTTCAGCCGGAAATTGATGCAGGAGTAAAAGGAGGTTGTACTATATAGCAGAATTTCCGTATCACACCTAAAACCAGCCTATGAGAAGCATTTCTATCTATAAACTTACGGCCATGCTCCTGTTTAGTATACTTGCCGTTGTTGCTTTATACTATGGCCGCCTGTTCTTTATACCACTCGCTTTTGCTATACTTCTGACAATGCTGATGGTGCCTGTAAGCAGGTGGCTGGAGAAGCATGGCGTGGGCAGGGTTGCGGCAACATTGCTGTGCATCCTGCTCTTTCTGCTTTTTATCGCTTTTATATTCCTGGTGATAACACTGCAGGCTGCCAGTATTTCGGAAGACCTGCCACAGATACAGCAAAAGCTGCAGCAGTCGTTAGACATTGCCCAACAATGGATTCAGAAAGAGTATGGCGTGGCGCCGCAGGAACAGATACAGTTTGTAAGGGAGCAGATCACGAAGTTCTCGCAATCAGCTAATAAATATTTCACTACTGTTTTGAGTGGTGCACTAGGACTTATTACTTCGTTTGTACTGGTTATACTTTACATGTTCTTCCTGCTCTGGAAACGCGAGAAATATGAAGAATTTATGCTGAAACTGTTCTCCGATGAAAGCAAGCCAACCGCAAAAGATACCATACATCAGATCAGAAAAGTAGCCGCGCAGTACCTTGTTGGTCGCCTCATATCTATGCTCTTCCTGGCTGTGTTCTACAACATTGGCTTCTCTATCATCGGTATCGAAAATGCTATACTTATTAGCCTGGTGGCTGTGCTGCCTACCATTATACCCTATGTCGGGGCATTTGTGGGTGGCGTTTTTCCGCTGCTAATGGCGCTGGTTAGCGGCTCAGCAGGCATGGTGCTTCCTACGGCCGGAGTGCTGGTGGCTGCCCAGGTCATAGATAACAATATTATAGAGCCACTGGTAATGGGTGCAAAACTCAACCTGAGCCCTATGTTTACTATTATTGCCATTGTGGCGGGCGAGCTGATTTGGGGAATTCCGGGCATGATCCTCTTCGAGCCGCTGTTCTCCATCATTCGTATAGTCTGCGCTCACGTGCCGGGGCTTCACCCTTATAGTTTCCTGCTGGAAGATGAACTGGAAGAACCCGGGTGGATCTCAAAAGTAAAAGGTGCTTTTACTAAACATAACTAATCAACTGAAGAAATACCAGAAGCGAAGTATAAGTATAAACAGCAGAGCTACCATGTTGTCATTTATACTTAACTCCGCTTACTCCTGATCTTTGAAGTATACTTTGAATTCGGTGCCTTCGCCCTCAACTGAGTTCACGTCTATACTTCCGCCGGCATTGTCTACTATCCTTTTAATGATGTACAGGCCTTTTACTTACTGGTGAGAACACAGCAAAGGCAAACGGTATAGTTATAAAAAACTCTGAACAAGATTCTATACTTACATAAACGCTTAATGCGTAACTGCTTTCAGGCCAACTATAGAACCGATGAGCGTGGTGATAAAGAAAAGCCTCCAGAGGTCGGCTGGCTCTTTAAAGAACATAATACCAATAATAGCTGTACCAACTGCGCCTATACCCGTCCAGACGGCGTAGGCGGTGCCCATGGGCAGTGTTAGGGTTGCCCTGTAAAGAAAGTACATGCTGAGTATCATGGAAATGAAGAAACCAATGAGCCACATTACATTCATGAAGCCAGTCGTTTCCTTTGCTTTTGTAAGGCAAGTAGTAAAACCAATCTCAAATAAACCCGCAAGTATAAGCAGAAACCAAGCCATCCGATCCTGTTTAAATTATCACTGTTATATAACAGCCTGCTGCAGCAGGCTAATTGCAGGTGCTTGTACTGTTGCGTTTGATCAACTTAATGTGCTTACGGCAGCGCTAAGCAAGAGGTTTGTATAGTAGAAGCTACCTTTGAGATGGCATGAATAAAACACCTACTCTTACCTGAGCAAAAACAGGAGAAATTAAAGGGTAGCCCCTGAAGTATAAGGGCTACCCTCAAGTTTAAATTTACAGCGGTATACGGATGAGCACCATGGTGCCTTTGCCCTTCCTGGGCTTTGATATGGTTATGGTTCCGTTAAGGAGTTTTACGCGGTCCTGTATAGTTTTCAGGCCGATACCTTTCTGGCCCACCTCTTCGTAGCTAAAGCCTTTTCCATTGTCGCATACCTCCAGTAGTAAAGTATAATCTTTAAGCTGCAGATGTAACGTTGCCCGGGTAGCCTCCGCGTGTCTTATAATGTTATTGATAAGCTCCTGGCTGATGCGGTAAACAGCCACCTCCAGATGAGACTCCAGGCGTTGTTCGATACCTTCTACCTGGCAGGTTAAGTACAAGGAGCTGTTTTCATACTTGCTGCATAATTCTTTTACGGCCTCCGGAAGCCCGAAATCCTGCAATAGTACCGGCACCAGGTCATGCGATACACGCCTTGTTTCCTGTATGGCCTCCGATAGCAGGTTACTTGTAGTCTCAAGCGCTTTGGCATCTATTTGCTGCTTAACTGGCTTGCTTGCCCGCTCCAGGTGCAGTTTAGTGGCATATAGTAGCTGGCCTACACCATTATGCAGCGCCTCTGCAATGCGCCTGCGTTCTTCTTCCTGGGCCTCCAGTATGGCAAGCAACAATTCTTTCTGCTGGTTCAGGCGCATCTGCAGGTTTTCTTCTTCCAGTTGAATGATTTGTGATATATCCATATCTACACCCAATACACGTTTCGGCTTACTCTGATCGTCGCGTAATAACTGGCCCTTTACCTTAAGCGTGATAACATTGCGGCCTTCTGGCTTTATGCGAAGTGTCTCATCAAACGACTCTTTGCCCTGTTTCAGGTATTTTACAATGCGCCTGGCTATAGATTTGTCCTCTTCCACGGCATAATCCACGTAAGTCTGCAGGCTTATGGGCGCATCGTCAGGCAGGTTAAACAGGCGGAACATACCCTCAGACCAACGGAAACTTTGTGTGCTAAGGTCATACTCCCAACTACCCATGCGGGCTACCTCCTCGGCCTGCTTAAGCACCTGGTGCTGTTTATGCTGCTCCTGCTCCGCTTTTTTACGGTCGGTGATATCCTCAATAGATATAAACAGGCCATCCTCCAGCTTTACTGCCTTCCAGTGAGCCCAGATGTCTACCCCATCAGCATTGTAGTAGTTCTCGTAATCGGTGGCAATACCTTCTTCAATGGTCTTCACTAATTTTTCAAAAATGCCGACCTTACACACGTAAGGAAATTCTTTCAGAACGCTTTTTCCGGTTACGTCTCTCTGAAACAAGCCTTCCCCGCTTCTGCTAACCCATTCAATATGCAGGTCGATAATCTCATTGTTATTGTTCCGGATGCTTTTAAGTATGCCTAACACTACCGGCGAAACGTTTATAGCTGCTTCGAAGTGTACTTTGCTTTCATGAAGCGCGTGCGTTCGCTCTGCTACCTGCTGCTCCAGTAAAATACTATGGGCGGCAATGGCTTCTTCGGCTTGTTTGCGTGCGGTTATGTCAGAGAATATAACGGCTACTTTGTGTTCGGCTGGGTCGCCAATACGGAAAGCGTAGAGCGAGTAAATGTGTCGCAAAGCTTCAGAGCCTTCCTCAAAACGCATAGGGTTTCCGGTTCGGGCCACCTGGTCGTATAAATCCATCCATTTTGGCTCAATGTCGGGGGCCAGTTCGCGGATGGTTTTACCCTCGGCATTGTGCAGGTCGGTGTTGCGCTCAAAGGCCTGGTTTACCTGCAGGTAACGGAAATCGATAGCTTTGCCGGCTTCATCATACAACATCTGAATGATGCAGTAGCCTTCGTCCATGGAGTTGAACAGGGCGCGGTACTTTTCTTCTGATGCGCGCAAAGCTTCTTCGGCTTTTGCTCTTTCTAAAGCTGCCCAGGTTCGTTCGGCAGTTTCTTCCACCAGGGTGATATCGGTTTTTGTCCAATACCTGGGTGCACGCTGATTTGTGACAAAAGTGGCCACTAACCGATCCTGCTTTATCAGAGGTACCACAATTGCAGCACCTATATCATTTCCCAGGTAAGCTTCGCGTTGATAATCTGGCATGGCAGGGTCTGTTACTGTGTCGCGCACTACCCACGTTTCACCGTTAATTAGCCAGGGCATAGGCCAGTCATTTAGTGGATAACGCCTAGCATGGCTAGGCAAACCGTGCTTGTGCCAGTCGTGGGCCACTATAAAATCTTTGGCTGCCTCATCAATTTCTACATAGTAGGCACGGTCAGAGCCTAGGTGCTCTCCCAGCATCCGGGCAGCACCAGCCTGTATCTCTACCGGATCTGTAAGAGGTCTGAGCACATCACTCAATTTCAGTAAATAAACCTGTTCCGCCTCGCGTTGTTTGCGTTCAGTAATATCCTGAAACACCACAGCCACCTGCCGGCTGGCTGCA
>CBINIP010000042.1:0-14166 GCA_966250805.1 uncultured Pontibacter sp. | reverse complement strand
TCCCCTCTCCTTGAGGAGAGGGTTAGGGTGAGGTGAAAGCAGCAACAACAAAGCAACGGCTTCAGCCTGGTGCACCCATTGACGATTCGCTGTTTGAGCGTTCAGCGAGTGGGGGTAGGGGCCCTCGATAATTGAATTGTCTTGATTCTTTTGCTTACAGGGGTGCAGGGGGCCCTTTTAGACTTTCTCATCAAGAAGAAAAGTAAGGCCCAGCCGGCGAGGCGAAAAGCCTGATCAAAGCATAGAAGCTGAAGGTTGAACTAAACGTTTGCAAAGAAGCTTCAAACTCCCCGCCTTAGTCAAGAAGGGGCTGGGGGTGGCTGAAATTCAAGCCCCCTACTCCACCATCTTATTAACAACATCAATCATAGCCATGACCTCGCTCGGATGATGCCCAATACGCTCGCCACGCTGTTTTCCCAGTCGCACTATAATCAGCTGTTTTTCCGGAATAACCACAACGTACTGCCCAAGTATACCGCGTGCGTAAAAAATATTCTGTCCTTTATAGTTGGGGAGCAACCACCATTGGTAGCCGTAAAAATCTGTTTTTTCACCGGTAGTGGCATCAGGTAAACCGCTCGGGGTAAGCGATGCTTTTACATAAGCCGGATCTACGATGGTATCGCCGCGCCAGATGCCGTTGTTTAAGTATAACTGCCCGATGCGGGCAAAATCGCGGGCATTTGAAAAGAAGCAGCAATAAGCTTTTTCTATTCCGCCCGGATGGTCTACGCTCCATTCAGCATTCCTAGCTGCACCAAGAGGTTGCCATAGTTTCTCTTCAGCATAATCGCTTAGGTTTTTACCGGTGGCAGCCTCCAGCACCAAACCTAATATCTGTGTATCGCCGCTTTTGTAACTAAATACTTTGCCTGGCTCCTCTACAGCCTCTAACCCTTTGATTATCTTTTTAAGATCAGATCCATAATACGCCTCTGTAGTAACCGAAAGCGGATTCATATACGATTCGTCCCAGTTCAGGCCGGAGCTCATCCAGAGCAGGTGCTTTAACTTGATCTTTGCCTTGGCACCTTCCTTAAACTCTGGCAGAAAATCAGACACGGGTTGCTCTACACTTTTTATACTTCCTTCTTTTATAGCTACACCCAAAAGTATACTCACTATACTCTTAGCCATCGAAAAAGAATTGCTCTTCGAGTTTTGGGAATAGCCATCCCAATACTGCTCATAAAGTATAGAATCCTGGTGTATTACCAGAAAAGCTACCGACTCCAGCTCTTCGTGCAACTGGGCCAGGTTTGGAGGCAACTCTACTTTATTATAATGCTTGGAAACAGCCCAGACAACGGGCTTATTGGCAGCTTTTATTTTGCGCTGATGAAATATCTCATGATCGTCTATATCGGCAAAGTTGTGGTAAACGGCTTTGTATACATAGTTTTTATCAGCCATGTGCAGCCATGCGGCCATCAGGCCTAACAGCAAAACTGTGCCAAGCCCAAAGCGTTTCGCTCTTCGGTTCATGTATTGTCAGGGTGCTTAGAAATCGTAACCCAGCGTTACGTAAAATTTAGGGCCGTTAGTCTTATAATCTTCTTCGCCCCAGGCTACATCCAGCTTACCATAAACCCCGAATAAAGTAGTGCGTGCTCCAAAGCCATAACCCAGCAGGAACGGGTTTCGGTAGTTAATAACAGTTACTTCAAATGGGTCTACCTGGGTTGGGCTGGTACGGCCACCTACCACGCGTGTGTTAATAGAGTTGTTGCCCGTGAAAGGATTCGAACCATTGTAAGCAGAGCCCGCATCAGCAAAAGCTGTTAGCTGCAGGTTACGGAAGAAGCCCGAAGGAATAGGCCCGTTGTAGATGTACTGCACGATAGGAATGCGTAATTCGGCGTTTGCCAACAGGTGTTTGCTACCATTCCGGGTGTTATAGTTAAAACCACGCAGCGGTGTAGCATACTGCAGGTAGAACAGGTCGGCAGGTGCGCGAACAACAATGTCATTCTGATCGGTCTCATCGTCTTCGCCTGCAAACAGCCAGTTATCCATACCTCCTATCAGGAAGCGCTTAGGCGAGTTGCCGAAGAAAGTGCCATAACTCAGGCGAGTGGCAAGTATTATCTGACGGTGCAGTTTCTGGTAATGGCGGATATCGGCATAGAATTTACTGAAGTTTACAGATGAATTACCAAAACCCTTCATGGTAAGTATACCAGCTTTCATGCGTGTACCTTCCAGCATGTTAACACCCGGCGCTACTGTATTATCATAAACCAGCTCCACATTACCACCACCAAAATTGTTTATACTATCAGGAGTGGCAAAGCTGTTCACAAAAGTAAAGCGGGTGTTCACAAACTTAGGTTGCATCCGGATGCTGGTGCTATGGCTAAGCGGGTAAACCAGCGTTGGAGAAAATTCATGCTTGCCAAAGCGAAGCACTGCTCCTGTTTCTTCTACCTGCGTTACAATTACATCGCGCTCGTACTGCATACCAATATCGAAGCGGTTCTTAAGGTTCATGTATTCAGCAAAGAAACGGCTCGTTTCCAGATCGGTGCGCAGGAAAGCATTACCCCTAATGTGGTGGTTTTCAAACAGGTCGCTCATGTTAACGCCTGCCACTATACCAAAGCCAAGCTGCGGATCGGAGTAAACAGATGAAATTATCTCCTGCACACTGAAACGCAGGTCATAGTCCATTGGCCCCACCAGCTGTGTTCCATCCTGTGTGCTGGAGCGCCTTACAGTTGTAGCAGGCTTTTTCTCTTCAACCGGCTCCAGCACTTGCAGCGTATCCTCGCTACCAAACTCATAGTTCTCAATATTTATTTCACCTTCTTTCCTGGCAGGATTTTCCTTTTTCGGATCATTTTCCAGGAGCTTGCGGGTAGGCGCTGGTGTATTTACAGGAACGCGTGCGCGTGCTTCAAGTATAATCTGGCGCGATGTTTTTGGCAGGGTATCCAGCGAGGTAGCTGTATAGTTTGGCATCAGGTATACAAAGTTACGGGCACCGTCGTTGGCAACTAAGGCGAGCGTGCTGTTAGCGGTGCTGTAGTCGTAATCTTCTATACTTTGCATAAAGTTTGTAAGTGGCCTGCTGGCACCTGTAGCAATATCCAGAAAGTATAAACTCCTGATACCATTCTGCTCGCCAATGTATACCAGGTTACCGTCTTCAGTAGCGCGGGGGCGCAACTCGCTGGCTATTGAACCTGTCAGCTGCTGAAAGTTTGCCTGCTTGCCATCTCTCGTCAGTAAGAAGATATCATAGTTGTTTACCACTCCCTGAAAATCAGCACGAGGGGTAAGGCCTGTAGTATCTATCCAGCGGTTAGAGCTAAAAGCGATGTTGCCGTTTTTGAGGAAAACAGGATTGATATCGTCGTAAATATCATCAGTAAGCTGCTCTAGGTTGCGGCCGTTGCTGCGCAGCACATAAATATCGCTCTGTCCGTCGCGTACAGCACTTATAACTATACTTTGTCCGTTTTCAGAATAGCTCATGTCGCGCACCTGTGAGAAATCCTCCAAAGTAGCAGCCGGCTTCATGATGTCGTCATAGTAAGGGATAGGTGACCTGCGATCGTTGGCAGCTACCTGGCGCAAGGTCATTTTTCCACGACGAGCCTCTATAAAACCAATCTGGTTGTTTGAGCGCCATGCCAGCACCGGCAGTTTATAATCTACATGCTGGTCCTGTACTTTGTAGCCATTCTTCCAGACCACGCGGCTGCGCTTGCTGCGTACATCCTGCACAATTATGCGGTAGCCACCCCGGTCGTTTTCGGCATAGGCCAGTAAAGTACCAGCCGGGTTAAGCACAGGCTCTGTATAGTGTAGGTTGCGCTTATTTTTCGTGAAGAGCTTTTTGTCGTCCGGCAGGTTTACCAATGGGTTATCAGAGCGCTGGTTTATCTGCAAATAGTAGTTGCGCCAATCCTGCAGGAAACGCTTGTATGGAATGTTCAGGCTGCTTGTTACGCCCACTTCTACATCGCGTGTAATACGTGTCAGGTTCAGGATGTTCTGGATAGAAGTATAGCCATAGCGCTCGGCAATGTAGTTCCAAACAGACTGCCCTGTCAGCTCCTGATTGCGCAGGAAAAGTTGCTCATTCTTGATGTTAGGGTCTTTTAGCATCATGTCGCGCACGTAATTATCCATGCGCATGCTCCAGCCTTCTGCCGTATAAGCTGCCACACCGCTTATAAACCAATCGGGCAGGCGCAATAAGTAGCTGCTTTGCAAAGCTTCTTTCAGGCTGCCGCCATACATCATATCGTTCAGCAACAGCTCGGTTAGCTGGTAACTCAGGTCGCGCTTAAAATCAGTTTGTGTACCGTCGAAGGCAAGCTCTATCTTATTCTTCAGGAAAAGTGTTTCGCCGCCTGTCTGGTACTGGTCTCTGTCGAGGCCGATGTTGCTCTGCTTAAGGTCGGTAGCAGAGTTATAAAGTATAAGCGTTATTTTGGAGTAAGGATAATACCCGATTAAGCTGGTGATGCGTTTTAGTTCGCGCTCGGCATATTCAGCGGCGTTTCGGGCCGTAGGATCGCCGCCTTTATAGTAATAAAGGTTAAAATTCTGAGTACTGTACAGCTTCCAGTCGAAGTTCTTGTATTGAATGCGGCTCTTGCCGAAAACATCGCGGTTTGGCTGCGCCACTAACAAGCTGCTGCTGCAAACGCAGAGCAGAAATAGCAACAATAACCTTGTATTAAAACGCATGCGCTCAGGGTTATGGGGTTTGGTGTTTTATGTAGTTGTAATATAACGAAAAATATCTCGAAATGTGTACTTCCGGGAGCAATTCTGTTCTGCCAGCCAGTGCCTCCGCAAACGCATTTGCCAAGTAAGGAGCCATTAATACACCTTTAGAGCCCATTCCGTTAAAAACAGCAAGCTGCGGCAGATCGGGGTGCACACCGGCAAGCGGTCTGCGGTCGCGAACGGCGGGTCTTATACCTGCCCACTGCTCTTTAACTTCATAAGCTTTAGCTGTAATTTCACTGAAGCGCTGCGTCAGTTCTGCAAGGCCCTCAGGGGTAAGCAATTCGTCGGGTTGGCGCCAGTTGTAAGTTGCACCAATCTTAAACCGCCCTTCCCCTACCGGAACAACGTAAACCGCTTTGTTATAGATGCATTCAGGGTCAAAATTCTCTGTCTGCACCTCCAGCACCTCGCCCTTTGTAGGCTGCAGCGGCAACCACTTAAAGTATGGGTTGTTTACCACTTGGTACCCTTCGCAAAAGATTACCTGCTTTGCCGTGATGTTTTTATACTTTACCCCCTGTTCCGTTAGCTGTAACTCCTCCATCACAAAACGCTCCGGCAGCAGTGTACCATTCCTGAGTTGTTCCTCTGCCAGCAATTGCAGCATTTCCGACACCAGCAGATAACCACCTTTCCTGATCACGATGCCGCCATAAGGATCGTGTAATTCCGGCTCCCCAGTGCTTTGGGTGTAAGTTGCGGCTATGTACTCGTTCCAGCCATTTCCGGCACTTTTGGCCATCCAGGTATTCTGTTCTTCTATAGACGAAAATATCTTGTAGATAGGCTTGTGGATGAAAAGCCCTCTGCCAAACCGCTCTTCCAGTTCATCATAAAATGCATCTGCAAAAGGCACAAATTCATCCGCCATCCAGGATTTGGCAAAGCGCTTGCCGGCAACAGGATTAAGCAGCCCGGCTGCTACATTAGAAGCTGAGTTAGGTTTGGGCTCATCGATAACCAGCACCTGAAACCCTTTTTTGCGCAAAGTATAAGCTAATATAGCGCCGGCCAAACCATGCCCCACTACTATAAAATCGTAATTCATAAGGGCAATTTACGACAAGTATGCCTTAATTTTGTAACTTAGCCTGCCAATTTTGCAGGGTTATCCTGCACTTTAAAAGTATAAATCATGAAGGTTACCTGCCTTACATTTAACCAGTTTCAGGAAAACACTTACCTGCTGCACGACGACACCAAAGAATGTGTGGTAATAGACCCGGGATGCTATCAAAAGCACGAGCAACAGGAGCTTAAAAATTATATTGAGCAAAACAGCCTGAAAGTGGTAAGACTGCTGAACACACACTGCCACATAGACCACGTGCTGGGCAATAAGTTTGTAGCCGACACTTACAACGTGCCCCTGGAAATACACGAAGAAGACCTGCAAACGCTGCGCTCAGTACCGGCCTATGCTCCTGTTTATGGCTTCCCAATGTACCAGGAAGTACTTCCGGAAGCATACCTTAAGGAAGGCGATACTGTAAAGTTTGGCGAAACAGAGCTACAGGTAATTTTTGCGCCGGGCCATGCACCGGGCCATGTGGTGTTTTATAACGAGCAGAAGAAGATCTGCATTGGTGGTGATGTGCTTTTTCAGCAAAGTATAGGCCGCACCGATTTGCCCGGAGGCGATTTCGATACATTAATCCAAAGTATAAAAACCAAACTTTTCACGTTACCAGACGAGGTTACTGTTTATCCTGGCCACGGCCCGGAGACTACCATCGGGTACGAAAAGAAGTATAATCCATTTTTGCGGTAGTCAGTTACTGCCCCTTTCATGAAGAAACACATACCTAATGCCATTACATGCCTCAATTTGTTTACAGGCTGCCTGGCTTTATACTTTGCTTTCCGCGGAGAGCTTGTTTATTCGGCTTACCTGATCGGGATTGCTGCTATTTTTGATTTCCTGGATGGCATGGTTGCCCGTATACTTGGAGCTTATTCTGAAATAGGTAAGCAACTGGATTCGCTGGCTGATATGGTTTCGTTTGGCGTAGTGCCGGGTACCATCATGTTTAGCCTGCTAAGCAAATCGGGCCAGTCTGTGCTTGGTATACCTGCCGATATACTTCCGTTCTTTGGCTTTTTAATCACGATTTTCTCGGCGCTGCGCCTGGCTAAGTTCAACATCGATACCCGCCAGACTACCTCTTTTATTGGTTTACCTACGCCGGCGTGTTCACTGTTTGTTGGTTCTTTGCCGCTTATACTGGCAGGAGGCTCATTATTATACTTTGAGTTTATACTGAACCCTTACCTGCTTTTGGCGCTGACTGTTATACTTTCGTATTTGCTGGTGGCCGAGCTACCGCTTTTTGCCCTTAAGTTCAAGAGCCTGCGCTGGAAAGACAACGAAGTTCGTTTTATCTTCCTGGGTATCTCTGTTATCTTACTGGCCCTTGTTAAATTCGCAGCTATACCGCTGATCATTGTGTTGTATATCCTTTTATCAATTGTTAAAAAGACATCACACTCTTAAGTTTTGTTGCCGAAATCAATTTAATATTTCGGCCTGAGTTGTAGCTCCACAGGGCGTAGCGATGTTGTTAGGTTTAGAGCTAATGGCTATTTGATAACGTGATCCTATAGTCAGCTTCTTTGTTTTATTACCCGCTAAACTGGTTTTATATGAGGCCTTTCTGGTTCGTATACATTTGCCTGCTGCTCTTTGCGGGTGGGCTATCCGGCGGTGTAAAAGCACAGAATACACCCGCACCTACCAGCTTAAACTGGCAAGGTTACGAATCCGTTTTGCCTCACCAGCACCTGCCTGGTAAAGTGCCTACTTTCAGTGGTGCAAGTATAGATTATGTAGAGCGGCTGCCTTACTATAAACTTAGTCTGCCCAGCCTCCGCATCCAGAATTTTATACTTACCAGCACCAGCTACGAGCCCTTCTCTGCTGATGACGAAAAGCTGTTTTATGCCCAAAGTATAAACCCAGAGCCTGCGGTTACTATAGTTAATGCCACAGAGAATAAAGTGCCTGTAGCCCTGATAACTATACTCCCTATCCGCAAGAATCTGCAAACTGGCAGGCTAGAGAAACTGGTAAGCTTCGGCTATACTTATACCACCCAAACAACCGCTACACAGAGTACCTCTGCCAGAAGAAGTACCGCCTCTGCTCCAGCAAATTCAGTTCTCAGCTCCGGCAACTGGTATAAGCTTGGTGTTACCTCAACCGGAATTCATAAAATAGACAAAGCTACGCTGGAGGCACTTGGCATCAGCACACAAAACCTGGATCCTAAAACAATACAGCTGTTTGGCAACGGAGGCGGCATGCTGCCACAGGCTAACAGTGCTCCGCGACCTAACGATTTACAGGAAAATGCTATTTGGGTTTCGGGCGAGGCCGACGGAAAGTTTGATGATTCGGACCATGTACTTTTTTATGCAAAAGGCCCCCATACCTGGACCTATGACGCCAATGAAAAGCTTTTCAAACATAACTATAATATTTTCTCTGACACTGCTTACTACTTTCTGAGGGTAGGCTATACTTCGGGAGCACGCATAAGCAGCCGGGGGCAGACTCCTAATCCTTCTCAAACTATAAGCACTTATAACGAGCGGCTTTTCCATGAAAAAGATCTGCGGAACATGGTATACTCCGGGCGCGAGTGGTATGGCGAAGAATTCAGCTCTTTTACACCAAGTCGTGAGATAGCCCTCCCGCTGAGCGACCTTGCTCCGGGTTCTGATGTAAAACTTACTGCGGCGCTAATGGCCAACTCACCCGTAAGTAGCTCCTTCACCTTAAAGCTGAACAACCTTCCGCTGGGTATGCAAAGTATAAACGGTCGTGGCACTTATGACTATCATCCTGAAGGTGTTAACAGCACGAAAACTTATACTATAAATCAGCAGGCATTAGGTAATGTTACAGAACTAAAGACCTCTCTGGTATTTGCTCCGGGCGGCAGCACAACCGCTATCGGCTACCTGAATTACCTGGAGATAAATGCAGAACGGCAACTAAAACTCTACGACGAACAAACCAGCTTCCGTAGCCTGAGCAGCCTCAACACAGCTGTTTCTACTTTTAATATCTCGAACGCCCCTGCTAATGCTCTGGTCTGGGATGTAACGGATCCGCTCCGGCCTGTACTACAGGAAACCTCATTCGCAAACAGCTTATCTTTTAGCGCTCCTACCAATGTGCTTCGCGAGTTTGTAGTGTTTCAGCAGGGTATAAACCGCAAGCCTACTCCCCTAGGTAAAGTTGCTAACCAGAACCTGCATAGCCATAACCTTACTTCTGATATTGATTTCCTGATCATTACCCACCCCAAATTTCTACAGGAAGCAAACCGTTTGGCAGCCTATCGGAGCAAGCAAAGCAACATGAATGTTCTGGTTGCTACCACCACTCAGATCTACAATGAGTTCTCTTCAGGAGCACAGGATGTAACAGCCATCCGGGATTACGTGCGGCTTGTGTATAGCAGGAGTAATAAGAGCGGCAGCGATAAACTATACCTGCTGCTATTCGGCGATACCTCTTACGATTATAAGAACAGGCTCTTTAACAATACTAACTATGTTCCTGTTTACCAGTCCCGGCAATCGCTGCACCCTATTACCAGTTATTCTTCTGAAGATTACTATGGTTTTATGGATGAAGACGAAGGAGAATGGGAAGAAACAAGTATAGGCGATCACCTGCTGGATATAGGTATAGGCCGTTTACCAGCTAAAACTGTTGCCGAAGCTGCCGCACTTGTAAACAAGATCATCGCTTATGAAAGCCCGGCACATTTCGGGGAGTGGCGTAACCAGATATCTTTTGTTGCAGATGATGGAGATTTTAATGAACACCAAAACGATGCAGAGTATCTGGCTAATTATGTAGAGCAACAACAACCAAGATTTAATACCAACAAACTATACCTAGACCTTTTTAGCCAGGAAGCTGTTGCCAATGGTCAGCGTTCTGCCGAAGCAACTGCTGCTATCGAAAAGGCTGTGCAGCAAGGTACGCTTATACTTAACTATACAGGGCATGGGAACGAAATAAGCTGGGCATCAGAGCAACTGCTAACAATTCCGCAGATCAACAATTGGCGTAATAAAGACAGGCTTACCTTCATGCTTACCGCTACCTGTGAATTTGGCCGCTACGATGATCCTGAACGCGCATCCGGCGCTGAAGCTGCCTTGTTAAACCCTGAAGGAGGTGCTGTAGGTCTCATTACAACCACAAGGCCAGTTTTTGCTAGTGACAATAGAGTACTTAACCGCAATTTCTTTAAAAGTGCGTTTACACCGGTAAACGGAAGTATGCCACTATTAGGAGATGTTCTATTACAAACAAAGAACAACAGCATTACCGAATATACAAGCGGCTCACGCGAACTTTATAACCGTAACTTCACCCTACTTAGTGATCCAACTCTTCAATTAGCATATCCAACTCTGCAGGTTATGATCACCCAGATAAATAACAATGCTGCAACAGACACATTAAGTGCGTTGGAAAAAGTAACATTAACTGGCCAGATCACTACCTCTTCCGGCACGTTGGCTACTAACTTTAGCGGCACCCTAAGTGTAAAAATATTTGATAAGCAGGAAATCCGACAGACATTGGGAGATACAGGAGATAAACCCAATCCTCCAAGTACACCGGTTCCGTTAAGTATTCGTCAAAAAATTATTTACGATGGGCAGGCATCTGTGGCAAAAGGCTTATTTGAGGTGAGCTTTGTAGTACCCAAAGATATTAACTACCAATACGGAAGTGGCAAAATCAGTCTTTATGCAAGCAGCGCCACTGCCGATGCTGCAGGTGGGAATAGTTCTATACTTATAGGAGGCACATCTCGTGAACTGACTGCAGATAATACACCCCCAACTATAAAACTGCATCTAAACGACGAATCTTTTGTATCCGGAGGGCACACCGGTCAAAGTCCTGTTTTACTTGTAAAGCTTTACGATGAGAATGGCATCAATACAGCAGGCATAGGCAGTGGGCACGAAATTTCAGCTATTCTAGATGAAGATAGCGATAACAAAATATTTCTAAACGACTATTATACTTCTGACGTAGATAGCTATCAAAAGGGCTCAATAAAATTCGCTCTCAAAGATTTAAAGGAAGGTCCTCATACTTTAAAAGTAAAAGCTTGGGATACTTATAATAATTCTAAAGAAGAATATATAGATTTTTTTGTATCTAACAGTAGTAAAATTGCGTTAGAGCACGTAGTTAATCATCCGAACCCGTTTTCTACTAAAACTACTTTTCATTTTGACCACAACAGGGCAGGTGAAGATTTAGATATACAGGTTCAGATTTTTACAATATCCGGGAAGCTGGTTAAGACATTGCAAACCACAACTTACTCCAGCAAAACACACATTGCTGAATTAACCTGGGATGGCCGTGACGAGTATGATGATGTGCTGGCTCGTGGTGTATACGTTTATAAGGTAAACGTTCGTTCTCATCAAGATGGTGCTAAGGTTTCTAAATTAGAGAAACTTGTAATTTTAAATTAGTTTAATCCTCATATTATATTTCTATATTTGATATAGCTATCAACACCCTACGTATGTATAAAAGAAGTACACTATTGAAGGCAGCCACTTTTATGCTGGCTTTTGCCTCTGCGCCACTTGCTTTCGCACAAACACCTATAGGTCAGGACAATGAAGTTAAGGCTGTAACTACTGCTGTGCCTATACTTACTGTTGCTCCAGATGCGCGTGGAGCTGCTTTAGGAGATGCAGGTGTTGCTCTAAGCCCAGATGCGAATGCTCCGTTCTGGAACCCGGCTAAGCTTGGTTTTGTACAGAACGACATCGGGATCAGCTTCTCGCATTCGCCATGGTTACGCAATATTGTAGATGATATGTCGCTGAGTTATTTGTCAGGCTATAAAAAGCTGAGTGAGACATCTGCAATTTCTGCTTCATTACTATACTTTGACTTAGGCGAAATTCAATTTATAGACGAGAACCGTAACCCGATACAAGATTATAGCCCGAAAGAGTATGCTATATCAGTAGCCTATGGCCAGGCGCTTAGCGAGAAACTAAGCTTAGGTATAGGTGCACGTTTTATACACTCTAACCTGGCTGGTAATGTTAATGTAGGCGGCTCTACTACATCTTTTGAATCTAAACCAGGAAACACAGCTGCTGTTGATGTAGGTTTACACTACATGACAGATATTACGGATAAAGTTAATCTTGCTTTAGGTGCCAACATCTCTAACATTGGCGGCAAGATTGCCTATACTAACGCCGATCAAAAGGATTTCCTGCCTACTAATCTAAAAGTTGGTACAGCCGTTACTTTAGATCTGGATGAATTCAATGCTCTTACCTTTGTGCTAGATGCCAATAAACTATTGGTGCCATCTCCAGGAGCTGATAGTACACAAACTGTAGTAAGTGGTATATTTACTTCGTTTGGCGATGCAGAAGGTGGTGCAAGTGAAGAGTTTCAGGAAGTAACCTTTGGTGGAGGCCTTGAGTACTGGTATAATCAGCTTTTCGCGGCACGCGTTGGCTATTTCTATGAGAATCCTGATAAAGGAGACAGAAAGTTCCTGTCACTGGGACTTGGCCTTCGTTATCAGAAGTTTGGAGTGGATGTAGCTTACTTAGTACCAAACGACAGCGGAAACCCACTTGCACAAACCTTTAGGTTCAGCATTGGGCTTAACTTAGAATAAGGTTAGCATACAACAAATAATACAGAATGCTTGATAGAAAAAAAGCACCAGCAACATACGAAATAGATACAGTCTCGCTGCCAAATGCAGAGGTTACTAAACTTAACAACGGAGCTAGACTACATATCATAGAAAACAGAACCCAGCCCGTAATAAGGCTGGATTTTGTTTTTAAAGCCGGTAAGTGGTATGAGCCAGCAACTGGCATCTCAGACCTAACAGCTAAAATGCTATTAGAAGGTACAATCAACTATACAGCCAAACAGATAGCTGATAAAGTAGCTTTCTACGGCGCATCATTCGAAAACAACCACGGCTACGACAGGTCTGAATATACGCTTTATTGCTTATCAAAATATCTGCCAGAACTGTTACCATTAGTGCTGGAGGTTTTACAGAATCCGACATTCCCTGTTGAAGAGTTTGAGCTACTCAAACAACGTACTGTACAAAATGTAAGAGTACAGCGACAGAAGAATGCATATCTCGCTACCCATAGCTTTACAAAGCTTATCTATGGAGACAACCACCCTTATATCTTCGGTTATGAAGAAAAGGCTCTGGAAAAAATCTCCTTAGATACACTAAAAGAGTTTTATAAAAATCAGTTAAGTATAGATGGTTTAGAGGTGTTTGTCTGTGGAGACATAGACGATAAAAATATCAGTTTACTAAAACTAGCAGTAGATGAATTAAAGCTAAATAGTACTAGTGGAGGTCATAGAAACATACCTAGTCCTGAAATAACATCTAAGTATGAATTTGTAGATGTTCCCTCAAGTATACAGTCTTCTATAAGAGTAGGTAAAAGATTTCCGGTAGTTCAGCACGAAGATTACCTGAAGCTATCTGTACTTAATGAGATTCTTGGAGGCTACTTTGGTTCAAGGCTCATGCGTAACATAAGGGAAGATAAGGGCTATACGTACGGTATATACTCTGCGATGTCTCCTAAAGAGCATGATACTTTATTTTATATAGGTACAGACGTAAATTACGCTGTAACAGAAAGTACTCTGGAAGAAATAAAGAAGGAAATACAGCTATTACAACAGGAAGAAGTTTCTGCAGATGAATTAGAAGTAGTAAAGAACTACATGCTAGGAAAGTTCCTGAACGATATAGCGACAATATTCGACCAGGGAGACAAGTACAAGCAGCTGGTGCTGCACGGCTTGGATGGGAATCATTACAACCGGCTGCTGGCCACGATCCGCAGCATGGACAGCGGGGAGCTGCAGCGCCTGGCCCGCCGGTACCTGGCCATAGAAGAGCTCACTGTTGCCGTGGCCGGGAAACGGTAATATTTCATCAACGCTTAAGATCAACAAACACCAAGAGCCACCCTTAGCTGAGGGTGGCTCTGTTTATTTACTACCAAGCTATTTTATACTAGCGGACCTTTACTATCCACTGGCAGACCGCACTGAAGCAGAACTGCAAGACAGTAGGAAAAGAGCAGACCAAGAGCGGAGAAAAACTTTACCGTCTTATCTGCCCGAGCAGGCTTTTTACGTCCATGAGCACACTGGATAGCGAAGCTAAGTCAGGGACTAATACGCTGCTGTGGTAGCACAAGCTCCTCCTTACCCGACAGGCTGCTCTTTTTATGGTTAGAGGGTAATAATGTCCCTCGGGCTCTTCCCCAAAGGCTCTAAACGGCAGCACCCCTTGCTCTTGGGAGAACAAGGGGTGCTGGTGATGGGTTGGC
>CBINIP010000041.1:0-15393 GCA_966250805.1 uncultured Pontibacter sp. | reverse complement strand
GTTGGCACATCCAGCGGGGCTGCTTTTGGCGCAGCCCTATACTTTGTGTTGGGTTCTGCGCTGCAAATATCTGTGGCAGGAGAATGGGCTTTGCCTATAGCCGCTTGCCTGGGTGGTATACTGGCCACGTCACTGGTATTTATACTTGCACAGTCGAAACATACCGGCAAAAGCTCTATTGTGGCGTTGTTGCTAACAGGCATTGCCATTAATGCGCTCTTTATTAGCGGTGTTGGATTTATGTCGTATATGGCCCGCGACCCGCAGGCCCGCTCCATTACCTTCTGGACGCTGGGTACTTTGTCCGGTGCTAACTGGCATTCGGTACTTATCGTTGGCGCTACTTCGGTAGTGTGCATTACGTTCGCCTTAAAGTATACCAAGCACCTGAATGCACTGATGATCGGCGAAGAGGAAGCGCAGTTTATAGGTATCAACATTAAGCGCCTGAAACTTACAATCTTACTGATAAACGTGGTAATGGTGGCCGTGGCAACTGCTTTTACCGGCGTTATCAGTTTTATCGGTTTAATCGTGCCCCACCTGCTCCGCATCATGAGAGGTTCCGATAACCGCTACCTGGTACTGGGAAGTGCTATTGCCGGCGGCGCTATACTTAGCCTTTCCGACCTGATAGCGCGACTTGTTTTACAGCCTGCCGAACTGCCTATTGGTATTGTTACTTCTGTAGTGGGCGTGCCGGTGTTCATTCTACTGTTAAGAAAGAAAAACTATTACTTCTGATTCCATGCTTTCCCTACAAAATATTACTTACAAGATCGGCAATAAAGTACTTCTGGATGATGTCTCAGCTACGTTTGAAGCCGGTAAACTGAACCTGATCATCGGGCCAAATGGCGCGGGAAAGTCAACGCTGGTGAAGGTGTTATGCAAGCAACTACAGCCTGCGCAGGGAGCTGTAAAGTATGGCCTGAAGCCGTTGCAGGAGCTGACTGATCTGGAACTGGCTAAGGTTAGGGCGGTACTTTCACAAAACATTGAGTTGGCTTTTCCCCTGAAAGTATGGGAAGTGGTTATGATGGGCCGTTACCCCCACTTCAGCAGCAAACCCGACCAAAAGGACGAAAAGGCCTGCGAAGAAGCGATGCGCTTCTTTGATGTATGGGATATGGCGGAAAGGGATTACATGACACTGAGCGGAGGAGAAAAACAGCGGGTGCACTTTGCCCGCGTCACGTGCCAGATCTGGTACCCGGTAAACAGCCAGCACCGTTACCTGATCCTGGACGAGCCTCTGACTTTCCTGGATGTGCATTACCAGTTCCAGTTTATGCATAAGTTAACAGAACTGCTGCAGCATCAGGACCTGGTAGTGGTAGGCGTTGTACACGATCTAAACCTGGCTGCTAAGTTTGCTGATAAAATCCTACTTATAAATCAAGGCAAAGTACAGGCACAGGGCAACAGCAGAGAAGTGCTTACTCACGAAAATATTAAAAATGCTTATAGGTTAAACCCTTACATTGTAGAGAACAAAGAGAAAGAATCTTTATACTTGTTTTTCGAATAAAACAAAATTATAACTGTTATGTGAAGTTATAATCCAATGTTGCTTATAATTAATACTCAGCATGCAGGTATAAATTCTTTACAATTCAACCTTAATAAAAATAGCTTCTCCTTAAAACTAGAGAGGCTATTTTTATTTTATTTAGATAAAATAAAAATTCAAGTTCTCACGCATAACTTAATATTTCAATTCTAAAGCTTGCTTGTAAATTCATCTTGGTATAGCTTTGCGGCTGATGATAAAGGCTTTCAAGACATTTCTGCTAACGCTGTGCATTCTGCTGTTAAGTGGATATGGTCAATTGTTTGCCCATGCTCTTGAACAAAGCACTTTTACTTCTTCATTAAAGAGCCTTAACCGAGATGAACTTGCCAGCAAAGGCTCTATACAAACCATTCATAGCTCTTCCATCAGTTTCCCCACTTCCGGTACAACTAAGAGTAAACACAAGCAAATAGTTACTGCGGAATATGAAAGCGAAGAAAATGAGTTTTTCGCTTTAAAGAAGTTTCTGCAGAACAATGATTTCATTGCTGCGGTACTTTATACTTTTATTTCCGCATTTTTATTTCGCTACTTTGGCAAACTACTGCCAATAGGTAAGCAATTATTACAATTTTCATGCAAGCGGTATATCCTAATCCAGGTCTTCAGGATATAGTATAAAGCCGTAGCAGGCATTTAATACATGCCTGTCCTCCCCCATTCCTATTATTTGCTCATCGCCCTGTAGCGCTTTGCTATAGCGGATGCGCATGTCTATTGTGTTTATACACATCTCAAATACTATCAATCAATTTTTTAAAACGCTAAGCGATCATGAAGAAGATTCTCATGCTTATGAGCATCGGTGCCTTGTTGTGCCATTCAAGTTGTACATCAACACAAGGAGAAGAGAAAAAGGAGCACGAAACCGCGTTTCTGGTCAGCAGTCCGATCAAAATGGACACGACCATTACAGAAGATTACGTGAGCCAGATCCATTCCATACGCCATATTGAACTAAGGGCACAGGAAAAAGGCTACCTGCAAAAGATCTATGTAGACGAGGGTCAGTTTGTAAAAAAAGGGCAACTGCTGTTCCAGATCATGCCCAACCTGTATGAAGCTGAACTGCAGAAAGCGCAGGCAGAAGCTAATTTAGCCAGGATAGAATATCAGAACACTAAATCACTTGCTGATAGAAACATTGTTTCTCCGAATGAGCTGGCGATGGCCAAAGCAAGACTCGACAAGGCAAAGGCTGACGTATCACTGGCTAATGTTCACCTCCAATTCACCGAAATAAGAGCTCCTTTTGATGGAATCATCGACCGTTTCCATGTCAGGCTTGGTAGCCTTGTGGATGAAGGCGAACTATTGACCGAGCTATCGGACAACAGCAAAATGTGGGTTTACTACAACGTGCCGGAAGCAGAATACCTGGATTATCAGACTAATGAGAAGAAGGATGAGGATGTGAAGGTAAACCTGCTGATGGCCAATAACCAGCTGTTCAAATATCCGGGCGTGGTGGAAACTATTGAAGCCAACTTCAATCACGAAACCGGTAACATTGCTTTCAGGGCAACTTTTCCTAACCCGGACGGGCTGTTGAGGCACGGCGAAACAGGTAATGTCCGCATGAGTATCCCGCTTAAAAATGCACTCCTTATTCCGCAAAAAGCCACCTTCGAAGTGCTTGATAAAAAGTATGTCTTTGTGGTGGATAAAAACAATGTAATCAAATCGAGAGAAATAGCCGTGGGCGCAGAAATGCCACACATTTATGTGGTACAGAATGGTCTGGCTGAGAACGATAAGATCCTGCTGGAAGGCCTGCGCCTGGTACGTGAAAACGAAAAGATCCACTCCAAATTCGTGGAGCCCGGTAAAGTTATTTCTGATCTGGAATTATATGCGGAATAAATTCTTATCCCCTAAAAACAGAAGACATGTTTAGTAAATTTATACACAGACCTGTATTTGCTATCATAATATCGGTCGTGATCGTTTTTATAGGTGGCCTGGCTATTAAAAAGCTGCCTATCTCCCAGTTCCCCGATATTGCGCCCACCACGGTAAACATCTTTATTGCTTACCCGGGTGCCAGTGCCGATGTACTGGTTAACTCCACCCTTATCACCCTCGAACAGGCCATAAACGGTGTGGAAGGTATGCGCTATATCGCATCGGATGCCACCAGTGCCGGTGAGGCCACCCTTCGTATTATTTTTGAACCGGGCACCGACCCCAACGATGCGGTTGTGAGGGTGAAAACGAGGGTAGACCAGGTAATGCCGCTCCTGCCTGAACTGTTGCAGCGGGAAGGTGTTGTGATTACCCCTGTGCAGCCAAGTATGCTGATGTACGTCAACCTTTATTCCAAGGAAAAGAGCATCGACGAGAAGTTCCTGTTCAACTACGCCACCGTGAAAATGATCCCGGAGATACAAAGGATCAAAGGTGTGGCCAGGGCGCAGATATTGGGTAGCCGCAGATATGCCATGCGTGTCTGGCTGAACCCGGATCGTATGCGTGCTTATAATATTTCGGTTGAGGAAGTAATGGAGGCCTTAGCGGAGCAAAGTATAATTGGCCGCCCCGGAAGGTTAGGACAAAGCTCCGGTATAGCTGCCCAGTCGCTGGAGTATGTGCTTACCTACAAAGGCCGCTACAACAAACCGGTAGAGTATGAAGGCATCATTATCCGTGCTAATGCCGAAGGTGAAAGTATACGCCTGAAGGATATCGCCACTGTTGAACTGGGAAGTGAGTTCTTCGACATCTACTCTAACCTGAATGGTAAACCTTCGGCAGCTATTGTGTTAAAGCAGAACTATGGCAGTAATGCCAGCCAGGTAATAGCAGACGTAAAAGCCAGGCTGGATGTCATGAAACAATCCTTCCCTCCGGGAGTGGACTACAAGATCAGCTATGACGTTTCGCAGTTCCTGGATGCTTCCATCGATCAGGTACTTCATACCTTAAGAGACGCCTTTATACTTGTTGCGCTGGTGGTTTTTATATTCCTCGGTGACTGGCGTTCTACGCTTATTCCAATACTTGCCGTTCCGGTTTCGCTGGTAGGGGCCTTCTTTGTAATTCAACTGTTTGGCCTATCCATTAACCTGATCACGTTGTTCGCGCTTGTACTGGCCATTGGTATTGTGGTGGATAACGCCATAGTTGTAGTGGAAGCGGTGCACGCAAAAATGGAAGAAACCAACCTCTCCCCTTACAAGGCAACTATAGAAGTACTTCGTGAGATCGGTGGTGCCATCATCGCTATCACGCTGGTAATGACAGCGGTGTTCATTCCATTGCTGTTCATGTCTGGTCCGGTGGGTATTTTCTACCGTCAGTTCTCTATAACTATGGCCAGCTCCATCGTGATCTCGGCCGTTATCGCCCTTACGCTTACCCCTGTACTTTGTGCCATGTTGCTGAAGAATAACCATGGTAAACCAAAGAAGAAAAATCCGTTAACAAAAGCGCTTGACAGCTTTAACAGCGGGTTCGAGAAACTGACTGGCAAGTATGTTGGGTTGTTACGCGCTATTGTAAGCCGCAGAACGCTAACATGGGGTATATTACTGGCATTTGCTGTAGGTATCTTCTTCGAAAACAAAGTGCTTCCGGCAGGTTTTATTCCTAACGAAGACCAGGGTACCATTTATGCTATCGTTCAGACGCCTCCGGGCTCAACACTCGAAACCACTAACCAGGTATCCCAGAAACTACAGAAGATCTGTGAAGAAATTGAAGGTGTAGAATCGGTGTCTTCGCTGGCTGGCTACGAGATTATGACAGAAGGACGTGGTTCCAATGCAGGTACCTGTCTGATCAACCTGAAAAACTGGTCTGATCGCAAGCATACTGTGAAGGAGATCATAGAAGAGCTGGAAGAGAAATCCAAAGGTCTTGGAGCCGTGGTAGAGTTCTTCGAGCCACCGGCAATTCCGGGCTTTGGTTCTTCGGGTGGTTTCTCCATGCGTTTGCTGGATAAAAACTCCGATACCGACTATCACGAGTTCGATAAGATCAACAAGGAGTTCATGGATAACCTGGCCAAGCGTAAAGAGCTAACCGGCTTGTTCACCTTCTTCGCAGCCAATTATCCGCAGTACGAACTGGAAATTGATAATAACCTGGCCATGCAGAAAGGGGTGTCTATCGGTAAAGCTATGGAGAACCTGAACATCCTGATAGGTAGTACCTATGAGCAAGGTTTTATCAAGTTCAACCAGTTCTTCAAAGTCTATGTGCAGTCTGACCCTAAGTATAGAAGATTACCGTCTGATGTCTTAAATCTGGCTGTTAAAAATGAAGCGGGTGAAATGGTACCTTACTCGGCCTTTATGAAGCTGAAGAAGACGCAGGGCCCTAACGAAGTAACACGCTTTAACCTGTACAATTCAGCTGCAATTCAAGGCTTGCCAGCTAAAGGCTATACTACAGCAGATGCCATAAAAGCCGTACAGGAAGTGGCCGCTCAAACCTTACCACAAGGATACGACATTGCCTGGGAAGGTCTTTCTTATGACGAGTCTATCCGTGGAAATGAGTCACTGTATGTATTTATAGTTGTACTCCTGTTTGTATACTTCGTGTTGGCGGCGCAGTACGAGAGCTTTATCATTCCGTTTGCGGTGGTGCTATCACTGCCGGTCGGGATTTTTGGATCGTTCCTGTTGCTGAAACTGATGGGCCTGGAGAACAACATTTATGCCCAGGTAGGTATGATCATGCTGGTCGGTCTGCTGGGTAAAAACGCGGTGTTGATAGTGGAATTTGCCGTTCAGAAGCGCCTGCAGGGATATACTATCCTGGAAGCCGCCATTGAAGGCGCCAAAGTGCGTTTCCGTCCTATCCTGATGACCTCATTTGCCTTTGTTGCCGGATTGATTCCGTTGATCGTGGCTACGGGTGCAGGTGCTATCGGTAACCGGACAATTGGTGCATCTGCCCTTGGCGGTATGTTGTTCGGTACCATTTTCGGGGTTGTTATCATTCCGGGTTTGTACTACATATTCGCTAGAATGGCTGACGGTCGTCACCTGATCCGGGATGAACATGAAACGCCGCTAACTGAAGATTATGTCTATGCCACTGACAGTTTTCCACTCATAGAAGAAACCGAAAAGCATGTGTAATAAAAGAATAACCAAATGGGTGGGGGTAGCTTTTGTTTCCTTATCCTTTACGGCATGTAGTGTGCCAGCTATAGTTCAAAAATCAGCCAGCACAGCGATACCTGCGAGTTACAACAACTCGCAGGATACTGCCCAGGCGGCGCAGGTACACTGGAAAGAGTACTTTACAGATCCATACCTGAGCACGCTGATTGATACTGCCTTGCAGAACAACCAGGAACTGAACATTACTTTACAGGAAATTGAAATTTCTAAAAACGAAGTAAGGGCCAGCAAAGGAGAATATCTGCCAACTGTAGGTATCAGAGGCGGGGCTGGCGTTGACAAGGTAGCAAGGTACACCAATATTGGTGCCATGGAAGCTACTACCGATATAAAACCTGACAAAGAAATGCCTGAGCCATTGCCAGATTTCCTGATCGGGGCATTTGCTAACTGGGAAGTAGACATCTGGAACAAGCTGCACAATGCCAATAAAGCAGCAGTAGCTAGGTACCTGTCTTCTGTTGAAGGGAAGAATTTTATGGTTACGAACCTGGTAGCTGAGATCGCAAATTCTTATTATGAATTACTGGCACTCGACAATCAGCTGTCTATAGTTAAGCAGACTATTGATATACAGACGAATGCCCTGAAAACAGTAAAACTTCAGAAGCAGGCTGCCAAAGTGAATGAACTGGCCGTGCGCAAATTTGAAGCTGAGCTGCTGAGCACTCAGAGCCTTCAATTCGATATTCGGCAAAAGATTATTGAAACTGAAAACAGGATCAACTTCCTGGTAGGCCGGTATCCGCAGCCTATCCAGAGAAGCACCCAGAACTTTGTGGATTTAGTTACTGAGAAAATTCAGGCAGGATTACCAGCTCAATTGCTGCAAAACCGCCCCGACATTAAACAGGCAGAACTTAATCTGGCAGCTGCCAAACTTGATGTAAAGGTGGCCAAAGCAAGGTTCTATCCTTCAGTAGGAATAACGGCAGGTATAGGTTACCAGGCATTTAACCCTGCATACCTTATCAAAACTCCTGAGTCTTTGCTTTATTCGCTGGCTGGTGATCTAACGGCACCTCTGATCAACAGAAATGCCATTAAAGCAAGCTACTATAGTGCCAATGCAAAACAGCTACAGGCCGTTTTCGATTACGAACGCACTATCCTGAATGCCTATATTGAGGTTGCAAATCAGATGGCTAAGGTGCAGAACCTGGAGAAAAGTTACGACTTAAAATCCAAGCAGGTGGAGGCACTTACCCAATCCATCACTATCTCAAATGACCTTTTCAAGTCTGCAAGAGCAGATTACATGGAAGTACTGTTAACCCAGCGTGATGCACTGGAATCGAAATTTGAACTCATCGAAACCAAAATGCAGCAGATGAGTGCTAAGGTCAACATTTACCGTGCATTGGGTGGCGGTTGGAATTAAGTTTATTATATTAGTTTAGCCTTTGTTTCCTGTAAAGCCTCTTAGCATCTGCTAAGAGGCTTTTGGTTTTGATAGCCTTTTTGCTAAGCCTACCTTTAATTAAACAGGTGCCAATCCAGGAGGAATAAAAAAGCACTTTCTATACTACTACAGTGGCTATAATTGCAAGTAAACCCGGAGCTGAAACTGCTATATCAATCAAACTTTAAAAACAATTACTTCAGCATATAGTATAAATAATTACCACCTTATACGCTATACGCGGATGCTGCTGCCATCTCTCCTGTTCCGAGTTAAGCAAAGTTATAAGCTATATGTTATTACCAATACTGTTGTTATTTATACTTCTCACTTCTCCTGTGCAGGTAGACCCTTATAAGGAGAAAAGAGAAGCCATGGTTAAGGAAACTATAGAGCGCCGTGGTGTTAACGATAAGGCTGTGCTGGAAGCCATGCGCACTGTTAAAAGACACCTGTTTGTGCCCAAAGAACTGGCCCCGGAAGCCTACACGGATTCTCCCCTACCTATTGGCCAAGGCCAAACTATCTCACAGCCTTACATGGTTGCTTACATGACAGAAGTGATTAAACCGAAGCCTGAAATAAAGGTACTGGAAGTTGGTACAGGCTCAGGTTACCAGGCCGCCGTGCTGGCAGAAATTGTTAAAGAAGTTTATACTATAGAGATTGTACCGGAACTTGGTAAAACAGCTGCTGAAAGGTTAAAAACACTGGGCTATTCTAACATTCAAACAAGAATAGGCGACGGATATATAGGCTGGAAAGAACATGCACCTTTTGATGCCATCATCGTTACAGCCGGTGCCGAATCTGTTCCTCCACCTTTATTAGAACAACTAAAAGAAGGCGGCAGAATGGTTATACCTGTTGGCCCGGCCTTTATGACACAAACCCTGAAGCTAATTGAAAAAAGAAAGGGCAAAGCCGTTAGTAAAAATTTAATGCCTGTTGTGTTTGTACCTTTTACCCGAAGTGAAAAGAACTGAAGTATAAACTATAAAAACAGAAGAGGACAAAGTATAAGTTTGTCCTCTTCTGTTTTTATAGTTAGAGTAGCTACTACAGCAGCACAAGCTGTGGTAGTTGCGCGTCAAATAGCTTTGCAAATTCCTGGCTGGTCATGATATGGCCTTGCTTTTGAGCATCATTTGCAAGGTTGTACCCCCATTCTGCAGCAGCCATTCTTTGGGTTGGTGTTCCATGGTGGTTGGTGCTGGTAAACGAACAGTCGCCGATGTTAAAGAACACCTGCAGGAACTGCTGAACTCTCTTCCACTGCATAGCGGCACCTCTTGCATGCGATAGATAGTAAGCAGAATAAGCATCAGCCATCAGTTCTGTTCTGCGGGTTGCTTCCGGCGTACGTACATCTGCAAATAAGTCTAATTGATACTGAATATGATGGCCAAACTCATGCGCAAGTATAGCCTGTGGCGCAATGTCTCCAAACCCGATGGCAGAATACGCTTCCATTATTCCATCGCCCATGATTATTTTGTCCGGTATGTTACCTACAGGCGGATAGTAAAAACCATCGAGTGCAAAGGCATTGAATGTGAAAATAGGATGGTTACCGCCCCGCAATTGGTTAGGATAGGTATTAACAACCTGTATAACTATATCGGCAAGTATACCGGCTGTGGCCTGGTCTAAACCATAAACAGCTACATAGGTTCTGATAATTCTATCGCGGTCCTGCAACATGCTACCGTGCATAGCAGCCAAAACAATGTTATCAGACTGTATATTCCAGAAACGCTGCAAATCTTTGAAGGCTTTAGTTACCTGTTGGGTATACTCACCATTTACGCCGTAGTACTGGTTTTGAGAGCTGTTTTCGAATACTAATGCATCGTAGGTTGGCAGATCCAGCATAGCGAAGTCCAGCACATATTTAATAATTGTTCCGTTCCAGGTAGCCAACTGATCATCCAGCCACAGACTTAATGGTGTATTTGCATCGCACGGAGTTGGCTCTATAGCCAGTGCTCTTGTTAGCAGATCTCTGTACTGCTCATTGGTAAGGCTGAGCAAGTCTGAGCTTTTCTTAACTTTTTCCTCAACACCGGCTGGCAAAGTAGCGCGCAACTGGCTGATCTTGTCATCTGAAGTAGCCGAGAGCTGCCCGGATTGCTTTAAAGATGAAGGGTTAACTGAACTGTCGGTTTCTTTTTCGCAGCCCGATAGCAAAAAAGAAAAGGCAAAGACTGCCGTCAGAAGTCTGAGGTGTTTCATAAGGATTAAAAAATTAAGTAAAAGATATAATGACTCGTGAAGCTGAAAGTCAGGCTTGAAGAAAGTGCCTGTCAGAATTGCATTCAAAACTTCAGAGCTATATTATACTATAGGGCTGCTTGTATTGTTTTAATCAAACAAAAAATTGCATTTCATAAACCATAGTAATTGGTAAACACATTAAAAATGAGGGTAACAGCTACTAGAATGGCTTTAAAAATTTTAGAAGTATGAGCTAATACGCTGAAATGCAACCCCAACTATCAGAGAATTGAGTGCTACCAGAAGCATAAAGTATAAATTCTAAAAGGTACAGGCCATGTTATACTTCCTATTTATCAGAGAGCTCACTAATGAAGATTATAAGCCTTTTAATTTTAAGTATAACTATATAAGTAACACAAGAAATTATCTGCATGAGCTTGTACTATATGCTAGTATTATAACAACAAAAAAGGCGCTTACAAGTAAGCGCCTTTCAATATATCAGAAGTATAAGTTAAACTACAGTTTAGAACTTGCTACTTTGCCATTGTTGGCAGAATTGGTAGCTAACTTTGCCGGTTGGGCAGGATACAGAAAACGCCTGATTTCTTTTAAATGGCCTAAGCTACCATTGGGCACATTGCTTAGCACGATCAGTGCGCTGTGGTCCATTGGGTTCCGTAACAGGTAGGTAGTATAGCCATGCCATAATCCTGCATGATAAACTGCAGTGTCTCCGCTCTCAAGCTGACTAATGCGCCAGCCAAAGCCGTAATCTTCTTTCTTTGTCTTTTCAGGACGGGAACCGGTAAAAGCTTCTTCCAATGTTTTTCTCTTTACAAGCTTTTGCGTGTAAAGCGCCTGGTCCCATTTGTATAAATCTTCTACCGTTGAATACACTCCTTTATCACCAAGCACAGTATCCAGGTAATCAGGATATCTTTTGCGTCTGCCGCCAGTGTGCCCGGTCGCTACTTTTCCTGCCACTGTTATCATGTCTTTGCTGAACGTAAACGTGTTCTTCATCTGTAAAGGCTCGAAAATGTTCTTTTGCATGAAAGTAGCGAAAGGTGTGCCCGATGCCTTCTCCACTATCGAAGCCAGAAGAAAATAACCAGTGTTACTATAGTCAAAATGGGTATTTGGCTGATGATAGATCGGTGGCTTGTGATCTGCCATCAGTTTAAGCACATCGTTGTTAGTGATGGGTTTCCTGCGGTCCGGCCATAGTTCATCGCTAAAATAAGTATAGTTTGGCAAGCCGGAGCGGTGCGTCAATAATTGACGGATGGTAATGCCTTTGTAAGGAAAATCAGGAATATACTGTTGCACACTGTCATCATAGTTGAGCTTTCCTCTTTCCTTCAGCATCATAATGGCCATGGCTGTAAACTGTTTCGATACAGAGGCTAACTGGAAAGCAGTTTCAGTAGTAAGGGTATCTTTACGTGGAAATTCGGAATAGCCAAAAGCACCTTTAAAAATCACCTGGTCATACTTGGTAACCAGCACCGTGCCGTTAAAGCCTTTTCTCTTGTGCAGGTAAGTAAAGATAGAATCAATCTGTTCACCTAATTGCTGCGCCCTGGCAGCTGTAAATGAGGCGGGTATTTCTACTTTCTCCCTGAAGTCTTCCTGCTCCTCCTCTACTACATTATTTGCCTGCTGCTTATCACCCTTCTCTTGGCAGGCGAACAGCGATAAACACAATACAGATGCTGCAAAACATCTGCACACTATATTTTGTACTTTATTAAAAGTCATACCTGGATCTACAACACAAAACCGGTTACAAAAATAGTTTTCAGCTTCAGAAAAAGAAGCAAAAAGATTAAAAATAACTCGTTTTTATAAACTGAAGCTGTTTTTATCCTGAATAACGACTCCAGTCTTAAATATTGTATTTAATATAGCTAATAAAAATTTAATAAAGCAATTATATTAAAGATCAGAATCTTAAAATTTATAACGCAATTAGTTTCCCATTTCCTGAAGCACCGATTTAAGTATATGGCATGCCTGAAGCATCTCTTCTTCGCTCATACTTGCAAAACCCATGCGGCAGGCATTCGGGTTATAGTTGGGTGATCTGTAAGCACTGCCATCAGAAAAATGAAGACCTTTAGCTTTACAGGCAGCGGCTACTTCGGGTAGTAGGTAAGCATCCTTAAATTTAACCCAAACAGCCATTCCTCCTTCAGGCTCCTGAAAATCCAGGTAAGAGCTGAAATCCTTACGGAGAATATGGCAAAAGTGTTCTTTACGCTTTTTATAGAGGTTCTTGCTTTTGCGCAGGTAACGCTGCATAGTTCCATCGCGCAGCAGGTTTGCAATAGCCCGCTCAATTAAATGGTCGCCTTGTCTGTCCATAATCCTGCGATACTTTACTAATTCGTGCATCAGGTTAGGCGGCGCCACTACAAAACCTACTCGTATGCCCGGGTAAATTACTTTAGAGTAAGAACCGGTATAAATAACCAGACCATGGGTATCCATGCTGGCAATTGGTAGCGTGGGCTTATTCTCGTAGTGGTAATCGAAGTCATAGTCATCTTCCACGATACAGAAGCGGTATTTCTTAGCCAGTTCGTAAAGGTGCAGGCGCCTTTCAGGTGCTAAAGTTACTGTTGTTGGATGATGGTGGTGCGACGTGATGTAGAGCAGGCGCACCTGATGTATTTGCAACACTTCTTCCAAAACAACAGTTTTCAGCCCTTTCTCATCAACCGGAATACGCAATAACTGCGCCCCTCTCTGCTCAAAGCAAAGGTTTGCCGTTTTATAGTTCAGTTCGCCTACCACCACTTTATCGCCTGCTTTCAATATTATCTGAGCCAGCAGATGTATACCCATAATGCTGCCGCGCGTTACGAAAACGGTTTCTGGTGTAGTTCTTAATCCTCTGTGCTCATTTAGTTGCTGGCTCAGTACTTTGCGAAAGTACACATCACCCTGCGCATCGGAGTAAGTGAAAAGGTGCAGCGGATTAGCTTTTTTAAGCAGTCGATGATATTCTCTACCTAATTCATGCAGCGGGCTTAGCCGTGGGTCCGGAAATCCATCATTAAACTCTAAAGGAAGACGGTGTACTTCCGGGGCCTCCAGTTTAAGATTGGGTTCTAATAAAAAACCGGTTTCATCCGGAAAAGTATCAGCCAGAATATTGCTACCGGCACCTGCCACCAGTGGCAGCTTCTCATTCACAAATAGCCCCTGGCGGTCTCTGGCTACCACCCAACCTTCGGCTTGCAGTTCATCAGTTGCCAGTACAACCGTGTTACGGTTCAGGTGTAGTTTAGCTGCAAGTACCCGTGAGCCAGGCAATTTCTGACCCGGTTTAAGAACACCTTGTTTTATCAGAGAAGCTAAACCTTGTGCCAGTTGCACATAAAGCGGTGTGCCTTTCTCTTTATCAAGTGTAAGAGAATTCAGGTAAGGGAGGCTTGTTGTCTGGACCATCTGTTTTGCAAAAACTGGACTATAAATATAGTCCACAATGCCTATACTTTTGCCATGAACTAAAAAATAAAATCTATGAGAAAGAACGAGATCGCGCTGCTGCTGATAGACGTGCAACAGGCATTTACCGACGAAGCTTACTGGGGAGGCAACCGTAATAATCCACAGGCAGAACAAAACATTGAGAACCTGTTAAGCCACTGGCGTGGTAATAATTTACCAGTCATACACGTAAAGCATAACTCTACAACGCCTACTTCTCCCCTACATCCTACTCATACCGGAAACAACATCAGGAGCTTTGCTTTGCCTGTTGCAAGCGAGCCATTGTTCCAAAAGCAGGTTAACAGTGCATTTATTGGTACACAACTAAAAGCCTACTTAGAAGAAAAGGGAATCAATCGTCTGGTGATCGTCGGTTTCATTACAGACCATTGTGTATCTACTACAGCGCGCATGGCCGGTAACTATGGCTTTGATGTTTATGTGGCTGCCGATGCCACCGCTACTTTCGACCGAATTGCCCACGACGGTACAAAGTATAATTCGGAAGACATTCACCGCATATCGCTTGCAAGCTTACACGCAGAGTTTGCCACCATCGTGACTACAGAACAGATGTTAACCTATACAGAAATAACAAGCCATGCAAACGTATGAGATCAGCCCACTAACCAGGATCAGCCGTGATCCGCACCGGGGCTCTTATGATAAAGAAACTATCTATGCCATACTTGATGAGGCGATTGATGTTACCGTTTCTTACATAGTTGATGATATTCCAAGAGCAATTCCTACAGGTTTTGTCAGGCTTGATAACAAACTGTACATTCATGGTTCTATCAAAAGCCACTTCATCAAACAGATATGCAGTAACAAGAAAGTATGCCTGACGGTGTCGTTGATGGATGGCCTGGTACTCGCAAATACTGCCTTTAACCACTCCTTTAATTACCGTTCGGTGGTGGCATTTTCTACCCCCTCAGAGGTAACCGATGAAAACTTAAAGATGGAAGTACTGAAAGCTTTTACAGATAAACTGCTGCCGGGCCGCTGGGATGATGCTATTAAATTACCAACACCTGAAGAACTAAAAGTTACCTCTGTAGTCTGTTTTCCGCTTGAAGAAGCTTCAGCTAAAATGCGCCAGGGCCCTCCTAACAATGTAAAGCAGTTTAACAGTGAAGTCTGGACTGGTCATATACCGTTAAACAGAAACTGGGGAGAACCCATTGCTACACCTGATCAGGATAAAGAGTTACCAGATTATATACACGACTTCCTTCACTAAATAGTAAATTCTGTATGTTTGCACTATTAATTTTTAAGCAACCAAGTACATCTTAAAACTATGAGAAAACCTCTTATTACCGGCTTGCTGCTGCTCGCCATTTCAGCAGACACCGAAGTATTTGCGCAAACAGCAGAAGGTATCACAGCCATGCCTCAGGTAGTTGGAGAAGGCACCGTCTCCTCCAAAGACTTCGACTTCAATTTAACCATCACCCCGGACGCTTCTGTTGCCTTTTTCTCCAAAGCGCTGCTACCCGACTGGAGAAGGATATCCATTGTGTACTCTGAGCGCCGCAAGGGCAAGTGGC
>CBINIP010000040.1:0-19546 GCA_966250805.1 uncultured Pontibacter sp. | reverse complement strand
CTAAAGAAGTCTAATTCTATTATGAAGTTCCTTTAAAATAAATAAAGAAAACGAACGATAAATATCATCAGAGAATACTTGAAGGAACACTGCATCTATTTGAATAAGAGTCAAACACTTTAGTATGCAATTAATCAATTAAAGAACACTTTGGATAAAATTAACAATGAATGTTACTAAGGTACATCTATTATATCAGCCCAAGTTTTATAATACTTGTGAATGGACGACAATGTGAGGTCAAAGCTTTAAAAGTAAATTATCAAACAGAATATGATTTTGTCTGCCGAGCAAGCGAATTTGAAACCGAACTCGGACGCACACTGCATGACTGGAAAGAAAAGAAAATAGAGCTTGATGTGTGCATCGTACACGATTTAGTAGACTGTCCACGAAAGAGTCTCGGCTTTTACAGAATTCGTGCTACTCCTTACGACAAAGAATAAATCGAGAAATGATTAAGTTAGGTTGGCTTGCAAAGAGGCTGTAAAGTAAACTGTGTCAAAGGATTAGCAGTATTACCTTTAACACAGTCAACATGGAAGAGAAAAGCGAGCTAGATCTGGAGAAGATCAAGCGTCAGTTCCTGGAAGAGTTCCGGAGCGGCAAACCCACCTTCGGCAAAGACGGGGCTCTTGGCCCCTTGCTGAAACACTTCTTAGAGGCCGCCCTTGATGCGGAGATGGACCTGCACCTGAATCAAGAGCAGCGCCAGCAAGGCAACCGCCGCAACGGCAAAGTAAGCAAGCAGGTTCGCACCTCGGACGGCGTGATCGAGGTGGAAAGCTCCCGCGACCGCTCCGCCAGCTTTGAGCCGCAGATCATCCGGAAGCGGGAGACGGTGCTGGCCGAGAACCTCGAGCCCCGCATCCTGAGCATGTACGGGCTGGGGATGAGCCTTCGCGACATCTCCTCGCATCTGAAGGAAATGTACGACATGGACATCTCCCACGACACGCTCGCCGCCCTCACCGAGAAGATCGTGCCCCAAGTCAAGGAGTGGCAGGCTCGCCCGCTGGACTCCCTCTACTGCATCGTCTGGCTGGACGCCATGCACTACAAGGTGCGGCAGGAAGGGCGCACCGTATCCAAGGCCGTCTACAACATCCTGGGCATCGACCGCCACGGCCACAAAGAGCTGCTGGGCGTGTACGTGTCGGAGAGCGAGGGGGCCACCTTCTGGCTCTCGGTGCTCACCGACCTGCAGCAGCGGGGCGTTGCCGACATGCTCGTCGCCTGCATCGACAACCTGAGGGGCTTTGCCAAGGCCATCAGCAGCGTCTTCCCGCAAACCGAGGTGCAGAGCTGCATCGTGCACCAGATCCGAAACAGCATCAAGTACGTGGCCTCCAAGGACCAGAAGGAGTTCATCAGGGACCTCAAGCCCGTGTACCGGGCTGAGACAAAGGAGCTGGCCGAGCTGCGGCTGCTGGAGCTGGAGGAGAAGTGGGGGGCAAAGTACCCCAAGGTCATCGAGAGCTGGCAGCGGAACTGGGACAAGCTCTCAACGTACTTTAAGTACACCGGGCCGATTCGCCACCTGATCTACACCACCAACACGATAGAGGGCTACCACCGCCAGGTGCGGAAGGTGACTAAGACCAAGGGCGCCTTCCCCTCGGACATGGCCCTGTTGAAGCTGATTTACTTATCGTATCAGAACATCAGCAAAAAATGGGTGATGCCGCTCTCGAATTGGAGCCAGACAGCTCAGCAGCTAGCCATCTGGTTTGGCGATAGAATGCAGCTGGACTTGAAGTGAGCCGCACTTCAAAAGTTTGGCCCTTTTGCTGTAAGGACGCAGCCAGAACAGCAAAAGGGCCAGTAAATTGAAATGAGGAAATGACACAGTTTAAATTACACTCCCCTTGCAAGCCGAATTCAACATTATTATAAAATGCATTTAACTGGTTGGACCAGTATCAACTTTCGATTCTATAGCACTTTCAACCTGATCTGGTAGTTCTGAAAGCAAGTCATAACCTGTTGCCTGCTCTATGGTATCATAGAGGTGCGATATACACTCCAATCTTAGTTAATCGTGTTAATGTTTGGTGTATTTACTGCGATCACCCTGGTAGTAGTATCCATACGATTGACACCATAATCTCCATTTGGAAGCACCACAATTACATGCAATTAATTGTGGTGCCTGATTCCCAAAGGTTATGTTGATATCATTTTGTAATCACTCTCTTGCTGTAAAAGCCACGCTTGGGCTTCATCAATGCCTGAAAATTCCTTAACAGTAAATGGGAGTGGCTGTGCTGGTGTCATTGCCAGCATATTTTCAATACCTATCCGATGAAAAATATCTGTAGACTGAATTCGGGCAAACTTCTTTATTTTTTGAGCCACTGAAATTAGCTGTGGATACCACTCCTGTTTTGTCCATACTTGATCTTTCTGTCGTATGACACGTGCCTGCTTATAATCCCCAAGCCAAAGCCGCACATCATACCTTTTCATTACATCTAAATACGCAAGTAGCCCTTTCCTGTAATCTACGCTGGTAGCAAATCCGTACCACTGACTGCGAGCCATCTTCTTGTCTGGTTGATAATAAATGGTCAGGCAACTGGATTTGTAACAAACTAAAGCTTGTGGGTTCTGCTGAACCATGATGTGTTCCAACGCAAGCTCAGTGAAAGGCTTTTCAATGAATCCTGTTACATTCGGATCGATAAGCGCCCTTACTCTGTCGCAAGTCTGTAAACTGGAAGTAAGCACATACAAGCTTGTCTTTTTCCTAAAAGCTTGCGGAAATGAACTGTATCTTTTCAAGAACTCCCATCCATCCATTTGTGGCATATTCAGATCAAGAAAGATGGTATCAGGGAAACGTTCGGGGGTTTGTCTTTCTACAAGGCTGTTTAGCTGACGGAAAGCATCCAGTGCGCAGGTGTGGGTAATGATCTCTCGTGCAGCATTGTATTTCTCCAAAATAAAGCGATTCATCCTATTGCAGAAGGAATCATCATCTATCAGCATTACAGTTCCAAGCATAAGAAATATTTATAGTTAAATAAATGAATTATTACATCTTGTTTTGCTCATATTTATGAATTTCATTTTAGCTTATAAAGTTCCGGACATCAACTTTTCACACTTAATCATATTCACACACCTGATTCTTACTGAATTGGTTTTATACAAATACATATTTAACAGTAAACCAGCAATCATACGCTTCATCTTATTGGCTAAAAATAGACATAATTGTACTGGTTTTTAACAAGTTAACTCAACACTACAACCCATAGTACGCTTTACCATCAACTCATATATATCATTTGCATTTTTATTAAACATGTCTTAGATTTATTACATTGTTCTTGTGCTTTATAAACTAAGTAAATTAAACCCACAAAACTGCTGAGCCATGATACTAAATAGTGACCTTCCGCTGAAGACAGAATATGATACAGCCACGAATATCATACAAGTCAGTATTCCCGACCTGAGCCACTTTACGATGTCTGAATTGATCAATTACCTGAATGCCATGACTGATACCATCAGGACATATCACATACAAAAAGTGCTTTTCGAATGCTATGGCAATAGTGAAAGGGTTGGTGGTGAAGATGGCTATACCACACTTTGCCAGTATATAGGAACAGCACTGGGTAATACCAAGGTGCAAAGAGTGGCACGTCTTCAAAGCAGTGATACAGTCTGCGAACGCATTGTTCAACAGTGCATCCAAGAACATATAACAACAAGTATGATTCCATTCACAACAAAAACATTCAAGACAAAAACTGATGCTCTTGCGTGGCTGAAAGATTAGATTGCCTTCAGATGCTGGTTGGAAAAATATTAAGTGGTCTAAGACATAGTTGTGCTGCTGACTAATACCTCTAATTTCTAAATGTTATAAAAGAGTTCGTCGGTGCTACATACACTTGGTTGGCAAAACCATATGTTGTGACTGCAGATCACCTATCCTACACTATCAAGGCGAGACTATTCACAGAACCGAGAAGGTACTTATGAGAACATCCTGAATGAAAAGTATGAGTTCTACGAAAGCAACAAAGTCTACAAGAAAAACGCCATCTACGCTGGTGTGGTCGATTTGAACATGCCAAACACGGTTGGTGAAGGTGGCTTGAATACAGCCACCAGATACTGAGCGGGAAGTGAAGGCGCAGGAGAGCACCAACGAGATTAAGCAGGCTGGACGACTACTCTACAAAGTAAAAACCTTTAACAGCAGAGCCAAGGCAAGGCTTGTTCTTCCATTTACTTTATCGACAACACAAGGTTAAGTTACTGCCTGCCGTTCGCCTTCATCTCCTTTTCAAAGTCGCTGTGCCTTATCAGGGAGACTAATAAGTCATCGGTTTTTGATATTCTAAAGCACATGATAAAGTCAGGGTTCTCTAAGTTCTGGTAGTAGAGGCAATGTTGCTCTGGCTGCTGGGCAAATCCAACTTCCTTGAAACTGTTCCTGAAATAATCCACAGACATAGATTTGACAGTTTCAACAGCCTGATAGCTGATGCAATCAGCTGTTTACAGAGCAAGTATAAATGTATCGAACCTGTTCCATCTACACAAAAATAGTCAATCCCTGATAAGCCATGGTGAACCTGACTGCCATGCACACAAATCAACCATAACGGCTTCCACCATGAAGGAGCTTAAGCACTTGCCCGTAAATTTCAATCATCATATACTATTTTACTTATATAGGATAATGGTTAAAAGCTCCATTTTATAACTCATTCTTTATCTCTGCAAGTATTGTCTGTATATATGCATTATCTAAAGGTTTAGGAATAAAACCATTTACAAGTTCATAGTCCTTAGACTTTTGACTGTCTTTTAAAAGAAGAGAAGAGGTAAGGATGTAGATGCGGCATTTCTCTTTAATTTCATTTTTAAATGGTGCCAATGCATCTAAGAATTCCCAACCGTTCATTTGGGGCATATTTAAGTCTAAAAAAATCACGTCTGGCACATTTGCAGGATAATCCTGCATGATAAGTGCAAGCGCTGCTTCGGCTGAAAGAAATGAACGGATTTGATTGGAGAATCCCTCTATTACCAGCATTTGCTCGGTAATGAAACTACTTAAGTAATCATCGTCAATAATAAATGTATACATAGCAATAGGCACTTAACCTTCTGTATAATTTTTCCCCTCATTTCATGGATAACTTTCAGCTATTTCGAGAGGCTCTGAGTTACAAAGGAAGACTTCGTAAATGAGTGTTAAATTTTATATTTTATAATAATAAACTAAATGCACTGAGACACCTGACCTAATGAAGACTTACCTGAATTAAGCCATTCATTAGGTCAGGAATTAAATACTGATTTAGAAAGGGGATATGATTTATACTTTCTGTGTTGGGTTTGGAAAACATATGGTGAAAGTGGTTCCTATGCCTATGGAGCTGGTAATTTCTATGGTTCCCTCCATTGCTTCAATATGAGACTTGACCAGATATAGACCAATGCCCCTTCCTTTTTTATCCAAGTGGAACCTTTTATAAAGCTTAAAGATATTGTCTTTTGCACTGCTCATCTCAATGCCTGAACCATTGTCGCTGAACGTAATAACAACCCCCCGCTCTGAACAAGTAAAAGCCTTGACCTGAACTTCCAGCGGGCGCTCATCAGCCCTGTACTTGATGGCGTTTGACAACAGGTTGTAAAAGATGCTGTGCAGATACGCCTTGTTTGCCCAGATGCTAAGTTTTTCCTCTACTTCATACGTAAAGCTGCCATTACATTCGTAGAACTGTTTTTGCAGGGAAGCCTGTGCTTGTTCTAAAATCAGCTTAAAGTCTACTTGCTCGGTTTCCAAATTTCCCTTGCTGTCACGAACACTCAAAATGGCATTCATGTCCCTTAGAACAATATCTAAATTTGAAATGCTTTTGTTCAGGTTTGTTATAGTCTTATTGTATAGTTCTGAGTCTTTGTCTGCTATTCTAAGTATATTGGCAAGACCTATGATATTGGCAACGGGAGCACGAAGGTTGTGAGAGACCATATAGGTAAACTGTTGCAAATCCTTGTTTTGCCCGTATAGGATCTGAGCAGATTTTGCCAATTCCTGTTCTGAATTCTTTATTGCAGTGATATCCGTGCAAACGCCTATATACCTGCTGATTTCTCCATTGCTTTTTAGTATTGGACTTGCTTGAACCGAGAGCCAAACTTCTGCCCCGTTCTTCTTAACGTTTAGGATTTCAAAAGAAGCTCTTTTCCCGTTCATAAGCCTTCCATGTGCTTTTTCATATGCGCTGGCATCAGTCCTTGGGCTTCGTAAAACGTCTGACGGTTTTTGCCCTACGATCTCTTGCAGGCTATAGCCCAAGAGGTTGGAGAACCCCTCATTAACCCATTCGATGCGATCCTCTTTATCCGTGATAATTACCCCATTCGTTGTTTTACTTGCCACCAGCGAAAGCTTTTCCAGCTCCTGTCGGGCTAATACCATTTCGGTTATATCCGTATGAATTGTCACATATCTTTCAATCGCACCACTCTTGCCAATAGTAGGATTTATCTGGACAAGATTCCACATCTTTTCGCCGCTTTTCTTGATGTTCTCGGTTTCAAATCTGACAGACTCCCCATTCATTAGTTTGTCTTTTACCGCCTCATATGCGTCTGCTTTTACTTGCTCATTATGCAGCAGCTCAGCAGGTACTGCCCCTTTAGCTTCTTGCAGGCTGTAGCCCGTCAATTTGGTGAAAGACTCATTTACCCATTCTATTCTTCGGTCTTTATCCGTGAAGATGATTCCGTGTGTGGTGTTGCTGGCGACCAGCGATAGCATTTCCAGTTCCTGCTTTTCCCTTACCTGTTCTGTAACATCATGGGCATACACCGAGATACCTTCTTCTGAGGGATAGGCTTTTACATTCAGCCATTTATTCGTTTTGGAATAGTAGGCTTCGAAGTGAACAGCAGAACCCGTTTCGATGGCATGATGAAACTCTTTATAGAAAGTGCCATTGATTTTAGATGGAAATTCCAGCCACATGTTCTTACCAAGATAGAGTGTTTTGTCCAGTGACAACAACTGCTCCGCCTCGCTGTTGATGTAGGTAAAGTTCCACTTGGTGTCCAGCATGAAAAAGGCATCAGTGATGCTTTCAAAAATGTTGCTTAGTTTCTTAGCCTGCTGCTGGACAGTTTGATAGGAGCGTACAATATGCGTGATGTCTTTGGCGATAGTTTGCACGCCCACAATCTCCTGATTGATGATGATGGGGCGCTTGGTGATATCAAAGATCCTTTTTTCTCCATGTACTGTAAGTTCCATGTCAAACTGCATGGTGTTTCCGAGCAGTGCCTGCTGGAAATAGGAACTGTTAAGAGCAGCCTGTGGGGCGGGGAGTATGGTGGAGGCAGGTAATCCTATCAGCTGCTTTGCCTTATCGCCTAACGCCATTTTGATGGATTGGTTTATGTTTATGATAACCCCATTCCTGTCCTCTACAAAAAGAAAGTCAGGGATGGCATCAAATAATGCCCTATACATCTGCTCGCTTTCCATTAAGCGAGTCTCAGCTCTTATTAACTCTGTAATATCGCGCCCGACAAAGTATAACGTGTTGTCGGCAGCAGACCACATAGAAGCCCATTGAATGTGAACGGGATACCCGTTTTTATGGAGGTAGCGGGTAACAGAATGAATTTTCTTTTTTTGTTCCTGTATCTCTTTAAAGTTCTGTTCGGCAAGTATATTATCTTCAGGAGATACAAAGTCCTTAAATTGTTTACCAATCATCTCGTGGCTCTCATAACCAAGCACAGATAGGCAGGCAGCATTTATATACTTAATATGTCCTTTCTGATCAACTGCACCAATAATATCAAGAATGTTGCTTAATAAGGCTTTGAAGTCTTCGTTGTTGTAATTTAATTCGGTTTCAATAGAGCCTGACATACAGAAATATTAATTTTTTTTTTGCATCACATGAAGATTTATTCATATGATTTTTTTTAAAGGCGCAAATATAATAGTTTTCCTAAACACTGTAAGCTGTTTTTGCATTTTATATTGAAACACACAATGCTTAAACAGCCATTAAACAATAGCTATCAAGCACTTAATGTATTGCAAATACAACAATACACTGTAAATAAAACACAAGTTAAAGAACTCAAAACATAATTTTTCCAATAAGATATTATAATAGCATCAGAACATTGGAATATATACATTGAAAGATCTTAGAACATATTAAAAATTATAGCGTCCTTCAATGGATCTAAAAAATTGAAAAAGGAAACCTTAGGGAAAGAAAAAACGAAGATTATCTTTACTAACCATGTTTCATCGCCTGAAAAGCTTCTGCAAGGATTGGAATACCTGAGCAATAAAATGTATGCAAATAAAAAAAGCATTACTAGTTTTATCTCGTAACTCATTGACTATTAACCGGGGCCACCAACAATCAACCCATAAACCTACTGATTAAGAGTAAAATAGGGAACTCTCTCAAAGAAAAACATTACATTTTCAGCCGCTCCCGGAGTTGCTGCATGTCATCGCTCACCTTCCGGTCCAGAATCTTGGCGTAGTGCTGGGTCGTCTTCAGGTTTCGATGCCCCAGCATACGGCTCACTGTCTCGATCGGTACTCCGTTGCTCAGGGTAACTGTTGTGGCGAAGGTATGGCGGGCAATATGGAAAGTGAGAGTCTTGCGAATCCCGCACACGTCAGCTATTTCTTTGAGGTAGGCGTTCATCTTCTGATTGCTCAGCACCGGCAGCACCTTGCCCTGGTAGAGACACTGGGGATGCTCTTTGTAGCGGTCCAGGATCGCCAGAGCCACCGGCAGGAGCGGAATCCGGGAGGGAGTTTCGGTCTTCTGCCGCCTTGTGAAGATCCACCGCTCCCCGTCCATACCCTCCCCAATCTCCGATCGCTTGAGCTTCTGCACGTCTGCGTAGGCAAGGCCAGTGTAGCAGCTGAAGAGGAACACATCGCGCACCTGAATGAGCCTATCGGTGGCAAAATCCTTTGCTGCCATGCGTTGCAGCTCGGCCTCCGTAAGATGCTCCCGAATCACTTCCCGCTTGCTCATCTTGTAGCCCAGAAAGGGGTCACGCTCCAGCCAGCCGTTCTTGAGGCACAGGTGAATGACCTTCTTGAAGTTAGCCAGGTACTTCATGGTGGTGTTGTGGGCGCAGTTTCTTACGGTCTTGAACCAAAACTCGTAGTCGGTGATAAAGCTGTAGGAGAGCTTCTTCACGTCAATATCCTCCGCGCCGTACTTCCACCGGATAAAGTCCCGGGTGTGCTGAAGGGAGGTGCTGTAGCGGTCCATGGTTCCCAGGGCGTAGTCTTTCCCCACCAGTTTGCTCATCTGATCATTGTGCATTTGGAACACCTCCAGCAGCAGCACCGACTTCTCCTCCACTCCCATCCATTTCTCCTTAAACGACTCCACTGTCACGGGCCTGCCTTCCTCGAGCAGCTCCCGGTGGTGGCCGTAGGCTTTGGCCCTAAGGGTGTCTAGGTAGGCGTTCACGCTCCTGGCCTCAGCCGAGCTACCTTTCACTTTGCCTGCCTCGGCGGACCAGCGCTCAGGCGAAACGTACCGGTGGGTACTCAGCTCCAGCCGCTGACCCTGAAGCGTGACGCGCAGGTAAATGGGCAAGAGATTGTCTCTGGTAGTCTTCGCTTTCCTGCCGTAGAACAGAATACTGATTTTGGTGTCCATTTCACTCTTCCTTTTATGTTTGAATTTAACAATCAAACGAAGACTCCACAAGATGTAAAACAACTATACATCTTGTTAACAGCCAACTAGTTACATAGCAATTCGGGTACCCAGAATCGAAACCGTTTCGGGTACCCGAATTTGCTACCTCAGAAAGGAGGGAAAATGTAAAATTCAGGTAGGACTAAAAACAAAAAAGCCCTTAAATCGCTGATTTAAGGGCTTTCTATACTAATTGATAAGGTATTTAGCAGAGAGGAAGGGATTCGAACCCTCGATACCCTTTTGAGGTATACACACTTTCCAGGCGTGCTCCTTCAACCACTCGGACACCTCTCTAATTGTGGTACAAATGTACGCTATAACCTTATATGCTGCAAGCGCGATGCAGCGTATACCGCTAATCTTTTAAAATAGTTATTTCGCCACGCAGGTTATTTGCCAGCAGCTCCCGTGTTTGCGATGCATCCAGCCCAAGCCCCAGCACAAACATAAGTTTAGTAATGGCGGCTTCTGTGGTAATGTCGGCCCCGCCAATTACGCCCATGTTAAGTAAGTGCTTGCTTGTTTCATAACGGCCCTGGTCTACCCTGCCCTCATCGCACTGCGACACATTAAGTATAAATACGCCCCTATCAATTGCTTCTTTCAGCAGATCCAGGAACCAGGGCACTGTAGGCGCATTACCAGAACCAAAGGTTTCCAATACTACCCCCCGCACTTCCGATGCCTGCAACACACTCTTTACCACACACGGCGTTATGCCCGGAAAAAGCTTCAGAACAGCCACACGGTCATCCAGTTGGTGGTGTACTTTAAGTGCCCGCTCCGGATGAGGCAACATTGTATTAGGCAGGTAATCTATGTTTATACCAGCTTCGGCCAGTGGCGGGTAATTCTCTGATTTAAAGGCATCGAAATGGCTGCTCTCTACTTTTTTAGACCGGTTACCGCGCAACAGCAGGTTATGGAAGAAAATACATACTTCCGGCACCAGGCTTCTGCCATTTACTTTAGTAGCGGCAATTTGTAAAGCCGTGATCAGGTTCTCGCGGGCATCTGTCCTGACCATACCAATAGGTACCTGGGCACCGGTAAAGATCACAGGCTTTTGCAGGTTCTCGAGCAGATAACTCAACGCTGATGCACTGTAAGCCATCGTATCTGTACCGTGCAGCACCACGAAGCCATCATAAGAAGTATAATGTTCTTCGATCAGGCGCGCCAGCATCAGCCAATCCGGCACCGACACGTTAGATGAATCTATGGCTGGCTCAATACTCATCACCGTTATCAGGTAATTAAACTGCCTGAGTTCGGGTACTTTCTCCAGTATCTGGCTGAAGTTGAAAGGCACCAGGTGCTGGTGTTCCTCATCGAAAACCATACCCACGGTACCGCCTGTGTAAATAATAAGTATAGATGCCTCGGGGTGGGCAGGCGCCGCCGTATCAATGTCTACTTTAACTACAGGCATGGTTATAGTTTGAACAGGTTAAGAGCATTTTTGGTAGTTACCTCAGCTACCTCTTCTACAGATTTGTTTGTCAGTTCTGCTACACGTTTTGCGATCAGGGGCAGGTATACAGGCTCGTTGCGCTTGCCACGGTAAGGCACCGGCGCCAGGTATGGGCAATCTGTTTCCAGCACAATATCCTCTAACTGAACATGCGGCAGTACTTTATCCATGCCACCATTTTTAAAAGTAGCTACTCCGCCAATACCCATCAGAAAGTTAAGCTCTTTTACTTTGGCTGCCTGTTCTGCCGTGCCTGTAAAGCAATGGAATATACCGCGCAATGTACCGTCCTGCGCCTGCGAAATTATCTCGTATGTCTCATCGAAAGAGTCGCGGGTATGAAGTATGATCGGAAGCTGGTGCTTTTTGGCCAGCTCTACCTGTACTTTCAGGGCTTCCTGCTGTTGCGGGAAAAAGGTTGTGTCCCAGTACAGATCGATGCCACACTCCCCTACTGCTGCAAACGGTCGTTTGTTCAGCCACTCCTCTACCAGGTATAGTTCGCGTTCAAAGTCCTGTTTTATGTACGCCGGATGAAGGCCCATCATAGGTATACATTGCTGCGGATACTTTGCCTCCGCCTCCAGCATGGCATCTATAGAAGTATGGTCAATATTGGGCATGTAGATTTTCTCTACGCCCTCGGCCTGTGCCCGCGCCAATGCCTCGGCCCTGTCTTCGTTAAACTCCTCGGTATAAATATGTGCGTGTGAATCAACCAGCATTTTCGTCAGTAATCAGTTAAAAGAATCAGGGATCAGAATTTAAATCCTGACCTGAAGTTTAAATACGGCTGCAAGTTAAGGCTTTTACTTTTGAGGTGAAATTCTGAGCCAGGATTGGGCTATACTTACAAGTATAACCTAGGCGTACTGCCTGCCTTTCCAGCGGATCTTGAGCGGCAGGAAAAAGTATACGATCAGGATAACAGAACCTATCACCATGTATAACTCGAACAGAATATAAAGCCACCACGGCACCCGCTCGCCTAAACGCCGGAGGCAAATAGCAATGTATATACTTTGCAACACCAGCTTAAACACGAAGATAGACAACATGGTACTGACAGAAGTATAAGCAAAGAACGGCAGCAGCACCGGGTAGTAAGCCGAATGAAGTATAAAAATAACTGCCATGTAAAAAGGCAGATGCATAGAGCCGCGCATCCAGCGTTTGCGCTGGTGCAGAAAGCTTGCAAACGAAACTGCCGGCAACGACTCGGCCAGCACACTCCTATCGTATACATTCCGGAAGCCCCAGCCCTTTTTCAGAACCTGGTTAAATATGGCTATGTCTTCGGTTATCGAGAATTTTATACTTTCAAAACCTCCTACGTCTTCATAGGCCTGCCGCCTCAGCAGCATGTTATTACCCATAGTAGAAACCGGCAGATTCATATCCGATACCACCTGCATCAGCCCCAGGGCATAAAGCCAGTCCACGGCCTGCAGGCGTGCAAAGGTACTGTGGCCCTCTATCGTTGTAATGCCGGTAACCACACCTACATCCGGTTTCATTTCAGACAGCATGGCCTGTATCCAGTTTTCAGGTACAGCAATATCGGCATCGGTGAAAAAGAAGTAATCTGATGTAGCATACTTTGCCAGTTGAGCCAGCACATTTGCTTTGCCGCGTGCCTTGCCAATAGTGCCAGAAATAGTGATGCAAGTATAGTTGGGCTTGTCGCTGATAAAGGATTCTACTACTGCGCGGGTGGCATCAGTAGAGGCATCGTCACCTATCAGTACTTCTATTTTATCTTTTGGATAGTTCAGGTTTTCGATAGCCCTGAGGCAGCGAAGTATGGTATGTTCCTCGTTGCGGGCAGCTATAAGTATACTTACTTTAGGCTGATGGGTGAGCTGAGAAGTATAGCGTTTCCGGTTGAAAATAAGCAGCGCCAGCAGCGCCAGGAAGAGTAGAAAGTAAAGTATAAAATAGGCTACAGATACGATCATAAAGTCTCAAAAGTATAGCCTTGCGCGGTAAAGTGTTCTAAAAATTGAGGTAAAGCGTACTGCATGTTCCGTTGTGCTTTCAGGCTGTCGTGGAATACGATAATGCTGCCGCTTTGGGTATACTTAAGTGCGTTTTTAAGGCATTTTTCCGGCGAGAGCGAGGCATCGTAATCATTGGTGAGCATGTCCCACATAATGAGTTCATACTTATCCCGTAGCGCCTCTGCCTGCCGGCCGGTAATGCGACCATAAGGAGGTCTGAACAGTAACTTACCAGATCGATTAACACCTAATTCCTGAAGTATTTGCTGGCATTGCTGCACGTTAGCCAGGTAAGCTTCCTGCTCTGTCTGCCAGCCTTTGAGGTGGTTAAAAGTATGGTTTGCCAGCACATGCCCTTCAGCCAGCGCCTGCTTTGCAATCTCGGGATACTTAACCAGGTTATCTCCCACACAAAAGAAAGTAGCCTTAGCTTTATACTTTGCCAGTTGCTCCAGCACCCAGGGCGTTACCTCCGGTATCGGGCCATCATCAAACGTAAGGTACAGCTTTTTGCCCTGCATATTGCGGTGCCAGGTATAGGCAGGCAGCAGCTTCTTCAGCAGGCCGGGCGTTTTGTAAAGGCGAATCACTTTGGATTTAAAAAATTGAATAGCTGGAAATTACAAGATGCACTAAAAATAAACTGACAGCTGGCTACAAAACTGTACGCATTAATTCATTTTCAAATTTGCACATCTTCAAATCTCCAAATAAAGAGCTTACTTAAACCTGCAGGAAAGTAGCGTGATATCGTCGCTGAAAGTGGCTTCTTCGTTGTAAAGGTTTATCTCGTTCAGGAGTTGCAGGTGCAGCATTCTTGAGCTCAGGAAACGGTGCGTTTGCAGGTATTTTATAGTTCCTTCTATGCCATACTCTGCTTCTTCCTCGTCAAAAACTTCTGTCAGGCCATCGGTATAGCACAGCAGAATAGAGTTTTCAGGAACTTCTATCCTTGTAACAGACATAAACGGCAGCACATCAAACACGCCCAACATGGTACAGCCTTCGTTCAGCAGGCGGTGTGTGTTGTTTTCGTAAAGCAAGATCGGCGAATTATGGCCGGCATTTACATACGATAGCTCACGGGTAGCACGGTTATAGATGGCCAGGAAGGTAGTAATGAATTTCTCTGCGATCGCGTTGCGATAGATCAAATGATTCAGTTCTGCAACAACGGTATTCAGATCTGAAGTCTGGCGAAGTATAGTTCGGAGGCCAGCCTGAAAGTTTGACATCAGCAAAGATGCAGGTACACCTTTACCCGAAACATCGGCCACGCAAAACAGGAACTGGTCTTTATCTATCTCAATAAAATCGTAATAGTCGCCGCCAATAGATGAGTGCGGAATGTAGCTGGCATGTATAACTACATCCTTATCGTTTGGCAAAGACTTCGGGAAAAGCATAGACTGCACTTCGCGGGCGATTTCTATCTCACGGCGTATGGATTCCTGCGCCAGTCTCTGGCGTGCCATTTTATGGTTCTCGATGGCCACAAGCATAATATTACTTACCGTCTGCACAAAATTCAGCGCCTCCAGGTTAGTGTAATAAGGCTGCATTTTGCCAATCATTACAAATGCCAGCACTTTTCCATTATGCAAAACCGGGATCACGATATCAAAGGCACGCCATTTTTTATCGATGCGCAGCTTAGAAGTATTCGTCATCTCTGTAAGAGACAGTACTTCCTCGGGCAGTTCCTGTTTTGTGAAATCCTGTTCGGTACCAAAACATACTTTACACTCCCATGTCTCGTCATGGACAAACAGGGTAAGCCTGCTGATCTGCAACTGGGCCAGCAACGTAAAGCGGTATATTTTATATAAAGCCGTCTCAGGCAGGTTTTCGTTAATTGCCTGCGTAATCTCCAGAAGCGCCGTTAGTTCCAGCTTCTTCAGGTTAAGCTCCTGCTGTATGTTTGGTGCGCTTGATTCAGCCATTAGAAAGCGGGATTTTAGGATCGTATGCATCGCGGAGGCCATTACCTAGCAGGTTAAAAGCCAGCACCAGCATACTGATACAAATACTCGGTAAAACTACTAAAAAAAGACCGGCCTTGGCTCCAATCAACTGAAAACCTTCGTTAACCATCATCCCCCATGAGGGAGCAGGCGGCTGCACGCCAAGACCTAAAAAGCTCAGACCTGCCTCCACAAGTATAGCCGAGGCAAAGTTGGCTGTGGCAATAACGATAAGCGGGCCTATCATGTTTGGCAAAAGATGGCTTATGATGATCTTTGATTGCGGAACACCCAGCACGTTAGCGGCTTCCACAAAAGTTTTTTCTTTCAAGCCCAGTATTTGTCCACGTACCACGCGTGCTACCTCTACCCACATGGTTAAACCCACAGCCACAAATGCAACCCAGACACCTTTACTATCCAGCGCCAGGCTGATGGCTATTACCAGCATTATACTTGGCACTGACCATACTACCGTCATCAGGAAAGTCATCAGTTTATCTACCCATCCGCCGAAATAGCCGCCCAGTGCACCTACTGTGATACCAACTATAAGAGATATGAGAACGGCTACAAAACCGATACCCAACGATATGCGCGTTCCCAGGATCAGGCGGCTCAGTACATCTCTTCCGGCTTTATCGGTGCCCAGCCAAAAAGTTCTGTGACTGATATGCTCTTTTTCAACAACCTCAGCAAGTGCTTTGGTATTGGTGTACTGTCCCGGGTTCTTAACAATTTCTTTCAGGGCAAAGGCCCGCACCTGGTCTGCCATGGCATTGTTGCTGCGCAGAGGCTGCACCAGCAGACTATCGCCTTTAAAACTATAACTTTCGATTGGAATCTCGGCATGGTCGGCAGGTTCGCCGAAAAGTATAAACTCCAGTGGGTTAGCTTCTTCTGCAACCGCTCTGTCGCGTGCTATACTTAGTAGCTGGGTAGAGAAACCCGGCTGCTTTTTCTGTATCTGCACCAGACCATTATTGGCATTCGGCGTGCTGTCAGGCATAAAGGCATAGCCACCCAATGCCACTACCACCGAAATCAGGATAATGATAAGGCCGGACATAGCAGGCTTGTTTTGCAGAAGCCGCTGGCGGATATAGTATGAAGGTGGCCGTGAGGCCGCTTTATTCTCTTTGGTAAGTATAGCCATTAGATGGAGTTATGAACTACAAGCCCTGCTTTAGTGGCAAGGTAATAATACTGCTGGCAATTTTTAAGAAAATCGGCTGCATTATAATCATGCTCTGTATCCTGGTCGGGGTACAGAATTTTGATATAGCCCTTTGCCAGCAATGCCTGAAGCCCGGCGCAAAGTTCATCATCGCTGAGCGATAGCGTTCTGCGCAGGTCGGGATATGAGGTTACAAAGTATAACTCATCTAAAATATCGAATTCATTCTCAGTCATCGGTTCCGGATTTGTCGTCCCTTCCAGGTATAGCGGCCAAACAAGCCGCGGATAGCTGTATAAATAACATAGGGTGCGTATACCAACTGCAGCGGCAGCATATACCAGGTATAGCTCCCGTTGCCTAAAAAGCGTAGTATACGGCTTAAAAATACAAAATCTACAACAAATTTAGTAAGATAAGCAGCTATAAAAACTCGCACGGGCAAAGTGCCCCAAACCACTGCAGGTATAGCCAGAAATAGTAACAGATTTACAGAGAATACAACAAGTGCCAATAGCTGCACATGCCACTCCTGGTAAGCTTTCCATTTACTTGCCCACCGCACCCGCTGCGATATAAAGTTTTTTATAGTTTTGCGGGCCTCGGTGTAAACTATAGCTTCCGGGCTCTTCAGAAAACTTATTCTGTGCGGATACTTCTGATTTATCTTGTGCAGCAGAAACTCATCATCGCCGCTGGCAATGCCTTCGTTCCCTGCAAAGCCGCCTACTTCTGTAAAAATCTTTTTTGTGTAAGCCAGGTTAGCGCCATTGCACATGTTAGGTTTTCCTAAACCTATGGAGGCCCCTCCTATACCTATCAGACTGGCAAACTCCACGAGTTGCATCCGCTCAAACAAGGTTTTAGTATTCTGAAAAGAGACGGGGCCGCTTAAAAAGTATGGCTTCTGTGTTTCGTAAAGGTGTGCAAAATGCAGCAGCCAGTTGGGCTGCACGCGGCAATCGCCATCAGTAAAGATCAGCAGTTCGTTTTGCGCCAGTTCTACCCCCAGCTTAACGGCAGCCTTTTTACCCGCTATACCTTCATACATCCGCAGTTCGATTAGCCGTACCTGCAACTGGCTCTGAGCCATAAACTCTTCTACCAACCTTGCTGTGTTATCATCAGAGTGATCATCCATTACCAGCACTTCTACCAGTTCATTCGGATAATGCTGCTTATCAAGATCCTGAAGTAAGTATAAAATATTTGTGCTCTCGTTACGGACAGGTATAATGACAGATAATGGAGTTTGAGGCTGATAAGATTCGGGCAGCTTTGCATCTGGTAATCGGTTCCATGCATACCACCGCCTGAGTATGACCCAGGAATAAGCGGCTAAGGAGGTGAGGAGGAGTATGGTCATGCCTTTACCCCTTTTTGAGACAGGCGCAGTTGCAGCACAAAAATCAGCCCGACAACGCTTGGCACCAAGATATTCAGGAACCATAAACTCAGGCTGGCACTCAGTACCTGCAACCTGTCCTGCCCCAGCAACCCAAACAAGTACATAGCCGAAAGCTCCCGCACACCCAGATCAGAAAGCAAACTTACCGACGGCACCACCGACTTCAGGAAAAAAGTGCCCGAAACACCGCTCAGATATTCCAGAGGCTTTAGTTTTACCCCAAATAAGTATAGCAGAAGTATAAACTGGAACAGGAAAACCCCATAGCGCCCAAGCGAAAGCAACAGCAGCCTGGAAGTTTCGGTGTAAGTATAGCTTGCCATGATCTGCACATACTGCACCAGCCCCCGCAGCGGTTTTATTGCTGCCACCACCGCTACCATAGCCCGTGCATTGTACAAGAGCAAAAGCAACCCAACATTAATGGCCACCAGCAGAAATACTACACTTAAGCAAACAGCAGGATAACTGTGCCAGTAGAACATGAACATAAAGTATAGAAGCCCCAAAGCACCCGCCATAACAGTAGCTACAAGTTGGCAAAACCTGCCGATAAAAATGGCACCAATAGCCTCCAGCCTCTGCCGGCTTTTCAGCTCCAGCACGCGGCCGGCATAATCGCCCAGTCGGTTTGGGGTGATAAAACCAAGTGTAAGGCCTACCATAACGGCACGGTATGCTCTTAAAAAGCCCATTGGTTCTATCTTCTGCCCCAGCAACTGCCATTTCTTTGCTTCAAAGCCCCAGTTTACAGGTATTAGTAAGGCCGAAAGTATAAACAGGAACCTCAGAGGACTTTTAATCGCATTCTGCAGAATGCCGCCCCAGGTAAGAAAAGTATCAGGTGCTGTAAAAATGGTCTGGTAAAGCAAAAACAGCGTGAGCATCAGCACTATTGCTTTACCAAAGTATAAAAGGAACCTTCTGTTTGAATTGATGTTCAAGATAATGTCTTACTTTTGTAGCCTCATGGTATACACATCTGCACTTCCGCCTAATAAACTTATACTTGGCATTGACCCTGGTACACAGGTAATGGGCTACGGCCTTATCGAGGTAACTGGCTCTAAAGTGCAGGTTATTCAGTATGGCGTCATCCACCTGAAGAGTTACAGCAACCACGCCATTAAATTAAAGAAAATTTTCGACCGCATGATACAACTCATCGATGAATACCTTCCCGATGAGCTGGCTATCGAGTCGCCTTTCTACGGCACCAACGTGCAAAGTATGCTGAAACTGGGTCGTGCCCAGGGGGTTGCCATTGCCGCCGCCCTCTCCCGCGATATACCTTATGTAGAGTATGCCCCTAAAAAAGTAAAACAATCTATTACAGGCAATGGTAATGCTTCCAAAGAACAGGTTGCCAGCATGCTCATGCAGATCCTGAAGATCGAGGAAGCGCCTAAGTTTCTGGATGCAACAGATGCCCTTGGGGTTGCTCTCTGCCACCACTATCAAAAAGGAAATAATGCCAAGCAGGGTGGTAAGTCCTGGAAGAGTTTTTTAACGGATAATCCTGATAGATTAGCAACGAGGTAAGGGAGGATTTCTCCTTTCTATTATTGCTAGCAATCTAGCTTATAGTTTTATAGTTGCTGATTTCTGCTATTAGCTAACTGGCTATAGTTTTATAGCTGCCTTTCTTCCTCAGTCTTGCCTGCTACACGTTCTATAGTTAGCTTTGGCTCGCTCCAAGCCCGCGGGGGCTCGTCCTTTGGTATCGCGCTGTGGTGAGTCCTGCCGGGGGTAGGGGCCCCCTTTGACTCGGCTCCGC
>CBINIP010000039.1:0-19696 GCA_966250805.1 uncultured Pontibacter sp. | reverse complement strand
CACCAAAAGTAAGCAGCTGGTTCATCAGCAGCGGAAAACCGTGGTAGTTATCGTACACCATTGGCGTAAGCAACGGGAAGATCGTGTTCTTAAAGTATGAATCTACTTTCTTCTGCTCAATCTCTGTCAACTCTTCTACCTTCAGCACATCAAAACCATGCTTCTCGAAAAGCGGCTTTAACTCGTTGCTAAAGGTCAGGTACTGGTCATTTACAAAACGGTGGGCATAGTCCAGCAGCTTTTTGCGGAAAGGCAGCTCACGCAGACCTGAATAATCTAAACGTTCTTTGCCGTAGTCGATGTAGTTGTATAAGCTGCCTACCCGGATCATAAAAAATTCATCCAGGTTAGAGGCGGTTATAGCCATAAACTTGAGCCGGTCGAAGAGTGTTTTGTTCGTATCGCGTGCCTGGTCCAGCACACGGTAGTTAAAACGTAACCAGCTCAGGTCCCGGCTGATGTACTTACTCTTTTTTATCTGGTCAGAAACCTTATTGACAAGCATGTTTTCAGGGTGTTAATGGGCGGCAGCTATTTAAGTTTACGCGCTATGGCTACCGCGTGGTGGTGTGGGTATCAAACTAAAATTGCCCCAACTGCTAATATATATTTTGTAACTGAAATTGAATAATTTTTTGTCTGTTTAAGCCCAAAATAATGCATTCGGAACTTTGCCAGAGCTGTAATTGAACGGCTCAAACTCTATTCCAAAGGTCTTTGTCTCACTTATTTACTTCACAAATAGTAGGCTTTACCATGTGCATTGCTACTTATCAACAATAACAGTCAATGTTTTATTGCTTTCGTTATAAAAATCGTAAAACTATTTATACTGGGAAAGTTAAATAAATATCATAGTACTATATTCTATTTATACTATGGAATCAACAGTAACACTTAACGATAACGCAGCAGTTGTGTTTCCGCCTTTACCACTAAACGATTGGGAGAAGACCAAAGACACCTTGCATTTATACCTGCAGATTATCGGGAAGATCAGGCTGAAACAGATGCCCTATAAGAACCATTGGTGGCATGTTACCTTATACCTTACCTCCAGGGGATTAACAACTCACCCTATACCCTACCATTCTTACAGTTTTCAGATAGATTTCGATTTCATTTCGCACCAGCTGATAATAACAACCAGCCTGGGAGCAACTGAGATCATACAATTGCAGGATGGCCTGAGCGTGGCACAGTTTTATACTTCCGTTTTCAAAGCATTGGATACTTTAGGCATTCAGGTTGCCATACTAGCCAAACCATACGACAATAAAAGTAACATTCCTTTTGCCCAGGACCATGCGCATGCTACCTATGATAAGGAATATGTGACCAGATACTGGCGTATACTTTCTGTTGTAGAGGGAATACTACAGGAGTTTAGTGGCCGCTTTTATGGCAAAACCTGCCCTGTGCAACTATACTGGCACCATATCGATCTGGTAGTTACCCGTTTCTCAGGCAGGGCTCTTCCTTCCAGGCCAGAAGCAAGTATAGTTGAGAAGGAGGCTTATTCCCACGAAGTAATAAGTTTTGGTTTCTGGCCAGGTGACGACCAGCTACGATTTCCGGCATTTTATTCTTACACCTATCCATCGCCTCATGGCCTGGATGAAGAAATACTTCTGCCTAAAGGTGCAGGTTGGATACAATCAAATGGCAGCCCACTGGCTATACTTAAATATGATGACCTGAGGCAGGAAGAAGCTCCCAAACAAGCCTTGCTTGATTTCCTGGAATCTGCTTACCAGGCAGGCGCAGGGCTGGCAGGCTGGCCCATAGATGAGTTACGAGCAACACCTTTACAACACAGGTAATTTACCCGCAAACAAAGCTTATCAGCAGATTACCACTTCTTGAAAACAAAGAAAACAGCTGCCAGGATAAGTATAAATCCTACTATGTAATTCCATTTTACCTCTTCGCGCAGGTATAGCACCGAAAAGCCGATAAACACCACTAGCGTAATTACCTCCTGTATCGTTTTAAGCTGAAATGCCGTGAACTGCCCATGCCCAATGCGGTTAGCAGGCACCTGAAAGCAATACTCAAAAAATGCAATAAGCCAGCTGGCCAGGATCACTTTCCAGAGCGAAACATCTTTATATTTAAGATGGCCATACCATGCAAACGTCATAAAGATGTTCGAAATCAGCAACAGAATTATAGTTCTCATAGGGCCAAAAGTATAGCTTGTAAGCTTGCTAAGAAAGTATAAAACAGCTAAAATATTACCCGCCCATTATTACAACTGGCACGATTCTCGTTAGCTTTACGCTATATACTATTTCCCTATACAAACTATGAAAAAGCATACCCTTTTAGCCCTGTCACTTGCCACAAGCATCAGCCTGCTGAGCAGTTGCGACAATAGAAACACTGCTACCGAAGAAAATTACATCGAAGTTATCGGTGAATACGAACAGCCTACGCCAGATGCCGGTTACCGCCTCAACCTGTCGTACAACGGCCCCATTAGCATGCGTGATAAGTTCCAAAAATGGGCCGACTCGCTTCAGCAGAAATTCCCTAGCATGGTAAAGACCAACGAAAACATTTTTATGAACTACATGCCCGAGCAGATGGGTCCCAAGATCAATAAAAACATGTTCCAGGTTGGTGTATCCTACATCCTGACCGTTTCTGATACTGCAGCCTATAACCAGATCACGCGCGATGCCCTGAAGCGAAACTTCCCATTCAACGTGAATGTGATGGGTACTTTTGTGGAGCCAGGTAAACGATTGGCTATCCAAAAAGAGATGATGCAGAAAGCTATTGAAAATGCTAAATCCAAGATAGAAACGCTGAGCGGAGGAACAGACCGAAAGTATGAAATAGTTGTCATCGAAGAACTGGACAACACCACCCCATACGGACCGGAATATTATGACTTTAACCGCCGCATGATTGCCCGTATCAAAGTAAAAGCGCAGCTGCAGTAAGTATAAATTCTTATTCCCGATCTTGCGCCTCATCCTGAAACCTTACCAGCAACAGCCGGTAAGGTTTTTTGTATTTTATCCACTACAAAGCAAGCTAACAGGCACTAATACAGTATATTAATTGTTAAAATTAAGATGTGTAATTGTGCCGTTAAAGGCTAGTTACCGGCGGTGGCTATGGCCGCTGTAATCCTGTGTTTAAAAGTATAGCTTAAACAAAATAAAAGTGGTAATTTTACCTATCAATCTACCTTAGTAACACACATGAGTGAAGTAGAAGCACAAAAAGCAAATAATTATTCAGCAGATAGTATTCAGGTACTGGAAGGATTGGAGGCGGTTCGCAAACGTCCGGCCATGTATATCGGTGACATTGGTATAAAAGGTTTACACCACCTTGTTTGGGAGGTTGTAGATAACTCTATCGACGAAGCTCTTGCCGGCCATTGCGACGAGATCTCAGTAACCATCAATCCTGATAACTCTATCACGGTATCGGATAACGGCCGTGGTATTCCTACTGATTTTCACCAGAAAGAAGGCCGCTCGGCGCTTGAGGTAGTACTAACCGTACTGCACGCCGGTGGTAAATTCGATAAAGACACTTATAAAGTATCAGGTGGTCTGCATGGCGTTGGTGTATCCTGCGTTAATGCACTGTCCACTGACCTGCACGTAACGGTTCACCGCAACGGTAAAATATTTGAGCAGCATTATAACATTGGTGTACCTGCTTACCCTGTGCGCGAGATTGGTACTACAGAAAGAACTGGTACAACGGTTACGTTCAAACCAGATGACTCTATCTTTACTGTTACCGAGTATAAATACGACACTATTGCCAGCCGTTTACGCGAGCTTGCGTTCCTGAACAAAGGCATCCGTATTAACCTGCAGGATCTGCGCGAGCTTAACGAAGAAGGTAAACCGCTGCTTACAGATTCTTTCTTCTCTGAAGGTGGTCTGAAGGAGTTTGTTGCCTACCTGGACGAGACACGTGAGAACCTGATCCCGGAGCCGATCCATGTGGAGAGCGAGAAAAATGGTGTGCCTGTAGAGATTGCGCTGCAGTATAACACGTCTTATACCGAGAACATCTTCTCGTATGTAAACAACATCAACACCATCGAAGGTGGTACACACGTAGCTGGTTTCCGCCGTGCCCTTACCCGTACGCTGAAAACGTATGCAGAGAAGTCGGGTATGCTGGACAAGCTGAAGATCGACATCGCTGGTGATGACTTCAGAGAAGGTTTAACAGCTGTTATCTCGGTTAAAGTTGCCGAGCCTCAGTTCGAAGGTCAGACTAAGACCAAGCTGGGTAACTCCGAAGTATCGGGTGCTGTGGATGTGGCTGTTGGCGAAATGCTGAACACATTCCTGGAAGAAAACCCTAAGGAAGCCCGTACTATTGTTCAGAAAGTTATACTTGCCGCACAGGCCCGTAATGCAGCCCGTAAGGCACGCGAAATGGTACAGCGCAAGAACGTGCTTTCCGGCACAAGCTTACCTGGTAAGCTTGCCGACTGCTCTGACAACAACCCTGAGAACTGCGAGATATACCTGGTAGAGGGTGACTCTGCGGGTGGTTCAGCCAAGCAGGGCCGCGACCGTAAGTTCCAGGCTATACTTCCGCTTCGTGGTAAGATCCTGAACGTAGAGAAAGCACAGGAGCACCGCATCTACGAAAACGAAGAGATCAAGAACATGATCACGGCGCTGGGTGTGAGCTTTGGTACTGCAGATGGCGAGAAAGCCCTGAATATGGAGAAACTGCGTTACCACAAGATCATCATCATGACGGATGCCGACGTGGACGGTTCGCACATCCGGACCCTGATCCTGACGTTCTTCTTCCGCTACATGAAGGAGCTGATCGAAAACGGTTATATCTATATTGCCCTTCCGCCGCTATACCTTGTTAAAAAAGGTAAAGAAGAGCGTTATTGCTGGAGCGAACAAGACCGTATGGAGGCCATTGCAGAACTTGGTAAAGGTAAAGATGAAAGCGTTGGCGTGCAGCGTTACAAAGGTCTTGGTGAGATGAACCCGGAACAGCTCTGGACCACAACAATGGACCCAAGCGTGCGCAGCTTAAAGCAGGTAACTATCGAGTCTGCCGCTGAAGCTGACCACCTGTTCTCGATGCTGATGGGCGACGAAGTAGGCCCACGCCGCGACTTTATTGAGCGCAACGCCAAGTATGCACGCGTAGACGTGTAAGCTTCGTATTTATACTTTAACAGCGGCGGCTATACTTGCATAAGTATAGCCGCTTTTGTTTTCACTCCATTGCTGATAAACCACGCCCTGACAAATGCTAAACCCTATGTTATGGTGTTCGTTAATCTTATAAGGGATTTATGTAGAACTAAAGAAGGAGGTAACATGTCGATGAACTTTGAGAATTATCAAAAAGAGGCTAAAACATGGTTACACGAGCTTTGTAACTACCTCGAAATAGAAGACGAACAAAAAGCAGCCCGTATTTTCAGAGCCGTGCTGCATGCTATACGCGACCGCATTCCGGCAGGAGAAGCCATACACCTGGCGGCTCAGCTGCCTATCGTCTGGAAAGGTATCTACTTTGATGGCTTTACCTTACGTGATGAACCGGTACGTATTCGCCATGAAGAACAGTGGCTAGAATTTATCCGTTCTAAAGATGCCTTTGCCAGCAACGAAGACTTCCCTACCCTGGAGCACGCACATTATGCCTTTATGGATGTTATGCGTTTCCTGCGTGATCGTTTATCAGAAGGTCAGTATCTGCAGATAGAACATGCCTTGCATTCTGAGATTCAGGTGCCGGCATAATCAACATAACTTTATACTTAAAGCCCAGCTTCGGCCGGGCTTTTTTATTTTCGCTAAGAGCTGTTCCAACTGCTCCGAAGTATAAGATTCGCATCTATTTAAAATCAACCTGAAAAAAAATAGCTCAGTTGAGCAGAGTAACTAAGACTGACGAATACTATACCATAATATCAACAAAGATCATTTACAACACAGCAACTAATACCTTACCTTTGCATCGCATAACAATCAGCTACTCATGAAAAGAATACTGGTCATACTTGCGCTTCCACTTTTGTTATTAACAGGCTGTATGAGCGGGCCATCGGAAGAGGAACAGAAAGAAGCTCTGGAGAAGACAGTGATGGATGTACATGACGAGGCCATGGCTAAAATGGGCACCATACACCAGTTACGCCGCCAGTTGCAACACCTGCAGGATTCTCTTAAAACAAAGACCGCAGATACCGCAACAACCGGTTTAGTGCGACAAAACGTTGCAGCACTCGACAAAGCCGACGAAGCCATGATGAGTTGGATGCACCAGTACAAAACCCCAGACACTTTGCAGCATGAACAGGCAATGCAGTACCTGCAGGAGCAAAAAACAAAGATAGATCAAGTACAAAGCCAGATGGACAGCTCGATTGCCGCTGCCCGCGAACTAGCCCGGAAATATGAAACTCAATAATACATTTGCCCGCCTTATACCTGCCCTTACCTTAGCTACAAGTATGTTTTATGGTTGTGGCACCAGTAACTCCGATCAAACGCTACCTATACTTGGCGAGCGCGAAGTAGTTGAGCGAACCGTGAATGGCCAGACCGTAGCTGATACCATTTATCCTACAGTACCTGACTTCATATTCACAAACCAGGACAGCCAGAAGGTTACCAACCAGACCTTCACCGGCAAAATATATGTAACAGACTTTTTCTTTACTACCTGCCCTACCATCTGCCCTAAAATGAAGAGCCAGATGCTACGCGTGTATGAACAGTACAAAGATAACCCGCAGGTAATGCTACTTTCCCATACGATAAACCCTCAGCACGATACGGTGGCGGTTCTGAAAGAGTACGCCGACAGGCTAAGTGTTACAGCTCCTAAATGGAATTTTGTTACCGGCCAGAAAGACAGCATCTACGACATTGCACAGCGCTACATGGTTACCGCCATGGAAGACAAAGCAGAAGCAGGCGGTTTTGTACACAGCGGCGCCTTTGTACTGGTTGATGAGAACCGACACATTCGTGGCATTTATGATGGCACTGTTGCCGAGGAAGTAGATAAGCTTTTAAAAGACATCCCGGTATTGTTGAAAGAGCAGCAGCATGAGAAAAAATAAGCCCCTTACGATATTCATATGCCTTGCGCTGCTGGCTACCCTAACGCAGTGCTTTACCAAGAAAAAAAACGAAGGCGAAAGGCTGTATGCCGCTAACTGTGCCAGCTGCCATATGGACGACGGCAGTGGCCTGCGTGGAGTTATACCTCCTATTGCTAATTCTGATTATCTGGTAAAGCACCGCCGTTCACTAGCGTGCCTCATCAGGCATGGACAGGCGGGCGAAATAACTGTAAACGGACAGAAGTATAATCAGGCCATGCCCGGCGTAGAGCACCTGAACGATGGCCAGATCACGAACCTGCTCAACTACATTCAAACAAACTTTGGCAATAAGAACGAGCGCTTTACTCTGCAGGAAGTAAAATCTGATCTGGAGATTTGCCCTGCACATTAAGGAAAGTATATTTAACTAGGTTGAGAAGCTTCTTTTTCGTCTTTATAACAATCGGAGTTAAGGTACATGCTGTGGTAGAAAGGGTTTGCCTCCCAATCTGCCTCGCTTTTATAACGGAACACGGCTTTATGTGCCGGAGAAATAGCAGTTGATATGTTTAATATCTTACTGTCTTTATTTACACCTTTACTTTCCAGCTACTGCATAGTTACAGCTATTTTATCCAGCCCCTCTACATGAAGATTATACTTTCTTAGATCAACCTCTACCCATCCTGTCTGCTGGTCTTTTATATCAAATAATATTTCCTCCTTCAACAGCGACTCAGCAGGAAGACCATCTTTAACAGCGTACAGGTTCAGCCTGAATTTTATGCTTTTAAACTCATTACTATTAACATAAACACTAAAACTGTTTAGGTAGCAGCTCTTACTTATGGGGATGATATTGCCGGTTTCTTTGCCCAGTTTATCGTCAATTACATCAGATCGGTTAAAAAAAGCCGTACTTGTAAAATATTCCCTGTCATTCTTACCCAACACCTTTGACTTCAGTTTTCGCGGCTTTATGGCAACTTCTGTTAAGCTTATTACCTGGGGCCTTAACCTCACTTCCAGATTCTCAGTTGCCGCATTTTTCACCAACAGCTCCTGCCGCTCATAACCTATACTTGATATAATTATTTTATCTGTAGCTGTTATACTTTGGGCAGGAGCTTTAAACTCAAAATTCCCCTGGCTGCTGCTTATGGTGCCTAACTCCTTGCCTTTTACACCTACTGTTGCATAGGCAATAGGTGCGCCCGTATCTGCATTAATAACTTTGCCTTTAATTAATATAGATTGAGCCAGAAGAGAAGAAATACAGGAATGCAGTAGCAATACTGACAAAAAGAGCAACTTGGCTTTCATAGCTTTATAGGTTATATAGTATAGCGTTTATACTATATAACCTAAGGCAGGTAGCTTTAGTATATTTTTAACAATAAATTTATTTCTGAGCCTGTGTAATCAGCTCTTCCAGCTTATACTTTGGGTCCTGGTTAAACCAATCGCGGATAAGGCGGAAAGAAATTGATACTGGTGGAGGCAACCGAAACGTACCAGCCTGCAGGCCATCAGTCATCTGTTTGCGGGTAAACCAGCGGGCATCTTCCAGTTCTTCGTAGTTAACATTTATATTTCTGTTGGCAGCAGTAGCCATAAAACCTACCATAATTGTACCCGGGTAAGGCCATGGCTGTGAAGAATGGTATGTTATACTTTCTAGGGTTACACCAGTTTCTTCCTGCGCTTCACGTGCTACTGCCTGCTCCAGAGTTTCACCTGGCTCCAGGAAACCAGCTATAGTTGCATACTGCCCCGGTGCCCACAAGGCCTGACGGCCTAGCAAACAGGCATCGTCATGCGAGATTAGTGCTATAACTGCAGTATCGGTTCGTGGAAAATGAGATTTGCCGCAGTTCTCGCATTTACGAACATGTCCTCCTTCGTGGCTTTGTGTAGGAGCGCCGCAATCAGAGCAATACTGGTGGCGCACATGCCAGTAAACCATAGCCCGTGCATGTGCCAGCAACGCGCTGTGCTGCCTCGGCAAATGTGGCGTTACAGCTCGCAGGTCCTGGAAAATGTAAGCATCACCCAGTGCTTGCACCACCTGCTCATGCTTGCCTTCAAAACCAAGTGCCATATATGCCTCCTCGCCTTCTGTGCCTAAGAAAACCTGAACCGGTGCCAGTGCCAGCAATTCATCTAGTTCAGCGCGTTGCAGAAATGCCACTTCTGGCTCCTGCTGATTCTTTAGCAGGCTCTTGGTGTCGCTAACAAGTATAAATCGTGTAGTAGCAGCCTCCAGGTACTGTTGCATCAGCGCCTCATCAGTACGCAACTCAGCACGTCGGTTTAAGGGGTTATCAGCGTAGAAATTCATAGTGATTTTATACTTGAACTATAGACAAATGTAGATGAGAATTTTTACTATTAATCAAGCCATAAGATTATTATCGTCTAAAAAGACAATGTTAGTTACTATATCAGCTATCGATACTTTAGAATAGAGTTATAAAGGCCTTACTTAAAACACAAAAGCAGCAAACCCCTAAGAACCCGCTGCTTTTATACTTTGCTTATAACTTGCTTCTGCTACACCCACTTTTTAAGCACAGCAACCAGGTCGCGGTTAGTGAAAGGCTTGCATAGGTGGTCGTTCATGCCGGCTTCTATACTTTTTTCGATATCGTCTTTATAAGCATTGGCCGAAAAGGCAACTATAGGGCTTAAAACATTAGCTCTCCTGAGCCTGCTGGTTGCCTCCAGCCCGTCCATGCCAGGCATCTGGATATCCATAAAGATCAGGTCAAACGGGTTGGCTAAGGCTAATTTTACAGCTTCTTCGCCGCTTTCTGCTGTAGTTACTTTTGCACCAAAGTTCTCTAATACATCCTGCATCAGTAACACGTTGATGGCATTATCATCTACTACCAGAATGTTGGCATCCTGCTGCAACTCAAAGGTTGTATCAAAATCATCAGTTTCAGGTGCAACAGCCTCATTTGCAAGGTACTTCAGCGTTACATTAAACCAGAAGGTAGCACCGGTTGGCTCGCCAGGCGGAGGACTAATGATGCCCATTTCGCCATTCATCAGGTTTACCAGCTTTTTAGAGATTGCAAGTCCCAAACCAAAGCCGCCATACTTACGCGTTGTAGACTGGTCGGACTGGGTAAACGATTCGAAGATTAAGCCTTGCTTTTCAAGTGGTATACCAATACCTGTATCGGTTACAGAGAACTTAAGCTGTATGGTTTCGTCGGCTTCGTTAGCTGCTGCAAGCGAGCAGCGTACGTTTATACTTCCTGCTTCAGTAAACTTTATGGCATTACTTATCAGGTTTATCAGTACCTGGCTGATGCGTGTAGGGTCGCCGATAACCACACGAGGTATTGCCTCATCAAAAGTATACGAGAAGGCAAGGTTTTTACTGCCGGCTACGTGCTTGTAGGGCTCCAGGTGCGATGCTACTGTTTCCCGAATATCGAACGGAATTGCTTCGATAGAGATCTTATCCTGCTCGATCCGGTGAAGGTCAAGTATGTCGTTGAGCAGCTTGGTAAGGTTAGTGCCCGATGTTTTGATCAGGTTTACATACTGTTTCTGAGCATCGTTCAGCTGGGTATCTATCAGCAAATTTGTAAAACCCATGATACCGTTCAGCGGTGTCCGGATCTCGTGACTCATACTTGACAGGAACTCGCTTTTGGCTTCGTTGGCAGCCTCGGCTTTCTCCTTTGCCTCCTGCAGCTCCTGCTCCTTCTGCTTCAGCTCAGTAATATCTTTGGCGATAATCAGGATACCATCTTTTTCCTGCCTGCTGTTCTTCAGGTAAGAAAAAGAGCACGAAGTTGGTATTTCGCTGTTACGGGCAGAGCGCAGTGTCAGCTCAACATTAAGTGTTTTGCCTTTCTCTTCCAGCTCAGCTATATTATCTTTAAACCTGTCGCTGTTATCATTCCGGAAAACTTCTGTAATATGTTTGCCCACTACTTCGGCCTCTTTTAAACCAGATACCTCTTCAAAGGCTTCATTTACATTACGGATTGTACGGTCGATGTTAAGCACCAGCAGCATATCTACCACACCCTGGTAAATGCCCTGCATAAAATCGCGGGATACAGTAGACCTTTTCAGCTCCTGCCCCAGCATGTTAACACCCTCTATTACTGCATCTAACTCATCGCCGGTTTCAGAGACCCCGAGCTGGTAATCGAAATTACCATTGGCTACTTCCGCGATCAGTGTAATTATATCTTCAAGTCTGTCTTTTAGAACTTTCACGTAGTACTCTTTATACTCTTAAATGGCAAACGCCATTATTCTCTTTCAATTGCAAAGGTAGCCCCCATCATTTCCATAGCGAAGTTGTCTTTGGCCTGGTAATAACCAACTTTAGGATATGGTGTTGCGCCTACCTTTTTTTTCTCCATAGTGGCAGAAATGCCGAAGTTTATCTTTTTGCTGCCCAGGGCGCGGCCTCGCTTAATTACCTGGTAAAGGGTTTGCCTGTATACGTTGTACTCCAGCAGGTACTCATAATCCATACCTATTAACATGAAGCTGTATACATTGCTGACGTTCTTATGGCAAAAGGCAACCGATACCGGCTTTCTGTTCAGGGAGTGTTCCTCCTTTAAATAAAGTACTACAAATTCCCAGGCATCATTCTCGTTTAGCAGGCTAAAGAGCTTGTAGGGGTAAAGGAAGTTATTAATAGCAAAGTTGTTGCTTTTAACATTCTTAAACAACGAAACAGCATATTGTAATTCTTCAGCTGAGAGGCGGCTCTTTACCTGAACATCGTAGCAATGTTCATAGCGCTTGATCTTCTGCACAAAGTTTTCCCTGCCCTTCTTGGTCAGCGTTTGCCTGTATTCGTCTTCTGTTGTCCAATTCAGGTTTTCGACCACACAAGACTCCGGCAGATCCAGCTTTACAAAATCCTGCTCCACCATAAACTCATTCAACTCCGGGTCGTTGGCGTCTAGGTCACGAAGCATGATGCTGCTGGCATTTTCGGTTTCCTGATCTTTGTAAAGCTCCGCCAGCAGTGCTTTCAGCGCCTCTTTCCAGTATGCACTCTCTCTGTCTAAGTATAAGTGGTTGCCTTCCGTAAACAAGCTGCCCATTAAAATACCTGTTGATGTCAGGTAATAAGGATTTGATTCCCGCTCTTTCTCAATTGCTTTCGAAATAGAAGCCTGCGAGAACATATCCTCTTTCAGCAGACTTACGATGGAAAAGGTCATCAGCACCAGTTTGCCCTCAGCATCCTGAACTGTATAATACCTGAAACCCCAGTTGCTTTCTTTATCCTGATTATCTCTGAACGATTCTTCCAGGAACTTCAGGCCGTTCCAGTCGAACATGCCACGGTGCCCTAGGTACTTGTTCCATTCAGCGGCATCAATATCAGTAATAGAAGTATAACGCTTAACAGCAAGGCCAGCATTGGCTACTGCTACTGCTTTAGGGGCAGCCGCAACTGAAGACAGGGCAGGCATTTTAAATGCTTTCCTGATGTTTTCATGCGTCTGGTTAGTGGCAATAAGAGCTTCTTTAAAATGCACATCCAGCTTGCGCACCAGTTCTTCTATATCCTCATAAGAATTGCTCAGCGATATAGTTATTCTTACACCGATGTTTTTAGCCGGTACTGCCGGAAAAGTAGCCAAGTTCACATAAACGCCATCGTTAAGCAGCGCCTGCACCAGGTGGTTGCCCATGTCCATAGTACCCGTACCGATGTAGAAGATCGGGCTTTCGCACTCGTGCACCAAAGGCAGATCGGTTTGTTTTAGCAGCTTGTTGAAGTATGCTATCTTTTTCTGCAATTCCTCCTGGTAAGTATAAATCTCATCGCTGAGGTGAATTTTGGCTGAGGCAATTGCTGCGCCTAACGTGGCAGGCTCTATCTGCACCGAAAATGTAAGTGGTCCGCCAAAGTTGTTCACCTTGTTATACCAATCCTCGTTCGGGAACAGCGACAAACCACCGCAGGCTCCAAAAGCCTTACCCAGGTTTGCCGTCAGTATCATTTTACGGTACAGGCCATCGGGCATCTGGCTCATAGCATAACCGGTACCGTTCTTACCAGCCCAGCTCATGCCATGTGCATCATCCACATACAAGTATAACTGCTCATACTTTTCTGCCAGCGCTATCATATCTTTAATAGGGGCAAAATCGCCATACATCGAGTACACACTATCGGCCATGAACCAGATGCGGTCATACTTGCTTCGCTGCTTCTTAATGCGGTCTTCCAGCATCTCCAGGTTGTTGTGGCGGATCATTTCTACCGTTACGCCCTGGCTCAATAGTTTTTTAACGGCCTCCTGCACGCTGGCATGCACCTGGTGGTCTAGTATTATCAGGTCAGATTGGCGGATTATACTTGGTATAGTTGTCAGGTGAGCTAAAGTACAATTCTTGGAGATAACGGCCGGTACGTTATACATCTGCTTTATCAGGCTTTCCAGCTCGCTGTAAAGCGGGTTAGAAATGTAAGTACGCGACATCGGGAATTGTGTACCAAAGCGCTCTATGGCCTCTATGGCACCACGTTTTACAGCAGGATGATGCTCTAAAGCAAGATAACCGCATGTTCCAAAGTGTAAAACTTTTTTACTGTTCAAAGTAAGGTATTGGCCACTAATTTCCTGATCTTCTGCGTGTAAGTGAATAATACCTTTCTTTTTAGAAACGGTAAGTACAGAGTCTACCGTATCAATGATATTGTTGTGTCTTATTTTTGCCACGTATTTTAACTATAATTGCAAGGTTATTGGGTGCTTTATGGGCAGACCGTAAAAATGTTTACAACTTAAATGGATATCTCCAACGAAAATCCTAGCTCCATGTCATCCGAATATCTGAACCTGTTTGTTGAAGACGGGATTTTGCATTGTATTTATAAAGACATAGATCTGGTAGATTTAGAGATAGCTAAGGTTTGTGTAAGACAACGCATTGAGTTTAGCAACAACAAGTCTTACCCAAGTTTGTTTGATATTACCAGAATTAAGCAATCAACGAAGGAGGCCCGTGATTATCTTGCAAACGAAGGCAATGACCTTGTAACTGCCAGCGCTATCCTGATCAGCTCGCCGATGCTTAAAATGGCTGCTAACTTTTATATTATGGTTAACAAGCCAAAGAACCCGACCCAAATGTTCACCGATAAAAACAGCGCCTTAAGCTGGCTCGCCCAGTTCAAAGGCTGATACCAGCAATTTTCCACTCCTGTTATAACACCTTACACTTTCCCAAAACTGTACTCTTCGGATCATCTATCCGAGAATTTTATCTGCCAGAACTAAGTCTGCTGCCCCGGTTAGTTTATAATAATTGTGCCAACATTCTCTTACCTCCTTCTTTACGCGCGCAATTTCGAAGTAAATCTTAAAACAATGTTTAAACACAGTTGAAACAACGTTTTTATAAAAAAATAGTTATCAATTAATTTCTCCACAGATAAGGTATTCATGGAAATATCCCATTTCAAATACTAAGTAAACATTAGCAATTCTAAGAATGGGAATAACTGTAGATATATGGGAAAGCAATGAAGAGCTTTGGGAATTACTTTTATAGGTAAGATCTTAGAGTAAACTATTAGTTAGCAGTCTGAAGTCTGTCTTAGTTGTACGGCATCATCAGCCACTCAACCGCTTCCTGCTCCGAATAAAAGTACCTGGTTTTAAAGTATGGGGTAGACTGTTTCACCTGTGCGTCGAGTGTTTCGTTGGTGAGCTGCTGCATAATGTCAGTGGAAGAAACAATGGCTAGTCTCCTCAGGCTACTTTGCGAAATAACTTCAATGGAAATTCTCGCAAGCCAGGCCTGATCGTCCATAGTCAGCACACCCATGCGTTGGTTATTCACCAGCAGTTTCTCAAGCTTTCTGGGCAAAAGCACTTTACCCGTTTCTGTTATGCCATGCCGATACTCGTGGCTTTGCACCGGCCTTAACCATCGTACTGATAATATGCTGCTCACCTCATCCAAAACTATCTCTACATAATCTGTCTGATAAAGCATCATATTCTTGCTGGGTTATACTTTAGAACCTATGCCCCTGTATGGAGCTTTGTTCCTTTAGTAAGCAATAACTAATTATACCCAAACGCCAACAGAATAAAACGGCATTCAGCACTTAAGCAGTCTCAAGAGTTATTGTGCGAGTATGTACAGGGTTTACTACCATAGATTGCGGTAACAACGGCAACAGACTTATAACGAGCATTTGTGGTCATTTTGAGAATTAATCCTATCTTTAGGAAGTAGACCTAATTAAAACTAAAGCTCAAATAACCTTCTAAATGAGAAAACGGTTACTGTCTTTCTTTCTGCTATCGCCCGTTATACTATTTGCTCAGACCAAACTTAACCTGGTAAAGTACGTGAACCCAATGATCGGCACAGCCAAGATGGGCCATACTTACCCGGGTGCCACAGTGCCTTTTGGCATGGTGCAGCTCAGCCCTGATACTGATACCATACCCTACGAAGTGAATGGCAAGTATAATAAAGACGTGTATAAGTACTGCGCCGGTTACCAGCACGACGACAATACCATCGTCGGTTTCAGCCACACCCATTTCAGCGGCACCGGCCACTCCGATCTGGGTGACTTCCTGATCGCGCCAACTACCGGTAAACTACAGCTGAACCCTGGCACCGAAGACAAACCACAAAGCGGCTACCGTTCTGCTTTCTCGCATGCCAACGAAGTTGCCGAGCCTGCTTATTACAAGGTGAAGCTCGACGACCACAACATCCTGGCAGAGCTCACAGCGAGCAACCGCGTGGGTATGCACCAATATACTTTCCCGAAGTCGGATGAAGCGCATATTATACTTGACCTGATGTCGGGCATTTACAATTACGACGGCAAAACCACCTGGACCTTTGTGCGCGTGGAGAACGATACACTGATTACCGGGTACCGCCAGACGAACGGCTGGGCCCGCACCCGCACAGTATACTTTGCAATGGCCTTCAGCAAGCCGTTCTACCAGTATGGCAACAAAGATTATTCGGAGGCCCAGGTTTACAAAGGCTTCTGGCGCAAGTTCGACCAGACCAAAAACTTCCCGGAGATGGCCGGTAAAAAGCTTCGTGCATATTTTGATTTTAAGACTGGCGAAGGCGAAAAGATCAAGATCAAATTTGCACTGTCGCCGGTAAGTACAGAAGGAGCCTTGGCCAATATGCGCGCCGAAATTCCGCACTGGGATTTTGAACGCGTGAAGCGCGAAGGACAAGACTCCTGGAACAAAGAGCTGAATAAAGTAGTGGTAGATGCCGGCAAAGACGACCTCGTGAATTTCTATACCGCCATGTACCATGCTTTCCTGGGCCCGACCACTTACATGGACGTGGATGGCAGGTATAGAGGTCTTGACATGAACGTGCACCAGGCTGATGGCTTTACCAATTATACCAGCTTCTCGCTTTGGGATACCTACCGCGCCCTTCACCCGCTGTTCAACATCCTGCAGCCAGCCCGCAACAACGACATGATCAAATCCATGCTGGCGCACTACGACCAGAGCGTACACAAAATGCTGCCGGTGTGGTCGCACTACGCCAACGAGAACTGGTGCATGATCGGCTACCATTCGGTACCCGTGATTGCCGATGCTGTACTGAAAGGCAACTCCAACTTTGACGCCAACCGCGCTCTGGATGCCTGCGTGCAAACCGCCCGCACCCGCTATTACGATGGCCTGGACTACTACATGCAGCTGGGCTACGTGCCGGAAGACAAGAACGGCTCTTCGGTATCTAAAACGCTGGAGTACGCCTACGACGACTGGTGCATTGCGCAGATGGCAAAGAAACTAAACCGGCAGGATATTTACGAAGAGTTCAGCAAACGTGCCGAGAACTATAAAAATGTATATGATGCCAAATCTGGTTTTATGCGACCCAAGCTGAGCGACGGCACCTGGAAAAAGGAGTTCGACCCGCTGGACACGCATGGGCAGGGCTTTATAGAGGGCAACTCCTGGAACTACAGCCTCTATGTGCCGCACGACCCGGCGCAGATGATCGCCATGATGGGAGGAAAAACCCGCTTTGCCCAGCACCTGGACTCGCTCTTTACGATGGAGCTGCCGGATAAGTACTTTGAGAATACAGAGGATATTTCACGCGAAGGGATCATTGGCAACTACGTGCACGGCAACGAGCCCTCGCACCACGTAGCCTACCTCTATAACTGGACCGACCAGCCCTGGAAAACGCAGGAACGCACACGCATGGTACTAAAGGCTATGTATAAACCAACCGTAGACGGCCTGGGCGGCAACGACGATTTCGGGCAAATGAGCGCCTGGTACATATTCTCAGCTTTAGGCTTTTACCCCGTTGCTCCCGGCTCCGATCAGTATGCCATCACCAGCCCGGCTGTGCGCTCGGCAAGTATAAACCTAGAGAATGGCAAGACCTTTACCATTGAGGCTAAGAACCAGAAGGACAAAAATGTCTACATCCAGAAGATGGAGCTAAATGGTAAATCACTAAACCGAACTTACCTGACACATGCAGAAATTACCAGGGGAGGTAAGCTTACTTTATACTTGGGCAGCAAGCCCAATAAGAAATTAATGGCGGTAGCACCGTAGTGAAGCAACTGAAGTATAAAATAAATGGGCTGCTATTATAGCAGCCCATTTATTTTTATGTGAGCATACTTAACCAAAGATCACAACTTTAAACTGATCAGCTTAAATCAAAATCATTGCAGAAGTATAATTTAAAGCGTTATTTGAAGTGCAGTGAAATTTGTATCAGGGTTTATCAGGAAAGATGCGTCAGGTGTGTAAAACAAAAAGCCCCTCTAAACAAATTAGAGAGGCTTTTTGTGATCCCTTTTGGAAGCACATCATCTACAAAACATGCCTAAAATAGACGTATTGCCACTTTTTTAAGAATGTTTAGTAGACGTTTAGTAGATTTTGCAAATTACTGCTTATATTTCCTAAATCGTATATAATTGAAGTTTAGCTACATGAAGAAGGCTTACAGTATAAAAGGCATCATCCAAAAGCGAATAAAAAGGGCTTGCGCCAGTGTACGTGAGGTACATCTATGACAGAAAGCCCATAGAGATTCCAGTTAGTGTTTCAGTGCCTGTTTCAGACCTCAACACAGATAAAGGGATTGTCTATACTGACAGACCGAATGCCGCAGTCATCAATTCTAAAATCAGGGTGATTGTTGACATTTTATCTACGATAGCAGACAGCCTGAGTGTGCCTGAGCGGTATGCAGTAAAAGAAGCATACTACTTAAAAGTAGGACAACAACGGACTGAACATGAAAATAAAGTAGCAAAGCAAAAGATTGCAGCAACTGCCAAAAGAGGTGTGAAAATCATCAACGAGATAGAACTCGATGAAGCAGTATCCAAAAAAGAAGCACTAAAGAAAAGCCTTTCAGAAGTCGATGAAGAATTAAATCGGCTAAAAGCGGAGGATTTCATCGGTATCTCTGGCGAAGAGAAGCTCTTCAGAAAGCTTTTAACTGATTATCCTGAAAAATTTGTAAAAAACGAATCAAGGATGAAAGACCAAATCAAGTTATGGGCTGGCACTATCATCGAATTCTCAGATAAAACAAAAACGCCACTTCTGTTTTCCAACATGAATGACAAGTTTTACACCACGTTGGGTAAATACTTGTTTAAAGAGAAGAAGTACTATAACGGCACTTTCGGTCAGTGTGTTAAGCGACTGAAAACCTTTCTCAACTACGTACGGGATGAGCATAAAATAAATGCGAATACAGCATATAAAAGTGGAAAATACTCGAAGACAAACCCGCTTGTGAGTATTTGACTGATGAAGAAATCGACCTGCTCTACACCCGTATCAAAGAAATTTTGGAACGCTACAACTACAACATGGATCTGATAGTTGATCAGGATTACAACAGAGATATGAAAAAGCTCCTTCAAAAGTTTTTTGAACACTACCAGATCAACCAAACAGACATAACATATTATAAATATAGGTTTCAAGAAGAACACAAATTCACGAAGCCTAAGTACAAGTTATTCGCATCTCACTCATGCAGAAGAGGCTTCATAAACAGATAGTCTAAAAAATTTGATGAAGTAGTAGCTTAAAGGAACTACAACGCTACAAGAACAAGTCTACAGACAGCCTTGTAAGTATTATTGAAAGTAGATTGCAAGCTGTACCATCTGAAAAGGTTAAAGCTGAGTTATCTACAAATTGACAATTTCCACTATACTAAAGCTCATACCAAAGTCACCCTAAACCACCTCGTTTCATTTTTTTAAATAGTTATATTTGCCTATTTACAAAGACATATGTGATGTTACTATTCGAGAACAGCGTTATTAAGATAAACTATGATCCTGCTACCGATATTCTGACAGTAAAATACCCTGACCTGTACAGATACCTCCTTCCAGAGATAAAGCATAGTATAGACATACTGGTGGACAACGTGCGAAACTACGATGTCAAGTACATCTTACTCGATTCGACTAATACTGTAATTTCAGTAACACCCGAAGAAAGCAGCGAGATTACCTCTTATATGGCTGCTGGCTTATCCATGACACGTGTTCAGAAACTGGCACGGCTGCAGTCTTTTAACCCAAATGTAGAA
>CBINIP010000038.1:0-21495 GCA_966250805.1 uncultured Pontibacter sp. | reverse complement strand
AGCCTCAGCCTCAGCCTCAGCCTCAACGATAAAGCTCAAAGTATAAAATGCCACTTAAACTACTACTGGCTGTTCTCGGTCTAATGACCTTTAGCAGCCTGCACGCGCAACAACCTAAAACCATGAAAAAAGAAGAAACTACGGTACTGGTGCTGTTCCACTCGAAGGGCGGCACTACTTATAAACTGGCTACAGCCATTGCCCGCGGCGTAGAAAAACAGGAGGGCGTAAAAGCGGTGCTCAAACAGGTGCCGCACATTAACCCAACCGACAACCTGGAAAGCAAAGCTTTTGCTTCGGTGCCTTACGCTACGCCTGAAGAACTGGCGCAATACGATGGCATTGCTTTTGGATCTCCCATCCATTTCGGAAGCGCCACAGCCGATATGCGCCTGTTTCTGGAGGGTACGCTGAACCTCTGGTCGCAGCACCAACTAGAGGGCGTACCGGCTACGGTGTTTATGGCAGCAGGAGGAGGCGCAGCCCGCGAGGCAGCCATACTTTCGCTGTGGTCTTCGCTGGCGGTGCATGGCATGGTGCTGGTACCTGTGGGCATGAGGGGAACTGCAGAAATGGACAAAACCATAGCACAAGGAAATACCGTGTTCGGCACCACAACCCTTGCCGCTATGCCGGGATCCGAAAGGCCATCTGAAAGCGAGTTATACTTTGCCGAACTGCAGGGCGAGGCACTGGCCAATGTAGCCAAAGCCCTCGCGGCTTTACGCCGGAAAGCGCCTGAGGCAACACCACCCGCCAAGGCTCTAGAGACAAGTATAAACCCGGTAGAGCAGCGCCTGCAGGAGCTGGGTGTGCAGCTGCCAGTACTGCCCGAGCCGGTAGGGAATTACGTGCCGTTTACCCGCTCCGGAAACCTGGTGTTCATCAACCAGGTGGCGTTGAAGGAGGGCAAGGTGCTGCACCCCGGCATGATAGAGCAGGATCTGACTACCGAGCAAGCCAAAGAAGCTACCCAACAAACGATGCTGAACGTGCTGGCCGTGCTCAAAAGCGCCACCAACAACGACCTGAGCCGGGTAAAACAGGTGGTGCAGATAACAGGGTTCTTGAACACGCCAACCGGTTATACCAAACATGCCGAACTGATGAATGTAGCCTCTGACCTGGCCGTAGCTGTTTTCGGGGAGAAGGGGAAACACGCCCGCGCCGCCCTCGGCGCTTCGTCTTTACCGATAAATTCGCCGGTCGAGATTCAGGCGGTGTTTGAGGTGGAGTAAATTATAGCAAAGGAGAAAGTAAAACGCCACGCAGGGTTTAGGCTGCGTGGCGGTTTATATGTGTCAAATTCTTGTTACGAATTAGTGCAATTTATAGCGTTACCACTTCGCCATCCTGCGGAATTACCAGTTTGTCTTTTGTAACACCTGTTTCTTCCGCTTTCCGGCGCAGCGAGGTTCTTGTGGTGCGGCAGTGGTCCAGCGCATCCATGTGCACAGCTATCACTCTGGCATCACCACATTGCTGTATCAGCGACATGGTTTGTTCTTCATCTTTCAGAATAGGCGTTGCTTCAAAACCCGGGAATACCGCACCTCCAGAGTTGGTAACAATGTAGTCCGGTTTATACTTTTGGATGGCCTGCTCCACTTCGTATATCCAGATACTGTCGCCCACGATGTAGATTGTTGGCTCGCCTTCTGCCTTCAGTACAAAGCCGGAAACCGTACCCATTTGCTTCAGGATCTCGCCGCTGCCGTGCTCGCCGCCGGTTCGGTAGATGGTAATGCCGTTCCAAATTGTTCTGTCGTGTACGGCTTCGGCATTGGTGAAGCCTTCCTTCTGGAAGTACTCCTCATCAGCAGGTTGATTGATCAGCTTTATACTTTTATCCAGTGTTGCACTTGCTACCGGGTCGAAATGGTCGGGGTGAGTATGCGTTACCAGCACCAGGTCAACATCCTTCACAATTTCCTCTATAGACACAGGTAAGTCCACCATCGGGTTTCGTGCCTTTCCTGCCAATGGGTCAAAGGAGTCCTTCGGCATGAACATCGGGTCTACCAGGATCTTCTTACCTGCATAATTAATTACCAGCGTTGCATTCCGGACTAACTGTATACTTGCGCTTGTTGCCATATCGTATTGATTTTAAATTTCTTGATTTCAATACAAAGGTAGGGGCGTTGCTACTGTGCTTCGCTACCAAAGCTATTGGCTTTGCTACCATTTTGATAATCGGCAAGGAAGGCGGTGGTGGTTTGGCCGGTTTGTGTTTTGAAAAAGCGCATCAGGTGGTTGGGCTCCGAAAAGTGGAGTTCGTGCGCGATGTCGGCAACGGTTAAGTCGGAATGGATGAGGTAGTTTTTGATCTCGAATAGCAGCCGTTGCTTGAGTAAATGGGTGGCTGTTACGTTAAACTGAGCCTGCACCGCTTTGTTAAGCGTGATCCTGCTTATACCTAAAAGCTCCGCGTACTCGCTGATCCGTTGCTTTTCTTTGATGTGCAGCTCCAGCAGTTTCTTGAACTGGTAGGCGTAGTTGTTCTCCGGCTTATCGAGCGGCAGGTTGTTTTGCCGGGCGTAATCCCGGTTTAGTTTAAGCAGCAAATAATAGAGGAGGGAGCGGATGAGGTGCTCGCTGTCCGGGTTGGCCTCTCTGAGTTCCGTATGGATCTCGGTAAGTGTACTGCAGGCTTTCTGAATATACGCAGGGGCTACCTTCATGTGCAGCGGGTAATCGAGCTGGTAGAAGTATAGCAGCCGGTACGTGAACAGCTTGTCGGCAAAAAAGTCGTTGAGAAAGTCTTCCTGGAAGATAAGAAACGTAAAGTCCAGGTAATCCGGGTCAAGCTTCCATTGTCGCCTCTGGAAAGGCGAGATAAAGACAATGGTATTATCTGAGAGGCTGATCTTCCGCTGGTTTAACACCACGTGCCCTTTAGCTTTCCGGAAAATCAGGACCTCGAAGAAATCAGTATTGTAAACCTCTGTATCGGTGTAGGCTTCTTTTATTTCGTTTCCTGAACCTGTCCGAAGCAGGACCTCTACGCCGCACTGGGTTTTATCGAATTTTATAGTTCTCAAAGGTTAGGTCTTTTAATATAATGTGCTACGAATTGCGGCAACGGTTTGTACATAAAGCGTGAAAGCGTAGCCGAAACATGATTTAGGTGCTGGATTATGGGCAGTTGTTCTTCAATTCTTTATTAGCACTACTTCATCTGGTTTTGGGTATCGAAGAAGCTTCTCGAAATCCACCTTCCAAAATTCTAATTCATAAAGTTCGTGTTGGTTGTCTAAAGTCAAGGTGATTATAACTGGTACACTATCTTCGTCTTTATACTCAACCTGTACGAGGTCTACTCCATACTTTCTACCAGGCTCACCACTAACAAAGCGGATACTTCCCATTTTACCATCTTTCAGTTCTTCAACTAAGTCGCGAATATTATAAGAGCCTTCCTTTTCTGAAATTTTTACAAGGTGCTTTACAAGATTCAGTTCGTGTTCTTTTAACTTCCTTGCTTCCATTTCTATAATTACATATTTCCCATAACTAATGTATAGTTAGGAGTCTATTCCGTTTATACGCCCAAATATAGCAGATAAACCGAATAGCACTTGCCTGCCTTCTAATTCTAAGAGAGTAGTTGCTGTTTAAATTTCCCTTCCAATAAATCCTACAACTCTTCTCCAAAATTCTATAACACCTCCGCCCGCTCCCCACACTACCTTTGTCATGTTCAAAATCAGTAACACAAAAAGAAAAACAGAACATGAAAGAGCTACAATTCAAAACTAACATCAACTGCGGAGGCTGTGTGTCTAAAGTAACGCCGGTGCTGAATGCCACCGAAGGCGTTTGCGAGTGGAATGTGGATACTACCAACCGGGATAAAGTGCTTACCGTCAAGACTGATTCCCTTTCTGCCAACGAGGTAATTGCCACGGTAGAGAAGGCTGGCTTTAAGGCAGAGGCGCTGTAACAAAACGGGCAGCTCCTCAGCGGCTGCCCATCTATAACCTTCTAGCCAAGCCAGGCGATTGTCAGGCTTTGCCTGTTTGTCCAGCAAATGCACTTGTTTGTGCATGGCCCGGGGCTGCCAAAACACAGACTTTTGTGCCGTTGCAACAAGAGCAGGCAGGCGCAGTGCAAAGCATAGACTTAACACGGTCTGGAAGCTTTATGAACCCACCCCTAACCCCTCCGAGGAGGTAGGGCAGTTTCATGCTCTCTTTTGTCATCCTGGAAGGATCTTGTGGGCCAGTAGCATAAGCTTAACCTCCATTCTACCAAGTTTCTTTCAGAATGACAGGAGTTTTTATAGCTATATTTTCTAGAATGAAACGACCCTGCTCCGAGGAGGGGAATTTTTCTCCACTGGCTCCTCCTGATAAAGAGGGGATGCACGTGCAGGATTGTCCCCCTTTGAAGGGGGCAGGGGGATGACAAAAAGCGGCTTGACCTTTCTTCAAACTAGATCCTTTCAGGAGGACAGAGAATGAAGTGATAGCCGATTCCCCACTTAGGAGGGGGTAGGGGTGGTTTGATCATAACATAGGCTAACTATAACCGCAAACATTACATTACCATTAGCTACAAAATAAAACAATGAAAAAAACACTACGAACCACCCTTGTGGCAGCGGCCCTGAGTACGCTGCTGCTGCACCAGGCAAACGCCCAGATCGACCTCAATTTTCCGGCCGCTCCGGCACCGGACACCACGCAGGCGGGCAAGCCATACTTTAGGTCAAGTATAAACGGTATCATTACGGCGTCGGGCTTTGTGCAGGACGGCACCTTTGGCATGGGCGACGGCGCCATTACCATGTGGGCCAATCCGAAACAACCTACCCAGAACGAGTACCAGTTCGGCGGCGACCTGCGCAAGACCTGGCTCATTTTTAAAGGTACCGCTTACAACCTTCCGCACGGCATCACCGCCACTGGTCGCGCCGAGCTGGACTTTTTAGGAGGCACGGCAGGCGCAGGCGGCTTTGCCGACGAGAACCTGCTGCCGCGTGTGCGCCTGGCCTACGTGGAGGTGCAGAAAGGGCAGACAAGGCTGCGCCTGGGCCAGAACTGGACACCCATGGTCGCGCATTTCCCCAACTCCGTCACGCACTTTGCCATGGGCTACGGTTCGGCAGGCGGTATCGGCTTCCGTAATCCCGGCCTGTTCCTGTACCAGGGTATAGGCAGTCCGACAGCTGCCACCAAAGTACGCCTCGACCTGGCTGTGTTCCGCGGCTCCTGGACCGGCCCGAAAGCCGAAGCCGATGGTCGTGATGAAGGGGAGATCGGTATACCGCAAACCGAAATAGGCCTGAACATAAGCAACCAAACCCAGCCACTGAAATGGGAGGTAAACTTAGCCGGCCACTACGACCGCAAACGCCTGGTGCAGGGCGATACCCGCAGCAACCTGGAGGGCAAAGCCGTTCAGGCAGGCACCAAGCTGACGTACGGCGGTGCTACCTTACAGGGCAATGCCTACTGGGGCCGCGCCATCGGCCAGAGCTGGGGACAACTGCTGCAGTTCGGCGATATAGAGGGTTACGGCGCCTGGGGACAGGCAGGATATAAGTTCGGCAAGCACCTCAGCGCCTGGGTGATGTACGGCCAGGACAATCCAAATAACAATGATGTACTGACAGAAGTACCCGGTAACGCCCGCCTGAAAAACGAGATCATTGTGCCGATGCTCCGCTATGATATAGGTCCACTGGGTATAGCCCTGGAGTGGTACCGCGCAAATACCGACTGGAGATTGGTGGAGAACGGGCAGGAGGTTTATAAGACTACTTCGGCGAACCAGCTGGCATTGGGGGCGCAGTTTGTGTTTTAGGGAATTTGCTTGTTCTAACTACCCACGGCCTCTTGATTAAGAGAGATAGAAGGTTCTTTGCCAATCGTAATGCACCCTTTCAACTGTTTTGCTTTGTACTAGCTTTTCGCCTCGCCGGCTGGGCCTCACTTTTCTCCTTGATGAGAAAGTCTAAAAGGGGCCCCTGCACCCCTGTAAGCAAAAGAATCAAGACTATTCGAAACTCGCTGAACGCTCAAACATCGAATCGTCAATAGGTGCACCTGGTTGAGGTTGTTGCTTTGTTGTAACAGTTTTCACCTCACCCTGGCCCTCTCATCAAGGAGATGGGATACTGTTCCAGTTCCATAGTAGCTGGCTACCGAATATGATCCCTGTCCTTGGGTTGAGCGCCTTCTAGGTTTCCGGTGCCACGCGAGTGGCAGCCGTTAGGCAGGAAAGCTAGACAGCGCGATACGAAAGGACGAGGCCCCGCGGCCGTGAGCGCACCAAAGCTAAAGATGAAACTTTGGGCAGGTAAAGCTCCCAGGATTTAGAGTAGCTATGGAAGAATAGCTTGCTTGCCCCAAGTATAATCTGAAGCTATAAAACTAAACCAAATTTCCCGCTTTGGCTCAAAAAGACAAAGACCTTAATTACAAATCAAATATCAAATTAGACTCATTAAAATAAAACTATGAACACTTCATTTATCAAAACCTTCATCATCACAGGAAGAACACTTATTGGGATTACATTTTTAGTGGCAGGGCTGCATAAAGCCTTGTTCTGGGACGGGCCGGCTATGTGGATGGCTTCGAAAGGACTGCCTTTTGTGCCTTTCCTGCTGGGCACTGCTATGGTCGTGGAGCTGCTGGCCGCAGTGCTGCTGATCGCAGGAATCAAGGTGAAGCAAACCGCAATCGGGCTTGTGCTGCTACTGTTACCCATGACGCTGATCATGCATACTTTCTGGAACATGGAAGGCATGATGTTCCAGGCAGCTATGATGGATTTTATTCAGAACATGGCTATTATGGGTGGCTTGCTGTCCCTGGCAGCTGTAGCACATGTTGCTGATAAACAAACAATAACAGCAAAGTAAGAGTACAAGGTTGAGGTGAGTTTAGTCGTGCCTTCTGCAAAAGCGGAGGCACGGATTCTTCATTTTACACCTTAGCTAATAACAGGCGTGATGGTTCCTTCTGAAGGTGCAACGGCTCTGTTACCAAAGCATAAACGGTAGATCAAGAGCAATGCTTCGGCAGCGATAAGAGCTGAAAGTGCCACCATCATCAGTTGGTGTATGTCTCCGTAAGTAATGGCCACCATAGCCACAAAAGGCAGCAGTATAAGTGCCATATCCAGTTTAGTTAGCAGGCCGGAACGAAGTATGGTTGCAGCAAAACTTGAGAAGGCAAGCAGCGCGGCCAGGTTAGTGAGCGTGATGTTCACGTAGGCCATCAGCATAGTAAGTATACAGAAGCCAATGCCCAGCCAGCTATACCTGTTCTGCCCGATGCGGTCTGTAAGGGAGGGGACAATGTAGCAGCCCTGGTTTGGCTGTAGCAGGAAGCGAAATTTGCGGCGTTTCAGGCCAAGAAGCACCAGGTTTAGTGCCAGGAAAACAGCATTTACATAAGGCGTGCCCTGCCACTCCATAGATACCGTAACAGCAAGTATAGCCACGTTCATGGGCACCAGCATAATGGCACCCAGCAGGCTAAACCGTTGCGACAGCAGCAAGGTACCACACACAGCCTGGCTTACGGCCACTACCTGTGCAAACAAACCCAGTCCATACTTTGCAAGGCTTTCCTCCAGCCACGGCGGCCCTATCAGTTGTCCGAAGTTACCATGTGTTAGCTTGCATATACCGGCCGAGAAAAAGATATAACCCAGGAATAGCCGGATCAGAACGGTTAAAAGATCCTTGTTTTTAAGCATAGTTTTAGATTGTACTAGTTGGCGGCGAATAAATACTTATACTTTAAACTAAGGAAGATATTCAGGCAAATGAAAATGAAATATACTAACCGGATGATTTACACGATGAACAGCTTCTTTTTACCTTAATGTGCGGAGGGTTTAAAACACAAGAGCCGCTATCTCAATATGTTAGCGGCTCTTGACTAGTTCGTGTACTTTTATCCATACCTTAGAAAATGCGCAGGTACCGTTCAACAGATTCATTGAAAGCTTCTTTTGCTCGGGTGTTAATTGCCTGTCCTTCGAAAGCACCGTGTATAGTGTCGAAGGCTAAAGGCTCTATTCTTTTCCGGATCAGTTCGATGGCTTGCTTTGGCAGGGGCACCAGGTTTGGGTAACTATACATAAAGCTCACATGCTTTCGGTCGCGTGCCACGTAAATGCTGTCTCCGGTAAGCAGGGTGCCTTTGCCGTGCTTGGGCAGGTGCAGCACAGTGCTGCCCGGAAAATGACCCGCCACATGCACAATGCTGATGCCATCCCACAATTCCATTTTATCGCCTTTCCATAACCTGATATGATCGCTTTTATCCTGTATCCATTCCTTGTCGTTCTGGTGCAGGTAGATCGGGCAATTAAAGGCAGCAGCCCATTCAGCCATTAAGCTATAATAGTGCGGGTGCGAAATAGCAATGGCTTTTATACCTCCCAGTGAGTGAATGTAACTTATAGTGGGTTCGTCGAGGTAAGGCAGGCAATCCCAAAGTATATTTCCACTTTCAGTAATTACCAGGTGTGCCTTCTGGCCAATGGCAAAGGCAGGTGTAATTTTCAGGTCGTAGAGCTTATCCTGAAGCTTGGTAAACCGGATGCATTTGCCTTTCGAGAGTTCTTTGTAACTCAGCCATTCCTGTCCGTTATCGCCTACATATTGCCTGTCGTCTTCGCAGATAGGGCAGGTGTCGGTCACTGTTTTTGCAGAGGCATAGCGTGTGCCGCAGGTAGCGCAAATGTTTTTCAGGCCAGGATTGCTGATGCTTGGTTTCATAGTTTTATTTTCGGTAGAAGCCATGAAAGTGTTGCCGGCCATACCCGGCACAAGCAGCAGCGACGAGCCCATCAGGGACTTCTGCAGGAAAGATTTACGGTTCATATTATACTGTTATTTTGATAGATCATTTAAACAGTACAAAGTTGTAATAAGCTGCCGATCAGGTAAATGGATAAAGGCGCGCTTGTGCTGGACAAAGAGGCAGGAGAAAGTTGATGCCGCAGCTATGAAACTTATACTTTAAGTATAACCAAGGCCAAGTCCTCTCTCCTTGAGGAGAGGGCCAGGGTGAGGTGAAACGGGAGTTATAGAATTTATAATTCATAGTTTAACAACAGCCGGAAAGCTCCCCTCCTTAGCAAGGAGGGGCAAGGGGTGGTTGAACTATACTACCTATAACGAATCCGCCTTTTGATGCAGATGATTGCGGAAGGTCTGAGGAGAGCAACCCGCATTTTTGGTGAAGAAACGGGTGAAATAAGCAGCATCTTCAAACCCTAATTGCCAGGCAATTTCTTTAACAGTAAGCTTGCCGTGGTGCAGTAATCTTTTGGCCTCCAATAGCAGCCTTTCCTTTATCAGGTCGCTCACAGTTTTGCCGGCATATTTCTGTGTGATCTCGTTAAGGGCGCGGGGAGTGAGGGCCAGTTCCGATGTATAGAATTGCACCGAATGCTGCCTCAGGAAATTTTCTTCGAGCGTCTTTTTAAACGTGCGGTACACCAGGTAGCGGGGCTCCGGGCTGGGTTGCAGTTCCTCTTTGTGGCTGTCCTTCAGCTTGTATACCTGTAGCAGAAATATTTTGAGGTATGAGGCAATGATCACTTCAGACAGATCAGAAGGGTGTTTATACTCAGATAACATTTTCTGCATCAGGTCGTCGAGCAGGGTTACGGCCTGATGATCGAGGTGGAGTACGGGCTGCACATTTATATTATCGAAGATGCCATACTTGAGCAAAAGGTTTTCGGTGCCCTGTTCCGCAGCAAAAACCAGCTCGTTAAACTTGAGCACATAGCCTTTTGTCGGGCCATCTTTCACAATCTGGTGTATGTGGCTTGGCTGTAGCAGAAACAGGCAAGGACCCTGAAAAGCATAATCCTTAAAGTCTATGGTGTGCGTGCCGCTGCCTTCCGTTATCCAGATGATCTCGTAGTAAGTATGGCGGTGCGGCGCGATCCGTCGCAGGCGCACATCCTGCTGGTCCTGGTAAGAGGCAATGTAAAAATCTTTGTAGCCATTCTTCCTGAAACTTTCTGCCTCGGTATAAACCGGAATTGGTGTGCCTGCTTTTGCCATAGTTTGTAGAGGTGTCGCTTATGGTGTAAAGTTATAAATCGGGCATCAGATGCAAAAAGTATAGCCCACCGATTTGCTTTTCCGGCAGGCTATACTTGTATTTATACTTTGGCTATATCACCTCCAGGTTGCCCATCATACCCAGATCTTCGTGCTCCAGAATGTGGCAATGGTACATCACGCTGCCTTTATACTTTCTGAATGGAAAGGCGATGCGCACGGTGCTGTTGGCTGGCACATTTACCACATCTTTCCAGGCGCGGTAGGGGGCAGGCTCGCCGTTTATACTTACCACCTGGAACGGAAAAGTATGCAGGTGAAAAGGGTGGTCCATACCCATATGATTCACAATATCCCACACTTCCAGTGTGCCGGCTCTAGCGGTAAGATCGGTGCGGCAATGGTCGAAGGTTTTTCCGTTGATAGTGAATTGCAGCGGCTGCATAATGGCCCCGAAAGTCAGTGTTTTATGGTCAGCGGCCTCTGCTAAGTCAAGCTCCTCAATAGGTTTTAGAGCTTCCGGAAGTATAACTTTAGTAGGCTCTCCGGTAACTGTAAAGGTTGCCAATGTAGCGCCTTCGGCAGGGGTATCTGTACCTGGACCAACTGGAGTTCTTTTGTAGGGCATGTTCAGGAGAGTGAGCTCAGCAGCTTCGCCGGCTTCGATTAAAATATCCGCTCTTTCGCCGGGTGTAAGCAACAGCGTCTCCATGGCAACGGGTTTTTCCAGAAAGCTGCCGTCCTGGCCAACCACGTGCAGCTGCTTGCCCGGTATGTGCAGGTTGTAATAGCGCGCTGAGGAAGCATTTACAATGCGTAGCCTTAACAGCCCGGTTGGTACAGCAAACGCAGGAATACGTTGCCCGTTTACCAGCATCAGGTTGCCTTCTTTTCCGCGTCCCCAGTCCATACCCTCATGAGGTGCCACTTCGCCATTTTGCAATTGTATATCGTGCAGCACCAGCACTTTTTCTGTGGCAGAAGCCAATGGCTCCAGCTTATCAATCTCGCCCCGGATAATGATAGGTCCTGACAGGCCTTTGAACAGTTGGCGGGTAACCGTGCCGTGTGCGTGCGGGTGGTACCAGTACATACCGGTGCTGCCTTCGTGCGCTTCAAAAGTATAGCTCAGAGAATTGCCCGGCTCAACAACCTGGTGTGGCTTGTCGTCTTCCGGCGACATGAAAATGCCGTGAAGGTGCAGGTTCGATACTTCGTGGAGCTTGTTTGTGAAGTTTACAGTTACTTTGTCACCTTCCTGCACCTCCAGCAGAGGCCCCGGAAAGCTGTTGTTGTAAGTATAAATTTCTGCCTGTGTGCCGTCAATTTCTGTGCTCGTAACCTGTGCGGTTAAGTTAAAGATCACATCTGCTTTTGTAGCTTTTTCCAGTTGCGCTTTAGAAGTGGTATATCCTGTTTCCATAGTTTTGTACTTTCTGGTTGATGACGCAAAACTAGCTGCGGAAGCCTGAAGTAGTTTTACATCATTTCAGGAATGGCTTACAAAATTCTGGAATAGGAAAAAGCTACAGGTCCAGCCATTGGCGGAAAGCCGGAGCGCGGTTGCTGCTGACTACCTGGTCTGTTGGCGCCGGCGGATTGAGGAGCAGCGATAGCCTGCCTTTAAAGTAGGGTCGCACTTCCTGCACGGCATTGATGTGTACCGTGAGATGGCGGTTTACCCGGAAGAACGCTTGTTGATCCAGTTGCTCTTCGAGCTGGTCTAATGTGTTGTTAATGATGAAGCGCTTGCCCTGGAAAGTTACCAGAAAAACCACTCCTTCTTCGGCCAAGAAATAAGCTACTTCGTCTACGGGTATGGCTTTAATGGCCTGCCCGTTTTTAACCATGAATCGGGATTTTATACTTTGCTGTACCTGCGGGGCCTGCACCAGCTGCTGCAAATTGCCCAGGCTTTGAGCAAGGTGGTGGCTGCGCAGTTCTTCGTGCTTTTTCAGTGCCTTGGCTACTTCGTCGGGTTTGATGGGTTTGAGCAGGTAATCAATGCTGTTTACCTTGAAAGCCTCGATGGCATACTCGTTGTAGGCCGTGGTAAAGATGACCGGGCATTTTACGTCTACCTGCTTAAAGATCTCGAAGCTGTTGCCATCAGAAAGATGAATGTCGCAGAAGATCAGGTCCGGTGAAGAGTGCAGTTGCAGCCAGGGAACAGCTTCTTCTACCGAACCAAGTATAGCCAGAACCGATGTTTCCGGACGCAGCCTTTGAATTATACTTTGCAGGGCCTCGGCAGCCAGTTGTTCATCTTCAATAAGGACAATTTTCATACTTCGTCGGTGCTTAGCAAAGGTAGTTTAACGGTAAAAGTAGAGTCGTTCTGGTATATCTCCACTTGCTCATCGCTCAGATATTTGTAGCGGTTGCTGATGTTCTGCAAGCCCAGGCCAGTTGAGGTAACTTCACTAAGACGAGGCTGAATGTTATTCTCCACTACCAGCCGGTTACCAGAAGTATAAATTTTGACCACCAGTGGTTTTTTTGCTGTAGAGCCGTTGTGCTTGATGGCATTTTCAATCAGCAACTGCAACGAAGTAGGCGGCAACTGAAGCTGCAATTTCTCCTGTGGCACCTCTACCTGGAACTGTACGTTATCGCCGAAGCGGGTTTTCATGAGGTAGATGTAGGCATTGGCCAGCTCCAGCTCTTTCTGCAATGGCACCAGTTGCTGCTGTCCGCTGTCGAGCAGGTTGCGGTATACTTCCGAGAGCTGCCCCAGGAACTGCACTGCCTGGTCCTGGTTCTTGTAAATGAGCGAGCCCAGCACGTTCAGGCTGTTGAACAGGAAGTGCGGGTTTACCTGGTTCTTCAGCGATTCGAGCTGTGCTTTGAAGTTCTCTTTTTGTAGTTGCTCCGCCCGTAAATACTCGGCCTGTAATTGCTTAATGTTTCGCTCTCGTTCCACAAAGTAATAGAAGAAGAGGGAGGCGATACTGCTAATCACATAGGCCAGTCGCACCCGTACCGGAATCAGGTCCAGCTGCACATTCGCCAGCGCATAGATGTACACATAAGGCAAAAAGTACAGCAAATAACAGATCACCACACTCGTTACAATCACTGTAGCTCCTTCCAGTATAGCTTTAAGCGTTCTCGGAAAGTTAGCCAGTGAGTTGGAGGTAAAAGCCCTGGAAATAATAGTATGCGACCAGAATAAAGCCAGGAGAAAAAAGAAAGCAAACGCCAGTTCAGCCAATATCCCTCTGTTAAACATCCAGATGGTGCCATTGTGTACATATACCAAAGCATAGTATAACAGCACCGTTGTGATAGCGGCAATGCCAATCAGTCTGAGGAAAGGGTAATACTTGCTGCGCATGTATGGCTGGGTGTTTGGCTGGTTTATTACCGAGAGTTTATTCACCTATAGTATCAGGCAAAGAAGATTCTGCTGAATATCCGTTATTTATACTTCAGCGTCCGAATAAAAACAAGTTATAGCTAAGAAGCAAACTGACTCAAAGCTATACTTCCATTTCATCCCCCTAAAGCACACTTTCATCCCGCTCTGTATTCCATTTCATCTACCGGAATTCCGCTTTCATAAGGCATATATCCCGCTTCATCAGAACCTGATTTCATACCTGTTTACAGCTCCTGATATTTGACTTAAAGATCAGCGCAGGCTGAAAGAAATGCATGTAAAACTTAAACAAAATAAAACCATGAAATCAGTTAAACTCATAATGATCCTGTTCATACTTTCCTTCGGAACAGGAGCTTTTGCGCAAGGCAAAGGCACACTCAGCGGCTCTGTTCAGGATGCAAAAGGACAACCGCTCGGCTTTGTAAACGTGGCCGTACTTAAAGCTGCCGACAACACCATTGTTACCGGTACCATCGCCGATATGGAGGGTAATTTCACGATTGCAGCACCTGCCGCCGGCAAGTATAAACTGAAGATTACGTTCCTGGGCTACCAGGCTTTGGAGACTGCTTTATTCGAAGTAACAGGAGAAGGCAAAAACTTTGGTACACTTATACTTGCTGAAGACGCCCAGGTGCTGAAAGAAGTAACCGTGCAGGCCATGCGTCCAACAGTTGTGGCCGAGGCAGATAAAATGGTGGTAAGTGTGGAGGGCACTGCCCTGGCAGGTGGCAGCACAGCTTATGAGGTATTAACTAAATCGCCGGGCGTGTGGGTAGACCAGGACGGAAGTATAAAACTGAACGGCAAAGCCGGCGTGCAGGTAATGCTAAACGGAAAACCTACTTACCTGTCGGCAAAGGAGCTGCAGAACATACTGCAAAGTATGCCCGCTGAGAACATCAAAAACCTGGAGATAATAGCTAATCCATCGGCAAAGTATGAGGCTGAAGGCACTTCCGGAATCCTGAACATCAACCTGAAAAAGAACGAAACCAAAGGTATGAACGGCAGCGCTTACGCAGGTTATCAGCATAACGAAATGCCTGGTTTTACGGCTGGCGCAAACCTGAACTATAAGCAGGGCAAGTGGAACTCTGTGGCAAGCCTGGATCTGGCGGAGCGTACTTTTTACAGAACGAACAACATGCAGCGCACCTACAGCGCGAATGCAGGTCAAAGCCTGGAGCAGGAAGCTTTAGAAAGAAACCGACGTTTTGTACCTGCCTTGCGCCTGGGCACAGATTATGAGCTGAACAGCAAACACAGCATAGGTCTGATGGCAAGCGCAGCCAATTACCGCACCCACGATAACATCCGGACAAGTGCCTGGCTGCGCGATGGCAACCCGCAACTCGACCTGTACATTGATGCCCTGAACAAATCAGAAACCAAGTATAACAACAATACTCTGAACCTGCACTACCTGGGCAAACTCGACACTATGGGCACTACCTTGTCGGCGGATGCGGATTTTGTTACCTTGGTAAGCGAAGATATGTCTACGTTCCGGAACACCTACGACAGCCTGGGCAACAACTCTCCGCTTTTCTCAGACCTGTTGCTAACTGAAAACCCTGCCTATTACATCATCTATTCCGGCAAAACCGACTTCTCCAGACGATTGGGTAAAACAGGCAAACTGGAATTAGGAGCGAAGGGCAGTTATGTAAAATCAGATAACGAGCTGCGTTTTTATGAGTCGGTGGACGGACAGAAACATCAGGACGACAGCCGCAGCAACCACTTTATTTATGAAGAAAACATTTACGCAGCCTATGCCAACTACTCTGCAACGTTTGGTAAAAAGTGGAGCCTGCAGGCGGGCCTGCGAGCTGAGCAAACCAATACCAAAGGCAACTCGAAAACCTTAAGTCAAACAACTAAAAGAAGCTACCTCGACCTGTTCCCAAGTTTGTTTGTGCAACAGAATGTTAATGATAACTACCAGATCAGCTATAGTTTCAGCCGCCGCATTAACAGGCCGCGTTACGAAAACCTGAACCCTTTTGTGTTCTACATCGACCCTTACTCACTGGTAATAGGCAACCCGCAGCTAAAGCCGCAGTATACCAACGCGTTCACGGTTACGCAAACCCTGAAGCAGAATTACATGCTGGTGCTGGGCTACGCTAAGTCAAAAGATTTTGTAACTGAGATACACAACCAGGTGCCGGGCGAGCAGGTGGTTACCTTTCAGCAACAGAACGTAGACGACGCTACCAACATGCATGCTACCCTGGTGGCACCTGTGCGCCTGTCGAACAACTGGCAGATGAGCAATACCGCAACTATAGCCTACCAGAGCTTTGCCCAACAAGACGCAGATCAGCTGCGCGAAAACGAGCAGGTAAGCTTCTCAGCACAGACAACGCAGAACGTGCAGCTGCCAAAGGATATTAAAATGGAAGTTAATGCCGCTTACCAGGGGCCTGCAGCCTATGGTTTCTACAACATTGATGCTAGCTGGTGGCTGGATGCAGGCGTTAAACGCTCGTTTCTGCAGGATAAACTGGAAGTAAGCCTTGCGGTAACAGACATCTTCCGTACGCGTCGCTTTGAAGGCGATACCATGCTGAACGGAAACGGCATTACGTCTCAGCAGTACCACGGCACGCAAAGCTTCAGAATTAACCTGCGCTACCGCTTCAGCAAAGGCAGCAAGTTCGAGGAAAAGAGCAGAAATAGTAAGCTGGAAGAAGTGGAAAGAGCGGGACAATAATACTCCTGCATTGCCCAAAAAGAAGCCGCTACTAAAACAGTAGCGGCTTTTGTTTTAGCAGAGATGGGTGATCTTGCTCAGCATTTTATCCGGGAATTCAGCTTCTGAAATGGTGCCGGTATGGTTCAGCGCTTTCAGGGTTAGTGCGGCGCAGGCATGCGAATCGGAAGCTGCGCGGTGGTGCAGAAAATCAATGCGGTGCATGTTGCAAAGCGTTTTCAGGTCATAGGCAGCTAACCCTTTCCAGATGTTTTTGGAAAACTTAAGGCTACAGGCAAAACGAGCTTCGGGCAGCGGAATATTGTAAGTTGCAAGCGTTTTGCGCAGCACACTAAAGTCGAAGCTGGCGTTGTGCGCGATCAGCAGCTGGCCTTCCATGTATGGTTTTATAGTTGGCCAAAGTTCATCAAAGGTAGGCTGTAGGGCTACATCGGCGGGCCTGATGCCATGCACTGCTATGTTAAAATGGTTGAAGTTTGGGTAGTACAACGGCTTTATCAGCCACGACTTAGTTTCTACTATCCGCCGGTTGCGCACTATCGTTAATCCGATCTCACAAGGGCTGTCACGCTGCGGTGTGGCAGTTTCAAAATCAAGGGTAACAAAATCCATGGCTAAAAGGAAGTATAAAGGCTGCAAAGATAACAGCAAAGTATGGCATTGTAAGCGGTTTTATACCTGGCCATACTTTGCTGCACCTGCTTTTACCTTACATCACTCATCCATCTGCGGATAAGCGGCCCCATCATGATGAGAACTATACCTATACCTATAGAATAGATACCGATCTTGCTGATGATATCGGCATAATATGGTAGCGAGAGTACGGGGTTATCTACCACATTCTCAGGCACGCTCATCAGAGAGCCGATCTTGCCAGCCAGAAACTCACCGATAGCACTTGCAAAGAACCAGATACCCATCATCATGGCCACAATTTTAGCCGGAGAAAGCTTCGTGATCATGGACAGTCCGATAGGGGAAAGGCACAGCTCGCCACAGATGATAAAGAAGTAACCGAATATGAACGCAGGCAACGTGATCAGGCCGGAATCAGAGCTCAGGAGGGTGGCACCGTAGAAAACGCAAAAGCCCAGCCCCAGGAAAACAAACGACAAGCCGAACTTCATAGGTGTAGAGGGCTCAAGTCCTTTACGGTTAAGAGCTGGCCACAGCCACGCAAAAAAGAAGCTAAGCAAAATAACCCAGGCTGGCGGCAGGAAATTGTTTACCGACAGAGCGGGCAGCTCTACGCCGGCCACATGCATATCCACGTTGCGCATGGCAAACAGGTTAAGCGAGCCGGCATTCTGCTCATAAAAAGCCCAGAAAAGCGTAGAGAAAACAATGAGAACCAAAGCTGCAAACAACTTGAATTTAGCCTCATGCTCCAGCTGAAAAGCAATGTACAGGATGTATACCAGCGATAGGGCACCTAAACCGAACATGATGTAGTCCATCAGCTCGTAGCGGTTAAAGAGGGCCACAACAGCAGGTATAACCAGCAGGGAAGCTAGGTAAATGAACGGCTCGGTAGGTATACCGGCAAAAACAGGTTTTTTCAGGGCGGCAGGATCTGGCGGCAGCCCTTTTTCTTTCAGTGATTTTTTGCCAAAGTAGAACACTACCAGGCCAAGTATCATGAAGATGCCGGCCAGCCCGAAGCCGTAGTGCCAGCTGATGCGCTGCCCCACGTAACCACAAAGCAAACCACCCAGGGCAGCCCCCACGTTTATACCCATGTAAAAAATGGAGAAGGCACTGTCCTTGCGCGGGTCGTTATCGGCATACAAGGTGCCCACCAGACTCGAGATGTTCGGCTTAAAGAAACCGTTACCGCAGATAATAAAGGCCATACCATAGAAAAAGCTCCAGTCTTCGGGTATAGCCAGCACCAGGTGCCCGATACTCATCAGTATACCACCAAACATTACGGCTTTGCGGTAGCCCAGGAAACGGTCGGCCATCACACCGCCAAACATCGGCATGGTATACACCAGGGCAGCATAAGAGCCAAGTATAGCATAACCTTTGGGCTCGTCGAATTTAAGCTCTGTTACCATGTAGGCCAGCAGCAGGGCTTTCATGCCATAGAAGGAGAAGCGCTCCCACATTTCGGCAAAGAACAGCATGTACAGCTGTTTCGGGTGACTGGTAGCTGCCGGCGCTTCGGCAATTTCAGTTTCTGTTAAATCCATAAGTTTCTTCTGTTGAAGAAGTTTTGTAAATGTTGAAGAGATAAAAGCAGGCAAAAGATTTATTTCTTCAGCCTGCGGATTAGCTAAGTTAAGTATAAACCGGCAAGTTGCGGCAGCACAACACAACTTTATACTTTCCGGGTACCGAGCTGTTAAGTATACTTTATACCTGCTAAAAGTGCACCACAAAAACTAAACCGCAACCGCTTCCTGTAGTTAAAGGAGCCTGCAACACAACCACTTAAAACCAGTGCCAATCATCCTGAACAGGTTTGCTTTCGTATTTATGCTTGGCACCCATCAACTTAAAGTATAATAATGTTATGGCGGTAGAACAGAAAGCTCCCAAAAAAACCAAACAGCAAAAGCAGCAGACCAAACTACCTGTGCCCAAAGGTATACTTCTAGCAATAGGTGGCAAAGAGAGCAAAAGCGAAGAGAAACGAACCGAAACGCAGCAGGAAAACAAGCAGTTTATCAGTGAGCAGATTCTGAAGCGCTTTGTAAAGGAACTGAAAGGAAAGAATCCGCTGATAGTGGTCATTCCTGCTGCTTCCAGCGAGCCGGAAGAAACAGCCAAAGATTATGTTGATACTTTCGGGCAGCTGGGAGTAAAGAATGTAGAAGTTGTAGATATCAGGACCCGCGCCGATGCTAACGATCCGGAAAATATTAAGATGATAGATAGGGCAAACGGCATAATTTTTACCGGCGGCGATCAGCTACGGCTGACGGCTATACTTGGGGGAAGCCCTTTCCTTGAGCATATAAAAGAGCGTTATACGAACGAAAAAATAATTGTGGCCGGTACCAGCGCCGGGGCAGCAGCTATGTCTACGAGCATGATCTATGAAGGTGAAACACAGGGGGGCATGCTGAAAGGCAACATGAGTGCCGCTGCCGGGCTCGACCTGCTGAAGAACGTAGCCATAGATACCCATTTTATAGATCGCGGCCGCATTGTACGTATGGCGCAGGCAGTTGCCCAGAACCCCAGCTGCATAGGCATTGGTCTGGAAGAGGATACTGCTATACTTGTTAAGGATGGCAAAGAGCTAGAAGTAGTAGGCAGCGGCCTGGTAACTATTCTGGATGGTATGGATATCAGCAGCACCAACATTTACGAGATCCAGTCAGGTGATCCTTTCACCATCTGTGATCTCAGGATGCACCTGCTGGGGAATGGTAAAACCTACACCATTCCGTCTTATAACGAAAAGCATCTTTAACCTACTAACAACAGCTTTTGCCATTAAATCAGGTAAGTTAACTATGGTTGCAGGGGGCAGCCCTACTGGTGCTAACTATATGGTTGCTTCCTGCTATTTTTAAGTATACCTGCTGATATAACCTGTCTTGTGTAATATCAGCCTGAAATGCTTCGGCCCGCTGGCTACTGCAAAACTTTAATATCATACTCTGGTTAAGTATAAGATACTAATTTATACAGGAAGCTTCCGTAGTTTATGGTACTTTGGCTGCGTTTGCCTGTAAAGGCTGAAACAAATCTTTATATTTAGTGAATGAAAGCTCCTGTTACGCTAGCCACCGATACCCTTAAAGCATTTGAGAAAGTGCCGGACCTCTACCTGATCCTCTCACCGGAGCTGGTTATACTTACTGCGTCCGATGCCTACCTGAAAGCAACACTAACACAGCGTGATAAAATAACAGGTAAGCTTATATTCGATATTTTCCCTGATAACCCTGATACACCTGAGGCTCATGCAGTGGTTAACTTGAAAACTTCACTGCAAAAGGTACTTGCGAGTAAAAGTCCACACCAGATGGCGCTGCAGCGTTATGATGTGCCAGGACCACAGTATAATGGAGGCGGTTTTGTTAAGAAGTACTGGTTGCCGGTAAATATCCCGGTGCTAGACGAGGCAGGGGAAATAAGCTATATCATCCATAAAGTAGAGGATGCAACAACACAACAGAATTTACTCGAGGAGCACCGGTTCTTAAAAGATGCCCAGGCTATTGGCCATGTTGGCAGCTACAAATGGGATACCGCCACCGATAGCATTTACTGGTCTGATGAAATGTATCGCATTCATGGTCTTGTGCCTAAGTCAGAGAAGATAACACCGGAGCGGACATTTTCTTTCATACATCCCGATGACCTTGAAATAGTTAAAGAAAAAATTTGGGGATGCAGACTAAAAGCACAGTCTATTGAATTTGAACATCGTTTGCTGAGGGCCGATGGGCAGACAAATGTAGTGGTGTGTAAGTTACAAAGCTTTGTAAATTTTAAAGGTGAAGTAACACACCTTTTAGGTACTTTACAGGATATAACGCAACGGAAACAGGCTGAGGAAACGGTTATGCAAATGCTGAACGGTTCCATAGCCGCTATTACTATTGTGGGCTCAGTCCGAGACAATACCGGCAGGATCGTTGATTTTGTTTATAAAGGAATAAATAAGGCAGCAGAGCAGATTTTAGGTGCGCCGGCAGAGAAATTGACCGGGAAAACTTTTCTGAGAACAAATCCGGCGGCAAAAGATACTTTCTTCCAGGATTATGTGCAGGTAGTAGAAACAGGTAAACCTGTTAGGGGAATATACAATTTTGCACAAGATGGTTTGGAGAAGTGGTTTGATATTTCGGCAGTTAAGAACGAAGATGGCCTGATCATTACCTGGCAGAATATAACAGCCCAGAAACAAGCCGAGGGGGCACTGAAGGAAAACCATAAGCTGCTCCAAGCAACCTTAAACAACTCTCCTGCATTAATTCAAGTATTTGAAGCTATCAGAAATGAGGCTGGGGAAATAGTTGATTTTACCTGGCGGCTTCTGAATAATAGAGCCAAAGAGCTAATGGGTAATGTAGTGGGCAAGCGCCTGATAGAACACAATCCTGGTGTTATCGAGTCGGGAATCTTCTCAAAATTACGTGCGGTAACAGAGACAGGCGAGCCAGATCGTTTTGAACTGCAGTACGCATATGCAGGTATCATCAAATGGTACCAATATTATTTTGATAAGCTGGAGAATGGTTCCATTATCACTGCCTTGGATGTTACCAAACGCAAAAAAGCCGAGCAGGAACTGCAGCAAAGCAAAGACCTGCTGCAGGATGTGATAGATGCACCCAACATCGGCATTGCCGTGTACAAAGCGGTTCGGAATGA
>CBINIP010000037.1:0-22313 GCA_966250805.1 uncultured Pontibacter sp. | reverse complement strand
GCTGAGCTCAGGATGACAAAGAGCAGAATTGTTCAGAATATGTATGAGATTACCCTCCTTAGACTAGTGAGAACGCGAGTACGAAACTAGCGAGCGTAGCTATGAGGGGCTAGGGTGGTTGGAGAACAGAAGCTATGAAACTATAACTTCAAGTATAGCAACGGCCAAAAGTCCCCTCTCCTGTTTTTAGGAGAGGGCTAGGGTGAGGTAAACCAGTAAATTCTAACTATTAAAATGATAGAGGAACGTAATAACTCCGGTATAAGCAGGTTTTTTGCTGTTCTCTATTTCCAGTGTTACTTCAATCTGAGTTTTAGCAATACCGCGCAGGTTCTTTACAGATAACATTTTTGCACGCAGGCGTACGCGGCTATTAACTGTAACGGCCTGGTTAAAGCGAAGGCTCTCGATCTCGTAATTTACCTGCATTTTCAGGTTTTCAATAGTGGCGATCTGCGACCACAGGTAAGGCAGGATAGACACCGTCAGGTAGCCGTGCGCAATGGTGGCGCCAAACGGAGTTTCTGTTTTGGCCCGCTCTGCATCCAGGTGAATCCACTGGTGGTCGAGGGTAGCGTCTGCAAACTTGTTTATCTGGTCCTGGCTGATGGTGTGGTAATCCGATACGCCCATTTCCTTGCCTTCGTACTGCTCAAGCTCCTGCAGGCTCTTAATTGTTAATTTGCTCATGGTGATGTTTGTGTTGTGTAGATTGTGCTTGAAGTATAAACTTACTCTTTATTCTGCAATTTTATATATAGTACTTTGCAAATAAGTAGCTTTCTGGGAGTGGTTGCAAGCTTTGGATATACCCTGATCTAAAACCAACTGTCTCTTTAACAGTAAGCTATACTTTAAAGCTGAACGAGACATCAAAATATGAAATACAACCAACTGGGCACGTCGGACCTGAACTTAAGCGAGGTGAGCTTCGGCTGCATGTCGCTGGGCATAGACCATGCAGAAAATACAAAGCTGCTGCACCAGGCGCTGGACAAGGGGATTAACTATTTCGATACGGCCGACCTGTATGATAAAGGTGAGAACGAGGTTACGGTAGGGAAGGCCTTCAGCGGCATGCGCGACAAAGTGATAATTGCAACAAAGGTTGGCAACCAGTGGCGGCCCGACGGCAGCGGCTGGGACTGGAACCCTACGAAAGCCTACATCCTGCAGGCAGTGGAAGATAGCCTGAAGCGACTCCAGACTGACTACATCGACCTGTACCAGCTGCACGGCGGCACCATCAGCGATCCGATTGACGAGACCATAGAGGCTTTTGAACTGCTGAAGCAACAAGGTAAGATCCGTTACTACGGCATCTCGTCTATCCGCCCCAACGTGATTCGGGAGTACGTGAAGCGCTCCAACATCGTGAGCGTAATGATGCAGTACAGCCTGCTGGACCGTCGGCCGGAAGAGTCGGTGTTGGACCTGTTGCAGGAGCACAACATAGGCGTAATGGCACGCGGCAGCCTGGCGCAGGGGCTGTTGGCCGGAAAGCCAGCCAAGCCATACTTAGGCTATACTTCGGAAGAGGTGCAGAAGGCTGCAGATGCTGTAAATGAAATAGCGGGTAACAAGCGTAAGGCTGCTGAAGTGGCGGTGCGTTATGTGCAGCACCACCCGGCCATAAGTTCCGCAGTGCTGGGCATCCGGACAGAGGAGCAACTCCATGATGCGCTTCAGGTTGCAAATGGTGCACCGCTTACAGCTGAAAAAATCAGCGCCCTGCAGGCGGTGTTGCCGGCGAAAAAGTATGAGGAACACAGGTAGGGCAGGAGAGTTATACTTGCTTTATCACTCCGGAAGCTTTGTTTTGAGCAGAGTTTATACTTCCCTGTACCCGCCTTTGAAAACTTCGTTCACGTGCCAGATGGTGAATTCAGGCCTGGGGTAGTAAGCTTTCTTCTTTGATGGGCTAAATTAAAGTATAGAGCAGATAATGAAGTTTGGGTTATACTTGTTAACCAGCTTTTATAAACCTTATAATTGGTTTGCGAGCAGCTTTACGGCATATTACTAGCCTCTCTTAAAAGAGAATCTTGACTCGGGCACAACGCTTAAAGCACCAAAGGTTACTTTTCTGACTTCTTCTGTGTAAGAACCTTTTACTAATACTTCTTCTCCAGGTTTATACTGTGGTGGTATTGGTGATGCTATTCTTTAATGTTAAAATGTTTTAAATTTTTCCCGATCTTATTTCTTCCATCCATTCCACAAGCTCAGGTATTCCGCCCTTTTTGCGACAGTAACCACAGCCCCACGTATTATCTTCAGTGGATATAGCTATCCAGTGCGCTCTCCCAGACGGGCATTTTGCCTGCCAAGATGTTCCATCGTTGCTGCAAGGTTCAGGGCGTAATTTATACTTTTCACAAACTTCGGTAAGTATACTGGTGTTCAACCTTGCCTTTTCCTTTCGTTCATCAATCAGCTTAATAGAATTGCTCACTATGCTGTTGAATTCTTCTTTCGTAAACAGATTACTTTTTACAAACCACGGATAGCCATAGCCCAGGTTACTCAGGTTTTCTGTAAGAAACAGCTTCAGTAGCGTCTTGTCATTAGCTCCCGAAAGTTCTTCTGGAATAGGGTATTCTTCTGTTCGTGGAATAAAACGCACACCTTCTTTAGGCTTGCTGACTAAAGTTAAATAGCCCTCAGTTATACTATAAAACAGGTCTGTTTCTCCTATAGGACAATCAAACTCACCGGTTTGAAGGTAGGTAAGAAAGTGGGTAATGTTTGATTGATCTGACATAAAGGCTATGTTGTTAGCTATTGAGTTTTCTTCCAGTTTTTTCGAAGTATAGGTCGGCGCATACTCGTTTCGCCATTGGATGGCTCGCCTGAGTAGTGGCAGAATTTCTCTGCAAAATCTTCATTACCAAACTTACTCCAGCTTTTATAGGCATCAATACTAAAAGGTGCTTTCGGATTAAAAGGTATCTTTACACCAGTACGAATACAGTAGCCAGGCTCTGAAGATTTTTCTGCGGCAGGTTTTGGTGGCGAATAAGCAGGTGCTGAAGGTTTCTGTACAGGTTGCCGAGTTGGCATTTCATTGTAAACTTTATCGAAGTCTAATTTATCTTCAAAATCATCCAGCTTTTTGCCGCCTTTAGGCAGTGCTTCGCCTTTATACAATGCTTCTGTCAGGTCAAGCAGTACTTTAGAACCTCTGTAATCATCATAGTCTGCGTACATGGGCCTGTTAATGTATATGACCACATTTTCTTCAGCCATATCCTTACAGGTATTCCATACTTCGTTGTCATTGTTTCCGGTGAACTTGCTTAAAAGTTTGTTCTCGTACAAGACGCCAAACTCAATGTTGTTTTTAAAGGAGTAATCGTAAAGATTGATGGAAGTAACAACTCCCATTTTTTCGTTAGCATAATACTTGGCGTGCAGGTTAGGCACGTAAATGATACTGATGTTAGGGAACTGCTTGAAATAATCAATGTCTGTTTTATTAAAGCTCTTGTCTATCCGGCCTTCGTTTTTGCCAAAGATCAGCAAAATATGCAGCTTGTGGTTAAAGCGTTGCTTCTCAAAAAGTTCTTTAAAATGTGAATCAAGCTTGATATAAGGCGATACAATCAGTAATTCTTCTTTTGCTTTCCAGATAATTGTATCTACTGCTTCTGAAAGCTCATTGCCGATAATGAATTTTGACATGTTATTGGTAAGTTGTAAACTAAAATGTATTAAGGTGCCATCATACATTATGATTATGTAAGATATAGTGTGTATTATAGTTTGTAATATTGCAGTTCTTACTCCAACAATTAGGTAACAAGTGCATCCACGTACTCCTGGTCTACCCTAAAGTAGCTGCACACAGCAGCTTCGTTGGAAGTACATTTGATTTTTCTGAATTTGCAGAAAATGGCTTTATCACCATCGTCATCGTAAAGGATACTGCGGTACTCGTTCTGTGCGTGGTAGCGGCAGATAAAGCAGTTTTTTACTTTTAAGCCTTTTTTACACGCTTCTCCTAAAAGTCTGAAAAAACCGGCCTGACCACCTTCTTTAGCTATGCTTAATTTGAAGTATTGCACATTATCTTTTATTTTACTGATATAGTTGTTTGCATGTGTGAGCGTCATGCTAGTTCGATGCAAACACTTTCCATCATTTAAAATGATACCTAAGTTAAAACCCTCGTGAATACATTTTCCGGGGCAATGCGACTTCTTATTATCCTTAAAATTAAAGTTAAAGAACTGTACTACATCGTTCTTAACAACCCTATGGCTATGGATAAATTCTAAATCTGCTTCGTCCCGGATTTTGAACTCAATTATTTTGTTTGAAGAGGAGCGCTTTTGTATAGATGATAGATGCGTAACCGCTACTTCAATAAAAATTTTTTCTTTACCATCTTCACTTATAAGGAGCAGGTCCGGTATAAATGAACCCTCGCGCTTTTCAACTTTTATCTGCTTAAAACTTTTTGTTAAATCATAGTCTACTTTTTCAGTGTCTAATTTGCAGGTGAAGCCATGCACTCCTTCCAGGCTATCGCAGATCTTATTTCGGGAAAAATTTAAATAAAAAGGTTTACATGCTTTTAGGCAACTCGTATAGGCATTGTAAAACAGTTTCTTCCCTAAAGCGTGTAAATAGGTTTCCCCGGAACATGTAACTTCATACTTATGTGCAAAATGCTTTGTTTTAATTTTGCCTAACCGGGCAATTAGTTTGTTGCCACATGAAATACATGTGAAATCATTGTTCAGTAATTTTTCCTCTTTACTAAGTGAATCTATATTTATTAGTTGTGATTCGGTATCGTATGCGAATTTGTACTTAATAGTAGTCATTTTCTCAGCCTCCTTATAGATAATAAACTCAATTATCTAATTAAAAATCTAGGGCACTGAATTTAACTCTTCGGTGCCAGCACTGCCTGCCCTTATTTTCCTTAGCAGCTTTTATCTTCTCCACAAGCACACTGGTAATGGGTATATATGATGTATAAAGCGCAAGGGATAAACTATTGATTTATTGATTGCGGTAGACACCATTGACCACTTTGTTTACATGCTAGATGATAAATTCCGGATCCGGGTAAAAGACTTTCTTTGGCAGAGGTGTGATGGATTTGCCATGATGCTGCAGGATGCATTTTTATTTTATACTTTAGCTTTCATGAGTTCGGTAAGTGATACGGCGAATGGGAGTGCTGAACCTCTTCCTTCACTATACTTACCAAGCAACCTGATATCCCAGTTCATACTTGAGAACTCTTCAACACTAACCTGCTCAAGTTCATATATTAAATAGAAAGGCTGTGAAGGATTTGGGTAGTTCTTTTTAAGCATAGCATCTTTTGAAAAGACACGAGGTCCTTTTCCTTTGATACGCCAGATTTCTTTTGTTATGAGTTGCCCCTTTGTGTGTAGAAGTAGGTAATTGGCTCCTGCTTCTGCAGGTCCTAAATGTAAAGAACCATTGCCACTGTTCATTCTTGCATTGTACAGTTTCTGTTGGTATATCCATTTAAGATGATTACTATCTTTATAATACCCAACTAGAACATGTATGTCATTTGGCGGTGGTGTTCTTACAACCCCATACTTTTCAGGTATAGGTTCATGTAGGAAATCCGTTGAACTATCTTTGTGAATATCATATGTCTTATAAGACATACGTTCTTTCTGTGAGGCTCTATTTAATAATTGATTAACTACTGCAGTTATAAAAGATTTAAGTTCAGCTATTCCATTGTTATCCCTCGATGGCCTTACCGGAAAAGCACCAAGTCCGGGTATCAGTTCATGAAATCCTGACTTCTGAAGTGACTCAGAACCAGGGTAAAGGACGTAAGCTCCGCCTGTTCTTCTGATCGCATCTCTATAAGCGTGCATTTTTAACAGGTCTTCTCTTTTATAGTTTCCCTTTTTCTGTTCCTGCTTCTCGGTATTCAGATCTTCATTGTCATCACCTAAAATCTCAGTAAGGTGCGATACTTTATACTTTGCATCAAAATGCACATGTGTGATTAGCTCTTGCTCCTCGGCATCTTTAACTGGTATACCTGCAGGCCAGACACTCAAGGTGTAATCAGGGCGCATGTCTTTTGTCCAGCTTCCGCCAGATGGGTACACTTTATTTCCTTTAAAGGTGCGGTTAAAACTAAATACAACTCTAAGCTTTCTGCCACCGGAGTCAAATACCCCCTGAAAAGGAATGAATTTACCAGATTTCAACTGTAGCCCAAGTCCATCAGAAGTAGGTTTGATTAGCTTTTCTAATGTAACAGGCTCTATTTTAAACATCTCTTTGAAAACATCCAGTAATGTAAAGAATAGCCAGTATTCATACAACGTGGCAACATCCCGCTTGCCGGCACTATAAATATCATCACCACCCTTCCAAATAAGTTTTGCTGCGAGGTCAAACATAAGCCAGGCTCGCAAAACTTCTCTGTAGCCTTCTTTACGTTGCAGCACAGGACTGTTCAAGTTAAGAGAAGAGGGAGGAGAAACAGCTTTAAATAATGTATGACTTAGGAAGTTTTCAAGCACTTCTTCAAGTTGCTGCGCTTCCTGAAAAGCACGATTATCTTCTGAAAGATACGATCGAATATTAGCACAGAACTGAGAGAAGCTTATAAGAGCATGCTTTACAAACTTATTCTCAGGTGTATCTACCGTCTCGTGTTTACTTTTAGTTCTAAGCTTAGTGGGGATTGAAGGGAGTGTTCCATGTAGTGGATGAGCAGCAGGAACTTTTACTCTGCTTGTGGCCGAAGCAAACTGACGAATAACCGAGTTACTCATTCGTCTCGCTCTTCTAATGTCACTTTCCTCTTCTTTTTCAGCCCATGTAGTTACCGGGTAAGAAACTATACGATGTATTGCCTCTTTGAAATCTGAAGATTCAATTAATGACTTAACAAAAGCAAATCTTTGATAGAGTGTCTGAGGATCTTGATTAAAATCCACAGTAAAATTTTGAGACACTGGTGAAGTATGTTGCATCAGGAGATCGGTGCACTTCTCCGTAATGTCTTCCAGCATAAATCTGTAATCCTGCCGGTATGATGTTTTAACTGACCGTACTTCTAATTTAATTGTGCCTTTTTTTTCTGCAGTATCTTTATCAAGAACTTCAAGCACCAGAGAGCCTACATAAATGTTAGGAGTTATCCGACCTGATGACTCATTTCTCTTCGAGGAACTGATAATAGTAGGTACTTCCTGCAGTTTATAGTTACCGTCTAGATGATATTCGTAACAATATCCCTCAAGCAGCTGTAAAGGGGCTTCTCCATGTTCAATAGCTTCAGCCTCATCTATCAACCGAAGAGACTCAATGCTATGAGATTCAGAGAAAATTGTAAAGATTGTTGTAGCTCCGCCTGATAGGGTTACAACTATAGATTCTGAAGGATTAGCCATACTTTAAAATTATCAGGCTTCAGCAAAGCTGGTAAATCCATCTTGTACTACAGCTTTGTGCATTCTCGCTATTTTTTCTAGCGCCAGTGGAAATCTAACTCTATTACTATCTTCTAAGTTAATTTCTTCAAAGTTGCTTAAAACCTTTACTACATCTTCCTGCTGAACCAGACAAAGACTTGCCAGAGCCTTTAAGCTAGGCTCTATCTTTCGTCTTGATCCATGGATTTTAGGTAACAGCTTCTGCATGATTGCAGCATCCACAATTTCATCAGTAGACCAGCCTGTGTTGAGATTATGAACAACCCCAGCAAATCTTTTTATTTCGGATGCTGTTCTGTAGCCAAATTCTGCACCTACTTTTTTGAGCTCTCTAAAGAAGGATAATAATGCAGAGTTTAGAGTTTCAGAATCATTAAACTCATTACTTTCTGTCTTAGCCTTTCTCACAAAATCTGTGGCCATGTCGGCCCCTTTTGCTTTTAACAGACTTAAATTCAGTTTTGCAGAATTACCAAGGTAGGCTTGCATTTCACTATGAGTAACTCTGAACTCAATGGCATTTGCTCTGTCTAACACTTTGGGGCTAAACATATAAGTAGTTTCATCAATATTGACAGTGCCAATAAGGAACAAATTTGGTGGTAGGTTTATACTTTTAGGTATGCCACTAAGCTTCTCTTCAGAAGAGTGAAGAGGGATGGCCTCACGTGATTCCATGGCGCTAAGAAAATCTGCAAAATAGCGCTCAACATGGCTGAGGTTCATCTCATCCAATATCAGAAAGTATGGTTTCTCAGGATTTTCGTTAGCATTAATAAGAAGCTGCAACGCTCCATTTTCAGGCAAGCTATATTTACTTGGATCTAGTGCATTAGGAAATCCCAGGAGTGGCTCGCGATTCGTCCAATCAGCTCCTACAGGTACTATGCAAACCTGACTTTCATCTGCGGAAATCCACTGTGAAAATGCTTGTGCTAACTTTGTTTTACCTGAACCTGCAAGACCTGTAAGTATGACGAATGGCTTGGTGCATAACGAAGAAATAAAGCGTACTACAAGTTTATCTGAGAAGTTAAGTCCAGCTTCTCTTGAGTCATTAACAAAATCTTCTAAGTTGAATGTAATTTGATTATTAGCTGTACCGTTAATAGTTATTAGTTTTTCTTCCTCCTTTTTCGGTTCACCTAATTGAAGGTTATTATATGTATCTATGATTGTTGCTAAGTCTTTATTTATCTTATTAGGGTCTAGACCAAAGTTTGAAGAACTTGTATCAATGAAGTAATAGCTATGTACATATGAGTCTCCGTACCTAGCAGGCTTTGTATTGAATCTTGTTGCAAAAAACTCATTTATTGTTTGATTAGAAGTGCCCAAATTCCAGCTATTTTTAGATTCTTGGGTCTCACTTAAGCCATAAGCTAGAATGAGTATTTTATAATCTTTATAATAAAGATAAACCGGGTAGATGCCATTTGTAACAGCTTGACCGTCTCTTAAAAGTGCTAACCAAGGTATACGTGCTGGATTACCTTGACCAAAGCTTACCCTAACACCAAGGTTCTTATAAGATTTAGGATACGAATTTGTTTTTAGATCATCTGTCAAAGCCTGTTTGATGAACCTATTTACAGTTTTTCCGAATAATTCTTGAATATTATCTTTTATTGGTGGTCTTTCCGCTTTTTCAATTATATCAAAGCCATATCTTTCTAATAAATTAAAACATTCAGTGTTTTTACCACCTTTAAATGAATCTCGCTGCAGTTCAAAACCATTAGCCTCAATATTAGCATAGGATACTATAAGCTTAGGAGGGTAAGTATGGCCATTATAGAAAACATCATAGTATTGTGAATCACCATAGGGTGGTATACCTTCTTCATCTATCTTTTCTATAGCTTTTAAGAGATGCTCCTTTGTAATGTTTGAAGGAATTGACATTGCTTTGCAATTAGCCTGAATGTATATGTTTATGCTAATATAATGAGTTTAAACATACATTGATAAATAAAAATCACTACCTCCTCCACCAAACCCTCCCCGGTGCTTTCTCTCCTAAAACTATAGATTCCCCGATCAGCGGCGTAGTAATAGGCACTTTCAATCGTTCAGCTTCTTTAGTCACTCGTTCAATAGGGTCGGTCCAGGAGTGCATGGCCAGGGCGAAGGCGCCCCAGTGGATGGGCATCAGCAGTTGGCCTTTCAGGTCGAGGTGGGCCTGTACGGTTTGCTCGGGCATCATGTGTATGTTGGGCCACAGCTCGTTGTACTGGCCGCACTCCATCAGGGTAATAGCAAAGGGGCCATACTTGCGGCCGATCTCGGCAAAGCCGGGGAAGTAGCCGGAGTCGCCGCTGAAAAAGATCCTGTCTTTGCGACCTAGTATCACCCACGAGGTCCAGAGGGTTTGCATACGGTCGTCGAAGCCGCGGCCCGAGAAATGGCGCGAGGGGGTAGCGGCAAAGGTCAGCCCTTCAAAAGTAGTTTCCTGCCACCAGTCCATTTCTGTTATTTTTTCGGTCGGCACGCCCCAACGCTCCAGGTGCGCGCCCACACCCAGGGCTACGTAAAAGTGGCCGGTCTTCTCATTCAGCTTTTTAATAGAGCCATAGTCGAGGTGGTCGTAGTGGTCGTGCGAGATCAGCACGGCATCTATAGCTGGCAGTTCCTCTACAGTAATGGGAAGCGCAGAAAAACGCTTCGGACCCATAAAGCTAATCGGGGAAGCGATGTCGCCCAGCATGGGGTCCAGGAGCAGGCGCTTACCGTCTATCTCTACTATAAAGGCCGAGTGCCCGAGCCAGGTAACCACTGTAGCCGTGTCCTGCACTTTATCAAACTGTCTGCCGCTGATCTTCTTTACCGGAAGCTCCCAGTCGGGTACCTGGTCGTCTGTTTCGCCAAAGAGCCTGAGCTTAAGTATCTTCATAAAACCCGAAATACCCAGGTCCATGTTCGTCTCTACAGTGTTCTGGAACTGTCCATCCTTATAGTTTGGGGAGTTAAGCTTCCGCTCCAGCCGCGCTCCTTTTGCCTCGCCGCCGAATTGTGGCGATAGCTTCAGGAACGAGCATCCGGCTACCATGGCCACTAGTATAATAAAACCGAACAGGTAAAGGGCAATTCTTAAATGTTTCTTCATCAGGGTTTATGGCATGTTAAGGTATAGCGCATACGGCAGCAGCTACAAATTAAGGTTGTAATTTACAGTCTCCGCAAGTATAAAGTATAGCTGCCCGCCTTAGGTTAAGCTATACTTAGCTGCAAAGCTAGCGAATTAAAAATGTATTGGAGACGTTAAGCCGCCCCTGGCCTCTCCGGGGAGGAGGAAGTTCCATTCTGAAAAATGGCGACCCAACTTACTATCATTCGGACAAGAAACCCAGTGAAAAAAGAGCCCCTACCTTCAGATGTTGAGCTTTCGCTACAGGCGGGGGTAGGGGCCCTCTTAAACAAGATCCTTTCAGGATGACAAAAAAAGAGAATGAAACGGCACAGCTCCGAGGAGGGGAATCACCTGAACTATGCGAAATTCCCCTCTTGGGAGGGGTAGCGGTGGGTTAATTCAAACCTGACATAAGCAGCAATGCTAGCGAATTATACTTCCTGCCAACTCACCTTTTGTACCTCCTGCGGCAGGTATAAAAGTATAGCATAATCGGCCTTCACATCTTGAAATTTAATAATACTATACTTTGGCATGCATAAGTCGGCGTTTCGCGGCTTTCCGCGTATAAACTGTAGAGTTTATCTAACTGATTTATAGGAGTAAAAACATATGTTAATTTTTTGGACCTTAGTTGTAGGAGCGTTGCTGGGGTACCTGTTCGGCCACTATGTACAGCCAAACCAGCGTCTGAAAAAAGCTATAAAAGAGGCCAGGGAGAGTTGCGTGGCTGCCCTTACCGAAGGTAAAAAAGGTGTTTACAGAACCGTTGTAACGGACCATAACCAGTCGTCGGAGCTAATTGTGGAGGTGAAGGAGCTTGCTGTTACACAGGCAGGGCAGGTAAAGGTTCAGTACCTGGATGTCTTCTATAAAAACCCTGATTTCAGAACCAAAAAAGCGGAAGCGCTGCTGCGCGAGGTGCGCGACCTTTTAGGGGATTATCTGCCGGCAGATGAAATAGAATGGTTTGATAACACTGCTAAGCAGGAGCACATTAAAAGACACCTTAATGCTTTAGATAATCAGCAGAAATACCACTTTGGAACCTAGGCACCATGGAGAACACCAACGTAACGATAACCGAAAACAAAGCGCAGACAGAGCAGCGTGCGCTTGAAATAGCTAAAACCCTTGACCCGGCCAAGCCCGAATCGCTCACCAATTTCGGAGTGGAAACACAGCGCAAACTCGGCTATTACTCAAACGAGCTGCTTACCAAGGTAAGAGCAAAAGATTCCGGTGATGCCGGCGCGGCCATTAACGACCTGCTCGCTAAGATCAACATGATAAAGGTAGACGAAGAAGAGAAACGGGGTTTCTTTTCCCGCCTTCCGTTCGTGAACAGGTATAAAGATAAATTTCAGCGTATTGCCAGCCAGTACAACACCATAGCCGAGAATGTAGACGAAGTGGTGGTAAAGCTTGAAAAGACCAGGCAGAGCATCCTGAAAGATTCTACAACCCTGGAGGTGATGTTTAAGCAGGCCGTGGAGTATATACAGGAGGTGCGTGCTGTAATTGCTGCCGGAAAACTGAAGATAGAAGAGATAGAAACTGAAACTATACCTAAGCTGCAGGCGGAGGTGGCCAATAGCAACCAGGACGAACTGGCCGTGCAGCGCCTGAGCGATATGGTTGCCTTTAAGGATAGGCTGGAGAAGAAAGTGCACGACCTTACGCTGTCGCATACCATCGCTACGCAGTCCATGCCCCAGATCCGGATGATCCAGACCACGAACGATGTGCTGGCTCAGAAAATACAGAACTCCATAGTTACGGTTATACCTGTGTGGCGCCAGCAGGTAGCCATAGCGCTTGGGCTGGAGAAGCAGCGAAAGGCACTGGAAATACAGAAAAAAGTAACCGACACTACAAACGAAATGCTGCTGAAGAACTCGCAACTGCTGAAGACAAACGTAGTAAATGCGGCCAAAGAAAATGAGCGTGGTATTGTAGACGTGGAAACGCTGAAAAAGGTGAACCGCGATATGGTAGAAACGCTGGATGCTGTGCTGAAAACATCGGAAGAGGGAAGTAAGAAACGCGCCGAAGCCGTGAAAGAGCTTGCCGCCGTGCAGCAGGAGCTAAACGATAAGATCATCGGCACGTTTGGGAAATCTAAACAGATAGAGGTGGAGTAACAGATGGGAAATGACAGGAATGCACCTCATACGCCGCAGAAGGTTCTTACCCAGGAACAGGAGGAACTTCTGGAGGTATACATAACAAAACTGGATAATTATTTTGAAGAGCTGCGGCAGGCAGAGAAAACACAGGTAGCCATAGAAACGCAGCATTTGAAACGGGTACTCTCTAAATGATAAATTTTTTTCGCACCCTTTTTGGCTATGGCACCCCCTCCGGCAACAGGATGGTTGTAGGCGCGCCTGCTGCCGTACATGCCAAGGATGCAGTGTATGTCAGGAACTCTATAGCGAGGCTAAATAAGCTGCAGGACCTGTGCCATAAGTATAAAACCACACCGCACGCCGAAAAGCTTAACACTGTATTTGAAAAAACGAGAAGGATACATGCTTACCTGCTGGAGAAGAAAAGGCCGCATGAGCTGGAGTTGTTCCATTTGCAGCACACTGACCATTTTATAAATACATTCTCGGTTATAATTGATGTGCACAGGCGCCACACCGCACCTGCAAGAGAGGCAGCACCAGTACAGCAAAAAGTGCCTGTACCGCCCGTGCCGCCGCCGCCGGCACCTACGCAGCAAAGGCCACCGGTAAAGCAGGTTAATAGCCGTGGTGGTATAGATGTTAAGGTTGATGATGTGCTCCGGAAGATTGAAACAGAAACCCTACGGGGCATACAGACTGCTCATAAAGTAACGGAAATGGTGCGGCGCGTAGCTGGGCAGGCTCCTTCTATGTCTCCCACCCAAACCATGCAGCAATCCCGGCCGGCCCTTACCGTTCCAGTCATAAATATCGATACCTTTACCCGGATCCACTACCCGAAAGAGAAGGGGAGTACAGGACCTGTAGCAGGCGAGGTAGGTTATACTTCCACAGATGACGAAAAAGAAGATTTTCTGTCACACGTAGCCTCGCGCCTTGGCATCGACCAATCCTTACTAACCTATGTAGGCAATACGGTGCTGGCCATACCTGGCGGACCTGTAGCTTACATGCCGGTAATTTGCTGGAAAGATTGTACCTATGCCCTCACCATGCATGATTACCGACTGTTCCCGGTAAAACTTTACCGCCAGAACCGCTGAAATAAGAATTGGCTACAAGGGAAAAGGCAAAGCTGCTGAAGGCAACGGGTACATTTGGTATGCCCGCCGGCATAGGTAACAAAACCACTTTATTTTACCTGAGTTAACAGTTATCCAGAATGATTACAGAATCTGGCCATAACTTTATAGTTTATGAAAATACTGGTAATTGAAGACCGCCCTGAAATGCTGGACAACATGATCCGGTCGCTGAAAGAAGAGAAGTACGTGGTAGAAGCGGCAGCAACTTTCGAAGCTGCTTCTGAAAAGATACACCTTTACCAGTACGATTGCATTCTGCTGGACATAGGACTACCCGATGGAAATGGATTGGTGCTGCTGGACGAACTGAAAAAGCTGGATGCGGAGCAGGGGGTGATCATTGTGTCGGCTAAGAACTCGGTAGATGACAGGGTAACAGGCCTTAATTTAGGAGCTGACGACTACCTGCCCAAACCTTTTCATATGGCCGAGCTGCACGCGCGGGTAAAATCGGTGCTGCGGCGGCGAAAATTTAAAGGTAATCCAAACATCGAGCTCAACAACCTGACAATAGATCCTGATAAAAGAACTGTATTTGTGGATGGGGAAGAGGTAGTGCTGAACCGCAAGGAATATGACATCCTGCTATACTTTATTTCAAACAAAAACCGCCTGGTAAGCAAAACAGCTTTAGGTGAGCACGTGTGGGGCGACCAGATAGACGAAGCCGACAGCTTTGATTTTATCTACTCCCAGATCAAGAACCTCCGCAAAAAGCTGAAAGAACATGGGGCACAGCTCGAGATCCAGGCCATTTACGGTATCGGGTATAAGCTGGTGCACGCATGAGGCTACTCAACCATACTATTTCTTACCTGGCAGCCATTCTTTTTGTGGTTATTACGGGCTGGACTGCCCTGCTGTACTACAACCTGCTCGATGAAATTTACGACAGCCTGGACGATGGTTTAGGTAACTATAAGCTGCTGATCATGGATCGGGTGGCACAGGATTCTACGTTGCTGCAACACCATAATTTCGGAGAGTATAATTATGCCATCAAGCCTGTAAACGGGCCAAAGGTTTTTACTCACACCGATGTGTATACCGACACGCTGATGTTTATGGAAAACGAGCAGGAGTTTGAGCCGGTGCGCATGTTAAAGACTATTTTTCAACACAAAGGGCAGTACTACGAGTTGCGGGTAATTAATACTATGGTGGAAACCGATGACCTAATCGCGGACCTGCTTCTTTCTATAGTTTGGTTGTACCTGGGGCTGCTGGCAAGTATACTGGTGGTTAACAACTTCCTGCTTAAAAAGACCTGGACCCCTTTCTACCGGCTGGTAAATCAGTTAAAAACATTCAGGCTCGAAAAACAGGAGCCTATAAAGTATGAGAAAACAACGGTAGAGGAGTTTCAGGCGCTGAACTATGCCGTAAGTAAGCTGATACAGAACAGCACCGACACCTACCTGAGCCAGAAGCAGTTTATAGAAAATGCATCGCATGAACTGCAAACTCCTCTAGCCATCAGCCTTAATAAACTGGAACTGCTAGCGGAACAAAACAACCTGACCGACGAGCAACTGCGCTTGCTTTCGGGCGCCATGCAAAACCTGGAGCGTATGGCCCGGCTCAACAAATCGTTGCTGTTACTGTCTAAGATCGAGAACAAGCAGTTTATAGTTGAAGAAGAGGTAACTATAAATGCTATAGTTAAAGCACTGCTGCAAGATTTTGAGGAACAGGCTGCTTACAAAGAGCTACGCATTGAGCTACAGGAAAAAGGGGTTTGCAGCGCGCAAATGAACCCGGATTTAGCCAATGTGCTCTTCACCAATCTGATCAAAAATGCTGTCGTTCACAATCACCAAAAGGGTTTTGTTTTTATAACTATCCATCCGGACCAGGTAATACTGGAAAACAGTGGCAGCAGTAAAGCTTTGAATTCGCGCCAGATGTTTTCCCGCTTTCATCACGAAAGTACACAGGCATCCTCTACAGGCCTTGGCTTGCCTATAGTTAAAGCAATTGCAGACCTCTACCACCTGCAGGTAGGCTATACTTACCGGGAACACCACATTCTTACTGTCGATTTCATAACATCGAACCACGCAAGTATAAAAAAGTAGAATTTTTTAACAGCACCGGTTGATTCCCAATTCTTTCCAGATTCAGGCTATACTTTAGTGCTAGGTATTGATTTTACATTAATAAGTACAGCCATGAAACTAATTGCTTTAACCCTTGCTGCAGCTTCTGCTCTATCCTTTTCTCTGTTTGATTTTAACGGGCAGGATGTGCCTCAAAGCGAAGTACCCTCAGTAGTACTTAATGCCATTAGTACTGCGCATCCTACTGCCACCGATGTAGAATGGGAAAAGCAGAAAGACCTATACGAAGCTGAATTTGACCTGGATACAAAAGAGTATACCATGCAGGTAAACAGCACTGGTCAGATTGTGCAGACCAAATATGATGTAGCTGAAACAGAGCTTCCGCAAACCATCAAGAGCAACATCAGCGCTAAGTATAACAACCTCAGAATAGATGATGTGGAACTGGTTGAAAAAGATGGACGAAAGTACTACCAAGTAGAGATGGAAGGCAGACTAAAAAGTAAAAAACTTGTGCTGGACGAAGCCGGAAAAGAGCAGACCGGCATGAGCTACTGGGACTAGATCTTTTAAACTGATAAAGAAGTACCTGCCGTAAAGGTAACCCTGGCAGGTACATTTTTCTACAACTTAATAATAAGCGAAACTATGAAAGTAAATACTATAAAAGCACTTGTTTTAGGTACTTTGTTGAGTGCAGGAATTTTTACATTTACGACAGGTCAGGTTAAGATTGATGCCGGTGCCAAAACAGCTGCTGTTACCAACGACCTTGCAAAGGTAATGGCGCATTGGATACTGCCGGCAGAGTTACGGGAAGTGTCCGGGATTACTCTGCTGGATGATAACCTGATGGCTTGTGTGCAGGATGAAGAAGGTGCGATTTACATTTATGACCTGCAGCAGAAAGCAGTAACTGAAAAGATTCCGTTTGCCGGACCAGGCGACTATGAAGGCATTGCGCTGAACGGTAATAATGCTTATATCCTTCGCAGCGATGGCGCTGTGTTTGAAGTTACTGATTTCAGAGGTGGAAAACCATCTGTTGTAGAGCATAAATCTGTACTTGCTGAAACACAGAATACCGAGGGACTTGCCTTCGACAAGAAGAACAACCGCTTGCTGATAGCCTGCAAAGGCTACGACGAAAAGCTGGGAAATGTGAAGGGTGTTTTTGCCATGTCGTTAGAGGATAAGAAGATGCAGCATACACCCGTTATCTCTATTCCGCTAGATCAGGAACATGTAAAAGCATCCGGAAAAAAGAAGAAAAATCCTTATGCAGCCCTACAGCCCTCATCGCTGGAAATACATCCTGTAACAGGTGAGCTATACCTGCTTGATGCTGTAAATAACAAATTGCTGGTAATAAATGAACAGGGGCAGATACAAAAGGCTGTAGTGCTGGACAAGAACCTGTTCAGGCAGGCAGAAGGACTTACGTTTGGAGCAGACGGCACCATGTACATAGCCAGTGAAAGCGGCAAAAAAGATGGGAACGGTGTGATCGTGAAGTATCCGAAAGGGGTGTAAGATTTAATTATACTTTTCTTGACGTTTAGGGCGTATTGAAGTCCATAAAGTTGTGGTACAGGAGCTCTGATTATTAGGATGAAAGAGGAAGATGACTGACCTCATAGCTGCATACAGAAACATGCATCTATGAGGTCAGTTTCTTTACTTTCGATGCAGAAAGTAAAGAAGTGTTGTAGGTGGCTGATAATATATAAAATATGTGGATTGTCGTTGTGTTTAGGTACAAATAAGATACAATTTATCTCATCTTGCGAAACAAATTGGTAGTAGTTGCTTTGGTGCTGATGTTACTTTAGATATATTCACAAAGTATAATAATATCAATAATCTAGTGATTTTATTGATTAAACCATTTCTTCCTGACTCTTATAGTAGATTGAAGGAGGTATGGCATGTAGAGTATGAGAAGCCTACGATAAGCATCTATCAGAGAATATCGTATTTACCTAATAGATTCAGGCAGAGCGGACAACAACTATTGTATATTTACGGCAGTATTAGTTCAGAATTCAGTACTTAGAAATTAGCAAGGTATGGAGTACAGGAGATTTGGCCGCACAGGCTGGCAAGTGAGTGAAATAGGCTACGGGATGTGGGGGATGGCCGGCTGGACCGGTTCCGATGACCAGCAGTCAGACCAGTCCTTAGACATGGCTGTGGAAGGAGGCTGTAATTTTTTTGATACCGCCTGGGGCTACGGCAAAGGCAAAAGCGAGCAGATCCTTGGTCGCCTGCTCAAACGCCATGCGGAGAAGCGCCTGTATGTGGCTACGAAGATACCACCCAAAAATATGAAGTGGCCTTCGAAAGCATCCTACAAGTTCGAAGATTGTTTTCCTGCCGAGCACATCATTTCCTATACTGAGAAAAGCCTGCGGAACCTGGGGGTGGAGGCCATCGACCTGCAGCAGTTTCATGTCTGGGAAGACAGCTGGGCAGAACAGGAGGAATGGCAGCGGGCAGTGGAGAAGCTGAAGGCAGATGGCAAAATTCAGCACATGGGGGTGAGCGTGAACCGCTGGGAACCAGATAATGTGCTCCAGACCCTGCGCACCGGCCATATCAGCAGCGTGCAGGTCATTTACAATATTTTCGATCAGGCACCAGAAGACAATCTTTTTCCGCTTTGCCGGGAACTGGATATCGCTACCATTGCCCGTGTTCCCTTTGATGAAGGCACCCTGACCGGTACTTTCACCACCGAAACCACTTTCCCGGAAGACGACTGGCGAAGCACGTACTTTGTGCCCGAAAACCTGAAGTCCAGTGTGGCGCATGCCGACCGACTGAAACCGCTTCTACCTGCCGGCATGACCATGGCGGAGATGGCGCTGCGCTTTATTCTGAGTAATCCGGATGTGAGCACCACCATACCCGGTATGCGCAAAGCCCACCACGTACAGGCCAATCTGCAGGCCAGCGACGGAAATGCTTTACCTGGTGATCTGGTGGAGAAGCTCAGGTCGCACCGCTGGGACCGCAAGCCTACGGAGTGGTCGCAGTAGAACAACCCGTTGATCTGATTCGCTACAATACAAGATTGATGCCTGAACATTAATTTTGCTTTGTTGTCTCTGCCAAAGGTTTAGGTTCTACTCATTTTATGCTATATTTCAGGATAGATCAACACGCCTGATTATTTAGATAAAATGAGAAAGACCCTGGCAGCAGCTTTATGCGCCCTCTTTGCCCTGATTCATGCAACTTCCTTTGCTCAGGAAAACAGTAGTCGATTTGATCCGAAGAAGCTACAGCTGGCTTATAAAGTAGCAGATGGAAAGTATCAGAACAAGCCACAGACACTGGCAGTGTTCACCCTCACCAACACAGGAGAATCGGCCTTACCGGCAAGCGGGTGGACCTTATACTTCCATTCTTTTCCGGCTCTTAAGCCCAAAGAGGAAAATGCACCTGTCAGGGTAGCGCATGTGAATGGCGACCTGCATTACATGGCACCCACTGCTGCCTTCAAGGGGCTTGCTCCGGGGGCTTCGCTGCCTATAGAATTTGTTTCCGCCGGACAGGTTGTGAACGAGTCGAGAACACCTCACAGGTTTTACCTGGTCTGGGACCATGACAAATCAAAAGGATATGCTACCGCACAGATCAGCGTAAAGAAGCCGGACCAGCCGTGGGTAGACTGGGTGCAGGCGAAAGGCATCTACGAACAAAACAAGGTCATCACTAACATTCCGGAAGAAAAGCTGACAAAGGTATTTCCTACGCCGGCTACCTACCAGGAAACCGGAAAGCCCTTTGCGATGAGCGCAGCCGTACCCATTGTGGCTGATCAAGCTTTCACGCGCGAGGCTGCTTTGCTGGCGGATCACTTCGGCACCATCTTCGGAAAGAAGCCGGTGATCAGCACGACGGGTAAAGGGAAAGCGATCCGCCTGCAGCAGAAGAAAGGGCTGGGGCCGGAAGCCTATGAACTCCAGGTAGGTCCGCAGGAAGTAGTGATTGCCGCATCTACGCCGTCCGGCGCTTTCTATGGTACCCAATCGCTGAAGACGCTGATCCCGGCGGCAGCACTAACTAAAAAGCAGACTTCTGTTTCACTTCCTGGTGTGCGTGTTTCGGATGAACCGCGTTTTGGGCATAGAGCCTTTATGATGGATGTGGCCAGGAACTTTCAGTCGAAGGAACAGGTGCTGAAGGTCCTGGATCTGATGGCGCTCTACAAGCTGAACGTGCTGCACTTTCACCTGAATGATGATGAAGGGTGGCGCCTGGAGATCCCGGGACTGCCGGAACTGACAGAAGTTGGCAGTAGACGCGGCCATTCGGTAGACGAGAAAGATCATTTGCAGCCATCGTATGGGTCAGGTCCGGATGCCGACAAGACAAGCGGCAGCGGGCACTATACCAAAGCCGATTATATCCAGATACTAAAGTATGCGACCGAGCGCCACATCAAGGTAATTCCTGAGATCGAAACACCGGGGCATGCCCGTGCCGCCATCAAATCGATGGATGCCCGTTATGCCCGCCTAATGCAGCAGGGGAAACCGGAAGAAGCAAAACGCTACCTGCTCCGCGACCTGGAGGATCAATCGGTGTATCGCTCGGTACAGAACTGGAACGATAACGTGATCAATGTTTCGTTGCCTTCTACCTATACTTTCCTCGAAAAAGTGGTAGACGAGATACTGGCGATGTACAAGGAAGCCGGTGCCCCGATCCAGACCATCCACATGGGCGGTGACGAAGTACCAAATGGCGTGTGGGAGAAGTCTCCTGCCGTACAGGCTCTGATGGCGGCTGACCCCAATGTAAAAAGCAAAGATGATCTCTGGGACTACTTCTTCGGCAAAGTAAGCGATATGCTGAACGCCCGTAACCTATACTTGTCGGGTTGGGAAGAAATAGGCCTGACAAGAGTGAAGCAGAACGGGAGGAACGTGTATGTACCCAACCAGGATTTCAAAGACAAGAATTTTCATGTAGATGTCTGGAACAACCTGTGGGGCGCAGAGGACCTGGCCTACCGCATGGCGAATGCCGGCTACAAGGTAGTGCTGACCAACGCTTCTAACCTGTACCTGGATCTGGCTTACCAGAAAGCCTACGAAGAGCCGGGCTTAAACTGGGCAGGCTACCTGGATCTGGACAAGCCGTTTTACTTTATTCCGTACGACTATATGAAGAACCAGAAGGTAGACACAGACAATAAACCTATCAATCCTGCGGTCTTTAAAGGAAAAGAACAATTGACTGCCTTTGGCCGGTCTAATATTGTGGGCTTGCAGGCGCCGCTTTGGTCAGAGATGATCAAAACCCCTGAACGCCAGGAGTACATGCTGCTGCCTAAACTGTTAGGATTGGCCGAGAGAGCCTGGGCACCCGATCCGGCCTGGGGAACAGAGCCGGATGCTGCCAAAGGGGAAGCCGCCTATAACCAGGCATGGTCTGCGTTTGTGAATGTACTGGGTAAACGGGAACTCCCGCGTTTAAGCTACTATGCAGGCGGTTTCCAATACCGCATCCCTACAGCCGGGGCTGTGGTAGAAAATGGAAAAGTACTGGCAAATGTGCAGCTGCCAGGCCTAATCATCCGCTACACCACTGACGGCTCAGAGCCAACCGAAAAAAGCAAGGTATACACTGGCCCGATCAGCGAGAAAGGGGAGATTAAGTTGAAAGTGTTTACGCCATCCGGACGATCTGGTAGGGTGGTGACGGTTGGGAATAAGGCGAGTTGAGGTTTGAATAAACTCAATTGCGTTACAATAATGTAAAGCCTTTTCAGAAATGAAGAGGCTTTACATTTTCTTAGAATGCGGACATTAGAGTAATAGAGCAGGGACTGATTGTATTCATGCTTGTAGAACTTTGGAACAAAGGCCACCGGTGCATTCCACCGCAGCCATCCACACCAGAATAAAATTAAACAAGGGTAAAAGCCTGGTCTTGTTGGCAATAACAAAAGACTGCTGGCATCTCGACCTGTTTAAAAGCTCGGGAACAATGGGAGACAGGCAGGCCAGCAAAGAAAAGGCCTGATGAGCATAACCCGCCCAGCAGTCTGTGGACATCACAGACTCAATGAAGTTAACAGACTGCTGGGAATGTGAATTGGAGCACCGTCTTCCTGAAATCCTGCTACCCGCCAAGCGGGTATGTTTTCCGCTACGATGACGCCTGTTTCACGGATCCGGCACTGTCTGCCATCAGCTTGACATTGCCCAAAAAGCAGCAGGAGTATACGAGTAATTACTTTTTCCCCTTCTTTTTCAACATGCTTTCCGAGGGTGTCAACCGGGACCTGCAAAGCCGGCAGCAGAAGATAGATGAAAACGACTACTTTGGCCTCCTGCTGGCCACAGCGCAGGATGATACGATTGGAG
>CBINIP010000036.1:0-30425 GCA_966250805.1 uncultured Pontibacter sp. | reverse complement strand
TTTCCCCGGCTCCCCTTTGGGACCGGGCGCAGAGGGGTAACAGCTCCTAGGGCAGGGAAAGTTCCTGTTTCTACAAATTTTTTATATGTCTTACTTAGCCTTTTCTATTGTTCCCTCTCCCCTTCTTTCTATGTTTTTATCTACCTATACCTTATTGTTATTATCTTCACCGATTGTTCTTTCTTTGTTCAATTCCTACCTATATCTATGAGAGTTCTTTTACTTGCTTTCTTATACTTATTCTTCTGTTTTTACTTAACTGCTCAATCTTTATCTAATAATAATGGTTCTACAAGAGTTAGTTTTATTCTTCACGCGCCGAGTCTACCTGATACTGCTAAGGTTTTTATAACGGGTAATTGTGCAGAACTTGGATATTGGGATCCTGCTAAAGTAAGTATGCGCTATAGTGGAAACCATACCTGGAGAAAAGATACTCTGTTGCAGGAGAAACATACATTGGAGTATAAGTATACTTTAGGTTCGTGGGAGCGACAGGCTACAAATGAAAAAGGGCAACCGTTTAACAACTTTAGTATCAAGGTCAGCAGAGACACAATAGTAGAAGATAAGATTGAGCATTGGTCTGATGGCAACAGCAAAAAGTCATTAACTGGTGGTGTAAGAGGTACTTTGAAATATCATAAAGATATAGCTTCTCCTAATTTACCTAAACGTGACCTGGTTGTATGGTTGCCGCCAGGGTATGATGAGAACAAGAGCAAACATTACCCGGTGCTGTACATGCACGATGGGCAGAATATTTTTGACCCGGCCACAAGCTCTTTTGGTGTTGACTGGCGAATTGATGAAACCGCCGACAGCCTGATACGGGCAAAGGTTGTGGAACCGGTTATTGTTGTAGGAATTTACAATACACCTGACCGCATGGAAGAATACATACCCGGAGATAAAGGTACCGCCTACATGGATTTCTTGGTAAACCAGGTAAAACCGCTCATCGACCATACTTACCGTACCAAACCTAAGCGAGAACATACTCTGACTGGTGGCTCCTCAGCCGGCGGTACTATTTCCTTTATGCTGGCCTGGGAGTATCCGCATATCTTTTCCAAAGCAATCTGCATGTCTCCTGCTTTCAATATCCAGCATATCGACTATGTAAAGAATGTGATGGCCTATACTGGCAGAAAGAAAAATCTATACTTATACATAGATAACGGAGGCATTGAACTGGAGGAAAAACTGCAGCCCGGTATAGATGAGATGCTGGCGGCGCTTCGCATGAAAGGTTATAAAGAAGGGAAAGATTTTATATGGATAAAGGCGCCTGAAGACAAACATAATGAAGCAGCCTGGGCCAGACGTATGCCAAATGCTTTAAAGCTATGCCTTCCTCACTGAAAGTGACTATACATTAATAACAAATATAAAAATAAAGCCGCTCCCCTATACCGGAGAGCGGCTTTATTTATTATTATACTATAGTTATTTACGAACAGAAAATTTATAGATGGTAGTTTCCTGATATGTCTCCCCTGGCTTAATCACAGTGTTCGGAAATTTCGGCTGGTTTGGTGAATCCGGATAGTGTTGTGCTTCCAGGCAAAGGCCGGCGTAGCGGTTATACTTTGTGTTGTTCTTACCGGTCAGGCTGCCATCCAAGTGGTAAGCAGTATAAAGCTGTATACCAGGTTGTGTTGTAAGCACTTCCATTTCACGGCCTGTTGTGGGATCAAATACAGTAGCGGCATGTGTTAGCTCATCGCCTCCGTTGTTGATCACATAGTTCAGGTCGTAACCATAGCCTTGCAGGTTGTTGATGCGCGTGCCTACCGGCTGCGCTTCCGTGAAGTCGTAAGGCGTACCTTTTACCGGTACCAGCTCTCCGGTTGGTATCAGGTCCTTATCCGAAGCCGTATACTTGTCTGCATTTATCTGCACCACATCGTTCAGGATATCTTTATCTGCGCCGGCGCTCAGGTTAAAATAACTATGATTGGTAAGATTAACAGGTGTGGCTTTGTCAGTGGTGGCCGTATAATCTATCCGCAGACTGTTGTCTTCGGTTAAAGTATAAACTACCGTAGCTGTCAGGTTGCCCGGGTAACCTTCTTCCATGTCCTTACTCACATAGGTCAGCTTAATCGCATTTTGCTCCGGCATTTCCTCTGCCTGCCACACCACCCTGTCGAAGCCGATGTTGCCGCCGTGCAAATGGTTAGGTCCGTTGTTGGTAGCCAGTTTATACTCCTGCCCATCAATAGCAAACCTGCCTTTGGCAATGCGGTTGGCATAACGCCCGATTACACCGCCTATGTGCGGATCGTTCGGGATGTAACCTTTTACATTATCAAAGCCTAACACAACATCGCCCATTTTCCCATCTTTGTCAGGTGTAATGATAGAGGTAACTATAGCACCATAGTTGGTTATCTTAACCGTTACTCCATTCTTGTTTGATAAAGTATACAGGCTTACTTCCTGTCCGTCAGGTGCAGTACCAAATGGTTCTTTTTTTATGTTTGCAGCAACCTGTTCTGCCGTTGTTGAGTCAGTAGCCTGCTCTTTAGTTTCGTTGCTGGTGCAACTTGTTACGCCGCCAATACTAAGGCTCCCGAACAAGGCCAACATCAGAAGCGACTGCTTTGAAGTATATTTTTTCATAGTAATTGTTTAACAATAATTACTTTGTAAGATTACTTTTTAAGGACTAGAGTGCTATAGGCTGGCAACTGTACTTTGTTCTTTGCCAGCTTTGCATCGTTGTTCTGGAAAATAACTGCTTTGTGGTCACCCAGGCTTTCAGGCAACTCTATACTTGTTACTGTGCCAGACAGGTTATGAAGCACCAGCACAGACTCATCTTTATGTGAGCGCAGGAAAGCACTTACAGCTTTGTTCTCCAGTTTAATCGGCTCAATTTCCCCGTAAGTTAATGCTTTGCTGTTATTGCGCAGCCTGATCAGGGTTTTGTAGTGGTTCAGCAGCGAGTTTTTATCTGCTGCCTGCACAGCTACAGGTCTTACTGCCTGTTCGGTTGAATTTTTAGGAGTCATCCAGCTGGTACGGCAATCATCTTTTGCCTCTACATCCCACAGGAACGGCTCACGGATCTCTTCATCAGGTTTTTTGCCTTTCATCCCAATCTCTTCGCCATAGTATAAGTATGGAGAGCCCGGTAAGGTAAGCAGAAGCGCAGCGGCCAGTTTAGCTTTGTTCATATCGCCGTTCACTTCGCTCATTATCCTATTCTGGTCGTGATTGCTCAGGATGGTAGCATCTATAAAATCAGGGTTTGTTTTTTTGTAAAGGTCTACTACCTGCGCATGTTTGATCGCCAACGAATCGCCACGACCATTATTCAGCGCTTTAAGTATAGCCCAGCTCATCTCGAAGTTGAACAAGGCTGGTAAACCCTTAGTATAAGGTGCAACGGTTTCAGCTTCTGCCCATACTTCGCCAACCAGGTATACATCCTTCTTCACTTTCTGCATTTCGCTGCGGAACTCCTCCCAGAACTGGTGGTTGTCTTTCTCGCGGTCGTCGGGGAATATATGGCGGGCAGCATCCAATCGGAAACCGTCTACGCCTATATCCTTTAACCAATACCGGCCAATCTTATAGGTCTCTTCCCGCAGTTTCGGGTTATCGAAGTTCAGGTCTGGCATGCCTCCCCAGAAGTAACCGAAGTACTTATAGTCGCTGCCTTCCACGCTGTGCCAATGGTTCACGTTATAAGAGTCGGCTCCGGTTGTTTTTCCTTCACCTTTTGTCTTCGGGTCGTCTTTGTGCGCCCATACATAGTAATCTCTGTAAGGGCTCTTCGGATCTTTGGCGGCTTCTTTAAACCATGGGTGGTCGCTGCCGGAGTGGTTCAGCACCAGGTCAATCACCACCTTGATATCCCGCTTGTGTGCTTCTTTTACAAATTCTTTGAAATCATCCATGGTGCCGTAATCCGGGTGGATGCCATAGTAATCTGTAACATCATACTTATGATAGGAAGGCGACGGACTCATTGGCATCAGCCACACAGCCTCAATTCCCAGTTCATCCAGGTAGTCAAGTTTAGAGGTCATACCTTTAATGTCGCCGATGCCGTTGTTATCTGAGTCGCAGAACGACTGCACAAATATTTCATAAGACACGCCTCTTGGCCATTCGCTTACCTTAGCCTCTGGCTGATCTTTAAGTTTTGAAGGCGAACTACAGCCTGCCGCCAGCGCCAAAGCTGCTGCAGGTATCCAATGAAGTAAGCTTATTTTTTTCATGAGTCTCAGAACGAGTTGTAAGTTGATTTTAAATATAGAGCATCTGCAATTCAGGTTCTGCAAGCGCTATAGTATAAGTGTTTGTAGCTGATATTAAACTTGTCTAAAGCATAGTTAAATACTAATATAAAAATAAACCCGGCAGTAGTTACGTGCCGGGTTTATCAAAATTTAAAAGCCTAACTACTTTTTGATAAAAACATAGTGGCCTGTAAGATCATTGAACAGGATTTTGTAAGTTCCTGCACTTACTTGCAGGTTTTCGCCACCTTGTTTTCCTTTACCATATTTAGCAGCCTCTTTACCTACTTCGGTACCCCAGTTAACATCCCAGTTTGGAGCATGTCTGAATTTAAGCTGAACGTCTGTATCGAAAGTATATTCTATAGTCCAGGCATGTGGGTTAAATGCAGACTTTGTCATCGGCTCTATACCTCCCCAATCATTAAAGGCACCGATTATACCAATAGAAGGATAAACTGTAGCACCAGATGCATTGTATGGAGCAATCGTATACTTGTTGTTTCTCAGATCAAGTGAAACAGTATAGTAACCTTCTGAAGCAATTGTAAAAGATGCCGGATCAGGATCGCTTTCTGTTTCGCGGAACACTACATTGTTGTTTCCGTCGCTACCCCACATCGGAGTCCAGCTACCTAGCTTACCTAAAAACTTGAGATTACCAGCTTTAAGGCGACCTGTATAAGTATAGATAAAGATATCTTCCTCGCTACGGTACATAGGAGTTGCCTTCGCATTATCCCACTCAAACTCTGTAGCATCGCCTACCATATATAATGTTGCATAAGGAGGCTCAGTAAGATATGGAGTAGCCTTAATTGCAGTAACATTAGAGTAAACCGGATCTACATTATCAGATACCGAAGCTTTAAGACGGGCTTCAATCTCGTTTTCACGAAATGCAGTGATTGGCAGCTTGTTTATTAAAGTATTAAGCTCACTTACTGTAAACGTTTTTTTCAGAGAGCCCCCTCCAAGGTCTGCTTCAACAGGAGCTTCGAAGTTATTGCCTTTCATATCGAGCTGAAGTGTATAATTAACTGCAGCCGGATAACCAAATTCAGAGGCAGTCCAGTTAATGGTAAGAGCTTCGTTGGCTGCTTCCTCTTCTGTTAAAACAACAGTGTTTGCAGAAGCTGACATTGTTGGAACTGTCCCGTCTTTTACCACCAGACGTTCTTCATCTTTTTCGCAACTCATAAGAGCAAGTGAAGCGACAAAAAATATCAGACACTTATTTATCAAAGTTTTCATAAATACATTTTTGAAGTGAAGGTTTAAGTACAGGAGCAGTAGTAAATTCCTGCTCCTGTACTTTATCACATATTAATATCCAGTATTCTGCACCAGGTTAGGGTTAGCAGTTATGTCTGTAGTTGGTATTGGGTAAAGCGTTCTGAAAGATTCTACTGCCCTACCATCTTTTACAGCACCTTTCCAAGGCCATACATAATTAGCTTCGGTAAAGCGCTTGTAACGGATAAGGTCTGTACGGCGGTGTGCCTCCCACTTCAGCTCACGAGCTCTTTCATCAAGTATAAAATCTAATGTAAGCTGCGATGGGGTTATGTTGCCAGATGTACCGTTATAAGCTCTTTCACGCAGGGCGTTAACATACGTCAGAGCTTCTGATGTACTACCACCGCTACGAAGTACCGCCTCAGCATACATCAGGTATGCATCAGCCAGTCGGAACATTGGGTAATCTGTATCAGGGTGGTTACCGGTTGGGTCAGAACCTACCTGTCCGGTCGAAGTCACATTTTTATACTTCTCCAGCGCATAGCCATCAGTAAAGGTGAAGATATCGTTTATCTCCAGGCTCTGGCCGTTAGTGTAGAATGTTGCACGTTCATCTGTATTACCGCTAGGGTCTGGGAATAGCTGCACAATGTTTTTGGTTGTGCGCAAACCTGCCCAACCACCATTTATACCAAACTCGGCTGCTGGCATGCTACCTCCTACCGGTGCGTGAACCAGGTATGTCATACCACCCCAGGTAGTAGTTCTAAGGCCGTCAAAAGTAATCGGGAAGATGATTTCTTTTGATTTATAGTTGTCGGCAAGGAAAAGGTTCTCGTACTCTGGCTCCAAAGTATAACCAACATCGATTACCTTTTTAGCATAAGTAGCGGCATCTGCATAGCGGGCTGATCCGGCATATACTTCTGCGTTAAGGTATAACTTGGCAAGCAGCATCCAGGCAGCAGCCTGGTTAGCACGGCCATAGTTAGCCATATTACCAGGAGCAGCAGGCATTAGCTCATTCTGCACAGCCAACAACTCAGACTCAACATATTTAAACAGGTCCTGGCGCTTTGTCTGCTCCGGGAAGAAAGAGCCAACAGCATCTTCCTCGGTTACAAACGGCACATTTCCATACAGGTCAAGGGCATGCCAGTAGCTAAGTGCACGCAGAAAACGTGCTTCAGCGCGGTAGAACTTTGCCTCCTCCAGGTTAGCGCCTGTAATGCCACGCTCACTTAGCTTATCATCTGTAGTTTCGCGGATGAACTCATTAGTAAGTGCTACCTGGTAATAGATACGGTTGTAAAGATCGCGAAGGAATTCGTTTGCCGGTGTCCAGTCCATATCGTGCAGGTCGCGCAGGTTACCATCGTTCCAGGCAATAATAGCCTCGTCGGTTGGTAGCTCCTGTGCCTGCCAGTACTGGCGCAGGTAGTTAGATGCACCTTCGTCGCCGCCTAAAATGTCTGGCTTACCAGTCGGGCCTTGCTGGCCTGTTACAGCATAGCCTGCATAAAGCTTGGCAAGTATCTGTTTATAGTTAGCAAAATCTTTGTAAACATTGGCCGATACTACATCATACTTCGGCTCAATGTCCAGGCTATGATCGCATGATGCTGCCACCATGGTTACTGCGCCTGCCATTAGTATATTTCTTATGAATCTCTTATTCATGATTTCTATTCGATAAAAATTAAAGTTCGATGTTCAGGCCAAGCGTATACACTCGTGGTCTTGGATAGAAGTTGTTATCGATACCACCTGCGATCTCAGGATCAAGGCCGTTATACTTTGTGATAACAAAGGCATTTTGAACACTGGCATTCAGGCGAACACCAACTTTATCATTTAACAGTCTGCCGAAGTTATAGCTCAGGTTAGCATTCTCCATGCGCAGGAACGATGCGTTCTCCATGTAGTAATCTGAGAACAGCTGGAAGTCCTGGAAATTAGTCTCCAGCACGTTCGAAGAAACGTTCGTCAGGTAGTTAGAGAATGAGAAAGCTTTGTAGGCGCCGTTGTTAGAGTACACGTTGTTATACATGTAGTTACCAAGGCTACCGCGCATCACAAAGTTGAAGTTCCACTTACCATAAGTCAGGTTAGAGTTGAAACCTAAGTATACTTTTGGCTCCGGATTTTTGTAACGGTACTTGTCGTTCTCATTAATTATGCCATCTCCGTTCAGGTCAGCATACAGGCCTTCAACCGGGTTGCCGTTCTCATCATACACCTGCTTATATACATAGAAAGCATAAGGGGCATAACCTACCGTGTTTATCTGGATGTTATTACCAGTACCACCAGCAATACCTCCTACAGGATATCCAATAGATTTCTCATCTTTGATCTTGCTTAGGTTAGTGATTTCGCGGGTAGTATAAGTACCGTTAATACCAAGATCCCAGGTAACTTTTTCGTTTGAAATTGCGGCAAAGTTAAGTGCTGCCTCAAAACCTTTTGTTTCCAGGTTACCAACGTTTGTGGTTAGCTGGTTTATCAGGTTAGTACCTGCAGGTATAGAAATGGTAGCAAGCAGGTCTTCTGTATCCTTGAAGTAGTAGTCTAATGTACCATTGATTCTACCGTTCAGGAATCCGAAATCTAAACCAGCGTTATACGTTTTGGTTTCTTCCCACTTAATGTTGGTATCATATCCTTCAGGGCGAAGGGTTGCATAGTACACAGGACGGCCTTGCGCATCAAAACCAAACTGATATTGCGCTGTGTTATCAGCAAAAGTATAGCGAGCCAGGTATGGGAAAACGTTATCACCGATATCCTGCTGACCAGTTAAACCGTAGCCTAAGCGCAATTTCAGATCAGAGAAAATGCCTGAATTTTTCAGGAAGCTTTCTTCATTAATTCTCCAGGCAAAGGCCAGCGCCGGGAATGTACCCCAACGGTTGTTCTCGCTGAATCTTGAAGAACCGTCTCTACGAATGGTAGCTGTTAACAGGTAACGATCCATCATAGAGTAGTTGATTCTACCAAAATATGACTTAAGGCGATATGGAATTTCCTGTGGTCTTCCTGCTTCCGTGATCAGATCTCCTTCAGCATTTAGTACAGGGAACTGAGGGTTTTCTGTAACAAATTCCTGGAAACCATAACCTGCCGTTACATCTAACCTGCTTTGCATAAAGCCAAGCTCTTTTACATAATTCAGGTAGAAGTCGGTAAGGGTATTGGTTTTCTTCTGAGCGAAACGAGAAGCACGTCCGCCTTCAGCAAAGTTAGGCGCAAATGTAGCCGGAAAACGTGTAAAGCCCTCGCTGTCTGTTACATCATAGCCCAGGTTCAGGTTTGCTCTAAGTTCCGGAAGAAAATGGAATTTATAGTCTAACTGCAGGTTACCGATGCTGCGTTTAACTTCGCCTTCATCATTACGCTGCTCCAGTAAGCTTAGAGGGTTACGTGTTGCTAATGGGTTAAAGTTACCTTCTGCATCAGTCCACTGGAAGTAGCCACCAAACTTATTGTCAGCATAAACAGGCTGAGTAGGGTCGAAGGCAACAGCAGCACCAACAGCGCCTTTGTCAGCAAAACGGCTGTCGGTAAGGGCTCCTTTTACGTTCAGGTTTACTTTCAGGTGGTCGTTCAGGAAGCTTGGGTTCAGGCTCAGAGCAGCCGAAGTACGCTGGAACTCTGATGTTTTCAGAATACCTTCCTGGTTAAGGTAACCAACAGATACCCTGTAAGGCAAGAACTTATAAGCACCGCTTACACTAAGGTTATTATCGGTAGTATAAGCATTCTGATAGATAAGGTCCTGCCAGTTAGTGTTAGCTGTACCTAGCAACGCTTTCTGCGAAGCCGAGCCTTGCTCGTTTACAACTCTGCGGAACTCATCAGCAGAAAGTACATCTACTGTTTTGGTCACTTCGGCAAGCGAATGCTGCGTGCTGAAGTTAACATTTAACTTATCGCCGGTTCTACCCTTCTTAGTTGTGATGATGATTACACCGTTTGATGCACGGGAACCATAGATAGCCGTGGCAGAAGCGTCTTTCAGTACGTTGAAAGATTCAATATCATTCGGGTTGATGAAGTTAAGCGGGTTACCAGAACCAGCAACTGTGCTGTTCTCTACAGGAACACCATCAATCACGATAAGCGGATCGTTGCTGGCATTTAATGATGCTCCCCCACGAATACGAATGCGGCTTCCTGAACCAGGATCGCCACCGTTTGATGTAATCTGCACACCTGCTACTTTACCTTGAATCAGCTGCTCAGGTGTGGTATTCTGTCCTTTTACGAAGTCTTCAGAAGTTACTGAAGTTACAGCACCTGTTACGTCGCTCTTTTTCTGCGTACCATAACCAACTACCACCACCTCTTGCAGGGCTTTAGTGTCAGTGCGCATGGTAACATTTATAGACGAGCGGTTACCGATTGCTACTTCCTGTGCCTGGTAACCAATAAAAGAGAACACCAATGTTCCGCCACCTTCCGGCACTGAAAGCGAGAAGTTACCACTGGCATCGGTAGAGGTACCACGGCTGGTTCCTTTTAAAACTACTGTTACACCAGGCAAAGCTGCCCCGGTATCGTCTGTTACGCGCCCTGTTACGGTTACGTCAGCAGCCTGAATGGCCACATCAGCAACATTATAGGATGCATGCAGTGGAATGGCATTGCTGTTACTGTATGCCGTTCCAGACATATAAAGACAGCATACTGCTACAGTTAAGCTAAATGTGCTCAGCCGTTTTGTAGACTTTTTTTGCATAAGGTTTATATTAAGAATCTGTTAGGTATTAATTGAAAGCTTTTTGTAAAATATCGAACAACCAATCTGCCGGATTTCAGAAGGAATCAAGTATAGTTGCGCCCGGTTAAAAAGTTTAAGACGTGAGCAGAAACGGCATATATCACCTGTTTCATTGGGCTGTAAGGGTGCTGAAGATATATAGGTTGGGGCAGTTGTTGTTCGTAATTATAGTTTATAGAAATACTATTTAAAGCAGTATCACCATCTGTTATAGGTACGTGTGCACGCCATAAGCCTGCAACTCTAAAACAAGTAAGAGATGTTTGTTTTATCACTTGCTGTTTACCTGACTCTAAACTACGATTTTACTGACTTAAATCTAAAATGCATACTATAGGTTTAGCCAAATATACGTATATAATATTATAAAGCTTATAAATTTTATCAGAATTTATAAAGATATTTCATGTTATAACATGTTTTCTTTTTGCTGCTTCAGATAAGCTTCGGTTAACTGTTATGATGTTAGAGGGTTATAATTGCCTGTGTTTATACATTAAACTATCTAACCTTTACAAGTTTTCTGTTAGCAAGCTTTGTTTGTGTCCGAAGTTGCAGCATGTAAGTACCCGCACTTATACTTTGCAGGTCCAGATACTCCCGGAAAGTTTGCTGGCTTTTTGTAAAATTCATAGTCCTTAGCACCCGCCCCGAAAGGTCTGTCAGCTGCACAGATACTGCCCCACGATAATCATCGGTGAGCTCTACCATTGCTTTATCCAGCACCGGGTTAGGGTATACAACTAAAGCTTCGCCGGCAACCAACTCCTCTCCTGAAGATAATACCACATCCTGCCACGGCACAAGGCCTTGCTCCGGCGTAGCTAATTTTGTAGAAGTATACAACCTGAACTCGCCGGGCTGCAGCACAATTGTTTCTGCGGGATCTGTTACAGCAACTTCCTGTCCTGTAAAATAGTCGTACCACTTTCCTACCCTCGGGAAATTTGCTTGTGGTGTCTGAGCCTCAACATCAAAGTTACCGATCAGGAACACCATCATCTCTTCATTGTTCAGGATGATGCGCTTTACCGGCGCACTAACCGATAGTGAAAAATCAGGAGTCTGGAACACAGGCTGTGTTTTCTTTAGTTTTATTAGCTCGGCATATACTTTATAAAGCTTCTGTCGCTCGGCATCCTGCTGGTACTCCCAGTGCAGCGGCTTTGCCCCTGTGCGACCGTTATAGTCAATTGAAATATCATAGCCCAGCTCGCCGAACTGCCAGATCAGTTTAGGACCAGGAACGGTAAAGAAGAAAGCTGCTGCCAGTTTAGCCCTGTTCAGAGCAGTAGTTAAATTACGTGTGTTATAAGGTGCGCCTGTGCGGCCATTTTTCACTACATCAAACAGCAAGCGTTCTTCGTCGTGACTCTCCATGTAGCCAACCACATGTGGTTGTTGCCAGGTGCGCTGCTTATATGAGATCCAGTCTAAAGATGCGTTGTTGCCTTTGGCTGCAGTGCGGTAATCATGGTTAGAGTTCCCCCAGAAAAGCATGCCGTAATCTGCCAGTTCTTTCTCTTCTTTGTTATCAGCAAAATGCTCCAGCATTATATAAGCTGTAGGGTCGTAGCTACGGATCTGGTCGTATATGCGCTTCCATATAGCGATACGGCTGGCATCATAGTTACCCCAGGCACCAACATCGTTACCTGTGTTTTTTTGTGTAAAACCTTTCGATAAGTCAAAGCGATAGCCATCGAATTTATACTCTTCAAGCCAGAATCTTGTAACGCGCTCTACAAAAGCCTGCGTGGCTTCGCTTTCGTGGTTAAAGTCGAAGAACACGCTAAAAGGGTGTGTTGCCTGCTGGTTAAAGTATGGATTATCTGCTGAGGGTTTGTCGCCATCCCAATACATTTTAACATACGGGAATTCGTAATCTGCCTGGTTCAGCACCATATCAAGTATAACAGCAATCCCGTTTTCGTGGCACTTATCTATAAAAGCTTTCAGTTCGTTTGCTGTTCCGTAGGCTTTATCCGGCGCAAAGTAAAAGATAGGGTTATAGCCCCACGAGTCGTTACCTGAAAATTCCATGATCGGCATAAGCTCGATTGTATTTATACCCAGTCGCTTAAGATATGAAAGTGTATCAGACAAGGTTTTATAGTTGCGGGTAGCCACAAAATCGCGCACCAGCAGTTCGTACACCACCATGTTCTTAGGGTCAGGTCGCTCAAAATTCTGCACCTTCCAGGTATAAGGCACCTGGTTTGTTTGCAGTACCGACACAATCCCTTTCGCTCCTGCCGGATAAGGCTTCAGGTCAGGGTAGTTTGCATCTGTAAGGTACTTATCATTATTCGGGTCAAGAATCTTCTCTGCATAAGGATCTGCAACGGCAATGGTACCATCTATCAGGTACTGAAAAGCCACTTCTTCGCCTGCCGGCAAATTGTTCAGTTCCAGCCAATATCGGTTGCCATCGGGCGTGCGCTTCATCAGATACTCTGCTGATGGAGTCCAGTTATTAAATTCGCCAATTACATATACAAAGCTTTTCTTTGGTGCAAATAAAGACACCACAACCTGGTCAGAACTGATATAGTTAATACCATCTTTGATGTTTGCAGGAAGAGCAGCCTCAACGGGCTGGGGTTTTACCGTATAGTTGAAAACATCGGTAGCTGTTTCGGTAGCCGTTTTAGCCTCAATTACAACCTGTTTTGTTACACCAGCCTCGTTACCTGCATTTAGTTCGTAAAGAAGTGTTTCCTGGTCTTGCGCTGTTTTCAGGATAGTAGAGCCCTGTTTAAGTGTAAGCGTAGCTTTAGCCGAGGCCACTGCTTTTATAGAAATAGTAGTGTTGGCATCGATATAGAAAGATTCTGCAGCCGGATTTTCAAAATTTACATTCAGCTGGTCAGGGTAAATGGTAACAAAGAAATCTTCTGTTTGCGCTTTTCCATCGCCGCTTTTGAGCAGCACTCCTAGGCGCTTAATTTGCTTATCGGCAGGAACACCAAAATACTGTCGCGGCACGAGCTTGATCTGCCATTTATTGTTGCCCAATGAGGTCATCTTACCCGGTGCAAAAGGCTTATTAAAATCCGTCTGACCTGCTGGCTCATACTCAAAAGCATCACCGGTTTCGGTAGTGCCCGCACCCGACCACAGGTATACATCATCTGTTTTACCCAGTAACCCTTTAGCTCGTGAGTCTTTAGCCTGTGTTACATCAAATATCAGGGTAATTTCCCGGTCAGCTGTCGGGAAAGCAGGTTGCGTAGTTACAGCCTGTGCAGCAACCTGGGTATAATTTATAAAAAGCAGCAACAAAAAGTAGAAAAAGCGCATGCGTATAATTTATTGGCTATAGTTTTGGATACAATTTAAAACTTAATTCTTGTATTACTATATATTAAGGAATAAGTTTAGGGTTGATAAAGGGAGTATAAATTACTTGCAGACTTATAAATTGCTACACCTTATGTATGATGATGTTAACAGAAGCTAAACAATAGAGTTTGAGCAAAATATTTGAAAAAGTATAGACTTGTGAAGTATGAGCAGTGCAACTTAAAGTGGTTTTTAACATCAAAATCCTGTAAAATCGTAACTAAAGCTTTAACTTTTAGTTCAAGGCAAAGCGTATACAGACAGTAACTGCTAATTAGATTCAACTGCATCAGCAAAAGCATATAAACCCTGAATTCTAGAAAAGCTGATCATAGAGGAGGCCTATACCGCAACCAGCCTCTACTTAAGCTAAGCCGCAACGCGTGCATGAAAAGAATTTCGGCAGATGTTTCTTTAAATAGAATTAAAATATAAATAAAAATCCCTATATTATCGAGCTAAAATATTTTACCTGAACCAAATGGCACAAATTTCATCTACAACTCAGACCAAGTCGGCTGATGTAAATTCTACTACAAAGAACTACACGGGGCCTTTAGTTACCGTTACCTTGCTGTTCTTTATGTGGGGTTTCATCACGTGCATGAACGACATCCTTATCCCGAAACTGCAGCAGGTATTTACCCTGCAACACTGGCAGGCTATGCTCATCCAGACCGCATTTTTTGGTGCTTACTTTATTATTTCGCTGCTATACTTCATTTTTTCGGTAACAAAAGGCGACCCGATAATGAAGATAGGCTACAAGAACGGCATTATTGTAGGTCTGATTGTAGCGGCCTTTGGTTGTGCCCTTTTCTTTCCGGCTGCTAGCTACACAAGTTATGCGTTCTTTTTAACTGCGCTGTTTATACTTGCTTCAGGTATTACTATACTTCAGATTGCAGCTAACCCTTATGTAACTATACTTGGTCCTGCCGAAAGTGCCGCAAGTCGCCTTAACCTTACACAAGCTCTAAACTCTTTCGGAACAACAGTTGCCCCTCTTATTGGTGGTTACCTTATTTTTCAAGGAACACAGGATATGACCACTAATGCAGACTCAGTTAAGCTGCCATACATTGGACTGGCTGTTACGTTGCTTCTGCTGGCTCTTTTCATTAAGCTTTCGAGACTGCCACACGTGCAGGGTGAGGGCAAAATAACAGCAAGTGCAGGTGCTTTGCAGTACCGTCACCTGGTTTTGGGTATCATCTGTATCTTTATGTATGTTGGTGGTGAGGTTGCTATTGGTAGTACCCTGATCAACTTCTTCAAGCTACCGGAAATTGCTGGCCTTTCTGAAGCAGAAGGTGGCCACTACCTGGCATTTTACTGGGGAGGTGCCATGATCGGCAGATTCTTTGGTGCTATTGCACTGTCGCAATCGAAGAGCAAAGGCTTCAAGTACATGATCATCGGATTGATCGCGGCTGTTGCTTTCGTTGCTATTTTCAGTATTTATGGTTTAGATCAGGCACTTATTGCGCTAGGTTTGATTGCCCTTAACTTTGTAGTGTTACTGATCGCTGGTTTTATACCAAACAGAACACTTGGTTTCTTTGCTGCCAGCGTTATTGCCTTACTGTTGATCACGAGCTTTGCCACAGGCTCTATAGCTATGTGGGCTGTAATTGGTATCGGTTTGTTCAACTCGATCATGTTCCCTACTATCTTTACCTTAGCTATCCGAGGTCTTGGCGTTCATACAAGCCAGGGCTCATCGTTGCTGGTAATGGCCATTGTAGGTGGGGCTATTATTCCGCCGTTACAAGGTTATGTTGCCGATGTTAGTGGCAGTCTTCAAACCTCGTTCCTGGTGCCACTGGTTTGCTACCTGTACATCGTATACTATGGCTTCTTCGGCTCTAAAGTAGAAAAAGTAGATCCTACTGCCGAAGTATAAAGTATAAATCCTATAAATGCTGGCGCCCCTTAAGTTTTATGCTTAAGGGGCGTTTTTGTTAGCATGAGAATTAAGCTTTACCCTTTAAAAACCCCTCATTTAAAATTCTGAAGTATCTGTAAAATACAATTTTAATTAATTTTTCACTTCCGCAAAATGTTTTAGCTAAACCGAGCTTTTAGGTATTAACTAAATCTAATTCTTCATACTTTGAATTTTTGCTAATAAACTCAGGTACCATCATCTTCATTTTACGCACTGTTTCTATGTCGTCTCCTCGTTTATTCAACAATAATAATTCATTGATGTTAGTTAAAACCTCCTTGTAGGCATATTTTCTTACTTTAGATACTTTTATTTTATCGTGATAAGTAGGTATAGTCAGTTCCTCACAATTTAGTAGCTCTTCGTAAAGCTTCTCGCCAGGCCTTAGACCAGTGAAAACTATTTTAATTTCACCTCCCGGAGTAAAACCAGCTAGTTTAATCATTTTATGAGCTAAATCTACAATTTTAACAGGTTGGCCCATATCAAAAACGAATATCTCTCCTCCATTGCCCATTGTCCCTGCTTCTAACACTAGTTGAACAGCTTCCGGTATGGTCATGAAATACCGAGTGATTTCTGGATGAGTTATAGTAACAGGCCCTCCATTCTCTATCTGTGACCTAAAACGGGGAATAACAGAACCATTTGATCCTAACACATTCCCAAAGCGAGTAGTTATGAATTTAGTCTTATGTGACGATGTACCATGATAAATTTTGTCTGATTCAGCATAATTAAGTGACTGTACATAAATTTCAGCAATTCTCTTAGATGCCCCCATTATATTAGTTGGGTTAACAGCCTTATCAGTTGATAACATAACAAACTTCTCTACATCAAAGCTGACAGATAAGTCAGCTAAATACTTTGTACCAAGAATATTTGTCAATATAGCTTCTGATGGATTACTTTCCATCATCGGCACATGTTTATAAGCAGCTGCATGATAAATAATTTGTGGACTAAATTTTTTAAAAAGAGTATACATTCTATCAAAATTCTGTATATCTCCAACGTAGATTTCAATTACAGTTGATGGATAACTTTCTTTTATCTCTAGTTGCAGTTCATGTAAAGGAGATTCGGCTTGATCACAAATTATCAGAACTTCAGGCTTATAATTAAGTACCTGCCTAACAATTTCAGAGCCAATTGATCCCGCTCCCCCAGTAACTAACACACGCTTCCCACATAGATCATCACATACTCTTTCATTGTTTATGATGATCGGTGGGCGGTGTAACAAATCCTCAATTTTCAAGCCTTGTAATTGATCCAACTTTAAATTTCCTGATATCCAATTAGAAGTGTTCGGAAGCTTTAGAATTTTAATCCCCAATTCTAAACATTTATCGATTAATTCTATTTTAGAATCTGACGCAATTTCTTCATTTGATATAACGATCTTATCAACTTGTAACATTTGGTTCAATTTCACTATTTCATTGACATGATAAACGCGTTTCTGTTGGATACACTTATTAACTATGGTATGGTTATCATCAATAAATCCAAGGATGGTAAATTTTCCATGGCCATTCGTTTCCAAAGCCTCCTTTACCAGAATAGAACTATCATTAGCACCATAAATTAATACATTTTCTTTCACTCCTGGATTATGATTTTTAATATAAAAATATAAACTTTTAGTAATTAGTCTTAGCATTATGAGCAATGTAGAAGAAATACAAAAGTTAATTAAAAGAATAGCATATATATTAACTGAATCAAAATGATAAATTGATTTGAATACTAAGAAATCTAATAACCCAAAAACAAGGCAGGTGCTAAGTACTGCAATAAAAATTCTTGTAATATCTTCAAAACTTGAATACCTAATCAGCCCTGTATGCAAGTTCATATAATAAAACACTGCAAGTGGAATTATCATGTATATACTGACATAAATTATGAAATAGCTTTTAATAATCTCATTATAGTTAAATTGAACAATAAGAAAGTATGATAAAGTAAAAGACCAAGTCATAATGGCTTGATCTATCAAAAGTATTATCCACTTTGGCAATGATCTATTCAGTATAAATGACTTCATTATAAAAGAGTTATGCGAAAGAAAACATTACCTATCCCAATTTAATATAATATTTACCCTGCTAAAAAAATATTGTTTTAATTATTCCATTATTAAACTAGGCTACACTAATACAAAAGTTGTGACTGCGCATTATTATTTAGTTTAAGAACTTATTTATATAGTTAAAATAATTATTAATTTATTAATATTGTAAATACTTTTATATCGTGTCTTAATTCAACTACAAAAAATTAAATTGAGATTAACTGAGGAAATATTAAAAGTAAAGTGAACCTTTAAAAGAGAAGGGTATAAACGATAAATATTATTGAGTTTTAAGAGGCTACTGTTTGTAACTGATTGGCCTGAGAAAGGCTACAGAATTCAGAAATTATTTTCGAAACTCTTGTTAACTCCTCTTCTGATAGATTTGAACCAGATGGCAAGCATAGGCCATTTTTAAATAAAAAATAGCTCGTTCCATTGCCATAAAAGTAGCAGTTTTTAAAAACTGGCTGTAAATGCATTGGTTTCCATAAAGGCCTGGACTCAATATTCTCAACTTCTAAAGCTTTTCGTAATTGCTCGCGATTTATTCCCTTTTCAAAGGACTCCTTAACAAGAACAGTACTTAGCCATCGATTAGAGAAATATTTTATAGTAGGTTCATTTAAAAAACTAATTTCGCTTAATGGTGCAAATGCATTCTTATAAAAATCAAAGTTTCTCCTGCGTTGTTGAACGCGAAGTGGTAAAACTTCCATCTGTCCTCGCCCAATTCCAGCACAGATGTTACTCATTCTATAATTATAACCAATGTGCGAGTGCTGGTAGTGAGGAGCTTCGTCTCTTGCCTGGGTAGCCAAAAATCTAGCTTTACTTATCCATTTTCCATTAGCTGAGACCAGAGCTCCTCCACCAGAAGTGGTAATTATCTTATTGCCATTAAAAGAAAGAACACCCAAATCTCCAAATGTACCCAATGCTCTGTTGTTATAAGTAGATCCTAAAGCTTCTGCAGCATCTTCAACAACAGGAATTTCATATTGCCTTGAAATTGCCATAATTCTTTCCATATCAGCAGGCATTCCGTATAAATGGACTACTATAATCGCTTTAGGTTTCTTACCCTTGCTTAATCGTTCTAATATTGCTTCTTCCAGGAACTCAGGAGACATGTTCCAAGTTTGCTCTTCGCTATCAATAAATATGGGAGTAGCTCCTTGATAAATGATAGGATTAGCAGATGCCGAAAACGTCATTGATTGACAAATAACCTCATCTCCTCGCTTCACCCCTAATAAAATCAAAGCAAGATGAAGTGCAGCTGTTCCAGAACTAAGTGCAGCCACATGCACATTTTGTCCTAAAAAACCTTCCAAATCTTTTTCAAATCCATCCACATTTGGGCCAAGAGGCGCTATCCAGTTTGTTGCAAATGCTTCATTCACGAAACTTTGCTCGCTCTCCCCCATATGTGGAGACGACAACCATATTTTAGACTTCATTTTATACAATTCCAATTATGAATGACTAGAGTTTATAACTTATATCACTTGCACCGCATTGAACAACTACCCCTTTGTTATTTATTACCAGCAAACCTTGGCATGGTCACACTACTCGCATTGTTTATTCCGTCAGATTGTAAAGTTTTTTTAATAGTATGGAGAAGTATCTTAATATCTAATACAAACGAGATATTATCCACATACCAAACATCATACATAAATTTTTGCTCCCATGATATTGCATTCCTTCCATTAATTTGTGCCCAACCAGTTATGCCTGGCTTAACATCATGTCTTCTTTTCTGAGTCTCATTATATAAAGGCACATACTCAATCAATAGTGGGCGTGGCCCAACAAAGCTCATATCTCCTTTCAAGACGTTTATTAGTTGTGGAATTTCGTCAAGAGAGGTACTTCTTATAAATTTTCCAATCTTTGTTAGCCTTAACTCATCAGGCAGTAACTCACCATTGTCATCTTTCAAATCATTCATCGTCTTCAATTTTATAATTTTAAAAATTTTATTGTTCTTACCCGGCCTGTTTTGTAGAAAGAAAATCTTACCTTGATTTGCAAATGCTAATGCAATAATAACAAGGACAAAAACCGGAGCCACAAAAATTAAAACGATGATGGCTAAGCTAATATCAAAAAGAGGTTTGAGCAGTTTTGGGTACATTTTCAAGTTTTTAAACTGCTTCTAAATCAGATAAAAACTCCTAAACTTATATAAAATGGTATAATTAGCGCTAGCTAAACCTGCAGTAATTGTTCTATAAGCAAAAAAATTTAAATACATTTTTATATCCATTTTTAAATAATGTAATAGTAACATTATAACTTTTATCCAGCAATTTTATAAGAATAAGGAAACTACTTCCATTTTCTTCTGCTCTTAAACATGTAATTTTTAATAAAAAATTATAAAAGTTCTTCAAGACCCTACTAATACTACCTAAATTGATATTATTATACAGTGTTACCTAAATCAAAACGAAAGCTATGAAAAGTTCAAATTATGCATTAACAAGTTCCGGCATTTTGGAATTAACGAGGGATTCAAGAATGGATACATAATTATTTGCAAGCACTTTACGATCAAAGTTCTTCTTCGCATATAGATAACCGTTTTCTCCTTCTTGAACAACACGTTCTGGATTTGAAATATAAAGTTTTATTTTATTTGCGAAATCTTGTGGATTTTCAGGTTCTATAAACATTCCAGCCTTTGCCTCTTCGATAAGTTCTCGCGAAACACCATCTATAGCCATTAGAACTGGTTTCTTACAAGCCATATAGTCAAATGTCTTGTTGGAAAACACCGTCTTGAATGTATCTGCTTTTTTAAGCACTGAGGTCCCCATATCAGAAGCAGCAATATACTTGAATACTTCTGCTTTGGCCACAGCATCAAAAAATTGTACATTCATTAATTTCATAGATTGAGCCAGCACTTTTAGTTTATGTTTCTCCATGCCAGATCCGATGAGAATAAAGAGCACATTTGTATCACGTAGCAAATCAGCAGTACCTAAAATTTGCTCTAAATGATTAGCTACACCATGCGCTCCAACATAAGTAATAACAAACCGATTTTCCCAATTAAGTGTTTTCCTGAACTGATAGGTATCAAAGCTATTAAGTATATTTTCAGATAAACTAAAGTCTGCAGCATTAGGTATCATTACAACTTTTTCATTAGCAATTTGCTTTTTATTAACTAATGTATCCCTAAATGCTGGTGTAAGCACATTAATTAATGTAGCTTTTTTATAGATAAACGCTTCTAGCCGAAAAGCCATGTTGATAGCTAACTTATTTGTAACCACTCCTGTATCGATTGCAGATTCAGGCCATAAGTCTCGCACCTCAAAAACGAAAGGTATTTTTTTAAATTTTGATAGTACACAAGCAGTAATACCCAAGAACAAAGGCGGCGAGGTGATTAGAATGATGTCATAATTATCTTTCGCCTTAAATAAACCAGCCCATAACGAGGAAATGATAAAAGAAAAATACCCCCAGAACCTACCTATAAAGCTTGAGTTATAGTTCTCTGAAACGTGCGTTCGCCAAACCTCAACCTTGCCATGTCGTTTTCTTTTAAACCATTTACCTTTGTACTCAGCTCTTTTCTGACTACCATTATAATGCATCATTCCAGCAATTACAGTTATGTTATGCCCCTGTTCTGACCATTGCTTAGTCATTTCATTGAAGCGAGAGCCTCCTGGATCATCCTCCTCTAAAAAGTACTGATGCAGCAAAAGTATTTTCATAACTGCTTAATAATAAATTTATATTTTATTTTCTACCTGGCTAGGAATCTACACAAAGCGAGAAAACTTACATTTTGAACTCTTTCTGTATATTAGTCGATATCTTTCAGTGAAGGAGCCTGAGTGATTTGTAAATTAGAAATTTTACTCCTCAGTATCTCTTAAACATAAACTTCAAGTTCATGTTCATGTTTTTTGACTGTTTCAGTGTTAGTATAAGTAATATTTAACAATGCCTCTACGATTCGCTTAGCAGTTTTACCATCCCATAGTGGGGGGATACCTCCTTCTTTCCACCCAACTTCAAACAACATTTTAAGTGATCCCTTCAGTACTTCGGGATCTGTTCCTAACAATTCGTTTGTACCTATTGAGCAGGTTTCCGGGCGCTCTGTTGAGTTTCTTAATGTCATACATGGCACTCCCATCACAGTGCTTTCCTCAGTTATACCCCCTGAGTCTGTTATAACACCTTTTGCATGCTGAACCAGGTAATTAAACTCCAGGTATCCTAATGGATCAACAGCTTTTACATGGTTCAGGGTAATCCCAACTTTATCTAAGTTGTTGCGCGTGCGGGGATGTACAGGAAAGATTACTGGCATTTGCCTTGTACTGTCCTCTACCACCTCCAACAACTTTTTAAGCTGTCCAAAGTTATCTACATTGGATGGTCTGTGTAGAGTCATCACCAGGTATTCCTTTTCTCTTAAGCTGTATTCCTGCCAGAACACCGGTTGGCGGAACTTAGGCATTTGCTTGAGGAGGGTGTCGATCATGGTGTTACCAACAAAAAAGATTTGTTCAGACCTTACTCCCGATTTAAGCAAATTTTGATTAGCCACCTCTGATGTTGTAAAGAAGTAATTACTTATACTGTCTGTGACAATGCGATTTATTTCTTCCGGCATTGTCCAATCACCTGATCGTATTCCTCCTTCTACGTGCGCTACCGGTATGCAAAGCTTTTGAGCTGTAATGGCACAAGCCATTGTAGAAGTAACGTCACCTACCACAATGATCATGTCAGGGCGATGTGCTAAAAGTTCCTGCTCAAAACGAACCATAATGGCAGCTGTTTGTTCTGCCTGTGTACCCCCTCCTGCTTCCAGATTCACATCCGGCTCAGGTATACCTAACTGCTCAAAAAAATCTCCTGACATCTTCTTATCATAATGCTGTCCAGTATGAATTAATCGATAACAGATATTTTCACCTTGCTTTTCGGCTTCTTTAATTGCTTCAATTATGGGAGCTATCTTCATGAAGTTTGGTCGGGCACCAGCAATAATTGATATCTTCATATTTCTTTATTTATAACTAAGTGGTATAAAGAATCTACAGGTATTAGTCTAGATATTACATAAATTAGGTGGGCTTCTAAGCTTAGACCAACATTAATATAAGAAGGGTAATCTTTCGTACAACTAATGTTATATCTTTCTACAAGAGACATAACTAAACATGTACACAATTATCATTATTAGCTATATTGTGTAATAGTAATGTAAACTTTATAACATTTTTGACTTGTTATCTCTATTAACCCGCTTTAAGAAGAAACGTGCCAATACTAACATTATAAATAATCTAATAATTATAATTTTACAAGGATAAACGTATTTATATTAAATAAAGTTATAGTAAATACTTATATTTTACAATATATAACTAACATTAGTATACAGATAAGAAACACTATGAAATCAAATGTTAAAAACAAATTTCAATGTGTTTGATATCTAAGTCTATTTAACAATTATCTTCTTATATTTAATACCTGTTGTACCTTGAGTATGGATAATGTATATCCCTGGACTCATACTTTTATCCAACAACATTTCTGTTTTTGAAACCCCTGCCCCATCTGTTTCCAAAGATTTAGTCTGCATTATTCTACCCGTAACATCTCGAAGCGTTACTTCTATAGGGCTGTTCTTTTCAAAGCCATTTAATTCAATATTAATCTTACCTCCAGTAGCAGGGTTTGGATAAACTAGCAGTTCCTGATCATTGCTTTCTATACCCTGTAAAGCATTATTATTTCCAGCTTTTGCGACAGCAGCAGTTGTATTTTGCAGCACCTCGATGGCCGAGATGATGGCATTATTCTTTACAGAAGAGAAGCTTAGGTTAAGCGTGCCGTCTGTCACTGAAACATTTGTGAAGGTTTGTACAACAGCTCTACCATAGCCATTCTGGGCATAAATGTCATAGTTGCTCAGCACCCGTTGTCCTTCTGCATCGACGTGAAATACGCGTGCATTCGAAGCTTTGAAGTAGGGCTCTACAAAATGCAGCATGACCGTATAGGTGCCTGAAGCAGGTACAGGAATGCTGTAGCTGAAAGGAGCTCCGGGCGTGGTGGAACTCGAGGAGGTGGCGTAGCGGTAGGACAGGTAGAGGCCATCGTCGGTGGTGCCTGCCACGTCAAAGGATTTAGTGGCTGTAGAACCTCCGCTAACATAGGCATCTGCCGACCAGCTGCGTCCTTGCCCATCTGTGTAAACCCCTCCGCCTGAGTTGATAAGTGTTGTGGAAGAAACAACCGGAGGCTCTCCATTGGCAGGCTTGTCAGCTTTCAACAGAGTTATGAAAGGCTTTCCTTTACCATTACCATCATAGTACTCCGTAATGTACAGGTTACCTGTAACAACATCTTCAACAATATCAAGCGGGTTTGCAAATGGCTTTCGTAGTCCTGGTACTTCTATACCCGGTACAGCGCTTACAATATCTTTACTGCTTGCACCAGGCTCCAGTATAATAATATCATCGCCACCACTAAACCGGCAAACCAATAATCTACCTTTCAACTTACCATCAAAGGCATTACTTTTATACTCAATTACCCCATTTGGAGAAATGTTAGTACCAAAGTCATAGGACCAGCCTCTGTAATTTGGTTCTTTTGGCGTACCAACCGGGTAACCATAGGTTTTACCATTTATAGTCCAGACGATCTCACCCGGATCCACTGACGACGTAGGATTACCTCCATTTAAGATATATTCATTTCTTAGCACGTTTGGATGACCATAATAGCCGCCTTTTTGAACCCTGAACAAGTAATCGTTCTGAGTATCGCGAACATCCGTCATAGAAGGTACATCCGGGCCAGTATATTGTTGCCCGTTGGACCATATTGTGCCTGATTTAAGAGCAGGCGTATTGCCACCGGCTGCAGAGCCATTCGTAGGCACATAAAGTTGTCCGTTTGAGTGCCATACTAGGTCATAAGCATTTCTTAAACCGCTTGCATAAATAGTTAACGGAGCATCTGCGGCATACGGATTATAGTTACCCCCGTCTTCAGTTTTAACATCAACAGGCAGACCTGCCTGTTGTGCTTTAGTAATATCAAGCCGTAGAACAGCCGCTGTCAAAAGCCTTTCAGGTCTGTTGCCCCAGGCAGCGTCAGGTGCACCCATTGCAGTATTGCTACCCATATTAACATATAATGCACCATCCGGACCAAAATCTATCGAGTTTACCGAATGATCTTTATAAGAGCGTGGCAAATTAATTACATAATCCTGTATTTGGGGATTTGATGGATTATTCAGATTTACTCTGGATATTTTGCTGGACCAATCTGGGGCAGCACTGAATGCCCCAGAAGAATGACTGATCCAAGCAATTAGATTACTGCTTGTTGCCGATGGATCGAAACGCAACCCTATAAGCAATCTTACTGTTGAGCCAAATAAAGTAATAGTAACATGGTTACTCAAAGTACCATCCGCATTAATATCCCATCTTTCAATCTGACCGCCTGAGCCTGCTGCATACAAACGACGATCTGGTCCGATGGCAAGGGTGGTAAAACCATAGGCTCCAAAACTATTATCTATCACAGTTCTCTGAGTAAAAGATACTCCTTCCAAATCCGTTGGTGTATCAGGGTTTGAACTGATAGTAGTAAAGCGGGATGTGAAAGGAATTATAGCGTACCCGTTCAAGTCTTTTACCTGATCTGAGATAACAAATTCATATGTAGTACTAGCTGTAAGTGTAGCCGAAAGTGTTATTGCATCGCCAGCAGCTGTGGAGTTTACAGCAGTGCCAGAGACTTCTGTTTTCACACCATTTGCTACTTTATACAACTTAACAGTATTCGTATTTACAGTACTACCATCTATAGATTTGCCACTCGGGAACTCCAGGTCAACAGAAACTGATTGATCTAAAGGAACATTAGTTGCTCCATCTGCAGGACGCACAGCCGTAACATAAGGCCTTAAAGATTCAGTGGAAGTAGCCTCCTCAACTATAAAGTCATCGAAAGTATAGGTCACGGCGCTGGTGGCGTTTCGGTGGGTGGCCTGAATGCCGGCATACGCAGTCGAAGAAGTCAGGCCCATTCCTGAGATACTCAAGGCTGTGCCCACGCTGGTGTAGGCGCCCCCGTTAACAGAGTAAAATCCTTCTATTGTATTGGCTCCTGGGTCAAGCAACATACGCAGGCGCACGCGCTGGTTGTTGAGCCCTGAGATGGAGCCTGTGATGCGCTGGTCCGCGGTGCCCGACACATCGTTGACTTCTTTTCTGAATTCCACTTTGTTGCCCACCACTACTAATTTGACAAAGGTCTTGTCCGAGAGGCCCAGCCACAAACCACCCTGCTGACCTGAAGTACCATAAAAAGGATTAACCAGCGTCACTTCTACCTGCAGCCTATTGCGCGAATCCACCTTTACCCCCAGCGAATTTAGCTGGTTGTTATTTGTCAGATAAGCAATGCCTTTGTTGGTGACCAGCTGCAGGGTGCCCCCTGTCAGGCTGATCTTGGCAGGCTCATAGCCCGGCACCTGGGGGTTAGTAGCTGAACCGTCCGCTGCAAGGCGCGTGCCCGAGTAGGCATCTGCCATCGTAAAGCCCGTGCCCACGCCGCTTTTATCACCCAGGGTGCCGCTCACCCCCGAGGCAAACGTAAGGCTGTAGGGCAGCCCTACCTGTACCTGCTCGCAGGCCAGCGTGCTCACCGGCGGGCAGCCGGCCGTGGTGCCGCTTTTCACTTCCACTGTAAAGGTAGCCGACACCGAAGCCCCTGCCTTGTCAGTGGCTGTCACGCGCACCGACAAACTGGTAGCCGCTGTGGGCGCCGTGCCCGTAAAAGCGGCCGTCGTGGCATTGAACTGCAGCCAGGTGGGCAAAGCCCCACCCGTGGCCAGCGTAGCTGTATAGGTCAAAGCATCCCCTTCATCGGGATCAGAGTACTCGCCGCCTGAGAAGCTGAACTGCTGGCCTGTGCTCAGGCTCTGGTTCAAGGGCGCTGTCACCACCACCGGCGGCCTGTTTTCCGCGGGCGGCGGGGTAGTTGCCCCTTCTACTTTGAAATCATCAAAAGTATAAGTGACAGGAGTGGTGGCGTTGCGGTGGGTGGCCTGAATGCCCACGTACGCTGTCGAGGAAGTAAGCCCCATGCCAGTGATGCTCAAGGCTGTGCCCACGCTGGTGTAGCTGCCTCCGTTCACTGAGTAAAAGCCCTGCGCCTGGTTCGTCGAGGGATCCATCACCAGCCGCAGGCGTACGGCCTGGTTGCTGAGCCCGGAGAGTATGCCGGTGATGCGTTGGTCCGCAGTGCCTGACACATCGTTTACCTCCCTCCGCAGCTCGACCCTGTTGCCCACTACTACTAATTTGACAAAGGTCTTGTCCGAGAGGCCCAGCCACAGCCCTGCCTGCTGGTAAGCCGTGCCGTAGTAAGGGTTTACCAGCGTCACCTCTACCTGCAGCCTATTGCGCGAATCCACCTGCACGCCTAAGCTGTTGATCTGGTTGTTGCTCGTCGTAGAGGCAATGCCTTTGTTGGTGACCACCTGCAGCACTCCCCCTGTCAGGCTGAGCTTGGCAGGCTCATAGCCCGGCACCTGGGGGTTAGTGGCCGCCCCGTCAGCCGACAGGCGCGTGCCAGAGTAGGCATCTGCCATGGTAAAGCCCGTGCCCACGCCGCTTTTATCACCCAGGGTGCCGCTCACCCCAGAGGCAAACGAAAGGCTGTAGGGTAGCCCCACCTGCACCTGCTCACAACTCAAGGTGCTCACTGGAGGACACTGACCTTGTGCGATGACTGGGAAAAGCAAAATAAGAAGTGCTGAATAAACAGCTTTACATATTATTATAATTTTGGGTGTAGTAAAATTCTGTCTCATAGACGTTTGTCAAGGTAATTATGATAGAATCACAGGGAACAAATTATCCGACTTTAAAGCAATAAACTGTTGTAAAGCCAGTGGAATAGGTTCTTAAAGTATGACTTACAGTATAAGATCAAACTACAATAGGAATAGCAGGTATGCTCAACAACCACTTATAGTGAAAGTAGAAGCAACCGCATTATACAATTAATCAATCAAAAGCAGCAGTACCAAAAGCGATATATAAATACGCAACACTGGTGTAAAAGTCGCAATAAATTAAATATTATCAATTAGAAATTGAATAATACCAGCAAAATAATCTTCTAACAAGGCTAATGATCAATTTTTATGGGTTAAAAATTATGCGGATATTACAAAGCAATAGTTAAAATTATTCAATTATTCCAGCATTAATTTTGTTTGCGTTATAATTGATCCAGCTTGAGCCCTTATAATGTATAGCCCCTTACTCATTTTGTGATTAAAAATTATTTCCTTATCAAATACACCAGAAGTAACTGCCTCAAACTCTATTGACTGTACTACTTTTCCAACCATAGTATATATAGTAATTCTTACCATATCGTCCTTCCTGAAGCCTTCTAAATTCAATCGTAACTTATCTCCTCTTGCGGGGTTTGGATAGACTTTTAAGCTTGGCTGGATTTTATTTTCAGCAACTATAGTTTGTGAAAAGTTCTTTATAGTTGAGCCAGCAGTTTCCTGCAGCACTTCAATGGCTGAGATAATAGCGTTGTTTTTAACAGAGGTAAACACAATATTTAAAGTATTGTCACTTACTGAGACATTGCTATAAGTCTTAACCACAGCTTTAGCTGCTCCTTCCTGCGCATAAATATCATAGTTGCTTAATACCCGCTGCCCTTCCACATCCACATGAAATACGCGCGCGCCAACAAGGTTTGTGGTTTTACCACCGGGAGCGCCAAAGTAAGGTTCCACGAAATGCAGCTTCACGGTATAAGTGCCCGAAGCAGGCACAGGTATGTTGTAGCTGAACGGTGCGCCAGGCGTAGTAGAGCTGGAAGAGGTAGCATAGCGGTAAGACAGGTACAGGCCATCATCGGTGGTATTGGCCACATCAAAGGATTTAGTAGCTGTAGAACCTCCGCTAGCATAGACATCTCCCGACCAGCTCCGTCCCTGTCCATCCGTAAAGCTACCTCCACCTGAGTTGATAAGATTGCTTGCCGCTGTAGAGGCTTCGTCTGTAATAGTAAAACTTGCATTTAAAGCAGTTCCGGCCGTTCCGGTGCCATTAGTAGCTGTATATGGTGTGGCCTTTAAAGTATAAGTTCCTGTACTTGGCGTCCAGGTGCTATTATCTTCAACTAAGTTGTAAGGTGCTATATTATCGGTTGTATTCTTACTTTCTGCCCCACTTAAAGCAAAAACTATACTTCCTACAGTAGATGGGCTAGTATTTGCCCGTATGTTCAGGTTTCGTGTAGGCAATGTACTTAAGTTAAGAGTGATGCCATTAGAAAGTGTTCCGATATCCTGCTGATTATCTGCGTTTACGAGCGTGAAACTACTTACCGACTGGCTTGCAGAGCTACCCGGAATGCCTTTATAAGTAATACTGGAACTAGATCCACCTGTATAATAGATATTATCATTTAGATAAGCTGCAACGCCAGAATACCTTGAGGCTGGTAAACCAGTTAAGTTTTGCCAAGTATTAGTTCCGGATGTGTATGCTGAAACCATATTAGTACGCCCGCTGCCATGTACAGTCTCTCCACCCAACACAAGTATTCGATTACCTACTACAACTACAGATGAAGAAATATGGCCACGACCGTTAGCTCCATTTGGCACAGGTAAATCTGTAAGTTTAGTCCAGCTATTGTTTATTGGGTCATAGCGATGTACTTCTTTTGACGTAGTCAGATGGCTATCATGGCCGGTTTGCCCGCCAATAAAATAAATTTTACCTTCCAAAACAGCAGATCCAGCATGCTGCCGAGGATTAGGTAATACTGCTAATGTCTTCCAACCTGCACTCAGGTTATCTAAGTCTAATACATAATGATTCCCAAGATCCTGGGTACGTGCCTGATTGGTACCTGCTATATGGTGCAGCTTTCCATTTACATATTCTAATTGTCCTGCTGCAATAACAATGGGAAGATCGGGTAATCTTGTGTAGCGGTTTTCTGCCACAATATATTTCCAAACCTCCCTGGTACCGAATATCTGTCCGGTACCGGCAGCGTTAGAAGTATAACCACCTGCAAAGTATATATCAGTACCATCAGTGGCAAAACCTGCGTGTGTAACTCCTCCATAATTGGTCCCATTCATGGGTGGCATTGGCGCAATTGAAGACCATTTATTTAGGTTTGGGTCATATACAAAAGCACGGCTTGTCGGAGTACAGCAGGATTTTCGACTATCGAAGCCACCAAAAGTGTATAGTTTACCATTCACGGTTTCACCTTGTGCTTCACTTACACTATAAGGTTGACTCGCTGCAGTACCCCAGCTTATATGAACAAACGATGCAACTGCCTTACCCAAAGTTATACTGATCTTAATTGTAGCTTGCCCAAACAGCCCGCCAGTATCTGTTGCTCTTACACTTAAAGTATAATCTGCTTGGGTATGGAAGTTTAACTTTTTAGCAACAGTAATTGCACCTGTTGAAGCATTAATGGCAAATGCTTTATTAGTGTTGCCTGCTGTTATTTCATATAAAATGGCATCACCATCAGGATCTGTAGCTTTTATACTTCCAATGCTAGCACCCAAGGCAGTTTCTTCTGAAACCGAAAGATTATAGTTATCCGCTATAAATACCGGTGGCCTGTTTTCAGCCGGGGGCGTGGTACCTTCTATCGTGAAGTCATCAA
>CBINIP010000035.1:0-32028 GCA_966250805.1 uncultured Pontibacter sp. | reverse complement strand
TTTTCAGGCTTCAAGTCCCGGTGTATGATACCTTCCCGATGCATGCTTCTCAATCCCTTCAATATACCTGTAGCAATCCCTCGAAGTTCTGCTGTACTTAGTTGCTCACCTATTCGTTTCCGTAAGCTCCCGTTAGTACAGAAGTCCATTACTAAAAAAGGGTTACCTGCATAGCTATCAAAATCATAAGATCTAACTATATTATCTCCAGGTATCTTACAGGAATACTCAAATTCCTGCCTGAAGCGTTTTGCATACTCAAGTCGCTCATTAGGAGTGAACTTCCACATTTTGGAAAGTTTCAGGGCGAAATCTCCCCTACCAGAGCTTACATGATAAACACTACCAAAACCTCCCTGTCCTATTTCCTTTTGCACAATGTATTTGTCCTGTGCAGATGATACTACAGATTTAGGAGCAAGCTCAACAACTTGTGGTAGGGTGTCTTCCATCAATCAAACTCGACCCTGTAAATTCTGTTACCTATTAATATATGAGAACCGGATTCAATAGCTACTTTACCATTAACCTGAATGAAAGTAGCATGATTACTACTAAGATCTGTTATATGCCATGTATCAATTTCTTTTTTAAACTGTACATGTTGCGCTGAAGAAATGCTTTGGTCATTCGGATTTAGATTTGATCTATTCAGTACGACATTGTCTCCCTCAAACTCTAGAGGCTTATCAGTAGCAATATCTACTAACTTTATCTTTGAGGTGGAAGAAGCCGTTACTTTACCAAAGAAGAGATTAGGAAAGCTCATGGTACCATTATGCACTTCCTTCACTCCTGTTGATTTACAGTTTGGACATGGATTTTCTTTAGACACCTGTGATTTTAAAGGATAGTGTCCACATGCATCACACTTAAATTCAGTTTCAGTTACAGCATCCCAAGCAGGCTGCTGTGAAATAGCTCCTCTCATAGTTGGAATTCCCTCAGCATGTGCATTTCGAACATTAGGTACCGGTTGTATTGCTCCAGCCACCGGAGCTTCGGCAGGCGCTTTTAATTTGGTGCCGCATTTTTCACAAATTTTACTGCCATTTGTATTGGTGAATCCGCATGTATAACATCTCATATTTTCAGGTGTAAGAGTTTAAGTATTATCTGGGCTAGTGCTAGCTAAAGACATGTATCTTTATGTTCCTATCTAGTTCCACTTTTGGTGGTGTCAACTGAAATTGCATTAACGCCATTCAAGTAAGTCGCTTTGTAATCATTTTTCGACTTTATAAGGTATCTGTTATTGTTGTGATTATTTCTTAACTGCTGTAGAGTAGGTGATTCTGAATTTATACTGGTTACTGATAGATACTGTCTGTATTTGATGTGTTTACGTCAGACTTATTGTCATTATCTACTCTGTCTGTATTAACACTGTCAATATTATTAGATGAATTATAAGAAGTTATCGCTTTAGCAATAACAAGATAGCTAACCACACATAATAGAATTAGCGCCAGTGCAACAATGACTCTGTTCTTAACTTTTATAAATTTTCTTAGTTCCTGTGTAGTAGTCTGTGTAGCTTTAACTTGTTCTTGTGCTTCTTTTACATCGAGCAAAACAACTGTTATATTATCTCTGCCACCCGCCACGTTAGCAGCATCAATTAACATTTTGCTTGCATCAACAGTACTGTCTTCTTTAGTTAAAATATCATTTATCTGGACATCCGATAACATACTATTCAGTCCATCACTACACAAAAGAAACCTGTCCCCTTCTGTAACATTGATTACTCTGACTTCTGGTTTTGGATGAGCGCCAGGATCTCCTAAGCTTTGTGTAATAATATTGCTTTCAGGATGTAAACGGGCATCTTCAGCAGAAATACTTCCTGCCTTTACAAGCTCCCAGACGTAAGAGTGATCATCCGTAAAAGGCTTTAAACTGTGCCCTTTTTTAAAAACATACAATCTACTATCGCCGCACCATGCAACATAAGCCTTTTGTGGGGTAAGCCAGAGTATAACTATAGTTGTACCCATGCCTGCAGTTTCTAGGTGTTGCCTCTGGTATTCGATAATCTTTAAATGTGCATTGTGAATAACATCTTGTAAAAGCGCAATGCGTTTTTTATCATTTATTGGAATAACCTGAATCTGATTGAACTGCTCCTGAACTACTTTTTGCGCTAAGTCAGAGGCAACTTCCCCTGCGTTTGCACCTCCCATGCCATCAGCAACTAACATCAATGCGCCATCTTTCGAAAGATTTAATTTTTCACCAGGCTTAAATACCCAGCTTTTAGATGTCAAATCAGTACATACAGCAAAATTGTCTTCATTTTGCACAGAACGCTGCCCGTTATCAGTAGTGGCAAAGATTTCTACTATCATAATCTGAGTAAGGAAGGTTCAACATTAATGAAAACAACTTTAACTTATCAATGCGAGATGATTCTGCTATGGATATTAAACATTACTTTCTTAAATCAGCTTTAATAAACTACCGTTATTTTCAGACACCGCATTGAAGTTACAATTCCAAAAGAAGTCCGTACCACAATGAGCATACTGTATTGAAGGAACCTCTTTTTGCAGCAAATACTTATTATCTTTTTTTAGATTATATATCAAAATAGCACCCAGAACAGAAATTACAAACATAATAATGCCAATAATTATTAACATTCTTTTATAAGGCATTGCTGTTTGGCTTGCAATTAATTGCATGCGCTTAGTGAGTGCAAGCCTTGTAGTTCCGGTCTTATACTCATTATACCTAATTCTAGGACCCTCAAGAGAAAATTGAATCTCATCACCATTATTCAAATAGAAATGACCTATTACAGGACGACCGTTTACTAGAGTGGGGTTTGTTTTAGATAAGTTTCGTATGATTGTTTCTTTATTTTTTCTTTCGATAGCTGCATGTTTCCTGCTAACAGTTAGCGAGTCTACACCAAAGTTAATCTGGCAGCCTTCTCGACCAATTTCAATGTATGGCAAAACAATGGTTTCAAAAGCTCCTTGGGGATATTTAGTAGTTGGTGTTAAAAACTCTAATGTATAGGCAGGAGTCATGCCCCCTCCTATAAACTTAGCACCAGTCATAAACGCTTTTGTAGCCCTTGATGTCATCCAAATTTATTTAAACTTATAAGTACTTCAGTAATAACGTTTCTAAGAATGATAGAATACTATTTGAAATATACTAATAATAATGCAAAAAGTACATACCTATTGATAGGTAATTTCACCCTCATCATAAATCCACATTTTACAACAATAATACCAGCACATTCACCTTTGTCCGGCTTTATGTAGTTATACAGGAGTAAAGAATTTATAAAAACTGAGAAGTATTTAATTATCGAACAGGCTAAGCATTTTTCTGAAAGAAGGTGAGATTGTGGGTGTAGCTCTAGGAATCTTATTAGTAACATGAATTTCAAAACTACTTCTCTGCTAACTCAAAGACTCATCAATAGCAGCAAAATCTTTGTGGAAATAGTTATATAACTCTATCCTTTGGTCTATACAGTAAGCTTAAACATGAATCATCCAGAACTTTGATTTAGGGAGAGAACGAGCAGATTCCAAAGGTTGGCCAAAGCCAGCCGGATGCGGTAAAGCGGTGTGGGGGTTTTCCTACACCGCTTTCCTGTTCTATGGCAACCCTGCCGAAGGAGGTTGGAAACGGCCTCTCTGAGCTCACGCTCCAGCAGCGAGAGCAGAAAAGCGTACACCAGGGTGACCATCTGCAAGAGCTTCAGGCGGTTGTCCCAGAACCAGAGCCGACAGGATTCCATGCCGCGGCTATAAGGAGGCTAGACCAGATGATCTGGTCACGGTCCCCGCAGGCAGCAACGGCGCGTCCCTGCGCAGGCTGCTATATGTTCCCGCGGCAGGGGAAACAGATACTCCCCCGACACAGGCTGCGCCGAAGTTTGAGCTGGAGTATGGATCAGACTTCCTGGACCTAAGGCTTAACAAGAAGAGCAGCCTGCTCTGTGTCCGCTGGCTGCGGCCGGTGGAGAGCAGGGAGTACCGAAACGGCCTGCAGCAGGCTGGGCGTGCACTGATCGGGCACCGGCTGGAGCGGGTGCTGGTCGATAACCGAAAGCTGGGGATCCCCACACTGGAGGATCAGAGCTGGCTGTCAGACCATTCGGTGCAGGTGCTTTCCAAAAGCAAGGTCCACAGCGTTGCCGTCCTCCCCTCCTACGACTGTCTGCAGCAGCTGGTAACGGAGGCCACAGGCCGTAAGATAAAAGGCGCCGGCCAAGCCTATAACTAGCGTTACTTCCTCTCGGAGGACGAGGCCCTGGAGTGGCTGGCGTCACCCCAGGCAGGTACGGCAACAGCTGAGCAGGCGGCAGGGCAAAAGGCTTATTTTTTCCCTTTTCAGATATAATTGATAAGAAGTATGAACAAAAAGCCATTGGTTCTGCTGGCGGACGACGATGCCGAGGACCGCATGCTGGTGATGGAGGCCTTGGAGGAGACCTGCATCGGGGACAGTGTCAAATTCGTGGAGGACGGCGAGGAGCTGCTGGACTACCTTCTGCACCGGGGCAGGTTCTCTGAGCAGGGAAAGTTCCCGCTTCCCAGCCTCATCCTGCTCGACCTGAACATGCCCCGCAAGGACGGGCGGGAGGCGCTCATGGAGATCAAGGCACACGAGCGCCTGCGCCGCATCCCGGTGGTGGTGCTGACCACTTCAGGGGCCGAGGAGGACATCCTGGGGACCTACCACCTGGGAGTGAACTCCTTTATCACCAAGCCCGTGACCTTCGCCTCGCTGGCAGCGACCATGGACACCCTGTGCCAGTACTGGTTCGAGACCGTGCAGCTGCCCTGTCCGCAGTAAGCCTCATGTGGCGATCGGCAGGCCGCCCATTAGGCAAGATAGCCGGGAGGGGTGGCTTTCCCGCATCAAATGAAGCATAAACCTGAATAGCAGATACCCTTCTCTGGCCCTGTCTAGCGGGTCCAGGTTCATCCTGTAGTCTAGCACGGCCTGGAAGAAGGGCGTGTCGTTATAGAGCAGGTACTCGTAAAGATGGTGGAACAGCCTTTTGGCATAGGCTGCGTCCATTTCATGCCCTGTCTCCTCAAAGATGGCCTTTATCATTGTTCTGTGACTGACTCTTTCTCCAATCAATTTTATACTGATAAAATACAAATAGTTCCTGAAATTAGGAGTCTGGTTTCAGTAATAAAATGATCTTCGTCATGTTCGGCCGAGGAGTAGAGAGATTTGGGCCTCAGGCTAATGCAGGAAGAGAAGCGCACGGCGAGGGAGCACCAACACCAGGCGTCTCACGGGCGGGCCGTTCGAAGGGCTTTTAGCGCCGGCTTTACCTATGAAAGGCCATGGCGGCTCCAGGTGGCAAAGAGTTATAACAAGTGTTATGTTCAGCAAGGTCGGCTAATGTTTCAAACTCCTACTTGGATATATACTGCTAAAGCAGCCAAATCCTTGTGGATAAAATTCTTTAATTTCACCAATTGGTTTACTAAAGCTGCTTCAGATTAAAATGGAGCTGCTTTTTTATACCCTATAAGCTAAAGTCCCCAATCTTGATTTTAAGTATATTTCTACATTAGAGCAAAGAACTGCACCATGACCTGAGAATGAAAAAGGCTTAATCCTCGGCTTTGAATATTCTCTCAATACCATCATCGTTTCCAGAGGAGCCGCGTTTAGCTTTGCTTGCCTCAGCTTTAAGCCTCTCCTGATGTTCTTTTCTTTCCTTGAATTCTTTTTGGCGCTGCTTCTTCTGTTGGTCTCTTGATCTGGTACTCATTGTCTAAGTCAATTTGTTTGTAATTAATTTTGCTCTTGCTATACCTGACTATCATAATGAACTTACTTATACGCTTATCAGAATAAAATTATTTTCTGCATTGGGAGTAATAGGATGAATGGGTTTTCTCTGTCAGGATGTGTTAAACAGTGGCTTTTATAAGAAACAGTTGTCATTTTTATGTCACTCAGTACACAAGCCTCTGAAGCTAAATGCATAATTAATTAACGAATGACTTCAAGTGTAGCGTTAATTTCTTTGTTTAATAGCATGCCTAAAATCTGGCTTTATTACCCACTCGATTGCACAATGTTATCATCAAGCCTCAGGTCTATCATCAGGTGGTTAGGATCAATACCGCCGCGGTCAGGCTTTCCGGGCACGACTACTTTTATAGCCTGCTCACCAGAGTGGATTTGGTGCATCTGAAGGTAAAGAGGCGCATCTAGCCCTTTGCCTTCCTCATATATGCCGACTTCCAGCCAATCATGCATCGGTACTTCATTTTCCTGACCCGTACTATCAACTATCACCTTTTGCGCCTGCACCTTCAGTGTTACCTCCCAGTTACCGGCTTTCGTTTGCGTTGCTGCAAATTGCTTTGTCTTGAGTCGCCAATATGTGTTCGCCTTAAAAAGGTCGTGTAACAGATAATTTAACGAATCAGGGGTAACCTTTCTTAGCTCCTGATAGAGATCGAGGGTAGTTGGCAGGGGTAGCTCACCAGATGTGCGTTTTTGGAGCATCCTCCGAAGCGCAGCATTAACCTTTTCTTTACCGATATACTTACTCAGGGCATGCATGGCTAGTCCACCCTTTCGATAGTATAAAAAGTTTTCATTTGCCCTGATTAAGGAAGCTGAAGCAAGTGAACGAGGCATCTCATAGGCAGAATGCAGATAGCTCACGTATTGCCCTAAATGCCCCTCTTCATAATTTTTTTCCAGCACCTGCATGCCTGAATATACGGCAAGTCCTTCGATCAACACTCCGGCTCCCTCCACGTTGGCAGGTGTTAACCTAGCCATTCCCCACCACTGGTGCGCCACTTCATGCGCCAGAATGTAATACGGCAAGTCAAATCCTTTCGGGCTGTCATCGGGATTCATCAAAGCATACTGCTCCCCATAGTAAATGATGCTCGCATCTGCAGTTGCTCCACCCCCATTACCGGCGCGCTCAACTATAGTTATATACTTATAAGGGTAAGGACCAAACTGCTCCGTATAATACGCCAGGGAAGCTTTTACGCTACGAAGCATCCTGTCAATGTTCTGAGCATGGCCGGGATGATAATAAATCCTTATCGCTACATTCTTCCATTTGCTTTCCTGAACCGAATAGTTTGCTGACAAAATAGAGTACTCCCCCCCGATTGGCTTATCCGTTTTATAGTGGAAATAACGCCGGTCTCCTTTTGTCCAGGCTCGCTGTAAGCTACCCGGCGCAACAGCTACTTCATTTTTTGCCGTACCAACAACAGCTTCAAAGGTGGTATAATCTGTACTGAACGGCTTTTTAAGCGTCTCCTTATCATAAAGTGATGGTATCTCCGGACGGGCAGTCAGTTTATACTTTTTCCGAAGCACCGCATCCTTAAGTTCCCTGTAGTGTTGGTAACCTATAGTTGGGAGCAGGTCGTAGTTTGTGAAGTAGGTACCGTTCTCTACCACCAAAGAGTTCGTACCGTTATGCTGAAAACCATGCTGCTTATAGTTTATCACAAAGTCTAACTGCACCGAATCTCCTTGTTGTAGAGGTTGCTTCAAAGTATAAATGTGATGGCTGAGTTCTTTGTCTATTAGTACAGCCTCAGCTAGCAGGTTAAAATTTACTTGACTTGGCATTATGCCTGAAGCACTTCCTAAATGTATGGAGTCTATGGGTATAACATGCTTATTCACTAAGGTATAGGCTGCACGAATCTGGACTTGATGTTCATCAGGGTAGATTTCTACGTGTAGTTTTGTAGCAATAAGTTGGGGTTGTGGAGAGTTTCTGTATTGGCCATAGTGCCGCTCATACTCCGCTTTCCGTTCATTTATGTCGGAGCCAGTCAGGTACTCGTTCAGAACATTCGTATTGTAGAAGTTGAAGCTCCCCAAGGTAAGTATAAGCCCTACGCTGAATATAGCTAACCAGGTTGTCGCGCTTGTGAAACGGCGCTGCGCTACCATAAAACGGTATTTCAAACGTTGTTCTCTTCCCCGTACCCAAAGCAATCTCGCTGCTACTGAAAAAAGCAAAGCCCAGGCAATCCAGTAGAGTTTAAACCACAGCCACGGCCCAAGTGTAGGTCCGAAACCACGCATATCGGTGTACCACCATCCCGGGTCTGCTCCAAAAATGAGCATAGGGTGCTCAAACCCGAATGTGGAAGGAAAGGCCATAAAGCTGAAAACAAAAAGCACCACCAGGTAACCTATGTATTTCTGATTCACCACGACGTGTACCACAAGGGCCAGCAGGGAAAAGAGCAGGTAGTCTACGAACTGAAGTCCAAAGAGAGTCTGCATGTATAGCCCTATCTCCAGTTTATCGTAGCCCAGGTTTAACTGCATCCCTATACCTCCTGCCATCAGAACTGCCAACCAGGCAACGATAATGAGACCTAATCCAAGAAACTTACCTGTGAAGAGTACCAAATCCGGTACCGGTGCTGCATCTACCAAATCATGTAGTCCAGCATCCCGCTCCTGCCAGACTAGTTCCCCACTGAAGTATAGGATGAGGAGTGGAATAACCACCCAAGGCGTACTGATGTCACTTACAGGAGCGGTCAGGTAATCTACCACCAGCTGGGTAGTGGGCAGTAGCGGAATCCCGATCTGCGATATAATTTTGCTGCTGAAAATGGCTGATATCAAGGAAATGGCAGCAACAAGCATAAGTCCTACAGGATGTCGGGCAATTTTTTTAAAAGATTCCCAAGTAATCGTGAGTGTCTGCTGGAAATAATTTGCAAAGCCAAAACTACGCTGCACCTGCGGAACAGACATGGCGCTTGCCCTAATTGTGGCGCTTTCAGCAGACATATTAGGCTGAGGTTTTGGCCGCAGCTTAAAGCGGCTCCACCAGCTGTTGGTTTCAGGATGCGCAAAACGGAAGCGGTAGTAGGAATACCACAACGCCCCTACAGCAACGCTCAGCCACAAGACACGATTAAGAAGAAACATACCTTCCAGAGTAATGAGCCGAGTATTTTTTTCTATTGTCGTCCATGTCTGCAGTTCGTTGCCTATGATACCGCTAACACCTACCGGATCCAGTAATTTTACCAGGTCCCAGTTCCCGAAGAGCTTTGCAACCGTTATCGCAATAATTTGAGCAAAAAAGGCTAACAGCAGGCTGGCGAAATAACTTGACATCACCTGGCGGGTAAGCGCTGCAAAGCTGAATTGCAAGGCTGTTGCTACAAAGGCACCTGGTAAGACAATCAGGAAGTAGACACTCCCATAGGCCCATGGCCTGAATGGTAACAATTCACCCTGATCAAAACCGGGAAGATAAAAGGAAAGTAGTACCCCTACGGGCAAAGAAAATAGCAGGAGTGCATTGATAGCAAAGGCTGCCAGAAATCGTCCACTCAGGTAGTGAAACTTCTTAACCGGGGTTATGTAGGTAAAGGGATATATCAGCGTCTGCACGTCACGTGCTGCTGCTTCGCCAGCTATGGCCGCGCCTATTACAAGCCAGATAAGGGTGCCAATTACTATAGTAGCCGTGATGTGGAAGGTGTTGTTCGGGTATACTCCATCGCCGGGTGTGGTAACCAGGTTCATCAGAAATGTAAACCCTAAAAGCACCGCTAAATAGAGCCACGTGGAGAGACGCTTTAGCTGGTAGGCAAATTCAAAGCGAAAGATCGTCCAGAGCTTCATAGCTGCACCTCCCCCTCCTGTTGCATCACCTGCCTATGGCCAAATCCTGCCATGGTGGTAAAGTAGACATCTTCCAGATCAGGAGCTACCAGTTCAAAGCCGTTGCCAGGATCTTCTTCGCTATAAATATGAACTACAGTTCGTCCGCTTAGCAGTTTGGTAGAGATAATCTTATGCTCCCGCTCCAAGACTGGCAACGCACTTTTCGCAACAATGCGGCGCCAGATCATTCCCTGCAGCCCCTCCACTGCTTTTAAAGGCTCTGCTTCCTGTAGTATTTGCCCTTTGTTAATGATCGCCATTCGGGTGCACAACTCGCTAACATCCTCTACAATATGTGTAGAAAGTATAACGATGCTGTTCTCGCCCAACTCGCTCAACAGGTTCAGGAAACGCACCCGTTCGGCCGGGTCTAGCCCTGCCGTAGGCTCATCCACAATCATCAGTTTCGGGTTACCAAGCAGCGCCACTGCCACGCCAAATCGCTGCTTCATTCCCCCCGATAAGCCACCCAATTTCTGCCTTCGCTTTTCCCAAAGGTTGGTTTGTTTCAGTAAGGTTTCTACTACTTCTCTTCTGGCAGCCCGGCTGGTAATACCTTTCATAACGGCAAAGTAATCGAGCATGTCTTCTGCTTTTGCTTTTGGGTAAAGACCAAACTCCTGAGGCAGGTATCCTAGCGTTTGGCGTACCTCCTCTTGCTGGTTCAACACGTCAATGCCACCAAGGTAAATACTTCCTTCATCTGGTTCCTGTAAAGTAGCCAGAATGCGCATCAGCGTAGATTTACCAGCCCCATTAGGGCCAAGCAAGCCAAACAAGCCTGGGGGAATGTCTAAAGAAATATTATTCAATGCCTGTACGCCATTGGCGTAGGTTTTATAGACATTGCGGATGAACAGGCAGAGTTGGTTATTTTCCATAGTTTCAGTTTTACTTCACATGAGCATTTATCTGAAGCGATCGAGACATTATAGCAGTCCTTCACCGCTCATTTTCGTCATAAAGGAAACATGGCAACTCTGGTAAGCAAAATGTGATATGCTACTGCTGTAAAGTAATCGACAAACAACTACTTTGCTTCCGCCAAAGCACTTGCAGGACCAACTGGCGGTTTCGTAGACTGGTATCAGGCTCCTGCCGAATAGGTAGTACAGAAATGGCAGTAAAGGCTATCTTTGATCTATGAATCGAATTAAAAAGGTATTCACGGTCGTACACATTGTTCTCTGGATCCTGTTTAGCCTGTTGATAGCCTTACAGCTCAGTCAGGATACCACCTACTGGCTTAGATTAACCGTGGATGTCCTGCTAACAAGCCTGTATGTTTTTTACAGCCATTTTTTTCTCCTGACCCATTATTCAGGTAAGAGAAAGAAGGGTGCTTATTTTCTAAGGCTGGCAGGAGTTGTGCTGACCGGTCCTGCTCTGTATATCCTTTTACATTACAGAAAGCTGCATACTTTCGACCTTTTTTCTGAATACTATTTTGTCTCCCTGGTCTCGATTATTATTCCGTTTATCTTTCTCAGCTGGCTGGCCAGAGTCACAGAGAACCTGGTGCTCAACACCATCAGGAAAGAGCAGTTGGAGAAACAGGCCGTGGAGACAGAGCTGCATTACCTGAAATCACAGATCAATCCGCACTTTCTGTTCAATACCTTAAATAACATCCACACGCTGGTATACAAACAGGCGGCCACCGCGCCCGAAGCCGTGCAACGCCTGGCTTCCCTGATGCGCTACATGATTTATGAATCGAATGCCGCCACCGTGCCGCTCTCCAGAGAAATTGATTACCTGCAGGATTATATAAGCTTACAGCAACTCCGATATAAAAAATCACCTGTGGTGCAGCTCGACACAGCCGGAGATATTGCTTCCTGCCACATTGCTCCGCTGCTGTTCATACACCTGCTGGAAAACGCCTACAAACACAGCCCTGCCCGTCTGGAACCAAGTGATATAAAGGTTAGCGTTGAAGTAAAAGAAAATACCCTTACCTTCCGTATACAAAACCCGATCAGGAAAAACCCCGGCCATACCTTGGAAGAGCCCGGTGGCATTGGGCTGCCGAATGTGCGGAAAAGGCTGGCCCTGTTATACCCGGACAAGTACGAACTGGAAATCAACAGCACGAACGTCCTGTTCTCCATAACTTTAAAGATCCACGGTCTTCACCTTCAGGCGCATGAAAGAGAAACTCAGCTGCTATATAATTGACGACGAACACCTGGCCCAGGAAATACTGGAAGAGTATATAGGCAAAGTCCCGTTCCTGGAGCTGAAAGGTACCTTTATGAGCCCCCTGGAAGCGGCAGCCCAGTTGGAAATGGACAAGCCAGACCTGCTTTTCCTGGACATTAACATGCCGGACCTGGATGGGCTCAGCTTTATTCCGATGCTGAATCCAAAGCCCATGATCATCCTGACGACTGCCTACGATCAGTATGCCTTGAAGGCGTTTGAGCTGGAAGTGAAAGATTACCTGGTAAAGCCTTTTTCATTTGAGCGTTTCTACAAAGGGGTCCTACGGTTATATCAGGAACAGAGCAACCGGCAGCCACCGGAAAAGACGGAAGCTAAAGCAGCGTCGAAGAGTGAACAGGAATACCTCTTTCTGAAAGTAGGCCACCGTATCCAGAAAATTGCGACCCGCGATATACTTTTCGTAGAAGGTATGAAAGACTACCTGCGCATACATACTACTAAAGAAAAGATCATGACCCTACTGAGCTTTGCTAAACTGGAAGAATTGCTGCCTGCCCAGGATTTTGCCCGTGTACACAGATCTTTTATGGTTGCTATTGATAAGATAAATCACATTGAAAAGAACAGGATCTGGATAGCAGATCAGGTGATACCTATAAGTGAAAGCTATAGCGAGAGCTTTTATAAAAAATTGAGAGGATTCATTTAAACAGACTAATATCTTTCGGCAGATAATTTTAAAGCCGGCCAAAGCAGCCAAAACGTTGTGGATGAAGCACGATCATTCTATCCTTTGGTCTACAAAAAAGCCGCTACAGTTTTACTTGCAGCGGTTTTTTTGCTCAATAAGCTATCCTCTTTTGAAGCTGGTTGTTGTCCTAAACCGTTACTTTTCAAGCCACAAACCTCTTATACCTGCATTTTAGCTTCACAGCTTCACCTTTTCCTTTCATTTAACATCATATATTAAACTATGGGTTGGTTGAGAAGATACTGGCTTCCTTTACAAATACCCTCCTGTTTAACTTCAACTGCGCTATAATAAGCTCTGCGAAGTCCTCCGGGTGCATTACCCGTTCCGGGTCGCCCGTAATCAAGTTGGCGCTATGGGCAAGCTCTGTCACGATAGTACTTGGTGCAAGGGCCGTCACGCGTATATTGTGCTTCCGCACTTCCTGCATCAGGCTTTCAGAAAGACCGAAAACAGCAAACTTCGAGGCACTGTATGCACTTGTAACCGGACTACCTGACTTACCGGCTGTTGAGGAAATATTAACTATATCTCCCGTCTTCCGATCTATCATCTGTGGCAACACAGCGCGGGTCATGTAGTAGACACCGAATACGTTCACTTTCACTTGTTGCTCCCATACTTCGGGGTCTAACTCAAGGAACTTTCCGAAAGTGGCTGTACCAGCATTGTTTATGAGAATGTCAATCGGCCCCAGGTCTTCCTGCACTTTTACTACAGCAGCCTCCACTTCGCCTCTATTGCTCACATCGGCCGTAGCAAACGCCGCTCTTACCCCCATGCTCTTTATTTCGTCCGCTACTGCTCTCACGTCTTTCTCTGTGCGTGCCACCAGACCTACATGCACTCCTTCCCTGGCCAAGGCCACAGCCACTGCCTTTCCTATTCCTTTACCTGCGCCGGTCACCAGCGCCACCTTATTATTTAATGATTCCATTCCTTCTTATTGTATTTATTGTATGATACCATCCAATACCTTACGTTGCTCAACAACTTTTTTGTTTCTGTGAGCTTTCCTATCGACTAACTTAATACTTTAGGTAATAAATTGTAACCCCTAATAACTGTTACATATACCGCACCTTCAGCAGAGATGAGTGAATGCAAAGTAAACTCAGTATTCTTTGAGGTTTTATTTAGAAGATAAGGTACTGAAAGTTCAAACTTCCTGATTCTACGGCTGGCACTCCAAAGCGGCAATATAACTATGGATGTTGTTCGGTTACTCTAACAGTTGTGCTACTGAAAAATCCACTCCACCATAATTTGCGCGGCTTTTTGTAAGTTTGAGATTTTAAAAAACGCTAAAGCTCCGCAGGCTGAAGTTAGGCTACAGCTTCAATTTCAGATACTCGCCTATTAAAATTGCAGCAGGATAAAGGACCTGTTCTTCTGTTTTTGCGTGCTGTTGCAGCATTTCTACAAAGCGAACAACTTCAGTATGATTCTCTTTTATGGCTGCGCTCTTCAATGTTTGCAGGGACTTTACAATTTGCTGATGTTCGGCAAGCATTTGCCGGTGCTCCTTCTTAAGCTTTTCAGAAATTGCTATAGCAGATTTCATATCAGCTGTGATCTTTCCTTCTGCCAATTCCGGGAGTAGCCCAAGCAAGGGTAAGGCATACTCTTCTTCTTTCTCAAAGTGTGGGTGAAGGATTTTTGCTACTACTTTTGCAGCTGCACCTGTTTTACCGGGTAATCGTGTGTACTTCTCCAGTGTGGTATGCAGTTCCTTGTGCTCAGCCTCTAGAGCGCCGGGAATTTGAAACTGCTTCGGAAGATCTGCCTTGTGTGCAGGCTTTTTCTCTTTTACATGAACGCTGTCCTTATGATCCTGTGCCTGTACAGAAAACAACACCAGAAACATTAATGAAATAATAGTTTTCATAGCTACATAACATAAACAACTGGTAGTGTTGAATAAAACATTCCTAAAGTAGTTTACGGCTAAACTCTAGGTATGATAGAGGCTAAAACAGACAGGTAGGTAAGTTTGCTACTCATACTATTTACAGAAAAGGATAATACCCTTGTATTGTTGAGCAATGAATTTAAAGTATGAACAGAATGCTTAAGAATTAAATTATTCGTTTATTTACTCTCATGTCAACAAGCCAGGTACTTCTTATACTTCTCAGTGGATTAGGTGTTCTTCACGGTCTCCTCTTAGCCGTTTATCTGTGGTTTCACCCCAAAGGGCATGGCACTTCAAATAAGATACTGAGCATATTGTTGCTGATACTTTCATTCCGGATCGGGAAGTCTGTTTTTCTTGAGTTTGTGGATGGCATCTACTTGCAATTGATCTTTGCAGGTCTTGCTACGCTCCTGCTGATTGGTCCCCTGTTCTACTTCTACACCAGATCTGTCCTAGAAAAATCGATCCGATTTAGCACTCCAGTACTGGCACATTTTATTCCTTTTCTTGTAGGTTTAGCTTTTAGTTTCTGGATCAACAGGGAGAATGTGAAGACTACACCCGTAGGTGTTTTTGTAGTTATTTTCTGCTTTTATTACGGCCATTACCTGATGTATCTGCTTTATAGTTACCGGCAGATACTGAAGTATAAAAATCAGTCAGGAGGAGTTGATGCTACTGTACAGTGGCTGCAGCTACTTTTATATGCGTTGGCAACGCTGTGGTTGGTGTATGTGCTGAACTTGCTGGAAGACAATATTCCTTACAGCCTTGGTCCTATGCTTTACTCAGTTGTCGCTTATGGCGTTAGTCTGATTGCAATAAAAAAAAGCTACATAAATGCCCTTGATGTAGCAAAGTATAAAACTACGCCTCTGTCAGAAACTGAAATAAACCAGATTTACGAGGAAGTAAAGAAACTCTTAACCGATGATGAGCTATACAAAAACGCTGATCTGACCCTAAGCACCTTCAGCAAAGCGTTAAAAGTGAGCCCACAGAAAATCTCAATGGCTGTCAACAGCAGATCGGGGGCTAATTTTAATGGTTTTGTAAATCAGTACCGTATCAGGCATGCGAAGGCCTTATTGGATGATAGCAATTACAGCGAACTTACGATTGCGGCTATTGCTTACGAGGCTGGTTTTAACAGCCTGACCAGCTTTAATACTGCCTTCAAAAAACAAACTCATAAAACTCCCTCAGCATATCGTAAGGAAGTTGCCCAATTGTAGAAATTGGCTAAGTATTAGCCTTTTCCTGAATTGCCAGCTAGTATAAACTGGTTGCTAAATCGCTATTTACTATAAGCAAATGATCATTTTGGAAGATTTCGATACCTGTTATCCCTTCATTTGTGTCGAAACTAAAATAAACGATCATGCTAAAATCCTTCATTATTGCAGTACTTCTACTTACTGCTATCACCGTTTCCGCACAGATTAAATCTTTCCAGTTCGAGGGGGTCAAGAGAAAGTACCTGGTGTACCTTCCTGCTTCCTATCAATCCAATGCAAACCAATCCTATCCTTTGGTATTCAACTTCCATGGTGGGGGTATGAGCGTAGCAGAACAGATGCTTTACACCCGGATGAACGAAGCCGCAGACAAACACCATTTTATTGTGGTTTACCCCGCAGGAATAAAGCAAGATTGGAATGTAGGTTTTGATGAGATGTCTTATCAATATGGCACTAATGACATAGGCTTTGTCAAAGCCATACTTGACAGCCTGAAACAAGCGTACCGCATAGATGCCAAGGCAGTTTATGCGACAGGACTTTCACGGGGAGGGTTTTTCTGTCATCGCCTGGCTGCTGAGATGCCAGATGATTTTGCTGCCATTGCTTCTGTTGGCGGACCCTTACCCGACTCAGTAAAATATTATCACCGATCTGATAAAAAAGTGAGTGTGATGCAGGTGCACGGCACTACCGATGAGGTGGTAAAGTATGATGGAAAAACAGATGCTTATGCGTCGGCTGCAGCTACCTATTGTTATTGGCTGTCACGTAACGGATTAGCAGGCCAGAAAGAGAGCAAAAAGGTTTTCAATTCAGATAAAAAGGACAACACCTCTGTTACCATCCAGGAAGTATCTAATAAAAACGTTTCAGTCTCTCTTATTACTATCGAAAATGGTGGCCATACCTGGCCGGGTGGTGTTGCCTATAACATTGGCTACCCTTTGGGTTATACAACCAGGGATATAGACATCAATGAGATCATGTGGCGTTTTTTTAGTAAAAACAGGAAGCATTGAATAGCTGCTATGCCATCCGCTTAATAAATAACTGATAAGTATAGAAGGTTATTTAGTAAGTGTATAGTTGGTAAAAAACTCATATCATAGGCTATCAAGCATTATATTTTTTGCCGATAATGGAGACTTATCATTACCTATACTTACATCGAAAGCGTTTACCCACATGAAATGATTCGATAATTCTCTCGTTTGGTCAACTAAAAAAGCCTCTCAATATAAACTGAAAGGCTTTTTATATTTTAACTCATAATGCTCCGAACAACGCTATCATCGTACAGCCTGTGGATGTAATAGATCATTATAGCTGACCTAATAATGAAAAATTTATACTTGTAATGCAGCGTCTTAAAAACGTTAACAGCTTCTTTGGTCACAAAAATCAGTTGTGTAAAGGGAGATTCGTTAAAGCGAATAATTTCTCCAGTTCGTTCCGTTGTAGTGGCTTAGAAATAAAATGTTGTACACCAAACTGATACATTTTCTCAAGGTCTACCGGATGGGTAGAGGTTGTAAGTACAATTATTGTCACTTTAGCTTTAATTGTGTTATCCAAAGCATCAAAAAGCTCTATAAATTCCAAGCCATTCATTATTGGCATGTTGATGTCCAGTAAAACCAGCATTGGAACATTGGATGTACCTTTATGCTCCTCAGCATCAACAAAACGGTTTTTAATTATTTCAAGTGCTTCTTTTCCGTTTAGTGCGATCAAAGTCTCATCAACGATACCGCTTCTATCCAGCATTCGGTAATTAAGATAATTAGTGGTTTCATCGTCATCTACCAGCAGTATGCAAGGAATCTTTTTCATGTTAGCTTAAAGAGTGATTTTCTGTTGAGCATGAGCAAAAGTGTAGGTTGCTCCGGTTTATATAGTTATTGAACAGACGTTTTATTCTCACTGTCGTGAAGATTCAGCCATTCTGTAATTTCCTGCCTGGTGCTAAAAAAGAGGTACTCTATGTGTGTGTGTCTCTTAAGGCTCAAGTCACGCCCTATTCTATTACCAAAGCTTCGCGGCTTTGCTATATGGATAAAGCGCATTATTCCCATTCGTTTCATTCTGAGAAGCCAAGTTTGAGAGAACCACTCAATTGAATCATCCCATACTGAAATGATATAGGTGCAGTCATTAAGTATAGTATCAAAGGGGATTTGTTGCATGAGCGATTCCACCCATAAAGCCACTACTTCTATCTGATTTTTTGTGGTATAACCATACCACTCCATCACAAGGGCACGCTGTGCTGCGTGCATAATTACTCTGCCGTAAGTTTTCCCAAACTCGTTCACAAAAGATTTCTCCAGGGTTATGGGCAGACCATCGGGCATTTGGTTTAGATTTTCGATGTTGTTTATTTATGAAAGTACTAATTGAACACGATCATAGCATGTGGTTTAATAATGAAACAGGTTAACATGTCGGCTACATGGATAAACTGAAACAGTAGACTGGTGGCTTCACTTTAGGCCAATGACAAATAATTTGTCTTTGCAGCATATAAAGCAGGGAGCTATAGTATTTACAAAGATAATTCAAGCCAAACCTGAATGGGAAAGCTGAACAGTTAAAGACGTGTAACAGGAAATGACATTGTTTTGTCGTAATAAATACGACAAAATTTAATCAACCACAAGCCAGCCTGAAAAGGTATGGCAGAAGAGAGTTAAGTAAGGTTGTTATTGATACAGTAGCGGATCAGATCCGTGTTAGATGAGAATTTCATCTTATAATTTATCCTGTTTCGGTATGTATTTACTGTGCTAAGAGTTAAGCTGAGGTTCTCAGAAATGGATTTCAATGATTCGCCTTCGGCAATTTTGCACATAATTTGAAATTCCCTGTCTGAAAGGGCTTCATGGGAAGCGTTTAGATTATTGTCACTTACCAGCGTATCTGCCAGCAACTCCGCCAGGGAAGCCGTGATATACTTCCCACCACTCCATATTTTCCTGATAGCAATCACCAGTTCCTCCGCAGCACTTTCTTTGCAAAGGTAACCTGAGGCACCTGCTTTCAGGGACCTCATGGCATAGGTCTTTTCAGGATACATGCTCAGGATGAGTACAGGCAACTGCGGGAATATCCGCTTCAGGTCAAGCAGTACATCCAGGCCGCTCTTTACAGGCATATTGATGTCTAGTACTATGAAGTTCGCCTGGCTTGTTTTTATCTTTTTTATTACTTCAGCGCCATTCAAAGCTTCTGCAACAACAGTAATATCCGGCTCGTTTCTGAGAACTTTCTTGAGTCCTTCCCGAATCAGCACATAGTCATCAGCGATCAATAATTTAATCATCCTGTCAGGTCAGTTATTAATGTAAGTTGTTATTAATTAATCAGCAAAAGGTACTTCAAGAATTACACGTGTTCCCTTGTTCGGCCCGGATTCAATTGCAAGCCTGGCCCCAATTCTTTCGGCCCTCTCTTTCATGCCTACAAGCCCGAATGTTCTTGTTTCTGTAAGCCTTACATCCTGCAGGCCCTTTCCATTATCTTCAACGGTAAAGCAGAAATGGCTGGTTGTTTTATCTATTTTAATGCTCGCCTTGGTGGCATCAGAGTGGCGTGCAATGTTAGTCATGGATTCCTGCATAATACGGAATACCTCAATAGATCTCTCCTTTGCCAAAGCCACATAGTCCACGTAGGATAGCACGTCCATCTGTATAGAGCTCCGCTTCTGGAATTCCTGCGCCTGCGATTCCAGTTCAGAGAGCAAACCAAAGTTGTCCAGCACAGCAGGGCGTAGAGTTGCCACAATTTCTCGCACCGACGCAATAGAACTGTTGATGGTCTTCATCATAGATTGCAGTTCTTCTTGCAGTAACCCCTGCTCCACTTTTCCTTCACCAATGGTTTTCAGCAGCAATGTTACATCAATTTTAAGTGCTGTAAAAGCCTGTCCAAGCTCATCGTGCAGTTCCCGTGCAATATACTTTCGCTCCTCCTCACGCATTACCTGCAAGTGCCGGGTAAGGGCCTGCAGCTCCTCATGCGACTTAGAAAGCGATTCCTCCGTTCTTTTTCGCTCGGCTATCTGCTCTTTAAGAAGTTCATTCGTTTTCTGTAGAGCAGCTGTTCTTATTCCCACACGCTCCTCCAGATCACGATTATTGTCTTCCAGTTCAGAGTTCGCCTGGTTCAGCTCCTGATTCATTATTGCTAATTTATCAGCCATAGCTTTCGCATTCTGCTCACTTGCTTCAAGGGCTGTGCGGGCATTCACCTGCTCCGTTACATCCGTCACCAAAGTATAAAAACCCTGCACAACCCCATCCCTCACATCTGGTATGTAACAGGCATGAATATGCTTTATAAAATTATCGCGGTAAGGCATAGTGACTTCAAACTCAAGCATTTCGCCGGTCTGTGCCCGTTCTATGTTCATCCTTATATTCTGATAAGATGCCTCTCCCACAACTTCCCTGACTGTTTTTCCTAAGAGGTCCTCCGGATTAACATGGAACCACTTCTCATACGCCTTATTCGCAAAACGATAACGCTCTTCCTTGTCAAGGTAACCAATGAGAACAGGAAGCGCATTGGTAACTAGTTTCAGCTGCTGCTCACTTGTCTCCACAGCTACCCGAGCATTTACTTGCTCAGTCACTTCCAGGGCAAAAACTATCACCCCATCTACCTGTTTCTGATTGCTATAGCGGGCCTGCAGGATAAACCGGAAATACCTGTTCTCCAACACACCATCCTCTGGCCGTATAAATGGTATAAGAAGTTCAGATTCTTCGTGTGTAATGCCTGTTGCGTAAACTTGCCGGAAACTTTGGTAAACAGAATTGTGCTCAATTTCAGGCAATACTTCCAGGATTGGTCTACCTAAGAATCTCCGCCCCGGGAATAGCTGCTCATAAACCGGATTTACCAGGCTGTATACATGCTCCGGGCCGTCAAGTATACAAATGGCTGCAGGGGCTTGCATAAACAGGTCCTGCAGCCGTTTGCTCTGCTTCTCTGCTTCTGCTTCGGCTTGTTTCAGCTCACTGGTCCTTAATTTTACCCGGTCTTCCAATTCATGGTTCAGCTCCAGCAGCGATTCTGATTTCTTTACCAGTTCCTGCTTTATCTGAATAAATTCCGTAACGTCGAGGGCAAAAATCAGGATACCATCCACCTCGCCCTGCGTGTTGTAAATTGCCTGGTAAATAAAATTCCAGTAAATGTCTTCTATTGCCTGCCCCTCGTAGCGCGCCACAGGTACCAATACCTCTTTCCCTTCAAAAGTCTCCCCGGTCTCATAAACATTTCGGATTATAGCAGCAATCGGTTGGTCCTTTAATTCCGGAAGCGCCTCGAACAGTGGCAAGCCCAACAGCTTCCTGCCTGGGAACAGTTTCTGGTAACCTGCATTTATCTCTTTATACACAAAATCAGGACCTACCAGTATGGCTAAGGCCGCCGGAGCCTGCTCAAACAAACGTTCCAGTCGGTTCTGCTGCTGAGCACTGAGCGCAACAGCCATTTCTTCTCTTATTAAACTTTCCTTCAGTTTGCGTTTGGTAATGGCTTCTTCCGAAACATTGATGGTTTCGTGGAGAATATAAACTACAGTGCCTAAGTCATCACAAATGGGAATATTAATTACACTCCAGTATCGCTCCAGGAACTTGCCGGGGTGCTGTGGGTCTGCTATATCGTATTGCTGTATGCCTATCCGGTGCGGTTCACCTGTCGCCAGCACCTGCTCCAGGGAAGCCCTCAGGTTAGTGGTTGCTGAAGCCTGTGGGGAGTCAGGGTTATCGGGAAAAGCATCGAACAGATGCTTGCCTATGATGTCCTTCCTTTCCCGGAAAGTCTCTCTCAGTAGCGCATCTGTAACGCCTTCTATTATAAGCTGGGGGGATAGCAGCAGACTGGAGGCGCTCTGTGCCTGAAATATACTGAGGAAAGATAGTGATTGCCTGCCTGCACCGTCTTCTGGTGAAGGTTGTAATAAATCTGAAGTTGATCCAGTCCTGCCTGGCGGGTTCTCATGCAGCGTATTAATCATAGGTTCTAGCTTTATACTTTGTTTAAGGCTCTTACCCTTCAGGTAAAAAAAGCAGTAGGTACTCTAATGATTTGATAAGGTGTGAATCCTGCTAATAAACTCACCAGAGCGAAGGTAATCTTTGCTTCTGAACAAGAAACAAACCGCTGCTGAGAAAGAACTGGCTATAACAGTTTACAAAGGATTTTAGCTAAACAGATTGTTTAAAGCAGAACCTTATGAAAAATTGAAATAGAAAATATCCCGGCTGGTTTTAATACGAAAAAAACATCAGCAGCAAAATTCATCAACGAAACTATCACAAATAAAGTGCCTTTTAAGTATTTAAACCCTATTTCTAATTTTTATTATCAGCAAGCCAGGCTTTTCCTATTAAAAAAAATTAAGTTTCTTATATGAAAAAAACCAGTTGCTTTTTTTATAGAGATCAACTCACAGATTAATCTTTAAAGACTTATTTACAATCGCTTAATGATAAGGATCGGGAAAAGAAGAAAACCCCTTAAAACACCACTATTATGTTAGATTTTGTATAGATCAAAGGAACGAGGTTAACATAAGTTATACCCAATGAATCATGTGAAATTCTGGAGAGGGTGGTTTTCTATAAACTTGAATCTGCGCAGCTCTTTCTAAAGCTTTAAACGGCCAGATCACTTGCTTTTATAAGTATAAGCCACCTTCTCTACTGAGCCTTTGGCAAACGTTTTTACTGCAGTTACAGGATATCAACCCTGGTTGTAAGTATAAGTAGCAGTATAACTAACCCTCATTTTTTTCACCGCGCACTATGACCTTCAGAGCTACGCTCACTTGTTTCGAACCTGCGTTCTCATTAGTCTAAGGCGAGGAGCTTTCCGGCTGTTGCTATACTTTGAAGTATAAATTTTATAGCAGCTGTTTTCACCTTACCCTAACCCTCTCCTCAATCAGCGGGATTTGGTCTTAGCTATACTTGATGTATAAGTTTTATTGATTCTGTTGAAACATTCCCTGCGCCACCTTCAAAGGGGAGTTGGCTCTGGTTGTATAACAGCTGACTATCGTACTTGATCCCAGTCCATGGGTGAAGCACCTTGGTGTTGGAATTAAACTTTGTAATGGCGAACTTTATCGCATTAAAATATACTGCTGATTTGCTGCCACCTGATACCTTATATCATACTTATCTGAAACCGATCACAGGTTTTGTGGCAGCATCGCATCATGTTACGCTCTGCGATAAGCTTACGGGCTATTGCCTGAACTTCCTATCAGCACCTAAAGCCTTTAACAGGTAAGCCGTAACTACGGCCAGGCTACCTCCCCAATTTAACACATCATTTAGTTTTAAGTGCAGGTATTTTGCCCTTTAAGGCACTTTAACTGCTTTGATCGCGCATAACTTCTATATGTTGTAGTCTGCCCAAGCCGGACTTTTATACTTACTTAAGACCTCCAGACTTATACTTTAACTTACAGTACTTTAACAATTTATACTTTCGATTATGGGTTTCTTTAATTTTCTGACACAAGGCATCGCGATAGATATTGGAACGGCAAATTTCCTGGTACTGAAGGAAGGGAAAATAATCCTGGACGAGCCTTCTATTATTGCATTTAACCGTGTAACCGGCGAAGTGATAGCAGTAGGCAGTAAAGCAGAGCAGATGGAAGGAAAAGAGCATGAAAATATACGCACTATCAGGCCGCTGAAGAATGGTGTGATCGCTGATTTTCATGCCGCAGAGCACATGATCAAAGGAATGCTGAAACTGGCAAATCCCTCCCGAAGCGCCTTTAGCCCTTCTTACCGCATGGTGGTTTGCGTGCCGGCCGGCATTACAGAGGTAGAGAAAAGAGCCATCCGTGATTCTGCCGTAATTGCGGGAGCAAAAGAAGTATACCTGATCCACGAGCCTGTAGCTGCAGCTATCGGCATTGGTCTGGATGTGCAGGCGCCAACGGGTCATTTGATCATTGATATTGGCAGTGGCATTACAGAAATTGCAGTGATAGCCCTGAGCGGTATAGTTTGCGAACAGTCTGTGCGGGTTGCCGGCAACACCTTCGACGACGACATTATGCAATACATGCGCAAAGAGCACAACATACTCATCGGGCAGAGTACGGCAGAAAAGATTAAAATAGAAGTTGGTGCCGCCATGCAGGAATTACCGGAGCCACCTAAAGCATATGCTGTGAAGGGCCGCGACCTGATGACTGGGTTGCCAAAGCAGGTTTCCGTTACCTACCAGGACATTGCCACCTGCCTCGATAAATCTATCACCAAAATAGAAGAAGCTATACTTCTGACACTGGAGTTAACCCCTCCGGAGCTGTCATCAGACATACACCAGGCCGGCATTTACCTGACAGGTGGCGGCGCACTGCTACGTGGTTTAGACAAACGACTGGCACGCAGAACCAGGTTGCCAGTGCACGTGGTAGACGGACCTTTACTGGCAGTAATAAAAGGTACAGGCATTGCGCTTAACAACATCAACAACTTTAAATTCCTGATGCGTTAAACAGCTTTTGAGGATAACAATCAGGTTAAAGTACTGGAGCTGGTTTTTATACCTTGAAGCTGATCAGAGTTTCTGTTGCTGATGTAAACTATAGCTAAGGTTGGGGTAGCCATTGTTGGTGTTCTCACCAACAACTTATACTTCGGCGCCCGATATACTTGCTGGTGAGAAATCGCAGCAAGAGCAAAAGGTACAGCTTCTGAAAAGCTCTGATCAGGTTACTTATAAAGGTTAACCTGAATCTGAAACTATACTTAACTCAAATTTAAAAACCGGTTTTCAGGCTATGGCGATTGTCGTAGCATTATAAAACTATACTTGTACCGGGATATCAGGATGAAAGAACTATACTCATTGTATTATTTACTGGAGCTGGCAGGCACATTTGCCTTTGCCATAAGCGGGGCAACAGCAGCCAGAAAGCGCAACCTCGATCTATTCGGGATCTGCGCCATTGCCTTTACAGTAGCCTGTGGCGGTGGTATTATCCGTGACCTTTGCATTGGGGCTATACCTCCTGCCGGCTTAATGAACTGGCAATACCTGGTTGTGGCCGTTATTGCTACAGGCCTAACTGTTGGTTTATACCCGGTAGTGCAGCGCCTCAACCGCCCCGTACTTTTCTTCGATGCCGTAGGTTTAGCCTTGTTTGCCGTAACAGGCGCAGAAAAAACCCTGGCTTATGGCCATAACGGGGAAGTAGCCATACTGCTAGGTATTACTACAGCCGTAGGAGGCGGCGTAATTCGGGATGTTCTGCTTACCCGGGTTCCTGTTATACTTGAGAAGGAAATCTATGCATCGGCCGCGCTGCTGGGCGCAGTAATTGTGGTGCTGGGAAATTATCTGCAATGGGTATCGAGCGATTGGGTAGCTGTTATTGCGTTACTGGTTTGTTTTACCCTTCGGATTCTGGCACTTCGCTACCATTGGAACCTGCCTACCCCCGTAAACAACAAAACTGAGTCTGATATATAGTTGGGCATAGTACAAAGAATGTTTGCTATTGTTGGTGTTCTCTCCAACAATCTACTGCACCGGTCGATTTGCTTGCTGGTGAAAACACACAGCAAGTATAAGAGTATAGCTTCTAAAAAATAAGTTCGGAAAATATTTGCTCACACCTATACATAAACAGAGATATGAGGCTATTTCTTCAGTGGACAATCATCATTCCTATACTTGCCTGGGTCCTATACTTTTCCGGACTTATCTACGATAGCAGTTTCTTTCAGCTTGTGGCAAGTGTGCTGCTTATCTTTTGTGTTATGTCGGCGGTACATTACTCCGAAATAATTGCTGAAAGAGTAGGAGAACCTTATGGTACCATCATACTGGCTATATCCATAACCGTTATTGAAGTTTCTATCATCATATCCCTTATGATGGCCGAAGGAGAGCAGGCTGCCTCGCTGGCCCGCGATACGGTGTATTCTGCCACCATGCTTATCCTGAACGGTATAGTTGGTCTTTGCCTGCTAATTGGCAGCCTGAAGCATTACGAACAGAATATTTCCAAACCATCGGTAACTATAGCCTTGGTATCTCTGATTTCAATTATTGGCTTTACGTTGGTGTTCCCGACTTTTACCGAAAGCGTTTCGGGATCTTATTACTCAAACCCGCAACTTATATTTGCCTCTATAGCCTGCCTGGTTATTTATGCCTGTTTCTTATTCGCACAAACCAAGCGGCACCGGAATTACTTTCTCACAATCGGCGAAGATGAAGACGAAGAAAAGGACGAACCCATTGTCATCAGTAACAGCCTGTTCGTTAGAAGTTTATTTTTTCTTATTGCATGCCTGGGTATAGTTGTGCTGCTGGCTAAAACGCTCTCTCCTACCATCGAAAGCATTATTGCCGGTTACAACCTTCCTAAAACACTGGTAGGGGTTATAATAGCTGCCATCATTTTACTACCCGAAGGTATTGCAGCCATTAATGCCGCCCAGAAGAACAGGCTGCAGACAAGTATAAATCTATCGCTTGGCTCAGCGCTGGCAAGTATAGGCCTTACTATTCCGGGGGTAGCTATCGTTTGTATAATCTATGATTTTAAGATCATACTTGGGCTGGACATCAAATCTATAATACTTTTAGGCCTGTCTGTATTTACGGTTATGCTGTCGTTGAGCAGTGGTAAGACCAACATTGTTTACGGCGTAGTGCTGCTCGTAAACCTGTTCGCCTTTATATTTCTTATGATCTACCCATGATACGGAGCCAGCTATACTTTACATGCACTGAATTTATGAATCTGGTTCAAGCCTAGGATATAGCTGCATCCCCTCTCCTGCTTAACACTCAAGAGAAATTTCCGTACTACCCAATGCACCCGAATTTCTATGAAATAACATAAACAAACGTATGGCAAAAAAGAAACCAATTGCTATTGTAGTTCACGGTGGTGCAGGACCAGACTCAGATCATATCCACAAAAATAAAAAGGGCTATGAAGAAGGCTTACAAGATGCAGTAGATGCAGGATATAAGATTCTGGAAGAAGGTGGAACAGCGGTAGATGCCGTAGAGGCAGCCGTTAAAGTACTTGAAAATAACCCCCTGTTTAATGCCGGAAGAGGGTCTGCGCTAAATGCAAACGGTGAGGTGGAAATGGATGCGGCCATAATGAGCGGCAGCGACCAGTCGTCAGGAGCCGTAGCATTAATCCGCAACATCCGCAACCCGATCTCTCTGGCTAAAGCTGTTATGATGAACACCAAGTACAGATTCCTGGGTGACATGGGCGCACTGGAGTACGCTAAAAAAATTGACATCAGGATGGAGCCTGCCTCCTATTTTATCACCGAACATCAGTTTGATGCCTTCTCTAAAAAGCGCGAAGAAGAGTTTACCAGCAGCGACCGCATTGGCATGGATGAATTGAACGCACGCATGCATGGTACCGTAGGGGCTGTGGCACTGGACCAGGAAGGTTCGTTAGCTGCGGCAACATCAACGGGCGGCACCGAAAATAAGAAAATGGGCCGCATCGGCGATAGCTGTATTATAGGGGTTGGCTGCTATGCAAAAAATCAAACCTGTGCTATTTCAGGCACTGGTGATGGGGAATTGCTCATCAAAAATATCATTGCCTACGATATTTCCGCCTTAATGGAATACAAAGGCATGTCGTTGCAGGAGGCCTGCGAGACTGTAGTGCTGGAAAGAACAGATCCTAAAGAGGGAGATGTAGGTGTTATCGGCGTTGACCCTAAAGGTAACATTGCCATGGTATTTAACAGCGAACGGATGCACAGGGGCTGGAAGACAAATTCCAGACAGCAGGGTATAGAGATCTATAAAAAGAATAAGTAATAAAGCATCCGGAGTTTAAAAGTATAGTTCCTTGTAGAAGCCTGAAATACGGCTTCAATTACTGCTGCTATTGCTTCTAAAAGAGATTGATGAAGGAGACTGCTTTATTTAAGGCAGTCTCCTTTTTTATGCCCCTTCTGAATATTTTTAACAAAAAGGGCTGAAGCATTCGGAAAATACAATATATAAACTATATTAGTGTACCAACTTCAGCTTTGAAACGAATTCTAGCCATATGCCTGCTTTTTGTTTTCACTTTTAATAGTGTTGGGTACTACTTTGTCTTTATCATACTGCAGCAGCAAATCAGGAGTGAGATCAAAAACCAGATCAAACAACGCATTCCGTCAGAAGAGCTTCATGTTCTAGCAGTAAGTAAAAGTGAGAAGATTGACTGGAAAAGAGAAGGCAAAGAGTTTCTTTATAAGGGTACCATGTATGATGTAGTAAAAACAGAAAAAAAGGATGATACTGTTCTTTACTATTGTATTACGGATGTAGAAGAAACGCAGCTCTTCGCCATGCTGGATCAGCTGGTAAAAGAGCATCTGGCGCACTCAAAGAAACACAATTCGGCTAAAAAACTGCTGAAAAACTTCTACAAAAAATTCTACGACAACAAGTATGTTATCCGCATTACATTACCTGTTATAAAGTATAGTTTCCTACCTCCGGTAAACGAATCTCTTCAATTCCTGACACTGGATATCCCCTCTCCTCCTCCCAGGCTGGCTTAGTTTATTTCCTGCATTAAAATTCAGAAGGTGCTGATACGCACTTTTCTGAAGTATGCCATGCCTTTACGCGCATGCAATAAATAATCTATTGTCCAGACTAAACCATATTCATGAAAAAATATACCCTTCTAGTTGTCTGTGCGCTGCTCTCGTTTACAGCACTTGCACAGACCAATCCGCTTAAAGGCAGAATATTTGATGCCTACAGCCATACTGCTCTGGAGGGAGCAAGTATAATTATATCAAAAACAGACGGTACCATCACCAACAGCAAAGGTGAATTCGAGCTGGAATGCTACGGCACTACCTCCATCACGGTTAAATACATCGGCTACGAAACCTATACCGGCACTGTAAAAGATTGCAGCCAGTTGCTTCAGATCGGTCTTGTACCATCAGATAATAACCTGAACGAAGTAGAAGTAAGTGCTATCAACAGCGATAACAGCTCAAACTTGAAGCAGCCGCAGTCTATAGGTTTGCTAAGCCGCCGAGAACTTACCCGCAACGAGGGAGTTTTTCTGGAGAACACCCTTAACCTGGTGCCTGGCGTGCGCATGGAAAAACGTACCATGTCTGGCGGTCAGCGTGTCGTGATCAGGGGCTACGGTTATCCTGCTGGTTCGGGCAATCCGGTTAATTTTAACGGAGCAGGCATCAAAGCCTACTTAAATGGTATACCTGTTACCGATGCGGAAGGTATAACCAGCTACGATGACATTGATTACAGCACGCTGGGCAAATTGGAAGTTATAAAAGGACCTGCTTCCAGTTTATATGGCACCGGTATAGGTGGTGTTTTAAAGATGTATACCCTTAAGCCTGCACCGCAAGCTACACGCATTGTGCAGGATGCCATGGCTGGCAGCTATGGCTTGTGGCGCACCAACACCCGCCTGGAAAGTGCATCAGATAAGGCCTCTGTCATGGTTAACTATGGCCATCAGAATTACGACAGTTACCGCGTGCACAGTGTTTCTAAAAAGGATTTCGCCACTTTTATAGGCGACTTCAGAAGCAGCGACAAGCAATCCTTATCGGTTTATACTTCCTACAACAACTCCTACGACGAACTGGCCGGGCAGATGGACAGCGCTTCTTTCTTCAATAAGGAAAACGAAGGAGAAGCGAAGTACCTGGCTAACAACGGGCATATCGGGTATGAGAGCTTCAGAACCGGCGTATCGCACAACTATACTTTCTCTAAGTATATCAGCAACGTAACCAGCGCCTATTTCAGCAATTATAAGCAGAGCCAGTCTTCTGCGGCAGGCCTTAACAGCAACTTGGGCAGCAATTTGGGGGGCAGAACCGAATTTAACCTGAACTTTACTGGTGAAGTTTTAAGCCTGGCCGGTACTGTAGGTGGCGAGTACCAGAAAACAAACACTTTCAAAAAGACCAATGCTATGGCCGACGATGTACTGGGCGGCATTACGACTGACCTGGAAGTGGCGGCACAGCAATATTCTCTGTTCACAGAATGGAACCTGCAACTACCGCAGAATTTTACCTTGATAGCCGGTGCCAGCAGCAATAACATCGAGTATGGTATTACCGATAAGCTTACAAACTCTGCCAACAAAACACACAAAGACCAGTCCGGCTATAAAACCTTTAAGCCGTTTGTAACGCCGCGTGTTGCTTTGCAAAAAGTGTTTGGAGAAAGTATAACAGCCTACGTTTCGGTAAACCAGGGCTACTCGCCGCCTACGTCTGGCAACGTAGTGGTGCCTGCCACCGGACAAGTACTGACGGATATTAAACCGGAAAAAGGAACGCAGTATGAAGTAGGTAGCAAAGGAAGCTTGTTGGATAAGAAGTTATCATACCAGGTAGCTCTGTTTGATCTGAAAGTTAGTGATAAGCTGACAACACAGGCTGTAACAGACCCGGCTACAGGTACCGTGTTATACTCCTACAGCGTTAACGCCGGAAGCCAGAAAAACAGGGGTGCTGAGCTTGCTGTAAACTATTCTATTGTTGATGACAATACGAAATTTGTATCGCTGGTAAGGCCGTTTGCAAATTATACTTACTCTGATTTTACATACGATAATTTCAAAAGCGACAATAACAACAACGAACGTACGGTAGATTATTCCGGTAAGTCGGTAATGGGTGTGCCGGAGCATAACTTCAACGCAGGACTTGATATCAGTACGAGACCTGGTATCTACCTGCTGGCAACCTATCAGTATTTGGCCGATATGCCGATCACGTTCGATAATGCCCATTCTGCACCAGGCTATTCGTTGCTGAATGCGAAACTGGGCTGGAGCAAAAGCATCGGAGACCACATCCAGTTAGATGTGTATACTGGTGGCAATAACCTGACAGAGAGCCTGTACTATAACATGGTTTTCTTAAGTGCCTACAGTGCAACGTCCACTAACCCGAACATCTACCTGCCAGCTGCTTACAAAGCTACTTTCTACGGCGGCTTTACCTTCAGCTATAAACTATAAACCATCCTGCCGGGAGTAACTGCCTATTGCTTCCGGCATTATTATAAACAGATAATTATGAATAAGTATATACTAGGAGTTGCCCTTTTAATAGGGATGACATCTTGCGGCCGTTTCGGCAATAAAGAAGAAAATCAGCAGATTAAGGACGAGCGTATAGTTTCGGTATCGAAACAGCACAGCGAGATCATGTATGCCCTTGGAGCTGAGAAGAATCTGGTGGCAGTTGATATCTCCAGTACCTATCCCCCTGCTATTAAAAAGCTGCCTACTGTAGGCTACCATCGTGCTTTGAGCTTGGAAGGCCTCTTAGCAGCCAAACCAACCATGATCATACACGACGGGCCCAGCAGCATTGGCCCGGACCATGTAGTAAGTCAGCTAAAGCAGCTGAACATTCCTATGAAAGAGTTTGGTATTAAAGCCAGAACAATCGACAGCACCATGCTGCTGATGCGTGAGATGGGAGCCTACTTTGGTAAAGAAAAACAAGCCGATTCGCTCTGCCGCATACTTGATGCTGATATGAAGCTTGCCCTGGAGAAAACTAAATCATACCTAAACAAGCCTAAAGTTTTGGTGATCCATTTCGGACAGGCAAGTAATGTGTACCTGGTGGTAACGAAAAAGAATACTGGTGCTAAAATGGTTGAGTGGGCAGGCGGCACAATGGCTGTAGACGACCCGAAAGCTATGAAACAGTTATCGGCAGAAGTGGTAGCCAAGTCTGATCCGGATGTGATTCTACTGACCGACTTTGGCTACGACCGCCTGAAAGGTTCATCCGATAAGATAAGGGAACTACCGGGTGTTTCGAGCACGAAAGCATTTAAGAATGGCCGAATCTACCGGGTTGAAGAACACGACCTGATCTATATCGGACCACGCACTGGTAAAAATGTTCTGGCACTTCAAAAACTGATTCACCAGGATGAGCAGGTTCAATAAACAGTATGCAGGCGTTTACCCGCTCCTGCTCATACTTCTGCTTGCCGTAACGCTGCTCTCGATTCGCTATGGTGCTGTAGAGATCTCGCTTCAAGAAATTTATACTTCCATCCGCAACTGGTTTTCATCACCGGAAAGTATGACGCTGAACGAGCGGATCTTTATGGAGATACGGTTGCCGCGGGCTATACTTTGTGTGGTGGTTGGGGCAAGTCTGGCAGTGGGCGGTGCTTTAATGCAG
>CBINIP010000034.1:0-32278 GCA_966250805.1 uncultured Pontibacter sp. | reverse complement strand
GTTGGATGCCAGTGGCCGACACACATTTTATCTTTCTACAGACAAGGCAAACCCTCAGGTACTGAACCCTATCCTGGAGCCAACCAGTTTTTTGAGTGTGAAAAGCGGCATCTTACACAAAGGAGAAGTACGGGTTAACCTGAACCGGACTGCTGCTACCGGAACCATGCGGTTATACTATTCTGATTTTAAAGTGGAGCTCCTCTCGAAGGATGAAGATAAAAGGCAATCGTTTGGTAAGAAGTTGTTGTCTAAAGCCGCAAACGCCGTTGTGGTTAAATCAGAAAATCCATCAGGTAAAGATGAGTCGCTGCGGGTAGGTCAGATCCAGGTAAAACGGGTAAAAGAGCGGTCCATGTTCAACTACTGGAAAGAATGCCTGGTAAGTGGTGTGCTGTCTAGCGTAGGGGCAGAGGGCTTCAGCAAAAAGTAATTACTAAGTCTGCTAAGATTTAAAGGATGCATCAGGCGCTGGTGGTCTTTATCAGCAAGTTTCTGTACTTCGTGAAAATGCTCGATTTAGACACAAAACCAACATATTGCTCACCTTCCAGCACCGGTAAATTCCAGGCACCGGTTTCATCGAAAACCTGCATTACGTGCGCCATAGAATCGTTTACCTGTACGGTGGCCGGTGGCTGGATCATGAGTTGGCTGGCACTTACAGTATCGTACTTTTCGGTTTTAAACATGATCTCACGCACGTTCTCCAGCAGTATAATGCCATTGAGTTTTCCATCGGCACTTACCACCGGAAACAGGTTTCGCCGGGAGTGGGCTATTACCTGAACCAGTTCACCAAGTGAGGCATCAGGCGCTACTGGCTGAAAGTTGCTCTCAATAAGGTGGCGAATCTTCATGATGTGCAGGATGGTCTTGTCTTTGTTGCGCGTTAGCAGCTGTCCCTTTTGCGCCAGTTTTATAGTATCTAAAGAATATGGCTCGAAGTACTTAACCACAGCAAACGAAGCGGCAGACACGATCATGAGTGGAATCATTAAAGTATAGCCTCCGGTAATTTCAGCGATCAGGAATATGGCAGTAAGTGGTGCATGCATAACGCCGCTAAGTATACCGGCCATACCTACCATAGAAAAACTGTTTTCAGGCAGTTTGCTTATGTTGAGCATGTTTACCAGTCTCGAAAAGAAGAAACCTGTAGTTGCTCCCACGAACATAGAAGGTGCAAAGTTTCCGCCATTACCCCCTGCAGAGATTGTAACCGTAGTTGCAAACACTTTCACAAGTGCTAGTATACCTACAAACCCAAGCAGCAGCCATTCGTTCTCTCCAAAAAAAGCCAGCCAGCTGTTTTGTATCAGTTGCTCGGCCTTGTTCTTCTCCAGCAACGTTATACTTGCATAGCCCTCTCCAAACAGAGGTGGAAAGAGCATGATCAGCAAACCCAGTAGTGCCCCGCCAATCAGCGCCCTCGACCATACTTTATGCTGGTAAGGCTCAAAAAGCTCTTCTACACGCAACGCCATTCTGGAATAGTACACCGAAATAAGGCCGGCCAACACGCCAAGCATTGCATAATAAGGCACATGAAAAGCTTCGAAAGTTTCGCTGTGGCCAATAAAGAACAGGATATCTTCCTGAAGTATAATGCGTGAGCAGAGTGTGCCTACTGCTGCCGAAAGTATAAGCGGTATAAAAGCTGCTATACTTATATCCGAGAGTAGCACTTCAATGGCAAACAGTACGCCGGCAATGGGTGTGTTAAATACAGCGGCTATACCTGCAGCAGCGCCACAGGCAAGCAAAAGCGTACGGTCGCGGTAGTTCAGGTGGTAATCGCGGCCATAGTTAGAGCCGATAGCAGAGCCCGTAACCACAATTGGCGACTCAAGACCTGCCGAACCACCAAAACCTGCCGTAATGCCACTGGTGATTACATGCGAGTACATCTTGTGGCGCTCAACTATACTTGATTTCTGAGAGATGGTATAAAGTATATTGGCGGTGCCCCGGCCGATGCTGCCTTTAAAGAAAACCTGCACTATGGCTACCGTAAGCAGAATACCAATCAGCGGGAAAATAACGAGCCAGTAGGGCTGATCGAGCAGGCGGTTGCCATACGAGAGCAGCACCTGGATGTAATGTACCAGGGTTTTAAGCGCCACAGCTGCTAGTCCGGCTGTAAAACCCACCAACACACTGGAGATCAGCATGAAGTTGCGGTCGGAGGTATGGCGGCGAAGCCACAGGAGTGGTATCTTATACTTTTTGGAGTGAGGCATTATCTGCGTTACGGTTTTCCGCGAACGATTAGTTACAAAATTAAGAACCAAAACCTGCACTCTCCAACTATCACCGGAACATCAATATTTTATGTAAAAAACAGAATAGATAGTTAACTATTTCAAAGCTTTGGCAGTTATATTACAGGTCTGAACAAACCCTTAATGTATGGTAGAAACAAATAATGGAAACGGGTACCTGACGTTGTTAGACAAACACGGTCCATTTCATATAATTGGTGATATACATGGTTGCTTCGAGGAGTTACTGGCTCTGCTGCGCAAGCTGGGCTATACCATTACCGACAACCATGAACAGAAACGCTATGTAGTAGAATCACAGAACAACAGCATTGCCTTGTTTGTAGGCGACCTGGTAGACCGTGGACCGAACTCACCTGAAGTGTTGCGCCTGGTTATGGATATGGTGGAGCAGGGGGTAGCTTATTGCGTAAGCGGCAACCACGATAACAAACTATACCGCAAACTTCAGGGCCGCAACGTGCAGGTGCGCCACGGCCTTGAGCTGACTATGGCCCAGCTGGAGAATTATACCCTGGACTTTGTAAAGCGTGTTAAAGAATTTTTAGGAAGTTTGCCGCATCATATTCTATTGGATGAAGGCCGTTTGGTAATTGCACACGCAGGATTAGAAGAACGCCACCACGGCCGCGATACCAAAGGTGCGCGCGAGCTCTGCCTGTATGGCCCGACTACCGGTGAACTGGATGAAAGAGGACTACCTGTAAGATTAGACTGGGCAGCTGATTATTGCGGAAAAGCAGTAGTGGTTTATGGCCATACGCCTGTGCACGAACCTATCTGGCGCAACAATACCATTAACATAGATACCGGCTGCGTATTTGGTGGTAAGCTTACTGCCCTGACTTATCCTGATCATGTTCTTACACAGGTAGATGCCTTTAGTGCCTATGCAGAATCGGTTCGGCCGTTTTTGCCCCACCACTCGCACTAAACATTTTTACTTTCTTTATTCTGTTCTTTCAGCCGCTCCAGGTGCTTCTCGTGCAGGTATTTTTCAAACTCATCCAGGGTGGTTTTCTCCCAGAAAGGTACTTTATTGCGCACAGCGGTGCGGGCAATTACGTGTGCGGCAACAGGCGCTGTTATCGTTATAAAACAGATGATCAGGCAAACTTTTAAAGATACATCGGGCAGGTTAAAGTAAATGCCCATGCCACCCACAATCAGCCCCATGCTAAGCGTTGTACCCTTCGTTATGGCTGACATCCTGCTGTAAAAATCCGGAAAACGCAGTAAACCAATAGTGGCAATTACCATAAAGATCACGCCGCCAAGTATAAATATGGCACTTATAGTTTCTCTTAGCTGGCTTACAGGCTCTTCCATAGTTTAGTGGTAGGTTTTCATGAGGTAGTAGGCAAAAGAAACTGAACCCAGAAACCCGAACAACGACAGGATAATACCCACATCTATGAAATCCTGGTGGCCGGTAAGCACGGTGTAAATAGCAATAATACCTATCACATTAGCCACAAAAAGGTCGAAGGCTGTGATACGATCGGGTAGCGAGGGACCTATGGCAAAGCGTATAGCTACCAGTACCAGGCAAATACTCAGCACGGCAATGGCAGCAAGCAGTATGTATTCAAAAGTTGTCATCTCATAATTTCCAGTAAGCGTCTTTCAAATCCGTTTTTTATACTTAGCCGGAGCTTGTCTGCATCTCCTTCATCCAGGTACAGCGAGTGGATGTACATGATATGGTTTTCTTCGTCCAGGTCCAGGCTAAGCGTTCCGGGTGTAAGCGAAATAATAATGGTTAGCAATGTAATTTCAAGATGTGTTTTGGCAGAAAGTGGCAACTGCAGCACAGCAGGCGTCATCCGCATGCGGGGTGTAACTATATCGTAGGCGATCTTCAGGTTCGCGATAATCATCTCCTTAACAAAATAACTAAATAGCCCCAGGGCTTTAGGTAGCTTACGGAAATAGGTGAGGTCGTAAAGCGGGGTTGTGAGCCAGAAAAGTATAAAAACAAGTATAAACAGCAGCAGCGCATAAGTAGCTGTATAAGGCACTACACTGGCAAAAACCGACCTCAGCAACTCGTAAGAAGTTGTAAGCGCAATAACAATATGAAGGAGGAAAATTTTCATTCGGGGTTGTTTAGTATGGCGCTCATGTAAGTTTCGGGGTGCAGGAGTTGCTGTGCAGCACGCGAGGCAAGTTTGATAACCGGTCCGGCAAAAATGCTGATGTAAATTATAAAACAGGTCAGCAGGATCACCGGGAAGTATAAAAACTTGCGATGGGGCGTATGTTTTTTTAGTACATGCTCGTTTTCAGGATCGAATGGCTTGTCTTTCCAGAAAACCTCGTTCCAGATCTTGGTCATAGAGAAAAGGGTGAGCAGGCTGACAGCCAGAGAAGCTCCAACCAATAAATAGCTACCGGTCTCAAGGCCGGCTTTGGCTAACATAAACTTGCCCCAGAAACCAGATAGTGGCGGTAATCCGGCCAATGAAAAAGCTGATATCACGAACAGGAAAGCAAGTACAGGTTTTGCAAGGTAAACGCCACCAAGATTTTTCAGTGCAAAAGTGCCCTGCTGTTTAGCCACCACACCGCTTATCAGGAACAGGTTAGTTTTAACAAGTATGTTATGTACCATAAAGTATATAGCACCTGCTAGCGCAAGCGGTGTAAACAATGCCAGCCCCATTACCATATACCCAATCTGGCTGACGATGTGAAAAGAAAGGATCTTGCGGAAATCGTAATGCGCTGCGGCACCCAGCACGCCTACCACCATGGTTAAACCTGCTATAATTGATAGCAGCACCAGGGTAAAATCCGGGTTAAGTACGAACACCAGCGTAAACAAACGTACCAGGGCATAAACTCCAACCTTGGTAACTATACCGGCAACAAAAGCAGAAATGGCTACAGGCGGTGTGTGGTAAGAGGCCGGCAACCAGAAAAATAAAGGGAAAACAGCAGCCTTTATACCAAAAGCAACCAGAAAAAACATGCTGGCCATAGTTACAAGGTCCTGATGCGAGTCGGGGTCGGGGGTACGCACCATGCGCGCCAGTTCTGCTAGATTCAGTGTGCCCACTATGCCATACATCACGCCAATTCCCATCAGCAGAAAACTTGAGGCCAGAAAGTTTATGGTCATGTACTTGATAGAGGCTTCGAGTTGCGCTTTGGTACCGCCTAAGGCCATCAACACAAAGCAGCATATCAGCAGCACCTCAAACCACACGAACAGGTTAAAAAGGTCGCCGGTAAGGCAGGCGCCGCTAACGCCCAGCTGCAGTAAAAGCATAATTGAGTAATAACCAAAGTGCTGTCTGTCGGCATCAAGGCCATGGAGCGAATAAACAGTTACAGCCAGGCCTGTAATGGTAGCTGAAAGAAGTATAAGACAACTGAAAAGATCAGCCACCATGGTTATGCCAAAAGGTGCAGGCCAGTTGCCTATCTGTGTAATGATGATGCCATGAGTGCTTACCCAATAAAGCAGCACTACAGCCGAAATGAACAGAGCCACCTGTGCCAGTAACGAAATGATCTTCTGAATGGCTACCCTGCGCCACGAGAACAGGCAAAGCAGCGCGCCATAAATTGGAATCAGTAAGGGCAATATGAGCAGCAGATGGGCCATCAGGTACAATAAGTTCAGTGTTCTATCATTTCAGCGTCGCGTAACTCATCCAGGTCGTTGGTGTTAAAGGATTGGTACACTCTTTTTATCAGCACAATGGCAAAGGCCTGTATACCTAAGCCAATAACTATAGCCGTTAGCAGCAGCGCTTGCGGCACCGGATCAGCATAAGGATGTATGGCGGCATCAGCGGTTTTCTCGATTATAGGCGAGCCGCCGCGTGTGAGTCGGCCAATTATGAAAACAAAAAGGTTAGTACCCAGGCTAAAGAGCATCAGGCCAAGTATAAGCTTAAAGAAATGGCGGTGCAGGATCAGGTATAACCCGGAGGCGAAAAATATCCCGGTAAGGAAAGGAAGTATAATCTCCATGGCATTTATTCTTCAGACATTACAAACGTTATCTTTAGTACCACACCCAGAACCAGCAGGTACACACCAATATCAAACAGTACAGGAGTACCAAAATTGCCGATAAACGGAACTGAAAATGCAGCCCAGCTGGAGCTCATGTAAGGTTCCTGCAGCAAAAAGCCAATTATACCGCTGGTGGCGGCTATCAGCAGGCCGGTAGCTATCAGGTCGAAGGGGTCGAGCCTTAGTACAGATTTCCTTTTCTTCTTGTCGTCCATCGTGCACCTCCTTCGCCACCTTTTCACACGGTTTATGCGCATCAGGAACATAGACCGGCTCTGGTTGGGCTGGTGCTGAAAACCATAGAGATTTACCTTAACCGGTGTGATAACGGTGCGGTGCGGGCCGTGCACCATCGTATGAAAAATGAATGCGATAGATGCTATTAAGCCGCCTATAAAACCACCACCCGGATGGTTGTGCCCCCTGAACAAACAGTAAAGCGAAAACAGGATGAATACCGGTATCAGCAGTTGTATCGCCCTTGCCAGAACAAGTGTTCTCATGGCTTACCTCCTTTCTCCAGCCTTAGCCGCAGCAGCGCTACAATACCTATGGTTGCCACAGCCAGAACCGTAATTTCGCCCAGAGTATCAAGTGCACGGAAATCTACCAGCACCACGTTTACCATGTTGCGGCCATGCCCCAGCAGGTAACTGTTTTCGCCGTAATATTCCTTCAGTTCAGAGTGTAAAGGGTATTGTTTAACCAGAAGCAGTACGTAGGTCATCATCAGGCCGAATAGCCCTGCAATAAGTATATACTTATACCTCTTGGCACGATGGCTGATGAGGCGGAATGGCGGCAACTTGTGCAGTACCAGTACAAATAACACCACCGTCAGCGTTTCGATGAGCAGCTGCGTGGCCGCTACATCCGGTGCACCAAAGAGTATGTAAATAAGCGATACAGAATAGCCTATAACTCCCATAACGACGATGGTTGTAAGCCGGGAGCGCGTAGTAAAAATGACTACCAGTGCCGGCAATACAAGGAACAGTATAATGAGCTCGTGTATGTGCACATCCAGCAACTTGCTTTCCTGTTCCTGCAGGTTTAGTAAGGGCACCTTGTTCCAGAGAGACAGGGCGATTAATCCGACAAAAGTAAGCACTATAGCAGATACATAACTGCGCACATAGCCGCTCTGGATCTGGGACGTAAGTTTGATTGCTCCCTGTATAAAGCCAGTTACCAAATACTGATAGATGGCATTCGGGCTATAGTCATAGATCCTGGAGAGACGTGGCATGTAATTCAGCATTCTGTCGTGTGCCGTATAGGCCATGTAGCCAAGTATAAATGTCAGGATGCTGTTAATGAGTCCAAGTGTAAGCCCGTGCCATATCTTTATTTCCATGTGCAGCGGCTGGCCGGCAATAGGAGTAAGTGCGCTGCCGATGAGCGGTGTAGCCAGTAAGCCCGGTAACATACCAAAAGCCAGTGCTGCCGATGCCAGTGCCATAGGTGGTAACGTTAAGTTAATGCCGCATGTATGGTGCGTAGGAGTAGGCTCAGTTGCAGGTTTCCAGAATAACTTAAACCCGATCAGGAGAGCGATAAGTATGGCTACCACTTTAGAAACAAAAACAATAACAAAGACCAGAAAGCCTGCCCTGCCTGCTCCTAAAGTAGCATCGTAAAGCATCTCTTTTGAAATGAACCCCAGGAAAGGGACCATGCCTGCGAAAGAAAGCGCCGCCATAGAAGCAGCCACTGCCGTTGGCCGCATACTTACCGAAAGCCCGTGCAGTACCTTAAAATCCCGGGTACCTGTAGCATGGTCTATGTTGCCTGTAACCATAAAAAGCGCACATTTAGTAAGAGCATGTGCCAGTATAAAAACCAGTAGTGCCTCTAAGGCCGGTTGTGTGCCAATACCGAGCATCAACACAAGTACGCCTAATGAACTGATAGTAGTATTGGCAAGTATAGCCTTCAGGTCGATGTGCTGCACCGCAAGTATAGCTCCCAGTAAAGCTGTTGCTCCGCCAACCGAAATCAGAGTATACTGCCATACTTCGGTGCCACCTAAAACCGGTGTAAACCTGGCAAGCAGGTAAATACCCGCTTTTACCATGGTAGCTGAGTGCAGGTATGCACTTACGGGTGTTGGCGCAGCCATTGCGTTTGGCAACCAGAAATGAAACGGAAACTGCGCCGACTTTGTAAAAGCCCCTAGCAGTATAAGTATAAGTGCCGGTAAGTATTGCGGGCTCGATTTCACAAGATCGCCACGGGTAAGCAGCTCGCTGATTGTATAAGTACCGCCTATGCTGCCCAGTAATATCATTCCGGCCATAAGTGCTAAGCCACCCAAACCAGTAACCAGCAAAGCCTGCAATGCCGATGACCTCGACACCAGATTATCGTGGTTAAAACCTATAAGCAGGTAAGAACTTATACTGGTAAGCTCCCAGAATATAAAGAGGCAAATTATATTATCTGCCAGCACAAGTCCCAGCATCGAGAGCATAAACAAGCTCAGGTACAGGTAAAAGCGATTTAGCAGAGGATGCCCTCGCAGGTACTCGGCAGTATAAACCATAATAAGCAAACCAAACCCTGTGATCAGCAGCGCAAACAGGAGGCTGAGTCCGTCCAGGTAAAAGGCCAAATTAATCTGTAATTCTGGTACCCAGGCAAAGGTTATACTATGTACCTGCCCTGAAAGTATGGATGGCAGTAATGTGCAGAAATAGGTGAAAAGCAGAAGGGGAAGTAATGCTACCGGAACCAGCAATTGTCTGCCCGGTATACGCTGCAGGGTGGGTGCAACATATGCTCCAGGGTGGCGGACAATAGTAGCTAAGAGCATTATATAGAAATATTTTAGAATCTCACATAACTTTTCCCGTATTAAGTCTATACTATAGTGTACATGCCTGCACCCAATAAGTTGCACTGAAAAGCGGTACTTGGGCCAAGAGCCACAGGTATCATATTAGTAGCCAAAATTTATCTACATAAACCTGTCTTATGGAAAAATTAAACCGCCTGATGGTAGGATTAGACCTATCAGAAATGGATACCACATTGATCAATTATGCTGCTTTTTTATGCTCCGGCTTTCCTGTAGAAAAGATTTATTTCATACATGTAGAGAAAAGCCTGGATATTCCGGAAGAGATACTTCAGGATACCGGGAGCAGTTTTATACCTGCCGATGAACGCCTGTGTGCTATGCTGGAAGAAAAAATAAAGCCTGTTTTTGATGCTTTGCCCAATGTGCAGACGCGCGTGCAGGTAGTGGAAGGGCAGCCGCTGAAAGAGCTGCTGCGCTGGTCTAAATTGAAAAGCGTTGACCTGATTCTGGTTGGCAGAAAGCTACAGTTGCGCGGGAGTGGTGTGCTGCCTGAAAAATTACTTAGAGTCGGGAAGGTGAGTATGCTCTTCGTCCCTGAAAATGCGCAACCAGCCTTGCGTCGTGTGGTAGTAAGCCTCGACTATTCTGACTACTCGCTGATGGCTTTGGAGAACATACTTTTATCAGTTGGAGCAAACCCCGGTGTTGAGATAATCTGCCTGCATGTGTATCAGGTGCCTACAGGCTATATAACGCTTGGTATCAGTTATGTAGATTTCGATAAACGCATGCAGAACTTTGCCCGGGAAAAATTTGACAGGGTGTTGGAGCGGTTTCCGGAGCTGGGCGGGCAAAATGCTTTGCGGCTGATCAGGCAGGAGCAGGGTGAAGATGCAGGAGAACTGATTGTGTTGGAGGCCAAACGCGCAAAAGCTGATCTGCTGGTAATTGGAGCAAAAGGCAAATCTGCGGCGGCATTGCTTGTACTTGGCAGCACCACCGAAAAGGTGCTGCGCAGCAACGATGATATTCCGCTGGTTGTCTTTAAAAAACTAAACGAAGAGGTAGGTATACTTGATGCTATTATCAGCGGTGAGTAAAGTCTATACTTACTAAGGCATGATCTGGTAGCTACAAGGGGCAGAACATATTCAAACTTGCTTTATACAGTAAGTATTCAAGGTAAGTATGGCATTTTCTATCATTAAAATAATGATAGAAAATGCCTGCTCTACCAGGTTATGGCATAATGCCAAGTGACTGCCATTCAGCTGTAGGTAGTTCAAGTTCCTTAATGTATCCGTGCTCGATATCCAGTACCCAGCCATGCACAATAGGGTATTTCAAGGTTTTATAGGCGCGGTGCATTACCGATGTGGTGCAGATATTTTTCACCTGTGCAATAACGTTCAGTTCTGAAAGCTTCTGCAGGCGTTCCTTTTCTGTTGGCAAACTGTCAATTTCCTGACGGTTCTGCATATAAATATCACGGATCGGGCTAACCCAGTTCTCTACCACACCTGTAGCCGTGCCTTTATAGGCAGCTTCTACACCACCGCAGCAGTAATGGCCGCAAATTACTATATGCTGCACCTCCAGGGCATCAACGGCATATTCCAGCACAGACAGCAGGTTCATATCTGTCAGCGATACCTGATTAGCCACATTACGGTGAATGAACAACTCGCCCGGCTCCGTTTTGGTGAAGCTGGAGATAGGCATTCTGCTATCAGAGCATCCGATGTAAAGGAAAGGTGGCTTTTGGCCCTGTGCCAGCTGCTTGAAATACTCAGGCGTTTTTTCCAGTTTCTCGGCTACCCATTGCCGGTTATTGTTTATAAGATCGTCGTACTCGTGGTAGTGCATTTGCTAGTTGGTTTAGAGTAAATAGAACCCGTACGCAGTTTAAAAGTCTGGCAAATATAGGCAAAATACGTTTAAGCAAAAGTTGCGGCCAAGTATAGCTAGTATATTACCTGTTTTGTTACATAGCGGGAATTAAGCAGGCTGAGCGCACCCATGTATCGCAGGTTAAATTTGAGGGTATCGCCTACTTTATACTGTTGCTCGTTTTCGCCAAGCTCCACTACCAGCATATCAGAACTGGCCCCAACCAGGTTAAGCGCTTCATTTTCAGGGAGCAGAAATTTAGGGTTGATGTCCAGCAGGCCAACATCTATTATGGCGCGGTGCGATGATTTCCCATACAAGCTTTCATCTATCTCGAAGCTCTCGCCGCTGGGGTTTTCTGCCAGCACGCCACTTGGTATCATAGGCTTTTCGGTAAGCTCTATAATTTCGGCTTCCAGTGTGAAAACATCATCGTACATGCCTTCAAATGTCTCGTTCGTGAACAGGTTAAGCCCAAAGTATAAAGCCTCGCCAATCCGGAAGTGGTTAACGCCAACCGGCAACTGGTGCGTGAACAGCAAAGGTATAGTTACCGATGTGCCACCCGAAACCCAAGGTATAGTTCGGTTGAATTTGGCCTCGATGAGCTGTTTGTAAAGAGTGAGCTGAATGAGCTTATCACGTGTGGGCATTACACCATGCAAGCAATTAAAGTTAGCACCCAAGCCAATGACAGAAATGCCCGGCAGCTCAAACACCTGTGCGTAAAAGTCTACCAATGCATCGCCCATCACACCCTCACGCAGATCACCCATTTCAATCATGATGATGATCTTGTGTAGCTTGTTCTGGCGTAATGCCTCTTCCGAAAGCAGTTTTATTATCTCCAGCTCCGTCTGAAAGCTGACATCGGCATATTGTACGATATCATGTATACTTCTCTTAGGAGCAGGCTTTATATAGACAGTCTGCACATCGGGGGCTACTTTTTTTACTGCTTTCAGGTTAGTTACCCGCGAATCGTGGATTTCTTTTACACCAAGCGCCAGCACCTCTTTCAGGAAAGGTTTATAGCCGCACAATAGCTTCGTAACAATGCCCCAGTCTATGCTGTGCTCGGTAAACACCCCGTTCAGGTGGTTATAGTTATGTATGAGTTTATCGCGGTACAGTTTAAGAACTGCCATTTTTATCTTGTAAGTCTGTATTCTAAATATTTGTTCGTGAAGCCCATTTTTTCATAAAGGTAGCGGGCCGGATTTTGCGGCTCCACGTGCAGGGCTATACTTCCGGTGCAATTTTCAGTAGCCAGTTGCACCAGTTGTTTACCTACGCCCTTACCGCGCTGGCTGTTGTGAACGGCTACATAAACCAGTATATTTTCGGGTATATATCCGCTCATTCCGGTACTATTAAGTATAAGTGCGCCCACAATTTTGTCCTGTTCATATGCCACCAGCACAGCACCGCCTTTGCCTTCAGCTTCTGATAGGGCGCAATCCATACATTTGGCAATGTCTTCGCGGGCATCGCCATATTCATCCAGCTCTTTAAACAGAAAGTCAAGTACCTGTTCGCGGTTCAGTTCCTGCTCTCTGCCGGGTTTAAAAATCTTATAGTTCGTGCTTTTTTCTTCTGCCATGTGTTGTTTTTATAGGTGGATATTGGCGCCCATACTTCGGCCACAAGCCATTATATAATGCCGGCTTTTTGTTCTTGTGGGTTGTTAGAAAAGTATAATTTGTAAAAGGTGCCTGTACTTCTGTTATACTTGAAAATACGAAAAAAGGGCTGTAAAAACCACGGATTTTAAGCTTTAAGGCCTGGTAGGTGCTTATTGCCTGTTTTGTTGGTTTGGGTTTTGTACTAAAAGTAAAAGTACATGCCGTGCAATATCTGAAAGCTCAGATGCACCTTTTGTAAGCTCATATTGACTCAGTGCAATTATAGAAGAATAAGATTGTAGGGGCTGATCTATAGTTTGAACAAAGCAGGCGGAAGCGCAAAATCATGCCCCTTATGATTTTCTAAAATTATACTTTTCCATGTCCTGTCTTCTATTCCTGTGTTGCTTGCCCTGTAATGTATAAATGAAGCAATTTGTGTTTGCATTTCATTGATTTTTGCTCCAAAAAATACGTATATTCCAGTAACGTATCTAATTGTAAACCAACAAGGAATATGACAAGAGCACGAAATGTTGTGTTGCTTTGTCTTTGCCTGTACCTGCTGCTTTTGGCGGGGGCACAGGGGCAACCAGTTACCAAAGACACCGTCTACTTCACCTCCAACAGAAAAAGCATTTCGCTTCCCTTTAAGTTGGTGCACAACCTGATCATCATTCCTGTTAAAATCAATAACTCTCAGCCCCTAAATTTTATACTTGATTCCGGCGTTAAAAACACAATCATCACCAGGCTCTACTACAGCGATTCTCTAAACCTGAATCACGCTGATAAAATTACCCTTAGCGGACTTGGCACTGGCTATACCGTGGAGGCGCTATACTCTACCGGCAATGAGATGAGCATGCCCGGCATAAAAGGTGATAACCACCAGGTGTATGTGCTGATGGAAGACCTATTTGACCTCTCAACCAGAATGGGCATGCCTGTTCATGGCATCATAGGGTACGATATCTTCAAGAATTTTGTAGTGAAGATCAACTACAGTGCGAAAATGATTACGTTTTACAGACCGGATGTAAAACTGGCTGTAAAGAAAAAATCTGAAGAATACCCGCTGCACATAGAAGGGAACAAAGCCTACATTTTTGCCAACGTGCGCCAGCACAACGGCGATACGGTAAATGTGAAACTGGTAGTAGATACAGGGGCAAGCCATACTTTGTCGTTATACCTGCCCTCAAACGACCGCCTGACGCTGCCCCCAAAGGTAATGGAGGCCTATTTGGGTCGTGGGCTGAGTGGTGATATTAATGGTAAGATTGGCAGAATTAATGCGTTTACACTAGGCAGATACGAGCTGCAGGACCTGCCTGCCTCTTACCCCGATGAAGAAGCTATCCGGCTGGCACTCAATATCTCTAAACGTAATGGCAACCTTGGCTCTGATATCCTGAAGCGCTTTACAGTTATACTTGACTACCCGCACAACCGCATGATCTTACAGCCAAACCGTAAGTACAGAGAGCCTTTCCACTACAACATGGCCGGCTTCGAGATCAGCACACCATTACCGGGTACTAATTTTTACACTGTATCTTATGTGGTGGATGATTCTCCGGCAAAGCTGGTGGGCTTAAAACCCGGCGACCAGCTACTTAACATAAATGGTAAAAACTGCCACGAGCTTACACTGAACGAGCTACTGGAGATTTTTGAAAGCAAGCCTGGCCGCAAACTGAGAATGAAAGTTAAACGCGACGCCGTGGTGCACAACTTTGACCTGGTGCTGCAAAGTGATATTTAAGAAGTGCGCTGTATATCAAGGTATACCTGAACGGCCAGCAAAATCACCGCCAGCACGATCAGGAACAGCCCGGCATAAACTCTGGCTTTTGGCACCGGTACGGCTACCACATTCCCTCTGTCGTCTTTTCTGTTAAACTTAAGGTTTGCAAGTATAAGCCCGTTACCAAAGCTGAGCCAGATGGCGGGTGTTAGATACTCTTTCGTAAGAAAAAGGGAAGCCGTACCTATGGCTGAAAAAAGAATGCCCAGAATAAGGCTGATGGAAAATCGGTTCATGCTAAACAGAGCGGTTTTTCGCTTTCGCCTGCAAGATAATCTTCTTTTAACTAGTGGTAAAGCCGGGTACAAAAAAAGAGGCGAGGGGAGCTGGTTCGAATATTGTTTTTGATTTTTGAAAGTATAAAGTATAAAATTTATCTGAATTATATAGCTATGCTTGTATTAATCAGATTTTATTAAAAACATTTGCAGACCAAATCGGTATAAAGCACATAAGTTACTATTTTTAGAATTTGAAAATGAAAAAAAAGGTCCTTTTATCAGGCGTAATGCCCATGATAAAGCACTCTTCAATGGAGAGTGAGACTTTTTCTACTCTTTTGACCGGGGTAGTTTTTAGGCGCGCCTTATCTTCTCTTCGACTCAGGCCCTAGGCCGATGTCGTGCCTGACCGCTTACGCAGTGGTCATCAATCCAACCAACCATACTTATTAATTCAATTGCAGTGTAAGCTCAGCTTTTTCGAAAGGCAGCTCAAGGCATTTGTATTTGTTCAGTTTTTGCATAAGCGGCTGTTTGGCGCAGCCTCAAGTATACTTTTTATTCTTAGATGACCAATTTACCGGACTTTATAGTTACTGTGGCTGATGAAAGCCATGTGGGGTATGCGCAAACTATTTGCGATGAAATGGAAGCTTCGGCCAAAGCGCGCGGCACCGGTATAGCTAAACGCAAGCCTGAATATGTAGCCCTGAAAATGACGGAAGGCAAAGCTGTGATCGCATTGCACCCCGATGGCAAGTGGGCTGGTTTCTGCTATATCGAGACGTGGGGACACGGGAAATACGTGGCTAACTCCGGCCTTATCGTATCGCCGGAACTGCGCAAAAGTGGCCTTGCCCGCCAGATAAAGCAAAAGATATTTGAACTTTCTCGCACCAAGTACCCGGATGCAAAGATCTTTGGACTGACGACAGCTTTGGCAGTAATGAAGATCAACTCAGGGCTTGGCTACAAACCTGTTACTTACTCTGAGCTGACTGATGATGAAGCGTTCTGGAAAGGCTGCGAAAGCTGCGTGAACTTCCCGATACTAACGAGCAAGAACCGCAGCAATTGCCTGTGCACAGCCATGCTGTTTGATCCGGCGCAGGAGCCGACATTTATACCATTACCCGTGGCAGAGCAGAAGCCTTCAGCAAAAGCAACGAGCCTGCAGGAGCGTTGGGTACGTTACCGTCAGCGTTTGGCAGTGCAACCTATACAGTTACCAGATCAGGATAAAGACGAAAATAAGCAAGCCTCTTAAGGCCATCAAAGTATAAAAATCATGAAAAAAGTTTTGTTAGCCTTTAGCGGCGGTTTAGATACATCTTATTGTGCCATTTATTTGTCGCAGGAACTAGGGCTGGAAGTATATGCTGCTTTAGTAGATACCGGCGGTTTTTCTGCGGAAGAAATCCAGGAGATTGAGCGCCGTGCTTATGCCTTGGGTGTGAAGCAATTCACACACCTCGATGAAAAAGAAAGCTATTACAAGAGCTGCATCAAGTACATGATCTTCGGCAATGTGCTGAAGAATAATACCTACCCGTTATCGGTAAGTGCGGAGCGTGTAACGCAGGCTTTAAGTATAGCCAACTTTGCCAAAAGCATTGGTGCGGATTATGTAGCCCACGGCAGCACCGGGGCCGGTAACGACCAAGTTCGTTTTGATATGGTTTTCCAAGCAATTATCCCGGATGTAGAGATCATCACTCCGATCCGTGATATGAAGTTATCGCGTGAAGAAGAAATCGAATACCTGCGTAAGCATGGTGTAGAGATGGACTTCACGAAGGCCCAATATTCTATTAACAAAGGCATTTGGGGAACATCAGTTGGTGGAAAAGAAACACTTACATCGCACCTCCCATTACCGGAATCTGCGTACCCTACGCAGCTTACAAAACAGGATGCGGAGCGCGTAACTATAGTTTTCAAAAATGGGGAGCCTGTAGGTTTGAATGATGAAGTATTTGAAAGCCCGGTACAGGTAATTCAGCGTTTACAGGAAATTGCCGGTCCGTTTGCTATTGGCCGCGACATACATGTGGGCGATACGATCATCGGTATAAAGGGCCGTGTTGGTTTTGAAGCAGCTGCACCGATGGTGATCATTAAAGCGCATCATACTTTGGAGAAGCACACGCTAACCAAATGGCAACTATACTGGAAAGATCAACTTGCAACCTGGTATGGTAACTGGCTGCACGAAGGTCAGTTGCTGGACCCAACTATGCGCGACATCGAAGCTTTCCTGGAGAGCACACAGCAAACCGTAACTGGTAAAGTACATGTGCTGCTGGCACCTTACCGTTTCCAGGTAGAAGGTATTGAAAGCGAGCATGACCTTATGAGTGATAAGTTTGGCAGCTACGGCGAAATGAACCGCGCCTGGACAGCCGATGATGTGAAAGGCTTCACGAAGATATTTGGCAACCAGACCAAACTATACCATAACGTTAACAATACAACATCAGCATGGGTAACCGAAAAGTAAAGGCTGGCATTATTGGTGGTGCCGGTTACACGGGTGGCGAATTGTTGCGCCTGTTGCTGAATCACCCGAATGTAGAGCTAGTATTTACGCACAGCAAAAGCCAGGCAGGTAAGCCTGTTTATTCGGCTCATGCCGATCTGTTAGGTGAAACTGAACTACACTTCAGCGATTCTTTCGAGCAGGAAGTAGATGTGCTGTTTTTGTGTGTTGGCCACGGCGAAGCAAAGAAGTTTTTAGCGGAGAATAGCTTTGCTGAAAGTATAAAAATCATCGACCTGAGTCAGGATTTTCGTTGGAATGGGGAAGCTGGTAAAGCACAAACTATAGATGCTAATGGCAGAACCTTCACTTACGGTTTGCCTGAAATGCTTCGTGAAAGTATACAGCAGGCGCAGCACATTGCTAACCCGGGTTGTTTTGCTACAGCTATACAACTGGCGTTGCTGCCACTGGCTTCTAAGGGTTTGATCACTGATGAAGTGCATGTTAGTGGTATTACGGGTAGCACCGGAGCAGGACAAAGCCTGAGCCCGACATCGCATTACAGCTGGCGCAGCGGCAATATCTCCAACTATAAAGTGCTTAACCACCAGCACCTTAACGAGATCCGTCGCACGCTTCATGAACTGCAGTCAACACAGGAATTACCAGCAATTCATTTTGTGCCTTATCGTGGTCCTTTTACACGTGGTATACTTTGCACCAGTTACCTGCCTTGCAGCTTAACTATAGAAGAAGCCCACGAACTATACAGCAGCTATTACAGTACACATCCGTTCGTTTCGCTGAGCCCGGTTACGCCAGACCTGAAGCAGGTGGTGAATACAAACAAGTGCATTTTATACCTGGAGAAACAAGGCGAGATGCTCGTGATAACCAGCATGATCGATAATCTGCTGAAAGGCGCATCGGGTCAGGCGGTACAGAACATGAACCTGCTTTTTGGTCTGGAAGAAACTGCAGGATTAAAACTTAAGCCTTCGGGATTTTAGAGAATATAAATCAAAATCAAACTATAAAACCATGTACGTAGAGTACTTCCTTTATTGTCTTACTTCTTACATCTAATTCTAAAGAATAAACCATGAACCTCTTCGACGTTTATCCTCTCTTTGATATAAATCCGGTGCGTGGCCAGGGCTGCTACGTTTGGGACAACAAAGGCACCAAATACCTCGACCTGTACGGCGGTCACGCCGTTATTTCTATCGGGCATAGTCACCCGCACTATGTAAAGCGCATCGCCCGCCAACTATACGATATCGGTTTTTACTCTAACTCGGTGCAGATGCCGATGCAGGAAGAACTGGCTGCAAAACTCGGAGAGCTAAGTGGATACCCGGATTATAGTTTGTTTTTGTGCAACTCTGGCGCAGAAGCCAACGAGAACGCTATCAAACTGGCATCTTTCCATACAGGCCGTAAAAAGATCATCGCATTTAAAGGAGCGTTTCATGGCCGTACTTCTGCTGCCGTAGCTGCCACCGACAATCCCTCTATCATTGCGCCGGTAAACGAAACAGAGAATGTAATTTTCCTGCCACTGAATGATCTGGATGCATTTGCGCAGGCGATAAACAAGTATGGCTCTGAACTGGCAGCTGTAATTGTAGAAGGCATACAGGGCGTAGGCGGAGTTCATATTCCGGATACAACTTTCCTAAAGGCAGTAGCGGCTGGTTGCGAAAGAGTTGGTGCTTTATTGATTTTGGATGAAGTGCAGTCGGGTTACGGCCGTTCAGGTAAATTCTTTGCACATCAATACTCCGATGTGAAGCCGCAGCTTATTACTGTAGCTAAAGGAATGGGCAACGGTTTCCCGATGGGTGGTGTATTGATCAGCCCGGATATTGAAGCGAAACATGGTATGTTGGGTACTACTTTTGGTGGGAATTACCTGGCTTGCGCTGCCGGTATTGCGGTATTGGAAGTGCTGGAAAAAGAGCAACTGATACAACATGCTAAGTTGCTTGGTAACCGTTTACTGCACGAGATCGAAAGGCTGCCAAACGTGCGCGAAGTACGAGGTTTAGGTTTGATGATAGGAGTGGAGCTGGAAGAACCTTGTGCCCCTATCCGAAAAGAGCTGCTCCAGAAGTATCACATCTTTACAGGCTCATCTTCAGATAAAAATACACTGCGCTTGTTGCCTCCATTGTGCATGGGAGCCCGCGAAGAAGACAAGTTTTTAACTGCTTTCGAAACCATACTTTGTAAGCTGGAACCACAACTATAACTATGAATAAATATACTTCCGTGCATGATGTTACTGATGTTTCGGCATTGGTAAACGAAGCGCTGCACCTGAAAGAAAATCCATACAAGTATAAATCGCTGGGCGAGAACAAAACACTTGGCCTAATTTTCCTTAACCCGAGTCTTCGCACACGACTGAGCACACAAAAAGCAGGGCAAAACCTGGGCATGAACGTGCTGGTAATGAACCTGGACAAAGAAGGCTGGGCACTTGAAACGCAGGATGGCGCCATTATGAACGGCACTACGGTAGAGCACATAAAAGAAGCGGCTGCTGTAATGGGCCAGTACTGCGATATCATCGGCATCCGCTTGTTCCCTAAACTACAGGACCGCGAGGAAGACTACAGCGAAGACCTGCTGAACAAATTCATTTCTTATGCCGATGTGCCGGTTGTAAGTCTTGAATCAGCTACACGTCACCCGCTGCAAAGCCTGGCCGACCTGGTAACTATAACAGAACAAAAGCCAGCTGGTAAGAAGCCGAAAGTAGTGCTCACCTGGGCTCCGCATGTGAAATCTATTCCACAATGCGTGGCCAATTCTTTTGCCGAATGGATGCAGCAGGCTGATGTAGAACTGGTGATCACGAACCCGGAAGGCTACGACCTGGCTGATGAATTTACAAAAGGTGCTACAGTTTTACATAACCAGGATGAGGCCCTGAAAGACGCTGACTTTGTATATGTGAAGAACTGGTCGAGCTACGAGCAGTATGGCAAAGTGCTGACAGACGGCGAAGGCTGGATGATGACCAACGAGAAGTTAGCGCTTACCAATAATGCAAAAGTAATGCACTGCCTGCCGGTTCGCCGTAACGTAGAGCTAAGCGACGAGATACTGGACGGACCAAACTCGCTGGTACTGGAGCAGGCTAATAACCGCACCTACGCTGCTCAGGCGGTTCTGAAACGCATGCTGGAATCTTTGAAATAGACCCAAGACATAAGACGCAGGACACAAGATTTTATACTTTGACTTTTGATACATAAGAAGTCTTGTGTCTGACGTCCTATGTCTTGAATCCCAAAAAATATGCTTACTATAGTAAAAATTGGTGGCAATGTGATTGATAATCCCCGGTTGCTGCACCGTTTTCTGGTTGATTTTGCGGCAGTAACTGGTCCTAAGTTGTTGGTTCATGGCGGCGGTAAAATAGCATCGGCCATTGGCCAGCGGCTGGGTATCGAACCTAAACTGGTTGATGGTAGACGCATTACCGATGCCGAAACACTGGAAGTAGTAACGATGGTGTACGGCGGCTTGGTGAACAAAAATATTATAGCACAACTACAGGCTTTGGGCAGCAATGCCATTGGCTTAACCGGTGCCGATGCCAACATCATTAAAGCCGAAAAACGACCTGTTAAAACGATTGATTATGGTTTTGTAGGCGATGTTAAAGGTCCTGAAAGTATAAACGTACAGGCGCTGGATGCCATGTTGCAGGCTGGTTTTACGCCTGTTGTAGCTCCGCTTACGCATGATGGCAATGGCTCTTTATTAAACACAAATGCCGATACAGTAGCATCAGTTCTGGCAGTGGCTATGGCGCAGAAGTATAAAGTGCAGTTGCTGTATTGCTTCGAGAAGAAAGGTGTGCTACTCGATGCAACAAATGATGATTCTGTTGTTGAATTGCTGACTCCTGATAAGTATAAAACGATGCAGGAAAATGGGCAGGTTTATGCTGGTATGTTGCCTAAGCTGGACAATGCTTTTGTTACACTTCGAAGTGGTGTAAGTATAGTTAAAATTGGGCAGTCGGAGGATGTGCTGGCTATGGCTGAAGGAAAAGGAGCCGGTACAACTATAGCGCTGGAAGTATAAAATGACAGTAGAAGAACTATACCCGCAGGCGCTGGAGCTGCTAAAAGAACTGATCAGCATTCCATCGTTCAGCCGCGAAGAAGATAAGACAGCAGATGCCATCTATAATTTTCTGGAGCGCCATGGTGTAAAGGCAGAACGACAAGGAAATAATGTATGGGCTTATAACCAACACTTCAGTCCGGAGCTGCCAACTATACTGTTAAACTCGCACCACGATACCGTTAAACCCAACGCCGGCTATACTATAGATCCGTTTTCACCAACTATAAAAGATGGCAAACTACACGGGTTGGGTAGTAACGATGCCGGCGGTTGCCTGGTCTCTTTGATCGCTACGTTTCTGTACTTTTATCCGCAGCAGAACCTGAAGTATAACGTTGTGCTTGCCGCCACTGCCGAAGAAGAAATCTCCGGTACGAACGGACTTGAAGCTATCCTTCCATATCTGGGTGAAATTGATTTTGCTATAGTTGGCGAACCTACCCAAATGCACCTGGCCGTTGCCGAAAAAGGATTGCTGGTTTTAGATTGTGTAGCAATAGGCAAAGCCGGACACGCCGCCCGCGAAGAGGGTATAAATGCTATTTACGAAGCACTGCCAGATATCGAGTGGTTCCGCAACTATAAATTCGATAAAGTATCTGAAACTCTTGGTCCAATAAAGATGAGCGTAACTGTGGTACAGGCTGGTTCGCAGCATAATGTGGTGCCGGATACCTGTAAGTTTACCGTTGATGTGCGAGTGACAGATGCTTATACTTTAGAGGAAGTTCTGGATACAGTAAAGCAACATGTGAAGTCAACTGTTACGCCACGTTCTGTGCGTTTGCAGCCGTCTGGTATTCCGCTTTCGCATCCTATAGTTCAGGCTGGTATTAAACTTGGCCGCAACACTTATGGTTCTCCTACCACATCCGATCAGGCGTTGCTGCGCGTACCATCTGTAAAACTTGGTCCCGGCGACTCTGCCCGCTCACACACCGCTGATGAATACATAGAACTACAGGAGCTGGAAGAAGGTATTCAAATCTACATTAACATGCTGAGTTTAATTACGAATTAGAAATGGGTGAAGTGTAGTACTGATAATTCATCTTCAAATTTCCATATCTCCGAATTTCCAAATCATATTCAGCACATTACATCATTAACCCATTAGCACTTTAATCCCATGAAACTCTGGCAGAAAGACATACAGGTACAGGAAGAGATTGAACGTTTTACGGTTGGTAATGACCGCGAAATGGACCTGGAACTGGCACCGTTTGATATACTTGGCTCGCTGGCGCACACACGTATGCTAAACCAGGTTGGGCTGTTGGAGCAGGAGGATCTTGCTGCCGTGCAACGTGAGCTGAAACAACTGTATGCCGAAGTAGCGCAGGGTAATTTTGTGATTGAAGATGGCGTGGAAGATGTACACTCGCAGGTTGAGTTGTTGCTGACAAAACGCATTGGCGAAGCCGGTAAGAAAATTCACAGTGGCCGCTCGCGCAACGATCAGGTTTTACTCGATCTGAAGCTATACATGCGCCACCAATTGCGGCAGGTGGTAGAATCTACCGAAACCTTATTTTATACTTTACAAAACCTGAGCGAGCAACACAAAGATAAATTGTTGCCAGGCTACACACACCTGCAGGTAGCTATGCCATCATCATTTGGTTTATGGTTCGGTGCTTATGCCGAGAGCTTAATTGATGACCTTTTGGTAGTTCAGTCGGCTTACAGAATCAGCAACAAAAATCCACTGGGTTCAGCGGCCGGTTATGGTTCTTCGTTTCCGCTAAACCGCCAGCTGACAACTGATCTGTTAGGTTTTGAAAGCCTGAACTATAACGTGGTGTATGCGCAGATGGGCCGCGGAAAAACTGAACGTGTAGTAGCTACTGCCTTATCAACTATAGCCGCAACTATTGGCCGGATGGCCATGGACTTATGCCTCTACATGAGCCAGAACTTTGCCTTTGTAAGCTTGCCGGATGAACTGACTACAGGCTCCAGCATCATGCCGCACAAAAAGAACCCCGATGTGTTCGAACTGATACGCGGCAAGTGCAACAAACTCCAAGGGCTGCCAAACGAGATTGCCTTGCAAACTGCTAACCTGCCATCAGGTTACCACCGCGATATGCAGTTGCTAAAAGAGAGTCTTTTCCCGGCTTTTGGTACGCTGCTCGACTGTCTGCAGATGGCGAACTACATGCTTCCGAAGCTTATCGTTAAAGACAACATCATGCAGGATGAGAAGTATAAATATGCCTTTAGCGTAGAGGTGGTGAATAACGAAGTGCTGCAGGGTGTGCCTTTCCGGGATGCATACAAAAATGTTGGGGCGGACATTGCTAATGGCACTTTCGAAGCGCCAACCCAAGTACAACACACCCACGAAGGAAGTATAGGCAATCTGTGCACAGAGCAAATCGCTGCACAAATGCAGCAGGTGCTACAGGGCTTTGATTTTACAAAAGTAGATGCCGCAGTAAATGCATTATTGGCAGAATAGAAGCTTATACTTTATAGTTAGTTGAGGTGGAATTTTTGTGGCTTTACATTATTGAGTCTGCGGGATGTTTGCAGCAGTGTACCAACTATAAGCGCCACTATAACGGCCAGCCCGATTACGAGGTAGGAGAGCACCTTCAGCATTTTTACACTTCTGTCTGCCGATTGGTAAAGTTCCTGCCCAACATCGCCCTGCACACGAATGAGCGCGTGCAGCGGCTCCAGCAATCCCTGAAAAGCCTCCTGCCCACTGGTGCGGTAAAGGTTTTGGGCCTCAGCTTTGTTGCCCTGTGCACTCAGGCTTAAGATTCTATCCTGAACCTGTACCAGTTTGCCAAATTGTTTCTTGTAAGCGGCAAGTTCCTCCAGTTCTTTATCAACCAGGTAAGTATGCTCGAATTTAGTAGCAAGCGAATCTATGGTTTGCGTGTTGGCTACTATGTGTTGTTGCAGCCCAGGATGCAGAGCAGGATCTTCGGCCATAATGTGCTCTTCCAGTAACATGCGGTTCTGGTAAAAGCGCTCCAGTATTTCAGAAATGTCCAGCGAGGGCACCAGCCTGTCCTGATAAACAGACTGAAAATTTCTGCCCACGCGCTCCATGGTGTAGCTCACAAACCAGTTGGCAAGTACAATTATCACAAAAATAGCAGCAAAGGCCAGTGCTATCTTATTGCGCTGCTTAGACTCAAAACTCCAGCTCATCCCGTTTTTATTTACTTCTACTTTATCTAAGATAATCATTTAGAGCGGAATAACTAAAAGTATTTCTCTTTTAGCCTTCATTTCTATTTTAAAACATTGCTCTAAGGTCACATTCTATCTTATTTTATTCTAATAAACTTATAGAGTATCAAGCGTATAACAGGCAATATTGCTTTTTATCAAACAAAGCAAAACACTGTGATACCGATAAAGATACACACACAACCAGACGACTCAACCTGCGGCCCCACCAGTCTGCATGCCGTGTACAGGTATTTCAAAGATCCTATTCAGCTTAGTGAGGTAATAAGGGAAGTACCATACCTGGACGAAGGCGGTACACTGGAAGTGCTGTTAGCTTGCCACGCCTTACAGAGGGGGTATGATGCTACCATTTTTACATACAACCTTAATGTATTCGACCCTACCTGGTTCGGTCTTTCAAACGAAGAACTTATTGCTAAACTGGAGCAGCAACTGGAAGTAAAATCCGGGAAGAAGCTTAAGAGAGCCTCGCGGGCTTACATTGAGTTTCTGAAGTTAGGTGGCACGCTCCGCTGCGAAGACCTAACAATTGCCTTATTAAGAACCTTCTTTGATAATGGAATACCGATGCTTACCGGTTTAAGTGCCACTTACCTGTATCGTAGTGCGCGCGAGTTTGCCGATGAAGCCGGCAATTCTGTTTATGACGATGTTCGGGGTTACCCGATGGGGCATTTTGTTGTGCTTTGTGGCTTTACCGATGATCTGCAACATGTGGTAGTAGCCGATCCTTACCCGGAGAACCCATACTTTAAAGATAATTATTACGAAGTCGGACTTTCGCATTTGCTCAGTTCTATTATGCTGGGTATGTCGACCTTCGATGCTAACCTTTTAGCCATTCAGCCAAAAGAACCCCAAACTGATTAACACCCAACATGCGAAAAATTGTTGTTGTCGACTATCTCAGAGACTGGGATACACCGATAGAGGAAGTAGAGGTGGTAGATGCCCAAACATACTTAACTGACGCAACCTATACCGACATAAAGAACGCCCGCATATTTAATATGTGCCGTTCTTACAGATACCAGAGTGCCGGCTACTACGTGTCGTTGCTGGCCGAGGCAAGAGGACACAAGCCCATACCAAGTGTAACTACCATGCAGGACCTGAAAACGCCAACCATAGCGCGGGCCATTACGGTAGAAATCAACGACCTGATCCAGAAGAGCCTTTCCAAGCTAAAATCGAAAACATTTACCTTAAGTATATACTTTGGCCAGAACGTGGCCGAAAAATATGAGAAACTGAGTAAGCAGTTGCACGACCTTTTTCAGGCTCCGCTGCTTCGGGCACAGTTTGTTTTTAAAGACGAGTGGGTACTACAAAGTATATCGCCTATTCCTTTAACTGATGTGCCGGAATACCACCAGCGGTATTTGCTGCGGTTTGCCAGAGCGTACTTTGCACGGCACCGTTTTGCAGGCGTTCGTATAAACAGAAAAGTATACGATCTGGCCATTCTCGTAGATCCGAATGAAAAAGCTCCGCCTTCGAATGAACGCGCGATCCAGAATTTCGTAGAGGCAGCAGAGCAGCAGGGTTTTTACACCGAGCTCATCACCAAAGACGATTACCGCAGGCTGGCCGAGTTTGATGCCTTGTTTATCCGGGAGACAACATCTGTAAACCACCATACATACAAGTTTGCCCGTAAAGCACACGCTGATGGTATGGTCGTGATAGACGATCCGGTATCAATTCTCAGGTGCACAAACAAGGTATACTTAGCAGAGCTGCTAACAAAAGCCAAAGTGCCCATACCTAAAACCATGATCATCCATAAGGATAACCGGGACCAGGTAGAGGCAGAGCTTGGTTTGCCATGTGTGCTGAAAAAGCCCGACAGCTCTTTCTCGCAGGGGGTAGTAAAAGCTAACGATCCGGAAAGCCTGAAACAGAAGCTGGATGAAATGCTAGCCGATTCGGAGCTGATAATAGGGCAGGAGTTTACGCCAACCGAGTTCGACTGGCGCATTGGCGTGCTGGATAAACAACCGCTGTATGCAGCCAAATATTTTATGGCGAAGGATCACTGGCAGATCTATAACTGGGAAGGCAAGAAAAAGCAGGACGAAGAGGGAGATGATGAAATTGTGCCATTTGAGGAAGTGCCTTTTCATGTACTGCACACGGCCTTGAAAGCTGCCAACCTGATAGGCGACGGGCTTTATGGTGTAGACATTAAAGAAATTAACGGAAAAGCGTACATAATAGAAATAAACGACAACCCAAGTATAGACGCGGGCTGTGAAGACAAAATCCTTAAGAAAGAACTTTATGCTTCCATTATCAAGTCCATCAAACGTAGAATCGACAACCATAAAAACTTCAGAACCGATGAGTAGCTCTCCAAAGCCCCTGCACCTTTTCGAAGGTTACGGTGTGGAGCTGGAGTACATGATTGTGCAGCGCGACACCCTTCAGGTTAGCCCTATAACAGACCAGCTGATCTGGGAAGAAGTGGGCGCTTATGTTTCAGATGTAGAGTTCGGAGAGATTGCCTGGTCTAACGAGCTGGTGCTGCATGTGGTGGAATTGAAAACGCAGGGGCCGGTACAATCGCTGGTGGGCTTGCAGCAAAAGTTTCAGGAGCATGTGCAGAAAATAAATGCCATACTTGAAAAGTATAACGCCATGCTTTTACCAACCGGTGCACACCCCCTTATGGACCCATACACCGAAACCAAACTATGGCCGCACGAGCATAATGCCATTTACGAAGCATATAATCGTATTTTCGATTGCCGCGGTCATGGCTGGGCCAACCTGCAAAGCACGCACCTGAACCTGCCTTTTGCCGATGATGCCGAGTTCGAGAAACTGCATGCTGCCATCAGAATGGTGTTGCCGATCATACCTGCCATAAGTGCTTCGTCGCCGATACTGGATGGAAAGATCTCAGGCCTGCAGGACACCCGCCTGGAAGTATACCGCACCAACCAGAGCAAAATTCCAAGTATAGCCGGTAAGATTATTCCGGAGCAGGTTTTCAGCAAGGCAGATTACGAAGAGAAGATCTTCAAGACAATTTATGCTGATGTTGCGCCTTACGATCCGGAAGGAACGTTGCAGGAAGAATTCCTGAATTCACGTGGTGCCATTGCCCGCTTCGAGCGCAACACCATCGAGATTAGGCTACTGGATATTCAGGAAAGTCCGTTAGCAGATATGGCGGTACTGCAAGCTGTAGTGGCTGTTATAAAAGCTCTTGCTGCAGAGCGCTGGGTGCAGATATCAGAACTAAAAAAATGGGATGAGAACACGCTTTCTGATATTCTTCTGAAAGTGATCGCACATGGACAGAGAGCTATACTTTCAGATTATGATTTTATGAAGTGCTTCGGCTTCGATTGCCGCGAGAACTGCACGGCTGGCGAACTATGGCGCCACCTGGCAAAAGAAACATTAGCTTTAGATGATCAGCCTGAAATTGCCTATGCTTTAAACATTATACTCTCACGCGGAAATTTATCGAACAGAATTCTTGAAGCTCTGGGTAAGAACCCATCAGAAGAAAGTATAAAGAAAGTATACAACCAGTTGGCAGCATGCCTGCAGGGTGGCGGCGTATACTTAGCTGAAAAACCATGCTAAAACTGTTGCTGACGTGCGAGCACGGCGGCAATCAGGTTCCTGAAAAGTATACTTCACTTTTTGAAGGCAGTGAAGAATTGCTGCGCTCTCATCGTGGCTGGGACCCGGGCGCATTGGATTTATACTTTGATCTGCTGCCTATGGCCGCCGAAAGCTTATACTCTGAAACAAGCAGGCTGCTGATAGAGCTAAACCGTTCCGAGCATCACCCTAAGCTATACTCTGCCATTACCAGGCCACTGCCTGCATCGGAAAAGGAAAGTATAAAACAGGTTTATTATCATCCTTACCGGCAGAAGGTAGAAGAATTGGTAAGTAAACTTCTATCTGACGGAAGCAAGGTGCTGCATCTATCGGTACACTCTTTTACACCTGTGCTCGATGGTGAAATACGCAACGCTGATATAGGTTTGCTTTACGATCCGGCAAGGCAAGGGGAGAGAGAATTCTGCCTGCGCTGGCAACAGGAACTGCAGCGGCTAGGCAGCCATTTAAAAGTCCGCTTAAACTATCCTTACCTGGGCAAAGCCGATGGCTTAACGACTTATCTGCGAAAAAAATTTAGCGCTGATAAGTATGCAGGAGTTGAGCTGGAAGTAAACCAGAAATACCCGCTGGATCAGCCTGAAAACTGGCAGCAGCTAAAAGAAAGTATAAAATCATCTTTAAGTGTGGTACTACAGGATAAAAATTAGAAATTGCAGCCGCAAAAGAAGATAACAAAAACTCGATATTTGTAGTATGGATACTTATAGCCGAGTGCCTTACTTTAGCCCTTATTTTCAAGCCGACTAAGTGCCTCAGTAACAATAACATTCCAACTTTAACAAAGACAAAGAACTATGAGAATTAAAAGTTTACTCAACTTAGTGATGGTACTGGTAGTAACGCAGCTGATGTTTGCCTGTAGCTCTGCCAAATACTATGAGTTTGCTGCCAGCAAGCCTGCTTATAACCATCAGAAAGCGAAACCTGCACCTGAAGCAGAAGTAGCCCCAACAATGTCTGAAATAGCACTTACTGCTGCCGATGAAAAAGTTGTAGCCGTTGAGGCTGAGCCAGTACTGGAAGCCAGCACTGCTAAACCAGTAGCAACTGTTGCAGCACCAAAAGCAAAAACACCTGTAGCCGAGCCTGTTGTTACTGCAACCCGCGAGGTTAAAGCCAATGTTGTTACCGAGGCTGCTGCCATGGCTATGGCCAAAGAGCGCATTGCCAGCATGACAAAAGCTGAGAAAAAGGAATTTAAGAAAGAGCTTAAAGAGGCGATCAAACAGGAAGGCCGTGGTGGCAGAACCAATATCGTCGAGATCATACTTGCTATCTTCATCCCGCCGCTGGCTGTTTTCCTGCACGATGGTATCGGGACTTCGTTCTGGATCAACATCATCCTGACGTTGCTGTTCTTCATACCGGGTGTAATTCACGCCTTACTGGTTGTAACGGATAGTATCTAAATAGAAATATAAAACCACACCAGAACGAGCACTGCCCCCGGTAGTGCTCGTTTTGATTTATAGCCTGCCCAAAGTATACAACAGCTTATTTACCTGATTATCTTCTACTTTTTTAAAAGGATAGGCAGTACTTTTGTAGAGTGAAAGCTTTAACTGTCATATTAGCTCTGTTGGTCGTGGTGTTATCGGTGATGCCGTGCTGTGCCGGCGATGATTGTGCTACTGATCCAGTTAGAACAGAACAGGCAACCAATCATGATAGTGAAGACGCTTGTTCCCCTTTCTATAGTTGCTCTACCTGTATTGGTTTTGCCGTTTCCACAACGGTAGTAACACCAGAATTGCCATTCATACAAAATACCCGGCATTTTGCAATTTACAGGCAGCGGCTCCTTCATTCTATTCCAGTTCCCGTCTGGCAACCTCCCAAAGTAAGCTAATACAGAAAATTACAGTGCAACCAAAACGAAGGTGGTATTCATGATATCACACTTTCTATTGTTTAACAGTATTAGTTTATCTTAAATGAAGAAGTATATTTCTGTACTACTCCTTTTATTGTGCAGTACGTTGGCCTATAGTCAGCATACATTAAAAGCAGTTGTAAAAGATGGTGAATCAAAACAAGCTTTAGTTGGAGTAACTGCTTCAGTGGAAGGCACAACTATAGCTGCGAGTACCGATACGGATGGTGAGGTTACCTTAACAGGCATTCCTGAAGGAGAGCAAACGATCAGATTTAGCTATATTGGTTATCAGGATAAGTTTGAAAAGCTAACATTTCCGTTAACTCAGGAAGCCCAGCTAGTGGTTCTGATGGAACCAGGTGGCGAGGAACTGGAAGAAGTGATTGTTACCACAACCCGAAGCAGCCGAACAATTGAAGATATTCCGACCCGTGTAGAGGCCATTACGCTCGAAGAACTTGGTGAAAAGGGTAATATGAAGCCAGGCGACATCCGCATGTTGCTAAGCGAAAGCACCGGGATACAAACACAGCAAACATCAGCTACCAGTGCAAATGCAAACATTCGTATTCAGGGGCTTGACGGACGGTACACCCAGATCTTGCAGGATGGCTTCCCGCTATATTCCGGTTTTTCAAGTGGCCTGAGTATTATGCAGATTCCGCCACTAAACCTATACCAGGTAGAAGTAATAAAAGGCAGCTCTTCTACTCTTTTCGGGGGCGGTGCCATAGCAGGGCTTGTAAACCTGATAACCAAGAAGCCGTCGGAAGAAGGTGAGCTTAGTTTTATGGGTAATGTTACCAGCGCCAGCGGGCTTGACTTAAGCAGCTTCTATGGTAAAAAGTTCGGGAAATTTGGTGTCACTGTTTTTGCTGCACGAAACACTAACCAAGCTTACGACCCTGCCAATATCGGCTTTTCTGCCATTCCGGAATTTGAGCGTTATACTTTAAATCCAAGACTGTACTATTACCCAAGCGAGCGTACGGAGCTGTCAGTAGGAGTGAATGCATCGCAGGAGGATCGTTTGGGTGGTGATATGCGGTATATAGATGGTGATAAAGGTGATTTCTATTTTGAAGAGAACAACACAAAGCGGTTCTCCACTCAGCTAGACTTCAACCACAAACTTACCGATGCCTCTATGCTGTCGGTAAAGAACAGTATCAGTTCGTTTAACCGGGATATCGCCATACCTGATTATGGTTTTGAAGGAAAGCAGCTTTCCAGCTTCAGCGAAGTGTCCTATAGCCTGAATAAAGAAAAGCTGGATTGGGTAGTTGGGGCAAACCTTTGGACTGACAAGTTTACTGAACAAAGCGCAGATGCAGTTGGTGAGAGGAATTATGATAGCAATATTATAGGTGCTTTTGCTCAAAACACGTTTACACCCGTAGAATGGTTCTCGTTAGAGTCTGGCCTGCGTACAGACTACGTTACACCTGAACCGGCTAATAAAGCAAAAGGTTTTTTTGTGTTACCTCGTGTTTCAGCTTTATTTAAGATAAGCGAACGCCTGACCTCCCGCATTGGTGGAGGAATGGGGTATAAGACTCCTACTATCTTCACGCAGGAAGCTGAAAACATTACTTTCAGGAACATCCTGCCACTAAACCTAATAGAAACTGAGGCAGAAACATCTGTAGGTGGTAATGCAGACATTAATTTTAATACCCTCATCGGGGAAGACGTGACCTTCAGCATTAACCACATGTTCTTTTATACTTATCTGAACAACCCCTTAATTCTAAACCTACGCCCTGACAATCTTTATGAATTCCGGAACGCTAAAGGCTATGTTGATACAAAGGGGGTAGAGACCAACATGAAGTTTGGATATGGCTTGGCGAAGCTATTTCTTGGGTACACCTATACAGATGCAAAGCAGCATTATAACAACACTGTAACAGACATGCCACTTACGCCGAAGCATCGGGTAAATACCGTGCTGATGCTTGAGAAAGAAGATAACTTCAGAATTGGTTTGGAGGCATATTATTTCAGCCCTCAGCGGTTAACAAATGGCAGCACGGGGCGCGACTACTGGATAAACGGGTTAATGGTGGAGAAGATGTTCGAAAGGTTTTCCCTTTTCTTAAACTTTGAGAACATTTTTGATACAAGGCAAAGCGATTTTGGCAGCATCTATACCGGCAATATGGAAAACCCTGTATTCAATGAAATTTATGCTCCTGTAGATGGTAGAGTTATAAATGGTGGCATTAAGTTAAGGCTGCTGTAACG
>CBINIP010000033.1:0-32996 GCA_966250805.1 uncultured Pontibacter sp. | reverse complement strand
ATTGTCCGATGGTGTAACTGGCAACACGTCTGATTTTGGTTCAGAAGAGTCCAGGTTCGAAACCTGGTCGGACAACTTAAAAAGGCAACTACTCTAAAGTGGTTGCCTTTTTTCGTTTTCACCCATACCTAACCAATTTAAAATCAGAAATTTCAGCTGCCGTAAATTCTAATTTTCGTAGCTTTGCAGGCATAGTCAACCTAAACCCATTTTAGCATTCTTCAAAACTATGCCTCTGGTAAAGATATTCTCCGGCTCACAATCCCGCTATTTAGCTGAAAAAATTGCTGCAGCTTACGGCACAACACTCGGCGATCTAACCATTTCACGTTTCAGCGATGGCGAAATTGGCGTTCACTATAACGAGTCAGTGCGTGGAGCCGAAGTATTTATAGTTCTCTCTACGTTTCCGCCTGCCGATAACCTGATGGAGCTTATGCTGCTGGTAGATGCTGCCAAGCGTGCTTCGGCGCATAAGGTAATTGTGGTGATGCCATACTATGGTTATGCCCGCCAGGACCGTAAAGACAAGCCGCGTGTTTCTATCGGGGCTAAAGTATTGGCCAATGCCATTCAATCTTGCGGTGCTGACCGCCTGATGACCTGCGACCTGCACGCCGGCCAGATCCAGGGCTTCTTCGACATTCCGGTAGACCACCTTGATGGCTCTGCGATATTTGTGCCTTACCTGCGCAGCCTGAACCTGGGCAGCGATCTGATCTTCGCTTCGCCTGACGTTGGTGGTGTGGTAAGAACAAGAGCATTTGCTAAAAACTTCGGTGCTGAAATGGTAGTGTGCGATAAGCACCGTAAACGCGCCAACGAGATCGCATCTATGCAGGTAATTGGTGATGTGGATGGTATGGACGTAGTGCTGGTAGACGACATGGTAGACACAGCAGGAACTATAACCAAGGCTGCAGAACTACTAAAAGAAAAAGGTGCTAAAACAGTACGTGCTATCGCTACACACCCTGTACTTTCAGGCCCGGCTTATGAGCGCATCGAAAATTCTGTACTGGAAGAACTGGTAGTTTCTGACACCATTCCGCTTAAGCAGGAGTGCTCTAAAATCAAGGTCCTAACCTTCTCTGAGCTGTTTGCACGCGCTATTAACAACGTAGTAACGCACGAGTCAATAAGCTCGCTGTTTATTTAATTGATTGTTGTTCGCAATGATTAGTAATCAGCACAAGAAATAAATATTGAAGCAGGCTTAAAAGTGATTTTAAGGTTGATTTTATAGTTGATTGCACTTTATCAGAAAAAAACAATCAACAATTAAACAATCAACAATTAAATCCATACCTTTGTGGCCTGAAAATTTTAACTAATTCATTTTTATGAAAACTTTAGAGATTATAGGGTTTAAAAGAGCAAATCTCGGTAAATCGCAGACAAAAGAACTGCGTAATGAGTCTTATGTACCAGGAGTACTATATGGCGGTGCTGAGCAAGTTCACTTCTATGCACCAGCTATCCTGTTCAGAGACTTAGTTTATTCTCCAGAAGTATACGAAGTAGACCTGAATATTGAAGGCACGCACTACAGAGCTGTGTTGCAGGATGTACAGTTCCACCCAGTAAACGAAATGTTACTGCACGTTGACTTCCTTGAGCTGAAGGAAGACAAGCCGGTAAAACTGGATATCCCTGTTAAGCTTAAAGGTAACTCTCCTGGTGTAATGGCCGGTGGTAAGCTTGTTACTAAACTGCGTAAACTGAAAGTGAAAGCTCTTCCAGCTAACCTTCCTGATTACGTAGAGGTTGATATCTCTGACCTTGAGCTTGGTAAGTCTATCAAAGTTGGTAAGATCCCTGCAGGTAACTACGAGATCCTTACTAACCCACTAGCTCCAGTAGCAACAGTAACTATTCCTCGTGCTCTTAAGAGTGCACAGATGGAAGAAGCCCGTGCAGGTAAGAAATAAGCTTAGCACAGCTTTAAATAACAAGATCCTGTTCTGCCTGTGGGCGGAGCAGGATTTTTTATTTCTGCGGAGCGCTCTGTGGTTTATAGCTGAATGGTTATATTGTTTAATTGCGAAACCAGAAATTACAGGCTGAAACATTGAGCACTTCCATAACTTCGACAATAAAAAAGTGGCTGGGTCTTACAGCACAAGCGCCTGCCACACCTGAAGATACAACAATGAAATACCTGATTGTGGGCCTTGGCAATATTGGCCCTGAGTACGCAGATACACGCCACAACATCGGCTTTATGGTGCTGGATTACCTGGCAAAAAAACATGATGCCACCTTTGACTCTGGCCGCCATGCTTTTGTAACCGAGATCAAGACAAAAGGCCGCACGTTTGTACTTGTTAAACCTACCACTTACATGAACCTGAGTGGCAAAGCCGTGGGGCATTGGCTGAACTCCTTAAAGTTACCACCAGAGCAGATGATGGTGATAACCGATGACATTGCCATACCTTTTGGGAAAATACGGATTCGCACGAAAGGCAGCGCCGGCGGACACAATGGCTTAAAACACATTGAGCAAACGCTTGGGCACAACAATTACCCGCGCCTGCGTTTCGGAGTTGGCGATAACTATCATAAAGGCAAGCAGGTAGATTACGTACTCAGCAAATTCAGCGAAGATGAGCAACCGGAACTGCAAACTCTGATCGAAAAAGCCGCTGACTCTGTGATCGCTTTCGGTACTATTGGCCTGGAGCGCACCATGAACCAGTACAACACCAAGTAATAAGTATAAATCAGGAAATGAGTAGCAGAATATCATCGCTGGATTACTTAAGAGGCTTTGCAGCATTTGGTATTCTGCTTTACCATTTTATAAGCTGGACTTACGGCCACTTGCCCGCAGATAGCTTCCTTGGCTGGGTTGGCCTGTATGGCGTATCGGTGTTCTACGTGTTAAGCGGCCTTACGCTTTTTCATGTTTATGAGCAGAAACTAACTCCTACACGTTATGCTGTAGCTGACTTTTACCTTAAGCGTGTATTCAGGATAATGCCGCTGCTTTGGGTAGTTATGGCAGCGTATGTGGTGCTGGTATCAGAATTCCGTAATCTCCATATGATTCTGCTGAATTTTACAGGTTTGTTCGGGTTTGTAAGCTGGGACAAAGCAATTGGTACAGGAGTATGGTCTATTGGTAACGAGTTAGTGTTTTATACTTTGTTTCCGATCTTCATCTTTGCATCAAGGTATAGCCGGGTATTATTTATACTTCTCTGCACGCTATTCTTAAGTATAGCTTTATACTTTGCATACTCTCAGCTTTCGCCAGTCATTGCGCTTGAGGAGCAGTGGTTCCTGTATGTAAATCCTTTGAACCAGGTTTTTCTGTTCTTAGGCGGTTGTGCTATAGGTTATAGCAGCAAGTATAAAAGCTTAGCCCCAGCCATCACCGCAGGTATATTGGCAGTAGCTATACTTGTTTTCACTTTCTATCCTACCCTTGCAGCGTCATCAGCGTTGGTTACAGGCAGTAACCGATTTATATTTTCTGCCTGCTGTTTTATGGTGTGTTTTGCCATGTATAAACTACCGCTAAACCTGCCTTCTATACTTCAAAAGCCGCTTTCTATTTTAGGTGAGACCAGCTATGGTTTATACTTGCTCCATCCGTTGGTTTATAAAGTTTTTGCTGCTGCTGCTAAAGTATTTACTCTAGAGACATGGATGATTGTAGTGCTTTCAGCAGTTACAAGCATTGCCTTGAGCTATGTAGTTTATAATATGTTTGAAGTGCGTTTCATAAAACTCGGCCAGAAAATAAGCCGCAGATACTTAAGCCGCCACACCCATCCGGACGCTGTTGCCCGCTAGTAACTTCTAATCAAGCAGTATCCTTCATATTTATTTGCTGAAAATCATCTTTGTGTTCGGCTAAAAACCTACATTTACTTTCTTGCCCGAACTACCCATAACTATGAAAAGAATACTACTACTTTACCGCAACGCATTCGGCGGCCTCTCCAGGCAAGCCTGGATGATGTCGTTGGTGATGTTCATAAACCGAAGTGGTGCTATGGTTACCCCTTTCCTGGGTGTATACCTGACCGAAGTGCTTGATTATAGTTTAAAGGAGGCCGGAGCTATACTTAGTATTTATGGCATGGGCTCTGTGTGCGGTGCTTTTCTGGGTGGCTGGCTGACAGATAAAATTGGCCACTTTAAGGTGCAATGCATGAGCCTGATCTTAGGTGGCAGCTTATACTTCTTACTCCTGAACCTGCGGCAGTTCGAGTACCTGGCAGCTGGTATATTTATACTTAGTTTGGTAAACGATACTTTGCGACCGGCAAACTCTGCTTCTATCGCCTATTATGCCCGCCCCGAAAACGTAACCCGTGCTTTTTCGCTGAACCGAATGGCATTGAACCTCGGCTTTTCGGTAGGTCCTGCACTGGGTGGCTTACTGGCTGCTGTATCGTACAGGTGGTTGTTTATTGCCGATGGTGCTACCTGTATTTTAGCCGGTATCTTCTTCTTTTTATACTTCCGTAACCAACAGGGGCACAGGCCGCAGCAGCATAAAACGGAACAAGCCACTACTACTGCAGCCTCACCTTACAAAGATGTTTTGTTTGTGTTGTTTTCTGTGTTTTGTGCCTGTTTTGCTATAATATTTTTCCAGTTCATAACTACGCTGCCGTTATACTATAGGCAGGTTTATACTTTATCAGAAAGTAAAATAGGTGGCTTGCTGGCCCTAAACGGCTTTATAGTTTTCTTACTGGAAATGATCGCGGTATACCTGATTGGTGAACGGGTGAAGAAATCTATACTTATAGTTACAGGCGTGCTGCTGTTAGGCATTTCGTTTATGCTGCTGAACATGATACAACATGTGGGCGTGCTTTATATAGCTATGCTACTGCTAAGTATAGCTGAGATTCTGGCGATGCCTTTTATGGCTACCATTGCCGTGGAGCGCTCCAATGAATTGAATCGTGGCTCTTATATGGGGCTTTATACTATATCCTACTCAGTGGCACACATAATTGCTCCATACTTAGGAACCAGCATTGTATCAAAGTTCGGTTTCGATACGCTTTGGTGGTCCACTGGCGGAATGGCTATAGTTACTGCAATTGGTTTTTACACTGTGATAAAGATGATGGAGCGCAAAGACGGCAAAGGAGAGCAGCCGCTGGTAGCCTCCGGCGAAGCTGGTGTGGCTGTCGGGTAAACTCAAGTTTATACAAATACCTACTATAAAATAGTTGATACAAAAAAGAGACGCTGTTACCGGCGTCTCTTTTTTGATAAGGAGAGGTATAGTTATCTCACACCGCCGCCATTCATAATCGGCTTGCTCGGCTGCATAAAAGCCAAAGAACCATCAGGATTCTCAGCCATCAGGATCATGCCCTGGCTGGTAATGCCTTTAATTTCACGTGGAGCAAGGTTAACAAGTATACTTACCTGCTGGCCTACAATCTCTTCAGGGTTAAAGAACTCAGCTATGCCGCTCACTACAGTACGCTGATCTATACCTGTATCAATGGTAAGCTTCAGGAGCTTCTTGGTTTTTGCCACTTTCTCGGCAGCAAGTATAGTTCCTATCCTGATATCCATTTTAGAGAACTCATCGAAGGTGATATTCTCTTTTGCAGGCTCAGCTACGGCATTTGCCATTTCGTTTGCTTTTTTAGTGTCCAGTAATTTCTGCACCTGTGCATCAACGGCGGCGTCTTCTATTTTCTCGAACATCAGCTCCGGCGATCCAATCACATGGTCTACAGCTAACAGATCTGCAGATCCGGCCTCTGCCCACTTACCTACCGGCTTATTCAGCATGTTTGATAATTTCTCAGCAGAAGATGGCAGGAATGGTTCCATCAGGATGTTCAGGCTGGCAGAAATCTGCAGCGCTATGTTCATGATGGTTTTAACACGGTCCTCATCTGTTTTGATTAGTTTCCACGGCTCTGTATCTGCCAGGTACTTGTTACCTAAACGTGCCAGATTCATCAGCTCGCTCAGCGCATCACGGAAGCGGTAACGCTCCAGGTAAGTAGAAATAACCAATGGCATACCTTCCAGCACACCCAGCACTTCTTTGTCGTAATCTGTCAGCTCGCCACGCGCTGGTACCGCACCGTTGTAATATTTCTGCGTAAGCACCACAGCGCGGTTAATGAAGTTACCAAGTATAGCCAGCAGCTCATTGTTGTTGCGGGCCTGGAAATCTTTCCAGGTAAAGTCGTTGTCTTTTGTTTCCGGTGCATTGGCACACAGCATGTAACGCAGCACGTCGCCTTTGCCCGGGAAGTCCTGCAGGTACTCGTGTAGCCAAACAGCCCAGTTACGCGATGTAGAGATTTTATCGCCCTCCAGGTTCAGGAACTCGTTGGCTGGTACGTTATCAGGAAGCACAAAATCTCCGTGCGCCTTTAACATAGCCGGGAAAATGATGCAGTGGAATACAATATTATCTTTACCTATAAAGTGCACCAGTTTGGTTTCTGAGTCTTTCCAGTACTTTTCCCAATCAGGTGTAAGTGCTTTGGTTGCCGATATGTAACCGATAGGCGCATCGAACCATACATACAGCACTTTGCCTTCAGCACCTTCAACAGGCACCGGCACGCCCCAATCCAGATCGCGGGTCACGGCACGTGGTTGCAGTCCCTGGTCTATCCAGCTCTTGCACTGGCCATACACGTTCGGTTTCCAGTCACCTTTGTGGCCTTCTACAATCCATTCGCGCAACCACTGTTCGTAATCGTTTAGTGGCAGGTACCAGTGCTTTGTTTCACGCATAACAGGTACAGCACCGCTTAAAGTACTTTTCGGATTGATCAGGTCGGTGGCGTTAAGCGAAGTACCGCAACTCTCGCATTGGTCGCCGTAAGCATTCTCATTTCCGCACTTAGGGCAGGTGCCAACTATGTAACGGTCGGCCAGGAACTGCTGCGCTTTTTCGTCATAATACTGCTGAGTGGTCTGTTCTATAAATTTGCCATCGTTGTACAGCTTCAGGAAAAAATCAGAAGCTGTTTCGTGGTGTATTTTAGAGGAAGTGCGGTCGTAGATATCAAACGAAACATTGAAGTCTTCGAACGACTTTTTGATCAGCTCGTGGTATTTATCTACAGCCTGCTGTGGCGTTATACCTTCTTTTTTAGCGCGAATCGTTATCGGAACGCCGTGTTCATCAGATCCACAGATAAATTTAACATCGCGGTTCTGAGAGCGCAGGTAGCGCACATAAATATCGGCCGGCAGGTATACGCCCGCCAGGTGCCCAATGTGTACGGGTCCGTTTGCATAAGGCAACGCTGCCGTAACAGTATATCGTTTGTAATTTTCTGCCATTGTTATTCTTTAAAAAGCAAATATACGAATAGTGCGCCTAATGTACCTCCCCTGCCTGCGCATCACTTTAATTCAGATTTACAACTGCCTTACCTGCCGGATTTTCGTACACGGAACATCACCTATTTTTATACTTTACATGAAGCAGAAAAACAGCCCGCGCACTACAAAACACAACGCCGATAACCTGGGGCAGGAGGCTGATGATAAAAATATAAAAGCTAACCCTGCATCAGAAGACAACAGAGAATCTGATACCACACCAGCTGACCATGAGATATACGTGGACCTGGAGCCAGACGAATTACACCCTGATGAAGAACCACTGGATGTGCAGGAAGACGAAGAAGATTAGGTACAAGTATAAAAACATGAAGCGCTGCCAGTAAAGTAGGCAGCGCTTCATGTTTTATTGGTTTACCCGTTTCCGATTCTTCAGTGGTCGTTGCACATTATGTCGTGTTGTATCAACAGGGGCATTGGGTACTTGCTGTGGCCTGAGCGCAGGAGGTGTGGTAGCCGGGCTGTTGTTGCCTTCCTCAATGTTTTTCTTCCGGTTTATGTCGCTCGACTGTTCATCCATTTGCCTGCGTAGCTCGGCATTATCACCACTACCAAACTGCACTCGCCTGTCGTTATCCGGGTTCGGTGGCATGTTGCCACTCCCCTCCGATAACGAAGTACAACCAGCTATACTTAGCCACAGAAACACACCCGCAAAACCAATTTTATACTTTCTCATACTCCTCCAGCATTAACTGCAGCACCTAAAGTGCCTGCTTATACTATAGTTAATACGTGGAGCAAGTATAAACGCTGTTCTACTGGCCTGCTTCGCTAAACGATTTATAGCCTACCTGTGTCAGCATCAGCCCATCTGGTGCAGGGTTTACATAGGCAAGTTTTGTAAGATGCATTTCAGCTTCTTTCTGAACATCCTTATACTTAGGATAGCGCTCCTGCAAGTATGGGTACAGATCCTGGTAGTTTAACACCTCGCCCTCCTGCACATTCATTTCTTTAAAAGCATCCATGATGCACTGAGCGGTATTTTCTATATTTTCTGCTTCTGATGTAAGAGCCATAGTTTAAGGTTTTATCGGTTTGGATAAAAGATACGGCAAGGCGCTTCTAATTGTTGATGAGTTGCTTTAGCGGCTGCCTTACTTCTTCCTAAAACTCAAAGACTCCAGGCTAAAGCTTTCCGAAGTATAGTTGGTAACTTTTGTTGCTGACATAAAAACGATGCCTGTTATAGTTATTCCTGTTTCAGGCTCTTTCTATTGGGTACAGATATAAATTCCATACCACATCAAACTGATAATGAATTATTTACACACTTTCACACTTATACTTAAGGGGCTACTATATGCCAGTATCTAAAGGTTCGGGAAATTTTCACCTTTAATGAACAAACATCAGCTGCCTTGTGTTTGCCTCCATAACCAGCAGCCATTATGCTGTAAAAGAAGAACTTAATACAATCGTAACCTGTTTATTTCGAGCGGCATAATAGTAATTTAAAGCATTTTTAGTACTTTTGCGGCTCGAAAACCCAATTCAATGCAGAACATTCGTAATATCGCGATTATCGCACACGTAGACCACGGTAAGACTACACTCGTGGACAAGATCATCCATGCCTCTAAGCTATTTGCAGAGCACCAGCAGTTCGACGACCTGATCCTGGACAACAACGACCTGGAGCGCGAGCGAGGTATCACGATCGTATCTAAGAACGTGTCGGTTCGCTACAAAGACGTTAAAATCAATATTATTGACACACCTGGTCACGCCGACTTTGGTGGAGAGGTAGAGCGTGTACTTAAAATGGCTGATGGTGTACTACTGCTGGTAGATGCATTTGAAGGTGCCATGCCTCAGACACGTTTCGTATTGGGTAAAGCTATTCAGCTTGGCCTGAAGCCGATTGTGGTGGTAAACAAAGTAGACAAAGAAAACTGCCGTCCGGACGAAGTACACGAGCAGGTATTTGACCTGATGTTTAACCTGGATGCTACTGAAGATCAGCTTGACTTTACAACGCTTTATGGTTCTTCTAAGCAAGGATGGATGAGCACTGACTGGACTCAGCCAACAGACAACATCACTCCTCTTCTGGATGCTATCATTGATGTGATTCCTGCTGCTCCGTTCCGTGAAGGTACGCCGCAAATGCAGATCACTTCACTTGACTACTCTTCTTTCGTAGGTCGTATCGCTATCGGTCGTGTGCACCGTGGTACACTGAAAGAAGGTATGCCGATCTCGCTTTGCAAAGCAGACGGTACTATCAAGAAAGGCCGTATCAAAGAACTTCAGGTGTTTGAAGGTCTTGGCAAAAAAACTGTTCAGGAAGTATCTGCCGGCGAAATTTGCGCTGTAACAGGTATCGAAGGTTTCGACATTGGTGATACTATTGCTGATGCTGAGAATCCGGAGCCACTGGCACGTATCTCTATCGACGAACCAACTATGAACATGTTGTTCACGATCAACAACTCTCCTTTCTTCGGTAAAGAGGGTAAGTTCGTAACATCTCGCCACCTTAGAGATCGTCTGTTCAAAGAAACTGAGAAAAACCTGGCACTACGCGTACAGGAAACCGACCGTGAAGATACTTTCCTGGTATTTGGTCGTGGTATCCTACACTTGTCTGTACTTATTGAAACTATGCGCCGCGAAGGCTATGAGTTACAGGTAGGTCAGCCACAGGTAATTTATAAAGAAATTGACGGTCAGCGCCACGAGCCAATCGAGCAGCTGGTAGTTGACGTGCCTGAAGAAACTGCCGGTAAGGTTATCGAGCTGGTATCTATGCGTAAAGGCGAGCTGAATATCATGGAGCCGAAAGGCGACCTGCAGCACCTGGAGTTCACTATTCCATCGCGTGGTCTGATCGGTCTGCGTAATAACGTACTGACAGCTACTGCTGGTGAGGCTATTATGAACCACCGTTTCCTGTCTTACGAGCCTTACAAAGGTGCTATCCCAGGACGTAACAACGGTTCTATTATCTCTATGGAGACTGGTCCTGGTACTGCTTACTCTATTGATAAACTGCAGGACAGAGGTGTGTTTTTCGTTGATCCGGGTGTAGATGTATACATGGGTCAGGTAATTGGTGAGCACAACCGCCAGAACGATATCACGGTGAACATCCAGAAGGGCAAGAAGCTGACAAACATGCGTGCTTCCGGTTCTGACGACAACACTAAGATCGCACCTGCCAAACAGTTCTCTCTGGAAGAAGCAATGGAATACATCCAGAAGGATGAGTACCTGGAAGTAACTCCAAAAAGCCTGCGTATGCGCAAGATCTACCTCGACGAGAACGAGCGTAACCGCATGAGCAAGAAAGAAGAAGTAGCGTAAGTTACTCAAGTATAAATCTTAAAGCCCCGGCTGGTGAAAACTAGCCGGGGCTTTTTGTTTGGGTATAGTTCGTTATCAACTGTTTATGAGAAAAGCAGTTGAATTATTCGTAACTAAAGTATAGCCTCTCTAAAGTCATATTTCCCTTCACCCAACCACTCCACTCCCTTTACTAAATAAAATACTACACAAACTATATACTGTTGCACATAATACAATTATCAATAAAAATATTTATAATTTTCAACTCCAAAACTTTATAATCCTACTATGAAGAAAGAGTTTATTATGTTTGCGGGAGCAGCGTTTCTGCTACTCGCACAGCCGGTACACGCCCAATTTAACATTGGCGACAAGATCAAAAACAAGGTAAACCAGAAGATCGACCAGAAAATTGACAAAACAATTGATGGAGCAGTTGACGGTAAAAAGCTATCAAAAGGTGGTAGCGGCGGTGGAGAAACCGGGGAAGAGACAGCCAGTGCAGCAACCGGAGGCAAAGGCAGCGCAGCTAAGGCAAAGGCCTGGACAAAGTATGATTTTGTACCTGGTGATAAAGTGTTGTTCCAGGATAATCTGGCAGGTGAAGAAAACGGTGAGTTTCCATCGCGCTGGGACCTGAAAGAAGGTAATGCTGAAGTAGCCTCGTTCGGTGGCGAAACGGTTATCAACCTGGTAGAAAGCGGCACCATGATCATGCCCCTGATGAAAAACAAGAACTGGGTGCCTGAAACGTTCACCATCGAGTTCGATGTGTACTTCGACAGCGACAACCCGAACGTAGCCTATGACATATACCTGATGGAAGACACGCAACACTACAATGAAGACCTGCACGGAGATTTCTGGTACCCGATAGATGTCAGGGCAAACGGTGTACGTTTCACTTCCTTTGGTTCGGTATCCAGCGAGTTGGAGGCAGCCGGCACCAAAAATCAGTGGCGCCACGTGGCCATAGCGTTCAACAAACGTAGCATGAAAGTATACCTGGATCAATACCGCCTCATCAACATCCCGAACGTAAAGGGCAAGCCAACCGGACTGAAGATAGAAATAGACAAACGTATCGAAGCTAATGCCATGATAAAGAACGTACTTATTGCTGAAGGTGGTAAAAAGCTCTACGACCAAGTGCTGACCGATGGCAAAATCGTTACCTATGGCATTAAGTTCGATGTAAATAAATCGACTATTCGCCCAGAATCAGTGGGTACCCTGGCCGGTATAGTTAAACTGATGCAGGAGCAGCCGGATCTTAAATTCAGTGTAGAAGGCCATACCGACAGCGACGGCGACGACAGCAGCAACATGAAACTGAGCCAACAGCGAGCCGAGGCCGTGAAAACCTACCTGGTAGATCAGGGTATTGACGAGAACAGGCTGAAGGCTAAAGGATTAGGCGAATCTAAGCCAATTAAGCAGGGCGACACAGCTGAGGCTAAATCCAGCAACCGCCGCGTGGAGTTCGTGAAGATATAAAAATTCATACTTCATATTTTGTCAACAGGCCCGGCCATACTTGTAGCCGGGCCTGCTGTTTTATAAGCTATAGTTACAGTCTCATCAATATAATTTAGCCCCTCTTCTGCTGTTTTAAAAGTATATATTGAATATCTGTAGTTTACAATTCCTGTAGTGGCTCTCCTGAAAACATTATACCTGTTTTACGTTAAACAGAGTCATATATAGTTACATCTATTTTTAACATGAGAATCAACCAACTGCAACTAATATTTATACTAACCCTCTTACTAAGTACCGGTTGTGCCCGGAAAAACTTTTTTAACGCAACTCCCTTAGTAGACCAGAATTTGCACAATCAATTGCATAGCAACAAAGTTCAGCAGATAGATAGTGTTACGATTCAGGCTGGTAAGCATTACAAGCGCAGCGGCTTCCATAACCTGTTCTGGGGCAAACACTACCGTTCTGTTTGGGCAGCACCCGTTACAGTGCCTGTTTTTGATATGGAGAAAGAGCGCGGAGGCCTTAAAGTAGAAAAACTGGGCGGCGGTTTTCAGACCACAAGTATGACCTTAGTTGATAAAGATGGCTATACTTATGCCATGCGTTCGCTTGATAAAGACCCGGTAAGCGTACTGCCTAAAATCTGGCGCAAATCATTTGCTGCCAACATTATCCGCGACCAGACTTCTGCTATCAATCCTTATGGAGCTACCATAATTCCAACAATGGCTGAGGCAGCCCAGCTACAGCACTCTACGCCAAAAGTGGTTTATGTGCAACCCAACGACAGCAGCTTCGGAGAACACACAGAACGCTTCAGCGACAGGGTTTTCCTGCTCGAGAACAAGTATGATGATGACGGCACTGTACCACCAGAATTAGGCAATGCAAAAGGTGTTGTTGATTCTAACAAAATGCTGAAAAAACGCTTCGAGAAGAATACGCACCTTATAGACCAGAAAGCCTTCGCCAAAGCACGCCTTTTCGATATTTTCCTGAACGACTGGGACCGGCACGAGGGCCAATGGGACTGGGCAGAATACGAGGAAAAACAAGAAACCATTTACCGCCCGCTGGCAAAAGACCGTGACAATGCTTTCTTTAAATTTGATGATGGCATCATACCCTGGATCTTTAGTCGCAACTGGGCCATCCGCAAGTTTGAGACCTTCAATGAAAAGTATGAAGACGTGTATGCCCTGCATAAGAATTCAAAATTCATTGATGATCGTGCGCTCTCAGAAGTAACTGCAGAAGAGTATCAGAAACTGGCAAAAGAGCTGCAGGCTGCCTTAACCGATGAAGTGATCGAGAGGGCAGTGAAAAGATTTCCGGATTCAGTTTATACTTTGATTGGCAAAGACTTCGAACGTAAACTCAAGAGCCGCCGTGATAAACTTCCGGAAGCTGCACAAAAATTCTACCTGATCATGGCCAAGGAACCCATAGTGGTGGGCTCCGATGAGGAAGAAAAATTTGAGATAAAACGCCTGAATGATGATGAAACCCAGGTAACGGTGATCCGCAAAGAAGACCAAAAAGTTATCTATGACCGTACCTTTAAACACTCCGAGACAAAGCGCATAACACTATATGGCCTGGCAGAAGACGATAAATTTGAAATTACCGGCAAAGTAAATAAAGGCATACCTATAGCTATAGTTGGAGGACGTGGCGAAGACGAGATAGAAGATAAATCGAGCGTGAAGGGCTGGAGCAAACAAACTATAGTTTACGACACCAAACGTGGCACCGAAATAAAGGGGAGCAAAGAGACAAAAGATAAAACCACCCACGATGTCCGTGTGCATGCATTCGATCGGGAAGGATTTTAAAGGCTGAATCAAACAAGTTGTTTTTTATCCCGAAACAGGCGTAAACTATACCAATGGCTTACGCCTGCTATCATTTATACTTTATGCATTGGCAAATCAACCACCATCTAAAACTGCTGCTCCCGCTTTTGGTAATTCTGTTGCTGGGCTGCAGCCAGCGCTTTAGCCATTCGGTGCAGCAGGTGCCATTGCCAGCCAACTATAAACCTGATGTAATACCAAGCTATAAAGACAGCACCATAACTATAGCTGCAAATTCAGGGTATGGCACCGGCAGGCTTTTTACATTTTTTTATGGCAAACATTATCGCAGCGCCTGGACTACCCCTGTGCAGGTAAAAGTGCTGGATATTGGTACAGCCAAAGGCGGGCTTACACCTTTAAAAACCGGTGGCAGCCGCCAAACCAAAAACCTGCGCCTGTTAGCCCCCGACAGCACCGAGTATGTATTACGCTCTATTGATAAGCAACCTGAAAGTGTTTTACCTGAAAAGTGGCAGAAACGCTACCCGGCTCACATTCTCACCGATGCCACATCTGCCACACACCCCTACGCTGCCCTGGTACTTCCGCACATGGCCGAAGCCATCAATGTCTATCATACCGATCCTGAACTGGTGTTCGTACCACACGATCCGCGGCTGGGAGATTATGTAAAAGATATAGGAGGCATGCTGGCGATCCTGGAAAAAAGACCAAGCGGAGATCAGTCGGGTAATGCGAATATGGGCAATGCAAAAAAGATCCAGGATACGGAGGATATGCTGCAGGAACGACTCACTGATAACGACACCCGCATAGATGCCCGCCAGTACCTGCGCTCCCGCCTCTTTGATATGCTGGTCGGTGACTGGAGCCGCCACGAAGACAACTGGCGCTGGGCAAAGTATAAAAATAAGAAAACTATAGTTTACCGGGCCATCCCCCGCGACCGCGACAATATTTTTTATAGACTTACAGATGCTCCTATTCCGTGGCTGTTTATGCGCACAGGCTTCCGGAATCAGTTTCAGACATACCGCCCCAGAATTAACGACATCAAGAGCCTGAACGAAAGCGGTCGCAACCTCGACGAACTTATACTTAGCACACTATCCTTGCAAGACTGGCAGCAGATAGCCGACAGCATAAAAACCGAGCTGACCAATAAAGTTATAGAAGAAGCTTTTCTGGCAATGCCCGATACTATTTATAAGCTCACGGCTGCGCCTATCATGGCTGCTCTTAAAACCCGCCGAGACAACATCAGCAACATAGCCACCGAATATTTTAACGAGTTAGCAAAATCAGCTATAGTTGTAGGTACCGATAAGCATGAGACCTATGAGATTACTGTTCTGTCGGCTGATGAAATACAGATTACAGGATATAAAACTGACAAGGAAGGCGAACGGAGAGCTGAGATATTTAACCGTACCTACCATGCCAATGCTACCAAAGTAGTTAAATTATATGGGCTGGATGGGCACGATAATTTTATAGTTTCCGGCAACGTAAAACCACGGATAAAGCTGGAAATACGTGGCGGAGCAGATGCAGATAATTATGTTGTGAAAACCAACGACAGCAAGCTTGGCAAAAAGGTATGGATAGAAGACTCAAAGTATAAGAACACTATAGAAGCTGACAAGAACACTAAAGTTAAGATAAACGATAATCCTCCTGCCAATACGTTTACCAGCACTGGCTGGCTGCTGCGCTACTATCTTGAGTAGTGCCGAAAGTATAAACAAACAGGGCTACACAAGTATAAATGTGCAGCCCTGTTTTATGTTAAAGCTTTACCAACTATAGTTTCTTATCTACTACTGTAGCCGATGCCTGTGCTGTTGGCAGAATCAGTACTTCAGCTAAGTTTACGTGTGCCGGCCTTGTAACCATAAACACAATTAGGTCGGCCAAGTCTTCGGCCTGTAGGGGTTGATACCCCTCGTAAACAGTAGCAGCACGGTCAGTGTCGCCTTTAAATCTTACTTCAGAGAATTCCGTTTCAACCAAACCCGGATTCATTTCCGATACTTTTATACCTTCCTGCACCAAGTCTATGCGCATGGCTTTAGAAATGGCATCTACAGCAAATTTAGAGGCACAGTATACATTACCGTTGGCATAAACTTCTTTGCCCGCTATAGAGCCAATATTTATTATATGACCCTTTTTTCGCTCTATCATAAGGGGTAGTACTGCATGCGTTACATACAGAAGCCCTTTCACATTTATGTCCAGCATTGCATCCCAGTCATCCAATGAGCCGCTTTGGATTGGTGCAAGCCCATGAGCATTACCGGCATTGTTAACCAGTACTTCTATACTTTTCCAATCTTCAGGCAGCGAGGCAATTGCCTGTTGCACGGCCTCTTTGTCGCGTACATCAAACTGTAGTGTCAGCACAGGCACGTTTGTGATCTGTGACTTAAGCTCTTCTAATCTTTCAGCACGGCGGCCTGTTGCAATTATACTATAACCCTGTGCAGCTAGCGCGAGGGCTGTGGCTTTGCCTATACCAGAGGTAGCTCCGGTAACAAGTGCAATTCTTGTCATCTGCTTATTCAAAGAAAAATATCAGCGATATGTTGTGGTTGGTCATGCGCTGCAGGCTGCTGCTGTAAATGTTATCGTCTGGTATGTGCTGGTTAAGCAAACCATGCGAAAAGCGCACTTCAGGGGCAAATTTAAAGAAAGGATAAAATATATCAACCCCAACGCCATACTCCAGCGCCAGGTCAAATTTTTCGGTTCTCAGTTCTGAGCCCGGCTGTTCGGTTTTGCGGCTGCTCAGGTCAAAGCCGGGCTTTACGCCACCAACCATATACATGCGGTAGTTGGTTCTGCGCTTGGCTTTATACTTTAAAAGTACAGGCAGCTCCACCATGGTAGAACTTATGGTAACGTTCACGTCTTTACGTTCGCCACCCTCCTGCACGGCATTTGCATACTCTATAGTCCGGCCATAAAAACCTACACCAGGCACAAAGCGTGCATCCAGGTATTCAGCCAAATTAACGTTAAGTACAAGGCCTGTATAAAAGCCAGGCGTGGTTTTAGCATTCACTGTCATATGCTGGCTAAAATCAAGCTGGTCTACGTACTCCTGCGAGTGCTCCAGGTTATACTTTGTAAGTGGCAAGGCCAGGTAAAAACCGTAGTGCACGCGTTTAAAATCGTAATCTGGCTTATTTTTCTGGCTGAGTTTTTTTTGTGCCGAGGCTGTGTTAACGCCTAGCAGCAACAAGGCCAGCAAAGGCAATAAGGCTATTTTTTTCCGGTGTAAATGGAGCTGATGCCGAATGTAAGTGAATACCATTTGGTTGATTTAAATCCAACTTCTTCAAAGATGTTTAGAAAAGCTTTCCCATCCGGGAAGGCCTGCACCGACTCGGGCAGGTAAGTATAAGCCGACTGGTCCTTAGAAACGAATCTACCTACCACTGGTAGTATATTCTTGAAATAAAATTGATAGAGTTGTTTCATCGGGAAGCTGCGCGGCATCGAGAACTCCAGTACGACAGCTGTTCCGCCAGGTTTCAGCACCCGGTTCATCTCCGATAATCCTTTTTTAAGATTCTCGAAATTGCGTACGCCAAAGGCCACAGTAATAGCATCAAACGTGTTATCCTCGAAAGGAAGGTTTTCAGAATCGCCGTACAGAAGCTCTATTTTATTAGATAAGCCTTTGCGCTGCAGCTTCTCGCGGCCTACTGCCAGCATACCTTCCGAGATGTCTACGCCAACAATTTTATCGGGTTGTAAGCGCAGTGTTTCTATAGCAAAATCTGCTGTACCTGTGGCAATATCCAATACCATTTTAGGCTTTTCGGGTGCCAGCAGGCTAACTGCTTTCTTACGCCAGATAATATCTATACCGGCACTCAGGAAATGGTTCAGGAAATCGTATTTGCCCGCAATGTTGTTAAACATGGTGGCTACCTGCGATTTCTTGTTATCGTTCTGGTCTTTATATGGAATTACTGCCATCGGCTTCTTTAACGTGTATTTGTGCAAAAATACTGTACCTGAAGCTATAAAACATGGTTTATGTTATGAAATATAAAAAGAAACAGGCTGAGCGCGTGCCCAGCCTGTTTCATCTTAAAGGTTAGCTATTGCTATTTTGTAGCAGGAGCATCTTGTCTTGGTATAACTCTGAACTCAGTTCTGCGGTTAAGCTGCATGTTTTCAGCCGATGTGTTTGGTACTGCTGGGCGACGCTCTCCGTAGCTTGTAGTAACCATACGCTTAGGCGAAATTCCTTGCTTTATCAGGTAATTGTAAGCAGCGTCAGCACGGTTGCTACCCAGCGTCATATTGTACTCATCACTGGCACGCGAGTCGCAATGGCCCTCAATGCTGATGTTCACAGTTGGGTTAGCCTTCAGGTAACGAACCACGTTATCCAGCTCACGCAACGATTCAGGCCTCAGGTTATACTTGTCTGTATCGTAGTAGATGTTCTTCATGCTGGCAATACGTGCCGCAGCAGAATCCACGTAGTTGATATAGAAGTCCTGAACAATGGCTGCCGTATCAGTTAGTATAACCGGCACATTCAGCTCCTGTGTTGCAATTACCTTTCCGTCTTTGCCAAGCTCTACCTGGAATTTACGGCCTGACAGGATGTTAACTGAATAAGTAGCCGAGTCAGGCTTAGTTACATCGCGGTATGCAATAGGACGTTTATCAGCCTGCTGCCCGTTAAAAGTAAGCTCTATACCTGCAATCGCAGAGCTGTCTACAGATGAAAGTACACGGCCTTTTACCTCAACTGTACGCAGGTAATTTATTGTGTAAATATCTTTCTCGCCATAACCACCAATGCGGTAAGACGACAGGTAAGCATAGCTGCCATCTGGGCTCAGGCGGTAGTAGGTATCATCATCAGGCGTGTTTACCGGTGAACCTAAGTTTACAGGGCGGCTCCATCTTCTGGCTACAGAGTCATACTTGGCAGCGAAGATATCGTACCCGCCCATGCTGTTATGCCCTCTCGATGCAAAGTATAAAGTACCGTTCTTGGCCAGGTATGGGCTATCATCATCAAACGGTGTGTTGATAGTATTACCTATACTTCTCGGAGCACCCCATGTACCGTTTTTGTTACGCTTAGATACATAAATATCCAGGTCGCCATTCTCTGAGTAAGCACTTGTAGAGAAGAAAAGAGTCTGTCCATCTGCTGTAATGTGGGCATCAGATTCAAAATCTTTTGTATTGATGTTGTTGCCAATGCTCTTCGGCTCACCCCAGCTGCCATCCGGCTGGCGCTCAGATATCATGATGTCGCCGCTGTTGTTCTTGCCACCACGATATAAGAGCATTTTAGTGTCGTTATCGAAAAGCTGGATAGATGCATCGTGGCCTACGCTGCGTAGCGATGCAGCTACTGAACGTGGATTCTGCCAGTCGCCGTTTTCGTTTCTGGTAGCTTCGTAAATCTCTTCGAAGTATTCGCCGTCATCCGCTTTTCTTCCACCGGCAACATCGCCGCGCGAAGTATAAAGTATGTAATCGTCGTTGGATGCAATTACCGGGCTATGCTCAGAAAATGCTGTGTTAATTACACCACCCAGGTTCTTAACGAATACATCTTTAGGGTTTGCAACCTCACGCTTAGCATTTTTCGAATACTGGATAAGTTGGGCTACTTCCTCGCGTCGTACTTCATCGCGCTTACGGATGCCGGTCTTCTGGTATAGCTGGTAATGCTTTATGGCATCGTCGAAACGATAGTTGATGTGGTCTACGCGACCTAACCAGTACTCCAGATCACGATCAACTTTCGGATTTATTTTCTGGGCGCGGTAAATGTAATCAGACGCTTTTTCCTTATCAAACGTCATGTAGCTGATACCAGCAAAGTATAAAGCTTTAGCATCATCAGGGCTCTTAGCCAGCGCTTGCTCGTAAAAAGGAATCGCTGCCCTATAGTTTTCCCGGTCAAACATCTTGTTTCCACTTCGAATGAGTTTTCGGGTGCTTTGTGCATAGGCTGGAGCCGCCAGTAGGCAAGCCAATGCAAACAGCAGGGAAAACCGTGAAAACGATTTAGCTAATTTGCTCATATTGTAAAAGGTTTGTTATATGTACTTAAGGTTTTGTTGAACATACAAGCATCAGAGCGCATCAGCAGTTAATGCTTTTGGCTCCTCAAGGCTATTTTGCTCCTATACGTTATTTACAAATTAAAGTATAGGACAATATGAATATTTGCATGAAACACACCTTCCCACATCCCTTTTCTTTAGCTTAGGCAGAGTTTTGTAGCCACCCCTAATGTAGGTTTACGCAAATCAAGTATAAAATTATCTATAAAATTTTGAACGAAGCTGTAAATATAGGCAAAATTTAATATTAAACTATATTTCAATAGCAAGTGCAGCAGCAAAAGCTGTGTTATGTATTATATAAAAGTATAAAATGGGCCTTCTTACAACAGATTAAAAGGGATTAGAACGCAGTTGTAGCAGGCTGCAACAGGTCAGCCTCGTAAATATCCTTGGCGCCCTGGCCTCCGGGCCTGTCTGATGCAAAAAAGGCTTTTCCTTTAGTGCTGGAAAGTATAAAATAAATGTCGTCGTAGGTAGAGTTGATTGGCATGCCTAAGCTTTGCGCTTGACTCCAAGTTGATCCTTTTATCTGGCTTTTGAATATATCGTATCCGCCAATGCTGTTATGCCCTGTAGAGCTAAAGTATAAGGTATTGGTAGCCGTATCTACAAAAGGAGCATCCTCATCAAAAGCTGTATTAACCGATGGTCCCATGTTCAGGGCTTCGCTCCAGCTACCGTCCGGCTTCTTAAAACAGATGTACAGGTCAAGTCCGCCTAGACCGCCGGGCCTGTCGCTGGAGAAGAATGCAAACCTCCCATCGTCAGTTACATGAATCGACAACTCGTTTGTGCCTTTGTTAAACGGGCTGCTTAAGTGCACCGGCTTCCCCCACCCTGTTGCAGCTTTATTTACAACATACAATCCTTTGCCGGCAAGGTAAGTATAAAGTTCCTGCTTATCTGGCGCCGCAGACACTACTGCGTGGTTTAAGAGGCTGCCTTCTTCGTTTGGTAAAGGTGCTGCTTGTTGCCATGCATTATTTTTATACTTAGCTACGCGTATCTGTTCAGAAAATAGCTGCTTTTTACTTCTTGAAGGCACAGGCTTCCGCACCGAATACAGCATAACCGAATCAGCAGCTAACAGCACCGGCACATAATCCGAGAATTCAGAATTAATGGCAGTGCCGAGATTATGGATAGTGACTAATTTAGGCTGCTCCCGTAGCGCCAGGCCGGCTGTGCACTCATCCATATACTTCTGCAGATACTCTACATACTGCCAGTCGCGCCGCGAGGAGGCTGAAAGTTCCTGTTTATAATAAATTATAGCTTGTTCGAAATCGGCATCTAAATGGTGTGCCCGGCCAAGCAATAGCCGCAGTTGTGGCGATAGAAAAGGATTCTCTGTATAAGCTATACCCAGATATTGTTTTGCCTTCCCCGGATCATCCAGCTCCAGGTAGCAGATACCAGCTTTATAGTTTGCCTCTGCATCGTTTGGTGAAGATTGCAGGTAATCGGTATACAAGGTGCTGGCCTGGCGGAAGTCCTTTTGTTCAAATGCTTTATCGGCTTTTTTTAGAGTAGCCTTATCATCTGTGCTAATGGCGCCTGCACAGACTACAGCTATACCACCCATGGCTATCAGCTTTATCCAGAATTTCTTCACCTTGTTTTAAATAAAATGTTTTGCGACTGCATGCGTTAACAAACCAAAGGCAGGGTGTATTAACTGCAAGAGCCTTCATGTTTATGAAATTATATGGTAACTTTACAGGCTAATTGATTTTTACCGCGTGCTCCGGCATGCAGTTTTATTTACTAAAATTGGTGCTGTGTTACCGCATTGTAAAAATAGACCAATGGCGCCTTAAAACAATACAACATGATCATAAAGGAAGCAAAATTTTTGATGAGCAACACGCGTGTGGACCAGTGCCCCTCAGGCGATAAGCCGGAGTATGCCTTTATTGGTCGCTCTAATGTTGGCAAATCTTCCCTCATCAATATGCTTACCGAGCAAAAGGGGTTGGCTAAAACATCATCGTCGCCGGGTAAAACGCAGCTTATCAACCACTTCCTCATTAACAACGAATGGTACCTGGTAGATTTACCCGGTTATGGTTATGCTAAAGTAAGCAAAGGCTCACGCGAAGACTGGCGCAAGATGATCAATTTTTATTTCCAGAAGCGCGAGAACCTTACCTGCGTTTTCGTACTGATTGATTCGCGCCACGAGCCCATGAAAGTTGACCTGGATTTTATAAACATGCTGGGCAATATGGGCGTACCGTTTGTTATCGTGTTTACAAAAACAGATAAGCAATCGGCAACCAAAACCGACTCAACTATAGCAGCCTATGCGCGTAAACTGCGTGAAAGCTGGGATGAGTTGCCACGTATGTTCAAGACATCGGCAGTAGACAAAGAGGGCCGCGCCGATATCCTGAACTTTATACAGGAAGTGAACGAGCAGCTAAAGAACCAGCCAAACGAGTAGTTCCTGCAGGTGCCCCTCCTGTTTTATTAATCAGAATTTTATTTTTTTACCCTTATGAAAACCAAAGTTTCATTTTTATTTATTTTGTTTGCCTTTGCGGCTTTAACTGCATCGGCACAAACTCAGGAAGCCAAAACCCAGGCGCCACAGGAAGAGAAAGTATGGGTACCTGAGAAAGTTGTTCCGCTAGCGGAATATTATGAAGGTGGCAAAGAAGCCATGTATAAGTTTATCGCTAAAGAACTGAAGTACCCGCTTTTGGCTAAGCGCAACCGCGTACAGGGAGACTGCATCATCAGCTTTACCCTGAACGAGGACGGCTCTACGCAAGGCTTTAAAATTTTGAGCAATGCTGGTGCCGGCACTGGCGAAGAAGCACTTCGTGTAGCAAAATTGCTTAAATTTAAAGCGCCTGGCTATAGCGTAAATGGCAGCATTCCTATTAAATTTAAACTATAAAAACCGAATTATACCTGATTATGCCTATCGATTTAAGACAAGTTGCTGCCATTTCTGGCATGAGCGGCCTTTACCGCGTAGTAAAGCCTACACGCACCGGTGTAATTGTAGAAAACCTTGCCGATAACTCGCGCCTGGTGGCACAAGCCCGCCACCGCATGTCGCTGTTGGATGAGATCTCGATCTATACTACCGATGAGGAAACTACTGTTCCTCTTGCCGAAGTATTTGACCGCATCCACCAGAAGTATGGCAAAGAACTACCTCTGGGCGAGAAGCCAACCGATGCTGACTACAAATCCTTTATGGAAGCTGTTCTTCCGGAATACGACGAAGAGCGTGTTTATGTATCGGATATGAAAAAGCTTGCCAACTGGTACAACATTGTAAGCAAGCACATGGAGTTTACAGATAAAGCTCCTGAAGCTGCCAAGACAGAATCAGGAAAAGAAGCATAAAACACAAAGGCCCTCCACACAGAGGGCCTTCTTAATTTCTTAACCTATACTTTTACCTGCTGATGTTAAACTCACCAGCTATACTTTCCAGTGCCTCTGGCCAGTTGCAAAAGCTTTTTGATACTAAAGAACTGAAGGCTAAGGACCACGAACAACTGCTGCACAAGCTAACAAATGCTGTAGCTTACCTCCTGCGCACCGACCTGAACCGCCTGTTGCATATACTTTACCGAATTGATGTGGAAGAGCGCCGCGTGAAAGAGGCCATGGCAGTTGCAACAGCAGAAGAAGATGTAGCGCGCAACATTGCCGAACTGATCCTGCAACGGGAGCTGCAAAAAGCCTACACCCGCCAAAAATACAGCCAGCTATAGTTTATAGTTTTATACTTTGCGACTTGCTCCTCTGCCATTGCTGGTGTTTTCACCAATAATTTATACTTCATGTTGCTCTGCCATAAACTATAATCAGCCCACAAAAGAAAAAGGCAGAGGTAAACCCCTGCCTTCCCTGTTAAGCTTAAGTATAACCGTTGTTAAACAGCCACTTCTGCTTTCATAAACTCTTCTACTTTCTCTACCATTTCGGCAGAACCTATTATAAGCGGGCAACGCTGGTGCAGCTCTTTAGGCTCAATCTCCATAATACGGCGATTGCCATCTATTGCCTTACCTCCTGCCTGCTCTACAATATACGCCAAGGCATTGCACTCGTACATCAGGCGCAGTTTACCATTTGGCGCTTTTGCTGTTGCCGGGTAAATATAGATACCGCCTTTTAATAGGTTGCGGTGGAAATCTGCTACCAGCGAGCCAATATAACGCGCTGAGTAGTTGTTATCTTTGCAATAGGTCAGGTAGTTCTTTATACTCTCCGGGAAGCTGTTCACGCTGCCTTCGTTGCAGGAATAAATAGTACCTGTTGCTGGTGTTTTAATATTCGGGTGAGAAAGGAAAAACTCTCCAAGCGATGGCTCATAGGTAAAGCCGTTAACGCCGTGGCCGGTGGTGTAAACCAACATGGTTGATGAGCCATATACCACGTAACCTGCAGCTACCTGGCGTGTTCCATCCTGCAGGCAATCCTCCATTGTACCGTCGCAGCCTGATTCGGATCTTCTTCTGTAAATAGAGAATATGGTTCCGATGTTTACGTTCACATCAATGTTAGAAGAGCCATCAAGCGGGTCCATAGCCACAATATAGCTACCCTTAGTATTGCCTGTATGGATTACTTCATCCTCTTCTTCGGAAATAATAGCGCAAACTTCGCCACCATTACGGAGTGCCCTGATAAAACGGATGTTGGCGATCACATCAAGCTTCTGCTGTTCTTCGCCTTGTACGTTCTGCTGGCCATAAGCACCTGTAATGTCAAGGAGGCCGGCACGGTTGATCTCGCGGTTTACAATTTTTGCCGCTAACGCAATGTCACGGAGCAACTGCGATAATTCTCCGGTCGCAAAAGGGAAATCCTCCTGCTTTCTCATAATAAACCTGTCGAGGGTTGTGCCTACAGGTAGGGCCAGTCTGTCGTTCATATTGTTTAAGAATAGAAGTATAGAGATTATGCTATGGGTACAAAAATATCATTTTTATGAAATATAAACGTAGGTTATCTATTTTTACGCATTAAGTCGCAAAACAGGATGAAAGTATACAAGTTTGGGGGCGCCTCTGTAAAGAGCGCCGAGGCATTTAAAAACCTGGCTCACATCATTAAAACCTATGGTTCAGAAAATCAGCTACTGCTTGTGGTATCGGCTATGGGTAAAACTACTAATGCGTTAGAAGCGGTTTTTAACCTCGCCTACAAAGGCCAGCCTTACGACAAGGAGTTGCAGCAATGCCGTGCGTACCATATGGATATTGTAGGTGAACTTTTCCCTGATGCCGGGCACCCTGTATACGAACGTTTGGAGCACTTGTTTTCCGGTTTAGAGCACGAATTGCAAAGTATAAAGCTGCCAGACAGTTACGATAAGCTTTATGACCAGACAGTAAGCTACGGCGAGTTATTTTCATCTACCATAGTGCACCATTTTCTGCAGCAGCAGGGTTTTACAGCCTGCTGGGTAGATAGCCGCAAGTACATCCAGACCGACAATACCTGGCGCGAAGCTAAGATAGACTGGGCCTGGAGCGAGCGTGTAATAAAACGCGACCTGCCTGCCCTGCTCGAGAAGCAGCTGGTTATTACACAAGGCTTTTTAGGAGGCACCAACAACGGCCTTACCACCACGCTGGGCCGCGAAGGCTCTGATTTTAGTGCAGCCATATTTGCCTACTGCCTCGATGCCGAAGCCATGTTTATCTGGAAAGATGTGGAAGGACTACTGAATGCCGACCCAAAATATTTTAAAGACACGGTGTGTTATCCGGAGATATCGTACCAAGAAACAGTGGAGATGGCATACTATGGAGCCTCTGTTATACACCCTAAAACTATAAAGCCTTTAGCCAACAAGCTTATTCCACTATATGTAAAATCTTTCCTGAATCCGGCTGGCGCAGGCACGCGTATCTGCGATTGCAAGTTCGAGAAGATAGCGCCGGCCTTCATCATCAAAGAAAACCAGTGCCTGATCTCGTTCAGCGCCAAAGACTTCACTTTTATTACAGAAAAGAACCTGGGCACTATCTTCAATGCCTTATCGGAGCTGCGTATCAAAATAAACCTGATGCAGAATTCGGCTATTTCCTTCTCTATCTGCACCGATTATGATGAGGAGCGCCTGCAACAACTGATCAGGACGTTGCAGCAGGATCAGTTTAATATCCACTATAACACAGGCCTGCAATTATTTACCATCAAAAACTATGATAACGATTGCCTGCAGCGAACAATGCAGGGCAAAGAGATATTACTGGAGCAGCGTACCCGCACTACTTTTCAGTTCGTGAGCAAATAAACTTTAATTGATATCATCTACGGTTAAGCATCACACTTTCACAATATAACTATGATTTTTGTGTAAATAATAACATATTTAACGTATACATAATTTTGATCCTTACATATTACAGGATGTTATGCATACTATTGAGAAAGTAATGCACCACTACTCAGTTAAGTTATTCTTACTTTTTGCGGTGCTTATGTCCGGTTTTATACTTAGAATAACGGAAGTAGAGAAAAAGGCTGAAGCTAAAACTATAGAAAAGGCACCTGCCAAGATGGAGAAAAAGCATCGCTCTACTAAATAGTGTTTCCTTTCGCCATTAAAGATTCCTCTGGTTCTCAGGCCACTGATCAAACTTATACTTCCTATATTCCTTTTCTGCTTTTCCAGTTATTGCTTAAAAACCGTATCTTCATGCATAAAAAGATACTAAGCAAACTATGGAATTTATACTTGTTACCCCGCAGGCGCAGCCGCATGTTGCGCTTATACAACTAAACCGCCCCAAAGAACTGAATGCCCTGAACCTGCAATTAATGGGCGAACTGCGTGATGCTCTGAAACAACTTGATGAAGACGACGCTGTACGCGCTATTATCATAACAGGAAACGAGCGTGCTTTTGCCGCCGGCGCCGATATAAAGCAAATGGCTGGCAAAACTGCCATAGATATGCTGAACGTGGACCAGTTCTCTACCTGGGATCAGATCCGCAAAACCAAGAAGCCGATAATAGCTGCCGTTTCGGGGTTTGCGCTTGGTGGCGGCTGCGAACTGGCCATGACCTGCGACATGATCATTGCTTCTGAAACAGCCATGTTCGGTCAGCCGGAAATTAAAATTGGTGTAATGCCAGGAGCAGGCGGAACGCAACGCCTTACAAAAGCCGTTGGCAAAGCCAAAGCTATGGAAATGGTGCTGACAGGTAAATTTATGACTGCCGACGAAGCCGAAAAGCATGGGTTGATCAACCGCGTTGTTCCGGTAGAGTTATACTTAGACGAAGCCTTTAAACTGGCTACTGAAATTGCACAAATGTCTCCGGTGGCAGCCAAACTAGCTAAAGAAGCCGTTAACCGCTCGTTCGACACCAGCCTGGACGAAGGTTTATACTTTGAGCGCAAGAACTTCTACCTGTGTTTCGCTTCTGAAGATCAGACCGAAGGTATGAACGCCTTTGTAGAGAAGCGAAAGCCGGAGTTCAAAGGCCGATAAGATTAGGAATTCTGAGTCCTGACTGCAGGAACGTAAAATTGTGCGGCTAATCTCCTGCCGCACCTTGTTCAACCACCCCCAGCCCCTCCTTGTTTAAGGAGGGGAGTCTGCAATTACTTTAGCTGACATGTTATACTATAGTTACTGTTTATACATATACTTTAAAAGAAGATAACTTACTTATAGGCTAAGGAGTTGGAAGAAGCAGGTATAAACTCCCCTCCTTAAACAAGGAGAGGCAGGGGTGGTTGGATTACTTTCCATAAAAGTAAAGAACTACAGCACAATGCATATTTGTAAACTACAATTTACACAAACCCATCAACTTACTAGTAATCAGCCTATTTATCTCCAAAACCTGACCATTCACCAACATCTTTTCCGTCTTCACTTTTAATTTTTAACTATAATCCCTACCTTTGCAAAAAATTCTTAGATAGGAATTTTTATTATTTAGGAAATGCAGCAAACTATAACTCTTCAGGAACTACGGCAGCGGCTTATAGATGGTGGTCTTAAGGCTACGCATCAGCGCATTGTGGTTTATGAAGCGGTAATGGCGCTGCACGGATGCCACCCGATGGCCGAAGATGTTTATCAGAGGCTTAAACCGGCGAACCCCAGCATTTCGCTTGGCACTGTGTACAAAACCTTAGATACTTTTGCAGATACCGGCCTGATCAGGAGGGTATTGTCGCAGGATGGAGGTAAACGGTACGATGCCAACACCGATGCCCACAGCCACATTTATTGCAGCAATACCAAAGAGATCGTAGATTTTGAGGATTCTGAACTGGATGATCTGCTAACGGCTTTCTTCAAGAAGCGAAACATCGAAAACTTCGACTTGAAAGGCTTTTCGGTGCAGCTGACGGGCACAAAGGTGGAGCCGGATAAACAAATTAGTATTTCAAAAGTTTAACAATAGATTTTTAACTTAAAAACAACGCATAATGGCAGTATTAGTAGGTAAAAAAGCGCCAGCTTTCAAAGCTACAGCAGTAGTTGACGGCGAGTTCGTAGAAAACTTCTCTCTGGATCAGTACATCGGTAAAAAACATGTGATTTTCTATTTCTACCCAATGGACTTCACTTTCGTTTGCCCTACCGAGATCATCGCTTTCCAGGACAGAATGGAGGAGTTTGAGCGTAAGAACGTAGCCGTTGTTGGTTGCTCTACCGACACGCATTTCTCTCACTTCGCATGGTTGAACACTCCACGCGAGCAGGGTGGTATTGAGGGTGTAAACTACCCACTTGTAGCTGACGCTTCTAAAACTATCGCTCAGAACTACGATGTTCTGGCAGGTCACTACGACTACAACGAGGAAGGCGAAGCAATTTTCGTAGGTGAGCCGGTTGCTTACCGTGGTCTTTTCCTTATCGATAAAGAAGGTATCGTACGTCACCAAGTTGTTAACGACCTTCCGCTTGGCCGTTCAATCGACGAGGCTATCCGTATGGTAGATGCTCTTCAGTATTTCGAGGTAAAAGGCGAAGTATGCCCTGCTAACTGGGAAGAAGGCAAAGAGGCTATGCTAGCTACAAAAGAAGGTGTTTCTAACTACCTTGCAAGACACTAAGCATTATTAGAGCTTGATTATAGAAAAGCCCCTGCACTTGCAGGGGCTTTTTGTTTTAGGGAAGTATAAGGAGATGATTTAAGCATAGACACCGTACATCATGGCTTATTGAAGTTACGTTTTATACTTTCTTAAATTCGCATATAATAGGCAAATGATCGCTGAGCTTGAGCCACTGTTCTGTATTACCAATTTCTAAATTGGTCGAGCTGCTTTCAAATTCTCTGCTCCCAAACACATAATCAATGTGGTACGGCTTTAGGAGTTTTCTATTTAATAAGAATGTAGGCTTAGATTCGTTTCCCTGCTCTTCGTTAAAGAACTTATGATACAAACTGCTTATTCCAAGCTCTTGAAGTTCTTTTACTACATCTGAATGATTCCACCACCTGTCCCACTGGTCCCAGATTGTATTGCTGTTAAAATCTCCAGCAACTATCACCTTCCCGAAGTTATGCTTGTTTACTTGAATGTATTTCCAAAATTGGCCAATGTATCCGAAATTAGGAGAGTTATTTTGATGAGTCCACACTCCTACTAGCTGAAAGTCATTATTAACTATACAAGGTAGAAAATACTTAACGGTATGGTCAGTAAAAGTATTACTCCAACCTAAAGATTCAATTGCCAGGTGTTCAGCAGCGAATATCCCAAGCCCTTTATTCTTACTACCTCCAATCCAAAGATGGTTTTTAGCCCATTCTATATACTCTGCATGCTGTGTTTGTTCTGGATTTTCACATTCCTGGATTATGTAAATATCAGCTTCAAATTGTAGGAGTTCTTGGAATTTGTTCCGTAAAGCCCCATTACAGTTCCAAGTAATTATCTTCATTAATTTTTACTGGCTAACTAAAGTATAAACCTAAACAAACTTAAGTATAGAAGAATAAACAAAATAAACCCACCTCAACATCTATACTTCCCCTCTACTTTTATCAACTCCATATGCAGTATCGGGAAAGGTTTACCCATACTATCTAACTCGGAGCGGCTAATTACCTCAAAGCCCATGTGCTTGTAAAAATCCACAGCCTGCGTGTTCTGCTCGTTTACATCTACCAGAGTTGCATGCAGATTATCCACAGCAAACTGAAGCAGCTTTTTGCCAATGCCAGTGCCCCGGCTCTCCGGATGGATGAATAACATCTCGATCTTGCCATCGGCTACCCCCAGAAAACCTGTTATGCTGCCGGTTTCATCACGCTCACAATATAAATCTACAGCCTTCAGAAATTCATTCAGAATAAGCGGCTTGAAGTATAAAATATCTTCCTCCTTCAGAAACTGATGCGTTGCTCTAACAGAGGCTTCCCATACTTCCACTACTTCCTGATAGTCGGCTGCATGTGCTTTTTCCATAGTTTATAAAGTTGGTTAGAGTTCAGGCATTTTACAATCCCGCTTAAAAAATATAAGAGGCAGCGGTACATTATCCTTCTCCTGAAACTATACAGTGCTAAGCAAGTAGCAATACCTTATATTTGCAGCGCAAAAGGCTGTTTCTACGGCCAGGTATAAAGAGTATAAATTTGAAATTACTATACGATATTGGTTTAAAAGCCTACCAGGGTGCTATTGCGTTGGCTGCTCCTTTTAACAAAAAAGCGAAGCTGATGCGGACAGGGCGCGAGCAGCAGTTTGAGCGTTTGCGGCAGGTTTTTACAGGCAATCAGGCACCGGTGGTTTGGTTTCATTGCGCATCGCTGGGTGAGTTTGAGCAGGGCCGGCCGGTAATGGAAGCATTCCGCGCGGCTTTCCCGAAGTATAAAGTTGTGCTTACCTTCTTCTCCCCTTCCGGTTACGAGGTGCGCAAAAACTACGCAGGGGCAGATTTTATCTTTTACCTGCCTCTCGATAGCGCCGGCAATGCCCGTACTTTCCTGGAGATTGTGCAGCCAAAACTGGCCGTATTTGTGAAGTATGAGTTCTGGCATTATTACCTGCAGGAGCTGCACCAGCGCCAGATTCCGGTACTTTCCATTTCAGCTATTTTCCGAGAAGGGCAGGTTTTCTTTAAATCATACGGTGGTTTTTACCGAAACATCCTGCCGCACTTCACCCACATTTATACTCAGAACAAAACATCGCTGGAGCTGCTTAAAAGTATAGGTATAAGCCAAGCAAGTATAGCCGGCGACACCCGCTTCGACAGGGTATTACAGACAGCTGCAAGTATAAAACCCATACCTTTGGTAGAGGCATTTACGGCAGGGCAGGAAGTATTTATGGTTGGCAGCAGCTGGCCTGCAGATATGGAGGTGCTGTTGCCGCTCATCCGGAAGTATAAACCAGGTATAAAATTCATTATCGCGCCACACGAGATACACGAAAGCGGTATTAACACTATGCTGCAGCAAATAGGCGAAGGCACTATCCGTTTCTCTGAAGCCAATGCAGCCGATGTGTCAAAGTATAGAGTGCTGATAATTGATAACATAGGCATGCTTTCGGCGCTGTATAGTTATGGCACTTATGCCTACATTGGCGGTGCCTTTGGCAAAGGATTACACAATACCTTAGAGGCTGCCGTGTTTGGGTTGCCATTGTTCTTCGGGCCAAAGTATAGCAAGTTTCAGGAGGCAGTGGAGCTGGTGGAGCTGGGCTGTGCTTTCCCGGTGCAGACTTCGGAAGAGCTTTTAGAGAAGTTTGAGCAGGTACACACAAACAAAACCAAACGCCAAACTATAACCGACACTGAAAAACAATACGTACAACAGCAGGCAGGCGCTACTGCCCGCATTATGGCCGACATTACACAGTTGCTTAAACAAAACGCATGAAAGGAGTTGTAGTAAAATCTACGGGGTCGTGGTACTTGGTTCGCGATGAAAAAGGACAGTTGCACCGTGCCCGCCTGCGTGGCAAGTTCAAGCTGAAAGGCATGAAAGTAAGCAACCCGCTGGCTGTTGGCGACCGTGTAGAGTTTGATGTAGAGACCACCGGCGAAGACACCGCTGTTATTCATAAAATAGAAGACCGCGAAAACTACATCATCCGCCAGAGCACGCACAAATCGGCACATGCCCATATTATTGCAGCCAACCTAGATCAGGCACTGCTTATAGTTACGCTGGTATCGCCACGCACTTCGTTTGGCTTTATAGACCGCTTCCTGGTTACCGCCGAGGCTTATGATATCCCCACTATACTTATCTTCAACAAAACCGACTTGTACGACGATGAGTTACGCGAATACCAGCACCAGATAAGCTACATGTATGAGCAGATCGGGTATAGTAGCCTGGCTGTTTCGGCACAGAACAACGAAGGTATAGAAAGTATAAAAGAGCTGCTTCACGGCAAAACTACGCTTTTATCGGGCCACTCGGGTGTTGGTAAATCCTCGCTTATCAACCTTATAGTACCTGACCTTGAACTGAAAACATCTGAGATATCCGGATTTTCTGATAAAGGGGTGCACACTACCACGTTTGCCGAAATGTTCGAGATAGATCCTGAAACGTTTGTGATAGACACGCCAGGTATAAAAGAGTTAGGCATTGTGGATATACCTAAAACCCAGTTAAGCCATTATTTCCCGGAGATGCGTGAGCGTATGAACAAGTGCCGCTTTAATAACTGCACGCATTTTAACGAGCCCGGCTGTGCTGTGGTAGAGGCCGTGCGCAACAGCGAGATCTCACTTACCAGGTATGAAAGTTACCTGAGCATGCTACATGGCGAGGATAACAGGAAGTAAAGATTAGCTTCTGAAACCGAGATATAACCTAATAAAAAAGAGCCTCAGCTATACTTAGCAGAGGCTCTTTTGATTGATGTTGTTCAGCCTAAAAATTCGTAATTCGTAATTCGTAATTCGTAATTCGTAATTCGTAATTCGTAATTCG
>CBINIP010000032.1:0-33226 GCA_966250805.1 uncultured Pontibacter sp. | reverse complement strand
TCAAAAGTGGACGTAAAACAGCTTGAGAAGTAATATGACGAGCGGGTGACTCGTATGGCTGGGTTGGGGAGCGGCTGCCGAAGCAGGATAAGCGAACTATCTAAACAAAGCACAGGTTGGCCACCAATCCGGTGTTCGGCTTAAGCCAGCCTGTGTAATACGAAACCAGCGTTGAGGCGATCCCTGCTGTTCAGTTGCAGGCCGTGCTGTTGCTTGTACAGTCTTACGCAAAGAATGCTATATAGTTATAATAAATAACATAATAGTTTAATATTTATTTTGTTAAATATTAATCCCTCCTTTTATTCTTGCATACATTATTTTGTAGCAACATTTAATTCAGCTAGGAGGCACATATGGGATAGGTATAGCACCCTATTCTGAATAATAGAAAAGATGATTCTGCTTAACTGCAGGCTCCAGCTTCATTATACAACCTTCAACTCCTCAATGAGCTGCTTGGCAACGCGATCTCTTACTAACCGGCAGGTAATGTCTGTCTTACACGTTAATTCTCAAGCTTTTCCTTCTCCGAAACGCTAGCTGGATGTATCGTTTCCGGTAGACAATATTCATATCTTTATTGCCATCACAGCAATGCCTTTATTTTCTCTTCAAATACCTGCCGGGCCAGTACCTGCAGGTGCCCTACCCGCTCAAAGAGCAACTCCAGTTTAGCTACATCCATACTATATCCAGGCTCGTAGCGTGCCTTCAGGTAGGCCTCTTCCAGCAGGTGCACCAGCTGCTTTTCTTCAGTTGTGTCTCTGGGGAATACGCTGCTTAGCTGCGGAGCAACACGGCAGCTGTGCCGGATCAGGGCTTTGATGGAGTGGGTGCGAGTGTCCTTCTTCATCAGCGAAAGCAGCACTGCCCTGTAGGTGAGCTCAGCGGCCTGGTGCAGCAGGAACGGTACTATCGTGCCATTGTCACAGTTGCGGGCACAGTCGTAAAAGGCAAGGGTTTTGCCGTAGCTCTCCACAAAAGCCTTCAGGGCAGTCTCCCTTATCATTGGGTAGAGCGCCGAAGGTGTGGTGGGAAGATCGCCGCTGCCATCGTCATAAACTAAGTTACTTGGCGTGCAGGAAAGGGAGTAAAAGATGTGCCCCTGCTCCAAGGCCTCCCGCACCGCATCCGAGCGGTGCAGCGAGCAACTCACATGCCTGCCGCGCAGGTTGGTAAACTCCACCAGCCCCTGGTGCTCCCTGAAGCGGATATGGCTCCGGCAGGGCATCACTATCAGCAATTCCAAGTAACCTGCATCCCCTGCCTTATCCGGTACCGGGCTATTGAGCAGGAAAATCTTCTCGGGCCGAACAGTCTCAGCCAAAAAAGCAACAAGTTGTCGCACCTCCGCATAGTTGTTTCCCTTAGCTAGGTGACTTTCAGATCCTGGGGCCATTTCTAGTATTAAGTTGAAGATGTTTCAGTCTCTGTGCTTTCTTCGTCCTGTTCCGATACATCACTCAGGATGTCTTCCCCGGTGACCAACAGAAGCTTGAAGTAATAGGCTACTTCCAACAGCCGTTCCAGCTGCTCGTAGTGCAGGAGCAAGTTGTAATTTTCAGACTCCTGTAGCATGCTGGTGGAACAGAGGGCGTACTCGGTCCACTCGTTGAGAAGGCCTTTCCAATTTTCGAGTGGCAGGGTGTTGAAAAAATCCTTCAGCACCAGGACAGGGTAATTCAGCTCCCGCTGCCTCAGCCGCTGGATACTGGCCCCGTACTCATCATCTATGCTACGGTATTCCAGGTGCATCTGCCTGTCGTCCTCCATCCACTCTGCTGTACCCCACGCAAAGTATGGTACCTGTACCTCCCCGTCCCGTGCCTCTTTCTCCCGGAGCAGGAGCCAGCTGGCTTCCATGAGCTTTTCCAGCCGCTTTTGCAGTACCACCGCGTCCAGCGGCTGGCGCATCCGGTGCCAGCCCAACTCGCTTACGGCGGCCTTTAGGTACCGCCACAGGTATATCCGCAGGTGGTGCATTGAGCAAAAGTCAAACAGCTCCAAAACTACCATTGCAGGCTCTTTTTGCTCCTCTTTTGAGAGGTGAACAATCCCATTTGCAAAGTTGTTTTTCACGCTTTCCATAAGTGCAGTTTAAGGTTTACCCTAAGTTGGCACCTAGCTTTCGTGTACCGAACCCAATGCAGTAGTATTTTACTTACTCGCTGTTTTTCTTACTCGCCTGAAAATGCTATATTTGATACTATGGAAGCAACTACCAGACCCAGCAATCACATCGGCCGCAAGATCAGCCGTATTCGCGAACTGCGCGGCATTAAACAGGAAGCTTTAGCCCATGAATTGGGCGTAAGCCAGCAAACCGTGTCTAGAATCGAATCTAGCGAATCTGTAGAAGAGGATATACTTCAGAAAGTGGCGAAGATACTGGGCGTTCCTGCTGAAGCTATCAAGAACTTCAGCGATGAAGCTGTGATTAACATTATCTCAAGCACGCTGCATAACACGAGCGGTCTAGTGAACTACAACCCTGTATTCACATTCAATCCAATAGAGAAATTTATGGAGGTGATGGATGAAAACAAAAAGCTGTATGAGCGCCTGTTGGAAAGTGAGCGTGAAAAAGTGGAGCTTCTGAAAAAGATGATCAAGGAGTAACAGATCCAAGTATAAAGTATAAAGCCCGGCCCCCAACAGGTCGGGCTTCTTTGTGTCTATACCTTAGCTAACGAGCAAGGTATAACCTTGGCGGGGATGGTTGGGGCGCATGCCCCGGACAGCCACGGCAAGGCTCCTGGGGTGGAAGGGGCCGGAAAAGCCCCTTAGCCTTCGTGCAACTGGCGGATCAGCTGGCCCTCAGGTATAGCGCCTGCCGCAAGGTATAGCACTAACAATAAACAAAAACCCTGGAATCAACCGGGGGTTGGGGGTAAGATTTCAGAGCGCGAAGCCGCTGCGAGCGGAAGCCAGAGCCAGCCAGGAGGAGAACACCCGTGAGGGTGGGCGGCTGGCTGTGCTGCGGCTGACCCGCAGGCGAGCATAACATAGGCTGCGGCTGGGCTGTGAGTGCTGTGCAGCTTGTTGGAACAGGACTTGCAGAACAGAGAGAGCAGCCGTGAGGAGCAGCGCAACGTGTGAAGACAGCCAAAGCTCCACCGCCACGGCTGACGCAAGGAAGCGGTGGCGGTGGAGCGGCAAAGCAAGGCCGAACGAGGCACGAGTGAGCCGAAGGGAAGCCTTGCTTTGTTGGCTGACGCAACTAAGTGAGCAGCACACGAACCCCGCTTTTCCTGCCTTTGGTTTTTCAAGTAGTAGCGGCTTTGAACCGTTAAAAAGTAAAAGCTCAATCCACACACAGTAGATAAGGCTTCTGCACGAAATGAGGACACGGGCTGCAAGCCCGCGCCAGCAGGAGTTTCTTTCTAAATACTCGTTCTACAGCTTTTTCCAAACCTCTCCCTGCCATTGCAATCGATTTTCATCCTTTATCAGAATAAGTTCTTGATTATAAGGCTCAAATTCAAAAAAGCATCTGTCAAAATTGAGCAAGCTAATAGTCAGAAAGTTAAACTTCTCGGTGTCTATTAATTCCTCAAAAATTTTAAACAATATCCTACTTTTGTAAAGTTCGGTTCCTGATACATCAGCATTCAGGTTAAAACTGATTTGGTTTGTAGCGGTTCTTCTAGCCCACAAGTGTTTTGATTTAGGCAATACGATATATGTCTTGTTTGTTGTAATAGACTTACTGTTATTGTGGTTAAATGTAAAGTCCAATTCTACAGGGTGAAAATCAGTAGGAAAAACCACTTGGATATACAAGCTATCCTGTGAAAGCTTATTCTCCTTTTTTATATCATATTCAAAACCTTTTTGCCTTGAATAATTATCTTCACTGGTAATCTCTATCACATTAGCTGCCATAACAGACCATCTACCTTTTGACGCGTAATCACATTGTTCAATTACTGGAGTAAATGATATTTCAGGATTATATAGCATATAGGTTCCGTCTGGTCTTAGCTCTAATTTTTCAGTACTTTCCTGTCGTTCATATAATCCCGATAAATCTTCAACCTTAATTTTTTGACCTTTTGTTGAAGTGCAGCCAACAAGTTGAAATCCTACTATCAATATACATAACAGCTTTCTCATTTCTTTTTATCTTTTAGCTTTTCGTAAACTGTTTTTCCGTCTGAGGTCTTAATGTTCATTAATGTTGTGCCGTTAATGTCTTTCAATGAACTAGCACCTGCGGGATATGAACCATCAAAAGAATATTGAGTCTGATAGGCATTTACTTCATTATTTCTTGCTCCCTCCAAAGTAGTGGCGGCATTTAATAATTTGCCATCTTTATTAAACTTAACTCCCCCCGCTTCAATAGACTGTCCTACGTGACGTATCTCGTGAATATGAAGCGCTGTGTTGCTACCCTCAATATTGATAACTCCATTAGATCCTTTAACAACTCCGTGAGTACCATCACTACTGCTTGGACCTGTAAGCCTATAAGTTTCGGCTGCATTTCCAATTGCTACAACATCTGAAAGGGATTGATTTAGCAATTCAACTTTTTGACTATTATCAGCAAGTTTACCTTCAAGCTTCGCTAACTTCTTCTCACTTAAACCTCCTTTATCAATTTGAGCCTGAATTTTTGAACTGTTCTTCTCTACGCTTTCTATCCTGTTGTTAATAGACTTATTTAACCTTTCCGCTTGTTTGGGGTCTTCCCAAATCATTCCTGTAGGATCAATAAACCTAATGGGATTGTTTGCAGCATATGCGTACGGTGACGTTCCGATTTGTTTCGGGTGATCTGCCAGCGGGTCCACCACGTGCCACCTGCCTAGCTGGGCGTCATACATCCTGGCCCCGTAGTCCATCCAGTTCAGCCCCAGCTCCGTCTGCCTTTCCTTGCCGTTGTACTGGAACTTGTGATCGGGCTGCCCCTGCTTTTCAATGCCAACTAAGTTCAGACCCCAAGGATCAAAATGATTTTCCTGAACGAGCATCGGCTGCGTGGTGGACACAGACATGTCATCAAACCACACCTCCTCGCCTGACTCGTTGGCTACATAGACTTCGGCAAAACCATCCTGCCGGGCCGTGTAACTCAGTTCCAGCTCTTCCCAGTCCTGCTCCGCTCCCTTGGTCACAGCTCGGTATCCACTGGTCACGTAGGCAGAGTCTTTGTCATAGACAATATAGCGCAAATAAGCTTTGGGTGCGCCCTTTACCAGCTGCTTTATTTGCGGCGCCAGTGCCAGGCCGACACCTAAGTAAGGTAAGGCTTTGTTTTTTGTGCCTTTTACCTGCTGCTCGCCGCCTGCTACCGGATTAGCCGTCGACACCACCGCGTTGGATAAGAACCAGGTAGCCAGGCTGAAGGCTACATTGTTCTTTTCCTCTTTCTCATACAGGCCAAAGGCTTTCACGTGCAGCGAGTCCCCCTTGTGCAGCTCCACGCGCTTGCTTGGCCCCATTGGCTTGTTACGCGCCACACTTAATAAGGCAGCATGCTGGCCGGAGCGTGATTTGACTCCATCTAAATGACGCGTCTCGGCCACATGCTCAAACTCTTGCTCTTCCTGCGGGGCCGCCATCAGCTCCATCGTAGCCAGCGAAGTGGTCGACACGGGTTCGGCAAAAGAGACGCGGAGGTTGCCCAGGTGATCTTTCAAGTGGTACTCGTAGCGCCACTTCTGCCCTGTTGGTTTGGTTGCATCGTAAAGCACACGCCCTTCCTGGGTATGGGCAAACAAGGTGTCAGCCTGGTAGACAAAGGAGCCTACATAGTCTGTCGCCACCATGGGCTTGCCTGCCGCATGTACTTCTTTGCGCAGCTTCTGGCCCGTAGCAGAGTAGAGGTAACTAATATACCCTTTCGCAGCACCCATATCCACTTTCGTGGGCAGGTTCATGTGGTTGTAAGTGACAGTCGTGATGCCCTTGTTGGCGTCAGCCGTCAGGTTGCCGTTCAGATCGTAGCTGTATTCAGGAGCTATAGCTGAGTACTTGCGTCCATCCTTGTCTTCAAAATCATGCAGGCTAGCTGTTGTCTGGCTGTCGTCTACGCCTAAAAGCTGATTACCCTTCTCCAGGCTATTGGGGCCATAATAGTACGAGAGGATGTCCAAATCGCCATAAGTTTTCTGACTTGTCCCATCCTGCAGGACTACTTCTTTCAACAAGCCCTTGCGTTTCATACCCTGGATATTACCGTTGGCATCATAACCTATGCCCCATACCCGGTAGTTTTCCCCGCTGCTGCTATTGCCGGTAAAGTAGTTGGCAGTCGTCAGCCTGTTTGCCTTGTCGTAGTGGTAACTATAGCCGCGCAGTGGGCTGTTAGTCGTGCGCCACAGCGCTTCGGAAATATTGCCATTAAAGTAACCTGTAGCCGGAGTAAGACCATTTTCTGCATCATACAGTGTGCCGCCAGGCGCATTGTAGCTGAGCTCCAGACCAAAAATGTCGTTGCTGTCGTCATTCGCTGTTCCTGCTACCAAGTCTTTGTTATTGATTGAAGTGAGCCAGCCGCGGATGTTGTAGCGGTAATCCACCGACTGCAGGAAGCTGTTGCCGTTGTCTTTCGAGTGCAGCTTCTTATCGATTAGCTGGCCCAGCTCGTTGTATTCCTGCTGCGCTAGCAGCACTTTCGGCCCGTTGTCCATCGTCTTCCAGGTCTGGAGCAAACGGTCCGCATGATCATACGTCAGCGTATCCACCACAGTGTGGGTACTAGCTAGTGTTTGGTGCGTGGTCTGTACCTGCTTAGGCTCACCTACGAAATCATACAAGGTGGTCACGCGGTCAACCCCGCCTAGGTGGTTGTCAGCTACCGACTGCAGCAGGCGGTACTTTGCATCGTAGAAGTTCACCGTCGTCAGCCACAGGTCCTGGTTTTGACTGTTTTTCAGCCCCGGTACTTTGACACGAGTACCTGTTACCTGTCCCCGCACCCGCTCGTTACGCGCTTCGGCCGCCACACCGGCTTCAGGCGTAAAAGTAGCCTTGCCGGCGAGGGCACCATGCTCGTAATGATCGTAGAAGGTCTGCGTCAACAACTCATAAGAGTCGGTTGCAGCCGGAAAAGTACCCGTACCTGAAGTAGCCGGCTGGGCGCCTATCTTGGCCGTAAAGCTCCCTCCCGAAGCAGAAGAGAAAAAGAACCCGTCCTGCAGGGTGATCGACTGTGAGGCCTGGTAGACCAGGTAATTATCTTCCTTTGCTCCTACCTCAATCACATCTCCGTAACGCACGGCAGGATCTGCCTCGGGTGCTGTTTCGGTAGTGCCGTTAGAGGCAAAGAAGGTATTGAGCTGATCTTGCATTTGTGCCTGGGAGAGTTTCTGACCGGGCCGGTAGATACCAGTCTCTACCGACCGGTTGAAGGCATCGTAGCGCACATAACTCCATTCATCTTTCCGGCCCTGCTCGGCATCCTGCGTCAGCACGGGCAGATCCCGCGGATCATAGACCATGTACACTTTGCCTGCTCCTGGCACCTGCTTTTCTACGAGCCTTCTTCTGCCGTCGTAGGTATAGCGGAAACACCACTGGCTGATGAATTCAGGAGTCGTAGACCAGGTAGCTGTAGCTGGAATCTTTCTGGCACCCTCGGGTTGTATGACCAGACGAAGGTTGCCTAAATCATCGTAGACGTATTGCGTGACCATAAAGCCACCATCTGCCTTGGTATCTGGGATGTTATCATCTTCCTGTACTTTTTTGGCTACTACTCTTCCCTGCTTGTCTTTGTACTCTACTACCAGGGCGCCTTGCTCGTCTGTGGTTTCATTCACGTAGAGCATGCTGGCCCCATAGTGACCGGCTGAAGAGAAGTTATCGCTGCCAGCATCATAGCTCCACAAGCGCACCTCAGTAGCTGTGTTGGTGCGGAAGCTCGACTTTATAGTATGGCCGGCATCGGTAGCCCCGCTGGCCAGTAGCTGCCAGACCTCCCCCGGTGCGCCCTGCTCGAGTACGCGGTTCAGCGGCGAAGCCTCGTATAGCGGCACTGCCCAAGGATTCGCGCTTTTGGCAATGCCTGAATGAGCAGTACTGGCCGGACTATAGAAGGTTGGCTGATCCGTCGTTGCTTCTGTTTTATAATAGCCATTCTCTCCGCTGACATAGGGCAGGTAGGTTTTCTCTATCCTGCCCACGGCATCGTAGGTTACCGGCGTGACAATATCTTTCTTCCCCGGGCTGGCCTGCGTGAGCACCGACTGCATCTCCCGGCCCAATCCATCAAAATAGGTAACCTGCTGCTGGCGCTCCTCTACGGTAACACTCTCGAGCTCTTCTTCTGTCGTATACCCTTCTTTTAAGATGGTGTTTTCGATCACATAGTTGTAGTTATTGCCGCCTATTGTTATAGAAGCTTGTCCCACACAGGCACCAGAAGACGTTGTAGCCGTAACAGTATAAGTAGTAGCCTGCGTGGGTTTAACCCTTATCGAGGCTTTCCCTCTGCTGCTCGTTTCAAACTCGACGTCGGAGCCCGAAGCTGGTGTTCTGCTCCAGGTATATAAAACATCACTATTATGTTTTTCAGTCGCTGTAAGGGTCGTGTAAAGGTTTACGCCACTGCTTGCAGCAGCGATCGTTACTTGAGGTGTTGGATTAACGGTAATGGACAGTTCTTTGACCTCCCCCCAGCCACATTGGGGATCAAAAAGCCTTCCGCGGATTATCCACGTACCCGCGGTATTTAAGGATAAGGTAAAAGAATTCCCCGGTGTAATGTCATTGTAGATATTCCAGCTCACACCGCCATTGCTCGACACCCAGTAATGTGGTGTGCCATCATGGTTGGTAAAGCTTATAGTAGTAGCTGACGTCCCGTCCGCTCCGGCACAAATACTTGGTCCAAGAGATGAAGCCAGCGTGCCCGGTCTTGGAGAATACACATCCATATAGATGGTATTGGAAGCTGCTTTAAGAGAACCAGGCAGGCTGCTGATCACTTCCACCCATACTTCATCATCGGTATTATAAATTTCAGTGGTTGAAAAAGTAGCGCTGTTGCCTCCTACGTTCACACCGTTTATTTTCCACTGGTAAGTGGGATTTGCACCCCCGTTGCTCACAGTAGCAGTAAAAGTTACCAAGTCTCCCCTGCAAATACTGTTGCCACTCGATGAGATCGTCACAGAAGGCGGGGGAGCAAGGGCCTGTATTTTTGTTGTGATGCTGCCAGCATTGGTGTTACTTCCTTCTGAGACCACATAATAAATGCCTGGCCCCAGATTAGTTCGTATCGATGCTCTGTCAGTAGAACATTGGGGACCATTTCCCCCATTAGCAGCTAACACATTGCCATTAACATCTAGCAGATGGAGAAAGGTGCTTAAGGCGGACTCACAATGAGAAATGGCAACAGTAGTGGACTCAGTGAGCGTGAATTTGTAATATATATCATCGCTTTGTTGCCCATAGTCGTTACAAAAATACTGTCCAGTAGTATTACTCTGTGTATTAGTATAAGTAGTGGTACCTGTTAAGGAAATAGTGCCTGCATCTATGGCATTGCCTTTGGTGGCGCCAGCACGCATGGGCACGCTGATTTTAGTAGTGATGATGCCATTATCATACTCCCCTTCTGTTACCACGTAATAAACGCCAGGCCCCAGTGTCCTGCGCAGCGAGGCCTGTCCGGAACAAAGCGGTCCATTACCGCCATTGAAATCGATTTGCTCCAAGGCATTGTTTAACAGGTAAAGGTATGTTCCCATTAGGTTTGATCCACAATGGGAAATTTCTACTTCCTGTTGCTCATACAGGGTAAACTTGTAAAAAATATCGTCACCCGTGTCTCCAATATCATCTGAATAATAATTCTGAGGAGAAAAATTGGCTGTGTGGGTAAAGGATTTGCACGGGGTTATAACTCCTGCATCTACAGGAGCCGAAGCATAGCCCCCTGGGGAGACAACATCAACTGTAAGTTCATACTCTCCTCCAGAATTAATGTACCTGACCACATTGATACCTGGAGTAGTCCATTTGATATTGGCATACTCTTTAGAAGTAAAGGTTTTTGTGCCACCTGTTACTTCCCCCCATGTGTACTCATCAGGTCTGTAAGTGTCAATAAACTCATAGGTACGGGTTTCTCCCACTGTACAAAAGATAGGTCCCTCGATGCGTTGGGCCAGCGCACTGTTGATGACCAAAAACATGGGGAGCAAAAAAAGTAGTTTAAGCCTTGAACAGGAAGCTACACGAGTAAAGCCGGAAAGAATAAAATTCGCTTTGTATAAATGCGTCATAAAGATCTGTTATCGATGTCTAGATGAGAATTAGGCTGTAGTTAGTCGATAGTTCTCTTTCGATAAATTTGATTTACCTAACCCTTTGAAGTGTATCATTATTACTCTTAAGATGTATGTATTTAATACTTTAATCCAGTACAAAAACATCTAAAATTTGATTTAATTCTGCTCCAACTTATCTAAAGGTCGGAGGTAAAATGGATACATTGGATCAAGAAACTAACCTTGTTTCCCTAGTCAACTGAATAATTATATTCGAAAGTCTTGATAATATTTTTATCCTTGTCAAGTACCTTAGATAGCCTGCCCAACTTATCATACTCATAGTAGCTTGTTCGTCCATTGGGATCTGTAATGGTACTTATTCCTACTAGTGGGTCATAGGTGTAGATAGTAACCATTGCGTGAGGAAGCTGATCGCGCAGACCATTGAGTTGGTCTAATTGACTTGTGGATAAGGTTAAACTACTGGATAGGGATTCGACCACTGCCGTTCCACCCAATGCAGCTTCTACTTCCGCATAAGTGGCATTGGTGATTTGAGCTATGGGATTTACATTTTCATAGGACCAGATGTAGCTCACCGGAACTGCAGCAGTAGGGGTTACCATACTAGGGTTTCCTTTCCTATCATAGCTAGCAAAGCTGGTATGCAACCGGTAGCGGCTGTCTTTCACCATTATTTCGTTTGCACCGCTATGGGGCAACCCACCTGCACTTTTGTTAGCGAACTTGAAGCTCGGTGCAGCTATCGGTGCACCGGTTTCAAGCGTCCATAACGCATCAGGCAAGCCCTTTCCGCCCGGTTTGTAAGTAGTTAAAGTGCCTGCCACAACCTTTGCATTTTCACTTTCTGCATCTTCCTGATAGGTTACTTGTTCAACCGGAGCAAGAATGTGTGCCGCCTTCAGTTCAGCTAGAAAGCCAGTAACATCAGCAAAATCCTCCGGAAAAGAGGTGCTATTGACAAGCACTTTCCCATCGCTGGTAATAGTCTTCGTTTTGGTCAGCTGCAAGTGAGCAGGATTATGATAAAAGTATTCTGTTTGTGTTTGCACCGAATCCCCCTGATGATAAAGTACCTGACGGCTTTTGCTTACATAACGCCACTCGGAAACCATGATACTCGGGCTCTGCTTAAAATACTTAGGGTAGGCATTGGCGTAATCACCGTAAGTATCCTGCGCGCAAGGGTGCTCCCCCAGCAGGCTCACACGCAAGCCGTAGTATTCTTTATAAGCATCAGGCAACGTAGCATAGTCATTCTCCAGCCTGGCCACTAAGGTTCCATCAGCATGAAAGTCTTTCTTGGAGAGCAGAAGGCCACGCTGCCATTCCATATCTGATTCTCCTCCTCCCTGCCAGCTTGGAAAATCATACGCAGAAGTAAAGCGGGACACACTTTTTCCATGACTGCCGTCCGGCCCGCTCCTCACCGTTACTTCTCTGTAGCCGATGTGACTGCCTAAGCCCAAAATATTTGTGCTTTGTGAAGACACTACTGTTTTAACCGTACTATTATAAGAGCAGTAACCGGTACCGCTGCTTGTGAAGGCATAGCTTTCCCCTAAGTACTGGGGACTGGCGACCAAAACGCCACTGGACTTTAAGTTATCCCCCTGCCAGTCATAGTTGTAGGTTTTCACGAAATCAGGGCCGAAGCCATCATGCTGTACAATCTTTTCTATCCGGGCCCCACCCGCTAATTTAACCTGATCAGTTACTTCTTTGTAGTCTGTTGTACAGCTGTAGAGCACGGAGGCCATACTTCCTGGTATGGAACCAGTTGCTTTGATATAATATTGCCCCGGCGATAGATCATAGTAGTAGGTACCGCTCTGTGTAAACCTCTCCATTAATGTACCCACTAAGGCTGCCGTAGTAGAAAGCAGCTGGAGGCCACCTTCCCCTCCATACTGATAAAGTTCAACCACTGCTTTCTGGTGCCTGTCATCCCACATAGCGGGCAATTGAATGTTAACTTCCAGCTTCATGCAGGCAGCTTTCTTTACCTCAATGACCTCTGAAAATCCTTCGGGTTTATCAGGACTGATACCAGGATAAGCTGTATGCCCGGAAACAACGTCAGAAGAAGCTCCGGTTGTTACTCTTCTTACATCTGAGACAACAGTGTTACCGACAAAGCCATACTTATTAGCACCATAGGTAAATTTTGTATATCCCTTAGTAGGATAAGTAATTTTAGTCAGCAGTCCTGCAAGTGTATTTTTCTCATCTGGATCTCTTTGTGCACCAAGCGTAAAGCTGGAATAATCGTTACCACAGCTTACTATGCTATTTTGCACCAGTTCCGGGACGAGGGAATTGTTTTGGTCTTTACCATTATAGTAGCCCCAATGATCCCGAGCCTTTGACAGCTTACTTGGCAGCTCATAGCCTGTCTCGTAGGCAAATGTATGACTTGGTCCTACAAAATCTTCTTCTTGAGTAAGGTTAGGATCCTGCGCTTGGGTTAGCGAGAGCAATTTCAGCCTCATTCCCGCTGGTTCTGTAGTACCAGGAGAGGAGCGGAAATAATCGTATTTGAAGCTCATTTTTTTTACTACCCTGCCATTACTATCCAGCACCTTTACCACGTCCAGGCGTAAGGGTGGAGCGTAAGGATTCCCACTGCGAATATCAAGCCTGTTGGCACTGGAGATAAACTCTACCTGACCACCAGGAAATGTTATCCGAGATAAAGTTTTCCCATACATAGTAGTTACAAAAGCTTCAGAATGCTGTGTGTCCAGGCTCATGTACCCTCCTATGCTTTGAGAATAAACCTTTGATTCCGACAGGCTAACATTTTGAAAAAACTCTGTGTCTTTGTACTCAAAACTAACAGTATCCTGTGTCGGGGTAATGATGCTGGAAAGAAACCAGCTGGTGGTCGCCAAGGAAGCACTGGATTTGCTTCTGGTTTTAGCCTGTTCCTCCTCTTTAAAGATGTACTGGTTTCCCTGTTCATCTCGAACGGTCCAGCCTCGGGTTATATTAGTCAGATTCAGGGGCTGTATATCCAGTGGTTGTAAGGGTAACATGATTGGTTTATTGCCTATCCAAATGAACTTACCCCCTTTCCCGTTAAAATTATAGGTGTAAATATCAGGGCTGCCGTCTACTGTGCCTTCCGCCAGGCGGCTTAAGCTGTTATACCCGTAGGGGTCATCCCCGAGCATCTCTCCTTGGTAAGAATTAAAAAAACTATCCCTAAACCCACCATTATCCTGGAGGTGCCGAATGGAGCTGGTGATAGCACCTCCAGCCTGCAAAGACCACCCTAATCCAACCCAGCTAGCCTCCTCTTCCACCCGGAAACCACCAGCATGATAGCTCAAAGCGATGGGCAGGGTCAGGCTCTTGGTTTTAATCTCATAAATGGGAATGCTGATTTCTGGCACACCAGAGTAAAGGCTCACGGGCATGTCTACATATTTCCCAAGTGCCGCTGCGGTAGGTGTGGGAGGAACATATTCTTTGGTAGCGGAGTTTTCAACCGATTGAGCAAGGCAACAAAGGGTAAGGCAAACAAAACAAAGGCTTAACGCAACTATTTTCTGCATGGTGCACATGATGATATAATGAGAACGTTGAGTATATCGATAAAAAAGGAAGCCACAGCGCAAGGACATTTTACATTTTGTCGTTGCGCTGCTTAGTTATAACTCTAGAGTTTTCCAGTTTGAGCACTTCAAGATGCGCTTCAAGCTCGCTCACTTTATGTTGCTGTTCCCGCAATTTTTTCTCTTGCTCAATTACATGCAGGGTCAGCTCTTCGATCTTCTGCAGCAGGAGAATATTCATCTCTCCCAAGTTCACCCCTACCATTTCCATCTGCTTTGCAGGCGCTATACCTGGCAAGTGCTTGTGCTTTTTCACATAGGCTTCTGTTTCCCTGAGTGCCGGCAACTGATAGGCTTCATCAAACACAAAGTCAGCTCCGGCAGTTACTGTCACTTTTACCTCCTTAGCATGCACATTGCCCGCTACTGTTAGTGCTGCATCTGTTTTAGCCGTGCCGATGCTGACTTTTCCTTTTACTATCAGGTCGTTCTTACTCGGATTGGCAAATTCATAATTATCAGCCACAAGCACCCCTCCCGCTTTCAACCCAGAGGCAGTGGCATGTTCAGGGGAGTTAAGAAGGCGCATAAAACGGCTTAATTCACTTGTTCCGGTACCAGTGAAAATGATGCTTCCCTGATTGTCTGAATCAAGCAGCAAATTACCTGCTACCTGAAGCTTCTGGGTTGGGGAAGTTGTGCCGATACCCACATTGCCATTACCACTGATATACAACCTGGTATAACCATTGTTGGGCAGGTTACTACCAGTCTGCAGAGCAATACTGTGTCCATGAAATAGTGTTAGCCTCTTGTACTCAAAGTCATCCCCTGTTAAGCCACCACCAACTCCCAGTTTAACTGGCCACAAAAGTTTGTTATATTCACTAGTAAAGTTGTAGTCTTGCGCTTGAGTAGAGGAGAATATAGCACAAAATAAAAGGGCTAGTAGAAGTCTTTTCATCTAGGAATTGCTTTATGATATTTTCACTTAATACTTGTTATCATTTAATTTTTCGATCTGCATTTTCAGTAGCGCATTGTCTTCTTGCAGTACTTTCAGTTGCTTTTCCTGCTGGATAAGGTAAAGGGTAAGTTCTTCGATCTTTTGCAAGAGCAAGGCATCCGTCTTACCCAGGTCCACTCCGTTTTGCTGCACCTCTTTAGCCGTGGGCACCTCCGGCAGGTGCCCATGCTTTTGGATATGCGTCTCTACTTCGGAAAGTGGTCTCAATCTATACTCTGGTTCAAAGACAAAATCTGCCCAACCGCTTTCCACTCTTACTTCGGTTGCACGGATGGTGCCGTTCACATTCAGCTTGTAATCTGTTTTATTAGTGCCAATGCCCACGTTGCCGTTCGGATTAATGAGCAAATTATCCACGCTTTTACCTGCATTGGCAATGTGAAAGAAACCATCAGAACCAGAGTAGATACCGTAAGTAGATCCTCCTGCATCAGTGTTTTTCAGCTGCATCCCCGAGCCCCAGCCTGCGCCCGAAGAAGAAAGTACAAATGCCAAATTATTGGTAGCCCCCTGATTAACTTCCAGTCGAGCTGAAGGTGTGGTGGTGCCAATAGCAACATTACCGCCTGATTCTGCCAGGAAAATGTGTCTTGATGACCTGGGGAGGCGAAGCCTCGGCTGTTCATCATAGTCGGTACCGCTAGCTCTTACCTTGAAATCGTTTGTGGTCGGGTCTGTAAAAAAATAAAAATCGTTTCCTCCTGTATTGGCAAACGTTATCATGGCTTTTTTTGAAGCAGTTTTGGTCAGCTTCAGTTCCGGGCTTGGGTGCGACAAATGCAGGAGGGCAGAGGGCGCGGCACCAATACCTATTGCCCCAGAAAAAATGGTGTTCCCGTTGTTGAGAAACTGGGTCTGTGCTCCCCAATTCCAGTTTCCATTAGTGGCCGGTGCCACAATTAGGGAAGTCCTTCCATCATCAGGCGTATGTAATAGCCAGCTGTTAGTGCCAGTGGAATGAAGGTCACCCGCCCCGGCAGACTGAGCAGTGGCATGCTTGCAACAGAAACTTAGGATTCCTCCCAGTAGAGCAATTAGATGTATTTTTCTCATCAATGATATATTTATTATCGTTCCTTAACAAGGAGTAGCCTGCTGTTCTGCTCCTTCATTTTATTTAATTCCTTTTCCATTTCGATCAGGTGAAGCGTGAGCTCTTCGATTTTCTGCAGCAAGAGAATATTCATCCTGCCTTTATCCTCTCCTTCTGCTTCCATTTCCTTGGCTGATGAAATCCCTGGCAGGTGCTTGTGCTTTTTAATGAAGGCTTCTGTTTCTTGTAAAGGCTGCAGCTTGTAGTCTTCTTCAAAAACAAAATCAGCCCCGGCTGCAATTGATACCTTCACTTCGCGGGCATGAACATTCCCCGCCACCGTCAGCTTGGCGTCCGGAGAAGAAGTACCGTTGCCGACCCTACCGTCTTGGGTGACTGTCAAGGGCGTCAGCCAGGTGGCCGAGGCGGCGCTCCAGCGTAGTAGTTGGAACTTATCCTGGTCCGAGGAGCGCATGGTCAGGTGCCAATAGTTTCCGGTGCCTTTGTTGACCAAATTCAGGAACCCGCCGTTGTAGCCGTCATTCACTCCGTTCACCCATTCCCCGCCCACATCCAGGTGTCCCGTGGTGGCATTGTTGCCCGAGCTGCTACATTGGGCCCGCACAGTCAGGACGGCCATAAAGGCGAAAGCCACGGTAAGTAAAATCCGATTCATATTATTGGCGATTTATGGTTCGTCCCGGTCGGCGGCCTTTCTTCGCGCGCGGGCTCTGCTGTTTCTCAAGTGCCTCGATGCGCTTGAGCAGCTCGATCTGGTAGAGCGTAAGTTCCTCAATCTTCTGCAGCAGCAAAGCGTCGGTACGGCCCAAATCTATACCATTCTTCTCCACCTCCTGGGCAGAGGGCACCTCCGGCAAGCGCCCATGCTTCTGGATATGCGCCTCTACTTCGGAAAGAGGCCTCAGCTTATACTCTGGTGCAAAGACAAAATCTGCCCAGCCGCTCTCTACCTTTACCTCGGTAGCCCGTATAGTGCCGTTCACGTTCAGCTTATGGTCTGTTTTAGTGGTGCCGATACTTACCTTCCCTTTCATGTACCAATCTCCGGTATGCGATTCTACATATCCTAGCGTGTTGGAACCGGAAGAGACAAAGGCAATCTGGGGCAACTAGCCGCTATTATTGTAGAAACCTAGATCCGGCACATGCAGCGTCAAAGCCCTGCCCTGTTGATAGGTGCTCCCCCGCGTCCGATCATGTAATCTGCCGTGTTGTCAGAGGCAGCCATCAGAGAAATTAAGCTCCAGGCGTATGCCGTGTTACTGTTTCTCAGGTTCAAAGTCGGACTTGTCATAGCGCCGTCCCCTCCTTCAATATTTAACCGGGCATTGGTGGTTGAAGCACCAATACCTACATTCCCATTTCCCAGAATCCGAAGTCGCTCCCGCCCTTCGGTGAACATTTTAATACCATAATAAGAAGATAAGTAAGTGCTCCAGGCTCCTGTTTGCCCGTCGTTATACCAGCCCAGTGAATAATGCCCCACAGCATTGCCTCCATAGGAAAACTGATCTGCTTGATTAACTCCAAGTGAGGAACTAAAGGGCAAATAGATATGGCCATTCACATGCAGTTTCTGCAAGGGAGAGGTAGTACCAATACCCACTTTGCCATTCGAATCGGTGATAGTGGTACTTATTTGCTGGGCCTGCGTTAGAAGTGTAAACAAAAAAAATGTAAGGACCAGCAAGGCCCTAAAGACAACACTATACATTCTTTATGGTTATATACAGTTTACTATTTTCTGTAAAGGAATGTGTTTCGTATTCCTTGGACAAGGCAAAAACTACGTCCATTGTAACATGAACAATTTGAACTACTACAATTTTAATCAGGAAAGAACTTATAAAAAACAAGAATGTTATCTTCCCCTTTTGCTATTTGTAGATAGCAGAGGTATTTGTAACATCCTACGCTAAAAAGTTTTGTTCAACTCACCTTTGTTCGATGCTCAAAGAATAAGTTTTACAGAAAGGTACTTTAAGCTACAAGTGGTGCTATTCTGCGTTACTTGTAATGCAGTCATAGTAGGAACAAAGCTTCTGCATCAGAGCAGGTTTTAAAACAGCATCATTATTTACTATAGTACTAACCATGGCAATTCGATTACCATTGAAAAGAGCCTCCCCTATCCTTTAAATCAAAGATAAGTAGGCAGCAGCAGTATAAGTTGTAGATTCCTGCTTATTTCAGCCATGAGGGATATATTTGAAATCAATATTACTTTTATTAGTAGTGCAAATAGTAATGATATTGCTGAAAAATATTTTTTAACTGCTAAGTTACTTTAAGCTGGTGTTATGATAAGTAAAGAATTCAAGTAAATGATAGAAATATTTGGAATAACCTTGCAAATGAACATGCAAAAACGTACTTTTATTGATAGCATTTGCAGCCAAACTAAAAGCAGAGAAGTGGTGCGTGATTCGGTGAGTTAAAATCCCACTACCACTTAAGTTATTGATAATAAGTTATGTTATCGGGGAGTAACGATTCCCCTACGGACTACACGATAACCCGTAAAAACCCGCTTATTTAGATAAATAATCGGGTTTTTTGTTTTCAGAGTAACAGAAAAGATTTCCCCTGCTGTTACTCATTTCTTTCATGTTTAGTCATTACACTCTTCCTGATCACTTGAATTAATAAGCAGAGTGATTATATTCATTACCTAATTTGTATTTTATTTAAGAGGTAAGAATTATCACTTAAGGTAGGATTTTATGAGATTAAATACTCTCTGACAAGGCACTGCACTTAGAAACCTTCCAAATGAAAATCAATATTGAGACAGCTTGACAATAGACCTAAACTCAGAAAAATCTATTTAAAAGTAATGGTAAAAGTGGTACCCTCGTTTACTTTGCTCTCTATGGCTATCTGCCCTCCCAAGCTAGTAACGTGGGTGTTCACCAGGTACATGCCCACCCCTTTGCTGTCTGCATTGCCATGAAATTTCTGATGGAGTCCGAACACTTTGTCGCCTACCTTTTCCAGGTCAAATCCAGATCCGTTGTCAGAATAGATTAATTGTGGAGATCCATCTTTCATGCGGGTGTGGATTTTAATTTTGGCCGGGATACCCGGTTGGGCATATTTTATTGAATTAGTGATCAGGTTCAGGAAAATACTTTGCAAGTACACTGGCTTGAATTTAATCAATTCGAGTCTGGAGAAATCTGCTTCTACAGTCGCTTTTGTGGTGGTCATAAGCGCATTGACAGAGGGAAGGACCTTATCCAGGCAGTCAGCAAAAAAGGTATCCTCTACCTCTATTGTCACCTTGTCCATTTCTCTCAGAACATCTATGTAGCCATCAAAGGTTTTTTTTAGCCTTTCTCCAGAAACTTTTAAAAAATTCAGCAGCTTTAAAGTCTGCCCGTCCTCAATTTTGCCAGAGTCAATCATGCCTAAAAGAGCAAGCAGGTTATTGATCGGAGATCTGATGTCATGTGAAGTGGTGTAGGACAGGTTCTTTAGGCCTTTGTTGACATCAGACAGTTCTGCCAGCAGGGCATTCCTTTCTGCTTCCATCCGCTTTTTGTGCGTGATGTCTTTTGCAATGGCAAACACGAGGCGGTCACTCTCTACAGGAAGTGATGTCCAGGAAAGCCAGACTATTTCTCCGCTTTTGGTAACGTACCTGTTCTCAAAATGGTGAAGCGGTTTTGATCGGTGTATCTCTTTACGGACTGCGGCCGTTTGCTGCTGGTCATCAGGATGAACGAAAAGGTTTATTGGCCGGGAGTATAGCTCTTCAAAAGTGTATCCCAGTTTCTCTGACACAGCCAGGTTAACTTTTTTAAAATAACCATCAAAGCCCGCAATGCACAGTAGATCTGGCGACAGTTCGAAGAAACGGTCATACTTAAAGTCGGTATCAACCCTGTTCAATACTTCCATAATGATAATCTGTAAAAGTCTTCTTTGTTGGTGTGGGATTGCCTGTAGATACCTATCTTCTGTAAAACCTGTTGGCTAAAGTAAGTATCGTAAGGCTTTAAGTTGTTTTCCTGCTGAAGGGGCTGCTGTAGCGATTTTACGCAATTTACAAAGATTATTCTTTTAACATTTGTTAAGTCTATTTTTTCCCAGGTACAGGGAAAGTTTGTCTTACAGATCTATATATAAGAGTTAGATATTTCTAACGTGTTGCCTTTACTCCCAAGCATATTTAGTATCTTTTGAATTATAAAGAACCGCCCGAGGTGATGCACAAAACTTAGTATTTTAACCTGAATAAACTTACAGGTATAAATAGAAACAGTGTTCTTAGAAACAAAAGGAAGAAAGGCTCTAGATACTATATGATTCATCAGTTAAGCTGATAAATATTTAGCTAAGGTCATTAAATCCCTGTGGATAAGGTTCGATAATTCACTCCTTTGGTCTACTACATCAAAAAAGCCGCTCCACATCAGATGGAGCGGCTTTTTTGTTTCGATAAAATCGGAAAGTTCCTCTTGTGTTAATTTAGCTGTTTATGAGGTGACGTATTTTGTGACTACTCCGACAACTGTTTTAGTAGCTCACGCTTTACCTCCCGTTCCACATCAATAGTATCAACTGCACGTAACCTTGTCGCCAACGAATCCACCCCGGTTCGTCTCTGCAGCTCCTCATTTGTTACATTTTGCAAAGAGTCCAATGCCATGTTTGCACCTGTTTCAACAATGCTTCCGAAAGTTCTCTGCAAGTCACCTCTCTCAGAGCAAGAGACGGCAAATACAACTATTGCAACGTATAATATTGTCTTCATCTTATTTTATTTCTTAATGTGAATGTACTCTTAAAACCGTTTATAACCTACATGTCCTCACACAGCTCTTGAACAGTTTCTCGAGTGTTCTGCCGGAAAAATGATCTACCTTAGCAGGGGGCTCCAAGACCAGTTCTCCACCAGAGGGCTTCTTCAACGCTGCCAGTGGCTCGGTACAGGTTGGTGCGATTGAAAGAAAGGATGTATCCTCTGCACCTCTAATCAAACTTTGAAGCTTTTAGGTGGTATTTCCTTCCTTTGAAAGAATCTCAACCAGGCTATTTAGCCAGGCTTTTCCACCTAATTTAATAAAACAACTATACGCTAATCTGCTTCAGGTAGGCTTCTTTACCCAGTTTTCTGAGCATCCGGTAATGCGACTTAATTGCGGCAAAGAAAGTGGTACTCTCGAGGTAAGGCAAGTTAAACTCCTTAGCTGTTTTACGCACAATCTCTGAAACTGCTGGGTAGTGTATATGACACACTTTCGGGAATAGATGGTGCTCTATCTGCCTGTTTAAACCTCCTAATAGAAAGCCTGCTATACTACTGTTGGATGCAAAATTGGCTGTTGTTCTCATCTGATGCTCTGCCCATGCCTCTTCCATATTTCCCTGCTCACTGGGCACAGGAAAGTCCGTACCTTCCACCACATGAGCCAGTTGAAAGACCAATCCCATCACAATACCCTCTGCCAGATGCATGACAAAGAACCCTAGCGCTGCCTGCCACCAGGTAAGGTTAAGCACCAGCATAGGAACCCCTATAAAAATAAAGTAGTGTAGCAACTTGAAAAAGAACAGGTTGAAATACTCCCGTTTCGGGTGCTTTGCGCTGTGCTGGCCTATCGATTTCTGAAAAAACTTGACATAGTCTTTGCGCAAGACCCATGAGAGAGAAGCAAGGCTATAAAGCCCGAAGGCATACAGGTGCTGGTAGCGCTGTACACGGTTTACGCGCTCACTTACGTCTAACCGGATAAGGCCTGGCGCAACCTCTATATCCTCATCGTGGCCAGGTATATTCGTGTAGGTGTGGTGTACAATGTTGTGGGAAATGTTCCAAAGGTATGGATTTGCCCCGATCAGGTAAAACAAATAGCTGAGACCTTTATTGACCTTTCCGTTTCCGGAAAACGAGCCGTGAATGGCATCGTGGCAAACATTGAAACCTATAAAGGCTGCAAATGCTCCAAGAACCAGCGCCATACCCAACATCCCCCATATGCTGGCCCATCCAGAAAGTATAAGCAGGTACAGAGCCACAAACCCGCCAACGAAAAACGTGGCCTTGTACCACATAGCATTATTGGCATTTTTGGAGCTACCGCTTTCCTTGAGATAGGAATCTACCCTATTACGAACGGTGGCAAAGAATGCTGATTTTTTTGTATTATTAAACTTTAACTTTGTTGTCATAAAACTTAATGAATTGAGGGGAATCTACTGAAGGAAAAACTTTCAGACTTTGTAATTCCAGGCCTCAATCACTGCAACAACACGAATCAGAAAAGAAATTAAATGGATAACAATCTTTTTAGTATAAACAGATTGCTAAGCTAGAGAGATATTAATTATACCAGGTAGCATTCTGCGATAGATGCTTGCTAGCTACAACACAACAATTGCTAAAAGCGTGCCAGGTTCAGGTAATCTAAAACAAAAAGCTCTCAATAAAACTCATCTGCAATATAGACAATGATTCGTACTTCTGGTTTAATATCACAAAGGCACGTTCAAACTTACTGTAAAAACTGCTTTTATTAAGCATAAGTACGCTTTTGTAATTTATTTATTGTACATTGTAAAAAAATAATGAACGTATATACCTGCAGATATGTAGTAGGTATATAATAAGAAACACAATATGAATAACGGAACAGTAAAATTCTTTAACGACCTGAAGGGGTTCGGCTTTATTAAAGAAACAAATTCAGATCAGGAATACTTTGTACATGTATCTGGCCTTGTAGATGAGATCAGAGAAAACGACGAAGTAAGCTTTGACCTGCAAGAAGGAAGAAAAGGACTAAACGCCGTGAACGTAAAACGCGCTTAGTTTTAACATATAATTCTCTGAAAAAGCCTTACCTCCAGTAAGGCTTTTTTTATGGAGCATACATCCAAGTAACCCTAACAGCACACTCAAAAATGTAAATTCTATTACTCTAATGATAATAGAAAATATTTAGTTGATACCATAACCCACGAGTACCTGTGCCCTTAAAAAGGAAAGGACTGGGTGCCAAGTAATCAAAAAGTTCTTGCAGGCCTTATGAAAACCCGCACTCCTGTAACGGAGCGTAATTCTGTGTTAGTGGCAGGAGAATTTAATGATTATGACTTTTTGAAAGAGATAGGTACCTGTACAAATGTATTGTTCCAGTATTAGCTCAAACTGATCTCTGATAACTAAGAGCGTGTTTAAATTTTAAGTAATTGGCCATCCAGACAATCTGTTCAGGATGATTGGCAATTAAGCAACAGTAACCAAGCTTCACCGCTTTGAGTTTTTTATGGTCCTTGTCTTGTCTTCTGAAGAAGTTGAACATGCCGAAGGCGTTGTGCTTCACCTTTGAGACTGGCCCTTTCCTGTGAATCGGTGTTATGCCTGAACTACATCGTAAAAGTATAGCAGAAATAAGACTCATCCATTTGCTCTTCAGTAGCTGGTATTTAACTCGGACGCTAGTCAATGATAAAAAGGCTATCCAATATTACCTTGAGGTCCTCCCAAACATTTGGACCGTTATAAAGTAGATAAAAGCCTCTTTCAATACGAAGCTTTACTGTTCCTCCCCTACTGATCAGATAATCACCTATTGCGTTCAAATCTTTGTAGATAAATTTCGATAATTCGTTCCTTTGGGCTACAGAGGAAACATTAAAAAAGCGGCTTATTTATCAAAATAAGCCGCTTTTTCTTTTCCAGAGAAACAAAAATAATTTCCCTGGCTGTTACACCAACACTTCCCTAGCACGTGGCTCCTATAAGTAATAGTATTTTCTAAATAGCCATGCTTATCGACTATTTAGTAGCTCAATCTATAGGTGAGACCCTTTGCTACAATAGACTCTTGTAAGAGTTTGTCTCTCCTATTTGCCTTCGTTTATTTCCGTCATGATCTCTGCAAACAATCGGGCAGATTTCAAACGATCTTCCAGATTGTAGATATTGGATACAGTGATCAATTCATCCACTCCTGTTTCTTCCAGGAACACCTGAATTTGCGTTTTTACCGTCTGTTTGCTTCCAACAAACGAATATTTCAGCATTTGATGCAACGTTGGATGTTGAAATACTCCTTTCAACTCTTCTGTCAGTTCCGTCGGTGGCTGCAACGGTTCTCTGGATCCGGTTAATACCCCCACAAACATTCTGATCAAGGAGGTGAATAGTTTTTCGGCTTCCTCATCGGTATCGGCAACTAAAACATTGACCCCGGCTATGGTATAAGGTTTTTCTAAAAACTCAGAGGGCTGAAACTCCTGTTCATAGATTCGCAGGGCGTTGTGTAAATGTGTTGATGCAAAATGACTGGCAAAAGCGTAAGGCAATCCCTTTTCAGCCGCTATATGTGAACTATCGGTAGTCGAGCCCAATACATACAGCGGAACATCTGTACCTTCTGCAATGGGAGCTCTTACTTTGGCCGTTTTATTTTCTACGGAGAAATACTGCTGTATTTTTTCTATTTCCCGGGGAAAAGAATGGGCAGCCTCCATAAAATCTGACCGGATAGCACGAGCAGTTGCCTGGTCGGTACCGGGTGCCCTTCCAAGACCTAAATCAATGCGGCCAGGGTACAAATGAGCCAATGTCCCAAACTGTTCGGCTACAATCAAAGGCGAATGATTGGGAAGCATCACACCACCCGAACCTACCCGGATGGTGGTGGTGTTTTCGGCCACGTAACCCATGAGTAGTGATGTGGCGCTACTGCCAATATTATCTGAATTATGATGCTCGGCAAACCAAATGCGTTTGTAGTTAAGTGCTTCCGCTTCTTTTGCCAATGCCAATGAATTATGCAGGGTCTGTTGTATGGTTTCCCCCTGCGATACAATGGCAAGTTCTAAAATAGAATAGGCTGTTTTATTATTATTCATGGTATTAAATGCTTAGTGTATGCAGCTGACACTTTGTTGCTGCCTCGATTTTTCAAAAAGCTGTCTTGGGCAACCCCAGATTCCCTTTCAATGTTTCAGATTCATACTCCGTCCGGAATATGCCACATTCCTGCAAGATAGGTAGGAATAAATCTATAAAATCCCATATACCATGTGATTGGTCCTGACATAGTATTAACATACCTTTTGTTCCCTGTCACCTTCCAAAGAAGAAACACAAAGTTGAAAACTACCGGGAGTTGCTTATTTTTAATGTCCGAAGGTAAAGCATGTAAAAAACCAGGTTTTTGCATGCTATAAAAAATTATTCAGAGAATAGCCCTGTTACAACTTTCTTGACTTTGTTCTAGTTTTTAAATTTTAGTTTTTATTAATACGAGGGTCAATGCCATACTGATCCGGCACTCCCAGGTTCTCCCGTAAGGTTTTCCCTTCATACTCCCGGTGGAACAAACCACGCTCTTGCAGAATTGGAACCACTTCATCCACAAAGGCGTCAATCCCATCAGCATAGACATCGGGTAAAATCCAGAATCCATCCGCAGCTCCTGCCTTAAACCAAGCCTGCATGTGATCGGCTGCTTCCACGCCTGGACCAACGATGGCCGGATGATAATCAATAACCCCATGAGCAAGGATGTCCCGCAGACTCCAACCTTCTTTTGCAATTTTCAGCGCATTGGCCGACCGGGGATCGTAGGGGGAAGGGCGGGCAGAACTTAGCTGCTCTTGGGTAAGCGGTTTGTCCAGTTGGGTGTTATTTAGTGGTATACCCAGCATGCTTTGCAGGTATGCAACCCTTTGTGGAAACTCACTTCCCGTCAACTGGATTCTACGATCCAGGGCAGTGCGTCTGTCTTTGGCAATCGTGGTCATAACACCCGCAAAAAATTTGATCTCGTCGGGATCACGCCCGTACCGTTTTGCCGCCGCTCTGAATGCATTGCGCTGGGCCCGGGCATCCTCGATGGAAAATACCGCCCCAACTACCACACTGGCAAAACGCCCGGCCAATTCGTGGGCATTGGGACTCCCCCCGCCATGAACGATAATCGGCTGTCCCTGCTCCGATGGCGGGATGTACAGTGGCCCGCGGGAACCGACATATTTGCCTTGCAGATTAATGGGAAGAATTTGACCCTTTTTCGTAAACTCACCGCTTTCTTGGTTGTGCACCCAGGCGTCCCTTCCCCAGCTGCCCCAAAGTGCCTGTACCAACTGTATCGTCTCGTGGGCACGGCCATAGCGTTCCTCACTTGATGGTATTGTCACTCCATAACTTGCGGCTGCATCATTAGTACTCGATGTAATGGCGTTCCAGCCCGCCCTGCCGTGGCTCATCACATCAAGGGCCTTGAATTGCCGGGCCAGGTTGTAGGGCTCGTTGAAAGTGGTAGAAGCCGTGGCGAGTAGGCCTATATGTTTTGTCTCCCGTGCGAAGGCTCCCAGTGTAAGCATTACGTCAAGGGTCTGTACTGGTGGTACATTTTCAATATCTACTAATTTACCAAATCCATCAGGCAAAAACAGAAAGTGCAATTTGCCGCGTTCAGCAGCCTGTGCATGTTTTACCAGTACATCAAAATTCGCATAACTTTTAGGGTCTACTCCCGGCATACGCCAGGCTCCCGGCTGTGTCCCGTAGCCACCTCCATAAGAAAGACCGATAAGCATTTTTTTATCCATATATAAGACTTGTGTGGTAGGAAAGGAAAGCGGTAAACTTCTTTAACCATACCGAGGTTGATTTTTTTGCCTGTCAGGTAGTTCCAGTCAAGCTGGTAGCGATGCGGGGGTCGAGCCCGTACTGAGGTGGCAGTCCCAGGTGATCGCGGAGGGTCTTTCCCTCGTAGCTGTCAGGGATGAGGCCGCGTTCGCGCAGAATAGGGATGACGCGGTCGACGAAATCACCGATCTCGGTATGGAAATCGTCAAAGTTCATCACAAATCCGTCCGCTGCCTCGGCTTCAAACAATTCCTGGAGGTGGTCGGCGACCTGCTCGGCGGTTAAACCCGTATAGGGGGCGAATACGACGAACTTGATTTCCTCTGGGCCCCGGCCGGCCTGTACTGCAGCCTCTCGCACGGTGTGTCGTATGGCTCGGTTTTGTTCTAGGTGGGATGGCATTCCGATGACGAGGTTGGCGTACATGCCGGCCGCTTGCAGGCCGTAGCCGCTGGTGACGGGCATCATGATGACCGGCTGGCCCTGCTCGGACGGAGGGACGGGAAGAGGCCCGCGTGCGCCGACGTGCTTTCCTTGCAGGTTGACCGGCCGGATGTGGGCCGGGTTAGCGAACATGCCGGCTTGGTCGGGCTGGCCCGCCTCGTACCCCCAGCTTCCCCAGAGCGCCTGTACGATGTGCATCACCTCGTGTAGACGCTCGTACTTTTTCTCCCGGGGCGGTAGTGCCTTGCCGAAGTTCGCGAAGGCTTCGGGTTCGTAGCTCGGGACGGCGTTCCATCCGGCCCGGCCACGGCTGATGACGTCGAGTGCCTTGAGCTGACGGGCCAGCAGGTACGGCTCGGTGAAGGAGGCGGAGGCAGTGCCAATCAGTCCGATCCGTTCGGTCGCTTGGGCCACTGCCGCAAGGGTGATGATCGGGTCTATGTTGAACATGGGCGGTGACATGGCCGGGTTTCCAGGCATGTAGAGCCGGTCGGGCAGGAAGGCGAAATGCATTCCCCCTCGTTCCGCTGTCCGTACCTGCTCCACCGTGGCATCAATGTTCGTGAAGGACCCGGGGTCCACGTGCGGCATCCGCCATGTGGCGGGGTTATTACCAAAGTTGTTCCCCAGGACCACGCCCAGGATCATGTGCTTGTTTTTCATTTTTCTATTATTCATTGATAAGCCTTGATAAGCCTACTTTCTGTTTTCTGTTGCCGTTGCTGCGGCTGTATAAAGTGCTTTCATAATTATTTTATATACCACTGGTGTATGTAACTTTTACCTGGTGCTGGGCAGGACTACCAGATTCTTTCTGACGTTTCAGGTGTGTTCCTTCTTTGAAACAGGTGAGCACCAGTTTAATAACCTGTTGCAAAATTACGGAAATTTACTTTCCTTTGTATAGCACTTTCCTAAAGGAAAGCGAAATACCCTTGCAAAGAGAAAAATGGCAGCAAAGAAAGCATGCAGTGATTGCCTCGGCACAGTGATGCCGGTGCGGGATGCGCTGGACGTAATCAATGGCAAATGGAAATTGCCTATCATCATTTCTGTTGGTGTCGGTAATGAACGGTTTACTGATATACAGGAGAGTATCCCGGGTATCACACCCAAGGTTCTGGCCAAGGAACTGAAAGAGCTTGAGCAGCACCAGCTGATCAAGAGAGTGGTGGTGGATGATTACCCGGTCAAGATCTTGTATAAACCCGAACCCTATGCGGATACCTTAACTCCTATCATCTATGCCCTGAAGGATTGGGGATTGAACCACCGGCAGAAGATTTTTGAAAAGGAGTAATCCAGGTAAAAGTTTTTGGAGAGCTTTCTGTTTTACTTGTGTCAGACAATGATGCTTCTTAAAGGCAGCCTTTTGTTTCATGCATTTAGCCCCCGGAAGCTAAATGCCGTACCTAATAGCTTTAGATGATATCATTAAAAGTAATTACAGTATGAACAGGATAGCCTTAGTGGTGGGTGTAAGCGGGATCACAGGTAGCAACCTGGCAGAAGAACTGGTAAAGCAGGGATGGACTACCTATGGCCTGGCTCGAAACCCTAATATTAGCATAGAGAATCTACGAACTGTTGCAGCAGATTTGCTTAGCCCTGAAAGCTTGTCTACCGCACTTGCCGATGTTGCGCCCACGCATGTATTTTTTACCAGTTGGATGCGCATGGAAACAGAGGCAGAAAACATCAGGGTGAATGCAGCGATGGTTCGTAACCTTCTGGATGCTTTGGCGCCAAAGAAATCGGTGCAGCACGTGGCCCTAGTAACAGGACTGAAGCATTACCTGGGGCCTTTCGAAGCCTATGCGAAAGAAGGGTTACTACCCGAAACGCCCTTGCGCGAGGAGCAGCCCCGACTGAATATAGAGAACTTTTATTATGCCCAGGAAGATGAAGTATACGCCGCTGCCACCCGTGATGGCTTTACCTGGAGCATTCATCGTCCGCACACGGTTATTGGAAAAGCAGTGGGCAATCAAATGAACCTGGGTACCACCTTGGCCGTTTACGCCACCATTTGCAAGGAAACAAATCGTCCGTTCCAATGGCCCGGTTCTGAAGCGCAATGGAACGGTCTGTCGGATGTGACTGACGCCCGGGTACTGGCCAAGCATTTGGTATGGGCAGCCACTACGGAAGCAGCCCGTAATGAAGCGTTCAATGTAGTGAACGGAGATTACTTTCGCTGGAAATGGCTATGGAAGCGCCTGGCCAATTGGTTCGCTGTGGAGCCTGTTGGCTTTGACGGTACCATTCATCCCCTGGAGGAACAAATGGCCCAGGATGGTCCCATGTGGCGTGAAATTGCCGGGCAGTACAAGCTGGTCGAACCGGATCTGAGCCGACTTGCCTCCCCCTGGCACACCGATTTGGACCTGGGACGTCCCATTGAGGTGATGACGGACATGTCTAAGAGCCGCAAGTTGGGCTTCACCGTCTATCAGCAAACGGAAGAGTCATTTTTTGAATTGTTCAATCAATTGCGCAAAGACAGGCTGATTCCCTAAAATTCCTTTTTTAAATACGCACAGGCATCAGTATCTATATGTGAGATGAGGCACGGTGGACACTTTGATTTGTGCACTTTCTTATCGGCTATGAGGGCGCAACAGTAACTAGTTTACAACGGTTCTTGTTCAGCAGGCTTTAAGTTGAAGTCAACCTATATCTCTCCAAATTAACTAATCATTCTGAACTGATAAATCCCTATGGAAATGGTTCAATAATTCGATCCTATGGGCTACACAGTAAAGCTTAAAGCCCGCTTATTTAGACAAATAAGCGGGTTTATTATTTATAAAGTAACAGGAAAGTTTTCTGCGGCTGTTACCCTCTCCTTTCACCCCTCAGCCCCCTTTTCACTTCATAGCATTATTACCAGACGGTCACACGGGTGAATTCTTAGGTTAAGTCTTTATCACAATCATGCTTCCATAAGCGGAATTTTAATTGTAACCAAGGTTCCTTTACCAGTTTGGGGCTTAGTGATGGCAAAGGTACCATTGAGCAGTTTAACCCGGTCACTTATACTTCGCAACCCGATGCCCTGCTTTTTGCTTGATCTTTGGCTTATTCCTCGCCCATTGTCCCGCACTTTGAGGGTAATTTCTCTATCTTCCTGCACCAGCAATACATCTGCTTGAGTAGCCTGGGCATGTTTAGCAACATTATTTAACAGTTCCTGGCTGATTCGGTAAAGGGCTATTTCCAAATGGGTTGTTAGCCGACCTTCCAGATCTATTTCCCAGTTTACTTGTAATGAACTTTGCGCATATTGCCGGCACAAATTTTCAATGGCTTCTTCTAGACCGAAATCCTTTAACACCACAGGCACCAACTCGTGCGAGACTTTTCTTACTTCCACAATAGCTTCGTTCAGCAGCTTTCCGGTTGGCTGAAGGATTTCTTTTGGTACCCGTTGTGCCGCCTGATCCAGGTTCAGTTTGGTAGCGTACAAGAGCTGGCCAACCCCATTGTGCAATGCCTCCGATATGCGCCGGCGCTCTTCTTCCTGCGCTTCCAGAATAGCCAGAAGCAAAGCTTTCTGCTGATTTAACCGCATCTTCAGGTTTTCTTCTTCGAGCCGTTTTACCTGGGAAATATTTAGATCAATACCAAGTATCTTGACTGGCGCTCCTTGTTCGTTGTGCTGCACTATGGCCTTCATGCGGCAGGTAAGTGTCTGGCCGTCTACCTGCAGGCGCAGGGTTTCTTCTATGGGCTCAAATCTTTCCCGCAAATTTTTTACTACCTGCTGCGCAAGGGGCTTATCTTCTGCTACTACATATTCCAGGTAAGTTTCCGGCTTGACGGGACTGCCGGTTGGCAAACCATACAGGCGGTACATGCCTGCACTCCAGCTCATTTCGCAGCTGGCGATATCGTATTCCCAGCTGCCCATCTGGGCTACTTCTTCGGCCTGCTGCAGTTTGGCCAGGTTCTTTTGCAGTTCTTCAGTGGTTTTTATCAATTCTGAAGTCCGTTCCAGCACTTGCTGTTCAAGCAACTCATTAAATTGCTGCAGCTTTTCTTCGGCTTCTTTCAGTTTGGTAATATCCAAAACAAACTCTACATATTCGTTTTCATTGAGCCGTTTGCCGGCAAACAGCCCCCACCAGCGGGAGCCGTCCGGGCGGATGTATTGCTTCTCGTAAGGCGTGTTTTGCCCGGAGACAAAGTATTCATCCCGGGCTTTTAAAGTAGCATCCATAAATTCCGGCGGTGTTATTTCATCCCACCGCACTTTACCGCTGGTAAGTGCCTCGTAAGAATACCCGCTCATGTGCTGGAATGCTTCGTTGGCATCGTGAATGGTACCGGCCAGATCGAAAAATAAAATGCCTACCGTAGGAATGGAAATGGCCTGCTGCAACCGTTCTTTCGACCGGCGGAGCTCTTCTTCCGAAGTTTTGCGTTCCATAAGGTCAGCGGCCTGCCGGGCCAGCACATCCAGCAGGTTCAAATCCCGATCGGATGGGTGCGTTTCCGTGGTCCAATGCGTAGAGATCATACCTACCAGTTGGCCCGAACGGCTAATGAGCGGCGTAGTCTGTACTGCCCTGATCCCGGATAAACGGAAGGAAGCCAAGTCTTCGGTTCCGGCCATAAAATCGCAGGTTTCTACGTTGGGTACCAATACCCTTTTTCTGGTATTCAGTGCGATGCCGCAGGTGCAGGCCGACTCGGCTTTTACCCGGTGCCAGAACCGCGCCGATCCCGGATCGAAACCTTTACTGGCCAGCAGTTCCAGTTCGTTTGTTTCCGGCAAAAGCACCTGCATGCTACCCATGTTCGCATCCATTAGGGCAATGGCGGCATCCAGGATATGCTCATAAAGCACCTGAATGTTGTCTTCCTCAATCAAACGGCTGCTAATGGCCTGTAGTTTTCGGGCATCCTCCAGGTCTTCGGCAAGCTTTGCTTCGCTTTTCCGTAGGGCTTCTTCCGTTTTTTTGCGTTCGGTCACATCAACAAAAACATTAATTGCTCCAACAATTTTTCCTTCCCCATCATACAGCGGATCAATGTTTACGTTGGCAATAAGACGGGCACCGTTAGGCTGCTCCAACATTACTTCCAGGTTGCGGAACGAAATGCCTTTTTGCACCGCTTCAGCCATAGCCGTTTGCACATGCTTCATCGGTGAGCCATCGGGCTGCCAAAGGCGAAAAGCTCCACAGAATTTATCCTGCTCATCGCCTAGCTTTGGCACCCGGCCCCAGAGTTCGGTTGCAAGGTGGTTGTAGTAGGTAATGCGACCTTCGGCATCGCAGGTGTACACGCCGGCGGGCATCAGGGAAAGGAGCTTGCTCAGTCGTTCGTCACTTGCCTGCACCGCATCTTCGGCCTTCTTGCGGGCGGTGATGTCCGTGACGAGGGCGTAGTAGCCGGCCACGGAGCCGTCGGGTCTGACGTTGGGAACAAATTCGGAATAAACGTACCGCGTGCCATCATGCTTGAAGGTAATCTCTTCCTCAAACGAGTGCCGATGGCCCGCCAGCGCGACCTCGCCGTGGGGGCGGAGACGTTCGAACGCTGCATCGCCCAGGAATTCGCGCACATGCTTGCCGATGATCTCCTCAGGGGAACGCCCAAACCAGGTTTCATAATACTTGTTGGTGAAACGGTAGCGAAACCCGGCATCTATGTACGAAATCAAAGCCGGCATGGCGTCGGTGATTAATTGGAGCTGCGCGCAGGGCTTGTTCGGCTTTTGCTCTTTCTAACGCAGCCCAGGTGCGTTCAGCGGTTTCACGTACCAGGGTAATGTCATAGTCTGTCCATTTTCTGGGAGTACGCTGGTTTATGGTAAGGTGAGCAACACGTTTCCCCTTTTTCAAGAAGGTAAAAAATATGGCAGATCTTACACCCACTGCTGTGTAAGCTGCTTTTTCCTCAGCAGAAAAGAACGGACAATCTTCTACGTCATCTATTACCAGCAAGCCATCTCTGGAATGTTGCATGGATACGGCAAATAATTCCATATTGCTTGTGCCTGCCACAGATGGTATATTGGGGTCTTTTATGTAGTCCAAATGGATAGTGTCATAGTGTTCATCGGGGCTTACCTCTGAAAAATGAGCGATGTCGGCCTGCAATTCCTCACCTATCATGCGTGCAGCAGTTTTTTGAATTTCTACTGCATCGGAAATCAAATTAATAGCATCTGTAAGTTGTAACAGGTACTGCTGTTGTTGTTCACTTTGTTTGCGTTCAGTAATATCCTGAAACACCACAGCCACCTGCCGGCTGGCTGCA
>CBINIP010000031.1:0-36185 GCA_966250805.1 uncultured Pontibacter sp. | reverse complement strand
CATGAGAGGCGTATCCTTCGTAGGTTACTTCGGAGTAATTGCTGTCGGTGTTCTCGCCTTTTTTTATCGCCCGCTCTATGTTCTCCTTGGGCATGTTAACAGCTTTGCTGTTCTGGATAGCCATCCGAAGGCGAGGGTTTCCATCCGGATCGGAGCTGCCTTCTTTTACAGCAACCGTTATTTCTTTTATAAGCCTCGTAAATATTTTGGAACGTTTGGCATCAAGAGCACCTTTTTTGCGCTTTATCTGCGTCCATCTATTATGTCCGGCCATGTAAACTTTAACTTATTTAAAATTCAATAAACTATAACTTACTCAGGTTTTTGCTTCCTCTTTTATACCACAATCCGAAAATATCGTGCGTTCACCTGTGAGGCAAAATAAGTAAAGATTTAGCTTTTGCGCATAAAAAAAGCAGCTCTGCCTGGTAGCGGAGCTGCCCGATGTATTTTTAAAATTTTGTCTGGCAGATTGTTACAACAGCATAAAAATGATGTTGACAATGTTAACGCCTAAAAGCAGATAAAAATTTGGTGATTCCTGTATAGCCTTTTTCATAAATCATAATAGTAATTAAATCGCCTCTTCCCTTATCAGGTGTGGCAACCGCCACTTTACTAAGCTATTACGCCCACATATATTAAATGTTACATACTTAATATAACTCTTTATATATCTAAACATAGCAAACTTACAATATTAGCCTAAAATCCCATTAAATAAACGCAGGAAGGCTTTTTAAGACACTCTTCTCTTTTAACTTAGTCTTAATCAATAAAAGCAAAATTGCACTTTAGCATTAACCTTTAAGTTAAGCATGCTCTAGCAGCTAAGTTGAGTTTATACTTCCTTCTTCTGCCTTCTTTAATGCATTATAGGCAAATGCACTTTACACCCGGAAATTTTGTATCTTTACCATAATGATACTTGTGCCTGGAAAATGGTGGCACATAATAAGTTAGTCTTAAATATTTGAAACTTGGATTTTCGTTCTTTTAACTTACACGACGACGTACTGACTGGTATTGAATCGATGGGGTACAACACCGCCACACCTGTGCAAGAGCAGGCAATACCGCTTATTCTGGAAGGTAAGGATATGATTGCCTGCGCCCAGACGGGTACAGGAAAAACCGCAGCTTACCTGCTGCCTTTGATAGACCGCATCTCGCATGCAAACAATGACCACACCAGCACTTTAATACTGGTACCAACCCGCGAACTTGCCAAGCAGATTGATGAGCAGGTGGAGGGGCTGGGTTACTTTGCCCCTGTTAGCTCTATTGCTATTTATGGCGGCAGCAAAGGCGATGAGTGGGAACAGCAAAAACGTGCTTTAACAAGCGGCGCCGATATAATTATAGCTACACCAGGCCGACTGATGGCACACATGGCAATGGGCTATGTAAAGCTGGACCAGTTGAACTACCTGGTGCTGGATGAAGCCGATAAGATGCTGGACATGGGCTTTATGGATGACATCCTGAAGATTGTGCGCGCATTGCCGCAGAACCGCCAGACGCTATTGTTCTCGGCTACTATGCCTAAAAAGATTCGCGACCTGGCTCAGCAAATCCTGCAGGACCCTGCTCAGATTAACCTGGCCATTTCTAAACCTGCAGAAGGTATAGATCAGCGCCTGTACCTGACTTACGACAACCAGAAACTGCCTTTACTGGAGCATATACTTCGTGAGCTTGATGTGCAGAACATGATCATCTTTACTTCGCGCAAGTCGAATGTGGGCCAGATCGTGCGCTCGTTGCGCAAGATGGGTTTTGCTGCCGAAGGTATACAGTCTGACCTGACACAGGAAGAGCGCGAAAGGGCACTGCAGGGGTTTAAGAACAAGCAGTACCAGATACTGGTTGCTACCGATATTCTCTCAAGAGGTATAGATATCGACAGCCTGAGCCACGTGGTGAACTTCGATATGCCACAGGATGCGGAAGATTATGTGCACCGTGTAGGTCGTACAGCTCGTGCAGCCTCTACCGGTATGGCCATTACTTTTGTTAACGAGAACGATATGTACCGAGTGAACAGGGTAGAACGCCTGATTGAGCGCGAACTGCCTAAGCTGCCTTTGCCGGAAGGTTTTGGCGCTGGACCGGTTTACGATCCTAAAATGCGTGGCACCGGCCATGGCAGAGGAAGCGGCCGCAGCCACAGCGGTGGTAACCGCCAGGGTAGTGGAAACAGGAACCGTAACAAAAGCAGAGGGCCACGACCTGAAGGTGCAGGAGAACCTCGTCGCGAAGGCGGCCAAAGACCACCAAGAGCTAACCATGCTCCACGACAAGAGGGGGAAAGAGCACCCCGCCCTGAAGGTCAGGCAGCAGAAGGCCAGAACCCCAACCGTAACAGAAACCGCAATCGTAACCGTAATAAATCTTCTAAGCCAAGGCCACAGGGTAACCCGCAGGCTCCGGCACAGGAGTAAGTATAAGGCCGCTAAGTATAGCGGCCTTTTTATTTAACTTAATTTCAACTCTTAATATCTTTTTCCCACCCTTATCAGTAAGAATAAATCATCCCCCTTCTCCACTTAACTAACTTACTGTTATGCGTTTGCTTTACATTTTCCCGCACCCAGACGACGAATCCTTTGGGCCGGCCCCGGTAATGAAACAGCAATTAGAACAAGGCCACGAGGTATACTTGCTTACCCTGACGCGCGGCGGTGCCACCAAAGTACGGCACCAGCTGGGCCTGACAGTAGAACAAATGGGGGAAATACGCTACCAGGAGATGCTGGAAGTTGAAAAAGTGCTGGGCCTTACGAACATGACAGTGCTCGACCTTCCTGACAGCGGCTTAGCTGAAATGGATCCGCGGGAAATAGAGCGCATAGTAGCAGAGCATATCGGAAAAGTACAGCCCCAAGTGGTGGTATCTTATCCTGTTCATGGTGTTAGCGGCTTTCATGATCACCTGGTAATGCATGCAGTGGCAAAGCGGGTTTTCCTGGAGCTGCGGGACAATGGTGCAGACTATCTCAAAAGATTAGCTTTTCTTACGGTACCAAATAAAAACAACCAGCCCCTGCAGCCCGGCCTCTTCATCCTTAAAAACAGCGACCCAAGCCTGATAGATTGCCAGGTTCACCTGGAGCCAAAAGACATACAAGTGCTAAAGCAGGCCCTCAGCTGTTACAAAACCTACCAGGAAACTATAGCACAATCTGGCGTTATTAATTCTATAGGCGATACAGTTTATTTCGAGATCTATGGCGAAGATCATACACCACCACTTACCAGTTTAACAGATAAAATTTAGTAGTTATAACCGCCTCTTTTAAAAAGGAAATTTTTGAACAGAGCTTCTGCAGCAAGTATAGTTATAGCCAAAGTATAAGCAGCTATTAAACTAAAACTAAAATAAGTAAGCACAATTTCTGCCTTCGCCTTACATTCGCGTATACTTACAACTTAAAAAGCATAGGCTATACTTTAAAACCATGAAGGCACTACTGCTAATCGATATACAGAATGATTTTTTGCCTGGCGGAGCCCTTGCGGTGCCCGAAGGAAATCAGATTATACCAATTGTGAACAAGCTGCAGGAACAGTTTGACCTTGTAGTAGCAACCCAGGACTGGCATCCGCAGAACCATAAGAGCTTTGCCTCTAATCATGCAGGTAAACAGCCTTTCGAGCAGATCGAGCTATTGGGGCTTCCGCAGGTGTTGTGGCCCGACCACTGCCTTCAGATTTCACCTGGCGCCGACCTGGCCACTGACCTTCAGGTACATAAAATAGAGACGATCTTCCGAAAAGGTACCAACCCGGAAATTGACAGCTATAGCGGTTTCTATGATAACGGGCACCTGAAATCGACAGGTTTGGCAGACTACTTCCGTGGTAAGGGTGTGCAGCAGGTTTACATTGCTGGCCTGGCCGGCGATTACTGTGTTTACTACTCAGCCAAAGATGCGCTGCAAGAAGGTTTTGATACTTACCTGATTGAAGATGCCTGTCGCCCACTGAGCCATGATGCTTTTGAGCAGGTGAAACAGGATGTTATAAGCAGAAACGGAAAGGTAATTCGCAGCAGCTCTATTAGCTTCTAATACTGACTTATTCAAAAGCAACAAGAGCCGCTATTGTATGCGGCTCTTGTTGCTTTTGAATAATTTATACTTAGTAAGCACTTGCCTGCGTAAGTTTCTCTATTGCTGCATTATCCAGTTTAAGATTGGCAGCTTTTACCAGGTCATCCAGCTGTTCCAGTTTGGTTGCGCTGGCAATTGGTGCGGTTATACTTGGGCGGGCCATCAGCCAGGCAAGCGAAACACTGGCAGGTGTAGTCTTATACTGATCTGCCACCTCATCCAGCGCCTTAAGTATACGTGTACCTCTTTCATTAAAATACTTCTTTATACCTTGTCCACGTGGGCTTTTCGAGAGGTCTGCTTCTGATTTATACTTGCCGGTCAGGAAACCACTGGCCAGTGCATAGTAATTTATCACACCAAGGCCATGCTCCAGAACGATTGGCTCAAAATTCTTTTCATAGTCTTCGCGGTTATAGAGATTATACTCCGGCTGAAAACTTTCGTAACATGGCAACCCGTTCTGGCTGCTCGCCTTCAGCGCCTCCTGCAGCCTTCCAGGAGAAAAGTTAGATGCACCTATAGCTCTTACTTTACCCTCTTTTATCAACTGACCAAAAGCTTCAAGCGTTTCTTCTACCGGTGTTTCAGGGTCGTCGTAGTGCGATTGGTACAGGTCGATATAATCTGTTTGTAAACGTTTCAGAGAGTCTTCAACGGCACGTTTTATATAGCTGGCAGAAAGGTCTTTTTTACCTTGCCCCATATCGCCGCCCACTTTGGTAGCAATTATAACCTTATCGCGGTTGCCACGGTCTTTCAGCCAACGGCCAATTATAGTTTCAGACTCGCCACCTTTGTTGCCCGGCGCCCAATTAGAATAAACATCGGCCGTATCTACCAGGTTAAAGCCTGCATCAACAAAAGCATCTAACAGTTTAAATGATGTTGCCTCATCAGCTGTCCAGCCGAAAACGTTTCCGCCAAAAGCTAAAGGAGCCACCTCTAATCCCGAGTTTCCAAGTTTTCTTTTTTCCATAAGCGATATTTAGTTTATATCTCCTACGACAGAACAGACACTAAGATGGATTAATGCAGATTTACAGTATCTGCCCAAGCCCGAAAAACAGTACAAACAAAAGCGTAGTAATAGCCATTTGCTTCAGGTATGGATCAAGCTCTTTGGATGTTTGTTTGCGCCAAACATTTACCCCATTAACTATAACCAGTGGTAGCACAAGTATAAACAGAAACTGCCACAAGCTATGGTAGGTAAGAGCCACGTAAGCAAATGCGCTTAGAACGCCGCCAAACAGCAGGAACAGGTGGTAAACGCGTGCAGGCTTAGGACCTATGCGCACAGGTATAGAGTGCTTACCAGCCAATATATCAGAGTTGATGTCGCGGATGTTATTTACGTTTAGCACAGCAGTTGCAAAAAAGCCACAAACCAAGGCCGGAAGTATAACCTCTGCCTCCAGGGTCTGCGCCTGCAAAAAGTATGTACCCAGCACCCCTACCAGGCCAAAGAAAATGAAGACGAAGATATCGCCGAGTCCGGCATAACCATAAGGTTTGGAACCAGCAGTATAGTTTATAGCCGCCCAGATAGATGCCAGCCCCAGCCCCAGAAATATCAGGAACAAGTATAAACCATCTGTACCAAAGGCCACCCAAAGCAACAGCAAACCCGACATCAGGGAGAGCAGGCTAAACGCCATCATCCCCTTTTTCATGTGCTCGGCTTTTATGTGGCCTGCCTGCACAGCACGCATAGGGCCTTCGCGGTGCACACTATCGGCACCGTGCACAGAATCGCCGTAGTCGTTAGCTAGGTTAGAAAGGATTTGCAGGAACAGCGTAGTTAATACACATAGGCCTACAATGGTACCATTAAAAGTATTATTGGCAGCAGCCATAAAACCACCCATACCAATACAGGAAAGAGCCAGCGGTAAGGTACGCGGCCTAAAAGCCGAAATCCAGGCCTTTACCAGACCTGGATTTGCAGCAGTTTCATTTACGTGTGTCAATTTTGTAATCAAAAACTATAATGTTATTTAGCAATGGCAGCCAGTATTTCTTCGCCCATTGGTTTTACTTTAGACGGATAGAAGGCTACAACTTTACCATTCTCATCTACCAGGTACTTGCAGAAGTTCCAGGTTGGCTCTTCACCGTTAGGACTGTTTTTAGCAAGCCACTGATACAGCGGATGCTGATCCTCTCCTTTTACAGATATTTTATCGAACATCTGAAAACTTACGCCATAATTCTTCTGGCAGAATGCAGCGATCTCTTCGTTAGAGCCAGGCTCCTGGCCACCAAAGTTGTTTGCCGGAAAACCAAGTATAACTACATCGTTGCCATGTGTTTCGTGCAGCTTCTGCAGGTCGGCGTACTGTGGTGTGTAGCCGCACTCCGATGCTGTATTTACCAGCAGCACCTTTTTGCCTTTATACTTAGCGAAATCTATTTCCTTACCGTCCAGCGACTGCATTTTAAAGCTGTAAAAATCGCTGGCGGCAGCAGTGTTCGTGTTTGCTGTAGTTTCTTTTTCCATTGCTGTTTCTTTTGTAGAGGCATTTGAATTACCCGAGCAAGATGCTAGTACACCTATTACCAGTACAAATGCGAAAAGTTTACATACACGCTTCATTTTGATCCTTTTTAAAGTATAGAGTTTATACGCGATAACCTGTGACTACTGCTTTTGTTTACAAGAGGAACGAGCTGCCAAATCACGCCTGCATAGGAAAAGTCTACAAATTTACTTCATTTCGTAGTTGCAGATATAATTCCTTGTAAAAAATCAATTTGTTCTTTAAGTGTTTTCGAGAAATCCTTATAGATATCTCTCTCATTTTCCAATGCATTAACCTTCATCTTAAGCTCCCTCAACTCGTACTCATTCTCATTATAAGTAACATCTTCTTTCATAGCATCCTCCTTTTTTACTTCGACTATGAAACCTGCCAAATAATCCAAAGGCACATTGAAGATGTTAGCTATCTTGATGAAATTATCAATTGTTATCTTAATTTCATCATTCTCATATTGTGAAATTGTACTACCGGATACATGAAGTTTTTCTGCAAGTGCACTCTGTGTAATTCCACTTTTCTTTCGGAGTTGTTTTATACGTTCACCAATTGACATTTTTTGCATCCTATACTTTGGCTTATTTTTTAAAGAAAACACCGATTGAAGTTGCGATTATACCTACATTCTCTCCGGTACTTCTATACCCAGTAGGCTCATGCTCTCGCGCACGAAGCGGGCAACCATAGCCGACAGAGCGATACGGAAATTACGCGCCTGCTCGTCGGTTTCGTTGAAGATCGAGATCTCCTGGTAAAAGCGGTTATAGGCTTTAGCCAGCTCGTAAGCATAGTTAGCTATTACAGACGGTGCGTATAGTTTGCCTGCCTCTTTTACTACCTCCGGGTAGCTTACCAACTGCGTGATCACATCCTGTTCAGCCTCGTGTAGGTTCTCGAAATTATTGAAAGATGTAGCTTCTACTGCAATGCCCATTTCAGTGGCTTTACGAAGTATAGCCGAGATACGGGCATGCGTGTACTGCACAAACGGGCCTGTATTGCCACGGAAATCGATCGACTCCTGTGGGTTGAACAGCATACGTTTTTTGGGGTCTACTTTCAGCAGGAAGTACTTAAGCGCACCCATTGCCAACGTATGGTAAAGCTGCTGCGCTTCTTCCGGCGTAAAACCTTCGATCTTGCCCAGTTCCTCGGTTTGCTGGCGTGCTGTGTCGATCATCTCCTGTACCAGTTCATCAGCATCCACCACAGTACCTTCACGCGATTTCATTTTACCTGATGGCAGGTCTACCATGCCGTAAGACAGGTGGTAAATTCCTTCGGCGTAAGGTTTGCCCAGTTTTTTAAGTACAGCCTTCAGTACCTGGAAATGGTAATTCTGCTCATCAGCTACCACGTACACCGACTGATCGTAAGGGAAATCGTTATACTTGAGTTCGGCAGTACCTAAGTCTTGCGTAATGTATACCGATGTGCCATCAGCACGAAGCAGTAGTTTCTCATCCAGGCCATCATCCGTAAGATCTACCCAAACAGAACCATCCGGCTTTTTAAAGAAGACACCTTTCTGCAGACCTTCTTCTACACGCTCTTTGCCTAAAGTATAAGTTTCTGACTCGTAGTAATATTTATCGAAATCAACGCCAATGTTTTTGTAGGTCTGGTCGAAGCCGGCATACACCCAGCTGTTCATTTGTTTCCAAAGGCTTACGACTGCTTCGTCGCCCTGCTCCCACTTCTGCAGCATCTCCTGGGCCTCCAGCATCAAAGGAGCTTTCTTCTTAGCTTCTTCCTTATCCATGCCGTTGGCTACTAGCTCATCTATCTGCTCTTTGTAAGCTTTATCGAAAAGCACATAATACTTCCCTGCCAGGTGGTCGCCTTTAATGTTGCTGCTTTCTGGTGTTTCGCCGTTACCAAACTTCTGGTAAGCCAACATCGATTTACAGATGTGGATACCGCGGTCATTCACCAGATTTGCCTTCATCACGTTGTGGCCGTTGGCCTTCATGATCTCGGCAACAGAGTAACCCAGGAAGTTATTGCGCAGGTGGCCAAGGTGCAGCGGCTTGTTTGTGTTCGGAGAAGAGTACTCCACTATCACATTTTTGCCTGATGTTTCAGCCTGCCCATAGCTGGCGTTCTGCATCAGTTCACGGAACAGGCGCAGCCATTCGGTAGCCTCAACTTCCAGATTCAGGAAGCCTTTAACTACGTTATAGTTCTTAATGATCGGTGAGTTTTCCTTCAGGTACTGCCCTAAGGCTTCGCCTATTTGGTCAGGGCCTTTGCCTATACTTTTGGTAAAAGGGAAAGTAACGAAAGTATAACTGCCGGCAAACTCTTTGCGGGTAGGCTGCAACGCCAGCTGCGCGGCATCAACAGTGATATTAAAAACAGAAGAAAGAGCCTCGCTTATGCTTTGGCTAATGGCGTATTGAAGTTGCATTTAATGTATAGCTGTACTTGAAAATTCACGTGTTAAGATGGCCTCGGTTGTTTCTTCCAAAATTTCGAAAGCGTTTTCGGCCATGGTATTTTCGGTGTCTAATGTCGGGTTTATCTCTACCATTTCGTAGCAGCACACGCGTGGATCGCGCACCAGGCATACGCAAAGGGCTTTGGCCTCGTCTACTGTCATGCCAACTTCTACGGGTGTGCCTGTTCCTTTAGAGAACTTAGAATCAAGGCTGTCCACATCAAAAGACACATAAATAAGATCGCAGTCTTTTAACCTTTCCAGTGCCTCTTTTGCAATTTGCTGAGGGCCTTTTGCCAGCATTTCGGCGTAGGTAAAGTTTTTGATGCCGTGCTTTGCCATCAGGTAATCTTCCGGCTCTTCGGTATCGCGCACTACAATATATACCAGGTGTTCGTGCCTGAATTTTGGCCCTTCTATACCCAGCTTTTTAAGCGAGTTCCAGAAAAATATCGTCTCAGGTTCCGGGTCGTTTATCTGTCGCTCCAGGTTGTCTTCGTTCAAAGCTATGGCCAGCGGCATGCCGTGCATGTTGCCCGATGGCGAAGTATAAGGAGAGTGAATGTCGGCATGTGCATCAACCCAGATCACACCTAAGGTTTTATCAGGGTAAGCGGCTTTAATGCCGGCTATAGTGCCAGAAGCATTTGAGTGGTCGCCGGAGAGCACCAGCGGGAACATACCCATCTCAATCGTCTGCTGCACGGCGTTCACAATGTTCTTCTGCACCGTCAGGATGCTGTCGATGCGGTGTGCGTTGGGAAACAGATCTTTATCGAACAAAGTATAGTTCAGATCCGGTACCGAAACAGCATTAAAACGCTTAAAATAATCAGATCCTTTGTCCCAGCAAGCTACCTTAAGCGCGTCAATTCCCATGTTTGCTCCGCGCGTGCCGGCGCCCAGTTCAGACCTCACTTCTATCAGCTTTACTTTTTTCATATAATTTGAACAAAGTTTTTGCAAAGATTGTAAAATACAGTCAATATTGCATATCTTCTTAAAGACAATATCATTTTTTAAATGGATAAATACACCGATTTAATACACCAAACGTTCGATTTTCCTACCGATGAGTTTACTGTAGAAAATAACGAGTTGCTTTTTAACGGTATTCCCTTGATGGACATCATCAAGGAATATGGTACCCCTTTAAAATTAACATACTTACCCAAGATAAGTTCTCAGATACAGAAGGCTAAGAAGCTCTTTAACGAGAGCATGGAAAAGCTTGACTATAAAGGTAAATATACTTACTGCTACTGCACCAAAGCGTCTCACTTTTCTTTTGTGCTTGAAGAAGCGCTTAAGAACGATATCCATATCGAAACCTCATCAGGCTACGATATGCAGATCATCAGGGCGCTTTACAACAAGGGCAAGATAGACAAGAACATGTACATTATTTGCAACGGATTCAAGCGCGAGCATTACCGCCGCTGGATTTCGGAGCTTATAAACGAAGGCTTTGTCAATTGTATGCCAATCCTGGACCACCTGGGCGAGATTGACTATTACAAAGAACACGTAAAAGTTAAGACTAAAGTTGGCATGCGCCTGGCCTCTGACGAGGAGCCTAAGTTTGAGTTTTATACTTCGCGCCTGGGCGTGCGCTACAACGATGTGATCGACCTGTATGAGAAGCAAATTAAGCCAGACGATAGGTTTGAGCTTAAGATGCTGCACTACTTTATTAACACAGGTATTAAGGATACATCATACTATTGGTCGGAGCTTAGCCGTTTTGTACGTAAGTACTGCGAACTGAAGAAGGTTTGCCCGGAGCTGGATACCATTGATATTGGTGGCGGCTTCCCGATCAAGACCTCTATTCAGCTGGAGTACAATTACCGCTACATGACTGAGGAGATCCTGCGTACTATTAAGCGCATTTGTGCTGAAGAGGGAGTGCCTGAGCCAAACATTTTTACGGAGTTCGGTATATTTACAGTAGGCGAAAGCGCTGCTAACATCTACTCTATACTTGACGAAAAGCTTCAGAACGATAAGGAGTTGTGGTACATGATAGATGGTTCATTTATCACGAACCTGCCGGATGCCTGGGCGCTTAACCAGCGCTGGCCGTTGCTGGCCATAAACCACTGGGATAAGGAATACCGTAAAATACAGCTTGGCGGCATGACCTGCGACAGCCAGGACTACTATAACTCTGAGATGCACTCGTTCCAGGTGTTTTTGCCAAAAATACCGAAGCAGGAGCCGCTTTATATCGGTTTCTTCCATACCGGAGCTTACCAGGAGCAGCTTAGTGGTTACGGTGGCATCAAGCACTGCCTGATTCCGTCGCCGCAGCACATCCTGGTTGACCGAGATGAAGAAGGTAATATAAAGACCTGGCAGTTCGCACCGGAGCAAAGCAGCGAGTCTATGTTGAAAATACTGGGCTACCAGTCTTAAAGCAGCGGATTGTAATTTTTTAAGTATAGTAATTTTACTTTTACCGTAAATAAGGTAAATTTGAAACCTAGTTCCCCTAAATATTACGCATCATGAAGAAATTGTTAGTATTCGGCACTTTGTGCTTAGCATTAGGCGCGTCCTCTTGCAAGACTTACTGCCCGGCCTACAACTATGCCAAGCACGAACCAGCGGCTAAGCCTAGTGTACCGGTATCAAACACGAACTCCACGGCTATCGCGCGTTAAGCAACAGCCTTGCAAAGCCACTTCTGGCTTTATAGCTGACAGATATGAGAAAGAAACCGGCTTTATGCCGGTTTTTTTGTTTAAGTACTTTTGCAGATTATCAACCAAGTATAAGCTATACTTTAAGTACAAACTATACTTTATACTTCCCGATCCTAACCTTAATCGCGTTCTCATTTTGACTTTGATTACCAGCAACTTCTTCTTCGCAAAAGATTTTATACTTGATCGAAAGCTTCCTACTGCCAGTGCTGCCGATTAGTGTAAAATTGGAATTTCCTCCTTTTAAAGCGATATTGGCGAAAACTGATACCGGATGAAGATTAAACTGATAGCGATAGGCAAGACCGACGAGAAATTTCTGGAAGAAGGCATTGATAAATATCTTAAAAGGCTGAAGCATTACCATCCGGTAGAATTCATCATCATTCCGGATATTAAACAAGGCGGCAAGTTTACTGCTGATAAGCTGAAAGAAGAAGAAGGCAAACTTATACTTCAGAAGGTACAGGAAGGCGACCACCTTATACTGCTTGATGAGAAGGGGAAAAACTTTACCTCTTCGGAGTTTGCTACCTTTCTGCAGAAGAAACTGAATGCGGTTACTACTAACCTGGTATTTGTGATAGGCGGTGCTTTTGGCTTTTCGCAAACTGTTTACCAAAGAGCCAACGATCAGATCTCGCTTTCCAAGATGACCTTCTCGCACCAGATGGTTAGGCTTTTCTTTACGGAGCAACTATACCGAGGCTTCACCATACTGAGGGGCGAGAAATACCACCACGACTAAGTAAATTTATTCCTGCTCTAAAGCTCTGATAACTTTGCAGGGATTACCTGCTGCAAAAACATCGGCAGGAATATCTTTTGTAACTACACTGCCAGCACCAATTACACTGCGATCGCCTATAGTTACGCCCGGGCAAATAACTGCGCTTCCTCCAATCCAAACGTCTTCCCCGATGCTGATAGGTTTGGCAAACTCCACTCCGGATGCTCTCTTTATAGTTCATGGGGTGGGTAGCGGTGTAGATCTGAACGTTAGGCCCGAAGAGTGATCTGCTGCCAATGCTGACCTGCATTACATCCAGCACCACACAGTTAAAGTTGAAAAATACTCTTTCGCCAACAACCATATTTGTACCATAGTCGCAGTAAAAAGGCGGTTGCAACCACAGCCCGGCGCCTGCATCAGGTATAAGCTCTTTCAAAATGCGGCTTCGCTCCTCTACCTGGTCTTCCCGCGTATCATTCAACTTTTTAATCAGCAACCTTGTTCGCAGGCGTTCATCCGAAAGCTGCTGATCCAGCGGATCATACAACTCACCTGCCAGCATTTTTTCCTTTTCTGTTTTCATGGGAGATGGTTACGCAGCCAACATATTCAAGTTAGGCTGACAGTTATTTAGCACGGAAACCAGTCCTCAATTCTTATCAGCTTACCTTGCTGAAACATCAGTAGCCAGTGCCCTTCAGAAAGTTCTTTCGAAGGAGATAAAACAATGGATTCTACCTCGCCCTCTACACCATAGACATTCATCTTATCAATGTTTTTAACAGCATTGGGGAAATACTTTTTGATATCATTCAGGGTAGTAGTATGATCAAGCCTTAAATTTCCGATTTGTAGGAAAACTTTCGGGTCTTTTCGAAAATCATTGAGTTGGAAATACAGGGAATCACCAGCTAGTTCGAATTCCATCCCTTTATAATAAGCGAGCTTTGAATCCTCGCTTTTAAAATTTGAAGAGCAGGTCTCGGCCCAATTTATACTTGCTACACTGTCAGGTTTGCCCAACACAGTGTTTAGATCTTTTAAAGTTGTATTCAGCGGAAGCTTATTATTGATGCTGATACTACTCCACTCCAAATACTCCTCTATTTTACCAGTAGCTGGGTTCGGCAAGAGCGGATTATAAGCTTTTAGTGTATCTGCCTCCTCAACCTCAGAAACTTTTTGGTCTTCAATTTGAGTCTCAGAAGATTGACAGCCAATAAATGAGATAAATGCTAAAAAGAGTAAAATGGAATGCTTCATTATTTATAGTTAATGTTATCTAATGAGGTTTTGTAAAAGCGCCATTGCCTGTACTACACTTACTCCTACATCTTATAGTTGTGGTTTATCTTTGTCAAGTATTGATACGCTTGGTTGTACGTTGGCGTAGGTATATGAAGCTCTTTACCTGCTTTAACTACATAACCTGTCAGAGACTCTACTTCAGTATGATGCTTTTGATTCTGGTAGTCGCTGTGCATGGAAGAGGTGGCTGCATAAGGCATACTTTTCAGTTTGCTAACAGTTTTTTCAGTGATGTCTTGGGCAACCGAAACGCCTCTGGCAATAGCAACCTGCTTTACCTCGTCAATCAGTTTCAGGACAAACGCTTCATGTTCTTCTAAAAGCTTGCCTATGCAGGTATCAAAGTAAGAAGTGGCCGTTGCAATTGCCGAAATAAAGATAAACTTCTCCCATACTATCGAAGAAATATTATCGCTGAGAATGGCCTCAACGCCTGCATCTTTTAACAGTTTCTCCAGAAGAATCAGCTTATCATTTGTCTTGTTTTGGAGCCCGAAGAAGAGTGATTGAATGTTACCTTTATTTTCAACAACGCCTGCTTCTTTAAGCCTGGAGATTATATAAACGCAGCCTTCCGCAACGGTAGCATCAGGCAAAATTTCCTTTATTCTTTCTGCGGCATCCACGCCATTTAGTAAGGGTAAAAGTATAGTGTGCTCACCAACACATGGCTTTATCTGCTCTATAGTAGCTTCCAGATCATAGCTTTTGGTACAGATAATTACATAATCAACTATACCAATCTCACTTGCATTGTCGGTTGCTAAATGTGGTTTGGCACTAAACTCCCCCGACTCACTGATGACCTTTAGCCCATTATTTTGTATCTGGTTTAAATGCTCGCCGCGAGCTAGAAAGATAATGTCAACCTCGTTACTGTTTTCGTATATTTTTGCCAAAAGCCCGCCAAAGTAGCCACCAACACCACCTATACCTGCTACTAAAATCTTAATTCTCTGTGCCATTCTAAAGTGCGATTATGAATTCAGTTAACCTTTTGCGTCTCTGCGTCCGGCTCAATTTTCAAGGCTATAACCCAGAACGAGCGAAACCTATTGATGCGATCTCATTCTTTCCTGACAGCAGGTCAATTGCTTATTTTGTTGTCTCTCCACCCATGTCTGTAAACACCTTATCGATTGGCTCCCAAAGTTCTATCTTGTTTCCTTCAACGTCCATAATGTTGATAAACTTTCCGTATTCAAACGTTTCAATTTCATCAAGAATGGTGACTCCATTTTCTCTTAATTTCTTTACAAGCCCTTCAATATTCTGAACTCTGTAGTTAATCATGAATTCCTTTTTTGATGGGGCGAAATATTCGCTTCCACTCTTAAAGGGGCTCCATTGCAGGTAATTTATTTCACTAGGCCGGTCTGCATTTCTGGATTCAAAAGTAGAACCCCACTCATTTACTTCAAGTCCTAAGTTCTTAGCGTACCATTCTTTAGTTTCTTTCGGATTGTCAGAAAAAAAGAAAATCCCACCAATTCCTGTCACCTTCGGGGTTGGGCCACTTGATGAATCTGTATCTTCGGTTTTCTTTTTTGATTCTTCCATATGTCTTATATGTTATTTGTTGTATTACTGCGTCAAAAATCTGCTAGAATTGATACTGCAAAAGTTTAGTCAATTCTGATTTGTGCAGGTCATCTATTTGTTAGTCGTCTTTTAAGCTAGCGTAATGGATTGGTTCAGCCTAAGCCCCAAGCATAGAGAGGGTTAAAGCTGCACTGGTTTAGGGCTTGTTGTTCTACTTACAATAGGTTTCTATGGCGTCAATTATCATCTGCTTCTTATCTCCTAATTGATAGCCTTTCTTCAGGTCCGCACAAATTTGCTCTTGCTCTTCTTTAGGCATTTCTGCTTTGTCTTTCGATGCCATGACTGTGACTCCGTTCGTCTTACTCAAGGTTCTGCTGCCTTTGAATTTGTACTTGCGGATTCTGGCAAACGCTCGGTTGCTTAGTGCTTTCATATGCAATGGCTCAAGCTCTAAAGCTTTGTTATAGTCATTGATAGCTTCATCAAACTTAAGGTCATGGAAGTAGGCTGTTCCCCTTTCAAAGTATGCGTCACTATAATCAGGGTCCAGCTCGATGGCTTTATCAAGCGTTTTTATAGAGCCTTGATAGTTTCCATCTCTGAACTGCTGGTTTGCCTTGGAAAGAAGAGTATGATATTTCTCCTGCTCTTTAGAAGGCATAGCTTTACCAGCTTTGAATTCTGTGAGGCGCTTTAGCTTTCCAGTTGAATACCACTCTTCCCAACGGCCATTTTCTTTTCCGTCCTTGAACACGCCCTTGTATTTGAGTTGTCTATTTGGAAAGTACTGCTCTGCTTCACCGTTTTCTACTCCGTTGCTGTAGTTTCTCTGAAAATTCTTCGTCCCATCAGGGTAGTAAACTGTACGTTTACCTTCAATAACTCCTTCTTTGAAATTACCTTCACCTTGCTTCTTGCCATTCAGGAAGTAGTCGATAAAAGGGCCTGAATAAGGAGTTAGTGAATTTATAAGATACCACTTTCCGTCAATTCTTTTCATGGCCTTGGTGGATGGAATCTTCTTTAGTTCTGATGAGCGGCTGGCATATGCTTTAGTAGTGATGAGAATGACCTTATCAAAGTCATTATAGCCGTACTGCTCTATTGTAGCCTTATTGGTGACAACGGTTAGTTCCTGAATATCTTCTTCGCCTAAAGAATTGAAGTCTTCTTCTGGTTCATCAATAACAGGTATAGAGTCTACTACATAAAGGATACTTTACTTTCTTCGGCTTTCTGTGCGAAAGCAAAGACTATCAAAAATTGTAAAAGTAGAGTGGTAAAGAGTGTTTTCATTCTTTATAATTTTCCCTTATACTGTATAAACCAAAACATACACTTATCTGCACTATAGGCGTAGCTTCACAATTTAGTCTAAATTCCCTAATAAATATACACAATCCTATATACTTCTTTCTCTGCCGAGTATAAGCTGGGCAGCATCCCAAAGGTCCTTTGCCTGGTATGTATAAACCCGCTCTGCAACCGGTTCTCCAACAAAAATGGACTTAACGCCTACTTTAGCAGCGGCATCTAAATCGCGCTGGGTGTCACCTACAAGCCACGATGCATCGTTGTCTATGTTATACTTTGCAATAGCTCGTTCCAGCATCAGGCTGTCCGGCTTTCGGGATAAAGATTCGGAATAAGCGGGGTGCGAAGGAGCATAGTATAAAGCATCGATAATGCCGTTGCAGCTTTCCTGCAATTTCTGGTGGCATGCCAGCACATCGGCTCTGGTGTACAGGCCTTTAGCTACGCCGCCCTGGTTTGTAACAACTATAAGCAGGTAGCCATTGTCCTTTAGCAGTGCCAACGCCTCGGGTACTCCCGGTAAAACCTCAAACTCATCCAGCTTATAAGTATAATCGCCACGCTCTCGGTTAAGTACACCATCGCGGTCCAGGAAAACACATTTTTGCTTTTGCACAGCCATATCTAGTTGCTTAAGATGCTAAAATTAACATTTATGCGTTTGAGTATCTACACTATGGCGTAAAAGCTGCTGGTAGCAAGCGCAAAGTATAAGCCTGTAGCTGAAGATTAGGGAGGTTAAGATGAAGGTAGCGATAATAGGAGCAGGAATTTCGGGATTGGCATTAGCATATCACCTGCAGAAACTGGGGGTAGCTTATGATCTTTTTGAGGCGAGCGAACATGTGGGCGGCAACATCAGAACGCTGAAGGAAAAAGGCTATCTGCTGGAGGCTGGCCCCAATACCTTGCAAATGAGCGACGAACTGCAGGAACTGATACAGGAACTAAAGCTCGAAGACGAAGTGATGCCGGCTGCCCCTGTCTGCCACGATCGTTTTATACTTCGCAATGGCACCTACCACAAACTCCCTGATTCGCCCCTCTCCTTCCTGGCAAACGATTTCTTCTCCTGGAAAACCAAGAACCGCATACTGCAGGAGCGCAAAGTACCACCCGCCACTTTTGCTTACGAAACCGTGAGCCAGTTTTTCGAACGCCGTTTTGGCCGCGAGGTAGTTGATTACGCTGTAGACCCTTTGATAACAGGAGCTTACGCCGGAGACGCCGGGAAACTGCTGATTGCCAAAGCTCTGCCAAGGCTCAAGGAAATGGAAACGAAGTATGGTTCTGTGCTGAAAGGTATAGCAAAGCTGAACGGGTCGTTAAAAAAGCCTGCCTTTTCTTTTAAAGATGGTATGCAGACCTTACCTGAAGCTATTGCTGATAAACTGATATCGCTGCACAAAGGCCATCAGGTAGAAATAGTTACCCGCAGCCAGGGCAAGTATATTATCTCCTGCTCCTCCAGCGGCGACCACGACACCGAAGAATACGATATATTGGTTCTGGCGCTTCCTGCTCACCCTGCAGCCGATATCCTGCAATTTACTTTTCCGGGCATGGCGGCTGCTTTAGAGAACATTAATTACCCGCCCATGGCTGTGGTGCATACCGTGTATAACCGCAGCGAAGTAGCACACCCGCTAAATGGTTTCGGGGCCATGAACCCTAAAGTAGAAGCACCTTTTACCGCCGGCTCTATCTGGACCAGTTCGCTTTTCGATGGCCGCTGCCGGCCGCACGAAGTTATGTTTACCACCTTTGTTGGCGGAGCACAGTATGCAGCACACGCGCAAAAAGACCGCGAAGAGCTGCTGCTGGAAGTACACCGCGAGCTGAGCGAGAAGTATAAAATTAATGCTGTAAAACCAGTATTCCAGCATGCGCAAGTATGGCAGCAATCGGTGCCGCAGTATGACCTTTACATAGAAGATGCACACCTGATGGCACAGCAACTGGAAGCGGAAGGACTTTTTATAGCTGCTAACTGGCAGGCCGGGGTATCGGTAGCCAATTGTATATGGCATGCAAAGGAATTAGCCTATAAAATTAATTTAAGATCGCGGCACGTCTAAAATAGCTGATTAGCTATATTTGGGGCATGAAAGACTCTTTAGTTATCATCCCTACCTATAACGAGCGGGAAAATGTGGAGGCCATGGTGCGGAAGGTGATGTCATTGAGTCATCCATTTCATCTGCTTATCATTGATGACGGTTCTCCCGACGGCACCGCCGACATTGTAAGAGAGCTGCAAAAAGAATACCCTGATCGCCTTTTCCTGGAAGAACGCAAAGGTAAACTGGGCCTTGGCACCGCTTATATACATGGTTTCAAGTATGCGCTACGTAACGGCTACGAGTACATCTTCGAGATGGACTGCGACTTTTCGCACAACCCCGATGACCTTATCAGACTGTATGAAGCCTGCGCTATAGATGGTTATGATGTTGCCATTGGCAGCCGCTATATACAAGGCGTAAACGTTGTGAACTGGCCCATGAACCGCGTGCTTATGTCTTGGTTTGCGAGCTGGTATGTGCGCCTTATCACAGGCATGCCTATTGCCGATACTACTGCCGGTTTCAAATGCTACCGCCGCAAAGTACTGGAAACTATACAGCTTAATAAGATTCGCTTTGTAGGCTATGCCTTCCAGATCGAGATGAAATTCCTGGCTTACAAGTATGGCTTTAAGATCAAGGAGGTTCCCATCATTTTTACTGATCGCACAAAAGGCACCTCTAAAATGTCGTCAGGCATATTTAAAGAGGCTGTGTTCGGTGTGCTTAAAATGAAAATAAACAGTTTCTTCCGTCATTTCGACCGCTATTAATAAATTTGCTGTTCGGGTGGATGTAGCTGCTTTATATCGAAGAGTAGGCTAATTCATCAATTTTATACTTTCCCACACAGTACAACTGTAGCTTTTTCGGCTTAACTTTACCAACACTGGAAGGTAACTGCTACCCATAAAACAGGTAAGCAGTATAACAACTGACTTTTATGGATAATAACAATATTCTTTTCTGGGTTCTATTTAATGCATTTGTTCTCCTACTGTTAGGCTTAGACCTCTTCGTGTTTCACCGCAAAGAGCATGAGGTAAAGATAAAAGAAGCGCTGCTATGGAGTGCGTTCTGGATTCTGCTTTCGCTAGGATTTAATGCCTTGATCTACTACTGGGAAGGCCCCGGCCCTGCACTGGAATTCCTGACTGCCTACCTGATCGAGAAATCGCTGAGCGTTGATAACCTCTTCGTTTTTATACTTATTTTCAACTTCTTTAAAGTACCTACCAAGTACCAGCACAAGATCCTGTTCTGGGGTATTATCGGGGCACTGGTGTTCAGGGCAATATTTATACTTGTAGGTGTTGCGCTTATTTCTAAGTTCCACTTTATCATCTACATACTTGGTGCCTTCCTGATTTACACAGGCTTTAAAATGGCCTTCACCAAGAACGATGAAGAACTGCACCCTGAGCAGAATCCGTTTATAGTTTGGGTAAGCCAGAAGCTGCCTTTCACTAAAACATCGGTAGGTGGCAAGTTCTTTACCAAGATCAATGGTAAAACGTTTGCAACGCCATTGTTCCTGGTTCTGATCATGGTAGAAACTACGGATATTGTTTTTGCCGCCGACTCTATTCCGGCTATCCTGGCAATTTCCAAAGATCCGTTTATAGTGTATACCTCTAATGTATTTGCTTTGCTGGGTCTGCGTGCTTTATACTTTGCACTGGCAGGCATAATGCAGCTGTTCCACTACCTGCACTATGGTTTGTCGCTTATACTTATGTTTATTGGTGCCAAGCTGCTGTTAAGCGATATTTACCACCTGGATATGCGCATAGCACTACTGGTAGTAGGCAGCATCCTTACAATTTCGGTTGTTGCATCACTGCTGTTCCCTAAAAAGGATGCAGAGCTGCCTCAGCCACCAACCGCAACTGAAGAATAAGCATTAATCAAAGTATAGATCAAAATAAAAACGACGCGAAATTTGCTTTCCTGAAGTTTTATACTTTTACTTGCAGTTCTATAACACGAAAAATGATTTTATTTAACGCCATTTATTTTACCAATTCTGTGAAGGTTCCTCTGCCGGGGCTCCAGTGGTAAAACTTTGCGTGTAAGTAAACATACATATAAAGCATAACTAAGGAGCCCCGCCCAAAAGCGGGGCTTTTTGTTTTACAGCAATTTTTAACCAAGTATAAATTTTAAGAACAGGTTTAATGCCTGATTAAGAAAACAGTTTTAGTAATAACAGCCATGAAAGGGAGTAGAAACACCACCATCAAAGTAGCGCCACAAAGCAGTTTCCGCCAGGAGAGCGGCAAACCTGTGCTACTTGCTGGTCCGTGCAGTGCCGAAAGTGAAGACCAGCTATTGCAAACCGCTAAGCTTCTGAAGCAAAATCAGAACGTAACGGTATTTAAAGCCGGTATCTGGAAATCGCGCACACGCCCTAACAGCTTTGAAGGTGTAGGCACCATAGGCCTGGAATGGCTGCAGAAAGTTAAAGCCGAAACAGGTTTGCGCACCGCCTGCGATGTTGCCAATGCACAGCACGCCGAAGAGGCGCTGCAGCATGATATTGATATACTATGCATAAGCGGCCGCACAACCGTAAACCCGTTCGCCATACAGGAGATTGCAGCTGCTGTGCGGGGCACTAAAATACCTATGCTGGTAACTAACCCTGTTTATCCGGACCTGGGCTTATGGGTTGGTGCTCTGGAAAGGCTGCACCAGGCTGGCTTAACAGACCTGGGAGCTATACATCGCGGCTTCTCTGGCGAAGACCACGACTTATACCGCAACCACCCGAAGTGGGAGCACATGCTGCAACTGCGCCAGGAGCTGCCTGAGCTGCCTATACTTTGCGATGCCAGCCACATTGCCGGCAAACGCAGCCTGCTGTACCCGGTAAGCCAGCGAGCTCTGGACCTGGGCGTAGATGGTTTATTGTTTGAATCGCATATTAACCCTGCAGAGGCACTTAGCAGCCCGCAGCAACAACTTATGCCACAAGAGCTGGAGCTGCTGATAAACGCTCTTAAAACCCGCGTAAAGCTAGCTGAAACAACCCAACTGGTAGACCAACTAGATGAGCTGCGCCAGCAGATAGAAACATTGGATGATGAACTGATGGAGCTCCTGTTGCGCAGAACTGCTGTCACTAAGCAAATGGGTACCTATGGTTTGGGTAATACCACACCACCTATGCAGGTGAGCAAGTGGCATAAGCACCTGGAGCATTTATTGGCCGGGCCTGCAACCAACACTGATGCTGGTACTGATCAGGTAAATCCGTTTTACCAGGCTGTAAACCAGCAAAACAGCAGCGGCATAGGCAACTCTGCGGTTGCTTAAATTAAGAAGCGCCTTTTCCGGTTTGGGTAAGGCGCTTCTCAGTTTATAGGCTTATCTTTACGCCAAACACAACAGGTATGGCACCATTCTCGCCTCCTTAGTTGTTAAGGCACAAACAATTAACCTTTTACATCAAGTATACATGAAGACTCCGATCTCCCGCCTCCGTACCGTTGGCATTTATGAGGGCATCTCATACCTGCTGCTGCTAGGAATAGCTATGCCGCTTAAGTATATGTTTGATATGCCGCTGGCCGTGAAGTATGTTGGCTGGGCACATGGCGTTTTATTTGTGCTGTACATGGTAGCACTGCTACAGGTAACACTGGTGCACCGTTGGTCTGTACTTAAAGTAGCGGCTGGTGTAATAGCATCGTTATTACCGTTCGGCCCTTTTATTCTGGATAAGAAGTTACTGCGCGAGGCTGAATTAGAATCGAAACAGAAAGCGAAGCAGAAACAAGTTGCTTAAGCTGCTATAGTTATAAGTATAAAAGCCGGTTTGCTTGTTTTAGCAGACCGGCTTTTCTGTTTTAGTGCGATTGTCAGATGTTGTAGTTACTGTACTTCCTAAATCTTGCCGGCTTTTATCGAAGCTGCTGTAAGTCATGCCTTGAGCATGTAAATCAAGAGTGGAAGTAATTTCCTTTTAGGCTTACTCGTTTGTTTCGGCTCCGTTTCGGCGGGCAAGGGCCTGGGCGATAATACTGGCTGCCAGCAACTGCAAAGCGTGGTAAATCATGATAGGTAATAACATAATACCTATAGTGGTCGGGTTCGGGAAAAGTACTTTGGCCATTACTGTACCGTGCACCAACGATTTTTTAGATCCACAGAATATGGCTGTTATCTTGTCGTCGCGGTTGAAGCCCATTATTTTGCTGATTCCATAAATTATTGCATACACCAGGAAGAACAGCACGACCATGGCAGTACCAAGCAAGGCTATGTCTCTTATAGTATACCCTTCAAACATGTTGCGGGCAAAGGATTCGCAGAAGGAAGTATAAACGATGGTCAGGATGATGAACTGGTCGAAGTAACGCATCTTTTTCTTGTTCCGTTCTGCGAAATCGCCCCAGCGCGTGTGCAGCAAAATGCCTAACACAACCGGAAGTATAACCTGCAGCACCAGCTTTCCCATAATGCTCCAGATATCGAAGCTTTCTGTACTTGCAGTCAGGAAGAGGCCCATCCAGAGTGGTGTAATAAACACCCCGACCAAACTCGATATACTTGCGTTGAAAATAGCTGCCGGAATATTACCTCCCGCTATCGAGACCATTACCACAGATGATGAAACCGTTGATGGCAGTGCTGCCAGGTAAAATGTACCTAACCACAAAAGCTCGGCATCGGTGTCTTTAAAGAAAGTATGCAGCGGCAATATCAGCAGCGGGAAAAGTATAAACGTACTTAGCTGCACCACCAGATGCAGCCGCCAGGCGCTTAAGCCACTCCTCAGCTTTTCGGGGCTCAGGCGCAGGCCATAGAAAAAGAAGATTACTGAAACGCCATAAGTTGCCAGATCTGATAACGACACCGGCTCCCGGTCTACACCTACCTGCGGAAAAAGGTAAGCCAGCACAATCATGCTGATGAGCGCCAGCAAGAACCAATCGATGCCGAAACGGGCTGCAACAGCACCAATTCTGGGCACCAATCCTACCGCTTTTTCAACTTCTTCTTTGTGTGGTATCGGCTTCATCCGGTTAGCTAATGGTATCAAATAAAAAGCGGCGGCTTTGCCTTTAGCAAAGTCGCCGCCTTAAACAGGTTTATACTTTAAAAATCAAGCAGATCAATAGTTTCCAGTTCGAATTCTGTAGTATCCTGCACCACAGCATCCGGTGCGGTAACTATCAGGTCGCGGGCACGGCCGTAGAGCTGCACATTCGGGTACAGGCTATCGTACTCAGCCTGCGATATTAACCCGCGGCGCAGCATAATACCACCTATCAGCTTGTAATAACCACGTTTCCAGCTGCGCAGGTTACCATAACTATCAAATGAGGCACGGTAGTTCTTCGGGCTCGGGATTATACTTGTCAGGAAAATAGCTTCGGCGAGGTTAAGCTCTGATGGCTGCTTGCCAAAGTAGAAGCGCGATGCATCCTTAGCACCATAAACATTCGGCCCCCACTCAATAATGTTCAGGTATACTTCATACATGCGGCTCTTCGATACCAGGTTCAGGTTCTCGATCATCCACACAATGATAGCTTCTTCTACTTTTCGGGTAACTGTTTTCTGGCGCGTAAGGAAAACGTTTTTCACCAGCTGCATAGATATGGTACTGCCTCCCCTTACAAACTCACCTTTCTTCAGGTTAGTAGCAATGGCCTGCCTGAAAGCCTCTTCATGAAAACCTTTATGGCGGTAATAACCGGCATCTTCGGCAGTAAGTATAGCATTGCGAAGGTATGGTGATATTTCACCAATGCGGCTGAAGAATGGGTTTGATGGCCCCACCATAAACGTACGCACCGGTTTGCCATATTCGTACACTGTATGCACAAACGAGCCATTTATTTTCTGGATATTGGTTTTACCCCACTGCAGTATCTTGAAATCTTTGGATGCATCAAGGTCAGAATCGAACCGCACCTTTGCGATGCTGTCCATGTTCAGGTGAAAGTTGAGTTTATACTTCAGTTTACCTTGTGCCTTTATACCTTCAAGGTTCTCGAACAAACCAGTTGGCAACGACTCAAATACATCATTAGCAGCCAATTCGTTTGTCTTAACTTTCAGGTCGATGATCTTGGATTTGGCATTCTGGTAAACCGCATACAGGTTAGCAGTGGCTTTGTTAACCCTTACTTCAGTCAGGCTATCAATGGCGTAGTAGTTAGGGCCAATCGTTACAACGTAGTCTACCTCGCTTTCTCTTACATGTATATCCTCGGTTGCTAATCTTTCGTGGTTCACAACCAGGTTATTTACTTTGGCAGTACCAGTTACAGTCAGCCTGTCTTTGCGGAAACGTTTGTCACTAAGGCTCAGGTGCAGAGTATCGAAAGCAACAGTACCATCGAGCCTTTCTTTTAAATACGGCAGGCGAATTCCGTTATTATCTGTGTTATAGAAACTGGCGGCTATGTTATAGTCTCCGGGATCTATGGTGCCATGCATGCGCAGGTTATTCACCAGCGAATCTGTTTTAATAGAAACCTGAGAATCTATAGTACCATCGTCCATGGTAAGGTATGGCATCCGGACATCTATGTTACGGTTCTCAGAGCTATAAGAAATGTTCAGGTTTTTGAAATTTACCTGATCAGGCACGTTATCAAAAGCAGTTTCGATAAGGCGATTCAGCAGCTCACCATAGTTGCGGCTGGCTTTAGCGGTAGTATCAACCGGTTGTGTACCTTCCTCACCTTTCAGCAGGAAAGAAAAGTTATCCTGTCCGTTACGCTTTACAGCTGTCAGATAACCATCCGATACCTCCAGGCGCTTAAACACAATTCTGCCTTTTAAAACAGACCGGAAGCTAACGGAGGCGTGCACACTGTCGGTAGTAAAGAGGGTATCGCGGTCGTGCGGTACCAGGGAGATACCACTGAGAACTACAGAGTTCAGGTCTACAAACTCAGCTTTACCAATGTTAAAGTCTACAGGGTAGCGTGTTTCTACCTGGGTAATAACCTTCTGTATAGTGTAGGAAAGTACTTTGCTCCTGAAAATAATGAGCAGTACAAGTAAAATCAGAAAAAAGGCAAGTACAGAACCTGCCCCTATCAGCAAACGTTTTTTCAATCTTTGGTTCAAAATATTCAGGTGCGAATTACGCTAATAAGATTCAGTATCTAAAACGGGAATGCAGATAAAACCTGCGCTACGTTAATCTTGTACAGAGGTTAGTTATTAACCTCACATACGAGGTACGCCTGCTTTTGATATATAATGTACTACAGCAACTATAACACCAGTTTTACCGGTACAAAAGCTGACTTAAATATTCAAAAGTAGGTATACTTACATATTTAGCCAAAGCAAAGTTATTATCCAATTCTGCAATTGCTATGTACTACTGTATAAGTGTTGCAAAAACATTCCAGCTTTTGGCTTACTGTGGCAAACCTGCTTATCTTTGGAGATAAGAACCACCTTTTACCAATGAACTTAACAACACTTACTGCCCTGTCGCCGGTTGATGGTCGCTACCGCCGCAATACCTCTGAACTGGCTGCCTACTTCTCTGAGTTCGGTCTAATCCGCTATCGTGTGCTTGTAGAGGTTGAGTATTTTATTGCACTTTGCGAGCTACCTTTGCCACAGCTATCAGACATTCAGCCAGACCTGTTTGCCGAGCTACGTGCTATTTACCAGAACTTTACAGAGGCCGATGCACTAACCATAAAGGAAACGGAGAAAACTACAAACCATGATGTAAAGGCAGTAGAATATTTTATAAAAGATAAGTTTGATACGCTGGGCCTTGGCAAGTATAAAGAATTCATACATTTTGGCCTTACCTCTCAGGATGTAAACAACACAGCCATTCCGCTATCACTACGCGAGGCAGATGAGCGCGTACTGATGCCTGCTTACCAGAACCTGCACCAGACGCTAACTGAGCTTGCACAGCAGTGGAGAAACATACCTATGCTGGCGCACACGCACGGCCAGCCTGCATCTCCCACCCGATTGGGTAAAGAGATTATGGTGTTTGCTGAGCGCCTTTCGGCACAAATGGATTTGTTACGCCAGGTGCCTTTTTCGGCTAAGTTTGGTGGTGCAACCGGTAATTTCAATGCCCACCATGTGGCGTACCCAAGTATAAACTGGCCTGAATTTGGCAACCGTTTTGTGCAACAAGCCTTAGGCTTGCACCGCAGCCAGTACACCACTCAGATTGAGCATTACGATAACCTGGCAGCATACTTCGATGGCCTTAAACGGCTGAACACCATCCTGATTGACTTTGCAAGAGATGTGTGGCAGTATGTATCCATGGGTTATTTCAAGCAAAAGATAAAAGCCGGTGAGGTTGGTTCTTCGGCTATGCCACATAAAGTAAATCCTATAGATTTTGAAAATGCTGAAGGTAACTTAGGTATAGCCAACGCACTTTTAGAGCATCTATCTGCAAAGCTGCCTATCTCAAGATTACAGCGCGACCTGACCGATTCTACTGTACTTCGTAATGTTGGCGTGCCGCTGGCGCATATTATTATTTCGCTTAAATCGCTGGAGCGTGGTATTGCAAAACTTGAGCTGAATGAAGCGGCGCTTACGCAGCATTTAGAAGATAACTGGGCTGTAGTTGCAGAGGGTATACAGACTGTACTTCGCCGCGAGGGTTACCCGCAACCATACGAGGCATTAAAAGCCCTGACCAGAAAGAATGAGAAAATAACTGCTGAAACTATAGGCAGCTTTATAGAAACATTAAATGTGAGCCCGGAGATAAAGTCTGAGCTGAAGAAAATCACGCCTTATACTTACACCGGTGTTGATCTGCTGTAACCGCTGATTATATCCTAAACAAAAAGGCCCTTGCATTAAGCAAAGGCCTTTTTATTGAAGTATAGCTATACTTTATAGTTTACTACAATCGAGGCTGCGGCTTACTATTTCGCCGTTAGACAGCATAATTTGTCTGCCTGTGCCGTCGTACAAATTACAGTTGAAATTTGCCTCGATAACTTTAGCAGACTGGCTATCTTTTGTGTTATCCCCGAAAGAGTTTACCATAAACACGCTACCCTGCTGCTTCGCTGATCCTTTATCAGATCTCCACACGGTTCCTTCAGCATCAACAAAAGTAACAACCACACCTTCTACGGCGTCAGTACCAGAAGTTGCTACTTTCCCAAACGGATGCTTTCCGGCCTGTAACATAGATTCCAGATCAGTGCATTGGGTTGGGCAGTTGGTAAATTTTTTAATGAATGATACCTTAATAGAGTTTTTATCACTGGTTTCTTTTCGCAACACAATGTCCTGCGTTTGCCAACAACCATTTGTCGCAGCAACTTTAGAAGCACCTGTTGTACTGATATAGTTACTCTCACCTTCCGGAAGGCTCAATTGGCTACCATTCAAACTACCTTCAAAATAATAATCGGCTTTGATACCTGGCTCAAAGGTTCCTTTCGGCGCATCATCTTCCTCACAGCTGCCAAGGCCTAAGCTAGCCACTGCCATTAGGGCTAAGGCTATAAATTTGTTTATTCTCATAAGATTTAAAATTTTACAGATCTCAAAGATACAACTTTAGCCCCTCAAAAAGAACAGTTTACACTTCATAAAGTATACCTGTCGCTCTTAAAACACTGAGGCTGCATTTATACATTACTCCTTTACCAGACCTGCAAAGTCGTGGCTCAGGAAATAGCTAAGCGTATACTTTTCTTCTGTTCCGGCTGAGGTATTGGCTGTAGTTCTAGGGGTAACTTTAAAATCGCCGTCGTTAAAGCCTTTGTAGAAATGTTCGTTGCTGGCCGTGTAGGGTAACTGCAAATACTCCTGACCTGTGGCTGCGGCAAGTTCAGCCATTGTATAATCCTGCGGCCCCATCAGCTCTTTTATACTTATTCCGGCGAAATCCCTTTGTAAAAGATGCTTTGCAGCTACGGCGGCTACCTCGTAAGAAGAGATGTACGGCAACGCCAGATCCGGTTTGTAAGGCGTGTGTAGTCCCCAGTTCAGGTTCTCGAAAAAGTTGGCGCAACGCAGGTGCTGCAGATTTATACCTTTAGCTTTGTTCAGCTCCTGCTCAAAAGCTACCAATCTTGTTGGTTGGCCATACTTCTCTACAATGCAGTTGCTGATATTTACAACATGCTGTATCGGGCTGTTCTTCATTAGCCGGAAAAGCCTTTCAGCGGTAGCTGCAGGATCAAGCAAGGTATCATCAGGTACTGTCAGGAAGAGAGTGGTTGCTTTAGAGAAGCCCTGTTGCAGGAACGCATCATTATTAAAATCCCCCTCCAGCAGATCTGCCTTGCCCTCAAAATCAGCAAGCTTTTTATAGTTCCGGCCAACAACGCCTATGGCAGCATTTTTAAGTATAAGTTCCTGCGCAATTTTACTGCCAATGTTACCTGTGGCGCCAAGTATAAGTATGTAGCTTTCGGCATTCATAGTTTTATAAGTGAGAGTATGTGGAGCGCAAAGAAAAGCAAGTATAAAAGAGGGAGAAAAGCTACCGGACAGAAAGCAGAAAGTGCCTGCTACACTACGTCTTTACCTGTTTGGCAAGTGCGTAAATAGCATCTACAAAAGTACCCCAGCTAAAGCGCTTTTTATAGTTTGTGATGTTATGCGCAAAGTCAGCACCTTTACCTGAAGTATAAAAATCAACTATTGCATTGGCTATTTTTTGTGGCTGAGGCTCTACTACATAACCAACTTCCTTATCAGGTACAAGTTCTGCTAACCCGCCCACATTTGTTACCACCATAGGCTTATCGAAATGATAGGCAACCTGTGTTACACCGCTTTGCGTGGCATGCTTGTAAGGTTGCACCACCAGGTCGGCAGCACAAAAGTAGTGGCGCACGGCAGCATTAGGTATAAAATCTGTACGAAGTATAAGTTGGTCCTGCAGGTTATACTTCCTGATCAGGTCGTGGTAGGGTGCGGCATCTTCGTAAAACTCACCGGCAATTATCAGTTTTATACTTTGGTTCTGCTGCAGGCGCGGGTCTGCCATAGCTTGTAACAATAGATCTAACCCTTTATAGGCCCGGATAAAGCCGAAGAATAGTATGTAGTTATAGTTGGGATCGAGGTTAAGGGCAGCGCATGCCTCTGCTTTACTCTCGGACGGGCCAAAGTTATCGTAGAGCGGGTGCGGCAAGTATACGGCAGGCTTTTGGGGCTCAAACCGTTTTAGATCCTGCAGCACCGAACGCGACATTGTAATAAAGCCATCGCAGGCGCTCAGGAAGTATTTCGTAAAAGGTACATCGCCGGCACGTTTCTCGTGTGGTACCACATTATCGGTAATGGCTAACACAGCTGTCTTTTTGCTGCGGCGGATGATGCGGGCAATTGTACCAAGTCCTGGTCCCATAAAGGGTAACCAATATCGGAAAACAACCGCATCAGGTTTCTGCTTCCGGATGTAGTTGCCTGTTCTGAACCAGCTTATCGGGTTTACAGAATTTATCAGGACCTTGATGCGCAGGCCTGGTGGGGCGGGCTCGTCGGAGTACTGGCTTTTGCCCGGGAAAAGAAAAGCAGGGTATTGCAGGCTGAAGGTAACGATCTCCACCTCATCGCCCTGCTCCTGAAAAGCGTAAGCCAACCGCTCGTTGAAAGTAGCCATACCACCACCTCTCAGCGGATAAGCCGGCCCCACAATTACTACCTTACGCTTTGCCATTACTTTTTCAGCAGCCCTACCCTATCTCTGATCAGGTACTCGTTCTTTTTAGTAGCTGCCATAGAGATCATCTCGGCCAGGAAACCGGCCAGAAAAAGCTGCACACCAAGTATAACTGCCACCAACGACAGGTAAAACAACGGCTGATCAACGATATCGCGCACGCGGCCACCCGAATATAAACCAAATAACTTTTGCGCGATCAGCCAGATGGTAATGCCCAAACCCACTACAAACATAAGCGTGCCCATAGTACCGAAGAAGTGCATAGGGCGCTTTTTGAAGCGGGACACGAAGGTAATAGAGAGTAAGTCGAGGAAGCCGTACACAAAGCGCTCCAGACCAAATTTAGTGGTACCATACTTACGCTCCTGGTGCTGCACTACCTTTTCGCCTATACGCGTAAAGCCATTCCATTTGGCAATTACAGGTATATAGCGGTGCATTTCGCCGTGTACTTCTATACTTTTAACTACCAGCTGTCTGTAAGCTTTCAGGCCGCAGTTAAAGTCATGCAGCTTAATGCCAGATAGCTTGCGTGTGGCAGCATTAAATAATTTGGTAGGGATGGTTTTGCTCAGCGGGTCGTAGCGCTTTTGTTTCCAGCCACTTACAAGATCAAACTTCTGGTGCTTGATCATGTCGTAAAGTGCCGGAATTTCGTCAGGGCTATCCTGCAAGTCGGCATCCATGGTAATAACCACTTCGCCGGTACAACGCTGGAAACCCTCGTTCAGGGCAGCAGACTTACCATAATTACGGTTAAAGCTGATGCCTTTTACAGTATTATCATCGGCACCCAGTTCCTGAACCACATCCCAGGAACGGTCGGTGCTACCGTCATCTACAAGTATAATTTCGTAAGAGAACCCGTTTGCGTGCATCACGCGTTTGATCCAGCGCACAAGTTCAGGCAGCGATTCCTCTTCGTTAAAAAGAGGAACTACTACCGAGATATCGTAAGGGTATTGCATGTTTTATTCAAACTCCGGCCTTCTGTTCTTAATGATGGCGGAGATTATAAGCGATAAAATAAATCCGATAAATAAATAGCCAATAACAGAGCTAACAAGTTGCATGCCTGGGCCAGAGAACTTCTCTGTCATGGCGATAGCGGCATCAATCTGCTCGTCGCTCATACCTCTGGCTTCCAGATCAGCTACTTGCTGGTCCATGATGCCTTGCAGGTAATTAGGGTCGATGAACGAAGTATAAACATACATAAAGATACCGCCCAGAATACCCATGATTACAGAAGCAAGCGTACCAACCCCTAGCCCCTGCCCGTATGACATGTAGCCGTGGTTCTCTTTCTTGTAGTTCTGCATGGCAAATACCAGCACCGCGATCATGATGATATAGCTAAGGCTAAGCAGAAGTTTGTTGGTGCCCATACCCAGTATCATGATAATAGCAGTATAAACAACCATTACAAGGCCGCCTATTAAGCCATACTTCAGCGCTACAGATGCTACAGAAGGTTCATTTTTGGTTACGTCAGTCATTTCGTTCATATGTTTTAAGTTAGAGGGTGTAACTATTTACGGAAAAAAACCGCTGCCACAATAGAGAACAAACCTCCCACTAATAACCTGCTCACAAAATCATAGGTCGCTAACAACGATGGCGTAATATTATCTAAGGCTTCAAAACTCTGCTTATACATATCTTCGCCTAAGGCTTTTATCTGCTCTTCTTTACCTGCTTCCAGGGCAGTTTTCATTTCAGTAATATACTGTTGAATTATAGTTTCGCCGGCAAAGTATAAGAATATGAACAACAGCATTGCTGTGGTAAGCGCAGTGTAAAAAGATATAGACAGCCCAACGCGCAAGCCCTTCAGGAACCCAATTTCGGCATCGTTAAAGAGCTTGTAGTACCTGATGCCCAGGAACAGAAATATGGTCATGGGCAGAAAGCTCCAGCGACCTGCCTCGCCCAGAGGGTTAAAACCTATAAAGTACTGGATCAACATGATGGCAAAACAGGCTAAGCCACACATTACGCCATAGCGTATGCCAACTCTAATGATCGATTGATTAAACATCTGTTTGTAATTCTGCAGAGAATTTCCTGCGTGTAAGAATATAGGTATAAATATATTAAAAAGAATGATTCAGAACTATTTGCCCTTTGTTAATTATACCCAAGGCTTTGCCTTTTAGCTCCTGCCCATAAAAAGGTGAGTTTTTAGACTTCGTTTTGCTGTTTTCAGGCGCAGGAGTCCAGGTCAGATCCGGGTGGAAAAGGGTAAGGTTGGCTACTTGCCCAACCTCGATCTGAGGCTCTGGCAGGCGCAACACATTACGAGGCCCCATAGTAAATTTCGCTACTATAGTTTCAGTATCCAGCGCATGACTTAAAGATGTGTTAGCTACAGCATAAGCCGTTTCCAGGTTTGTAATACCAAAGTCAGCAAGATCGAACTCCAGGTTTTTGGCCTCTGTATCGTGTGGCATATGCGCTGATACAAAGGCATCTATTGTTCCATCTTTCAGACCCTCTTTAATAGCGTCTACATCTGACTGGCTTCTGAACGGAGGGGCTACTTTATAGTTAGTATCAAATGGAAGGATGGTTTCATCGGTAAAGGCTGCCTGGTAGCTGGCTACATCGCAGGTAACCTGTAAGCCTTCGGCCTTTGCCCTGCGGATGTGTTCTATTGAAGCAGCCGTTGAAATAAGTGAGAAGTGCAGGCGGCCACCTGTATAGTTCAGCAGTTGCAGATCGCGCGTTACCATTACCTCCTCGGCCAGGGCAGGTATACCTTTCATGCCTAATCGGGTGCTGGCTTGTCCTTCGTGCATTTGTCCGTGTTCTGTCAGGCGCGTGTGCTCAGGCTTATTCATCAGCAGGCCATCAAAAATCTGCACATACTGCAGCGCTTTTAAAAGTACATCAGCTCCCTGTAGGGGCTTTACTCCATCTGTAAAAGCTACAGCGCCGGCCTGCTGCAGATCGATCATCTCGGTAAGGTCTTTGCCTTGCGCATCTACCGTTAGCGCAGCGGCAGGCAGCAGCGTTACCGGCAAATTTTCAGACCTGCTCCGGATATAATTTATAGCCCCTTTAGATTGAACAATTGGTTCGGTATTAGGCAGGCAAAGCACCTCTGTAAAACCTCCAGCTGCCGCAGCAGCCATCAACGACTCCAGATCCTCTTTGTGCTCCAAACCCGGCTCTCCGACAAAACTATGCATATCCACCCATCCAGCGGAAACACATAAGCCATCCATAGCTATGGTACGGTCTGCCTCCTGCTTATCAGGACCTATGTAGGTGATGATCCCGTTCTCAATGAGGATGTTCTGGCGTTGTAAATGAAAAGGTGAGGCCGATTGATATATAAGGGCTGCCTGGAGAAGTACTTTCATGTTAGAGGAGTCTAATAAGTGCTATTTCTGCCATCAAGAAAAACAGACACAATATTAGGCAATATTTCCAAAGCTTGACGCCAAAAAATCTTTTTTCAAATTCACCTTTTACAGAAAAGCTGTCCCCGTAGTCATAAACATGAATATTAGCACGGTCTTTAGGTATTAAACTGCGCAGCTCATCGGGTGTGTACTGCTCCAGGTAAGATTCTTTTTTGTCGTAATTAAATGCCAGTGTACCTACAGTGCCATCCTGAAATTTAAGGTCATAGAAACCAGCATCAACCATATCAGCCGGAATATCGAAGTATAACTTACCTGCTCGTACCTGCTGTATAGGTATAAATGAAAGGCTATCTTTCTCGAGTTTGAAAACTCCTTCTTTCTTGCCGGTAGTTACAGGTATACTTACCGTACCGCCGGCCAAAGAATAAGCCAGTTGCTGCTTCTGTTTGTAACCTGATATGGCCATACGATACATCACCGGCACCAACAGGGCATGATTTACCAACTCGTTATACTTCTCATCAAGCGGCGAGCTCATCAAGTATATCTGCCCGTTGCCTCTATCAAAGCGCGACAGAAATGGCGCGCCTCCTCTGAATTTAAGAATATCCTCTGATGCTTTGGACCAGGCTAAAGATCTTGCGGCTGCCGGCATCTGCATTTTGGGATCAAACGACGAGAAGATGCTCTTGAAAAAAGGCTTATCTGGATCGGGAACCTGAAGGGTAGTTTTTGCAGCATCCAACCCATTGCCTGTTAAACCTGCAGGTATGTTTAAGGACTGAAACAAGGTACTGTAACTACTTTGGTCGCTATTTACTGCAGGAACTATAATTAATGTACCTCCGGCCTTCACAAAGTTTACTGCTGTTGCTGCTAACCCTGCTGAAATGTTGGAGAGGCTATTTAGAATAATAACATTGGAAGCTGCAGCAGAACCATAGTTAATTCTTTCAGCATTGTAATGGCTTACCTTAAAAAAGGGCTCATTGCCATATAGCCTGCGCGCAATGCCATTATCGTTATTACTGATCTCTGAAATCTGAATATCTCCTGAAGGAGCTAATATGAAGTGATAAGTATTATCAAAATCTACAGGATAATCTTCCAGCACGATATATGCTTTTTTAGCTCCCCCACCTGTTAATCCAAAAGTTATAGTTGTTTCTGTTACCTGCTTAGCCGGCAGATCAAGGCTAAGGGCTGCAACCTGCTTGTCATCAATAAAAAATTTTACAGGGCAATCTTCTACAGGTACGTTACCTGCATTGTATACCTTAATGTGAAGTGTATTATCTCCTACAGGCCTTATAAATTCGTCTTCAAGGAATACAGAATCTACGGTAATATTATTTATACTTTCTGCTTGTAAGGGCAACAGGTGCACCTGCGAAGTAGAATCTAAGTTTCTAATGTAAGTTGTACTGAAAGTGTTCTTCTGAAAATCTGATAGAACAAAAATGTGTTCAGGAGAAGTATTAAAGTTTAATCCTTTAGAAGACTTTGCACTGAAGTTTAAATCATCCAGAAGATTATCAGCATCAGCAGCATGTAAACGGGCTCCTTTACTTATACTACCATTTGAGTTGATGCTAAATGAAGTGCTTGCTGGGAAAAGATTTAGGATTGACTTACCTCTATCTACAGCAGCAGCCAGTAAACCAACGTCTTGCCCCGATGCAGTATTCTGCATACTATAAGAATTATCTACTGCAAGCACGACATCAGAAGTACCAGCCATGCTTACATTTTCCTGTGCAGGTAAAAATGGCTGTGCAAAGGCAAGCACCAGAAACACAACAAAAAGAATGCGGCAAATCAGGATCAATAATTCCTTCAGATTCTTCTGACTGGCAGTAAGATCTTTTGAAACCTGTATTAGTTTAACATTACTAAACTCTACACGCTTCGCTCTTCTTAACTGAATAAGATGCAGAATAACCGGCACAGCCGACGCCGCCAAAGCATACAAAAAAGTCGGATACAGAAGAGCCATGCAATTAAGATAGGTAAGACCCAAAAGATTTACAAACAGTCCAGATGCTTTTACGGAGAGAAGTATAATTGCGCTGTATAAACGGGGCGAAAGAAGTATAACCGTAATCAAAAGGTCTCTTCACTAAGTAAAGGAACGGTAGTAATGCTAAATAAAGGAAAAATATTTCCTCTTGAAAGCACAAAACAAATCTACTTCAAAGACAGCTTTAATAATTTATAGTTTGAAAGGATGAATCCATTTTTTCGCTTGCAGGCTACAGCAATGCTACTACTACCTGTCTTGAGTTCTCTAAACAAATAATATCCGGCTCATATAACCTGTCCCGTCCCTGTAAAACGGCAGCACCCCTTGCTCATTGTAGAACAAGGGGTGCTG
>CBINIP010000030.1:0-40857 GCA_966250805.1 uncultured Pontibacter sp. | reverse complement strand
AGCTGACTTTGATTTCAACAATAGCCAGCTTTACCCTGCAGCGGGTCTTCAGTTTGCCTACGTGATTTCCAAGAACAAAAGGTTTTAACCCTAAGGCAATGCAAAGCCAAAACCGCTATGTACCATAAAAGACATCAATAATCATGTCCCCAAGTATATTTAAAGTGGCAGGATGAAAAGATTGTTCAGCACAACTTTGATACTATTTGCAGCCTGCTTCAACGGATTTTCGCAGCTCAGTCACCCGCTGAAGATGGAGTTATTCGTTAAACCTCATGTCGGCTTTCAGGTGCCCTACGCACGTTACGACCGCAGCATTGGGAAAGCATCCACTTTCAAGCCTCGTTATTTCGACATCACTGACAACTGGGGGCTTATGCTGCAGCTCAAACTTAACGATGAATGGAGTATAGCCTCAGGACTGAGCTACGGCAATATCGGGTGGGGCTATAGGATAGAGGTGCCCGACCACTTGGTGAAGAATCCTTACGGTAGCCCCAGAGCAAGCCACAGTACAAGTAATTACATCTACCGCTTCCCTATACAAGCCTTGCGAACACTTAAAGACATTACCTATTTCCCGCTTAACCGTGAGCAGAGGCTCTACCTCTTCAATTTTAAGCTGCATGTTTTAGGAGGTGTTAGTGTGGATTACCTTAGCCCAAAGTCAAAGTTTGCCCCATATGCGGGTGGCCTGATGATACCATCAGTAGATGGAATTTCTTACTCTGAATCAACGGCTGTAAAAAACAGATGGGGAGCTTCTGCCATTTTGGGCTTGGGAATGCAGTTTTATCACAATGGGAAAGAGCAATTCGAGCTGAATTTGTACTATAGTCAAGGGCTTCGGGACATGTTGCAAACAGACATAGACTATACCATGAATACAGAGAGCCGCAGCACCAGAATGATGACGAGGGGTAGCTTTGTGGGGGCAACGCTTGCGTACCCTATCCTGCTTAAGACTTACAAAGAGTCTTCTCTGCCAGAGTAGGCGGAATTCGATTTATAAATATGCTTGAGCAGATAAGAAAGAATTACGTCCACACAACCAAGTATAGCAGTCATGCTTCGGCTGACGACTTGCCATCTGCTATACCAGAACGTTGTGCGTAAGTCGAAATATTAATAAGTTCAAGAATAAGTAAAGTAGGAAATGGCGGATTTTCAGAATGAAATTCTTCCTCTATTGCAGATGGAAGAAGGTCTCAAGCAATTTAAGTTTATAAAGAGATACAATTCACTCCGCTAGAAAACGGACTTCGGATTTTACAACATAGAATTTTATTTACACAAGTCATACGATTTGGAGCGTGACAATCCTGCATTAGAGGTTTACCCTATCTATGGTGTCAGATTTGAAATTCTATCGAAGTGGTTTGAAAAGTTCAGTTTTAAGTCCATACCAGATCAAAGAAACAATCCGACCGTTTTTGCTGATGGCAAAACTTTAGGAAATCAGGACAAGTTCTTTTTCCTTGATTCGGGAAAAGATTTTGAGAGTGACTACTCTAATTTCAAAAACAAAATCATTGACATTAGCACAAGATATTTCTCTGAATACATATCAGTTAGTAGTTATTACATCAATGACGTGCTACCAGTCTTGAATAAGGAGCGTGTGATGAATAATGTTGGAGCAGATTGGATTTTTGAATATCTGACAGCTGTAAAACTGTGCCAGCTTGATAGATATGACGAGATGGCTAATATTCTTAAAGACCAGATTAGTATGATGTATAACCGAAAAGAACCGAATGTGTCTATGTACAATGATAAGATTGACACTATCTTCAAGGAACTAAGATTCATGGAGCTAACAAAGTAGAAAAAAGTCCTACTCACAACAAAGCCTATAAAGTACTAAAGCACTTCATAGCCCAGTACGTTACCAAACATTTATAATTAATGAAACCCTTCTCGAACAAGAAGAAAATTAGAGGATGGAAAAATCAGGTCAAAAAAATTGACAACTGGTTTGAGAATAATAAGCAACCTGACATAAAAGTAATTGAAACTTGGAGAGATGAATATGTAAAAGTTTGGATTGATCCTTGGTATCGTCTTGAAAAGCGAAATCCGCCACTTTGGTACTTCAGGAAGATACTTGATAAGTTAGCTCAAATGTATAGCCTGTGGGAGCACGAGTTCAAACAATCAACTGTCCCTTATGATTTGCAATTATGGATTTATGAAAAAAACTACATTCTTTCTGAATTAGTCTGTGCAAGAACTGAAAATGAAGGGGAAATCCGAGATAACTTTTTTATTCCCTGTTCAGAAGAAAGGAGTTTTCCAAATAGTAAGTTTCAATCACAATCCTTTAATCCTGATAATTTTGAATGGACCCTCAAATGTGACACTATAAACTATTTTGAAAAGTCCGACGAATTGACAGAGATTCAAATACAAAAACTGCTCGATGATGGATTTCAAGAAGGAATGGTAGCTGAGGGAACTGAAGATGAGCAACGCTATTTCTTTAAGCCCAATGATTATGTTTGGGTTGGCAGGAAAAAATAAGAAAAACAATTGGTAACCCTGTACATAAGTTATATTTCGGCTACGCCTCGTTCACCTTATGTACTAAACGTTAGGACAAATTATAAAGTACTTACTACCAAATTAACTATAGAAGGAAGATTGAGCCGGACTTACTACCAATCTAGACATGAAACTCAAACAACTTTATCTACCTGGCATTTGGTCATTGCTGGTTCTCTTTTCTAGTAGCTGCCAACAATCTAGTATTAAGGAAGCAGAAGCTAAAGAAGTAACTCTTCCATTTGAAGTGGTATCACAGGCAGCGACTTTACCCGTCGCTTCCTACACCATACAGGAGAAAAGCCTTCAGCAGGTTCTGAGGCGTAGTAAGGGCTTAGCAGACTTTATCTTAGAAGTTCGTTATCCCTTCATTGTAGGAGAAAAGAAAGCGGCTTTTACCGACAGTTTGAACTCTGATTATGAAAAAAGAGCAGCCAAGAGGCTTCAAGAGTTAAAAGCAACTAACCCTGACATGCTTGATGTGCTTGGGGAAAGAAAGGCAGCTGGAGATTCTACACACTATGTTTTTGACTTGGCGAAGATAAAGACAAATGTGTGGAAGGACCAGGTTCTTAATATCGTTCAGGAAGAGTATATCATGACAAATGAAGAGCAATTTCTGGGTATGACTAAACTCGAGTGCCAATCTTATAGCTTGACTTCTGGACGATTACTTTCCACAGAAGAAGTATTCAAGCCAGAGTTCATCCAGGTTCTCAAGCCTAGAGCAAAGGAATTACTGGAAGAAAATGAGGTGAATGAATACTGGATAAGCACTGATTTGGAAAACCTGCAAGTAGATGTTCGCTATCTTATTCTTAATGAAGATGGAAGTTTCTCCTATTTGTATGGGGTGCCTATTCCACAGGGGCGGGCAGTGTATGAAGAAATAGAATTCACACCAGAAGAGGCAAAACAGTTGCTGAAAATCTAGTGGGTGTCGGCTTAAAGAGAAGGGAAGATTGAAGCTGCAGAATAACTGGCCCTAACACTGCACAGGCTCTATACTCGGCAACGCCTCATCCACAGCCTGTACTAAACGTTGAGCGGAATAAAAGTTAATGGAAGTAAAATTAGATGAATTAAAAGCCTCGAACTTCAGAAGCTTCAATCAAAGCTAATATTTGTCATTTCCAATTTATTCATATCTAATTTGCGCTCGATAGATTTGAACGATCATATAGTTGAAGTAAATGAAGTGTGATAATATTATTTGCCAGTTTTATGAAGTCAATTCATCATATTTATCATTTAATTCCTGATCCCAAAAGTATTTAATATCAAATTTATGGTCTGATGTTAGCTCATAAATGAATGTATTCCATTGCGTATAACTATTTTCCTGAGTAAATCGATATAGCTTTTTGATAGTAGAGCTAAGCAAACTTGGATCAGCTACGCCCCACAAGCTTTCTTTATTTCCCTTCCAATATTTATTTGCTTCATAGTTAATAGACCCGTGAGTAAACTGTACTTTTAATATAACCTTTTCCCACTTTTTATCCATTGATTGATCTGTCAAAGAATCTAAAATAATTTGCCCTAAATTTTTATAAAGATCTCTTTCAGTCTGGTTTTCCATAATATTTTTATCATTTTTAAGACAGTTACTGGAGTGATTTATTATGATCACGAAAAAGCTGTACGTAAAGTATAGGATTTAATTTATTAATAGCTCTAATGAAAATTACAACGCTCAACAAAGGTAGCTGTTGCACAACTCTATCATAATCTTCCTTTCGTATTCTTTTTCTTGCCGTACAACTTTTCTTTTCACTGCAAACAACAATAAAAGTGCTTCCAGATCAAGGTGGGGTAAGGCCATAACAGCTGTTTGGCTTCTTTTCGGCATGAAGCGCAGCAGTTTCTGCAAGTTATAGGCTGCAGCAGCTAAAAGCATTCCCTTGTGGGCCAGCACCAGCCCTCTGGTGTTGATCCTACCAAGTCCCATAAAGTTTGTAAGTGTACCCAGTACCGGCTCTACGGTAGCCTGCCGCAGTCCTTTCATGCGCCGGCCCCAGCGGCTTTGCAGGCGTTGGATCACCCGCTCGTACTGCTCCCGGTAATAGGTAATCTCTATCTTGCGCTCATGGCCTTTGCCAATGCACTGCTGGCGGTAAGGACAGCCCTTGCAGTCACGCCGGGTGGTGAAGTAGATCTTCTTTTTGATGTTGTTCTTTGGCTCTGTTTTAATCTTTCGGAAGGTGACTTTCTTACCCCAGGGGCAGCGCCAGTAATCTTCTGCTTTATGGTAGGTAAAGCCTTCGGGTCCGCCTTTGTAGGTGCCGTGGGGCGGAATGTAGGCCGTAATGTTGTGGCCTTCCAGCAGGTGGTAGTTCTCACCTGATGAGTAGCCCGCATCGGCCAGCAACGCCGTACAGCGAAGCCCTGCCTGTTGCAGCCGTTGAGTGAGTGATGAAAGCAGCTGGGGCAAGCATTGGTTGTCTTTCCGCTCTGCCAGGTCAGCGTGGATGTGGGTGATCACATGCCGGCAAGCATCTACGGCCAGCTGCGTCAGATAACAGAGTTTGCGTGCCTTGCCCGGTTTGACAGCGATGCGGGCATCGGGATCTACCGGCGAGTAGTGGGTCTTGTTAGAAGTGTACTTGGCACCTTTGTTATGGGCGCCGGGATGGTAGTCCTGCTCCAGGCGCCACTTGCGGTTGCGGGCCTGTATTTCCATGAGTTCATCGCGGCTGGCGGTGATGGTGCGCTGCTGCCTGGTAGCTTTGTTGACCATGGCTTTGCGGTCTCCGCGGCTGATGGCCCGGATGCGCTCCAGGTGTGCGTCCAGTGTTTGTGGAGCTACCTTCAGCTCGAGCGAATCCATCGAGGCATTGGCTTTTACAAGCGCCGAATCCACTACCTGCGTATGGCCCGAAACCATGCCTGCCTCCACGCACAGCAAGAGCACGCGGGTGAAGACTTCTTCAAAGAGCGCGGCAGGCAAGAGCTGACGGGTGCGCGAGAGGGTCGAGTGCCAGGGCAGGGGCTCGTCAAGCTGATAATCGAGGAAGTACAACAGGTCCAGGCGCAGGCTACAATGCTCGATGAGATGGCGGTCAGAGAGGATGTTCTCCAGGCGTGCCACCAGGCAGAGTTTGAAGAAGACGACCGGGTCGATGCTTTGCTGGCCGCAGTGCCCGTAATAGGGAGCCGTCAGCTCGTAGAGAAACGAAAGGTCAAGCCGGGCTTTGAGCCGCCGGTAAAAGTTATGTTCCGGCACATGCTCCGAAAGTGAAAAACAAAGCTCCCGCTCGTCTTCAAAAGTTTTCCTGCCCTGCATCCCCGCAATGATTTGGTACTCTTCTCTTTTACGGCTATCTTCAGACAGTTGTGCAACAAGCACAAAGTATATACCTTATACTTTTGCTATTCGCCTCGCACAATGTATATACAAGCACGTTGTAGCAATCTCTACTAGCAACAAGCGTTAGCAGTGGGTCTGGTTTCATATCTCCTGGCGCTTAAGTCTTGCAGCGGCATAAATTAACCGTGAAAATTATCTAGAATGGCTAAACAGTTAAGCATGTGCCTATCTAAAGCCCTAATGCCCTTTTCGAGCAGTTACAGAATCTTATTTTCTTAGCTTGCATTTTCCTTTTTTTCAATTGGCTTTTATTGATTCAATTACTATATTAGTATCTTCTAATACGTTTCCGCTTAGCTTACCTTTTACTCACCACTTAAAAGAGCATCAGCTATGGATTTTATTGACGTAATCAAAGCTTTGGGCGAGAAGGTCACCCGCATGAAGGATTCTATTCAGACCGAAGAAGCCACCAAGACTGCCTTTGTCATGCCTTTTATTGCGGCCTTAGGGTATGATGTCTTCAACCCCTTGGAAGTGATTCCTGAATTTATTGCTGACTTGGGCATCAAGAAAGGCGAGAAGGTAGACTACTGCATCCAAAAGGATGGCAAGCCCATCATCATCGTAGAATGCAAGCATTGGAAAGAAGAGTTGAACGTACACAACTCGCAATTGCACCGTTACTTTCACGTATGCAGCACCCGCTTTGGCATCCTGACCAACGGCATCGTCTACCGCTTCTACACAGACTTGGAAGAAGCCAATAAGATGGACAACAAGCCGTTCTGGGAGTTTAACATCACCGAGATTACCGAAAACAATGTGCTGGAGCTTAAAAAGTACCAAAAGAATGCTTTTGATGTCGAGCAGATACTAAGCGCTGCCACCGAGCTCAAGTATACCCGTGAAATCAAGAAGATAATCGCTACGGAGTTCAGTAATCCTTCCGACCAGCTGGTGCGCTTGTTTGCCAAGCAAATTTACAGCGGCATTGTGACAGCCAAGATGATGGAGCAGTTCACGCCCCTGGTCAAAAAGTCGCTTCAGCAGTATGTGAGCGAGATGATCAGTGACAGGCTCAAAACAGCCTTGTCCAATGAAGTGGAAGCGGTCAAAGTAGAGCAGGAGGCCGAAAAGCCAGCCGCTACGGTAGAAGAAGTTAAAACCGAGTTCACCGAACTGGAGCAGGAGAGCTTCCATATCATCAAGTCCATTCTGCGCACCAAAGTGAACAGCTCGCGCATCCATTACCGTGATACCACCCGCTACCTTAACATCATCCTGGATGACACCATCCGTAAAACCGTGTGCCGGCTCTATCTCAACGGGAGTAAGAAGTACATCGGCCTGATGGAAGAGAACGGGAAGGAAACAAAAGTAGAGCTACACAGCCTGGACGATATTTACAGCTGCTCTGAGCAGCTCCTCGGTACCATCCTGAGATTGGAAGGAGCGAAGGAAGTAGAACCCGTTTAACACCGATAGTCACTTACAAGTTTTTTGCTTACTGATGACTTACTTCATGAAGGGTTTGTCACCAACAAAACAATAAAGGGCTGTAAATGCTTTTACAGCCCTTTATCAACTTATTTACTTCAGGGCTTCATGCAGGTAAGATAGAGATGCTACTATTGAAGGAATGAAATAGAAATGACAGAAATAAAAGCAACAGCAGTAAGAAAGGCAGATGGTATTCTGACAACCAAGTCCCTAAGGCTGCAAATATTTTTGATTGAGTTACGCCTATTATGACCTCTGCAAAGCAGATGGACGACTTGGTGAAGTTGTGTAACCAGACTTGAATGAGTAGGAGAAATGGGCATGATATAGAGGGAGATAGTGGTTTCTAGGATCATGAAGGAGTTACTGGGAATGTTAGAGGCCGTTAAAGAGCAATTAAGAACAAAGCAGTATTTGATAATGAAGCGAAACGTAGAACTGCAAATATCTACCATTGATAAATCCCTTAAAGACTCCCGCTTTGAGCATTGGTCAAAATATAACTAGTACGGCTTCCAACTACACCTTAAGGGCAGCTGCGCCACCGCAAAGCCAAGTTCTTAGTATCACTTTATCTTGTTTATGTATTGTTTGCCATAAATCATACAGCTGCACATGGATATACCTCTACCGAGAAGCTCAGGAAATCTTGATGCCGGACTTTACAGCCTGGTTCTGACATTGTTAATTTTTGCTGTTACCCCTGCTAAGGCGCAGCAAGCCCAGGAGCAGCTGCGGCGCAACTCCATATTCCTGGAGGTAGGTGGTAACGGCGGTTTCTACTCCCTTAACTATGACCGTATGCTGCTGGAGGCTGAGTACTGGAGACTGGCAGGGCGCGCGGGGGTGATGTACTACAGCACCGTTTCCGGGGGAAGGGAGGAAGGTCGTTCCAGCTGGCTTGCTGTGCCGCTGGAGGTATCCTGGCTGCACGGAAGGAAGAGCCATTTTCTGGAACTGGGGCTTGGCGTAACCCCCCTTTATCAGAAATACCCTCAGGAAGGTAGTGTGGCCCCGGAAAGCGAGCTGCGGCTGCTGCCGGTAGGCAGGCTGGGCTATCGTTACCAGCAAAGGGAAGGCGGCATGTTCTACAAAGCAGGTTTCACGCCCATGGCGCAGTTTAGCAAAGAGCGCAACCTGGGGCACAGCACCCTCTTACCCTGGTTTGGGCTTGCTGTCGGCTACACGCTGAGGAGGTAACCGGTTTTCATACAGAAATCAGCCACAGGGCCGCTCCCGGCCACAGAAGACAAATTCAGCTATGCGATATTTCCTGGTGCTATCTCTTGCCCTCGCCTGCTGCATCACGGGCAGAGGTGCACTTGCCCAAAAGCAGGCCAACATTTGGTACTTCGGCAACACCAGGTCCGGGCTGGACTTCAACCAGACCCCACCGCATGTGCTTAGGGATGGGGCTATGGTGGCTTCGGAGGGAGTGGCGTCCATGGCGGATTCCACGGGCAGCCTCCTCTTCTACACCAACGGCGAGAACGTTTGGAACCAGGAACACCGTGTGATGGCCAATGGCACCGGCCTGGACGGGCATATCTCAGCGCGTCAGGGCACAGTCATCGTCCCGCAGCCTGGCAGCAAGAACCGCTACTTTATTTTTACGTCGGACGCCTTTGAGAACAAGTTTGCCAAGGGGCTGCGGTACTCTGTTGTAGACATGGCGCGCCAAGGAGGGCGGGGAGAGGTGGTGACCAAAAATGTCTTGCTCCATTCCCTGGCCGAGGAGAACCTGACGGCAAGCGGAGCCTGTGGCTGCTCTGATTCGGACCGCTACTGGCTTGCTGCCGACCGGCAGGACCGCCCCGGCTTGCTGTACGCTTACAGAGTAGACGCCGCCGGCGTGAACCCACAACCGGTGGAATCCTTTCTTCCAGGTGTTACCAACATTACCTACCTGAAGTTCTCTCCTTCCGGAGACCGTTTGGCCTTCACGGGCCTGACGAACAAGGATGCATCTGTTATTGGCCTTGCCGACTTTAATGCAACTACAGGCCGATTCTCCAACCTGAAGCTCGTTCCTGTGGGAAATAAGGACTACCACCGCGCCGTGGAGTTCTCCGGCGATGGCAAGCTGCTATACTTTACTACCTGGTCCAGTCCGCAGCTGACGCAGTACGACCTCAGCCAAACTTCTGCCGAGGAGATGGCGCGCACAGCGGTGCCGCTCGTGCAGCATCCCCTGTACAACCTGCACAGCCCCCAACTGGCCAGCGACGGGAAGATTTACATATCAACGTTTGAGGGGCAGTCGGGGCAGACCAGCATGGCTGTGATTGAGCACCCCAACCTGAGGGGGCAGGCCTGTCTCTTCCGCCAGGATGTCCTACCGGGTATCGGAGCGTATGTGCTGCCCAATTTTGTCACGAGTCTGCTTTACCGCAACGAACTGCTGGAACAACATGCGAATGCAGGTCCCGACAAACAGGTTTGTGCCAACACACCGGCCAGGCTTGGCAGCACCCCGGACGGCAGGCTGCGCTATAGCTGGAGTCCAGGAAGATTTCTCAGCGACTCCACGGTAGCAGATCCTGTGTTTCAATATACTTCTGAAGTGGACAAGGAAACGCTTCTGCATTATGTGCTTACTGTCTCAGACGGCCCCTGCACGCGCCGTGACACGGTAGCGGTAACGGTGCACCCGCTTCCAAAGGTAGTCATTACCGGCTCCCGGTCGGTATGTCCCATGGTAGAAGGAGTGGCCTATAGCGTAGAGGCAGCAGAGGGCGGCAGCTACCGCTGGCGCGTTGGCGGCGGCATTATCCGGTCAGGCCAGGGAACGGCGGCCGTTACCGTAGACTGGGGGCTGGCCAACACGGCTGCATGGATTGAAGTGACCCCTGTAAACAAGTTTGACTGTGAGGGGCCTCTGGTCAGGATGCCCGTACGCATAAACGTAGAACTGGACACCGAGACCCCGAAAGGCCTGCCGTCCGTCTGCCTTAACCAAAGCAAAGGAAATACTTACCAGGTCACTCTGACCAATGGTTCAATTTATACCTGGGGCGCAGTCGGCGGCAAAGTGGTATCAGGCCAGGGTACGGCTCAGGCGGTGGTGGACTGGGACGGTATAGGAATAAAGAAATTGTGGGTGCAGGAGCAGAGTACCACAATAGACACAGTATGCTATGGTGTCTCGGATACTTTGCTTGTTGATGTCTTCAGAGATCCGACCACTATCGCAATAGATTTTGTGACAATCAGCGCAGAGGAGGGCACGGAGAGCCGGTTGCAGTGGCAGGTTGATGGAAGCCTCAGCGCCGCGGCCGCAACTTCCCTGCAGCACAGAGTGGCGGGAACTTCCACCTGGATGCAGGCCGCCTCTGTTCCAAACGCTGATCGCATTTATACAGACACCGGACTGCAGGGGAGGGAAGAGGTATACGAGTACAGGGTAGTGGCGCAGAACGGGTGCGGAGAGGAAATTGCCAGTGACGCTCACCGGACGATATTGCTGCGGGGGGATGCAGACTCGGGAGCGGAGACCCTGACGCTGAACTGGAGCACCTATGGCGGTTGGCAGGAGGGTGTGTCCCACTACCAGGTGTGGCGCAAGGTAGACGACGAAACTGAGTACTCCCTGCTACAGGAGGTGGATGGCGGCACGTTTTCACTCTCCGGGCTTAGCACCGCCACGGGTTTTAACCATCGCTATCGGATTAAGGCAGTGGCGTCTGGTAAGCCGTGGGAGTCCTGGTCAAACAGTATAGAACTTTCATTTGAGCATGCCCTCTCTATTCCTAATATATTCAGCCCCAATGGCGATGGTTACAACGACACCTTCTCCATTCCCAAGTTGGAGCTATACCCCGATAATGAGTTGGTGGTGGTCAATCGGTTTGGTCAGGAAGTGTACCGAAAGAGAGGCTATCATGGGAACTGGACAGGCGGAAATGTTGGATCTGGGACCTACTACTACAGCCTCTATGTCGGTAAGCTGGGCAGGTACTACAAAGGATGGGTGGAGGTTGTAAGATAAAGAAGGGAGGCTGTTTGATAAACCAGAAATGATCTGCTGCTTATACATGCAAGGCAAGCGGGCTGGCCTTCTACAAGGCATACATATAAAAGGATTGAAAAGGGGTATTATATTGAGGACAGCACCTTCAATCTGTTCTTAATCAAGTCTGCAGAAAGCAGGGATTTAGAAGAAGGTGTCATCTCACTGCTGCGCCACTCCTTAGCCAATTACCTATTGGAGCAGGGAATGGACCTGCGCTACATCCAGGTGCTGCTGAGGCATCGACCCAGCAAGACCACTGAGATCTATACCCACATCACCACCCATGCCTTGGATAAAATCACCAGCCCATTGGATAATCTCTAGTAATCTATTACATTAGCTAAAGGATATGAAAACAATTTACGCAGCTACATACTTAACCAGATCCTGCCTAAAAACAGGCGGCAGCAATTACGTACATAGTGCAGATAAGCGTATGTTGTCGTTTATACAGTAGTGCCTGTATTGGCTCAGACAATGTTTCGCTCATAATAACTTGAGGTGCATTTTTAAGCTTTAAAGCTGATGAAAGAGTACACTTAGTTACAGGAGCTTTTGCAGCAAGACCTTTCCTAACATTGAGTGGGTGAACTCTACCAGTAGTGTGGTTCTGCTGCCCCATTAGGTTTCAAACTGGGCGTTGGAGCCCGCATAGAAGAGTAAGCTGGCTGGGCGGCAGGCAAGGGCTTTTGTACTTACCCCAAACATGAAAGCCTATGAAAAAGCAAGCCATCACCACAAAGAGTACTGTTGACCTGCCGCTCATAAATCCCAACGCGGCAGGTATCGACGTAGGAGACACCCTACACGCCGTTGCCGTACCCCAAGGCAGGGCCCCGGAGCCGGTCCGATCCTTTGGGACGATGACCTGTGACTTGGAAGCCATTGCTGCCTGGCTGCTCCAGTGCGGGGTGGACACAGTAGCCATGGAGAGCACAGGCGTGTACTGGAAACCCTTGTTCAACCTACTCATCCAACAGGGCCTGGAGGTGTACCTGGTCAATGCCAAACAGGTCAAGAACGTGTGTGGCAGAAAGAATGATGAGGATGATGCGCGTTGGATCCAGAAGCTGCACAGTTGCGGACTGCTTCGCAGCAGCTACCTGCCTGATGATGAGCAGGAAGCCCTGCGTACGCTGGTGCGCCACCGCAGAACCCTCACCCAGGACAGAGGCCGCTGCGTGCTCAGGATACAGAAGGCCCTCGAGCTGATGAACGTAAAGTTGCACACGCTCCTGCGCGACATCACGGGCAAAACTGGCCTTGCCATCATTGAGGCCATCCTGCGGGGAGAGCGGACAACGGAGAACTTTCTTGCCTGCGTCCACTTTAAAGTAAAGGCCGACAGGGCTACCATCCTTAAGTCACTGCAGGGCAACTGGCGCTCGGAGCAGCTTTACCTGCTGGAGGATGGTTACATGAACTATCAGTACCTGACCCAGCGTATCGCCTCGTGCGACGCGGCCATCGAACGGCAGCTCGAACACTACCACCAGGAGATCTGCCCTGAAGCGGCGCCTGAGCGTGAGGCCATCACTACTAAGAGGGCCAACAGGAACAAGCCCTCGTTCAACACCTGCTCCTACCTGAAGAGAGTACTGGGAGTGGATGTAATGGCTATCTACGGCATCAGTGACATTGCCGCTTTGGAGATTCTATCAGAGACGGGAACCGATATGGGTAAGTGGGAAACGGCCAAGCACTTTAGCAGCTGGCTTAACCTGTGCCCCAACAACAAAATTTCAGGAGGAAAGCTTATCAGCAGTACCCTGATGAAGAAGAAGCCCAACCCGGCCAGCCAGGCCTTTCGAAATGCCGCCAATGCCGTGCAGCGGAGCGACAACTGGCTCGGTGACTACTTCCGCCGCATGAAAGCAAAGGGCGGTAACAAGTATGCCACCGTGGCCACGGCTAATAAGATTGCCACTATTTACTACAAAATGGTATCTTGTAGGCAGGAGTTCAGCCCCGTAGAATTAACTGCTTACCAGGAGAAGTACAAACAAGTGAAAATTATGTATCTGGAGCGAAGGTTTCAGGAACTCAAAAAAGAAGCTGCTTAGTAGTTATATAGAAGTTAGGTGCAATTTAGACAGACAGTAAAAAGAACAGTTCGTGGACACAAAGGAATTTAAAAAGACTTTTAATAGGATCGCTCTTGACAATGGGTTTGAAAGCGACTTTGGTGCGTGGTTTAAAGAGTCTGACGAAGTTATTTTAGCCTTAATCTTGAGAAAATCAAGCTACAGTAAATTATATTATCTGAGAATAAAGCTTAATTTAAAAAGTGCCTTCGGCAAGACATTTCAGCGAGATAAAGAATGGATTAAACATGACTTTGCTCACATAATGCAGGGACCAAGTGCTGAGTTCATTGACTTATTTGATCTCGAGAATCAATTGACAGACCCAGAACGAACTCAGAAAATGGAAAAATTATTCTCGACTTACATTAATCCGCTGACAAATAAAATTCTGACAAGAACTGGAATTATTGAATTGAACAAAAATGAAGAATTTTTCCTGTTGCCAGCCGTAAAAACCGAACTAGGAATAAAATAAAAACTGCACCTAACACGGGTTTTGCTTTAGTGGGCGGATAGTGCGAATATGAACATTTGAGCAATTAATAAACGTTAGTGCAGGCGGACGGTTTACTGTTTCAAAAGCCCACCAACGCAATGCCCGAAACCGTCAGACTGTCTAATAACTCCTGCTTTCTGAAACTTTTAAAGTGCAAGTAGCTAAACAATAGTTTACCAGTCTACTTGCGCTATGAAGTTTATACACGCCTGCCGCCGCGATGCCCCTCCCTGCGGAGGGGCCGGTTTGGAAGAGCTGATCTGGTCAGATAACGAAGTGCGGTTGATCGATGCCTTTGTTGATTCGCTGCCACTTGAAAAACTAGGCTTCCGCACTGCTTTCTCAGAGAATGGTCGCCCGGCTTACCATCCAACAGTTTTGCTCAAATTACTAGTCTACGGCTACCTGAACCGCATCCGCTCTTCACGCTGCCTGGAGCGGGAGTGCCTCCGTAACCTGGAAGTGATGTGGCTTTTGGGCCAACTCACGCCTGATCATAACACGATCGCTAATTTCCGCAAGAACAACAGCCGGCCCATCACCCGCGTCTTCCGCGCCACAGTGAAGATGGCACGGCGCTTTGAGCTGATCGGCGGGGAGCTGTTGGCCGGCGACTCCACCAAGCTCCGGGCGCAGAACTCGAAGAAAAACAACTACAACCAAGGCAAGATCGCCCGCCACCTTCTCTACATCGAAGAGAAGCTCTCGGAGTGCCAACTGGCCCTGGCGCAGACAAGAGACGCTGTTCAGGTAGAGCACCTGCTCGATGCCATGGCCCGGCATGCCCGGCGAAGGGAGTACTACCTCAAGCTCCTGCAACAGCTCCAGGAGTCTGGGGAAGATCAGGTCTCTGTTTCAGATCCGGAAAGCCGGCAGCTGATCATCCGTAATACCATCACCGAAGTAGCCTATAACGTGCAGGCTACCGTGGACGCCCGCCACTGCCTACCCGTTGACTTCTGCGTGACCAACCACAACGATTGCAAGGCTATGGGAAACATGCTCCGCCGGGCTAAGAGCATCGTGGGCAACAACTCCTTCACGGTCCTGTTTGACAAAGGGTACCACACAGGCTCAGAACTGGAGATCGCACAAAAGCTTGGAGTTACTACGATGGTGGCCATTCCGGCACCCGCTGCCAATGCCCCGGACCCTGTCTACAATGTGGAGTTTTTTGTCTATGATCACGCAACTGATACCTACACCTGCCCTGAAGGCCACACCCTCTCTACCAACGGCAGCATCTACACCAAGCACCGGGGCAAGACGAATCAGACCAGCTTCCACCAGTACCGCACCAAGGCCTGCAAGAAGTGCCCGGTGCGAGCTCGCTGCACCACGGCCAAAAACGGCAAGCTCATCGAGCGGAATACTTACACGCCGGTCCTTGAGCTCAACCGACAAAACATCGCCGCTAACCCCGAACTCTACAAGCGCAGGCAGGCGATTGTGGAGCATCCTTTCGGCACCATCAAGCGGCAGTGGGGCTATAGCTATGTGCTCCCCAAGAAAGGTATGGAACGTGCTGCAGGCGACGTGGGGCTGATGCTGGTGGCCTATAACCTGCGTCGCATCTGTAACATCATCGGCTGGGAGCGTCTGTTGGCCTATCTCAGGGACTGTGCGGCCACGTTAAGCGTACTGTGGATCCTAATAGCCAGGTGTGGGACAAAAGAGCGAAGCGTTGACCAACGAATAAAAGGCGCTGCATCAAGTGCAGTATATTTCTAAATTGCTATCTTTAACTAAGAAACGAGCAGAGGTTTTTAGACAAACTGACGTTGGGAGTAAACAAAATCAATTCGAAAAAACACTAAAACAAACTTAATATGAAGAAACTCTACACAGTAGTTATTTTCCTTTTTATCTCCACAGCATCTTTTGCCCAGTTTGGGGTTAGTTTCAATCAGTCTAACTTACCGTTTGTAGGTCTCAATTATGAGATAAACAACAGGTTCCTTCCTGAACTTCGCATAGGCACCGATAATTACTTTGAAGACACAAGCCTTGAATTGACACTAAACTACATCTTTAAAAGAAACGAGACTGTCAATGTTTATGCTGGTGTAGGTGGAAGAGTTCAGATTCTGGAAGGCGTTGTTGTTCCTGTTGGTTTGAATATTTATCCATTTGAAGAAAAGAACTTTGGCTTTCAAATAGAGTTAGCAGGTATTCTACGGGAGTCGAGTCTTTTGAGAGGCAGTTGGGGAATAAGGTACAGGTTTGCTAAATAATGTCTGCTCCCAACACGGCACATGCTTTATACTCGGCTACGCCTCGTTCACAGCCTGTACAAAACGTTACCAAGAATAGTAATTTATGCCTTTAAAGTACTTGAAAATGAAGCAGCCAATAGAATTAAAAAAGAATGTCTGGGAATTAATGTCCTACATCTATTTCATTGGAGTAGCCTTTTTTTGGCTTCTCATGGATTTATTTTCTATTCAGAATTTTAGCTTTGTAGCATCGGGGCTTTTGATAGGTCTAATAATACAAGCAGTCATTCAGAACAGGATTGTCGGAACTGGCTTAGGTATAGTTGCGACTATGGTTAGTTTATATGCTTTTTTAGCTGTCCTGTCTGAATTCAACGACTTTGAAGTTGTCAATAGCAGCGCAATACAGCTGATTTCAGTTGGTTCGGTTCTCTCTCTAACAGGAAGTATAGGGGGGATTACTTTGACTCTCATCAACCTAAAAAGATTAGCCATTTAAATTACAGTTGCTAACCTTGTGCAGCCTTAAGCCGTGCTACGCTTCGGGCTTTGGATGCGCGAGTAGCGCAATACATGCTAAACGAAAGGTAAGGATTTAATAAAATCGATTGGAGGGGCTTGCCCACAGGAGCGCTTTGTGTTCCCTTGGGCGCTTTGGGATTGGTTCTGCATGGCAGCAGTGCAAAGAAGGGGCATAAGGCCCGTACAGGTAGCGACATAAGGCTGTTCTTTGGAAGCTTTAGGGCTTTCATTTTGAGACCATCGCCCTTTGCAGCTATCTCTATGAGCTGTTTCAACCTAAAACTCGGCATCCCTTTTTCGGCCTGTACTAAACCAGCTTTAGGACTGGCAAAGCATAATTCTCTGGAGCAGCTGCGATTTATTTCACAAAAACCTCTTTAACCCTCTCGGAGCGCAGCAGGTACGGGATCACCACAAGGCACATGACAGCTACTCGAACCAAAGAAAAATAGTCAATCCGTTCTGGGTAGTTAGTTGAAAGCGCAACGGAGATGGGGACTTTAGAGCAGGTGCAGCACAAAACAGGAGATGAATAGTAGCGGTGTCCAGCGCTTCCTGGCGAAAAAGGCGATCATAATCACAACGGCTACCACTACCAAAAGTAGCGCATTCACCAAGGGCTCGATGTCGAAGGATTCTGTACAAGCTCCAAGGCTGCTTTTATACCATTGTAGCCCACCATGAACAGCAGCAGGTAGAGCCACAGACCATAACTGGTCTTGCTACCCTCGTCTTCGAAGGCGTTTTCGTTCAGAATGCCTTGCATGAGGATCTATGCGATGTTGCTCTCGATTTCCTCCCGTATCACCTCGAACTCCCGGCGGGTGATCACGCCAAGTTCAAGCAGCCAGGAGAATTTGCTTAGTTCCCGTTGCGGATCGTTGTCATAGTTGATGCCCAGGTAATGTTGCTGCAGGTAGTTGTTCCTGCTTTGGTAGATGCTCTCTATCACTTCATGATGCTGCTGATCCTGCAGGATGAACATGTTGATGTCCCCGGCAGTCTTGATGACGGTGAAGGCAGCCTTGGACCTGTGGTAGAGGTAAAAGAAGGTCGGGCAGGCAAGCATGAACAGCCAGGCCCAAAGCTTGGTGCCATAAAAGATATTTATGGCCAGAAAGATAGCCCCGACCACGCCAGCATAGATAGCGTTGTTCTGGAAAGCTTTGTTGCTTTCGTAGAACTCGTACTTGTCGTTCAGGATGTGCTCGTAAGGCACCTTCTCTGTCCTGTTAGTAGTTTCGTCCTGGAGGGTATAGGTCAGGTGGTCTTCACCGATTTCGATGGTGATGTTGTTCTTGTTTTTCTTCTGGTGATAAATCATTGGCAGCAGGATGGTTGTTAGCTTTGCTGGATGTTTAAAGTAAAGTATAAATATTGAAGCTTACATCTTTCGGGCCCAGAAAAATGATGGAAAACTGCTGAACTGATGGAGTAGACTCCCTGCCTGAACGTACCGGGAGCCAAACCAATCAGGCCCTGAAAAGACCGTGCAGTGGCACCCTTTAGTGAAAGGTGACCAGGCAATAGCTCCTTTTTCTGCTGGAGAACCTATTGCTGGCAACCTGTACGTTCACTTTTATCCCTGCCCGGCTTTCCTGCCTACTCAGAGCACCTTCCCTTTTAGCAAACTCTTTTCTTTCAGCAGCCTCATGTCCTGGTTGATCTTTATATCCAGCACCTTGGCGTAGTGCTGGGTGGTTTTAAGGGAGGTATGGCCCAGCATCCTGGAGACGCTCTCCATCGGTACGCCGTTGAGCAGCGTAACAGTGGTGGCAAAGGTATGGCGGGCGGTGTGGAAGGTGACAGGCTTTTGGATGCCGCACACGTCCATGATCTCCTTGAGGTAAGCGTTCATCTTCTGGTTGCTCAAGACGGGCAGCAGGCGGTTTTTGTAGAGGCACTGCGGGTGCTGGCGGTATTTGTCCAGGATTGCCCTGGCAGCTGGCAAGAGGGGCAGGCGGGTAGGGGTGCCGGTCTTCTGCCGCCGTATAGAGAGCCACGCTTCCCCGTCGATGCCTGTCATGATGTTTTCCTTGCTGAGCTGCTGCACGTCGGTGTAGGCAAGGCCCGTCAGGCAGCAGAACAGGAAGATGTCCCGCACCTGCGAGAGCCGCTCGGTGACCATTGCCTTGGCTGCTATTTTTTCCAGTTCCTCCTCCGTCAGGTATACCCGTTCCAGCTGCTTGACCTTGCCTTTGTAGTGCAGGAAGGGATCCCGATCTAAAAGCCCCTGGTGCAAACACTCCCGGATGACTTTCTTGAGCAGCTTGATGTATTTTAAGGTGGAGTTGTTCGAGCACCTGCAGGTGCTCCGCAGGTAAAAGTCATAACCCGAGACAAAGCCGTAATCCACCTGCTTTAAGTTCAGGTCCTGTACCCGGTAGGTACTTAAAATAAATTCTTTCAGGTGGTGCAGGGACGTCTTGTAACCTTTCAGCGTGGCAGGGGAGTACTCGGTGCCCAGCAGGGCTTCTACGCGCTGGTTGTGGGCCTGCAGTACTTCCACCAGCCCGCTCTCTTTTTCCTGCTTGCCCAGGTAAGCCGCCTTTACCTTTTCGGCGCTGGCTTCTTTTCCCTGTTCGAGCAGCCGTCGGTGGGCTTCGTATACTTTCTGCTGGAGCGTGTCCAGGTAAGCGTTCAGCGAAAGGACAGCTTCCCGGGTGCCGGTGGCCCTGCCGGCTGAGGAATTCCACCTGCTGGGCTCGCATTCCCTGGAGGTAGAAAGCTCGGCTCTTTTCCCGGCCACCGTGATGCGCAGGTAAATAGGTACGGGACCCGATGTGTAGTGCTTTGGTTTCTTGAGGTAAAAGATGATGCGGATGCGCTTGCTCATGGCTGTATGGCTTTAAAGGTTAAATAAAATTAGCCTTGCAGCCAGCCCCTATCAAGATGTACAAGTCCTGTACAGCTTGTAAGACAGGTAGTTAGAGTGGATTCGGTGAGTCGGTCAAACTGCTTAAAGTGACGCACCGAATCACGCTCCCTTATAGCAGGAAAAGGTGAATAGTTCGGTAGGGCCCCAAATGCAAAAAGCCTGCAAATACTCGATTTGCAGGCTTTTTGCTGATTTTAACAGGATAACTTGTAGTCCGTAGGGGAATCGAACCCCTGTTGCCAGAATGAAAATCTGGAGTCCTAACCCCTAGACGAACGGACCATTGTTCCGAATTGTGATGCAAATATAAAGGGTGAATTTATTATTGCAAAACCTTTTATAAAAGAAAATAAGCCTGATAATGTAACAGGCTCATTTTAAGTATAATATTTTTACTATGTTTACCTATTTATTCTGCTTTAAGCGAATAAACAGGGTTTCTGATTGCTGCTTTTATTGCCTGTATGCTCATCGTTATAAGTGCAATTGCCATAGTTGCTATGCCTGCAAGTATAAATGCCCAGTACCCGATATCGATGCGGTATGTGAAATCCTGGAGCCACTTTTGCATCAGGTAATAAGCTATAGGAGCCGCAATCACAAATGCTATCAGTACCAGTTTCACAAACTCTTTAGAGAAGAGCATCGTGATATTGAGTACAGAAGCCCCCATTACTTTGCGTATACCAACCTCTTTGGTGCGTTGCACAGCCATAAAGGAGATCAGTCCATACAAACCTAAGCAACCGATGAATATGGCTATAATAGCAAACACTTTGAACAAGGTGCTTTGGCGCTGCTCATCCTGGTAGAAACGGGCTATGCTTTCATCCAGAAACTCATAGTTAAATACATCATCCGGATAGGCTTTATACCATACCTGCTCCAGGTGTTGCAAAGCCTCTTTGCTTTGGTTCATATTTATTTTGGTCATCGCATATAGGTAGTAATCAGGTTGGGCAACCATCAAAATAGGGTCAATAGGGTCGTGCAGTGATGCCTGGTGGAAGTCTTCTACTACACCAACTATAGTTGCTTTACTTGCGCCACTGCCTAAGGTTATAGTTTTGCCCAGAGCATCCTCCGGAGTTTTGATCTCCAGTTTGCGGCGCATGGTTTCGTTTATGAGAAGCCGATGAGTAGAGTCATTCGTGTTCTCGTTGTCTTTAAACTTCCTGCCAGCTACAAGTTTAAGATTAAATACATCGAGATAATTTTCATCTATTACTTTCATATTAGCCTGGAAGGGCATGTCTTCTTTGGAATTGTTAAAACCGAAGTTGGTGAGACTGGTAATGTTTCCGGCTGGAGGTGCTATACCAAATGTTATATCCTCTATAGCTGGGTTGTTCAGTAATTCCTGGCGCAAATTTTTCAGCTTCATGGCCTGTCCCTGTGGCAGAAGTGATGTAACAACAGCCTCTTTATCAAAACCAAGATCTTTGGTACGGAAATAGTCCATCTGCTCGTTAACTACAAGCGTGCAGATGATAAGCACCTGGCAAATAGTAAATTGAACCACCACCAATGCTCTGCGCAAGGATAACCCGGCAACTTTCTGTACCGACAGGCGGCTTCTGAGGGCAGCAATCGGCTGAAAACTGGAGAGTACAAAAGCAGGGTATAAACCAGCAAACAAAGTAACCAATAGTACCTCTGTAATCAGGAACAACAACAGCACAGGGTCTTCTAGTACACTAAAGGAGATCTCCAGCTCCAGCAACTGATTTAAGAAGGGTAGCGCCAGTTCTGTAAGTATAACCGAGATAAAAGTTGCAAGGAGTGTGATCAGGAAAGTTTCTCCCAGGAACTGAAGTATAAGCTGCCAGTAATTACTGCCCATCACTTTCCTGATTCCTACTTCTTTAGCACGTTTTATTGCCTGAGCAGTGGCCAGGTTAATAAAATTAATGCAAGCAGTTATCACCAGGAATATACCTACCAAAGCCATCGACCAGACCACTTCTTTAGAAATGGTGCGTTGTGCGTAGTTGCCGTAGGCTGCGTTAAAATGTATGTCATCTAAAGGCTGAAAAACGAACTTTTCATTTTTTCTCCTTTTGTCCGGCATGTTTTTACGAAGGGTAGCGTTAACATCAGCTTCGATTTTATTTTTGTCAGCATCAGGTGGCAGTAGTACATAGCCATTATGGTTACTTACCAGTGAATTCCATTTTGTTAGATCGTACTGGACGAAACCCTTAAGAGATGAGTATGAAATAAAGAAGATAAACGGAAAATCGGTGTTTACGGGCAGGTCAGGTATAACAGCGGCTACTTTTAAGGTTAGCCTATTGTTGTATTTAACAACTTTCCCCACTGCATTTTCTGCCGGGAAATACTTCTCGGCCATTGATTTAGTAAGTATAATGTTATTCGGCTCGCTCAGGTAAGGCTTCAGATCTTTACCACCAGTATCAAAGCTGAATATCTCGAATAATTCAGGTTCGGCAAATGCTACAGCTCCTTCTTCGCGGTAGTGTTTAGGTGCTTCGTTGCCTTTGGCAGGTACAGTAATCTGGCCGCCTTCTTCACCAAAAACCTGTGTAATGTTCTCAAAACCGGGGTTGTTGCTTCTCAGCACTTTTACAGCGGGGAAGTGGATGGATGTAGACTGAAACAAGCCATCGCCATAGTTGGAGTCCACGTTAATGCGGTAGATCCGGTCAGCTTTAGCATGAAAAGTATCAAAGCTCAGCTCATACTTTATCACCAGGAAAAGCAAAATGCTGCAGGTTATACCTAAGGCAAGTCCGGCAATGTTCAGGATGCTGTAGCTCTTGTTGCGCAACAACGATCTCAGGGCAGTAAGGAAGTATATTTTTAACATGAATCTGGATATTTATACTTTAACTAAAAGGTAGCAAGGGCTGCGGTAGCACGTTCAGTAATTACTTGTCCATCAAACAGGTTGATGATGCGGTGCGCATATTCGGCATCGGAAGGAGAATGGGTTACCATTACTATAGTTGTACCGGCCTCGTTCAGCTCCGATAATAAAGCCATAACTTCACGGCCATGTACCGAGTCCAGGTTACCTGTAGGCTCATCGGCAAGTATAAGATTTGGGTTTCCTACAACAGCACGTGCAATAGCAACACGCTGCTGCTGTCCACCCGATAATTGCTGCGGAAAATGATTCCGACGGTGTGCTATACCTACACGTTCCAGCGCTTCATCCACCCGCCTTTTCAGCTCGGCCTGCGGCACGCCCTGGTATGCCAGCGGCAAACTTACATTCTCATGCACGGTAAGCTCATCTATCAGGTTAAAGCTCTGAAATATAAAGCCAAGGTGCTGCTTTCGCAATTGTGCCCGCTGCCGCTCTGTAGCACAACCAATTTCCTGCCCCATAAACTGCAGGCTGCCGCCAGACGGAGTATCCAGCATACCAAGTATGTTCAGCAATGTACTTTTGCCGCAGCCGGAAGGGCCCATAACTGCTACAAATTCTCCCCGCGCTATACTTACATTCACGCCAGCCAGGGCTGTAGTTTCTATAGTATCGGTCAGGTAGGTTTTCTCCAGTTGCCGCGCTTCAATGATCAGGTCTTTCATGGTTTTGTTTTGCTTTAGTAGGTATGGTATAAACCTAGGAATTGGTAAGGCTCTAAAACCTATTGCCAAGTGTCGTGCCATTTCCTGAAAAGCCTGTTTTAAGCTGTTTTTCCAAACTGTTGTTTTTCACCGGTGTTCATTCATGGACAATAAATGTCCGGCCATGGACAACGAACAGTATCTTTTAAGTATAAAATGTTGTAAATTAAGGGAGAATTAGCCTGGCACAATATTTTATACTTGGGAAGTATAATCAATAACCGCTTACCTGTATGGAACAGAACCTTGGAAGAATTTTGGTGATCGATGACAACGAAGATGTGTTGTTCTCGGCTAAAATGCTGCTGAAAAAGCACGCTTCAGAAATCGTTATGGAAAAGAACCCCAAGAAGATCCCGTTCCTGGTTTCAAACGAAGATTTCGACATCATCCTGCTCGACATGAATTTTACCCATGATATTACGAGCGGGCAGGAGGGGTTTTACTGGCTGAAGGAAATCCTGAAGTATGACCCATCGGCGGTGGTGGTGATGATTACTGCTTATGGCGATGTAGAAATGGCGGTACGCGCCCTGAAGGAAGGTGCCACAGACTTTGTGCTGAAGCCATGGCAAAATGAGAAATTGCTGGCTACACTTTCTTCGGCAGCCAAATTGCGCAGCTCTTACAAAGAAGTGCACCAACTGAAGGAGGTAAACAAAACGCTTTGTGCAGAACTGAACAGTACGCCACCTACTATAATCACCGGCCAAAGCCCTGCCATGCGCAACCTCTTTTCTATTATTGATAAGGTTGCCAAAACGGATGCAGACATACTTTTGCTAGGTGAGAATGGAACAGGTAAAGAAGTTATTGCCCGCACCATACATCAGCGCTCTTCGCGAGCCGACAAAGTGTTTGTTAGTGTAGATATGGGCGCCATTACTGAAAGTCTTTTTGAAAGCGAACTGTTTGGACACAAAAAAGGATCATTCACCGATGCCAAAGAAGATCGGATAGGTAGGATTGAGGCTGCTAACGGTGGTACCCTGTTCCTGGATGAGATCGGTAATTTATCACCTTCGTTACAGGCCAAACTACTTACAGTTCTGCAGCGCCGTGAGGTAATACGTGTTGGTACCAACAAACCTATACCTGTAAACATCCGCCTGATATGTGCCACCAATATGCCGCTAAAGGAGATGGTGCAGCGCCACGAATTCCGTCAGGATCTGCTGTACCGGATTAATACTGTTGAGCTAAACCTGCCACCTTTGCGCGAGCGCCTGGACGATATTCCTTTGTTTGCAGATTATTTTCTGGCCTCTTATGCGCAGAAGTATAAACAGCCACTTAAACGACTTTCTGAAGGTGCGCTGGCAAAACTCAAGCGCTACAACTGGCCCGGCAACGTACGCGAATTGCAGCATGTGCTGGAGCGTGCCAGTATCATGAGTGATAACCGCGAACTGCAGGCCGAAGACTTTTTCTTTATCCAGGAAACAGAAGTACCAGCCAGCCCAACTATAGTTGATTCCCAAAAACTTGATGACCTGGAAAAGGAAGCAGTACAGCGGGTGCTGCAGAAGTATGACGGCAACATTTCTAAAGCTGCAAAAGAGTTAGGCTTGTCAAGAGGGGCTTTATACCGTAGGCTGGAGAAATATGCGCTTTAATAACTATAGGTTGCAGGTTATTATCCGGCTTGCTTTGCTCGCGCTTACAGTTTATGCTTTAGCCCGTGTCAATTTCAATCCTGATTACCGTGGTACTTATATAGGTCTTATTGTTTTTATCCTGCTTCAGGCAATATTGCTCATTCGTTTTCATGAACACACTAACAAGCAGTTTCTGCGCTTTCTCAACTCCATCAAGTACGATGATTTCAGTGAGCTCTTCCAGGTAAGGGGCGAAGGAAAAATACAGAACCAACTTGGTCTTAAGCTGAATGAAGTAATGCTGAAGTTCCGCCAGGTGCGGGCCGAAAAAGAGGCGCATTTACATTACTTCGAAGTTATAGTACAGCACATCGGCATCGGCATCATCACCTATAAAACAGATGGCACTATACTACTGCTGAACAATGCTGCCAAGAAGATACTGAAAGTAAGACATGCCAGTCACATCCATGAGCTTGAGGCTATTAGCCCTGCCTTAACCCTGAACCTGCAGCAACTGGAACATGGCGAAAAAACACTTTTGCAACTCAGGCAGGGGGGCGAGCTGGCGAATCTTTCGCTGCATGTAATAGAATTAAGTTTGCTGGGCGACCAGGTGCGGGTGGCATCTATCCAGAACATTCAGCGGGAGTTGGAAGAAAAGGAAATGGAAGCCTGGCATAACCTGATCAAAGTGCTTACGCACGAGATCATGAATTCCGTTACGCCCATTTCCTCGCTCTCAGCCAGCGCCCGCGACGAGATACATACCCTTACTGATTCGCCTTCAGAGGAAGTAACCGTGCTGAAGGAAGAACTGGAAGATTTAGGCAGATGCCTGCAAACTATAAGCCGACGCAGCGATGGCCTTATAAAGTTCGTCAGCGATTTCCGGAATCTTACTACCATATCTCCGCCCAACATTACAATGTTTAATGTGCGTGAGTTACTGCAGGAGCTTAAGGTGCTGATGCGCGAGCAACTTGCCATGCAGGAGGTAAAATTTATACTTGAAGTAGATACACCGAACCTTCTATTATCAGCCGACAGAAGTATGATTGAACAGGTGCTGATAAACCTGGTGAAGAATGCTATTGAAGCAGTGCACGATCAGGCTGAAAAGCAGATTATACTTAGAGCCTACCTAGACGACCGCAGCCGTGTGAGTATAGAAGTGGCAGACAACGGACAAGGCATGACACAGGAGGCAGCGGCCAAGATATTTATACCTTTCTTCACCACTAAAAAAACAGGCTCTGGTATTGGTCTAAGCTTATCGAGGCAGATCATGCGGTTGCATAAAGGGACTATTTCGGTGCAGTCCGAGCTTGGCAAAGGCACCACTTTTATACTTCGGTTTTAACTATAGTTACAACTATAGGCATTTTATACTTTGTCGGTTTTGTAGTAAACCCGTATAGTTACAGGTATAAATTAAGATTAATACATACTGCAAGCTATGGAAGTGAAAGAAGTAAAAAGTGCGAAGGGGGTAACCGTAAGTGTTGATAGTAGTACCAGCCTCGTTGCTAATATAAAAATGGGAGGGCAGGATTTCCAGATAAACGAATCTGCAGGAAGTACCGGCCCTGACCCATACGACTACATACTAAGTGCACTTGGCGCCTGTACTGCCGTTACATTACATATGTATGCTAAACGGAAGGAATGGCCACTGGAGCGGGTAGAGGTAAGCCTGAGCCACGAACGCGTTCATACCGACGACTGTGACCATTGCGGGGATAAAGACGCTAAGCTTAGCCAGATAACTAAAAAGCTTCACCTTATCGGCAATCTCACGCACGATCAGAAACTTCGCCTGCAACATATCTCTTCGCGCTGCCCTGTGCAGAAAACACTGCAGGCAGGCTTACTTGTTAAAACCGTTATGGTAGAACAGGATTAAATTATACTTGCCTCTTCTTCACTTTTGCTTACTTTCGTGTATAACCACCTCCGGGTCCGCCTGTTTATACTTGGGATCCGGAATCAAGAACGCATGATTAAACCATCCATTTATACTTACTGCCTTGCCCTTTTGCTGGCTGTTAGTACGCAAGCCTGTGTGCCGCTGGAAGAGCAGGGCCAAACCAGTACAAGCAATACTTCGCAAAGCGCTATTCGCTACGAGGATTATATTTATGACCCAAGTATAAAATCGGTTCAGCTTTATGTTGCAACCGGTCAGCCTGATGAAGTACTGGAGCCGGCAGTTGTTTCATTAAATCAGGAGCGCCCGCTGGTTCTGGAGTTCGACCGCCTAAATGCAGGCCCTCAAAGGCTGGTAGCTAAATTACAGTATTGCAACGCCAACTGGACACCCTCCGGGCTGAATGATTCGCAGTACCTCAACGACTTTAATGAGTTTTTTGTAACCGATGTTCAGAACTCAGTAAACACCCGCGTGCCGTATGTGCATTACCGTTTCAGGGTGCCCCGGGTAAAATTAAGCGGCAATTACCTGTTGCAGGTGCAGGAAGAAGGCGGCAACCTTTTACTTACCAGAAGAATATTGGTGTACCAGAATGCTGTAACGGTGGTAGCAAAACTAGGCACACCAACCGGGCCTGAAGGGCGGGAGGCAAGGCAGCCTGTGGAGTTCAACGTTTTCTACAAAGATTATCCGCTCGTAAACCCTGCACAGGAAATCAAAGCTGTTATGCGCCAGAACCACCGATGGGATAACGCCAAAACTTATACCAAGCCAGCTTTTATCCGTGAAGACATCAAACGGTTGGAGTATGTGTTTTTCGATCCGAAAGAGCACTTCCTCGGCCTGAGTGAATTCAGGCCTTTTGATACGCGCAGCATTCGCTTTAACGGGATTGGTGTAGCCCAAATTGACCTTCAAAAATCGCCAGTTGAAGTATACCTGCAATCAGATAAATCACGGCAAGGTGATGTATACAGTCAGGATCCAGACCTGGATGGTAAACAGATCTTCGGTAACAAAGAGTATGGAAACAGCATAGTTAATGCAGACTATACCTGGGTTGATTTTGAATTGCAAGCACCCGAAGAACCAAATGCCGAAGTATACTTGCAAGGCGCTTTCACAGAATGGAAATTAACTCCTGAAGCCAGAATGCGCTACGATGCAGAAAAGCAAAGCTATACTGGCAGAGTGCTTTTGAAACAGGGTTATTACAACTATTATTATGCCCTAAAAAGAAATGGTAGCCAAACCGCTGATGCCAGCTATTTCGAAGGAAGCCATTTCGGTACCGGCAACACCTATGATATACTAATTTATTACCGCCCGCCAGGCTCGCGTGCCGATCTATTGATCGGGTATGAAGAAATCTTGTTTAACAGGAGGTAGGGATTAAAGTATAAAAGGCAGAAAGGATCTTCTGCCTTTTTTGTTTTATGGCTGATAGAATCTAACTACCCCTGGCCCCTTCTTGTCTAAGGAGGGGAGCTTGAAGGTTCTTTGCGAACTGTAAGTTTCAATTTAACTTCCTTACTTTGATTTGGCTTTTCGCCTCGCCGGCGGGCCTTCCTTTTTCTTGATGAGAAAAGTAAGCAAAAAATCAAGACACTTCGAAACTCGCTGAACGCTCAAACATCGAATCGTCAATGGGTGCACCTGACTGAAGCCGTTGCTTTGTAGCCGTTGTTTTCACCTCACCCTAACCCTCTCCTCTGAGGAGAGGGGATACTGTTGCAGTTGCATAGCAGCTGGCTATCGAATCTATTTCCAGTCCTTGGGTTGATCGCCTTGTGCATGTTGCGGTGCCCGCAGGGCAGCAGGAGCAGAGCGCAGGCAGCTTCAGGCACACCGCGCGATGCCAAAGGACGAGGCCCCGCGGCCGTGAGCGCACCAAAGCAAACTATGGAACTATAAGCAGGTAAGACTGAGGAAGAACAGCAGCTATCAGTAGTAAGGACTTCAACTATAAATCTGCATAAGATTTCTCGCTGAGCTCGAAATGACAAAAAATAGCACAATCAAAAAGGGCAGGTGTTTATACCTGCCCTTTTTGCTAACTACTGAAAGTATAATCTACTATACATTGAAACGGAAGTGCATGATATCACCATCCTGCACAACATAATCCTTACCTTCAACAGCCATTTTACCGGCTTCTTTTATCTTGGCTTCAGTTTTGTACTCCTGGTAATCTGCCAGCTTGATAACCTCTGCACGGATAAAGCCTTTCTCGAAGTCTGTATGGATAACACCCGCTGCCTGAGGAGCTTTCCAGCCTTTACCAATGGTCCAGGCGCGAACTTCTTTAACGCCCGCAGTGAAGTATGTGATAAGGTTTAGCAGCTGATAAGATGCACGGATAAGCTTGTTCAGGCCAGACTCTTTTAAGCCATACTCAGCCAGGAACATTTCTTTTTCTTCCGGATCAGTAAGCTCTGCGATCTGCGCTTCGATAGAGGCAGAGATCAGAACAACCTGTGCATTTTCGTTCTTCACATGCTCTTCCAAGGCCTTAGAGTACTCATTACCTGAGTTCATGGAGTTTTCATCCACGTTAGCGGCATAAATTACCGGCTTATCTGTAAGCAGGTTAAGGTCTCTTACAGTTTCTTTATCTTCATCGGTGGCATCAAGGCTGCGGGCATTCATACCTTGCTCCAGGTGAGCTTTATACTTCTCCAGAGATGCCAGTTCTTTCTTAGCTTTTGCATCACCGGCTTTAGCAGAACGCTGCACTTTCAGCATCATTTTTTCGATAGACTCCAAGTCTTTCAGCTGAAGCTCCGTATCGATGATCTCTTTATCAGAAATAGGATCTACTTTACCGGCAACGTGCACAATGTTCGGATCTTCGAAGCAGCGCACCACGTGAATGATAGCATCTACCTCGCGGATGTTTGCCAGGAACTTGTTACCAAGACCTTCGCCTTTGCTGGCACCCTTTACAAGCCCGGCAATGTCTACAAACTCGATCACAGTTGGCAGCACACGCTCAGGGTGTACCAGTTCTTCCAATATCTGCAGGCGCTCGTCGGGTACGGTAATTACACCAACGTTTGGCTCTATGGTACAAAACGGATAGTTGGCAGATTCTGCCTTGGCATTAGAAATAGCGGTGAATAAAGTTGACTTGCCTACGTTTGGCAAGCCTACGATGCCGCATCTGCGTCCCATTAATTCTTATCTTTTATTATCAGGCTGCAAATATACAACATTTATACAGTAATGCGGCAATAGTGCACAATAAGGGGCAGGAGAGGAGGGTTTATATTAAAAGCAAAAGAACACAAAAAAAGCCTATGCAGGGCATAGGCTCTATACTATATTAAAGTGCTGAGTAAAACTACTCCCACTTAAGTTCCTCATCAAAATTAGCTGCTTCTGTTTCGGCAATAACCGGATTTTCAAGGGCAGCAAGTGCTTCTTCTGTCAAGAGCTCTGACTTAACGTGATCAATCGTACCCTGCAGTGCTTCCATAAACTTGGCAAAATCTTCTTTGTATAGGAAGATCTTGTGTTTCTCGTAAGAGAAGGCCTCGTCTTTGAACTTTCTTTTGCTCTCCGTGATCGTCACGTAGAAATCGTTAGAGCGCGTTGATTTCACATCAAAGAAATACGTTCTTTTCCCGGCTCTTACTCTTTGGGAATAAATTTCTGCTTTTTCGTTGTTCTCTTCCACCGTTTTATTAGACGTTAAATTCAACTTGTGAACTATAAAGCTAATATATAGTTTTGATATATAAAAGTATTTTAATTTAAAATTTCTTAATATTTACATATATATTTGTGCCGGACCAAAATAGTATAGCATGAATATATGTTCACTTATACTAGTTTTTCTTTTCTCGTTCTATAACGCTCCGTCTACCTATACCGCTGATGGTAAGGCCTCTTACTACTCTGACCGGATGCACGGACAGCGCACCTATAGTGGTGAGCGCTACGACAAAACAAAACTCACGGCTGCACACGCCACGCTACCCATAAACACAAAAGTGCTTGTAACTAACCTGAAAAACGGTAAAAGTGTGGTAGTAAAGATCAACGACCGTATGTCGCGACGAAGCACTATACTTATAGACCTGTCTAAGGCTGCTGCCAGAGAGATCGATATTATCCGATCAGGATATGGAAGAGTTAGGCTAAAAGTGGTGAAAAATGATGAAGCAGAGCAACAAGCAGCGCCTTTAGCCGTTTCAGAAACAGCCACTACTTCGCAAAAGGATTAGCCTGATATGAAAAAGCCGCTCACACTTGCCGATGTTCAGAAATTTGAAAACATGGAGTTTCTGGCAAAGCAACTGGTGGAGGGTTTCATTACGGGTTTGCACCAATCGCCTTACCACGGCTTTTCGGTTGAGTTCTCGGAGCACCGCCTGTACAACAGCGGCGAAAGCACCCGCCACATAGACTGGAAAGTATACGCCCGCACCGATAAGCTTTTTGTAAAACGCTTCGAGGAAGAAACCAACCTGCGCTGCCATATTCTGCTGGATGTGTCTCCGTCGATGTATTACCCTACCGACAACAATGGCAAGATCACGTTTTCGGCACTTTGTGCTGCCGCTATTGCTACACTCCTCCGGAAACAGCGCGATGCTGTAGGCCTGGTTACCTTTTCTGACAAGATCGTGATGCAGACACAGGTTCGCTCTACAGCATCCCATCTTCATACTTTGCTGCTCTTACTGCAAAAACAGTTGGAGGAAAAGCCGGCATCCAGAGATACTAATGTTTCGGATGTGATACACCTGATTGCCCAACAGATACCGAAGCGCTCCCTGGTAATTATCTTCAGCGATATGCTTAGCCGCCACGACGACAGCGAAGCTATCTTTGCCGCCCTTCAGCACCTGAAACACCAGAAACACGAGGTACTTATTTTCCATGTTATGGACCGCAAAACAGAAGAGGAGTTTGATTTTGCCGAACGCCCTTATGTGTTTGTGGATGTAGAAACAGGACAGGAGCTAAAGCTGCAACCATCGCAGGTACGCGATCAGTACCGGGCTGCTGTAGAAACCTTTAAACGCGAACTGGAGCTGAAATGCGGGCAGTATAAAATTGATTTTGTGCCTGTAGATATCAGCGAGCCTTTTGACAAGGTGCTGTATAGTTACTTGGTAAAGCGGGCGAAGGTTCGGTAAATAACTTAAGCAGGAGACAAGAATACAGCAAAGCTTCACTTACCTCCTGATCAAGTATAAAAGAACCTGTATTACAGATCTATCAGCAATTTAAAGTATAGCCCGACAAGTATAGTTTACTCTTCTACGGGCTTACCTGCTTCTTTCCAGGCTTTCAGTCCTCCATCAAGGTGAGCAACGTTATTATATCCCATCTGCTTTAGCGTAGCAGTTGCCAGCGCCGATCTTCCGCCTGAAGCGCAGTGCAGAATCAATCGCTTATTTTTATCAAACTCCGGACGGTGGTATGGCAGCGAAGAATCAGCATAGAACTCAAGCATACCACGTGGTGCGTGCACCGAGCCTCCAATTTTGCCATTCTGATTCAGTTCTTCGCTTTCCCTGATATCAATAAGTATAGCTTTGCCATTCGATATTTCTTCGTGCACCTGGTCAGGCGTTAAGTTTTCTATTTGCTGTTTGGCATCTTTTACCAAATCAGTAGCAGACTTGTGTTCCATAATAACATTTTAGGTTATAAGAAAAAGTTAATCTTGTCTTACTATAATGTTATTATATCGTGGATTATTTGAGATAGTTATGGAGGGAAGCAATTACTTAACAGTGTGTTTAGAATATTTAATTTAATTTAAGTAACGTACTGGGCTATAAGGTGGCGTAGCTAAATTATAGGTTTTGTTGTGGGGTGACTTACTTCTTTCAAATCCAAAGCTATACCGAAACCTATACCAACAAGTGTCATCCAGGTTACCACATACAGTTCAGCTTCATTTATAAGATAACTATCGTTTTTATAAAGCATTCTTATACCTTGCAACAACAGCAAAACCATTGTACTCGAGGCAAGAATAATTATTAAACCCAATCCTTTTCTTTCGACTTTAAATATCAGGCTGTCCAACAAGTATAGCCCTAAAGCTGCTACAACACCCGAAGAAAGAACAGCGGCAAAACCAATTACATATGATGCTCCCAAGGCAAAAAGAATAGCAAGAAAGAATATAGCTAAGGAAAAAATAGCGTTTAGAAATAGTCCTTTTAATCTGTTAATTCTAAATTTATTGTAATTGCCAATGCTTACACCTAACGAGAAGAGAACTGGAACAAAATAGGTATAATTGCCAGTCATTAGAGTTTGACTTACCATTCCAAAGGTAAAACACAAAAGACCTGTCAATAATATTGTTTTCATACTTTTAGTTTACCCACAACTATTGCATAAAAGTCACTATGACGTTTATCTGCACTATATGCGTAAGTGTTAAAACATAAATATACTTACTTCGGCATATTATCCAGCGATTGCCAGAGGTATTTGCTGGCAATGGTGCGGTAGGGGCGCCAGTTTTCGGCTATTTCCTGCATGCGCATGCGCAAAGGCTTGCCGGATTCTTCTAGGCCGTAATGTCGCTTCATAGCATTCTGTATCCCAAGGTCATCTACCGGAAAAACATCGGGGCGCTCCAGAGCAAACATAAGCAGCATTTCTACGGTCCAGCGGCCTACACCTTTGATTTGTGTCAGGTGTTTGATCAAATCTTCATCTTCCATGGCATCAATGGTGGCGTGTTCCAGGTTTCCCGCTGCAGCAAAAGTGGCTACATTCCGTATATAACCGATCTTCTGAAACGATAATCCAGCTGCCCGAAGCGTCTCATCCGGAGTTGCAAGTACAAGTTCTGGTAGCGGATAGTTTTCCGGAAAAAGATCCGTAAACCTCCTGAAAATAGTAGCTGCTACTTTGGTACTAAGCTGCTGCGAAACTATAGAGCCAAGAAGTTTAAAGTATAAATCCTCAGATTTAGAAGATTCCAACGGTTGTCCGCGGCCGATTATACCTGCCATAACTGGGTCTTTTGCCAGCACATCCATTACATCAGAGGAGGGAAAATCAGGAAAGGTAATATTCATAGTTTTAGGTATAGTCATGCGAGAAATGTAAACTGCCAATCCTGTTAACTATAAATAGGATTGGCAGTTTCTATAATTCAGATACAGCTAAGTTTATACTTCAACCTGCTGTTTGCTCAATGATTTCAGAACCTGCAAAGTATGGCTCAGCATGTCTTCGGTAACATCGAGGTGCGTTACAAACCGGATCATCTGAGGGCCAAAAGCAGAAGCGCGTATATTTTGTGCTGCCAGGGCATCAATAAAAGCGGCATCTACATACTTATCATTCAGCTTAAAGATGACAATGTTTGTTTCAACTGGTAATATACTTTCTACATAATCTACCAGCTGAAGCGTTTCTTCGATGGCTTTCGCTTTCATGTGGTCTTCCTGCAGACGCTCTACGTGGTTATCAAGAGCATAAATACCAGCTGCTGCCAGGTACCCGGCCTGGCGCATACCTCCGCCAAATACTTTCCTGATTCTGCGCGATTTCCTGATAAATTCTTTGGAGCCTAACAAGACAGAACCAACAGGAGCACCCAATCCTTTCGATAAACAAACTGAAATGCTATCGAAGTAGCGGCCATAGTTTACTGGGCTTTCGTTGGCAGCTACCAGGGCGTTAAATACACGGGCTCCGTCGAGGTGCAGGGGCAGGTTGTGCCGCTTGCATACTTCCGAAATTGCCGCGATCTCATCTAAAGTATAAAAAGCTCCGCCACCTTTGTTACTGGTGTTCTCAAGTGCTACCAATCTTGTTTCGGGGTAGTGCAGGTTATTGAGCGGGCGTATACTTGCCTCTACCTGGGCAGGCGTCATTTTACCACGAACGCCAGGCACCAGCGCCACCGATGCACCGGAATTAGCAGCAATTCCGCCACCTTCATATAAATAAATGTGAGCAGTCTGGTCGCAGATAACTTCTGTTGAGGGGCCGGTATGTGCTTTAATTGCTATCTGGTTAGTCATGGTGCCGGAAGGGCAGAAGAGGCCGGCTTCCATACCAAACATGGCTGCAGCCTTGGCTTCCAGCATATTAATGGTCGGGTCTTCTTCGTAAACATCGTCGCCAACTTCGGCAGCAAACATGTATGCCAGCATCTCTGGAGTAGGTTTTGTAACGGTATCGCTACGTAAATCTGTTATCTTCATATTGAATTATGTTCTAGGAATACTTTACTTTGTAAAAATAATAACTTAGTTTTGCCGTTCAAATTAAATATTGCAACGATGGGAGTTACAAGATTAAAAAGAAAAGACCGTAAGAATAAAGCTAGAGCAAACAACAAAGTAGCTAGAATTAAGCAACTGTTGCTGACACCAGTTATCAAAAATGTTGATATGGATGAGCTGCGTGCTCAGTTTGGTGAAGCGCCAAAAAACAAGAAAGAAGAAGCATCTGCTGAGTAATTCTTTTACGGTTAAGTAAGTCCATCTGCCTGCCGCTGCTATTTCAGCAAATGGCGGCGGCTTACTGGAAAGAAATCGAGAGTGTGCAGCTTACTGCACACTTTTTTTATGCCCTTTTACCAAGCTCTAGTACCTGCAGGTCGCGCACCTGGCCATCTTCAATGGTAAAGCGCACCATCGTCCGCACCTTATGGAAACCATGTTTACCAGCAGCACCCGGGTTAATGTGCAGCAGGTTGTTCAACGATTTATCCGTCATTACCTTAAGTATGTGCGAGTGCCCGGTAATGTATAGCTTCGGGGGGGTTGTTTTTATTTCATCTCGAATGTCAGGATGGTATTTGCCCGGATAGCCACCGATATGCGTCATCAGTACATCCAGGCCATTGGCAGTAAAGCGCAGCACTTTCGGATGCACACTTCTGATATCCTGCGCATCAACGTTGCCATAAACTCCCCGCAAAGGCGCTATTTTGCTAAGTTGCTCTGATACTTCCAGCGTTCCAAAATCGCCGGCATGCCAGATCTCATCCCGGTCGCTCAGCAACCGTATTATCTGTTCATCTATATAGCCGTGGGTATCGGAAAGGAGGCCTATTTTCATACTTTGGTTTTCTTGTAGATTTCGTTAAACGTAGGATTTTATATTTTGTCATTTCGAGTTCAGCGAGAAATCTTATGCAGTTTTATAGTTGCGGACTTCAGCAACTGGCAAGCAGGCTATAGTTGCATAGCTGCTGTTCTTCCTCAGTCTTACCTGCCTATCGTTTTATAGTTGGCTTTGGCTCGCTCCAAGCCCGCGAGGGCTCGTCCTCGGGCATCGCGCTGTGTGCCTGAAGCTGCCTGCGCTCTGCTCCGGCTGCCGCTAGCGCGTCACCGCAACATGCACAAGGCGCTCAACCCAAGGACTGGGATAAAATCGATAGTCATAGAAGCAATCTGTAGCGACAGGTCGGGCCTGTCCATGCTATGCCTGCAGCTATAAAACTTATACTTCAAAGTATAAAAGTCCAAGTCCCCTCTCCTTAGAGGAGAGGGCTAGGGTGAGGTGAAAAATGCTATAAAGCAACGACTTTAGCCAGGTGCACCCGATGACGATTCGATGTTTGAGCGTTCAGCGAGTTTCGAAGTGTCTTGATTTTTTGCTTCCAGGGGTGCAGGGGCCCCTTTTAGACTTTTTATCAAGAAAAAAGGAAGGCCCAGCCGGCGAGGCGAAAAGCTCAATCAAAGTATAGGAGTCGATATCGAAGATTACAGTTTAAAAAAAACTTCAAGCGCCCTTAGAACATGAGGGTTGATTGCGTGCCACTAACCATAAAACAAAAAAGGAGATAATCTTTATCTCCCTTTAAACCTATACTTTACACACCCCAGGTTTCCGGAGACTTGCGCCATTCAGCCAGAGTTTCCATAGAGTCCTGAGCGATTACGCCTTGCTGTAAGGCTGCTTCAGTAAGAGCACTGTAGTTACTCAGGCAGAACAGAGGTATACCAGCTTTATTGAAATTCTCTTCGGCCACCGGAAAACCATAGGTAAATATTGCGGCCATGCCTATAACTTCGCCACCGGCAGCTTTTACTGCTTCAGCCGCTTTTAAAGAGCTCCCACCAGTAGAGATAAGATCTTCTACCAGCACTACTTTTTGTCCTTCCAGTAATCTTCCTTCAATCTGGTTGCCCATGCCGTGACTCTTAGGCTGAGGCCTTACATACAGGAAAGGCATCTCCAGCAGGTCAGCTACTAAAGCGCCCTGTGCTATACCTGCAGTAGCAACACCGGCAATAGCTTCGGTTTCAGGAAATTTATCTTTTATGAGTTCAGCCAACGCCTGCTTTATATAACTGCGTATGTAAGGGAAGGAAAGTGTAACGCGGTTGTCGCAGTAAATAGGCGAATTCCAGCCTGAGCTCCATTTAAACGGTTGCTCAGGGCGTAATTTAACAGCCTCCGTTTCCAGCAGGAAAGAGGCTACTTTATGTGCTGTTGTTGATGAATCCATAAGCGAAAATACATAAATATTCGTCCTTTTTAAGCCGCCTTGTTTACTTTCCGTAGATTTATATATTGATTTGCGTAAATTCAAGCCAAAACAGGCACCAACTACATGAACGTTTTTATTAACGATATTCCGCTTATACTAAAGAAGTCGAATGAAAAGGTATACAGGCATCATTATGACCTGGTGCTCGATGCCGATGATCACTTTACTTCGAAAGACCTGATAGGCGATGTGCTTATTAAAGGTGCTAATAGCTTGCTCATAGACCGCATTGTGCGCCTGATGGAGGTAAAAAAGCTGAAAAAGCTTAACTCACTGACGCTGGTAACCTCTAAAAAGAAGAAACTGATTGAGCACCTGAAAGATCAGTTTAAGATAGTAAAGGCTGCCGGCGGACTTGTGGTAAAGGATGATAAAATACTGATGATGTATCGCCTCGGTACCTGGGATCTGCCTAAAGGCAAGCTCAATAAGAAAGAGGTTGTAGAGGATGGCGCTTTACGTGAGGTAGAGGAAGAGTGTAATATTAAGGTAGAGATAGTAGACAAACTACCTAAAACCTGGCACTCTTATGCATATAAAGGCAAAAAGATACTGAAGAAAACATCGTGGTACCTGATGCGCTGCACTGACGACAGCCTGATGAAGCCACAGGCTGAAGAGTTTATTGAAGAAGTCCGCTGGATGACGCCTGAGGAAGTACTGGAGGTGCTACCCAAAGCTTATACTTCCATAGCCTTTATCGTTCGACACTACCTGCAATCTCAGAAATCCGGAAAGGTATAAAATCATCTACATTGCCGCCGAATCGGTGAATCTCTCTGATGATAGAGGAACTGATGGCGGCAAGTGGAGGTGAAGTGATTAAAAAAACAGTCTCCAGCTCAGTGTTTACATGGCGGTTTGCCTGGGCTATAGTATTCTCGTACTCAAAGTCAGTAGTGTTGCGCAAACCACGTAACAGGAATTTAGCATTTACTTCTCTGGCAAACTCAGCCGTAAGTCCTTTATAAGACTGCACTGTTATATTGGGCTGGTCCTTGAAAATGCGCTCAATAACCTCAACCATCGTTTCAACAGGAATATAGCGTTGCTTGCTGCTGTTGTTGCCAATGGCAATGATTACCTCATCAAATAACCGAGCCCCACGCATTACAACGTCTAAATGGCCATTTGTAAAAGGGTCGAAGGAGCCGGGAAATAAGGCAATTCTTTTCATACTTTAATTTTGACAGAGTGATTGAGCGAAAGTAGTAAGTTTAATTTATTAATAATTGAATTCTGAATGTGTGCTTAAGCTGGATTTTAATTTACTGATCCACTCATTCATAGATTCACTCATTCACATAAATGCAGGCTGTAGAGCTCAAAATAACGGTGCTCGAAAATATCATCGAAGCGGTAACTATAAGCTATATCAACAGGCTTTTTACCAAACCTGATCTGGCGGATATACTTCTGTAGGATGTTGAATAAGGAAGAATCGTGGGTGATGTCGCCCCATACGGTTATAGTTTCCTGTTCCGGATTCATTTTCTGCTCCTGCATCACAAAAACTATAAAATAAATAAAGTCTTCGGGGCTGAGGTAGTTAAAAACGTTGCAAAACTGCAGGCCGGCTTCGTTTACAACAAGTATAGTTACATAGTTCCGCTCCACAAAAAGGTACATGCCGGGGCTGTTTCGGCGGCCAGCTAAATGAAGTATACTTTTGATTAGGCAGCTGGTCTGGTGTACAAACTGTACGGAGCGCTCCGGAAATATGCTCTGCGCCATGCGGTATACAACACCCGGAATGGCAAAGATATTTACAGCCTCCAGGCTGGAATGACGGTGGTGCAGAATCACATCTTCCTGCGGGTTCAGGTCGCTGTGCAATTGCAGGTAGCTGGCCTGGTGGTTCGGGTCGAAAAGTGTTTCAGGTACTAAGGTAAAATGCGCATTACTGATGGCGATACGTACCTGCTGCCAACGCTGCTCCTGTAGCAAAGGGTTTTCGTCTGCAATCAGGCGCAATTGCTCGGCTACCTGCAGCGGCGTAAATACTGTTATCAGCTCGTAATCTTCCAGCACTACAAACTTGTTACGCTCCACATCTGCCACAGCCAGGCGCAGGTGCCGCGAACTAACCGACAAGTATAAATTGCACTGAGGTGCCTGCGAAAGCGAAAAGCCTTCATCAAGTATCTTATGTGAAAGCCGGAAGTGGGTGCTGGTTGTGCTCAAAGTATAAGTTTGTGATGTAACGCTGATACTGCTTAGTATGCTGCAAGTATAAAAAAAATCTGGCACATGCAGCTGCACTAAAGCAGCTATTGTACAAATCGGTGCTCCATTCCCAGCAGGTCGTCGAGCGAGAGCAGGTGGTGCAGTACGCTGTGCTTATCTGCGTACGGAATATCCCTGATCTGTTGCAGGCTCAGGAACTGCACATGTTCTATTAATTGTTTATCAGGAGCTGACTCAGGATCGGTACCGGTAATGAGATCACCGCCAACTATAGTTACTTCAAAGAAAAGCTCAACAGCATGTAAAGGCATTTGCAGAAATTCGTTCAGGTACAGGAAGCGTTTCACTTCTACCTGCAATCCTGTTTCTTCCAGCATTTCGCGTTTCAGGCACTCTTTCAGCGATTCGCCAAACTGCAAGCCGCCACCAGGTGGTGCCCAGAAAGCATTGTTGTTTATAGTGGACTGATGCCGCACAAGAAGCAATTTGTTATCCTGGATGCAGATTCCGCAAACGCGCTGTCGCAACTGGTTGGTATAGGGTGAAGTGTTCGGGTTTATACTTGGCATTTATTGCTAGGCAAGTGTATTGGTGGTAGCTTTACAGTATGATTAAAACGTACAATCCGGATTTTAAGCCAGACATACTAGAAAAACTTGAGCGACAGGAATTCATGAAGCTCATGGGCTTTGAAGTTACAAAGATAGAAGAAGGCAGGTTTGAAGGCGAACTTGTGTTAGAACAAAAGCATAAACAGCATAAAGGCTTCACGCACGGAGGCGTAATAGCCACCTTAGCCGATATTGTAGCCGGTTTTGCAGCCGTTAGCCTTGTACCAAAAGATCACCATGTAGTAACTGCCGAGATTAAGGTTTCATACTTTCATCCAGGGGTGGGCGATAAACTGCTTGCTAAAGGCTGGGTTCTGAAACAGGGCCGTAAGTTAAACTTTTGCGAGGCCGAAGTATACGTGGTAAAAGGAGAGGAGCAGCCGCTTTTAATAGCCAAAGCCACCACCACCATGGCAACTATAACGCCGGAAGATATTGCCAGAAGAGTCGCTAATTGATTATTATAGCATCGTTGTACGAACTGATAATTCGTAATTCTTAATTCATAATTAAAAAGAGTGCGCCCATTAGAAGCCTTAAAGGCCAATTTTCCGTTCGAGCCTACTGCCGACCAGGCAAAGCTCTTCAGTAAATTGGATGAGTTTATACTTCAGAAACAGGAAGAACGCCAGGTGTTTCTGCTGAAAGGGTATGCCGGTACAGGTAAAACCACAGTAGTAACCTCGCTGGTGAAGATCCTTAACAAGTATAACTATAAGTATGTACTGCTTGCGCCAACGGGTCGTGCAGCAAAGGTAATGGCATCTTATAGCGGTATAACTGCGCATACTATCCATAAGAAGATCTACCGCCAGACAGCTAATCCGTACTCAGAAGGACTGGCTTTCACGCGCCAGCCAAACAAATC
>CBINIP010000029.1:0-41282 GCA_966250805.1 uncultured Pontibacter sp. | reverse complement strand
TGGCAGTGTTTATAGAATGCGCTACCGATAACATTAACCGCACCGTACAAAACCTGCGCACCAATTTTAACAAGTATAACGGAAGCCTCGGAACCAATGGGTCTCTGGAATTTATCTTTGACAGAAAAGGTGTTTTTGTCATAAAGCTTAACCCTGATAAGCCCTTGGATGAAGAAGAATTTACACTGGAGATGATAGATGCCGGTGCCGAAGAAGTAGAGTTCGACGAGGAATTCGTAACAATTTACTGTGCTATGGAAGATTTCGGGCAACTGCAGAAAAAGGTTGAAAGTATGCATCTGGAGCTTGAGAACGCCGAGCTGCAGCGTATACCTAAAACCACTGTTCCGTTAGACCTGGAGGCCCTGAAGAAAGTGCTGAAGTTTATAGATGCCCTGGAAGACGACGATGATGTGCAGAAGGTATATCATAACATAGAAATGAACGAAGAACTGATGGCTGAGCTGGAAAGCTGAGTATAATGCCAAGTAAAAAAGTATAAAGGATGAAAGCGGTTTCTGTAAAAGAGCCGCTTTTATACTTTCAGCCTTTTCAGGTTATTGATTTATAGTTGCTAACTTCCGGATATGAATCCAAATGAACCGCTCTTCAAAGATCTTGTTGTTCTGGAATTGGCCAGCGTGCTGGCAGGCCCAAGCGTAGGACAGTTTTTTGCTGAACTAGGCGCTACAGTTATAAAAATTGAAAATGCCGCTACAAACGGCGATGTTACCCGCACCTGGAAGCTTAAGAACGAAGACCTAGATAATGACGCACCGGCATACTTTTGTGCCGCCAACTGGGGTAAAAAATCGGTAGCCCTTAACATAACCAAACCCGAAGAGCTACAGCAGCTTTATAAACTGGTAGAAAAAGCCGATGTGGTAATTGCCAGCTATAAACCCGGCGATGCAGAGAAACTCGGTGTGGATTACGGGAAGCTGAGAAGTATAAACCCACGCCTGATTTACGGGCACATTACCGGTTATGGTGCCGATAGCCCACGTGCCGGCTACGATGCAGTGGTGCAGGCCGAGAGTGGTTTTATGTATCTGAACGGAGAACCAGAGGGCAGCCCTACTAAAATGCCTGTTGCCTTAATGGATATTCTGGCGGCACACCAACTTAAAGAAGGCTTACTGACAGCTTTGCTGCGACGCGAGCGCACAGGCGAAGGGCAGTTGATAGAAGTTTCGTTGGTGGAGGCTGGTGTTTCGGCGCTGGCAAACCAGGCTACAAATTACCTGGTGGCAGGTCAAAATCCGCAACGTATGGGCTCTGAGCACCCTAATATTGTGCCTTATGGTAGCGTGTATACAGCCAAAGATGGCGGGCTGCTGGTACTGGCAATCGGCGACGACAGGCAGTTCAGGCGTTTATGTGCCATACTTGGTGCGCCACAACTTGCCGATGATCCTGCCTATGCTACCAACTATGCGCGTGTGCAGCACCGCGAAGCCCTGAACAAATTACTACGCCAGTTAATAAACCAGCAAAACCGAAACGACCTGTTACAGACCCTGCACAACCAGCACGTACCTGCAGGCGCTATCAATACTGTAGAAGAAGTTTTCAGGATGCCGCAGGCGCAGCAGATGCTTTTGCAGTGCCAATCGGTTAAACCTGGTGTGCGGCAGGTTGCTTTTAAAGGGCAGCCATTACCGCAGCTAAGTGCTCCGCCGCACTATGGGCAGCATACCGCAGAAGTACTAACGCAACTTATAGGTAAAGACGAAACTACAGAAAATCTTAAGAGCCAGCGAAATAGAAATATTGCACCATAGTTATTTATCCTGGTAAGATAACTATATAAGCAGCAAATCTGTAAAAATAGCATCAGGGCAGAATACGATGTTCTTAAACAGATACTATGGAAGACAGATTAAACGATATAGTAATGGGCTTAGCGCAGAAATCTGCCGCCAAGCAACAGATCTATCGCAACACAAAAGAGACCTTTGATAAGATGAAGGAGATCTCGATAGAGTTGGTAGCTGAACTTACAGAGCGAATCACGAAGCAGAATTCCGACATCGAGATCGAATACAAAAATATAAGCGACCTTGAGTTTCAGATTAAGTTTTCAGGCGATCTGCTGGTGTTCGTGATGCACTCAAACATTATCACTTTCCCTGATGACTACGAGATCATGCGGAACGACTACATTGAGGAAGACTTTAAGCGCAGGTTCTTCGGGCATATTATGGCTTACAACTTTATGGCCGATACGATAAAGTATAACCGCCTCGATGACCCTGGTTACCTGGTAGGGCGCATGCTGATAAATATAGAGAAGCATTTCTGTATAGAAGGTGTAAAACAGCTTGACCTGCCTTACGACCGCATTGCCAAAAACGTGATCACCGATAAAAGGCTTCGTATTATAGTTGAAAGCGCCATGATAGCAGCTGTTAATAACGACCTGATGGGGCAGGATGTGAGCGATATTGAGAAGATTACGTTCAAACAAAAGCTTGAAAACACACAACTTTCCAGGCCACGTAAGCTTGGTTTTATGATCAGCCACGAGTTGACGCATTAACATTTTTATACTGATAACAGAAAGAGCCTGTACAAAAAATACAGGCTCTTTCTGTTATCAGTTAACCGGTTCCAACTGTTGTCTTAAAGCGGCCAGAGCATCTGTTAAGGCAGGCAAACTATCCAGCAACTCCTCAAAGCTACTGATGCAGAAGTATTGGCTCTGGTAAGTTTCTTTGATGTAGCCGGTTGCCAGAATGTGCTGTACATCAAATTTATACTTTATACTTTCTTCTGACACTGCCAGCTTGCTTTCGCCTACAGATGAAAGTATACCTGCCCCATAAATTTTCGCTTCTCCCTCACTGTTGCGGAACAAGCCAAACTCGATAGTGTACCAGTAAATGCGCGTGAGCAGATCAATTATATCTGGCCTGTCTATGTGAGAAAGTGCCATTTGCGATAGCCGGGCCAGAAAATCACAGTATACCGGTATGGTTAGCAGTGGTACGTGCCCGAAAACATCATGGAACATATCAGGCTCTTCCAGGTAATCAAGCTGCTCCATTTTCCTGATCCAGACCGTGGCCGGAAACTGCCGGTTAGCTATTAGTCTGAAGAATTCTGCATCATCCACAATGCCGGGTGCAGGCACAACCTCAAAGCCTGTTAAGGGTTTCAGCCGTTGGTTTACTTCGCTAAAATCAGGTATTCGGTTCCGGTTAAAGCCAACCTTTTCCAATCCCTCCAAGAATTCTGGGATGGCTTTATCTGGCAGGTTCTTTAACTGGCGGTCATACAAAATGGCCCATACGTTGTGGTTTTCTTCGGTGTAGCTGCTGTAGTTCTGGGTAATGTTCATGGGTCTATGATTTTATAGTTTACAAATCGGTGGAAATGAAAAAAGCAGGGCTTTCGCTCTGCTTTTCTGTATCACTAAGATCAGCCATTTAAGGCTTTATCTGTTTTTACGATATGTTATCGGAGTGATTGCCAAAGAGAGCGTAGTACAAGCCACGATAATAATAGCTGTAGTAACGATATGTGCTCAGGCAATAAGAGAAGTTAGCGCGCAGCAATCTTTGGCCGGTAGTGGTTACAGGCAAAGAGAGTGTAGTTACTATGGGTGCTGCGTGCTGCATTTAAATGGTTTGTATTGCAAACTGTAGAAGTTTATGATTAAACGCAAGAGAAAAGTTACGGTTTGTTGAATATTACAAAAGTATAGTGTTAAAGTATAAGTCCTTTAATATAGTCTCTGTTTTATATTGCATCTTGTTGATAATCAGCTGTAAATACTTCTTGTTTTGTCTTAAGTACGTATACTTTAGTATAAAACAGTGAGATGAGATCGTGCTGGTATTCACATAGTGCAGTTGCAGAAAGTATAAAACATTATACCTGGCAATTATTTTGGGCTACGGTTGCGTCTGTACTTCTATCTGTCTCTGCATTTGCTGCGCCTCCTCCCGATCCAAAGCGCAAGCCCCTTAAAACCCAGAACATTATTATTCTGGTTATCGACGGGACTCGTTACTCAGAGACCTGGGATGTGACTCCTGGTATTATACCTAACTTATCTACTCAGCTCAGAGGTAGAGGAGTGTTCTTCAGCAATTTCCGGAACGACGCTTATACTTACACCAATTCCGGGCACACGGCCATAACTACAGGTATAAACCAGCCAATTGATAACTATGGGAAGGAACTACCTGCTAATCCTTCCATTTTCCAGCAATGGTTAAAACAAGCCAAAAAGCCTGCTTCCAAAGCCTGGATCATAAGCAGCAAAGATAAGCTGGACATTCTGGGTAATACCTCCGATTCTTTGTGGCATAACCAGTACCTTCCATCTTTAAACTGTGGTGTAAACGGCCCGGGCAGCGGTTACCGCGCCGATTCACTTACACTGGTTGAAGTAAAGCGTGTACTAAGTTCTGATAAGCCGAACCTGATGCTAATTAACTTTATGGAGCCTGATGGCTATGCTCATGCACAGAACTGGGAAAAGTACCTCCGGGGAATTGCCAGAGACGACAGGTATGCAAAGCAACTCTGGGATTTTCTGCAAAAAGATAAGAATTACAGAAAGAAAACCACACTACTGATAACCACAGACCATGGCCGCCACCTGGATGGTATAGATGGCGCCTGGATAGACCACGGTGATAACTGCGAAGGCTGCCAGAAGATATTTCTGTTAGCACTTGGGCCGGATTTTAAAAGAGGAAGAACAGTAGATACAAAGTATACTTTGGTTGATATTTCGGCAACTGTGGCAAAGCTGATGGGGTTCAGTTTTGAGCAGTCGCAGGGGCAGGTTATGAAAGAATTGTTCTCTAAAAAGAAGCTGCGCGACCTGGCCCTTTAGTTTAATTACTTTTACCTGCGCTTTCCCGATCATACCTGTACAGCAAGTATAAATTGGAAAGTATAACACAATATAACAGCAGGTTAAATGAAGCCTTCCAGGCTCTATAGTACCTTATACTTTTTGTGCTTCAGTCTGCTATTGCCGGTACAGGCTGATGCCCGGAACCTTATACTTCAAAGCAACAGCACTCCCAGTTCACAAACCTATTTTGCAGATAACCCGCTCTTTACAGACGATGAGCTGTTAGAATTCAAGCTTCTGGTTGATTATCAGAAACTGCTTAAAGACAGAGGTGATGATCGGGGTTATCACAAAGCTCTACTTAGCTATATCGATACCACAGGCGCAGTTATAGATGTTAAACTGAAAGTTATGGTACGGGGCAATCGCCGGCGCGACCCCCGTGTGTGTAATTTCCCGCCCCTGATGCTGAACATCCAGAGAAAGACCTCGCAGCACACGATTTTCAGTAAAGTAAATAAAGTAAAGCTGGTTACGCATTGCATAAACGAAGACTTTGTAGTGCGTGAATACCTGGTATACAAGCTGTACAACATACTTACAAATAACAGTTTCAGGGTGAGGTTGTGCCGGGTAAAATACGAAGACCTGAATAACAAGCGAAAAATAGGAGAGAAGTATGCCTTTCTTATAGAAGATGATGATGAGGTAGCTAGAAGGAACCACGGCAAGGTGATGCCAGACGAACTGGTTATACCCATGCATGAAACTGAAGAGCAGGCCATGGCAACACTGGCTTTTTTCCAGTACCTGATAGGCAACACCGACTGGTCTGTACCATATCGGCATAACATTAAGCTTATTGCCACAGACTCCCTGGAACTGCCTGTTCCGGTGCCTTTCGATTTTGATTATGCAGGTATTGTGAGCGCGCCTTATGCCATTCCACCACCAGAACTAGGCATTGCTAATGTGCGGCAGCGTTTGTTCAGGGGCTATACTTACTCCGATATTACCTACAGGAAAGTGATCAACACATTTAACTCTTATCGCCCGGCTTTGTATGCTGTTTACCGGCAGTGCGACCTTCTAGATAAAAGTTACCTGAAACGGACACTGAAGTATATGGACAACTTTTACGAAACTATAAATGACCCCAAAGAGCTGAAAAACAAAATTGTAAGGGTAGGGGAGCGGAACAAGGAAAAGTATGTGGTAGTGAAGGGATTGGAGTAAAGTATAAAGGCAGCCCTTGATGGCTGCCTTTATACTCTTTTTATACTTCAGAAATTACATCAGTTCGGCAAGCTCCAGCCATCGGAACTCTTTCTCTTCAAGCTGTTCGTTCAGGCTTTCGAGTTCAGTTGCCCAGGCGGTAAGTTGCGTGTGATCGGTTGTGGTGCCACTGTTCATTAAATTGGTGATTTCTTCTTTGCGAGCTTCCAGTGTGGCAATATCTTTTTCCAGCTGCTCGTACTCGCGCTTCTCGTTATAAGTAGCTTTGCGCTTGTTGTTTACAGGTTGCTCCTGTTTTTTCTCTACTGCGGGTGCAGCTACTTTTTTCTCTTCCTGTACCTGGGTGCGTTCCTGTTCCTGCAGCCACTCGCGGTAATCGGTGTAGTTGCCCGGGAAGTTGCGGATCTTGCCATTGCCTTCGAACACAAAAAGATGCTCTACCAGCCGGTCCATAAAGTAACGGTCGTGGCTCACAATCAGCAGGCAGCCTCCGAAGTTCAGCAGGAAGTCTTCCAGTATGTTCAGCGTGATAATGTCCAGGTCATTGGTAGGCTCATCCAGGATCAGGAAGTTCGGGTTTTTAATGAGCACACGCAGCAGTTGCAGACGGCGCTTTTCGCCACCACTCAGTTTGCTGACAAAAGTATACTGCTGCGGCGGAGAGAACTGGAAGTGTTGTAGAAACTGGCTGGCCGTAATTACTTCGCCGTTTGCCATTTCTACTACTTCGGCAATCTCTTTTACAATATCAATTACACGCTGGTCTTCTTTAAAAGTAAGCTCATCCTGGGTATAGTAACCAAAAACTGTGGTCTGGCCAGCGTCTATAGTTCCGCTATCAGGCTGTATGTTACCGGTTAGCATGTTCAGGAAGGTTGATTTTCCGGCTCCGTTAGGGCCAACTATACCTATTCGGTCCTTTTTCTTAAACACATAGCTGAAGTCGTCTACAATTACCTTGTCACCATACTTTTTAGAGATGTGGTCTACTTCAATGATCTTGCTGCCCTGCCTTGTAGTTTTTACCGATAGCTCCAGTTGCGGTGCTGCAGTTTTTTTAGCCGCTTTTTCCTTTAGTTCTTCAAAAGCATCAACTCTGTACTTGGCTTTGGTACCACGCGCTTTTGGTTGGCGGCGAATCCAGTCCAGCTCTTTGCGCATCAGGTTACGGGCTTTCTCGGTTTCTGCTACTGCACTTGCTTCACGCTCGGCTTTCTTCTCCAGGAAATAACTATAGTTGCCTTTGTAAGTATAGATCTTGCCATTGTCGAGCTCGGCAATCTCGTTTGCCACTTTGTCCAGGAAGTAACGGTCGTGCGTTACCATCAGCAGAGTAGTGTTCTGGGTAGAAAGCAGGTTTTCGAGCCACTCGATCGTGTCCAGGTCCAGGTGGTTGGTTGGCTCGTCCAGTATCAGCATGTTTGGCTCCTCTATCAGTACACGTGCCATGGCCACACGCTTGCGCTGCCCGCCCGATAGCTGCTTTATCTGCTGCTCCAAGTTATGGATGCCCAGTTTAGATAGTATCTGTTTTACTTTTAGCTCGAAATCCCAGGCCTGTAGCTCGTCCATGCGCTCCATCAGTTTTTGCATCTTGTCTGAGCTGGTATTCGAGTTCTCAAGGGCTACTTCGTAATCGCGTATTACATCCAATATCTCGCTTTGCCCGGAAAAGATGGTTTGCTGAACAGTCAGTTCTTCGTCCATTTCAGGATTCTGACCCAGAAAGCCTATGGAAACCTCTTTACGAACGCTTACGCTGCCTTCGTCAGGGGGAAGTTTGCCGGCAAGTACATTTAGCAGGGTTGTTTTGCCCGAGCCGTTAACGCCAACAAGAGCTACGCGCTGACCCTGGCTAACACCAAAGTTCAGGTTTTTAAAGAGCCAGCGGTCGCTGAAGCTTTTCGAGATGTTTTCTGCTGATAAGTAATTCATACTACAAATTTAGGCATTTCTGCTGGTAAGGCAGGAAAATAAAACAGGCTGACTCTTTCGAATCAGCCTGTTTTGCAATAGGATATTATCTTAAATTATCTGATCGGCTCACGAACCGGGTGTTTAGCTCTGTAAGCTTCGCTTGGAACACGGTGTGTGGTGAACGAAGCAAGTATAGAGAACAAACCAAAAATTACGTGTGGCATGTACACACGGTCAGCAAAACCGAACAACCAAGGCGATAAAGCCAGCAGCACACCAATACCAAAGTCCATCATAAGGTGTGTCTGCATCGGAATCATTCTAACTATACCCACCTCAAAGTCAGTAAGTATAGTTTGCAATAGTACTATACATCCCACTATTACTGGTACCCAAGTCTCGGCACCGCCTGCATCAAAGTCAAATAACCATGGTGATGCAATTAGTAATAATCCAACAATATAGTCTAAAATCCCGTGGAAACGGGTTGGGATAAATCTCATATTAGCCTCCTTTCAATTTGGTACTATGCTTGTTTATACGGCAGCTAAAAAAAGGAGGTTAAAAATAAATTGGTATTTTAGTTAGATTACTGCTCGGTTACCACTACTGTTCTTGCAAAATAATCGTGCAACATTTGGTTGCGTCTGGTGCTCAGAATCAGTAAAAAACCTAACAAAAAAGGTGCGGCAGAGATCAGTTTTGAGAAGTAGCGCAAATTGGCCTGAAGAAAGCTGATACGCTTGCCGCGCAGATCGGTAACCTTAAGGCCCAGAGTAAATTTACCTATAGTAGCCTGCTTTGGCGATGACTCCAGCAAAGTATAGTATAGCCAGTGCAGCACCGGGAAGTACAGGTTAAAGAACAGCGTTTTGCAGATAAAAATAACATGCCCTAAGCCTTGCCCGTGCTGGTGCAGGATCTCTTTCCAGGAAACCTGCTGCTGTGGATCGCTGCTGGTAGAGTATAAGATAATGGAATACCAGAAAACCAGAATGGTGGCATCTACCAGAGTGGCAACAAAACGGGCAGATAAGCTACCATAGAGAGAAGACTTCTTGATTACAGGCGCCGTACTTTGTAAAGTAGTTAGCATAAGGGTCTTTTACATTAAGTTGTTTAAGGGGAACAACTTTGCCACCTACGAAGGGCAAGGTTAATGGTTCGTATTATCGTAAAACTCCTTTGGCAGGATACTCTAAGTAAGCTAAGAGCATTTGTTTGTCTGTAACTTCTTTAAATATAATATTTATTTTAAATCAAACAAATTATTTAACAAATTTTATATTTATAGAGTTGAATATGATTTTAGTGATTTTATTTATAACTCAATATTAACTAAGAATTGTTCAACGCTCTGCCGAAAAAGGGTGAATAGCAGGAATTTTATGGTGAACGTATATTTTAACAGAAATAGCTATAATTTCGCCGCTTATGGTACAGGAGAAGCAAGCACAACCTATAGGGGTTTTTGATAGCGGTATTGGTGGCCTAACAGTGGCCCAGGCTATACTTAAAGAGCTGCCACACGAACGGATTATATACTTTGGCGATACCGCCCACCTGCCTTACGGCGATAAATCTACGGCAGCTATACAGGCTTATTCTGTTAAAATCTGCGACCTGCTCATAAAGCAACATTGCAAGGTTATACTTATTGCTTGCAACTCGGCATCGGCTGCTGCTTATGAGCTGGTAAAAGAGTATGTAGGCAGCAAAGCAAAGGTGCTTAACGTTATCGACCCAATCGTGCAGTACATCGGCCAGACCTATCCTGGTAAAACCATTGGTTTAATTGGCACTAAGCAAACAGTGAACTCCAATGTATACCGCAAAAAAGTAGATGAGCTGGGTTTAGGCATAGAACTCAAATCACACGCTACGCCACTGCTGGCGGCCATGATCGAAGAAGGCTTTTTCAATGATTCCATTTCTGAAAGCGTTATCCATACTTACCTCTCTGACCCGGACCTACAGGGCATAGAGGCGCTTATACTTGGCTGCACACATTACCCGCTCATTAAAAAGCAGATAGAAAATTACTACGAAGGCAAAGTTGATGTGCTGGATGCAAGCCATATTGTAGCGCTTCATGTTAAAAATTACCTGCAACAGCAAAAACTCCTTTCGCCGCATCTTTCTGGTGACCACAGGTTCTACGTATCTGACTTCACCCGCTCTTTCGAAGAAAGTACACGTATTTTCTTTAAGCGGGAGGTGCATCTGGAGCATTACCCGTTGTGGGAGTAGTTTTTAGAATTACGAATTACGAATTTTTTACCTTAGATGTCATTTCGGGTAAAGCTCGGGCAAAGCTAAAGATTTGGGTTTAGCAGCGTGCACAGTATAGTTGACTTTGGTTACTACTGGAAACAGGCAATACTTCCATAGTTAGGTTTCATCCTCGGTCTTACCTGCCTATACTTTCATAGCTAGATTTGGTGCGCTCACGGCCGCGGGGCCTCGTCCTCGGACATCGCGCTGCTTTCGCTTCCTTTGCTCCTGTCGTCGCAATGCCTTGCAGGCACCGGAACCTCTCGAGGCGCTCTTTAAAGGGGGCCCCTACCCCCACCCAAGGACTGGGAACAGATTCGATAGTTAACTGCTATGGAACTTGAACCAACTCTCTCTTTTAAGGGGGCTGGGGGATGTTTCAAAAGCAACTATAAAACCCAAACTTTAAAGCATCGCAACAGCAGGAAAGCTCCCCCTCCTTAGACAAGGAGGGTTGGGGGTGGTTGGACCACAGCAACTATGAAACTTTAGCCTCAACTATAACAACAGCACTAACTCAGAACTCCTATAAGTTACCAAAATTCCTCCAAAACCCGTACCTTTAACTATACTTGCTTTAGAACTCATGAAAAAACGATATCTGCGCATTGGCGACCTTAAGCGCAATGCTTTTATAGTAGCTGCTGCTGCCTGCATGGGCCTGACCAGCTGCGGCAACAACAATAACAACAACGACTGGGGTAGTGGCCAGGAAGTAGCTGTGCCCGATGGCATAATCACTGAACTTACCGAAGAAGCACCCGACAAGTGGAAGATCACCGACGAGCGCACTACAGCTCCGGGTGCCAGCATGGCTATTTTAAAGTATAACGATGGCCGTGTAGATACTTTGCAGGGGTTAGCGCTGGAGAACCGCATGAAAGAACTGGCGGCAAATGAGCAGCAATACCGGCAGGGTGGTTTTGGCCTGGGCAGTGTTCTTTGGTGGAGCGGTATGGGCTTTATGGCTGGCCGCATGATGTCGCCAAACCCGGCCTACTATGCTAACCCAAGCCATATTCAGCGCACCGAAAGCTGGAGACAAAACGTGCAGACTTATCGTCAGAGAGCCACAGCACCAAGCTCAGGCAGAAGCGGATATTTCAGGGGGCGCAGCAGTGGCTTCGGTGCTTAAGTTATACTTCACGATTATACTTCATGTTGAATAATAAAGTGGGCATTCGCCTGCAACCTCATACAGGCGATGTAGAAACTGCTGTGCGCGGCCTTGGCTGGGATTGGTGCGTGGAAGATGGCTGCGCGAACTATGTGCCCGGCGAAGCAGTGGTAGTTGCCGAAAAAGAAGCCGACACACTTTTAGAAGCCGCCAATACGCTGTACAATATGATGGTGCAGTCGGTGCCCGACGACCTGCCGGATGCTTTCCTTAATGTGCTGGGCATACCTCAGAACCTTTGGCAACTGGTGCGCCAGTCCTGGAACGACGACCGCCACTGGCACCTGTATGGCCGATTCGATCTGGTACAAACACCCGAAGGTCCAAAGTTGCTGGAATTTAACGCAGATACCGCTACCTCCATACCTGAAACAGCGGTGGTGCAATGGGCAAGTCTGGCTGCTGCCGGTAAAAATGATGCCAACCAATACTCAGGTTTGTATGAGGCGCTGGTAGAGCAGTTTAGGTCCTGGCGCATGATGAACAGCGACCTGAGCCCGGCACTTCTGCTTACTTATATAGGTGCAAGTGCCGAAGACGAAACCAATTGCGCTGTGCTGGCACAGGCCGCTCAGGAGGCAGGTTTTGATGCACACCTTTGCCCGATCGAGGATGTGAATTTTTCTACACAAGGTACTGAACGTGGGGTGTGGGCGCAGGTAGGGGCGGAGCAATGGCAGCAGTTTCCGTTCCTGTTTAAGTTGTTGCCCTGGGAGCAGATTGCCTGGGAAGAGCCAGAACTCTGCGACAGCCTGACGCAACTTGTGCGCAGCCGGAGTGTGGTGGTCGCTAACCCTGCTTATACTTTACTGTTCCAGAGTAAGGGCATGCTGGCTTGGCTCTGGAAAGCTTACCCATACCACCCATTACTATTAGAAGCTGATCTGGAACCACTAAATGGCAAGTATATCCGCAAGCCATACTTCGGTAGGGAAGGGCAAAGTATAGAAGTGGTAGACAAAGTACGTGTAACCAAACTGGAAGGCGAGTACGACCAGCAACAGCAGGTATACCAACGCTGGTGCGACCTACCCGAAGACAACAAAGGCTATACTTACCAGGCGGGCGTTTTCTGGGCCGGCGAGGGCTGCGCCATCGGTTTCCGCCGTGAAAAGGGCATCATCACCAACCTATCCCAGTTTGTGCCGCATCTGGTGGAAGGCTGAGATTTGAAGATTTGGAAATTTGAAGATGTTGAGATTTCTAATGTATTGCTATACTTTACTGCTGTGCCTGTTTGCTTTTGCATGTAACCAAGTACAGCAGGAAGAAAAGTATAAACTGCCTTCAGAGAGTGAAATTAATGAAGTGATTCAAGCTATAATTGTACAGGACAGTTTATTCTATGGTGAGCAGAGTAATATACCTCTATCCATAGATCTTTATAAACTTGACATATACTTTCCTGATACCGCTCTATTCGGGCAAGATCCACCACCTGTCCCATGGAAAAATAACTTCTATGAGTTGATAGGGATACATGGTGAAAATGCTCCTTTCACTGTTCTGGATTCGTCCTATCTTCATTTTCAAAATAGAAAATTACAGGAGCTTGAATTGAAGAAGGCTAATCATAAAGATATAAAGCTAATAACCTATCAAAAACAAAAGCAAAAACTCAAGACCAGCGAAGAATCGGCGTTTTATTACTTCTCAATACCACTTTTTGATAATGACCAATCAAGGGCTTATGTTGAGTTGATGTTTATTTGTTGGAAGCTTTGTGGTTATGGTAATGGATATGTTTTAGAGAAACGAAAGGGAAATTGGGTAATAGTACAGAAAGAGGTAAAATGGTATGAATAATCCTGCCAATCCATTAATCCTGTAAATCCTAGTTCAGACAAAATCCCCACATCTTCAAATTTCCAAATTATAAACTACCTTTGCCTGCTGATAAACCATAACTGCCTATGCTTGCTTTTTTGCTTACACTTGTGCTATTGCTTGGGATAGTAATCGTGCTGGCGTATGCAGAGCGCAAGGTGGCCGCTTTTATGCAGGACAGAATGGGCCCCACTGAAGCTGGTCCGTATGGTTCACTGCAATCGGTGTTGGATGTGCTGAAGCTGTTGCAGAAAGAAGACATTGTTCCTGCTGCTGCCGATAAAAGCCTTTTCAAACTGGCGCCTATACTTATCTTCGCCGCTGTTTTCGCAGGTTTTGCCGTTATCCCATTCACCCCGGATCTGGTGCCTGCAGGCATTGGTATTGGTGTGTTTTACCTGCTGGCGATTATCTCATTGGATGTAGTTGGTCTGCTGATGGCAGGCTGGGGCTCGAATAACAAGTATGCGATGCTGGGTGCCATGCGTTCGGTAGCGCAGATTGTATCGTATGAGATTCCGGCTGGGCTGGCTATACTTTCGGCTGTGATGGTTTGCCAATCTTTAGATTTCCAGGAAATCAGTTACCAGCAGGGTGCGCTCATGAACCGTTTTCCGGGGCTGGAGCTTGAATCGAACTGGCTGTTTGGCATCGAAGCGTTGGGAATCAACACCACTACCATTGGCGGCATCACCACCTGGAACATTTTCCGGGCACCTATACTTCTGGTAGCCTTTGTAATATACTTTATCGCATCACTGGCCGAGAGCAACCGCGCCCCTTTTGATATTCCGGAAGCGGAGTCGGAGCTGGTGGCGGGTTTCCACGTGGAGTACTCGGGTTTTAGATTTGCGGTGCTGTTTCTGGCAGAGTATAGCATGATGGTGCTGGTGAGCCTGGTGGCTGTTATACTTTTCCTGGGCAGTTGGAACACGCCTTTGCCAAATATCGGCCCTGTTAGCCTGGCCTATTGGACCACCGGTACCGTAGGAGAACTATCAAGTATATTTTGGGGTGGCTTCTGGCTACTCAGTAAAACATTTGTGCTGCTGTTCCTGCAATTGCAGATCCGCTGGACCTACCCACGCCTGCGCGTAGACCAACTGATGCACCTGTGCTGGAAAGTGCTTACCCCAATTGCCTTAGGCGTAGTGTTGATAGCAGGCATCTGGCGATTATTGATGATATGAGAACGACGGAAAGAAAAGCCATACAACATAAATCCGGATTCTGGGGCGTGGTGAAGTCGCTGGTAAGTGGCCTGCGCCTGACGTGGAAGCATTTTGTGCGTGCCAAAAACCGCCGTACCCCGGAGTATGTAACCGATAAAAATTACTTTAACCAACCCGACGGACTGGTAACGCTGAAGTACCCATACGAAGCCATACCCGTACCCGATAACGGCCGCTATCGCCTGCACAACGAAATAGACGACTGCATTGTCTGCGACCTTTGTGCCAAGATCTGTCCGGTTAATTGCATCACTATTGAGTCTGTAAAAGCAACCGAAGACATTGGCATAACCTCCGACGGAACGAAAAAACGCCTTTACGCCCCGGTATTCGATATCGATATGGCCAAGTGCTGCTACTGCGGCCTCTGCACTACCGTTTGCCCCACCGACTGCCTGACCATGACGCCTGTGTACGACTTCGCTGAAGTAGACATCAAAAATATGATCTATCACTTTACTGACCTTACACCGGAGCAGGCAGAAGAAAAGAAGCAGCTACTGGCAAAGCAGCAGGAAGAAATGGCCGCAGCAAAAGCAGCCGCGTTGGCAGCGAGAAACAAAGGGTAACTGTGAACAGATAATTGATAAAATGCTTTTCTACATTTTCGCTATACTGGCCGTGGTTTCGGGAGCATACATGGTGCTGACGCGCAACCTGCTGTATGCAGGTTTTTCTCTGCTGATAACCTTGCTAAGTATAGCCGGCATTTATGTACTGCTGTTCGCTGATTTTATTGCTGTTACTCAACTGATGGTATATGTAGGGGGCGTGTTGGTGCTTATACTTTTCGGTATCATGCTGAGCAGCCGCGTGCACGACAAATCGGTACTGTCGGAGAACGTGAACAAAGTATGGGGGACATTGGTAGCCGGACTTATACTTGTAGGGTTAAGCTATTCCATACTTAAAGCCAACATCAGCAGCTTACCATGGGTGCAAACAACTGAACTGGATGTGCTGGGCAACCAAAAAAGCACTGTGCAAACGATAGGTATAAAACTGATGACGGATTTTGTGCTGCCGTTTGAGATAGCTTCGTTGTTGTTGCTGATCGCTCTGATGGGAGCCGCCTACATTGCCACTGACAAACAGAAAGTATAGTTATGGCTCAAATTCCTTTAGAACATATTTTGCTTTTGAGCGCGGTGCTTTTTAGCCTGGGCATACTGGCAGTTATCACCAAACGCCATGCGGTGGTGGTGCTGATGGGAATTGAGCTGATTTTTAATGCTGCCAACCTGAACCTTGTCGCTTTCAGTCGCCATGATCCACAGCTGATGCAGGGGCAGTTGTTTTCGCTGTTTGTTATTGTAGTAGCCGCTGCCGAAGCTGCCGTTGCCTTAGCCATTGTGTTGCGCGTGTACCAGCATTTTAAGACTGCCAACCTGAGCGAGATCGTGAGCGAAGAGAATAAATAAGCTCTCCTGTTAAAGTTTATCAATAAGAATATATTAAACCAATATACTTAACTTTGGCGGCTGAAGACCGAACCTTAAAGTATAAACTTGGAGCTAACTGAACTACTGAAGCCGCTGGCTGGCACGCCACAAACCACTACCTCGCTGGTAGTGCTGTTGTTGCCGCTACTAGCTTTTTTTGTGCTGTTCTGCTTTGGTAAACGCCTGCCGCGCCGTGGTGATTGGCTGGCAATCGGTATCTCAACTACCACTTTTATACTTTCGGTTTACCTATTCACGCAAACCTGGAACACTGCAACCTTTCATGCCCGCACTACCTGGTTCAGCCTGCCTTCAAGTATAGTTTCTGATTTCACAGCTGGAATTCTGCTTGATAACCTGACGGTACTAATGCTGGTGATCGTGACATTCATCTCCACGCTGGTGCAGTTATTCTCGGCAGGCTATATGCATGGCGATGAAGGCTACCACCGCTACTTTGCTTACCTGGGGCTGTTTACGTTCAGCATGCTGGGCATTGTGTTGGTAGATAACCTGTTGCTGCTGTTCATCTTTTGGGAACTGGTAGGTTTTTCTTCGTACCTGCTCATTGGTTTCTGGTTCGACAGGTCGGCAGCTGTGGCCGCTAACAAAAAAGCCTTCCTGGTGAACAGGGTAGGAGATATCGGGTTGCTGCTGGGCTTGTTCGCTTTCTATACTTACTTCCGCACCTTCGATCTGGAAGCTTTGCGTGCTCTCATCAGCGCTGGAAACTGGACAAATATCAACTTTGTAGGTAGCTATACTTTAAATGGTCAGCCGTGGCTGCTGGAGCTTGGCCCTATGCTGCTTACTTTGGCCGGATTAGGTTTGTTTATGGGATGTGTGGGTAAATCAGCGCAGTTTCCGCTGCAGATCTGGTTGCCTGATGCCATGCAGGGACCGACGCCGGTTTCCGCCCTCATACACGCCGCCACCATGGTGGCCGCTGGCGTATACTTGCTGGCCCGGTGTTATGCTTTTTTCACCCCGGATGCGCTCACGGTTATAGCTATAGTTGGTGCTATTACAGCCTTGCTTGGGGCCATTGCCGCACTTACACAATACGACATCAAAGCCGTGCTTGCCTTCTCTACTATCTCACAGTTAGGGTATATGGTAATGGGAATGGGCACCGGCGCATACGACGCCTCGCTCTTCCACCTGACTACGCACGCCTTCTTCAAGGCGGCCCTGTTCCTAAACGCAGGCATCATCATTCATGCCATGCACCGCGGGTTGCATCAGGCGCATCTTGATCATGTTAATCCGCAGGACATCCGCAACATGGGCGGATTGCGCAAAGCTATGCCGCTTACATTTTATACTTATCTGTTGGCTGCCGCTGCGCTGGCTGGTATTCCCCTCACGTCTGGTTTTCTTTCGAAAGATGCCATACTTTCGGTTGCCTGGGCCTGGGCGCAAACCATGAGTGAGAACGGCAACAGCTTATACTTTGTAGTTCCGGTCATCGGGCTTGTGGTGGTGGTGCTCACGGCCTATTACATGACACGCCACATGTGGTTCATGTTTTTTGGCAGTTTCCGTGCTCCGTTTGATGTGCAGCAAGTCCGTTTCTCGCCGAAGCTCGAGACGGAGCGCGCTATGCTGGTGCCGGTTATCGCATTGGCTATACTTTCGCTGGGTATCTTCTTTTCGCTTAATCCGCTGAGTTTTAGCAGCAGCTGGGTAGTAGAAGGTATCAGTCTAAAGCATTCATCGATGACACTGCTTGCTGATGAGTTGGTACAGGCAGTAACGCTACAGGATGCTGCGAATCACTTGCCGCACATTATAATTGGTATGGTTTCGGCTTTACTGGCAGCTACCGGAATTATAGTTTCTCTTGTAAAGTACAACCGAAAAATTAGCGAGCAACTGTTGCACGAGCAGCCAACCACTGCTTTCGCTAAACTATCCTGCAACCATTTTTACCTGGATACATTCTTCAATGCCGCTTTTGTTAGGCCAGCCCTTTGGACGGCTACCACGCTGTACCGTGTGGATAAGCGCATCATCGACTTTACCCTAAATTATGGAAGTAAATGGCTGGTCGTGATTTCGAAAGTCATAGGTTGGTTCGACAGGCTGGTGGTAGATGGGCTGGTTTGGCTGGTAGGGTCACTTTCGAAACTGTTCGGTATGCTGGGCCGCAAACTGCAGAATGGCAAAGTGCAGAGCTACTATGCCTATTCGCTTTTCGGATTTATTTTGATAATACTATATATCGTTCTGTTTTAAAGTATCTTTGGGTTGAAGATTTGGAGATGAGAAAATTTGAGAATGTCGATACAAACTAACAAGATCTATTTCTCCGTCCAAAGCAACTAAAATAGAACTCAGAACCAATAACTCAGAATTCGTAAATCTTGACTAGTTTTATACTTAGTAGCCTGATTTTTACACCTTTGTTGGCAGCGCTTGTTGTGTTGCTGCTGCCTGCTCGCCTGCAAAAGCCTATGAAGGCCGTAGCCTTGGGCGGAACATTGGTGCAACTGGCGCTGGCTATACTTTTATACTTCCGTTTTGATGGTACAGCCGCTGCCAACGGGCAACATGGTTACCAGTTTGTAGAGAAACTGAACTGGATCGGGTTTACGCTGGGCAGTCTGGGTCGTTTCCAGATCGAATACTTTGTGGGTGTGGATGGCATCAGCATCAGCATGGTGCTGCTCACGGGCATTGTCGGGGTTATCGGCGTCATCTCTTCCTGGACGATTAAAAAGAACATCAAAGGCTATTTCCTGCTGTACCTGCTGCTCATGACGAGCGTAATGGGCTGTTTCCTGGCGCTGGATTTCTTCCTGTTCTACCTGTTCTTTGAGTTTATGCTCCTGCCGATGTACTTCCTGATCGGTATCTGGGGTGGCCCGAAGCGCGAATACGCTGCTATCAAATTCTTCATTTATACTTTAGTTGGCTCGCTTTTCATCCTTATCGTGATGATCGGGCTTTACACTTCGGTAATAGATCCGGCGGCTACGGCGGTGCAACTGGGTATGCTGCAGAATGGGATAATTGACTCTAACCTGATCCTGCAGGTACAGCAAATGCTGCAGCAGAATGTGATCAACAGCGCCGATATGGTGCGCACATTTAGTATACCAGCCATGATGGAGCCTGCTAATTTTATACCGGATAGCCTGCTGCATATTCTGTCGGGGACGGTGCTGTGGGATCTTCCAATTCGTTTCATCGCCTTCCTGTTGCTGTTTGCCGGTTTTGCCATCAAAGTGCCTTCGGTACCGGTGCATACCTGGTTGCCTGATGCGCACGTTGAAGCTCCTACCCCTATCTCTGTTTTACTGGCTGCTATACTTCTTAAAGTGGGTGGCTATGGTTTGATCCGTATAGTTTATCCGATCTTCCCGGATGCTGGTGCTTATTTTGCTGTGCTTGTTGGTGGTCTGGGTGTGCTATCTATCATTTATGGAGCACTTTGTGCCCTTGCCATGAACGACCTGAAAAAGCTGATCGCTTACTCGTCGGTATCGCACATGGGTTTTGTGCTGCTAGGGCTGGCTTCGCTAACTTCGGAAGGGGTGAACGGTGCTATCTATATGATGTTCAGCCACGGCATTATCTCAGCTATGCTTTTCCTTGTGGTAGGTGTTATTTACGACCGCGCCCACGACCGAATGATACTGAACTTCCGAGGATTGGCTAAGCGCATGCCGGCTTATACTACGTTTGTGGTGATCGCTTTCTTCGCTTCGCTGGGTTTGCCGGGATTCTCTGGTTTTATAGCAGAGTTGCTGGTGCTGGTGGGTGGTTTCAGTTCACCTGATATTACAGGTTTGCTGCCTCGCTGGCTGACAATTGTAGCAGTATTTGGTCTTTTGCTGGCGGCTGCTTATTACCTGTGGGCACTGCAACGCATGTTCTTCGGCAAGTACTGGATTTTCCCGGAGCTACGCGCAAAAGCCATACTTACCGACCTGAATGCAAGAGAGTATTTGATGCTGGTGCCGTTGGCTATACTTGCGCTGCTATTCGGTATTTTCCCGCACCTGCTACTGGATAAGACAGGTGTAGCCGCGCAAGGCTTCACAGAATTAGTGCTGCAAAGTGGCCGTGAGCAATTACAGGCCATTGGTTATATGATTTTCGATTAGGTAAGTGAAGGAGCAGGCAGTATACTTAACAGATTCCATTGATGCCATTATAGCTGGCGCAGGCTCGTTGCTGCCGGAACTCCTGTTGGCTGGTTTCTTCCTGCTGCTGGTTACCATAGATCTTTTCAAATCCAGAACTATAAAACAGCTGCTGCCGTGGCTGGCGCTTACAGGACTTTTCTCCGCATTTATACTTCAGATCTTGGGTGGCTATACTTCGGGTGGCGTGCAATTTCTGAACCTGCTACGCTCCGACGGCCTGGCACGTTACAGCGGAATCCTTTTCAGTGCAGCGGGCATTTTTACTATACTGTTGTCGTTGCAAAGCAAGGCGATGGAGAAGCTAAAGCAGGGCAGGGGCGAATATTACGCGCTCATCCTGATGCTGGTATTGGGCCTGAACCTGATGGCAAAATCCATCAACCTGCTCATGGTGTTCCTGGCTATAGAAGTGGTTTCCATTGCATCTTATATTCTTACCCTTACTTTAAAACAAGAGAAACGTGCCGTTGAAGCCGGTCTGAAATATGTGCTATATGGTACCTTGTCGGCAGGCGTGATGCTGTATGGTATGTCGTTCTTCTATGGCTTTACCGGCTCGCTTAACTATACAGAGGGCACTTTCTGGCAGACCTTACTACAGGCGGATGTACTGCTGGTAACCATTGCAGCTATACTTGTATTTGCCGGTTTCTTCTTTAAAATATCGGCTGCGCCGTTTCATTTCTGGGTGCCGGATGTATACCAAGGTGCGCCAATGCCTGTAGTTGCGCTTTTCTCTACAGGTCCTAAGATGGCAGGGATTATAGTTATACTTCGTTTTGTGGCTGCTTTTGCCGATCCGGCGGTGAGTGCTTATTTCGAAGATGTGCTGTGGTTCCTGGGTGTAGCGGCATTAGCTACCTTGGCAATTGGTAATTTTACAGCCCTGTGGCAACGCACTCCTCGCCGACTGATGGCTTATTCTTCGGTATCACATGCTGGTTTTTTGCTGATGGCGCTGCTGGCATTTGGTGCCAACTATACTTCAAGTATTCTGTTTTACCTGTCGGTACTGCTGTTCATGAACTTTGGTATTTTCCTGTTCCTGCAGATAACAGAAGAAAATTTTGGCACACATAAGCTGAAGCATTTTACTGGGTTAGGTTATAAGCTGCCATACCTGGGCACGATGGCAATTTTATACTTGCTGTCGCTTACGGGGCTTCCGCCACTGGCTGGTTTTATGGGTAAGCTGCTTATATTTAGTAATGTATGGGAAGCTTATACTTCATCAAAACAAACCATGCTGCTGGTATTGCTTGTGGCAGGTGTGTTGCTTACTGGAGTTGCATTGTTTTATTATATCAGGATTCCATACTACCTTTTCCTTAAAAGGAATTTAACTGAAGAAAAATTAGTTATTTCACTGTCGAATAAGCTGCTGCTGGCTTTTTTTGCTTTGCCGTTGCTGGTCCTGTTCTTTAAACCCGACCTGTTGCTGCACTGGATAGAGAAATTACTGGCACAGACACTTTAACAGCACTCATGAGCGATTCAATTAAGCACGAATGCGGTATAGCCCTGATCAGGCTTCGCAAACCAATCGAGTATTACGTTGAGAAGTATGGCACGCCCATGTATGGCGTTAACAAGCTGTTCCTGCTTATGCAGAAACAGCACAACCGTGGCCAGGACGGGGCAGGCGTTGCGAGCATTAAAATAAACTCGTTGCCAGGCATGGAGTACATCAGCCGTTTCCGTTCTGTTAAAACCCGTGCCATAGATAGCATTTTCGGAAAGATCGGTAAAGAATTTAAGCAGCTGAAGGAAAACCATCCGGATAAAGCTGAAGATACTAGCTGGGTGTGGGATAATATGCCTTTCCTGGGCGATGTATACCTGGGCCACCTGCGCTACGGCACACACGGCGTAAATAGCGTGGATAACTGCCACCCTATGGTGCGCGAAAACAACTGGCGCAGCCGCAGCCTGGCCGTTGCCGGTAATTTCAACATGACCAATGTAGATGAGCTTTTCCAGAAACTGATCGAGTTGGGCCAGCACCCTAAACAAAAATCAGATACCATTACGGTACTTGAAAAGATCGGCCACTTCCTGGACGAAGAGAACCAAGCCCTGTTTGAGTCTTATAAGGACGAATTCACTAATAAAGAAATTACTACCCTTATTGAAGAAAACCTTGACCTGGAGCGTGTGCTGAAGCGCGCCTGCAAGGACTTTGACGGTGGCTATGCCATGGCTGGCTTAACAGGCTACGGCGCTTCTTTTGTAGTGCGTGATCCTAATGGCATTCGTCCGGCTTATTATTATATGGATGATGAAGTAGTGGTGATCGCATCTGAAAAACCTGCCATTAAAACTGCTTTTGATATAGAGTACAGCGCTATAAAGGAAATTACGCCTGGCCATGCACTGATAATTGATAAAGAAGGAAACCCATCGCTGAAAGAGATTCTGGAGCCGCGCGAGAAATTATCGTGCAGCTTTGAGCGCATCTACTTTTCTCGCGGCAACGACCCAGAGATCTACGGTGAGCGCAAAAATATGGGCAGATTACTTTGCCGCCAGATTCTAGAAGCTGTTAACTACGACCTTAAAAATACTGTTTTCTCTTACATTCCGAACACTGCCGAAACGTCGTGGCTGGGTATGATGAAGGGAATTGAAGATCATCTGCGCGCTTACCGCAAGCAGGCTATACTTAACCAGGAGCTTACCGAAGAGCAGTTAGACGAAATTCTGTCATTTAAGCCGCGTGCCGAAAAGCTGGTGATTAAAGACGTAAAACTGCGCACCTTTATTACCGACGATAGCAGCCGCGACGACCTTGTAACGCACGTTTACGACACCACTTATGAAGTAGTGAAAAAAGGTGTGGATACCTTGGTAGTGCTGGATGATTCTATAGTTCGTGGTACGACGCTGGAGAAGTCTATTATCAAGATGCTGGACAAACTGGAGCCGAAGAAGATCATCATCGTTTCCTGCGCGCCGCAGATTCGCTACCCTGATTGCTATGGCATCGATATGAGTCGTGTGAAAGAATTTGTAGCTTTTAGAGCAATGTTGGCGCTTTTGGAAGACCGTGGCTTATACTATAAAGTAGACGAAGTATACGACAAGTGTCAGGCCGCAGAAGGTACACCAGCTTTCCTGGAAACCAACTTTGTGAAGGAGCTTTTCGACTTATTCACGCACGACGAAATCTCGGCCAAAGTATCTGAAATTGTAAAAGCACCGGAAGTGAAAGCTGAAGTTCAGGTTATTTACCAGACAATAGAAGACCTGCACCAGGCTTGCCCTAACCATAAAGGCGATTGGTACTTTACCGGTAACTACCCAACCCCGGGAGGTACACGTGTTGTAAATCGCGCATTTATGAATTTTGTAGAGAAAAAAGCTGTAAGAGCTTACTAGAGAGTATAAAATATTGCTTTATCAAAAGCCTGTTCTGTAAAAGGACAGGCTTTTTTGTTTTGGTCAGTGGTTTTGTAAAATTTTAACATCAATTGAACTTTGTGAAGATATGTGTAGTTGGCAATTAAATTCAAGTACTATTTAAAGCAAGTATAGGAACTATAACTAGTAAGGTATGGGAAGAAAATCTACTTTCTTCAATGTTTTTTATGGTGGGATAGTGGTTATAGCAACAGTGTTATCCTTTCAGGCAAATGGCCAGATTAGTATTAACAAGTTTACCACAAGCTATACCCAAAACTTTGATGGATTACCAGCCTCCGGTACGGGAACATGGGTGAGCGGTACATTTTATTTCCCGGGATGGCTGCTTAGTAGAACAATCCCTACTACAACAACACTACTTACAGGCACTGGGTCAAGCAATGCCGGCGGTTTGTATAGTTTTGGCGCTGCAGGAAGTACAGACAGGGCGTTGGGTGCTGTTAGTTCTGGTAATGCTGCTGTTGGTGAATTTGCCTGGGGTTTACTGGTTCAGAACAATACAGGATCAACAATAACAGCTCTTAATATTAGTTTTACAGGTGAACAGTGGCGAAGTTCTAGTACTTCAGCTCCACAACAAGCCACAACCTTCTGGTATGGGACAAACTCTGATGCAACAAAATTTGAACTCTTTTCCAAATCCGATGCAGGTTGGATAAAGGTTCCGGAGCTTGAATTCTATGGCCCCGTTTATTTTAGTTCTCCTGGTACCGTTAATGGTAACCTTCCTGAAAATCGGAAATTTTTAACAGCTTCTATTCCTGTAAACATTCCCAATGGGCATTACTTTATGCTAAGGTGGAAAGATCTGAATGATCCATATGACGACCATGGTCTGGCCATAGATGATTTCAGCATGACATGGAGCACTGCTGCTACATCAGGGCCAACCATATTGCCTGTGGAGCTGGCTAGGTTCACTGCTAAGCTTGTTGCTGGCGGAGTAGGGCTAAATTGGCTAACTGCTTCTGAAGATGGCAACGATCATTTTGCTGTTGAGCGCAGTAGCAACGGTCGCTCTTTTGAGCAAATCGGAAGGGTAAAGGGTAATGGAACAAGAAAGGTACAAACAAGTTATAGTTTTACAGATACAGACCCGTTAGAAGGGGCTTCATATTACCGGCTGAAGCAGGTGGATGAAGACGGTAGTTATACTTATTCCGCAATTGTTTCGGTTCAGGTAAAGCAGGCTGCTACTTCATTGATATTGTATCCTACTATAGTTACGGATCAGCTAAAAGTGGCCGTGCCTTATAAAGATGCAAGTCTGCTGGAAGTATATGATCCGGTTGGCAGGTTAGTACTCTCACAACAAGTAAGAGTTGTTGGTGGAGTTCATACAGTAAATGTGAGCCGGCTTACCAGTGGCAGGTATACTTTGCGTATTCAGAATCAAATGGGCCAGCAAACAGCCTCCCATTTTCTGAAGAGATAACCAAATATTTATGTGTTTTAAAAGCCTGTTTCAGCACAACTGAGACAGGCTTTTTTTATGTGCATTTCTTTTCTCCTTTTTTTATTAAACACGTACATATAACTGATAGCCAGTATACTAGCTATACTTACCTGTGTCTGCCAACTAAGTTAAAATGTGTACAGATTTGTTGGATGAGATAAGCAAGTATAGCAGCCTGCTGACGATGTATTAGTGTGAGGAATTGATTGTTTAACTCTTAAAGTAGAAGAAAGAAGATGAAAACACTTGTACGCTTTTTTTACCCTTTCGGCTTTATTTGGTCGCTCATCATTTACGCCTTAGTTGGCGGGGCAATTGCTATACTTATAGCTGGGGAGATTTTAGCTGCTACTATTATAACAGGCGCAATTATAGGTGTATTTGCTGGTGCTGTTGGTAGTGTTATACTTGCAGAATATGTAGGGCATGAACACGAGCACTAAATTTACCCATTAACAGAAAAGGGGCAGCCATTAATGGCTGCCCCTTTTTTCTTTTACTCTAGGTTTATACTTAAACCGAGAAGCTGTCGCCGCAACCGCAGGTACGGCTTGCATTTGGATTATTGAAGTAAAAGCCTTTACCGTTCAAACCATCTGAAAAGTCAAGCTCGGTGCCGGCAAGGTATAGGAAGCTCTTCATATCTACCACTACCTTAACGCCTTTGTCTTCAAATTCCTGGTCCATTGGCTTCACTTCGTCGTCAAAGTCAAGTTTGTAGGACAGGCCAGAGCAGCCACCGCCAGTTACAGAAGCACGTAAGCGGAAATTGTCATCCAGTTGTGCGTCCTGCTTTAGCTTTATTACTTTCTCTTTTGCTTTATCTGATACTGTAATCATAATACTCTTTTCTCTAAGAAACCGGGTTCAATACAACACTGAATACTGTAATTGTGTTCATATCGCGGCCAAAGTATAATTTATCCAGTGCCTCATACATATTACGTGCACGGAAATAGGAGGTATTCAACTCCTTATCGCCCCGGGCCATCCACTGCACGGTGTACGAGCTTTCTTTTTCTTTGTAGCTGCGCACATAATCCAGCATCTTACGCAGCGCATCAACCTTATCGTAGCCTGTTTCTGTGTGGAACAGGAACGACTGGCTGTGGCGCGGATTTACCGTGATCAGGTCCAGGCGGATCTTATTATCCATCTGGCGAAATTCAAAAAGCAGACTGTTTCCGCTTATTCCTAAGTGGTTCTCAATCTGCTTCTGAATGCGTGCACTCTCTACGTGCACATCTGTCGTTGACTCCATTGAGTCTCAGTTCTTAGTGGTGAGACTTAGGCAATTCAAGCGCCGGAAGGCCGTTCTTTACTCTGTAGTCGTTGATAGCAGATTTAATTGCATCTTCAGCAAGAACAGAGCAGTGAATTTTTACAGGAGGCAATGCCAGTTCTTCCACAATGTCCATATTGTCGATAGCAAGAGCCTCGTCAACAGTTTTACCTTTCAGCCACTCTGTAGCCAGAGAAGAAGAAGCGATAGCAGAACCACAACCGAAAGTTTTAAACTTAGCATCGGTAATAACCTGGTTCTCGTCTACTTCAATCTGAAGGCGCATAACGTCGCCGCACTCAGGGGCACCTACAAGGCCAGTACCCACATTGTTTTTTGATTTATCAAGCGTACCTACGTTACGTGGGTTGCTGTAATGATCGATTACTTTATCTGAATAAGCCATAGCTTTTTATTTAATTAGAAATTAAAAATTATGAATTAGAAATTATAGTTAGAAGTAAGAATCAGAAACCATTTCTAATTTTTAACTTCTAATTTTTAATTTATATTCTCTTAGTGTTCAGCCCACTCAATAGAGTTCAGGTCGATACCTTCTTTGAACATCTCCCAAAGCGGAGACATTTCACGAAGTTTAGAAACGGCTTCCTTCACATGGTCAATCGCAAAGTCGATTTCCTCATCGGTAGTGAAGCGGCTCAGACCAAAACGCAGCGAAGAGTGCGCTAAATCATCGCTTAAACCTAACGCTTTTAATACGTAAGAAGGTTCTAATGAGGCTGATGTACAGGCAGAACCAGACGAAACCGCCAGGTCTTTAACACCCATCATCAGGCCTTCGCCTTCTACATACTTGAACGAAATGTTGGAAACGTGTGGCAGGCGGTGCTCACGAGAACCGTTTACATAAGATTCTTCGATTGTTAGCAGCTCACGCTCTAGTCTGTCGCGCATTGCAGAAATGCGGGCAGTATCTTTTTCCATATCTTGTTTGGCAAGTTCAGCAGCTTTACCAAGGCCAACTATACCAGGCACGTTAAGCGTACCAGAACGCATGCCGCGCTCGTGTCCGCCACCGTCCATCTGGGCAGTAACTTTAACACGTGGGTTCTTGCGGCGTACATAAAGTGCACCTACACCTTTAGGGCCATACATTTTGTGGGCAGAGAAAGCCATCAGGTCAATTCCGTCAGCTTCTACATCCACAGGTATTTTACCAACTGCCTGCGTAGCATCTGTAAAGAACAACACGCCATGCTTTTTAGCGATCTTAGAGATCTCACGGATTGGCTGAATAACACCTACCTCGTTGTTAGCATACATGATCGAGATCAGGATTGTCTTATCCGTGATAGCTTCTTCAAGTTGCTTCAGATCGATAAGGCCTTCTGCGTTTACCGGCAGGTAAGTTACTTTGCCACCCAGTTTCTCGATGTGCTTGCAGGTATCAAGTACAGCTTTGTGCTCTGTAGTAGCGGTAATAATGTGGTTACCTTTAGATGCATACATCTCAAAAACACCTTTAATAGCCAGGTTATCTGACTCGGTGGCACCAGATGTAAAGATGATCTCTTTTGGAGAACAGTTGATAAGTGAAGCAATTTGCTCGCGGGCATAATCAACAGCCTCTTCGGCATGCCAGCCAAAAGCGTGGTTACGAGACGCCGCGTTACCAAATTTTTGCGTGAAGTATGGAATCATCGCTTCAAGCACTCTTGGATCGAGCGGTGTAGTAGCGTTGTTATCTAAGTATATTGGAAGTGTTAGCATAGCACTATTTTTATCTATTTTATTCCTCTCTACTAAACAGTCAGCAGAAATTATTAGTTTTAGACTCGGTGCAAAAATACTAAAAAAAGCTTACTTAGACTAATTACAAATATAAAATGCTAAACGTAGAACATATAGGTATTGCTGTTAAGAATTTCAGCGAGGCAAATGGCCTTTACTTTAAATTGTTAGGTGTAGAGCCCTATAAAACAGAATATGTAGAATCTGAAGCCGTGAACACCTCGTTCTTTAAAATTGGCGGCACCAAGATTGAGCTGCTGGAGGGCACAACCGAAGATAGCGCCATCAGTAAGTTTATAGAAAAACGTGGCGAGGGTATACACCACATTGCTTTTGAAGTAGAGGACATACTTGCTGAGATGGAACGGCTGAAAAGCGAAGGATTTATACTTCTGAACGATAAACCTAAAAAAGGAGCAGATAACAAGCTGGTTTGTTTTGTGCACCCAAAAAGCGCAAACGGTGTGCTGGTAGAACTGACACAGGAAATTAAGTAATTGCTGATTGTCTGTTGTTGATTGTTTTCGGGCAATCTCAAAGAGAATCAACATCTAATAACCAACTATCAACTATAAAAACTATGAAGCATTTTCTGAAAGAGATACAGGCGGCGGAGGAGGAACTGCTGGTTGGTAATGTTATACTTTACCCCACTGATACGGTATGGGGTATAGGCTGCGATGCTGAGAATGCAAATGCAGTAAAAAAGATCTACAAAATTAAGGAGCGTGAGGAGTCTAAATCCATGATCATGCTGATGTCGGATGTGGAAATGCTGCGGCATTATGTGAAGGAGGTGCCCGATAATTTTGAGCAAATGCTTGAGAACCTGGATAAGCCTACGACTTTTGTATTTCCGGGTGCACAAAACCTGCCCAAAGAGCTCATTGCCAGCGATGGAAGTATAGCAGTGCGCCTGGTGAAAGATGAATTCTGCCACCGCCTTATCCAGCAGATCGGCAGGCCTTTGGTTTCTACTTCGGCAAACATCAGCAATGAGCCTTCGCCCAAAACTTTCGCACAGGTATCTGATAAGATAAAGGAGAGGGTTGATTTTGTGGTGCAATGGCGGCAGGATGAGGAAAAAGAGGCCAGCCCATCGCGTATAGTAAAAATAGCAGAGGACGGTAAACAGGAAGTACTGCGCGATTAGGCACTATACTTTGTGTAAGCTGCACGCTTTACATTTAATTGACGTATTTTTGTACCTCAGGCTGCTAAGTATAGCCTGAGGTTTACTTTTTACGATGAATAAAATACAACTTCCAGAGCATCCGATCTTTGAAATAGTGGCTTCTGCAGCTGCTGAATTAAATCTTGAAGCATACGTTATAGGTGGCTTCGTGCGCGACCTGGTGCTCAAGAGGCCTTCCAAAGATATAGATGTAGTATGCGTGGGCAACGGCATAGAACTGGCAGAACTGGTTTCTAAAAAGCTGCCGCACAAGCCCAAAGTATCAGTTTTCAAAAATTTTGGTACTGCCATGCTGCATGCCGGCGACTGGGAAGTTGAATTTGTTGGAGCCCGAAAAGAATCTTACCGAGAGCACTCACGCAAACCTGAAGTAGAAAACGGAACACTGGAAGATGACCTGAAGCGCCGTGATTTTACCATAAATGCCTTAGGTATAAGCCTGAACAAGCATAACTATGGCGAATTGATAGACCGCTTCGGAGGTATGGCGGATATTAAGCGTAAGATCATTCGTACGCCGCTGGAGCCAGGTATAACTTTCTCCGACGACCCGCTGCGCATGATGCGCGCCATCCGTTTTGCCAGCCAGTTAGGTTTTGATATCGCCCCTGATACGTTCGATGCTATTATCGATAATAAAGAGCGCATAAAGATTGTGTCGCAGGAGCGCATTACGGACGAGCTGAATAAGATTATACTTTCGAAAGTGCCGAGCTATGGTTTTAAGCTGCTGTTTGTATCGGGTTTGCTGCACCTTATTTTCCCTAAGATGGTGGAGTTACATGGCGTTGAAACTATAAAAGGAAACTCGCATAAGGATAATTTCTACCACACGCTGCAGGTACTGGATAATGTAGCCGAAGTTTCGGACGATCTGTGGCTGCGCTGGGCAGCTATACTTCACGACATTGCCAAGCCTGATACCAAACGTTATTCTGAAAAAGTTGGCTGGACGTTTCATGGGCACGAGGAACGCGGCGCCCGTATGACTCCAAAGATCTTTAAAGACCTGAAGCTACCACTGAACGAGCACATGAAATTTGTTCAGAAGCTGGTTCGCCTGCACTTGCGCCCGATTGCTTTGGTAAAAGAAACCGTTACTGATTCAGCTATCCGTCGGTTGTTATTTGAGGCCGGTGATGATATTGATGCCCTGATGAAGCTTTGCCGCGCCGATATAACATCTAAAAACGATAACAAAGTAAAGCGCTACCTCCAGAATTTTGATAAAGTAGAAAAACGCCTGGTGGAAGTAGAGGAGAGCGATAAGCTAAGGAATTTCCAGCCGGTTATTACTGGCGAGATCATCATGGATACCTTCGGGCTGAAACCTTCTAAAACAGTAGGGGAGTTGAAAGAGGTGCTGACTGAGGCTATACTGGAGGGCAAAGTAAAAAATGAATACAGCGAGGCTTATACTTACCTGCTGAAAGTAGGAGGGAAAAAAGGCTTGACAGTAGTGAAAACATTATCTGAAACCGAAAAAGGAGAATAGCTTTTCGGCATTCTCCTTTCCAAATCTTCTACTGTAGAGCACATCGAATAGCCTGTGCCTGCATGGGCACATGGTTCTTGCCCACAACGGCAAATACCTTTTCACCTCGTAGTACTGCATCAGACAGGAGCCGGTACATGTGCAGGTTCCGGAACTCACTGCTGTGGAGGTTGATCGCATTCGTAAATTTTCCTCCCGTTATCTGGCCATCCTTCAAAGGGTCGAACCAGGAAGCCGGAGCTTCCCACCAGTTGGCCGGTGTTGACCAGTATTTATTATAAGCTGGCTGCAGCGATTCCACATCAGGCAGTACACTGGCAAAAGCCGGTATCATGCTGTTGGCTTTTTGCAGCAACTGCGTCATAGCAGCCTTTATTTGTTCTTCGTTCATGCCCTTGCGCTCCCGTAACCTGCTTGCCTCCCTCAGTATATAAAACAGTTTGATCTGCTCCGGGGTGAATTTACCGAGAGATATGATATAATTTACTTCTTCCTGCGGGCTCGGCTCCAGCGACTGTGTTTTTATACCTGCAGCCTTTGCCAGATACCTTACATAGCCAGACTCTCCAAATCGCTTTATAGTTTCTGCTTCGGAGTCAGCTGTGCCACGGTCAGGCCCTTCAAAAAAAGCAATTGTTGGTTTTTGTGCTTCCCAAGCCTGGCGCATAGTCCGGAACTGTGTATGTGCGGCATCATCAGAGTGTGCAGCACCTATGTACTGCAAATTGCCGCCATTTTTAGCGTTCAGCTGCAGCGACCATTCCGTTGTGGGAGTTTCTTTCCAGTGTCGGTAAGAGATCAGATTCTCTTCGCAGGTAGCAGCTTTTGGGGCTTGTGCCATGGCTGTAGTAAAGTTGACCAGTACAACCATGGCAGCAGTTAACATGAGTATATACTTAGTTTTCTGCATAGTTTTATCGCTTTAAGATGTTAAAAGAACAGCGTGGAGTAGGGGGAATGGATGACCTTGCTCAGTTAGTGATTTATACTTGAGGTGTGCTCATCTTGTATAAAATCGGCAGAGCTGACAAGTATTTCTAAGGGTGATGGTAGAGTGTCAGGCTCTGCCGATCGGAATAAAGCATCAAACAACTAAACAAGATATTAAACTGAAAGCGCAATCATTTCATAGTGTTATTCTGTACTAGAGGCATATTTTAGCAGGGCTGAACATAAAGTATAGTTCAGCCCTTTTTTATTAAGTATAAGTATGCATTAACGGCGGGTAACTTTGCTTGGGCCGGAAGCATCTATGGTTGTGTTTGCCGGGTTGCCGCTGTAAGTAATGCGGCTTGTGCCCGATGCATCAGCACGAAGGGTTTGTGTTGCATTTACCTCGGCTACACTTACACCTGTAGCTTCTATATCAACTGACTTTGCCTGCAGGTTATCAGCATTTACGTGGCAGGCTCCGGTAATATCCATTTCAACACGATCAGTGCGACCAGAGAATTTGCTTGCAGATGCTCCCGATATATCAACTCTAAGGTCTCTTACATTTACCTGTGCTGTGGCTTTTGTAGCACCAGACAAACTAATGCCCAGACTCTCACTTGAAATGTTGCCAATATCAGCTTTAATGGCACCACTAAGATCAATGTCTTCGATGTTAGGAGCCGTTATCTGGATCAGGACAGGTGTTTTGTCTTCGAACAATCTGAAGTTTCTTTTGCGTGTTTCTATCACCAGTTCCGAACCACTCTGGTCTATGCTCATGCGACGTATTTCGTCCCTGTCGCCACGAACACGTACACCATAGTTACCCTGTCTGATCTGAACATGGTAAGGGCCACCAATGCTAATGCGTTTGAAATCTCTCTGGTTAAATGTTTGGGTATAAGTACCATAAGCATCCATATCCATAAGTACGCTTTCTCCTTCTCCTATACCTTCCATCTCCACGTTCACGTCCACACCATCGTTACCCTGCTCAAACTGTGCATCTTCTTCAGTATCCAGGGTATCGGTGGCGCAGGTTAAGCACTCCAGCATATCGCCTTTAACCTGCCATGTGTTGCGTACTATTTTGGCTGTACTATAGTTTTCGTCGAAGGTGGCACTTGGCAGCATGTAAACAAACTCCTCCGTCAGGCGCAGAGGCTTGTTTTTAGGTAGAATCAATTGTATCTCCAGGTCCTGATCGCGGAAAGCAGCTCCTGTTTTAAACTCATAGCTGTTATCGAAACGAAGTATAGAATCCTGCTGCACAAAACGATAGGTGACCATGCGGGCATTTTTCTGAGCTTCGGCTTCTGTTCTGCCTTTAGCTTCAATGCGCTGTATTACCTGAATGTCGTTGCTGTTAGATTCGCGTACATCTATATACACATGGTCAAAACTATTTTCCATATCGTAGGCATCCAGGGTAAGTGTTTTATAGTTACCTGCAGGTATGGTTTTAGTGATAACTACTTCGCCGCTACGTTTGAAATTACCGGCATACGCAACGCTGGTAGCAATAAGTACGAACACGCCTACCAACCAAACTCCGAACATAGACCAACCAACTATAGGGCGCAGGAAGAAACGCTTAGTTAGCAGCGCAAGCGCCAGGAACATAAGCAGCAATAGCGGGATAAAGCCTACAACAAAACCTGCAAAAAGGCCGAGCCGGGGAAAGCCCTCCAGAAAGACGGAGGCCGGAAAATCACCCATACTTACATACTGAGATTCTTCAACCAGGCCTAACGACACGAACAATGCTGAAAACAGAGCAACAGTCAAGCCAATAGAGATGACAATAAGAAGTATACCGGCACCTACGCGGATCAGGGTAACAAGGAATGCGAGAACAGGCCCCAGCGCTCTGCCCATCCAGTTAATTATCTGAGAGATCAAACGGATCGGCAGAAGTATGATCTTGGCTAATGTGCTTTCTTCGCCATTGCGGTCCCGCATGTTCAGGTTATCTTTCAGAGTTTGCTCTATACCTGCAAGCGTAACAGGGTCGCCTTGCATCTGCATGCGCTCTGTAAGTGTAACTGCTTCAGGTACAGCAATCCAGAGCACAATGTAGGCAAGTATACCAAAACCACCCAGGAAAATGGAGATCAGGAACAGGATGCGTACAACGGCTACATCAACGCCAAAGTATTTTGCTATACCACTGGCAACGCCGCCCAGCTTTTTATCTTCAGGGTCGCGGAACAGCTTTTTAACTGTGGTTTCTGGCAGCTGATCGCTCTGCGGCATGGCTATCCAAAGTACAACGTAAATGATTATGCCTGTTGCAGCCGAAACACCAGCCGATACAATGCCCAGAACAACCAGAAGTATAAAGAAGAGTCTGATCCAGACAATATCAATGTTCAGGTAGTTGGCTATACCGGCACAAACACCACCTATAACTTTGCGGTTAATGTCGCGGTAAAGTCTTCTGGCACCTGGGGCGGCATAAGCTGCAGCACCTGCGCCAGCAGCTGCACCTCCTGTTGCAGCACCTGCACCCGAAGTATAAGCTGCTTCTTCCTCCACCTCATCCTGAAGCTCAAAATCAGTTACATTGCCCATTCTTGCAATAAGGTACTGGATGTCTTCCTGTGTGATAACCTGTTTGGCAGGAGATAGCCTTGAAGAGAAAATCTCAGCTATACGATACTCGATGTCGGCTACAATTTCTTCGTGGCCTTCATAAGTGGAGAAGTATTTTCTGATAGACGCAAGGTATCTGCTTAACTGCTCATAACCATCCTCTTCTATATAAAAGATGATGCCTTGCAAGTTGATACTTATATTCTTTTTCATAATTGCTGAGCTTTCTTGTTTAGGATGATGTATTCAGTGGAGTCAACCAGTTCTCGCCAGGTTTCACGGAGCTGTTCCAGAAAGGCGCGGCCTGTTGCGGTGAGGGTATAATACTTGCGGGGTGGACCGGAGGAAGACTCTACCCAATTGTAGTCGAGAAGCGACGCGTTTTTTAGGCGGGTGAGCAAAGGGTAAAGGGTACCCTCCACAACGATCATTTTAGCCGCTGTCAGCTCTTCCAACATATCGGACGCATATACTTCACCACGAGAGATAATCTCCAGTATGCAGAATTCCAGAATTCCCTTCCGCATCTGCACTTGTGTGTTTTCTACTTTCATGATGATTCCGTTTAATGTTGAGGCAAATATATAATAAGGTACTATGCAAAACAAGGTACTGTGTAAAAATAATTACGAATGATTTTCAAAAGGGTTCATAAAATAGAGTATTATGGAAATAATTCAGTATTTTTGCTGAAAAATATAATTGCTTTAATATTCTAGAAATGCCCTTTTCTGCGAATAAAAAAGGTTTGTGCTTAGAATCAGCAGGTTCGAAGGCTGCAAAATATTTTATGTAGTTTTGGTGTTGGAGGAAATAAAAAAGAAATCTCCCTGAGAATATGATCAGATTTACCCTTAGGTGTTTGTGCTTAGCTTTGATGATGTGCTGGTATACTACTGCCATGGCGCAGGTATCGGCCCCAAAGTATAGCAATGAGTTTTTAAATATAGGTGTAGGTGCGCGCGCACTGGGTATGGGCAATGTACAGGCAGCTATTGCCAACGATGCAACTGCCGGCTACTGGAATCCGGCTGGTCTGCTGCGACTGAAGTATAAGTATAATGTAGAGCTTATGCACTCGGAGCTCTTCGCAGGCATTGCCAAAAATGACTTTGGAAGCTTTGCCATGCCCCTGGACTCAAGTAGTGCGTTGGCTGCTTCTGTAATAAGGTTAGGCGTAGATGATATTGCCGATACGCGCAGACTTCAGAATGAATTTGGCTACATACAGTATGATAGTATAAAGTTCTTTTCGGTAGCTGATTATGCTGTACTGCTTTCGTACGCCCGCCGCAGCAACCTGATAGAAGGCCTGCAGTTAGGAGCTAATGCCAAGATCATCTATCGCAACGTAGGGGAGTTTGCCAATGCTTGGGGCTTTGGTATTGATGCTGGAGCACAGTTGCAGCGTGGCAACTGGCAGTTTGGCCTCATGGCAAAAGATATTACCACCACCTTCACCGCCTGGACCCATAACGTAGAAGCCCTCGAAGAAGCCTATCGCCAAACCGGCAACGATCTACCTGAAAACACCGCCGAATTAACGCTGCCTCGAGTAGTATTAGGCGTGGGTAGAACTTTTATAATAAACGATAATTTCTCAGCACTCCTTGCAACCGATATTGACCTCACCTTCGACGGAAAGCGTAACGTTCTCATCTGCTCCGATGTCGTGTCTGTAGACCCTCATATCGGGTTTGAAATTTCTTATGCTAACACAGCCTATGTGCGCGGAGGCTTGAACAACTACCAGCAGACCACCAATTTCGATGGCAGTAAAACCGACCGCATGCAGCCAAACTTTGGTGTAGGTGTTAAAACCAATGGACTCAACCTGGACCTGGCTTTGTCCCGCGTTAATGGCAAAGAAAGCAATACTGTTGGCAGTGGAGGGATTTCCTCTGTAATTGTGTCGTTAGGGTACTCATTCAACTAGAAGAAAATCGGCTAACCACCATATGTATACTTATACAATTCTAAAGCGCTTTTTACTGATCCTGACGCTTGCACTTATCAGTGTTACCCTTTCTAAAACTGCTCAGGCACAGCAGGTATATGGCAACGAGTGGATAAAGTATAATCAGACTTATTATAAGATAAAGGTAATTACGACGGGTATCTACAGATTAGATTATAATTATCTTAACAGCCTGGGCCTTGCCGGAGTAAACCCTCGGGATTTTCAGTTGTATAGGAGAGGCCAAGAAGTTCCTATTTATGTTTCAGGGGAATCTGATGGTAAGTTAGATGCACAGGATTATATCGAATTCTTTGGGGAAAGGAATGATGGTGCACTAGATAGGAAGCAATACAAAAATCCTGCATATCAGGTACATCAGCTTTCCAGTATGTATACAGATACTGCAACTTATTTCCTCACATTCAGCTCTACTGGCGGTAAGCGTATGCGTGAAGTAAATCCAGTTGTTAATGGTAAAACACCTGAGCCGTATCATTTACAAAAATCTTACTATTGGCGCAATGAAGACTACTATCCTGGTGTTAAACGTGGCGGTGGAAATCGTATGCCTTGGATGGATAGAGGAGAAGGACGATTTACAAATACATCACGTTTTGAGAATTCCTATAAACTTGATGGTATAATTAATGTTGAAACAACTGGGCCTAAGCCAAATCTGCAATACAGTGTTTATGCAAGAAATGATATTGTGCATAACTTCGCAGTAAGAGTAGTTGGTGCGAATAATGTGGTAAGGGAAATTGCCCGTCATCAGATTGTAGGGGATGGGCATGCACATGCAACGTTCAGAGCAGATTTTTCTGATATTAATGAAGGTGTTTTCAATCTAAGGACCGTACCAGATTTGTTGCCTCCTTTTGAGGATGGCAGTGAGGATAAAAGAAACCAAGTTAGCGTGCCTCATGCAATCCTCACCTTTCCTCAGAAAACAGTGTTTCAGGGAAGCTCGATGTTTTTTTATACCGATTCATCCCGGGTATTAAATCCTTACTTTGAGTTTGCCAATGCTCCTGCGACTACTATTGCATATGATGTAACAGATAAAAATAACATTTACCGTACCGAAGGATATGCCATAAATGGTAACCGGGGTTATGTAGTAAACGCAAATGATGGGCGAAGCCATAAAATGTTTTTAGCCGATGTAAGCAAAGCGCTTATTCCGATACAAGCCCAGAAAATATCATTCAGATCTATTGATCCTGCTGCACACAACTACATTATACTTACAAATAAGAGATTGATGGCTGCTGCAGGAGGGGCATCGGTGCCTGCTCCAAAAGAATATGCAGCTTATAGAGCCTCAGCTGCAGGAGGAAGCTACGACACATTACTGGTGTTCATAAACGATGTTATAGATCAATTCCATTACGGAGAGTATTCTTCCTATGCAATAAATAATTTTTTGCACTACATGTCTACCTCTGCCAGGGAGAAACAGCTATTAATTTTAGGTAAAGGCAGTGATCCTATGGTTATAAATTATAAGGATGCATCGCAGAGGCGTTTAGACTTAGTACCAACAGGAGGTAGCCCAGGATCTGATATTGTTTTTTCTGCTGATTTCCATAATAACAGTTATATCCCAAAGATTCCTACAGGTAGGGTTTCTGCCACCTCTCCTGCGGATATAATAAATTACCTGAACAAGGTTAAAGAATATGAAGCTCAGGTAGCCGGACAACCTTGGCAGAAAAAAATTCTGCAATTAGGGGGAGGAGCAACTAAAGACGAAATAAATCGGATTACTTCTTACTTAAGTTCATATAAGACCATTGCAGAAGGACCTCTTCTAGGAGCGAATGTAATTGAGCGCTACAGGCAGAATGTGAGCCAAATGGTAGAAAACATTAATGTCTCAGAAGAGGTTAATGCAGGTTTATCTTTACTAACTTTTTTTGGTCACAGCTCTACCAGTACAACCGACCTAGATATTGGTTATGCCTCAAATCCAATAAATGGTTATAAGAACAAAGGCAAATATCCGGTAATTTTAATGAATGGCTGTAATACTGGATTCGCTTTCCAGCCCAACAATGTATCATTTGGTGAAGACTGGATAAACACTCCGGATAAAGGGGCAATAGCATTTATAGCGCATGTAGATATTGGTTATCCAGATAAACTACACCTTTACAGTGCGAACTTCTATGCTACAGCCTTCCAGGATGAAGCTTTCTATGGCAAGCCTTTAGGCTTAATACAGCAGCAGGTAATAAAGCGCATTACTGAAAGCATGTATGAAGATGATGACAGAAGTATAGCTATGGCGTTAGAGATGCTCCTGCAAGGTGATCCGGTAGTTAAGCTATATAGCCCGGACAAGCCTGATTATTATGTAAAAGCTAACGGTTTTGATATCATCAGCAAAGACAATAGTCCTGTACTGGCTTCCTCTCCCGCTTTCATACTCAAAGTAAGTGTAGGCAATCTGGGCAAAGCAATTACCGATTCGGTTTATGTATCGGTGAAGCGGACACTGGCAGATAATACTGTCATTCAGAAGGATACTATACTTGTAAAGCCTATTATCCGAGATGATACATTGCTTATCAGCCTGTCGAACGAAGGAATTAACGCATTAGGCAGAAATACTTTTGAGGTGAAACTTGACCATCCGGATGCTCATCCTGAATTGAAGGAAGATAATAACATCGGCCAGTTTCAGCACTATTTTTCAGCCGGTGGCTTAGTTGCTCTTAGTCCAGGAGCTTATAATATAGTTGCAGACAAGAAGGTTAAGCTTAGTGTGCAGTCAACGCAGCTGCAGCTGAACAGACAAGGTGTTTACTTTGAAATTGACACTACACAAGCTTTTAACAGTAATCTCAAGAGAACATTTACGGCTGATAATAACTATTTACCTTCCTGGGAGGTAACCCTGCCAGACACTCAGGATAGTACAGTATACTATTGGCGTGCCCGCTTTACGACTTACGAAGCTGGTGAAGATACTGTGTGGGCCGGTAGTTCATTCAGATACATAAATAATAGTAAAGGCGGCTGGTCTCAGAGTCACTATGGCCAATTTAATGAAGTACAGGCCGAAGGAATCTCTAATGTTGGTAAAAATAATTTGAAATGGGAGTTTAATCCTTTCAAAGCAGATATTGAAATCCGAACGGTGGGGGGAGATGTACCATTCAAAATCCCTGCTTATAACCTTATTCTTAACGGCAGGCCTTTAATTAATATGGGTTGTAGCGACCCTTCAAATAGTTCATCACCTAGATTCATCATGATTGTGCTGGATAATCGCAATCTTGAACCAGTTCATAATCTAGTGCCGGCCATGGCATGCGCTACCTCCCCATACCTGTATGACACTGGTAATATTAATAGTGCAACAAATCGTGCTAAGCTGGAGACATTCATGAAAGCTGTGCCTGATAGCTTTTATGTGGCTGCCATCAGTATCAATAAGGTCCCCTTTTCTTTATTCACAGCTTCACAAAAGCAGGCATTTAATAGCATTGGCTCTAATCTGATCAACACGCTGGCAACAGGGCATCCTTTTGCAATTGTGGGGCAGAAAGGTGCAGCACCAGGCAGTGCACAAGAGTTAACTGCATCTGCAGAGGATCCTACACCAGCAACTTCTCAGAATGTGATCCTGAAAGTGAGATTACAATCAAGGCAGCAGGCAGGTACACTTACCTCAACAACTATAGGTCCTGCACTTAGCTGGGGAACACTGTTTCACAATATTGAGCGTTACCAAGATGGGGACGATAAGTATAAATTGAGTGTGATAGGTATAAATAAAGAAGGTGGCAAAGAGGTGTTGGTAGATAGTGTTACTTCAAAAGCATTCGACATTTCTACAATTGATGTTAAGCAGTTCCCTGAACTACAGCTTAGAGCTTTCTTATCAGATTCGACAGCGAGAACGGCGCCGCAACTGAAAGAGTGGTTTGTTTATTATGAAGCGCCGCCGGAAGGTGTTATCAGGCCGGACCTGGTGCAGGTAAATGATCAACTATTGACAGAGCAGGCAAACCGAGGCAGCATAACAGTACCGATGGCTTTTCAGAATGTTACTCCAATTGCCTTTTCAGATTCAGTAACCGTAGAGGTAACCGTAACCGGCGAAGGTATACAGCCAATTGTTTCAAGATTTAAGATTGAGCCGTTACAGGGAAATGCTACCGCTAACTTTGAGTTCAAGATGCCTACGGTGTCACTTAGCGGAAACTATAAATTAAGCATGTATGTGAACCCGCGTGTGCTGCCAGAACAGCAGTATTTTAATAATATCTTCGAAGAAACGTTTTCTGTGAAGGCAAGGCTGCACCCTATACTGGATGTTGCTTTTGATGGCGTGCATATACTTGATGGCGAATTAGTATCGTCGAGCCCTATGATAAGTATAACTGTGAAAGATGAGAACAGGCACGTGTTCTTGCAGGACCCATCGGGTATGTCGGTGGTGCTGGTAGCTCCGGATGGTGTGGAAAAAGAAGTGTCTCTTACAGGCAATCCACAGGAAGTACGCTATTTCCCGGCTGATGAGAAGAACGATTTCAAAGTAGAGTATAAGCCTAACCGCCTTGAAACTGGTAAGTATACGCTGGTGGTTCGTGCCCGTGACGTAGCTGGTAACTCTTCTGGTATTTCTCCTTACCGCATCAGTTTTGAGGTAGACAACGAAGCCAAGATATCTAACTTCTACCCGTACCCGAACCCGTTCTCAACCAAAACACAATTCATATTTACCCTGACCGGCAGCACAGTACCCGATGATCTTAAGATCCAGATTTTAACAGTTACCGGTAAAGTAGTGAAGGAAATTATGAAGGAAGAACTGGGGCCGCTAAGAATAGGTAACAATAAAACAGAATATGCCTGGGATGGTACTGACACGTATGGCGATAAGTTGGCAAATGGCGTTTACCTGTACCGTGTGATCATGAGCAAAGGCGAAGAAGAGGTGAAGCATAAAAATACCTTCGGCGACAAAGCCTTTAAAAACGGATACGGCAAGTTGTATATACTTCGCTAAGCATAGCTTGTAAATAAAAAAGGAGCATCAGATAAAGATGCTCCTTTTTTATTAGCCTATAGTTTCCGTTTCAGTTCAAGGAAACTATAC
>CBINIP010000028.1:0-42420 GCA_966250805.1 uncultured Pontibacter sp. | reverse complement strand
TAACCAGCAAAAAGTAAAACTGCTGTCAGAATTAAAATGAAGATGATCTTTAAAATTTTCATGTTTTGGTTCGATTAAATTCTGTTCAGTTTGTCGAAGGTTAAGCCATCTTTAAAAGCATACTTTACACCACTGCCACTCAAGTCAATGAATTATATAGTAAAAAACTAATATAATTCATTTCTACAGCTTAACAAGCGGGCAAACAGTTTTGTCAGTCTCCGAAATTATTCGCACCATACTTTGATCTTGCGCTCCCGAAAACCAAGGCGAGTTGATTTAATCTTAAAAATTTCTGTGCAATTCTTTAACAGCGGTGGTGTAACTTCGCGACCATGAAACGTTACTTACTCTTCTTATACTTTGTGGTATTGTCTACGGCGGCTTTAGCCCAGGCCGATACTACCCAACGTGTGGCTGCCGGCCGCAGAAATAGCCCTGAGCAGCAGAAAAAGCCTTATGTTATACTTATCTCGGCTGATGGTTTCCGCTACGATTATGCAGACAAGAATAAAGCCACCAACCTGCAGGCGTTGCGCCAACAAGGTGTTGAGGCAGCCTCTATGGTTCCGTCTTTTCCGTCCAAAACTTTCCCGAACCACTATACCATCGTAACGGGCATGTACCCAGCCACGCATGGCCTGATCAACAACGTTTTCTATGATCCGCAACGCAAGCAAAGCTACACTATCGGCGACAGAAGCAAGGTAGAAGATGGCAGCTGGTATGGTGGCACGCCGCTTTGGGTACTTGCTGAGAAACAGCAGATGATTTCGGCAAGCTTTTTCTGGGTAGGATCAGAAGCACCGATTCAGGATACACGCCCGACTTACTACTACCGGTACAGCGAGGTTATACCTATGGAAAGTCGCATAAAAACGGTGGTAGATTGGCTGAACCTGCCTGAAGAACAGCGCCCGCACCTGATCACGTTTTACCTGCCCGAGGTAGACCATGCCGGCCACCGTTTTGGCCCCGATGCCCCTGAAACTGAAAAAGCTGTTAAAGAGCTGGACGAGAACATTAAAAAACTGACAGATGCTGTAGCAACCACCGGTTTGCCTGTAAACTTCATCTTTGTTTCAGACCACGGCATGATCAAGATTGACCAGGAAAACACCTTGCCTTTGCCTGCTGCAGTAGATACAGCTAAGTTCCTGGTATCAGGTGGTGGTATGGTGGTAGAGCTGCATGCCAAGGATAAAACAGCTGTTAAAAGCACTTACAAAAAGCTGAAAGCAGAAGCTAATGGCAAGTATAAAGTATACACCCGCAACAACCTGCCACGCCGCCTGCATTATGGCACAAAAGACGATACCTATAAACGCGTAGGCGATATACTACTTCTGACTGATGCACCTAAGGTATTTCATTTCTCAAGCCGCAAGCCCTCGCCTGGTGCCCACGGTTATGACCCTGATAAAGTAAAAGAGATGCACGCTACTTTTTATGCCTGGGGGCCGGCTTTTAAGAAAGGGCAGAAGATCAATTCATTCAAGAACATACATGTATACCCGCTGGTAGCAGAGCTGCTTGGCCTGGAGTACACGCACAAAATTGATGGCAAGAAGAAGCTGTCGAAAAAGCTTTTGAAGTAAGAAGCTGTTAGAGTTTTCGTTACTAATTAAACTATAGCCATTAAGCTGCCCGTATCAAGCTTGCTGGTGAGAACACGCAGCAAGAGCTAAGGCTGTAGCTTCTGAAAAACGCTATAGCCATTGTTGGTGTTTTCACCAAAAATTTATACTTCGAAGCACATCTGCTTGCTGATTAGAAAAGGCAGCAAAGGCTAAGGGTAAAGCTTCTAAAAACAAAACGCCGCTTCAGAATTCCGGAGCGGCGTTTTCCTTAACAGACGATTATTCTTCAACAGCGCCTCTTCCGGGCAGGTAGATCTGCAGGCCCAGCGATATACCTAGGCCACCTGCACCCGTACTGGCATCAATATCAGCTTTGGTATAAGTATAGCCCAAAATACCTTCTATGGCTACATTTCGCGCCACAAAATGAGCGTAACCAAAGCGAATGCCTGCTAAGAAAGAAACAGGTTCATCGTCGCTTCCTTCTACGTTGCTACCGGCTATACCTACTGTACCTTCCTGGAAAAACCTGCCGGATGGGTTAGCCAGCTCAGGAAAATAATACCGCACAAACGGCGCAATTCCATATCCGAAATCAGTATCATCATCAAAAACAGTCAGGTCAAGGATAAGCTCGGTTCCTATGGCAACGTTTTCACCAATAAAATAGCCAGCCTTCGGGTTTACCCTCAGATCATAAGTATCGGTGTCGAAGTTAAAACCAGTAGAGGCTATACTTCCGCCAATCAGCCAGTTTCCTTTACTGATGGCATCGGCGGCAACCGGGGCAGAAGTGGGAGGCGGCTCCGGAACATCCTGAGCAACAGAATTAAAAGTAGCTGCAAGCAGCAAAAGTGGGAGTAAAAATAAAGTTTTCATGTACCAACGCCCTCATCCTAAAATTGTACTTAAATACAGGCCAGTTTATACAAACTGTGCTATTTATTTTAACGCCGGCACATGCAGCTTGTTTAAGTATTTAAGGTACAGCGATTTATATTTATCAGGCGGCTCTAAATTTTAAGGCAAAAAACTAAGGATGTACTGGTTGAAGCATAAACAAAAAAGCAGAGTTGCCCCGAAAACTACAAAAAGGAGCAACTCCGCTAAATTTTAGTTCACTAGACTATAGTTCGTAAACGTGGTTCATTTCGGCCACCGTTACGGGCCATTTATACTGTGTTTCTATTTTTTCTTTCAGGGCTTCCGGGGCATCGCCTTCGCCATGGTTCAGGAATATCTGCTTCGGATTATTTTTAAAACGACCTAACCACCACAGCAGATCAGCCTGGTCACCGTGCGCCGATAAAGAACCGATCTGGCATACTTCTGCACGCACAGCATAATTTTCACCGTCTATCTCAATTTCTTCGGCTTTATGGCAAAGCTGGTAACCGCGCGTTCCTTCCGCCTGATGCCCAACCAACAGCACCGTATTCTTGTCGTTACCCAGCATCTCTTTCAGGTAGTGCAGCACGCGCCCGCCGGTTGCCATACCGCTACCGGCAATTATGATCTTCGATTTTGGGCCGTTCTCATCCAGCACAGTCAGCGTTTCATCAAAGCTCTCTACTATGTGTATATTATCCGTCAGCTTGTCTGTTTCAGAATCGCTCATGTTGTGCCAGTCGTTATGTTCCTGAAATAGCTTCGTAACACCAATGCCCATTGGCGAGTCGAAGTAAACAGGCAACCTGGGTATACTTTTCTCGTCCATGAGGCTGTTCAGCAGCATAATTATTTCCTGGGCTCGCTCAACGGCAAAACTTGGAATAATAAGCGAGCCACCTTTCTCAAAAGTTTTGTTTACCACATCCTGCAGCGCCTGGAAAGGGGAGACAGTGTTATCATGCAATTTATCACCGTACGTAGACTCCATAATGATATAATCTGCTTCTTTAATGCGGGCAGGAGGGTCCAGTATAAGCGGATCGCGCTGGCCCACATCACCTGAGAAAACAAAGCGCCGGCCCTGGCACTCCAGCTCTACTGTAGCAGAACCCAGAATGTGTCCGCTTTTCTGGAACCGGAATTTCAGGTCGTCAGCTATGTTCACCCACTCATCGTCTTCATGGGTTTTAAAAAGCTTCATAGCCATGTTCACGTGTTTCTCGCGGTACAGCGGCTTTATTTCTTTCTTACCAGGCTTCCGGTTCTGGTTAGCTTCTCTGGCATTGCCCTCCTGTATTTTGGCACTGTCGCAAAGTATAAGCTCAGTTATGTCGCGGGTAGGGGTGGTGGCGTAAATGGGGCCGGTATAGCCCTTCTTTACCAGCACAGGCAGGTTGCCGCTATGATCGAGGTGGCCGTGGGTAAGTATAACAGCGTCCAACTCAGATGGTTTGTAAGGCAACTTTTTAACGCGGTTCAGTTTACGTTCTTTCCTGTTGCCCTGGAAAAGGCCGCAATCTATCAGTATGTTATATTTATCTGTCTGCAGCAACGTTTGTGAGCCAGTTACAACACCGGCAGCACCAATAAACTGCAACCGGACAGAAGAATTAGTTTGTTCAGGCATATAAAAGTATAAAGTATGATATCAGCTTCCAGGCTGTGGAAGGCTGGCCTGAAAGCGTGAACATAAATACGTGCCTGAGCAGGTTTAGATAAATGGGGTTCAGAAAATACGGAAAAATAGTGCAAAAAAAAGCAGCAGCTACCGCCGCTGCCTGTGCTTAAAAGTATAGTAAATCTTAGTTTATACTTTCTGTTCCTGATATGGCCCCTGATAACGGATAAATATGTTAATCCAGATGCTGCGCGACAACCTGAAATTAACAGGCAACAGCACAACTACAGATATGATCAGGGAAACGATCATCATAGGAAGGGTTACCTCTTCTACAAAAAAGCTTAAGCCAATCCAGACGGCTATAAAAATTGCTGTACTGAAGGCATAGCTCACAAACATAGCGCCATAGTAGTAGCCAGGCTCCGGTTCAAAAGCCTGACCGCAACAGGAACATTTTTCGTTCATGTTCGCAAACTTCCGGAAGTTGTAAAAAGTGCCTTCAGCAAACATATTACCGGTATGGCAACGGGGGCATTTTGTATTTATAATGCTATAAATGGTAGTGTCTTTCCAACTCATACTTCAGGTGTTTTGTACTACAAAAATACATACCTGCTAAGCATGAAACACTGCACAAATTACCGGTTAAGCTGGACAATTATTCCAGTCAGAATTAGAGGTTTATACTTTGAAGAATTAGTAAACACCTAGTTGTGAGCTTCTAAACTGCTCAGGTGTTTGCCCCACATGCTTTTTAAAGAAGCGGAAGAAGTACGCATTGTCGAAATAACCAAGCTCTGCAGCTATTTGCGTTACAGTAAAGTCTGAGTGCACCAGAAGCCGCTGTGCTTCCAGAATAATCCGGTTCTGGATCAGCTCGGTAGAAGTATGACCGGTTGCCTTCTTACTGATTTCGTTGAGCTGCTTTGATGTAACATGCAGCTGATCGGCATAAAAGCTTACCGGCAGATGCTCTTTATAGTGTTTTTCTATCAAGTCTTCCAGTAGTTCAAGCTGCGTTTGCACACTTGTTGCCAGCTGAAAGCCTTTATATTGATTGTGGTAATGGCGAGTGAGTTGCAGCAATAAAATATCCAGGTAATTTCGGATGATAGCATCGGAGTAAGGTTGCTGCTGCAATAACTCTTGCTGCATTTTCTCAACCAATAACCCCAGGTTTGCCCAATCCGCAGCAGAAATCATAAGAAAAGCCTTGTGCAGCTGGGAATGAAAGAACGGAAAGTTATATAGCTTGTGGTGAGGGAAATCCAGCAGGTAAAACGATGGGTTGAAAAAGATTATGAAACCATCTGTATCTGAAGATAATTGCCAACTGTGCACCTGACCCGGAGTAAGAAAAAATACAGTATTTGGTTGAACAGGAAATGGTTTGAAATCTATGATATGAGTACCTGTACCATGCGTGATGAACAATAAAATATAGAAGTCGTGCCTGTGAGGTTTCTGGATAAAAGCATGCTCCTGCAAATGCCGGGAAAAAGATTTTAAATAAAAATAATGCTCCTGATGGTACTGAGGATTAAAATCCTGTATCTGATAAGTAGGTAGTAGTTCTTCAGGCATGAGCAAACCGGCATATATGGAGCAAAGTTATAAAATCGTGCTAAAGCTTCGCAGGCAATGCCTCTTTGTGAATAGACCTTCTTTCGGTTTCGGTTACAATCCGGCTGAGGTCGGTAAGTATACCGCCAACATCGCGTAGCGTTTCCAGCGAAAAAATGTTCTTCAGTTCTTTCAGGCAAAGCGCCTGCTCTGCTCTTGCCGTTTCGTTTGCTGCACTTAATGCCACCAGGTTCTCTTCAGAAGCATCAATAATGGATTTGCCATAAAGCTCTACACATTTAGCAGTGGCATCCATGGCGCGCTCCAGTTGCTGCTGAAAAGCCTGCTCCATTCCAAACGCTTTATTCAGCTGAAGATCGGCCAGCCCTCTGCGGATTCCCCGTACCTGCACCGTAATATGGTCGAGTTTGGTTATACTTATGGAAAGCCTGCTGAGCCGGGTTCGCTTTTTTGTCAGGAAGAGGTTATACTTCAGGCTTTGCTCCGCCAGCTTCAGGGTGTCCTGGCATTTCTGGTATTGCTTCTTAAGCTCATTTACTTCCGATCGGCCTGTTTTTCTTCTTGGGCCGGAGTTATCTAAAAGTGCTTTCAAACTGACTATTGTATTGGCACAGGTTTTACTCAGGTTCAGGATACAGTTTTCTACATCAGGTATGGCATTCTGAGGCACAATAACGGCATTGATGAGCACAGCTATGGCAGAACCGAGCATCGTCTCTGTGATGCGGTCGAAGGCATAGCCCTCCTTTAATTGCCCGAAAGCCAGTACCAGCAACGAACTGATAGCTACCTGCGAAATGATCTGCGGGTTCATGCGCAAGGCCTTTGAAACGCCCATACCGATCAGAATCACAAAAAAGATGGAGAAGACATTTACCTTGAACCAATGCCCGATGAGCATACTTAGCAGAACGCCGCCAATAATACCGATAATGCGCTGCGTGGCTTTATCTACCGAGTCTGCAACAGTAACCTGCACAGTAAGTATAGCTGCAATGGCTGCAAAATACGGGTACTCAGCATGCAATAGATTAGAGGCTACAAACCATGAAATGGCTGCAGCCAGGGCCGTTTTCAGAATCTGTAACGTTAGCCCGAACCGGGCCAGAAAGTCTATAAATTTAGCCAAGTTTATCAATCATTTTTGTGCAACCTGCACCCGCAAAGCTACAGGAAAAAAGAGCAGTACAATTCCTTTTATAACAAAGTATGATCCAGATATAGTTTGCAAAGTATAGCTTTACTTAACCAAGCTTCCTGACATTCCGGATCACAAAACCGCTCTTTGGATATGTTGGCATACGCACCAGGCTGAAACTAAGATCCTGCTGCGGCACATCGTAGGTCATGTTCCTGGTGAGGTAGCTGAGTGCCCTTTTGGTAACCTCAATCGTAATCCATTCGCCGGCACAGCGGTGGCCCATCATGTAGTCGCCACCACCCTGAGGGATGAAATCGAAAGGGCTGCCTTTCCAGTCCTGGAAACGTTCAGGTATAAACTCATTGGGGTTTTCCCATACACGAGGATCATGCAGGGTGCCGTAAACATCCAGCATCACCAGCGTAAGCTTTTTGAAATGATAGCCTTTCCAGTCAAAATCCTCACGCACACGAGCACCCAGGAAAGGCGCAAAAGGGTAGAAGCGACGCACTTCCTGCACAAAGTATTCGGCAATTTTGCCATCATCCTGGCGAAGCTTTTCCAGATACTGCGGATGCTCGTGCAGCGCCAGTGCCGAAAAAGTGATGTACCAGGATATGGCCACAATAGGGCGTAGCAAGTTGATGAGTTCTACAGCAGCCATGTGTAAATCCAGCAGCTTACCATCCAGCCCTTTGTGCCAGGCTATAGTGTGCAGGGCTGTACCCTCAGTTGTTTTCAGGTTACCTACACGCACCTGTTTTATGATATGCATGATCCAGGCTTCTAATCTTTTACGGGCACGCCTTCCGCGCCAGTGTCTTGGGCCAACAGCACCAAATGCATCTACCAGGGCAGTGAAATCACGAGCTCTTTTACGTACCTGCGTTGGCTCCAGAGGCACTCCTGCCCAGGCACAGGCAGTCAGGCAAAGAATTTCCTGCGCATCCTCAAAGAGCACAGTGCTATCCACTTTTTCCCATTTATCCAGGTAAGCCCGCCAGAATCTATCCATGTGGTTGAGCAGGTTTTGTATACTTTCGCGCGACATCAGCGACATGAACATTGCCTTGCGGTGGCGGTGATCTTCATCGTCCATCGTCTGAACACCATGTTTACCAAGTAGTGTTTTCTGCACACGCATGGGCACTGCACCAGTCCTGATAAACTTATCATTGTCGTAAAACAGTTGTACAGCCTCAGTACCATGTATGCAGATCACTTTCTCCAGCATCAGCCGGGTCTCAAATACATCCGAGTGAAAACGCTTTACACGGTTCTGCATAAAAGGAAAACCTTCCTGCAACAGCGATACGGTTGCTTCTAAAGTAGCTTCTTTTGGAATATTGCTCATAGCTTAAACAGTTAATAGGGTAGCGGACAGACCTATATCAGGATCTGCTTAAACAAGTTACGGTTAGCAGGTGGATGTGTTAGAACAGAATGACGAGCAGAAGAACAATAAGTATAAATTCCTGTAGCCTCAGTATTTGTTGTTAGCAAACTGTGGCCGACAGTTCTCAGATAAACAAGTAGCCTCCGTTTATTTGCAGGTCGTTCCAGGATATGCCGTTCCGGCCTGCTTCATCAGGGTATAAGGTCATTACTTTATCTGATTGCCATACCTGTTTGGTATCTATATCCATGATCGAGAGGCAGCCTGTAAATGCGGCGCCGGTGTCGGTAAGTATAAGGTTGCCCATGTGCAGCGGAGTAGTCTGCGTAGGGTTGAGCACGATAGTGGGCGTATGGCCAATGTATACTTCTTTGTACTGCTTTACACTTACCTCTTTATGCTGGGTATAAAGTATATAGTTTGCTTCTATGAAACTGCGGCTCCAGAGCAGGGTAGTAGCAGGCGTATCTTCCAGTGGAGTTTTTGTATCGAAGCCTGCGTGAACAAAAAGTATATTATCATTGGAAACATAGTATAGTCTTGCTTTTTGCAGCAGCTCAAGATGTGCTTTTGGCATGGCCATATCTTCGCCATAGGATTGAATGGTGGCTGCGCCACCCTGCCTTAACCAGCTTTGCAAAATAGCCTCTCTTTTCATGTTACCAGTATAGAATTCCAGCGCCCATTGGTCGTGGTTGCCCAGTAAGTATACCAGGTTCTTTATGGTTAGCAACAGGTCTATACTTTCCTTTGTCTGTGACCAGCCATCCACCACATCACCCAGGAAAATCAGCTGGTCCTGCCCGTTATCAAAACCACAACGCTCCAGGCACTGCACCAGCGCTTTGTAGCCGCCATGGCTGTCGGATGTAACAAAACGTTTCATAGTATATGGCGAAGAGCAGTTAAAAAGCTACGGATACATTTGCAGATGTACGCGAAACAAAGCATTCTGAAGCACCTGAAGTATAACCGCCTTATACTTTATACTTGCTGCTTAAATAAGTGCCTGTACCAGAATTATCAGCTGTCTGTTACCTCACTTCCGCTTCACTCGTAACACTTCAGATACAGCACTGCCGGTTTACCAAGAACTGAAGTGCAAGGTATAAACTGATTATTTACCCATTGAAAAGTATGACTATGATTAAAAGAAAGCTGGGAAAACAAGGATTGGAAGTATCAGCCATGGGCTTGGGCTGCATGGGCATGTCGGACTTTTACAGCAACCGCGACGATTCGGAATCTATTGCTACAATACACCGTGCGCTGGAACTCGGCATAAATTTCCTGGACACTGCCGATATGTATGGCGTTGGCGAAAACGAAAAATTAGTTGGCAGAGCCATAAAAGACCGAAGAGACCAGGTAATAGTAGCTACCAAATTCGGAAACGTGCGTGGCGCAGACGGCAGCTTTTTAGGCATAAACGGAAAACCAGAGTACGTAAAGCAGGCCTGCGATGCCAGCCTGAAACGCCTAGGTATAGATTACATTGACCTGTACTACCAGCACCGGGTGGATAAAGATACCCCGATTGAGGAAACAGTAGGAGCTATGGCAGAGCTTGTAAAAGAAGGCAAGGTGCGGTATCTGGGCTTATCGGAGGCGTCGGTAGCAACAATAAAGAAGGCACACAGCGTGCACCCTATTACGGCACTGCAAACCGAGTATTCGCTCTGGAGCCGCGATGTAGAAGATGAAATTCTACCAGCCTGCCGCGAACTAGGCATTGGGTTTGTACCTTACAGCCCGCTGGGCAGAGGCTTCCTGACCGGCCAGATCAAGCGTTTCGAAGATCTGGCAGAAGATGATTACAGACGCCAGTCGCCACGCTTCCAGCGTGAAAACTTCCAGAAGAACCTGGACCTTGTAAAGAAGATTGAAGAAATGGCCGGTAAGAAAGGATGTACGCCGTCGCAGCTGGCGCTTGCCTGGTTGTTGGCTCAGGGCGAAGATATTGTACCTATACCGGGCACCAAACGCCGAAAATATCTCGAAGAAAACACTGGGGCACTAAATGTTAAACTGACAGCTGAAGAATTGGAGCAGATAGAGAACATCGCACCCAAAGGTATTGCAGCCGGAGGCAGATACAGAGAGGAGCAGATGAAAAGTGTGAATGTATAGTTCCCTGTTCAAATCGACCAAAAGTTAAAGTGCATCTGCTCATGAACTATAAACTGGGCGCAGCGTAACTTAATAAAGTATAAATTTTGTAAACTTAATATTCAGGGCTTATGAATAATTATGTTTTGGTATATCATTTCGATAAAGGGGAGGAAGCTCAGAAGTTCGAAAATGAAGTAAAGAAGAAGTATACCCGTTTTAAAATTGAGGAAGATAGCGGCATCAGGTATATTGGTTTTGCAGCAAAAGAAGAACCTGCTGTAGTTGATTACCTGGATTCGATACTGAACAATATGGGCAAAGGCAGGGAAGGCTTTTTCGGGCAGCGGGATTATGTGGCGCTATACTTTTCCAGAGAAAAAGACCCTGACAATATAAAACGGCAATTACTTATAGGCACAGAAGAAATGGTAGATGCAGCCGCCGATAAAAACCCGACAGACGCCCAACGAAGCAGCATTATAAACCTACTGAGAGTAACGTATGTATAGTTATACATCCTTGTAAAACAACAAGAGCAGCCGGTATTCATGGCTGCTCTTGTTGTTTTATAGTTTCTATCTTGCACAAATCCCCCTATAAGGACAGTACTGGCATACATCAAGGTCATTGGTTTTATGGATCGGCTCTTCCGGGTCCAGCAGGCGGCGCACGAAGTTTGAAAGTATCTCCTCCGAAGCCTCTACAAAACTTTTACCTGACGAAGCCTCAAAAGGATAATCTGCCGACAGCACTCCTGCATCCAGGTTTCGGAAAGAAAGTATACCTGACTTGGGATTTATACTTTGCGGATCCACATGCTGCCCGTTACGCAGTATAGTTTCCGGGTTTTTTTGCAGCGTGCGTTGCAGAATATACTGGTACAGCCACAGCTGGCGGGCTTTGTCATACTTCGGATCGGTGGTGAAATGCAGCTCGACTTCCTCCGGCTTAATGCGCAGCTGGTTTTGCTCCACCTTTCCGGTCTTGTAGTCTATTACGCGCAGGTCGTGGCCAGTTAAGTCAATACGGTCGGCTTTACCGGCTACTTTCACAGGTATAAGTTCGTCGCCCACCTGCACCGGAAGTATAGCCTCCAGTTGCTCTTCCAGGCGAAGCACGTACAGCGGCAGCTCATCCGAATCCTTCAGCTTATCGAGGTATTTCTCCAGCACCTGCACGGCTACTTTAAAGAGTAGGTAATTCATACCGCGCTCCGGCGTGGCGCCCCGGGTCACTTTTCTGAACTCCAGCTCTACCTGCTTTGGCAGCTGCGCCAGCATCTGCTCCACGTGCTGTTTTTCAATGGGTTTTCCGCTTTGCTCAAACGGGCGGAAGAAATCTTCCAGCACCTGGTGCACAATAGTACCAAACTGATCAGCGCCCAGCTGTTCTTCCACCTCATCTATTTCCTTGATCTTGGCAATGCGACTGAAGTAGTATTGCAATGAGCAATTGATGTACATGTTCAGGTGCGAAGGGTAGAGGCCGCGCTGCAGCTCTTTTTTCAGTTGCTCCAGCGTCTGCTCATCTTTCTGAATGACAATGTCCTCGTCATACTTCTTCGTCTGTTTCTGGTCCACAGCAGCCGTCATGTCGCGGAACTTAATGCGCGGGTTGCGCAGGGCAAGATCATTTTGTAGCTGAAGTATAAAACGGCTTTTCTCACCGGAGCCGTAAGTGTCGGAAGGCAGCACGTACAGCAGGTTCACGCGCTTGGCGCGCTGCAGCAGGCGGTAGAAGTTATAAGCCATAGCGCCTTCCGTTTCGGCGTAGGTGGGCAGGCCAAACTGCTTCAGCACATCGTACGGCATCAGCGACTCGTGGCGCTTTGGTGCCGGCAGCGTGTTCTCGTTCACCGACAGGATGATCACATTCTCAAAGTCAAGCGCACGCGTCTCCAACATACCCATGATCTGCACATCAGAGATCGGTTCACCGCTGAAGGGGAGTCGGGTAGAGGCAATGAGTTCGTTGAGGAACTTACGGAAGCTGCGCACCGAAATCTTCTGCTCACGGCAGTCGAAAATAGTATCGAGGCGCTTGACGATGGTATAGAAAATGTACAGGTACTCCGTTTCGATGGTATTGGGCTGGTGGCTGTATACTTCGCGCAGCATGTCGATCAGGCTGTACAAGGAAGCGATGATGTCGTCGCAGTCGCGCCAGCTTTTGAAAAGCGTTTCGAACAGCGGCTGGTGATTGCCCATCTCCAGCAGATCGTTTGCCGTGATGAGCACGCGGTTATCCTGCACGATCTGATCAAGCACTTTCTGTACAAAGCCATGGTACCTGGCCTGCTCCGGCTGCTCGTTTAAGTATAGCTCATACCTTCGGATGAAAGGGTGCGTGAGCAGCTTGGTAACCGACAGGTGGTGGTATTGGTATACTTTGTAGCCCGATTCCTGCAGTTGCGTTACGCCCGTCAGGTGCACGTCAAACAGCAGGTCGATAAGGTTGGCAAGGGGAGTGCCTTTAAAGCTCAAACCCATCGTAACGTTATAGTTCGGTACCTCATCCGGTATGGAATGAAGCACCGGCAAAAGTAGCGTTTCATCGGGCATGATAATCGCCACCTGCGCATGTTTGTCCTGCTGGCGAATCTCCTGCAAGAGCTGCCCTGCCAGCTTGCCCTGCATACTTGCATTGGCCACACCAATCACGTTGATCTCTTTCTCATCAGTCAGCAGCAAATTCTGCTGCCAGCGCCATTCCGGCAGTTTCCAACTCGATTTATACTTGCGCAGGCAGCTGCCGGCCCGGTTGGGTGTGCCTTCTTCCATGTAAAAATCATCGCTGTCAAAAAGAACCTCCGCCTTGTCGTGCTTCAGCAGGGTTTTGATGATCTTTTCTTCGGAACTGGTGAGGGCGTTAAGGCCGATAAAAATGTACTGCGCGCAGCCCGGTTCTTTGGCTATACTTTCAATGTCATTAGCCACCTTCCGGAAAGCCATACCCGTGTACGCCTGCTTGTTTTTGAGTAGGCGCTTCCGCAGGTTATGGTACGTCTTTTCAATATTATCCCAGAGACTGAAGTACTTCTTCATGGTAGGAGAGAGCTCCTTGCCCAGGTACTTTGGGTCCCAGCGCTCCAAGGCCTTTGCCTCGCTCAGGTACTCAAACAGCTTCCCAGTATCCACCATGTTCTGGTCTATCCGGCTGAAGTCGTCGAGCAGGGTGCCGCCCCAGGTTACGAACTGGTCAAAATCCAGGGTCGGGTCCTGCTCCCGCATTAAATCGTAAAGCTCCAGTTGCAGGTTGATCGGCTCAAGCACATCAGTTTTGGCAAGGCGGGTTATAAAGTCCTCCATACCAAACACCTCCGGCGACCAGATCGGCTCCGGTGCCGCCTGCGCCAGCGCATTCTTAAAAAAGAAACTCGCACGACGCGAAGGCAGAATAATGCACAGGTCGCTGATGTTCTCTTTATACTTCTCGTAAACGTATTTGGCCGTTAGCTCCAGGAAAGTCTGCACTAGGGTAATTTTGAATGAGTGAATGAGTGAATGAGTGAATAAGAAGACAATATTTTAATGTATAGATTCTGATACATTGCCATCTGAATCCAGAGGCATGAAAGGATTATAAGCGATCTCCCATAGGTTATCATCCGGATCAGCAATGTAGCTGCTGTAGCCGCCCCAGAAAACTTTTTGAGGTTGTTTCAGTACGCGAACTCCTTTTGCCTCCAGAGAAGCTACCAGTTCATCTACTTCCTTTTCAGAGCGTACATTGTGCGCCAGCGAGAAGCCTCTGAAGCCTTTGCCGTCGGCCTCTACGCCTGCGTCATCAGCTAAAGATTCCTGCGGGAAGAGGGCAAGTTGCAGGCCGTTCAGCTGAAAGAAAACTATACTTTCGTTGCTGCTCTCCAGCGGCTGCCAGCCCAATATGTTCTGATAAAAATCTTTAGAGCGTTGCAGGTTTTTTACACCAAGGGTGATAAGGGTAATGCGTTGTTCCATATACTGGTTTAGTTATTTTTTTGCTTGTTCATAAAGTGGTTGGATTACAAAGCCAGCCCCATCTGCATACTCTTGCCACCGTAGCTCCACTCCAGTATCTCTTCTGTATCGAAGTAATAAAGTATACATTTTACCTTTTCGTGGCCCAGTTGCTTGAAGCGCACGGCATAGTGGTCTAATTTATTCCGGTGCTCAGCCTGCGGCGGCGGCAGCTTGAATTCGATCAGCACCACCTGGTTGCCATCAAACACCACACGGTCCGGTTTGTAAAGATAGGCGCGTGCGTCTAACAGTTCCTTTTCATGCTCTACTACCACCTTTTCAGAAAAGTAATATCGAAGCTTCGGATGATTGATCACCTCCTGCAAACGCTCGCGTAGTGCCGGCTTTTCCCGCTCGCTGATAATGCCTTCGTACACCATCTGTCGCAGCACCGTGTCGAGCTGCGGCGTGGTAATAATGCGAGACAATGCATAGTGCAGCTTCTTGTTCAGTACTCGTTGCTTAGTCTGTGTTTCGAAATCAAATACGTTGTTGGCGTGCTGCTTCAGTTGCAGCCGCTGTGCCCAGTCGGTGGTTACCAGGTGCTCCAGGAAGTAAGTATTTTCTGTGTCGAGCTGCGTGTGGTGTTGGCGTTCTTTGCCTTTGTGCAGCTGGTAACAGAACTGCCCCGGCTGCCACATCTCTTTATACACCAGGTAGCGGTAAAGCAGGTGGCTTACGTTTTTGGCTGTGCCTTCGAGTGCTTTGGCTGCTTTTTTATCATCCTGCAGGTCTTTGCCGTTGCCGATCAGGTATAGCCTGTCGATAGGGCGGGTGAGGGCCACGTACAGCATGTTCAGGTTCTCGATAAAAGTCTTCTCTATTTCGGTGTTATACTGTTGCCCCAGCACCGTTGTCTCCAGTTTAGAACTTATGTTAACTGCCACACTGCGCAGCTTACCTGTTACGCTCACTTCTTCGGGTAGCTGGCTCCACATCAGCGCCCGTGTCTGCGGCTCGGTGCTCCAGTCGGCAAACGGGATGATCACGATCGGGTAGGCAAGGCCTTTGGATTTGTGAATACTGGTAATGGTGATGGCATTACGATCTTTCGGGGTATTTATACTTAAGCGCTCTTTCTGCACCTCCCAGTAGGCCAGGAAATTATTCAGGTTGTTGCTGTTTTTGAGGCTATACTCCAGCACCAGGTCCAGGAAGCGGAACAGGTACTCGCACTCATTGTTGTGGCCCAGCAGGTCGAAAATGCGCACCAGCTGCTCTGTCAGTTCATAGATGGACAGATTACCAGTTTCACGCTCCTTTACATCAAAGCCAAGTATGCGAAGCTGATCGAAAAAGGCCTGTGGATCTTTTTCGTTGGCTATGCGGGCAATGGTCTGCGTCATCTCCGTATCCGGAATCGTTTCCAGTGCAACGGCACACACTAAGTATAAAGCTTCCGATTTCGCCAGTGTATCGTTTGGCCGGTTGAACACCCGGAACAACGCAATGATCAGGTTGATTACTTCAGCAAACTGCAGCGAGAGCGAGTCCTGCGAGATAATATCATACTTGCGCTCCTTCAGGAAATTGGCAATAAGCTTGCTCTTGCTATTGGTGCGGCAAAGTATAGCCATGTCCTTCAACGTATACCCATCTTCCAAACCCTGCTTTACCAGTTGCAGCACCATGTTCAGCATGCTCTCGTCGTAGCTCAGGATCTTCTCGTGCGCATAGCCGTCGTAAAGTTCTTCGGTGCGGGTGCAGCCGTTCAGGTCATACTTATAGTTGATGTCATCCGGATAGGTGAACATAATTTGGATATGGCCGCCGCTTTTGTCACCCTCCGGTATATATTGTATAAACTTATTATCGTAGATGGATGCGAACATTTCAAATGTCTTGTGCTCCTTGCTGATGTAGGTAAATAGCTCGTTGTTGAAGTCGATGATCTCGGCACGACTGCGGTAATTGATCTGAAGATCGTCCGGGTCCAGAGCATGGTCTACCGACTCGTAACGCTCGCGGATTATACTTCCGTGACGACGGTTCTGGTAAAGTTTCTCGGTGTTGCGTTTGTAGAGGTGGAGTATCTGCTCCATTTCGCCACCACGCCAACGGTAAATGGCCTGTTTCGCGTCACCCACTACCATACTAAAATGGCCGGAAGCCAGGGCATTGTCTACGAGCGGCAGCAGGTTGTTCCACTGCAGCACCGAGGTATCCTGAAACTCATCAATGAGGATATGGTTATACTTTTCGCCCAGACGCTCATAAATAAACGGCACCGGCTCCTGCAGCACAATATCGATAATGCGCTTGTTGAACTCCGAAATGTGTACCGTGTTCTTGTCGCGCTTGATATCCTGCAGGCACTTTTCCAGCTCGTTCAGCACCGATACTTTATACAGGTGCGGCACAATGGCATTGATGAGCGTGAACGTACCGGCGTACTGCTCTTTTATACTTTCGATGTTATAGTATAGCTCAGTTAGCTCCGGTTTGATGCTATCGATCTGACTTTTGGTATAGGTGCTGGCTTTGCCGGCATACCATTTATCGTCTTCTATACTTTGGCGGGCGTAGTTGTTGCCGTAGGTCAGGTCAGCTTCTTTGGAGAATTTATTAAAGTAGCCCCAGATACCACGATTGCCCTGAAAGAAATCGGCAGGAGAGAGACCGGCGTTTTCTATGGCAGCTAAGGCTTTTACTGCGTCATTGGCTACAGCTTCTTCTATGCCTTTCTGCAGACCTCTGAGTTGCGCACGTATACTTTTGAAATCCTCCAGCGTCAGGTTTTGGATATCGGTAACGGCTTCGTATACCTGCTCGTTCAACAGGTTCTTGGCAAAATCAGCCAGATCATCGGGCAGAGTGTTCCAGCTGCGGCCTTCGCGGGCCTTCTCCAGCGCATACTGCTCCAGCGTTTCCGAGAGAAGATCGTCTTTCGAATTAGTCACTTTATCCAGCAGCAGTTGCACGGCCGTATTCACCAGCGTCTGCGAGTCCAGATCAACTTCAAAATTATAGGGGATGTTCAGTTCGCGGGTAAAAGCCTGCACGATCTTGTTCACGAAGCTGTCGATAGTGCTGACGGAGAAATCGCTGTAGTTATAGAGGATCTGTGTGAAGAGTTTGGCAGCACGCTCCCGGATGATCTCAACTGTTAATTCTTCTTCCGGGTATTCTTCCTGCAGGTCTGCTGTTATACCTTCCAGTAATTGCTCGCTCTTCGCCTTTTCCTTCTCCGATTGGTTTGGATCGTTAAAGTCGCGCAAAGCCCCAAGTATGCGCTCCTTCATCTCGGCAGCCGCATCGTTGGTGAACGTTATGGCAAGTATAGAGCGGTAATAATCAGGATCGGGCGTGTGAAGCGCCAGCTTCAGGTATTCCTTTGTGAGGTGGTAGGTTTTACCGGAACCGGCCGAAGAAGAGTATATTTTGAAAGTTGATGGCATAACAGTAAATCCTGTGTTATCAGAACACCTAAAGATACAACTAAAGGCCTGCTATTGCCAGTTCTATTTCTTCCTGAAATTTATATTCTTGATTTCCAAAACTATAAAAAGTATAAACCCCACTACAACTACACCGGTCAGTGGGGCTTATACTTTTATGTGAGCTGATTTTATTTAAGCATACATAGGCTGCGCTGCCATTACATCTGCAGATTGTTTTGCGACATAATCGTTAACGCATACATGGAACATGATACGTGCCATCGAAAGGGAGTAATCGGTTACAATACAGTTCTGAAGATCAGGGCCTGCAAGTGCTTTGCTACCGCCAAGGTTAAATTTGCTTAACTCAATTACTTCATCAAAAGTTTGGCGAAGCATTTTAAGTGCCTTGAAAGATGGCTCGTTGTAGAACGCCGGAATAACCTCGCAAACAGCATAACTGCCGTTAGCACGTTCTAAGGCAATCATTTTACATAGCGATTCTACGTTTGTTTTATCCAGATCAGAGATTATCACAAAGAAAACTTTTCTTTGAACAGGGTTGGAAATGTGGCTGGGTGCACCAACACTGCCTAATAGCATACTACGACTAACACGGGTACCTTTCTGAAAGTCTTCATCTTTCAGAATTTTGTTGTGAATTTTGAAAGCTAATGCACCAGAGGCAATTAAATTAAACTCTTTGCCTTTAGTCGAAATTTTGGAAATGTGTAACATAGTAGAGGATCTAAGGGGTTAAGGATTGGTTTAACGATTACATAAAAAACAATGCAAGGGCTCTCAGGCTGGTTGAAGCCATTTGTCTTTCATCAGCTTAGGATTTTGTCACACGGATTAATGGGAGGCGGGTACTTGCAGTCTAATGCTACTCAATCTTTTCATATTGGCCAGTTACTTAAAGTATAGAGATTGCTTCAGAACCTGAAGTATGGATTTGTACGCGTTTTTGTCATAATGTTTTAACCAAATAATACATTTAACAGTGAAAATATGTTATTCAAGGGTGAACGTAATAGATTTACGTGTCAACAGAAATTATTGTTACTTTTTCTAATATTTTTTTGTAGTATAACCTGTAAGATAAATAAATTATCATCATTAAATCAAGAATAATTAAGAATTAATTTATCATAAATTCTATCTCTTACAGAGCTCTCTTTTCACTAGCACTATATCTTATGGCTATTAATCCTGATAAATAGGTTATCAAATAAAAAAGCCGTACCTTTGCAGCCATTTTGGAATCAGTCTGATTACTGTATAACTGGCTACACCATCTGTCGTTGGCTTATCCTAGTTGTTTTTAGTTATACTCTTTGTCGTTAGAAGAGCTCTTTAACGTAAAAGAGACGAGATTGGAAAACAGGCTGCCTCCAGATGTGTCATAAAAGTTATTAAGTATTTAGATGAACAAAATCAGATTTGATGAGCTTCCGCTTTCGCAGGAAGTACAGCGTGCAATCGCTGACATGGGTTTCGAAGAAGCTTCACCCATCCAAACAGAAGCTATTCCGGTTGTTTTAGAAGGTCGCGACATTATTGGTCAGGCCCAGACAGGTACCGGTAAAACTGCCGCTTTCGGCATCCCTACCATTGAAAGTATAAACGAGCGTGACCGTAGTGTACAGGCGCTTATACTTTGCCCAACCCGCGAACTTGCTATCCAGGTTTCAGGTGAAATTCAGAAACTTGCCAAGTATAAAACAGGCATTAGTGTAGTTCCTATTTATGGCGGACAACCTTACGAGCGCCAGCTGCGTGCTCTTAAGCAGGGTGTTCAGATTGTAATAGGTACACCAGGCCGTGTAATGGACCACATCGAGCGTGGTACATTGGTGCTGGATAACGTGAAGAAGATCATTCTTGACGAAGCAGACGAAATGCTGGACATGGGCTTCCGTGACGACATTGAGTATGTGCTGAGCCAGATGCCCGAAGAGCGCCAGACGATCTTCTTCTCGGCTACCATGTCTAAGCCTATCATGGAGCTTACAAAACGTTACCAGAACGATCCGGTGCTTGTAAAAGTAGTTCATAAAGAGCTTACCGTTACAAACATAGATCAGGTATACTTTGAAGTGCGTAACAGCATGAAAGGTGAGGTGCTTTCCAGAGTTCTGGACATGCACAACATGAAGTCTGTGATCATCTTCTGTAATACCAAGCGTATGGTGGATGAGCTGGTAAGCAGCCTGCAGGCGCGCGGTTATTTTGCTGATGCACTGCACGGTGACCTTAACCAGAACCAGCGTAACAACGTGATGACCAAGTTCCGTAACGGTCAGCTGGAGATACTGGTTGCTACAGACGTTGCAGCCCGTGGCCTTGACGTAGACAACGTTGAAGCTGTGTTTAACTACGACCTTCCGCAGGACGAAGAAGCTTACGTTCACCGTATCGGCCGTACTGGTCGTGCTGGTAAATCAGGTAGAGCTTTCTCTTTTGTAGCAGGCCGCTCTGATATGTATAAGCTGAAAGACATTATGCGCTATACAAAGGCGAATATTGTTCTGCAGCAAATACCTACTTATGAAGATGTAAATGAGCTTAGAACCAGCATGTTCCTGGCAAAAGTACGTGAGGTACTGGAGAAAGGTAATCTTACTAAGCACATTGCCCGCATCGAAACGCTTATAAACGAAGATTATACTTCGCTTGAAGTTGCTGCTGCGCTCCTGAAAATGAGCCTGAAAGAAGCAAAAGCAAAAGAGGCTGGTAAAGAAGCTGAAAAAGGCCTTGGCCTGGCTAAAGAAGGTTTCGATCGTTTGTTCATTACCATTGGTAAGAAAGATCGTGTACACCCGAAAGATCTTATCGATCTACTAAGCCAGAACGCTGATATTCCTGCTTCTAAAGTAGGCGACATAGACCTGTACGACAAATTCAGTTTTGTTGAAGTGCCTTCTGAATATACTGCCCAGATACTTGAGAAAGTAGGCCGTATTGAAGTAGATGGCCGTATGGTTGTAGTTGAGAAATCGGAGAAGAAAGGTTCTGGCCCGAAAGAGGACAGAGGCGGCTTCGGTGGCAGAGACAGAGACCGTGATGGTGGCGGACGCAGAGGTGGCTTTGGTGGCGACCGAGGTGGACGTCGTGAAGGCGGTTACGGTGGAGGCGGTAGCCGTTTTGGTGGCCGTGGAGACCGTGATGGCGACCGTAGAGGCGGAGATCGCGGTGAAAGCCGAGGCTTCCGTAAAAAAAGATTCTAATCCGGTAAAACTACTTAGTTATACATCCGTATAAGACACTATACAGAGAAGAAGTGTAAAAAGCTTCTAAGTCTGTTAGAAAAGGCTGACTTGAAACGTCAGCCTTTTTGCTTTTAATATATTTTCAAATAAAGTAACCAAGCCTGAAGGCTGCCGTATAATCAACTATCATAAAAAGGTTGGAAGATTAAGCTAGCCCTTAAAAAAGGTTAGTTATTAATAAGGGTGATATCAGACGGATATCACCCTTATTTGCTTTATACCTACCTATACTTAAATTACGGGACATAAAAAAAGGAGCCTAAGCTCCTTTCATGTACTTCTGAATTTATGATTTATGCATTTTGGCGGGCGCTATCTCGTAAAGCACGAATATGATCATGCGCAGCTTTAACATCCTGGTATTGCTGCTCAATTACCTGCTTTAAAGTACCAGGCAGGTTTGAATTAAGTGCTTCCTGGTAAGCTTTTACAGCATAGTCTTCGCCACGCTCGCATTCTTCCAGAATTCGCTTACGATCTTTAGAACTGATAGCAGATTTAAGATCGATCCAGGCGCGGTGGATGGTACCCTCGATAGAGCTTGACTCATCATCCATTTTGCCCATCTGGTGCAGTTGGTTCTGCAGTTCGGTAATCATGCTATCGCGCTGCACCGCATACTTGCGGAATAGATCTTTAAGATCGGCATCTTCCACATCTTCAGCAGCAGTTTCATATCCTTTAGCCCCATCCTTACATCTTTCTATCAGGTGGTGCACTGTAGCGAATACTTCTTTATTGTTCTCCATAGTTTTAATATTCTTGGTTCGGTATGGAGATGTACTGATATAAAGACTATTTTGTTTCCTGCTGATGTTGAGGTAGGATTTTATGTACTTACAGTAGCTTTAGAAGCCATGGCACGGCCAGCAAGATAACCTGTAGTCCAGGCGGCCTGAAAGTTAAAGCCTCCGGTTATGCCATCTATATCCAGCACTTCTCCGGCAAAGTATAGTCCGGGTTGTACTTTACTTTCCATGGTTTTCATGTTTACCTGGCTAAGTTCTACACCACCGCAGGTAACGAATTCTTCTTTAAAAGTAGTTTTGCCTTTCACATCAAAAGGAGCACGCAACAGCGCCTCTACCAGCTTATTTGTATTCTTTGCGGGTAGTTCCAACCAACGGGTTTCAGGATGAATTTCTGCCAGGTCGCAAAGCGATTTCCAGAGGCGTTGCGGCAGACCAAACAATGCATTTGTGTTTACAACTTTCTTAGGATGCGCCTCGCGATACTGTTTTAAAGCTGTACGCAACGTTTCTTCAGTATGCTCCGGCACCCAACTGATCAGTGCCGTAAAATTATAGTTCTGCTCATTGAAAACGCGTGCACCCCAGGCAGAAAGCTTCAGTACAGCCGGACCGCTATAACCCCAGTGTGTAATCAGCAACGGGCCTTCATACTCCAGCTTTTGCCCGGCAATGCGAACCCGTGCTTTAGGCACCGAAACGCCTTGTAATTCTTTAAGCGGTGAGCCCGGAACATTAAAAGTGAATAAGGAAGGAACAGGCTCCAGTATAGTATGGCCCAGTTTACGAAGCCAGTCATATCCCTGTGATTTTGGGTTACCACCCGTACTAATGAGTACTTTATCTGCTTTTATAGTTGAGCCGTTCTGTAGCTGAAGAATAAAAGTTGTATGGCCTTCAGGAGAAGAAACAGGTTCTATACTTTCTACGCCAACGCCGGTTTTTATACTTACGCCTGCCTTTCTGGCTTCATCAATCAGACAATCAACTATAGTTTCAGAAGTGTTTGTTACCGGAAACATACGCCCGTCGGCTTCGGCTACAAGAGGAACACCTCGTTTCTTAAACCAATCTATAGTTTCGGTGGCACCAAAAGTTTTAAATGCTTCTTTCAGTTGCTTGGCACCTCTGGGGTAATTCTGAGAGAAAACAGAAGGTATAAAACAATGGTGCGTAACATTGCAGCGGCCACCACCAGAAACACGTACTTTAGAGAGCAGCTTATTTGTCTTCTCAAGCAACACCACATCTGCATCCGGATTTGCCTCGGCACATGCAATGGCACCGAAAAAACCAGCTGCACCGCCACCTATTACTACTACTTTCATTTTACTAGATTGATAATAGTTAATTGCTGATTAATTAACCTATGGAAAACATTTCGTCCTCCAACAGTAAAACAATCGGCAATCAACAATGAGCTGCAAAGGTACTAAAAGAATGCCATAGGGTCGGGGTGGGAGAATACATAGCTGAGATCATCCTTCAGTTTCCGGCTGCTGATGAGTTTAAATTGCGTCTCCTGCATATCATCGAACTGCGGAGGCTCTAAACCCAGGGCAACTGCTGCTGCGTGGTAAAAATCTTTGCGAAGCGGATGCTCATCGGCGCAGGCATTATAAACCTGGTTCCATTTTTCCTGCTGCACAATATTTATCAGTATGTTCAGGCAATCCTCCAGGTGAATCAAGTTTACTGGAGCATCACCGTTAGGCACATGCTGTTTTCCTGCCATAAACCTGCCCGGTTGCCTGTTGCCACCTACAAGTCCGCCAAAACGCACAACGGTAGTAACCCAGTCTTCGCGGTTCTGGAACATTCGTTCTGCCTGCAGCAGCATATTTTGCGGGTCCTGCTCTTCTGTAAAACTGGTGTCTTCTTCCGTTACTATCCTGTTCAGGTCCTGATATACTGAAGTAGAACTAACAAACAGAACCCTACTGACAGGAGAACTAAGCATGGCTTGAAGCAGGGTTTGTAATTGCCTCAGGTAAGATTCACCACCATCGGAGCGTAGGCGGGGCGGGATGTTAAGTATAAGTATACGGGCATCCAGAAAATCTTCAAGGGTAGCTTTGTCAAGCAATTCGTCCTGAAGGTTTATCAGGTAGGACTGTATCTGCTTTTCGAGCAGCAGATCTGTTTTGTCAGGAGAGGTGGTAGAGCCTTTAACACTGTAGCCCATTTGAACAAATCGTTCTGCCAACGGCAAACCAAGCCAGCCGCAGCCCATTATACTTATATCAGCAGTTTCTGCCATGCTTTACATCTTTATACTTAACAAATCTAAGCCCTTGCTGTTAAGCTACCGGAAACACCGTAGCCCATGCAACAAGCGGCGGGCAAAGTAACAAAATAAATGGCGTACGATGTACTTATAGTTGGTTCTGGTTTTGGCGCGCTCACGGCTGCAGCATTGCTTAGCAGGCGCGGCCTGAAAGTCGGAGTACTGGAACAGAACAGATACGCTGGCGGCTGCTCTACTTCTTATAAGCGAAAAGGCTATTGGTTCGAAACCGGGGCTACCACACTCGTAGGACTAGATGAGCACATGCCACTCCGGCTTTTGCTTGATGAAACAGGTATTGAGTTAAAGTTGCGAAAGCTGGAGTTGCCTATGCAGGTGCATTTACCAGATGGGCAAATAATTAACCGTTACCCGAATCTACAGGATTGGATAAAAGAAGCAGAGCGTGTATTTGGAGCAAAGAACCAGCGCCCGTTCTGGGAGCACCTTTACAGCATCAGCCAGCAGGTATGGAGAACATCGTTGCAGCAACGCAGCTTTCCATTTTCAAACTTTCAGGATCTGTGGCAATCTGCACTGAACGCTAGGCCCTCACAGTTAAAGTTAATTCCGGGAGCTTTCCGGACTATGGAAGATGTGCTCAGTAAGTATGACCTGCTTCAGAACAAGCCTTTTGTTGATTTTGTAAACGAGCAACTGCTGATAACTGCTCAAAACTACCTGCACGAGGTAAATGAACTATTCGGTGCCACAGCCCTCTGCTACACTTTGTACAGTAACTTTTATGTAGATGGCGGCCTGACCAACCTGGTAAAACCCATCACAGAGTATATAACTGCCAATGGCTCAACTATACTTTACCGACACAAGGTGGAAGCTATTTTACCTTTGACGAAACAGGGTTATGAAGTTCATACTTCTAAAGGAGTATTAACTAGCAGGTTTGTCATCAGCGGTCTGCCTATCAATAATACAGCGGCATTGTTCCGGGAAAGTAAGGTGCAACAGGCGTCACAGAAGTATATACTGCCATCGCCAATGCTTAACAGTGCTTTTTCTGTAAGTATGGTTTTAAAGGATACACCTGTACAAGAAACTATACACCACCAGGTGCATGTGCCAAAGGGGCTACCTATTATAAACAGCAAAAGTATATTTCTGAGCTTCAGCCACCCTGAGGATAAAAAGAGAGCTACAAACGGTGAAAACATTGCATCAGTCAGCACACATGTGGCAGATCCTGAGAACAACTATATCCATCAGAAAAAGGAAATAGAAGAAGCAATTGTAGAGGTGCTGCAGGAGAGGGGGCTATTGCAGAAAGCTAACATTTTATACTTACAATCGGCCACGCCGGGTGCCTGGCAGCAATGGACAGGAAGAGCTTTTGGTATGGTTGGCGGTTACCCACAGTACCAACACCTGAAACCATGGCAGATGAAAGACACCCGACTCGACCATAAAGGAGCCTATATCTGTGGCGATACCGTTTACCCCGGACAGGGAATACCCGGCACCTGCCTGAGCGGAATTATAGCTGCCCACAAACTGCTCCAGGACCATTTCTAATTATGGCTAGCTTACCAGATTTACCGTGTTAAAACATCAACATGTATCATTTTAACACCTTTATTTATAGTTAGTTAAAAAATTTCATCAGAGGTTAAAATTTCAGCAAATATTTAACACAGAGGTGATAGAGGTTTGAGCAATTTACATGCATATTTGTAGTATTGTTTTATCCCTATATATACCTATGTTAAGAAACTTAAAAAGCTTTGTGTATCTGTCTGCCATAGGATGGATGCTTGTTTCCTGCTCTAAGGAAGATCTTAAACCGGATGTTACCGAACAACCGGTAGGCACAGTAGATTCTGTAGCCAATGCCACAGCCACGAAAGACAACAACATGGCGATGGGCAACCCAAGTGGTGCAGGTACCAGTTACTCAAACTACCTGGTTACAAAATCGCAGTACTCCATGTCCTACAACAGCTACCGCGGCACGCCAAACTGGGTAAGCTGGCACCTTAGCAGTGCCTGGCTGGGCAGCACACCTCGTCAGGATGATTTCCGGGCAGACAACTCCCTGCCTGCTGCCTTCTACAAAGTACAGTCTACCGACTATACCGGTAGCGGCTTCGATCGTGGACATAACTGCCCGTCAGCAGACCGTACGCTTACGGTAACCGACAACTCAGCCACTTTCCTGATGTCGAACATGATTCCTCAGGCACAAAACAACAACCAGCAAACCTGGGGAAACCTGGAAAATTATTGCCGCACCCTGGTAAGCCAGGGCAATGAGCTTTATGTAATTATGGGCAGCTACGGAACTGGTGGCGATGGAAGCGCCGGTTATAAGACAACTATAGCAGGTGGTAAAGTAACCGTGCCAAACCGCATATGGAAAGTTATAGTTGTGTTGCCTAACGGTACAGGCGATGCTGCCCGTGTAACCACCAGCACCCGCGTTATTGCCATAGATACGCCTAACTCAAACACTATAAACAGCAACTGGGGTACTTACCGAACTACAGTAGATGCCATTGAAGCTAAAACTGGTTACAACATTTTGTCTAACGTATCATCAACGGTGCAAAGCACTATAGAGTCGAGAGTAGATTCTGGTCCTACGCAATAAGCACAAATTATACTCAAAGATCCCCTGCCCGAAACAGCAGGGGATCTTTTTATACTTCAGGTTTCAACTACAATGGTTTTATAGCCTGCATAGTCGCCATCGGGTGTGCGACCAAGTATGTAAACTTCTATTCCGATCTCCTGAATGCGGTATACTTTAACATCCTGCAGCTGCTCTTTTAAAGTTGTTACCAGCTGTTTGAAACGTTCCGCCTTCTGTCTTTTTTCAGGATTATCTTCCAGGTTGCTGTTTACCATGTTACGGAAAAAATAATCCACGTCCTGAACTTCCACAGCTTTGCCTGCCGGTTTGCCCGCCCACCTTACAACTACAGTTTCATCAAAAACACCATCCTCAGGCTTTTCATGGAAATAGTATTCCAATGGTGCATCGGTTTCGCTCATCATCAGCAGGCCATCGGCAGCCTGTACAAGTTCGCTCTTTATACTTTCGTTGCTCATGTTTTACATTATAGGTTATGCAAAAGAATACGGTGTTTTTAAAAGTATATACAAAGCAATTACTATCTTTATTAGGTAAGCAACCGAATCGGGGACACCAGTCAGGCATTAACTATAAATAAAATATACTATGATAAAAGCTGAACCAATGCTTAAAGAGGGCGCCCTCCAAGGCAAAACTATTATTGTTACAGGTGGCGGAACAGGTCTTGGCAGGTCTATGGTGAAATACTTCCTGGAGCTGGGAGCAAATGTTGCTATCTGTAGCCGCAAGCTTGATGTACTGGAGCAAACAGCCCAGGAACTGATGCAGGAAACCGGGGGCCAGGTATTACCAATCGCCTGTGATGTTCGCAAATACCTGGAAATAGAAGCCATGCTTAAAACCACGCTGGATAAGTTTGGCCGTGTGGATGTGCTGGTAAATAATGCGGCCGGCAACTTTGTAAGTCCGACCGAGCGCCTGAGCCACAAGGCTTTTGATGTGATCACTGATATCGTACTGAAAGGTAGTTATAACTGCACATTGGCGCTTGGTAAGCACTGGATAGAGCAGAAACAGGAAGCGGCTATACTTAATATTGTTACTACCTACGCCTGGACCGGTTCTGGCTACGTAGTGCCATCGGCCTGCGCCAAAGCTGGTGTACTGGCCATGACCCGTTCGCTGGCTTCAGAATGGGCAAAGTATGGCATCCGATCCAACGCTATTGCACCAGGTCCTTTCCCGACAGAAGGAGCCTGGACGCGCCTGTTCCCGAAGCAACTGGCCGACAAACTGGACCCGGTTAAGCGAATACCTGTTGGCCGATTCGGCGAACACCAGGAGCTTGCAAACTTGGCTGCTTATCTGGTATCGGATTATGCTGCTTTCGTTAATGGCGAGGTGGTAACTATAGATGGCGGAGAGTGGCTGTACGGCGCCGGCGAGTTCAATGCTTTCGACCAGATACCACAGGAAATGTGGGATGCCATGGAAAAGCAAATGCGTGGCAAAGGCCAGTAAAGCGACAAAAAAGCCTCTGCTTTTCAGCAGAGGCTTTTTATTATCAGTTTGTGTATCTTTAATTTGAACCGCTGCTTAGCATAAGCACCAATGCCAGGTTTACACCAAAGGCAATACCCCAGTTCTTCCATACTTTACCTGACTTTATCTTGCGGGCACTTTTACGGTAACCTGAAGTATAATCCGGTTGGTTCAGCAGATCAGGGGTAGGAGAGTCCAGGTTTTTAACTTTAGGCGGCGTTGACGAAGTAATAATGGCCGGCACAAGCCCGATCAAAGGAGAAACAAGGCTGGCAACCAGAACACCTGTACCTGCCGACTTGTAACCATCATAATGGTTCATGGCATCTACCTGCCCTTTGTTGTAAAGCTCTGCTGTAGTTGCCGTTGAAGCTACCGGTGCAAGTATAGGAGTTGCATTAGCAGTTAATTCAGGCTTTACAGAAGCTGTTGCATTGGCAACCTCAGGCAGTTCAAAAGCTTCGGTTGTTTTGTTGGCATACTGTATAACCGTTACTTCAGCTTTAGGCACCACATAAGTTGGCCCCTCTAAATTACTGAAACGCTTATACTTGATCTCGTTTGTAGAAACCTCCAGCACTTTGGTTTCTAGTATCTCACCACTACGCTTTGTAATGATATCCTGCGCCTGCAAAGAAGCAACTGCCGCAAGGGCAAAAAAGAAGGAGAGTAAATGTTTTTTCAAGGAAGTATGGCTTTAAGTTGAAAATCAAAAATATAAAGCCTATATATGAATAACAACAGATACAGCTTCATTTATTTAATAGAAGTATAGTTGTAAGTCACTTACTGATGCCTGAATGAATTAACATTCAATTTCTGAAAGGGAAGAAGTTATACTTTACAAAATAATAGCAGGCTCTCAGACTTAAAGTACGCACAGTGTTACAACATTTAAGTATCAACAGATATATAGCTTTTAAAAAATATTCAAGTTAATTTTGCACCCGCAAATTTTAATTTTGAATGTTTTGAAAAAATATATATTTTTCCTGATTCTTCTGTTCTCTGTGCAGGCCCTAAAGGCACAGATTCGCATATCAGGTAAGGTAAGCGATGCTAAAACAGGCGAGGCGCTGCCATTCGTAAGCGTCTACATCAAGAACACCTCCATAGGCACAACAACCGACATCAACGGGGCCTTCAACATCAAACTCAGCAAAGCTCCTGACTCGCTTACTGTTTCTTATGTGGGCTACCTAACGCTATCGAAAGCTGTAAAACAAGGAGTGGCTGTGCAGGATATACAGTTTAAGCTAGAAACAGCTTCCCATAAATTGCAGGAGGTGGTGATCAGGCCTGGCGAGAACCCGGCCTGGCCGATCATGCGGCGGGTAGTGGAGCACAAAAAGGTTAATGATAAGCGTAAACTGACAGCTTACCAGTACGAGGCCTACACCAAAATGCAGTTTGATGTAGATAACCTCACGCAGAAGAAGCGCCGGCCAGGTATAAAATCTGCTATAACTGCTGTTGTAGATACTGCTATGTTCATCAAGGGTGAAGACGGAAAAAAAGTATTGCCTTTCTTTATCTCGGAGTCACTTTCTGATTACTACTATAACCGCGATCCTAAGAAAACCAAAGAGGTCATAAAAGCCTCTAAAATTTCTGGCATTGGCATACAGGACGGAAACCTGGTAGCACAGGTAATAGGCACCTCCTACCAGGACTATAACTTTTACCAGAACTGGGTAAGCGTACTGCAGAAAGACTTCATAAGCCCCATTGCCGATGGCTGGAAAGGCTACTACGAGTATGAACTGCTGGACAGCATGTATGTTGGCGAGGAGTGGTGCTACAAAATAAAAGTAGACCAGAAGCGTCCGCAGGACCTTGCTTTTAACGGCCATATCTGGATAGCAGAAGACTCTTATGCTTTGCGCAAAATAGATGTAACAGTTAGTAAAACAGCCAACATAAACTTTGTAGAGAGCATACACCTTATGCAGGAATCTTTACCGACAGATGCAGGCGCCTGGCTGCCAGTGAAAACAGAGGTGAAGATGAAGATCGCGAAGCTCAGCGAATCAAGACCGGGAGTATTTGCTAAGGTAAGCACATCTGCAAGAAATATTGTGGTGAACCAGCCGCACAAGAACAACTTCTTCGACGAGCCTATAACACTGGCACAGAAAGCAAACACCAGCACCGAGGAGTTCTGGCAGCAAAACCGACACGATACATTAAGCACAGCCGATAAGCAGATCTACGCCACCATAGATTCTATTAAGTCATCGCCTAAAGTTGCACGCTTTACGATCATAGCTACCGTACTGGCAACAGGGTATAAAAAAATAGGAAAGATTAGCCTGGGGCCATACCCTTATACTTACGCCTACAATAACATAGAAGGGCACCGCTTGCAGGCTGGTTTTAAGACCAATGCCAGCTTCAGCGATAAATGGGAATTTGGTGGTTATGCGGCTTATGGTACCGATGATCAGAAATTAAAGTATGGCGCAAACGCCCGTTACATAATTACGCGCAAGCACTGGAGCGAGGTAGGCGTATCGCATAAAGAGGATCTGCAGCAGGTTGGCCTGATGTCGGAGAGGCTTATGTCGAGCCCGTTCTTTATGGGTTTCTCCAGGTTTGGTACATTGCGCAGGCCTATACTTGTAACCGAAACAAATGCTTACCTGCAGCGCGAGCTATTCAGGGGTGTTACGCAACGCATTGGCATAAGCAACCGCCAATTCAACCCCAGGTATGATTTTGCCTATAAAGATGCAGAAGCTGAGGGGCAACAGCTAATTGGCAAGTTCAGAACAACCGAAATCAGCTACTTCGCCCGGATTGCTAAAAATGAGGTTTTTGTTCAGAACGATAATGACCGCATTAGCCTTGGCAACGGCAGCAGACCAATATTTACGTTGAAGTATACGCTTGGCCTTAACAACGCAATTGGCTCTACCTTAAGTTACCAGCGTGCCGATGTAGGCATGAGCCAGGAGTTTTTGATGGGCCGCCTGGGTAAAACGCGCTATAGAATAGACGCCGGTAAGATCTTCTCGGCAGTGCCATACCCGCTGCTGGAGGTTCATACTGGTAACGAAACGCCCTTCTACTACGACCAGACTTACCAACTGATGAACTACTTTGAATTTGCCAGCGACGCCTTTGCATCACTGCGTTACGAGCAGTATTTTGAAGGCTTGCTGCTGAACAGGCTGCCCTTGATAAAGAAACTAAAGTGGCGCACCCTGGCCAGCACTAACATACTTTACGGCAACCTGAGCCAGAAAAATATAGCTATGCTCTCGCCGATTGGTATAAACGGAACACCGCAGGAGACCTTTGCTGCCTTCACGGATAAGCCTTATATAGAGGTAGGTTATGGTATAGAGAATATCTTCAAAGTGCTGCGCGTTGATGCCTTCCACAGGCTTACATACCTGGATAACCCGGGCGCGAGAAAATTCGGGCTGAAGTTCTCGGTGCAGTTTAAGCTATAGTTCTTTCATTAAAAAAAGCCTTTCTTATACTTCAGGAAAGGCTTTTTTGATTATATACCTTGAGGTTTGATAGCATAGTTATACTTTACCGACACGCATAAACAAAGGGAAGACCAGCTCTTTTACTTCATCATCCTGCCAGAATTGTAGAAGCTCTTCTTTAAGCGGGTCTAACGGAGATGTATGCTCTTTCCGCATATAATGCTGCACACTAGACCAGGAGCTCAGGTAGCCCAAAAACATGCTCATCGACCAGTTAACCGTGATCTGGAAAGGAGGGGCCTGTACTTCTTCAAATGGGAAAGGTATCGTTTTATATTCTTCATCCATCAGGCGGCGTTCCGGATCCCAGTAAGGGCCAAGTGTATGGCTGTAAAAGTGCCGGATGACCGGGTCTATTCCAGGATTGATGCGCAGCAAACTATAGGACCATGCAGCCAGGTAAGCTCCCGGTTTAGCAACACGTTTTACTTCCTCAAAAAAAGCTTTTATATCGAACCAATGCAGGGCAGTAGCAACAGTTACCAGGTCTATACTTTTGTCGGGCAGTGAAGTGTTTTCGGCGCGGGATAGGAGATAGGTGATATTATTTTTCTTTACAGCTTGCTGCAGTTGTGCCTCACTTATATCAGTTGCTATAACCTTCTCAAACTTATATGAAAGCCTTGCTGCTACCTGCCCGTTGCCGGTGCCACAATCCCAGGCGGTTCTGAATTCGTTCGGCAGACTAAAGAGGTATTCATAAAGCTCATCAGGGTAATGCGGCCTGAACTGCGCATATTGTACTGCCTGTGCTGAGAAGTTGTCTTTAGGCTGTTTCATAAAAATGAGGTCTAGGTTATATGAATAAAGGGCAATGTAGAAAAGCGGTGGCGGCTGCCAACTTTTATATTGTCATCCGCCATCAATTTGCAAGTTCACACCTGAATCAAATTACCACACTCAGCTGCTGAGTCTTCCTCCTTCTTTTTTAACTGGGCATGTGCTCAGTCCGATTAGTGCGTAAAGCGGGCAGAAACCTATTAGGCTGGTAAGTACGAAGATACCTGCCAAAACCATAAGTACAATGCCCAAGGTTCCTGTCAGAATGTTTGTAAAGTAAAGTGTTGCGACAATTGCAGCGATTATCATCCTGATAACCCTGTCTGCTGTACTCATGTTCTTTTTCATGACAATAAACTTTTTAGTTTGACAAATACTGAACCAGTAGAACAACACCTGTTACAAATGCAATGCACGCCATACAGACGAGCAGAAACTTTACTGCTTTGTTCTTCATGATTCTTATTGCCTAAATTATACATGGGTTAAGTATAATGCAGTGACTAAAGTCACCACTGCAATAATTCTATGCTATTAGTATGTTGTTTTACCAAGTGTTCTGTTTCAAGTTTTTTCATAGTTCTACTAATTACCTCCCTTGCTGTCCCCAAATCATTGGCAATTTGTCTATGAGAAATTATCAAGGGATTATGATTTGTCAACCTTAATTTTTCTTTCAGGTAGTCAAATAATCGTTTATCCATCTTGTCAAACATCACATGATGGATGGTATCAAGAAGTTCAGTATATCTCAGGTTGTACTGCTGAAAAAACAAGGTATTGATTTCTGAATACTGTTTTATCCATTTAGGGATTTTGTCAACAGGAAGTAAAAGAGCAGTTGTGTCCTCTTCGGCTAAGGCAAATACTTTGCTTGGCTCATTTCTTAAACAGGCAGCGAATGACATAATGCAGCTTTCTTTAGGTCTGATATAATACAACAACAATTCTTTGTCTTCATAGCTTGAACATACTTTAATCAGCCCTTTGAACACAATAGGAATAACCTTTACATACTGCCCCTCTCGTAAAATCTCGGCATCTTTAGGAATCTCTCTGATTACAGAGGCTTCCATTATTTCAGAAATTAGACCAGAGCTTAAATATGGTAATGCCTCTGTTATATCAATCTTTGTCATTATAGTATTTTCCCTACAGCTAACCACTAGATATACGTCACTATCAGGTTTATCTGCCTGATATTTGAGGACGTTTTGTGTAGTTTAAACTTTTTTGAGCCACTTGATAAAATTCAGATTTCCAAACAATAAAGCTAATATTGTTTATTTCAGAATTCAGTCAGTCGGCTTACAGTATTTTCAAGCCCATGGCTGGTAATGTGGGTGTAAATCTCAGTTGTTTTACTGCACCTGTGCCCCAAAAACGCCTAAATATATCGCAAGTTAATACCATGCTCCAGCAGGTGCGTGGCAAAAGAATGGCGGTGTATGCGGAGAGTAGCAGGAACTGAAAAAGATTAGAACAAGCGTTTTAACCTTATACTACAGCGGCTGCAGGCAAATAAATAGAGAGCTGGTAGTATAAATTAAAGCTGCTGCTATGGGAACAGTTCCCCACTTGAGAGGCAGGATTTAGGTAGTGATATGTGAAGTACTCTCATTTGCCGCTGCTACTGAAACGAAAAGAAACTTTTTGTCAGCAGGCAGCCCTACATGAATACCGGAACATAAAAAAAGCCCCGACTGAGTTCTCAGGCGGGGCTTTAAAAGTATAAAATCTAGTGGCTGTTAGTTAACTTCTGCAGCTGCTTTCTCTTTTTTCTTCGCTGCTTTTCTAGCAGCTTTTTCAGCTTTACGCTGCTCTTTTTTAGAAAGCTCTTTTACAGGCTGCTTCGTGCGGGCATCTACCTGAGGCAGACCGGAGGTGTTGTCTGTTACAAGTGTCATTTCCTTAACAAGATGTCCGGCGCCGGCGAACTTATCTACAATAAACAGCATGTAGCGCACATCTACAGATATATTGCGCACCTGGTCAGGGTTATACACTATATCGCTCATGGTACCTTCCCAGTTACGGTCGAAGTTTGTACCTATCAGCTGGCCGTTTGCGTTGATTACCGGAGAGCCTGAGTTACCGCCTGTTGTGTGGTTAGAGGCTATGAAAGCAACCGGCAATTCACCGTCCACACCATACTGGCCATAGTCTTTCTTCTCATAAAGCTCTTTCAGGCGGGCAGGTATAGCGTAGTCTTCAGCGGCACCTGTTTCTGCTTTCTCTATGATACCTTCCAGGGTAGTATAATATTTATACTTCACACCATCAACCGGCTCATAAGGTTCTACCACACCATAAGCAACACGCAGGGTAGAGTTAGCATCCGGGTAGAACTTCTTGTCCTGCTGCATTTCGCGCAGTCCGGCAATATATGAGCGGTACAACAGGTTCAGGTTATCGTTTACTTGGTTGTAAGTTGGCAGAACATTAGCCTTGTAGTAGCTATTGATGCTGTTTGCCAACTGGAAAGCCGGATCGTTTTTAAGTGTAGCAGTTTTACCAGCTTTAATATCGGCTAAGGCTTTGCGAACACCTGCTTCCGAAGTAAAGAACGACTTGCTATATACTTCATCTGCATACTTGGCAAAATCTCCTTTATACTTCTGGCGCACTGTTTTATATGCCTCCGGGTGTAGTTTCTGATCAATGTCGTTATAATACATGCTCAGCAGGGCTGCAAACACCTTTTTGTCGGTAGGGGCGTTGTAGTCTTTGTAGAAACCGGCAATACCACGTTCCAGTCTTTCTATCTGGGAATTGATCTCAGCCTGAGGTGCTTTTGCACTCAGCATTTCCAGCAGTTTCTCGAATCCGGTTGCATACTTTATCAGTTCAACACCGTTGGCAGCTTCCAGAATGTAATCTCGGGAAATGGTAATGCCTTCAAGCGCTTTGTAGTTCTTGGCAAAGTCGGCTAACAGGTTGCCATACTTCTGCTGGCGCGTGGCATCTGCTGCTACCCACTGGGCGAACTGCTTCTCTAACTGCTGCTTCTTCTGAATGGCATTTGCCTTACGGATTCCGCGGTTCTCACCAATCCACTTCTTCCAGTAGTTAGCTATACTTGCATACTTGGCTGCATACTGAATACGAACCTCATCAGAAGCTTTCATATCCTTGTCCAGGATGTTCAGCTTAGTTTCGCGGATCTTGATCTTGGCAGGGTTCGATACTGAATAGATCTCTTCAACAGCCTGAGAGGTCAGGTATTCATTTGTGCGGCCCGGGAAACCAAAAACCATGGTAAAGTCTTTCTCCTTAATACCGCTCAGCGAGATTGGCAGGTGGTGTTTTGGCTTGTATGGCTTATTGTTTGGCGAGTAATCTGCCGGCTCGTTGTTAGGGCCAGCATAAATTCTGAAGATAGAGAAGTCGCCAGTGTGGCGTGGCCACATCCAGTTATCCGTATCTCCGCCGAACTTACCGATTGATGAAGGCGGAGCGCCAACCAAACGTACATCGCGGAAAGTTTCGGTAATATACATGTAGTACTCGTTGCCATAGAAGTATGGCTTGATAACAGCATCGTAATGAGTGCCGGCAGTAGCAGCACTGCGCACTTTGGCAATGTTGCGCTGGATAATGGCTTCGCGCTCAGCCTCAGCTATGTTAGCCGGAATACCTTCCAGGATCTGCTTTGTTACATCCTCCATACGGACGATGAAAGTAGCCGTAAGACCCGGATTCGGAAGTTCCTGCTCGCGTGTCATGGCCCAGAAACCGTCAGTCAGGTAGTCGTTCTTAACAGAGCTGTGCTGCTGTATCTGGCCGTAGCCGCAATGATGGTTGGTAAGTAAAAGTCCTTCCGGGGAGATCATTTCGCCGGTACAGAAGCCACCAAACGATACGATGGCATCTTTCAGGCTGGATTGGTTTACACTGTAAATGTCGTCTGCAGAGAGCTTCAGGCCCTTTTTCTGCATGTCAGATTCGTTCAGCTGCTTCAGAAGCATAGGCAGCCACATACCCTCATCGGGGCGGGCTAAACTTATACCTATACTTAACCAGGCAGCCGCGAACAAAGAAACGAGGCGTTTGCTGATCATGGGTAAAATTAATGATGAAACAATAATGCCTCAAGTTAGGCATTTTAATTCTGAATGGTTGAATTTAGAGGGATTGAATGGCATTGTGGTAAAAGAAAAGGCTGTCGCATTACTGCAGGCAGCCTTATACTTCAGGATGATCTTATACCTCAGAACTGGTGAATATTCCCTACATTTTCCCAGTCTCTGAACTTCTGTATCTCCTTCTGAAAAGCATCAATAAACCATGCGATCAGGCTAATATCGTCCATGAGGCCCAGCAGTGGGATAAAATCTGGTATAACATCTATAGGGCTTACCAGGTAAAGCAGCACACCTACGCCAATTAAAAGCGATTTATGGGAAACATCACGGTAGGTGCCATTCATGTAAGCCTTTACCAGACGCATAAAAGCATACATCAGGTCCTTAATCTGCTCAAAGCCGCTTTTACTGCTCTCGGCATCTACGAGTTTACTATAGGCATTTGTAAGCAGTATGCCCAGTTTTGCAGGCTTGCCCAGCACACCTCCGGCCTTGCCAAGAAAGCGCTGGAAAATGGCCGTTCTTGAGAGCCGAAGCCCTCTATTTATCAGATCTTGTAGCATTACAGTTATTATGTTTGTCAGTTTTTATACGTGAAGCAGCTTTAAATTGCTATACTAAAATACTTTCTGCAGCAACATGGCAGGTTTCAGAAATATCGTAAAAAAATTATACCTTGTTTCTTGACAAGTACCTTTTCCAGAGCTAAAATTGGCGAAAATTTACGGTACCTGTTATTGCTAAAGCTTTTACTACTTCTAACCCTTTATGAAGCTCTTGCCGAAAGTAATTTCATTTGTAATGGTTGCAGGCGCAGCCATTTACGGAGCCGCATACTTTTTACCCAACAGATACGAAATTAGCCAGACGCAGCTGATAGATGCTGCACCGGAGCAGGTATTTTCTTACCTGAATAACCCGACTGAGTGGCCGAAATGGACCGTATGGACGAAGCAAAACGACCCAACGCTGATCCATATGTATGGCGGACCTCTGGCTGGAGTAGGAGCACGGCAAAGCTGGAGCGGCGACGAAATGGGAGAGAGCGAGATCGTTTTTACCCAAAGCACCAGCCCAAGCATTTTAGCCTACGACCAGACAAGCAGCGACGAGAGCAGAAACCAGGGAACTTTTACGTTAGAGGAAGCCAGTGGCGGTACGCAACTTAGCTGGGTACAGGTTACCGAGTTGCCGGATAAGCCTCTTGCTAAGCTAGCAGGAGTATGGCAGAAGTATAAGACCGAACAGGAGCTCAAGCAAAGCCTTCTGAACCTGAAGGACCTTATGCACCAGAACAACATAAAAAGAGCCTCTAAGGAGTAAGTATATGTATGAAAGTATAAGGCTTCCGGAAAGGGTTAAAGTATAACCACAATCCGGAAGCTTTTCAACTTAAATACAGAAACTATAGCAACTCATTCGCCAGGTTGGCAAGCTCGGAGCGTTCACCCCTCAGCAAAGTAATATGCGCGTAAAGCGGGTGGTTCTTGGCCCGGTCTATCAGGTAAGACAAACCATTACTCTGCGAGTCAAGGTAAGGAGTATCGATCTGGTAAATATCGCCGGTAAAAATAATTTTCGTGTTCTCGCCGGCTCTTGAAATGATGGTCTTCACCTCGTGCGGTGTCAGGTTCTGCGCTTCATCCACAATAAAAATAATATTGGATAAACTGCGGCCTCTAATGTAAGCCAGCGGAGTAATTACGAGCTTCTCCAGGTCCACCATATCCCGTATTTTCTGGTACTCTTTGCTTGTTTCTGGGAACTGGTTCTGTATATACTTCAGGTTGTCCCAGAGCGGCTCCATGTAGGGGTTCAGCTTTGATTTGATATCGCCGGGAAGGTAGCCAATGTCTTTGTTGCTGAGCGGCACGATTGGCCTAGCCAGGTATATCTGTTTATAGTCGCTGCGTTGCTCCAGGGCAGAGGCCAGTGCCAGCAAAGTTTTACCCGTACCTGCCACACCCTGCACCGATACTAATTTTATACTTGGGTTCAGCAAGGCATGCATGGCAAAAGTCTGCTCGGCATTGCGAGGCTTTATGCCAAAAGCGCTTTGCTTATCCACCCGCTCCAACTGCTTTTCTGTGGCATTGTAGAAGGCAAGTATAGAGTTCTTGTAACTCTTAAGTATGTAGAAATGGTTATCGGCTGGTGGCGCAGACATTACTTTTTCTATTTCAACCTGTCCTTTTTCATACAGGTCGTTAATAGCCTGGGACGGCACATCTTCAAGTGTATCGTTTCCGGTATAAAGGCCGGCCACATCCTGGATCTTACCGGTTTCATAATCTTCGGCGGGAAGGTTAAGAGCGCGGGCCTTGAGGCGCAGGTTAATGTCTTTGGTTACAAGTATAACCTTAACCTCTGGCTTATCGGCCTGCAACTGCAAGGCAGAGTTAAGTATGCGGTGGTCGTTCTTGTCGCCAAAAATCTTGGTGGCATCTGTCTTAACCGTTGCATCACTCATCAGCACTGTAAAGCAACCTTTGTTTTTTCCATTCAGAGGCAGCCACTCCTGCAGCTTATGTTCAGATGATTTTTTATCGATGAACCTGATAAACTCACGGGCTTCGAAGTTCTTAATATCGTTGCCTTTCTTAAAGTTATCGAGTTCTTCCAGCACTGTAATAGGTATGGCTACATCGTGTTCCTGGAAGTTCTGAATGGCACTGTGGTCGTAAAGTATAACCGAGGTATCAAGTACGAAGACCTTCTTTATACTCTCTTCAGTTCCGTTTATCTTTTTGGTTTTTGGGGTTTTTACAGTTGCCGTTTTGGCTGCGCCGTTAACAGGTTTGCCATTAGTTTCGGGTTTAGCTTTGGCAGCTCTCATTTGGTTTGGCATAGGGGCGATGGCTAAAGGGTGAGGGAGTAGCTGGCAAATCTGCTTTTACTTCCTTGTGCCAGTACCAGGAAGATTCTATGCCTTTTTACGTATTAGATTAGAAGAAGGCTATATTTAAACCGACACACTTTCGCAGAATTAATCAGCCATTTTATACATACCTGATTATAAACAACATCTGAAGACTTAACAGCGTTTATACTTTAAATAATAAAATAAAATCCTATATTAGTTCAGGTATTTTGTTCCAGCAAACTTATCAGACTATGAAAAGTATACTTTGCCTATCGCTACTGATACTGCTGAGTTTCGGTGCCTCAGGAGATAATGGAACTAAGGAAAAGGATAAAAAGCATTTCTTGGGCTTGTTCGGCTCCAACAAGTTTGATAAGCAAGGCTGCTACCATGGCCGCTGGAAAGTATATGTGAATGATGTGTTGGTCAGGAACGGCCGCTTTAAACATGGCAAAGAAGTAGGCAAGTGGCGCTACTACCACATGAACGGCAACCTGATGATGGAGGAACGATACAAGCGCAAGCTAAACCACATCCCGGTGAAGCGCTACCACGAAAACGGTAATCTTGCCCGTATTGGCCAGGCACGCAAAATAGAAAGCGGGAATATCATCAAATATTTCTGGTTTGGGGAGTGGCAGGTATATAACTCCACAGGCCAGTTCAGCCACACAGAATACTATGAAAATGGAAACTTGGTGAAGCGGAATCTTTGAAAGCACACGCTATCTAAGAAATGCCAACCTAACTATAAAGTATACTTTAACTTAAAGTATAATAATCTTCTTTTTGCTTATCGTGCAGGCGTAGGTAACCGTGTATCACCAGTTTAACAAGTATACGGTAGGCCCGGCGCTCAGAAATATTAACCAGTTTGGTGTACTGTTTTAAAGTTATAGTTGGCTTCTTTCGGAGGTAATCGAGCACGGCCAGCTCCAGGTTATCTAAAGGTAGTTGCTCAAACTGGGGCTCTTCGGTCTGAAGCACTTTATTTACCATTTTACTTGTCTGCACGCTGGTATCTTTCACGCGCACATAGCCACGCCAGTCGTCGTTTTTAACTTTGGCAAAGTGCGGTTTATGGCTGCTTTCAGGTATGATCACTTTAAGTACCACATCACCATCGGATTCCAGCTCTTCGTAGTGCACCTCTACCGGCGGATCGCAATAAAAGTCTGCAGCCAGTTGCAAAGAGTGCTTTTCTTCTTCAGGGTCTATGCCGCAGATGGTGCCATTATCTTTAACGCCTACTAATACAGTACCGCCACGTGTGTTGGCGAAAGAAACCAGGGTTCGGGCAATTTTCTCAGGCTGCGTTACGCGTTGTTTGAAGTCTACTTTATCGTTTTCGCCCTGCAAGATCAGGCGCTGAAGGTCGTCCATAGCAATAGGAGGGAGTTATATAAATGTTAACAATGTGCAGGTGGTTAGGTTCCTTATTCAACTGTTAATACCAAAGGCACAAAGGTGGCTATTTAAAACGTAGCTGTTGGTTGGATTTTGCATACGGAACAAGCAGAAAACAGGTACAGCAGGCATAAAAAAAGCGAGCACTGGGCTCGCTTTTAAGTATAGTTGCTGCGCTTTAATTAGAAAGGCAGGTCATTATCTGCATCGCTGCTGTAGAAAGAAGGTGCTGCCGGCGCTGCTGCCTGAGATGGCGCAGATGGTGCACCGTATGCATTAGCCGCGCTTTCTAAACGCCATGCCTGCAGGTTAGTGAAATACATAGTTGTTCCGTTCTTCACGAAAGGCTTACCAGACAAGTTAAAGGTAACTTTTACTTCATCACCTGATTTGTACTGGTCTAGCAGGCTGCATTTGTCCTGTGTAAGCTGAAACTTACAGTATTGAGTATAAGAACCATCTGGTATCTCCAGCACAAATTCGCGCTTTTTGAATTTATCACTCACTTGCTGCTCATCAAACACCTCGTACAGCTTTCCTTGGATCTCAAACGACATAATTAATTATTAAATAGTTTATCAGTATAAATACAAAGATAAGCATTTCGGGCTGTTTTTGCCATTTATCAGCCTATATTCTTCGGCAATTTTTGCACAGCTTTTACTACATATATAACAGCCTGAGCTGAACCGGCGTACAGGAAACAAACTATAATCTGCGTTTATATTATGACCAATTTTGCCATAGCCATACACGGAGGAGCCGGCACCATTACACCGGAATCTATGACACCTGAGTTGGAGCAGGCTTACAGAAAAGATCTGACCTATGCACTTGAGGAAGGCCACAAAATACTGGCAAATGGCGGCACAGCGCTGGATGCCGTTGAACGGGCTGTACTGTTGCTGGAGGATAGCCCGCTTTTTAATGCCGGCCGAGGCTCTGTTTTTACAAAAGACGGAAAGCACGAAATGGATGCTGCCATCATGTGCGGTAAAACTTTGGGCGCCGGTGCGGTGGCAGGCGTTCGCAACATTCGTAACCCTGTTGTGCTGGCTAAGGCTATACTGGAACATTCTGACCACGTTTTTATGAGCGGCTACGGAGCAGAAGAGTTTGCCCGCAAATATAAAATCGCTTTTGAGCCCGAAGAATATTTTTTTGATGCACACCGCTATAGGCAATGGCGCGAAGTACGTGACACAGACATGTTTATGCTCGACCACACAGTAGATAAAATAGAAAACATAGATAAGAAATTTGGCACAGTAGGAGCAGTGGCTCTGGATCAGGCGGGTAACCTGGCTGCGGCAACCTCTACAGGGGGCATGACCAACAAGAACTATAACCGTATTGGCGATTCGCCTATAATTGGCGCGGGTACTTATGCTAACAATGCCACCTGCGCCATATCCTGCACCGGCCACGGCGAGTATTTTATCAGGGCAGTTGTGGCACATGATATTTCCTGCCTGATGGAATACAAAGGCTATACTTTACAACAGGCTTGCGACCTGGTAGTGATGGATAAACTGGTAAAATTCGGGGGGGCTGGCGGCCTGGTAGCTGTATACACTCAGGGTAATGTAATGTTTCCTTTTAACTCTGAAGGTATGTACAGGGGCAGCACAGTAAACCACAACGAAACTTATATTTGCATTAATAAAGAGCAAGCTCA
>CBINIP010000027.1:0-47960 GCA_966250805.1 uncultured Pontibacter sp. | reverse complement strand
TCTGCTTCAGCAGGTCATTCACACTTAAGCTTATCTCCCCCTGCTTGTTCTTAAACAATTTCTTGCCAAGGCTCATGTTCCAAAGCAGGTAGCTGTTATCTACTCCGGCAGAAAGTCCGGAATTGAATTGGTGGTTCAGCTCGGTGCGGTAAACAAGGTCCTTCCACAGAATCCAATTGTAACGAACACTGGAGTTCTGGTTAAAGTAGTTGTTGTTCTGCATGCTGCTGAACGAGTTTTTAACAATGTTGTAGCTCGAGTTAGTAGAAACAGTAAAGTCTATTTTCTCGCTTATGTTGCTGCTAAGGTTAAAGCCAAGGCCGAAGTTAGATGTACGGGAGTAGTTCACATTGCCATCGATCATACCCGGAGTTTTGTTGAAGCCTAACCAGCCATTCAGGTTAAAATTAGAGCTGATAAAGTTTAAAGGCTGACCATAGTTAAAGAACGAGCGCACGTTCCAGTAGCCATCCATGTTAACAGGGCGGGAGAGGCGTGCACCCGGCTGTGTTTCAAAACCTTCTGTGAATTCAGCAGGAATATTCTGTGTATAAACACTATTCGCGATGTAATTCTGCGTCATGGTACCGAACATACCAATAAAGAACACCTGGTTAGTTTCAGGATTGAAGTCGCGGTAACGGATGTTAATTCTGTGCTGGAAATCCTGGTCAAGGGCTGCATTACCTCTTCTTAACTGCAGCGAGTTAGAAAGATCAAGCACATCCTGCAATTGCTCTACCGATGGCACATTGGTGCTGGTGCGGTAGTTAACGTTCAGGTTGCGCGACTGCGAGAACTTATACTCGTATTCAGCAGCCGGAAGTATGTTCGTGAAGTTGCGCTTCAAAGTATAATCTACCGGGAATTCGGCATTGCTTTGCAAGGTAGCATACTGGTAACGGGCATCTGCCTGGAAACGTACTTTTTCGGTACGGAACTGGTAGCTTGGCCCGAAAGTCTGAGACAGGTAGTCGCTTTTGAAAGTGCTGCTCAGTGGCGTAATAAAGCCAGAGTAGTTATCATCTGTTTCTACATAGTCGTAGGTTCTTCTGTCAGAATCGTTCTGCTGGTTGCCAATGCCGTACTCCAGCTGTAGACGAGAGTTCTGGCCCAGCTTCTGAGAATAGTTCGCGTTACCATTCCATGACAGGTACATTCTGTCCAGTTTAATATACTGGTTTCTGTACAGGTTTCTGGAAGGATCGCCATAGTTCTCTACATCCTCCAACTGATAAGTGTCGCCTTCGGTGTTGCTGTATCTGGTATTAAAATTAGCTGTTAAAATGCGGCCTGTAGTGCCGAAGCGGTGCGAGTAAAGTATATTATTGTTAAAGTTCAGGCTGCTGTTATCGGCGCTGATCTTACTTAAAGACTCACTCAACGGATCGCCCGCACCTGCAACAGTACTGGCAGTACGGTTTACAAGGCTGTTGTTCTGCTGTACCGAGATATTAGGCGTAATCAATAAACGGTTGTTCTCGTTAATGTTATACTGCAAACGCATGTTCAGGCGGTGGCTGTCTTCAGTATTATCGTTCAGGCTGTTTTCGCTATAGATCTGGCCCTGGTTTACCCCTGAAATGTTTTCACGGTAACGGTACTGGTCGTTCACAACATCGCGGTTGTTATAGTTATAGTTGGCGCTCACTTCTATTTTCTTGCCCCACGTGTCGTTATAGTTCAGGCCAAAAGTGTTTGTATTAATGATACCGTTAGGAGAGCCGCCACCCCAGCCTCTGCGGCCACGCATACCGCCACCTGGAGTTTCGCCAACCGAAAAATCAAACATGTTGATGTTGTTAGTAAGGCCGGTTACTGTAATTCTGCGGTTGTTGTTAAAGTAGTTCAGGCTGGCACCAACCATGTAGCGGTCATCGGTACCGTAACCGGCAGATGCTTTACCCATATATCCCTGACGGCGGTCTTTTTTAGTAATGAAGTTGATGGTCTTTACGCGATTTCCATCTTCAAATCCACTAAAAGCAGCCTGATCGCTTTGCCCGTCAAAAACCTGCACGTTCTCGATCATGTCAGAGGAAAGGTTACGCATAGCGGCGTTAACATCTTCACCGGTATAGCGCTTACCGTCAATCATAACCTGCTTTACATCCTCGCCCTGCGCCTGAATAGTACCATTTTGTACTGTAATTCCCGGCATTTTAGTAACAAGGTCTTCGGCGCTGGCATCAGGTGCAGTTTTAAAAGCTTTGGCGTTAAGCTGTGTAGTATCGCCTTTCTGCTCGCCAAGCGGCGCGCGACCTACAACCTGTACTTCGCTTAACTTATTGTTTTCTTCCTGTAGCGCTACAGTACCAAGGTTTACCGATTCGCGGCCTACCTGCACACTTTTGGTAAGAACACTAAAACCAAGAAACCTGGCTTCTAAAGTATAAGCTCCTGCCTGTACACGCTCGAAACGGAAATTGCCTTCGCCATCGGTTACAGTGGTAAGCATGGCAGCATCAGCGGCTCGTTTAAGAACCACGCTGGCGCCGGGCAACGGGCTTTTATCGGTACCACTTTGCACAGTGCCATAAACCGCAATACCTTGTGCGTAGGCCTGTGATAAACTGACCAAAAAGATCAGCAGAAGTAATAGTTTTCTCATGTGCTGGTAAAAGTATAGGATAGTAGTTTAGGTTCTGCTTTTAGCAGAGCTTAGAATGAAATTGCAGCGTAAGGTTTAATGTACCAACAGTATTTATCTACAAAATATAGGTTCTGCACCATAAACAGCCATATTTCTTCGACCAATGCACAGGCTATTCTGTGGAGACATGATTTAGAAAGGATGAGTTTATACCTGAAAGCGATCAGCCTAACCGCTAAAATCAGTAAATTGGTAAAGAAGTATAGTATAGGAGGGAGGATGGTTATTTACTATAGTTGCAGATGAATTTGTAGCAACTGCTCTACGTATCGAAAGCCAAGTATAAACTCAAAAGCAACTATAAAACTTCTTTACCTATACTTGCTCCTGAGCAGTTCTGCTACTTTTTGCATGCCGGTACTGGCTTTTTCTTCAAATAAATGCAGGTTAGCGCGTTTTCTGATTGACGGTAGCTTCGGGTCTACAACCAGTAGCGGAGTATCTTCGGATATAAAATCTACAAGACTGGCAGCAGGGTAAACTACAAGCGAAGTACCTACAACAAGAAAAATATCGGCTCTCATGGCTTCTTCAGCGGCTTTTTCCATCATGGGTACTGGTTCACCAAACCACACTATGTTAGGCCGCAACTGTGATCCGCGCTCACACTTGTCGCCCAGGTTTAATTCCCAGCCTTTCATTTCATAAACAAGAGAAGGATCGAGGGTACTGCGGCTTTCGAACAATTTACCGTGCAGGTGCAACACATTGGTAGATCCGGCACGCTCATGCAGGTTATCTACGTTCTGCGTAACAATGGTAACATCAAAGTCCTGTTCAAGGTCTGCAAGTATACGGTGGCCAGCATTTGGCTCAGCATTGACAGCATTTTTACGGCGCTGGTTATAAAAGTCGAGTACAAGCTCGGGATTCCTACGCCAGCCTTGCGGAGAAGCTACCTCCATAACATCATGTCCCTCCCAGAGGCCATCAGCATCACGAAAAGTAGCAATACCACTTTCGGCACTAATGCCGGCTCCTGTTAAAACCACAAGTTTTTTCTTATCACTCATCACCTTCTATATTTTAGATCTAAAGTGTAAATACGGCTGCAACCTATACTTAGCAAGTATAAATACGGCGGAAAACTTAATAAAGTACTGAAACAAAAAAGCCGCCCTTTAGGAGAGCGGCTTTTTGTTTATTTTTTCTTGGCAGTAGCCTTTGACTTTGCAGTTGTCGATTTTTTAGTGGTACCTGCAGCTGCTTTTTTAGTTGTAGCAGCTTTCTTGGCTGCAGGTTTCTTATCTTCAGCAGGTTCCGCTTTCTTCTTAAACCCGCCTCGTCCTTTTTTCTCCGGAGTAGCTTCCGCCAGATCCAGGCACTCTTGTAAGGTCAGTTCGGCAGGCTCTTTGCCTTTAGGTATCTTAACATTCTTTTTACCAACTACAATGTATGGTCCAAAGCGGCCGTTAAGCACCTGCACATCCTGGTTCTCCGGGAAAGACTTGATAAGCTTCTCAGCATCGGCTTTACGCTTGGCTTCGATTAAAGCAATCGCTTCCTCGGCAGTAACAGTATGCGGGTCTATCGTTTTAGGTAGCGAGTAAAACTTGCTGTTATGGCTGATGTAAGGACCAAAGCGACCAATGGCAGCTTTCATTTCCTTATCTTCATACATGCCAACTATACGCGGCAGCTTAAACAGCTCCAGCGCATCATCCAGAGCAAGGCTTTCCAGGAATTGGCCTTTGCGAAGGCTAGCATATATAGGTTTTTCGCCTGTGTCCTCGTTTTCTTCGCCCAGCTGCACATAAGGGCCGAAGCGGCCAAGTTTAGCAATTACTTTTTTACCGGTAGCAGGGTCGGTGCCAAGCTCACGCGCACCAGATACATCGGCACGGTTTATACTTTCACTTGACTCGATGTTCTGGTGAAACTTCTTATAGAAGTTATCCAGCATGGCTTCCCACTCTTTCTGACCTTGTGCAATCTCGTCAAATTCTGCCTCTACGCGGGCGGTGAAAGAATAATCAATCACATTCGGGAAGTGCTCTACCAGGAAATCATTCACAACCATAGCCATGTCGGTAGGGAAGAGCTTAGCCTTCTCGGCACCGGTCATTTCAGTTTTGGTCTGCTTTGTGATTTCGTCATTTTTTAGCGTTAGCACCTGGTAAGGGCGCTCTTTGCCTTCGCGGCTGTCTTTCTCAACATAACCACGTTTCTGGATTGTAGAGATAGTAGGTGCGTAGGTAGATGGTCGGCCGATGCCCATTTCTTCCAGCTTTTTAACCAGGCTGGCTTCGGTATAGCGTGGGGCAGGGCGTGAATAACGCTGCGTTGCCAGCATCTGGCGCAGGCTAAGTTGCTGCCCTATACTAAGCGGAGGCAGCATACCTTTTACATCCTCATCGCCACCTTCTTCATCGTCTTTAGACTCAATGTATACTTTCAGGAAGCCCTCGAATTTGATAACCTCACCAGTTGCTATCAGTTTTTCCGGCTGGGTAGAGATACCTATAGTTGCGGTTGTCTTCTCTATCTCAGCATCAGCCATCTGCGAAGCAATTGCACGCTTCCAGATAAGCTCATAAAGGCGTTGCTCGTTACGATCAGAACTTACAACCATAGCACCGAAATCGGTAGGGCGTATGGCTTCGTGCGCTTCCTGAGCACCCTGAGACTTGGTCTTAAAGCGGCGGGTTTTTACAAATCGCTCACCAAAAGAACTTTGAATTGCATTGGCGGCTCCCTGAATCGCTTCTTCCGAAAGGTTAAGCGAGTCGGTACGCATATAAGAGATCTTACCGGCTTCGTATAGTTTCTGGGCGATGCTCATGGTCTGAGCTACCGAGAAGTATAGTTTGCGGCTTGCTTCCTGTTGCAGGGTAGATGTAGTAAACGGAGGAGCAGGGCTACGCTTCAGCGGCTTGGTCTCCAGGTTCTCAATAGTATAATTGGCTCCTAAACAGCGCTGCAGGAAAGCGTGGGCTTCTTCCTCGGTTTTATACTTGGTAGGCAGTTCTGCTTCCAGCGTTTTACCCTGCACATCAAATACAGCAGTAATTCTGAAAGAAGCTTCTGCTTTAAAACGCTCGATCTCGCGCTCGCGCTCCACTACCAAACGCACTGCCACAGACTGTACACGCCCAGCCGAAAGACCTGTTTTGATCTTTTTCCAGAGCACCGGTGATAGCTCAAAACCCACCAGCCTGTCGAGTACGCGCCGTGCCTGCTGTGCATTCACCAGGTCCATATCTATACTTCTTGGTGAATTTATGGCGTTGATTATGGCATTCTTCGTGATCTCACGAAAAACTATACGACGGGTTTTTGCATCGTTTAAGTTAAGTGCCTCTGTCAGGTGCCAGGATATAGCTTCTCCTTCGCGGTCATCGTCCGATGCCAGCCATACCGTTTCGGCCTCTTTTGCCAGTTTTCGAAGCTGCGAAACCACTTCCTTTTTATCGCTACTGATAACATAGGTTGGTTTAAAACCATGCTCTATATCAATAGCATTGTTATCTTTAGGCAGGTCGCGCACATGCCCGAAGCTGGACTTTACAACAAAATCCTTCCCCAGGTATCCTTCGATCGTTTTTGCCTTGGCAGGCGACTCAACTATAACTAAATTTTTTATCATCCTTTATTTTTACAGGTGAGCAAGGCTCAAATTTGCCCAAAGTTCAAATATTTTTTTTAACATTTACAACCTCTTGCGTATAACATCGGTTTAATACAGGCTAATACCCTGTAGCTCAGTAACACAAGAAAACCATTGCATCTATACGAACACATTTGCTAATTATATGCAAAGACTAGTACTCATATGCCGCCACGCTGAAACATGCGAACCATTTCCGCTGCAACCAGATTTTGAAAGAGAGCTTACAAAAGCAGGTATACAACAAGCCCGCACTACTGCCCAGTGGCTGCGGGACCAATTCCATAGTGTAGATGCTTTGATTGCCAGTCCGGCCCGCCGCACAAGCTCTACAGCCTCTATTCTGGCTAACAAATTATACTTTGATATAGAAAGAATTGCCTTTGAACCGGATTTATATAATGCTCGGGAGGCACAACTGGTTCAACAATTAAGTCATTTACCAGAAAATATCAAAACTGTACTACTTGTAGGGCACAACCCGGGCATTACCCAACTGGCCCGATCACTTACCGATAAATACATCTCTTACCTCGAAACAGCGCAAGTTGTTGCCATTGATATCGAACTTGATAAATGGGAGGAAGTATACTATAAAACAGGTACTTTACGCTCTCAGAACCAGTATCAGGCCCTTTAAACTTTTTCAGGAGATAGTACTTAAACTTTCAGTTTACCCATATTTTTAATAGCTTTAGGGATCTTACCGGCCTAGTTGGCCACTAAATGTAAGAACTGCTATACCTTATGAAGACAACTGTTGTGGCCGTTATTAACCAGAAAGGCGGCACTGGCAAAACCACTACAACTATAAATCTTGGGAGCGCCCTCAGCAAACTAGGCAAAAAAGTTCTCCTCATAGACCTGGACCCGCAAAGCAATCTTTCTTATTCTCTGGCAGTTGCCAGCCCCGACGCTACATTGGCCGAAGCACTGCTTGGTACAAAGACTATGAAAGACATAATAGTAGAGAAAGATGGTCTTTATATTGCACCCGGCTCTAATGAACTTGTTGATGTAGAAATTTCGTTAGTTTCTCAGCCAGACCGCGAAAAATTTCTTAAAACGCTGCTGGCACAACTGAAAGGTTTCGATTATGTGCTGATCGACTGCCCGCCATCTTTATCTGTATTAACACTAAACGCACTTACCGCGGCTCAGGAAGTGCTTATACCGCTACAGATGGAGGTACTGACCTTACAAGGGCTGGATCAGATACTAAATACGGTTAACAAAATAAAAAAAGCGTTTAATCCGAAACTTAAAATAAAAGGTATCGTAGTGGTGATGTTTGATATCAGGCGTAAGCTGAGTCAGGAGGTATTGGAATATTTACGTGAGAACGTAAAAGAGAAGATTTTCGACAGCCAGATACGATTAAATGTTAAGTTAGCCGAGGCGCCATCATTTGGGAGAAGCATACTTGATTATGACAGTTCCTCTAATGGTGCTAAAGATTTTATGGCGCTTGCTACCGAATTTGTTCATGCATAGTTAATGCCTTTCAGAAATAATAAAAACAGTTTTATATAAATTGCACTTGTATTATTGTATCCTAAAGTAGCGGGTTATATATAAAATAGCTTATATTTAACCGCGAGTTTTATTTTAGTGCATATACGATACCCAACGCAACAAAACTTAATATGGCCTTAGGTAAAAATTTGAAGTTGAGCAAAGACAAGCTCATTAGTGACGTGGAAGCCAAACCCGAGAGTACACCTGCCGCTAATGCTAAGCAAGATGCCCCGGCTGCCACTGCATCCGTTGGCGATGTATCTGCCGAGGCAATGGAGGCGACAGCACGCAAAAAAGCGACTCCCGAAAAAGCTGTAGCAGAAGGCGCTTCTGCCGCTACAGTAATCCCTGGCAAAAACGGCAAGGCTACAAAAAACCAGATATTGCCGCAGGAGCCTGAGTACATAAGCGAGCAGCTTAACAAGGTACTTTACGCTCTTGATGCATTTAAGAAGGGCGATATCTCTGTTCGACTTACAAAGCAGAACAATGATATTTTTGCGGAGATAGCTGAAGCTTACAACTCGATGGTGGAAATGATCGGTGGTGTAGGTGGTGAGGTATCTAGAATATCAAAAGTAGCAGGAGTAGAGGGTAACCTGAAAGCCCGTGCTTCTGCCGAGAATGCATCCGGTTTCTGGAAAGATATGATCAACAACATTAATGGCCTTGTTGATTCTATCGCGGTACCGGTATTGGAAGTAGGCAAAGTACTTAAAAATATTTCGCGAGGTAACCTGGATGAAACATTCCAGATTCCTGTTTCCGGTGACTTCAAGATCATGGCGGAAACAATTAACCGCACCATTGATAACCTTAACCTGTTTGCCGGTGAGGTAACGCGTGTGGCACTTGAAGTGGGTACTGAAGGTAAACTGGGTGGCCAGGCATCGGTACCAAACGTTGCCGGTGTGTGGAAAGACCTGACCGACAATGTGAATACCATGGCCAGCAACCTGACAGCTCAGATGCGAGACATATCGAACGTAGCCACTGCGGTTGCGAAAGGTAATCTTACGCAGAAGATCTCGGTTGACGTGCGTGGTGAGTTTGCCCAGCTGAAGGACAACATGAACCAGATGGTGGACTCGCTCAACATTTTTGCTGACGAGGTAACCCGTGTGGCACGTGAGGTAGGAACGGAAGGTAAACTAGGCGGACAGGCGAAAGTGCCTAATGTTGGTGGCGTTTGGAAAGAACTTACCGACAACGTGAATACCATGGCCAGCAACCTGACTTCTCAGGTACGTGATATAGCCAATGTATCTACAGCCGTTGCAAAAGGTAACCTGACTCAGAAAATCACGGTGAATGTAAGAGGTGAGATGGCTGAGCTGAAGGACATCATCAACCAGATGGTCGATTCACTTAACATCTTCGCCGGTGAGGTAACCCGCGTAGCGCGTGAAGTAGGAACTGAAGGTAAACTGGGTGGCCAGGCAGCTGTACCGAATGTGGAAGGTACCTGGAAAGAGCTTACTGATAATGTAAACCTGATGGCCGGTAACCTTACCTCTCAGGTACGTGACATTGCTAACGTAGCAACTGCGGTTGCAAAAGGTGATCTTGCACAGAAGGTATCAGTTGATGTAAAAGGTGAGCTGGGTGATCTGAAAGACATTCTGAACGAAATGGTGGACTCCCTGAACATCTTTGCTGACGAAGTAACCAGAGTGGCTCGTGAGGTGGGTACGGAAGGTATACTTGGTGGCCAGGCGAATGTGCCGAACGTTGCGGGGGTTTGGAAAGACCTGACCGATAACGTGAACTACATGGCATCAAACCTGACTTCTCAGGTACGTGACATTGCCAATGTAGCAACTGCGGTGGCAAAAGGCGACCTGAGCCAGAAGATCACTGTTAATGTAAGAGGCGAGTTAGCCGACCTGAAAGAGAACCTTAACCAGATGGTGGACTCCCTGAACATCTTCGCTGACGAGGTAACCCGTGTGGCACGTGAAGTGGGTACAGAAGGACGTCTTGGTGGACAAGCATCTGTTCCGAATGTTGGTGGTGTTTGGAAAGACCTGACCGATAACGTGAACACGATGGCCTCAAACCTTACCCTTCAGGTACGCGACATTGCGAATGTAGCAACTGCGGTGGCGAAAGGCGACCTGACCCAGAAGGTATCGGTAGATGTAAAAGGGGAGCTGAATGAGCTGAAGGAAAACATGAACCGCATGGTGGACTCGCTCAACATCTTCGCCGGTGAGGTAACCCGTGTGGCCCTTGAAGTAGGTACCGAAGGTAAACTGGGCGGCCAGGCTGCAGTACCAAATGTAGGTGGTGTTTGGAAGGACCTAACTGATAATGTAAATACCATGGCCTCTAACCTGACAACGCAGGTGCGAGGTATAGCCAAAGTAGCTACTGCGGTGGCGAAAGGCGACTTAAGCCAGAAAATCACAGTAGAAGCCCGTGGCGAACTACTTGATCTTAAGGAAAACCTAAACCAAATGGTGGACTCTCTGAACATCTTTGGTGATGAGGTAACCAGAGTGGCACGTGAGGTGGGTACTGAAGGTAAGCTAGGCGGACAGGCGAATGTGCCGAACGTTGGTGGTACCTGGAAAGACCTTACTGACAACGTGAACTACATGGCTTCAAACCTTACCAGTCAGGTACGTGATATTGCTAAAGTAGCGACAGCTGTTGCGAAAGGCGACCTGAGCCAGAAAATCACTGTTGAGGCTCGTGGTGAGATCTTAGATCTGAAAGAGAACCTTAACCAGATGGTGGACTCTCTGAACATCTTTGCTGACGAGGTAACCCGTGTGGCACGTGAAGTAGGTACAGAGGGTAGACTAGGCGGCCAGGCAAATGTGCCAAAAGTGCGTGGTACCTGGAAAGAGCTTACTGATAACGTGAACACCATGGCCTCTAACCTGACCCTGCAGGTACGCGACATTGCTAAAGTAGCAACTGCGGTGGCGAAAGGCGACCTGACCCAGAAGGTATCGGTGGATGTAAAAGGTGAGCTGAACGAGCTGAAGGAGAACATGAACCGCATGGTGGACTCCTTGAACATCTTCGCCGGTGAGGTAACCCGTGTGGCCCTAGAAGTAGGTACCGAAGGACGCCTAGGTGGCCAGGCCAATGTGCCGAACGTTGCCGGTGTTTGGAAAGACCTTACAGATAATGTAAATACGATGGCTTCAAACCTGACTACTCAGGTACGAGGTATAGTAAAAGTAGTAACTGCGGTATCAAAAGGTGACCTTACCCAGAAGCTGAGATTAGAGGCTAAAGGCGAGGTGGCTGAACTGGCAGAAACTATCAACTCGATGGTGGATGACCTGAACAGACTTGCCGGTGAGGTTAGCCGTGTTGCCAGAGTTGCCGGTGCAGAAGGTAAACTGACTGAGCGTGCTACATTACAAGGTGTGGGCGGTAGCTGGAAAGAACTGGTAGATACACTGAATGATCTGCTGGAATCTATAGTTGCGCCAATGCTGGAAGTGTCCCGCGTAGTACGTGCGATCTCTGAGGGTGATCTTACTCAAAAAGTGGAGATCCCAACTGCAGGTGATATTCTGGATATGGCAATGGCACTTAACCTTGCAGTAGATAACCTGAATGAACTACTTGGTGAGATCAACGATTCTTCACTGGTAGTAGGTACTTCTTCGGAAGAAATGGCTGGCAAAGGTCTGGAAATGAACCGTGTTACTTTGGATGTGGCGCTTGCTATGCAGCAAATGGCAGAAGGTGCTCAGAACCAGGCCCTCAAAACTGACCAGGCATTCAAACTGATCGAGGAGATCATGAAGGCTACGAAGGAAACTGCCAATCGTGCTGAAGTGGTGAACAAATCTGCATTACTTGGTGAGGAAACTTCTCAGCTTGGTCTGAAAACAGTTGCCGAGGTGGTGAAGAACATGGAAGAGATATCAAGCTCTGCTGCGCTTACTGCCAAAACGATTGAAGTATTGAGTACACGTTCTCAGGAGATATCTAAGTCACTTGGTGTAATCACTGACATTGCTGCTCAAACTAACTTGCTTGCACTTAACGCTGCTATTGAGGCGGCCAGAGCAGGTGAGGCAGGTAGAGGTTTCGCAGTGGTTGCCGAAGAGATCAGAAAGCTTGCTGAAGGTTCCCGTAAGTCTGCCAGCGAAATTGCAACGCTTGTAGAGGACGTGAAAAAAGATACTGCATCTGCTGCAACTGCGATCTCTACCATGGAGGGCCGTGTATTGAAAGGTAAAAATGCAACATTCGAAGCATCAGGAGCCTTCAAGAACATTGCGGCATCGAGTGGTGAAACGCTACGTACAGCACAGGATATCTTAACTGCAACCGAAGTACAGAAATCATCTATCGGCGACGTTGTGAAGTATGTGGAAGAGGTGGTTGCCATTGCGGAACAGACTGCATCTGGTACGCAGCAGGTAGCAAGTACTGCCAAGCAGCTTTCAGCTTCGATGCAGGAACTTACTTCATCTTCTCAGAACCTTAACGACATTGCGGCCGATCTGCAGATCAGTATTTCAGCGTTCAAACTTGTAGATGGAAACCTGTTCTTTGAGAACAACACGAAGAACCGCCGTCTGGCGTCAGTACCTGTTCAGCGTAAAGCTCCAAAGCCGATCACTGGCAACAACAGACCTGCAACCGGAAATTCATCTACAAGAAAAACCGGAGAGGGAAGAACTAAATAGTGGCCCTTAGCATGAAGAAAGATAAATTAAAGTCTATAGAAACTGAAGGAGCGGAGTCGGCACAGCCGGCTCCCAATCCTGAGGACGCACAGGAAATAAGTGCTTTAGAAACAGCTACAAACCCTCACTTACCTGACGAAACAGTTCATCTTATTGTTTTCAAACTCGGTGCTGAAGACTACGGCATCAGGATTGAACAGGTAAAAGAGGTTACAGTTACTCCCAACATCACCCGAATGCCCCGCACACCAAATTTTGTAAAGGGTGTTGCCAATATCCGAGGCGATATTATCGCTATCATGGATCTGGAGGAGCGTTTCGGTATACGTCCTGTTGCAGATTCTTCCGACTCAAACACTACTTATACACTTGTGATCGAGGCAAAAGATTATAGTATAGGTGTGGTTGTTAAGGAGGTACCGCAGTCGCTGAACCTGTCTGTTTCTAAAATAGATAAAACACCTGCCTTCCTTCAGGATATCAATATACATGAGAATTATATTGAAGGAATTGCCAAAGTAGAGAACCGCCTTATCATAGTGCTGGACATGCATAGAATCCTGACACATGATGAGATTAAGGAATTAGCTGAATAACATCCCAAACAGTTTAAACTGTAGAAACGCAAAAGAAATTATGAACAGAATCCTTATAGTAGACGATTCCTTCTACATGCGCACCATGCTGAAAAACATGCTCACAGATGCAGGCTACGAAGTAGTAGGCGAGGCACCTAACGGGCAGACAGCATTAGAACTTGCAAAAGAAACAAAGCCGGACCTGATTACGCTTGATGTGATCCTGCCTGATAATACAGGCCTGGATGTGCTGAAAGGTATAAAGAGCGAGCAACCTGATATGAAGGTGGTAATTGTAAGTGCAGTTGGCCAGGAAGTAATAGTAAACGAGGCTATGGACCATGGTGCACTTGCATACATCGTGAAGCCATTTTCGGAAGAGAAAGTACTTGAAGTAGTAAGTAAGGCTTTAAGTGCGGAGTAGTAATACCACAGTGTATTATACTTAGTTGGTAAATTGAATAGCTAATAAGTAGTGCAGGATCTGAACAATAAAGTAAGAGTACTGATTGCTGATAAGTCTAGCTACTCAAGATTAGTGCTGGAAGATATACTTAACAATGAAAGTGACATTACTATAGTTGGCATGGCCACCGATGGTGATGAGCTTTTGCAGCAATTAAAAGATAAAAAGCCTGATGTTTTGGTAGCTGACATCGGCTTACCAAAAAACAAAAAGCTGCATACATTTAAACGCGTTTTTAGTGAATCTGCCACTCCCATAGTGTTGCTGCTCGATAAAGAGGAACATACACTGGAGCTGATGGAGGAAGCCACTGAGATTGGTGTTTATGCAGTTGTGCTGAAGCCGGAAGGGCTGAAAAAGTTTCCTAATTACCGAAGCCTGAAAAATGAACTCGCAGATAAAATCCGTGAAGTTCGTAGGTCTGATCTACGGGATGCCAGGCACTTGGTTAAGAAGCTGAAAACTGAAGATCATGCCTTGCAAAAGGAGGATACAGTAAACAGGCATGCAACCGCCGAAACTGTAATTGTTATAGGTGCATCAACGGGTGGCACGTTAGCTGTAGAAAGTATAGTTAAACAGTTGTCGCCAAACCTGAATGCATCGGTACTGGTTGCAGTACACATGCCGGCTGGTTTCAGCAGCACTTTTACAAAACGTTTAAAAGAATTAACTCCTTTAAATGTAGTAGAAGGCAAAGCCGGACTGATACTTAAACCAGGTAAAATAATTGTAGCGCCTGGTGGACGTAACATGGTGGCTAACTCTATCATGGGTAATACAGCTAATCTCAGGATAGCTTTTGCCGATGACAATGTAGCTACAATGGAACATCCGTCAGTAGACCTGCTGATGAAGTCTGTTGCTGAAAGCGGGGTAAAGCAAGTGGTAGGTGTTATACTTACCGGTATGGGTAAAGATGGTACAGTAGGTGCCAGCTACATCAAAAGAAGAGGAGGCGTTCTGATAGCTCAGGACGAAGAATCATCGGCCATTTTCGGAATGGCAAAGTCTGCTATAGAAAGCGGCTATATCAATAAGGTACTGCCACTGTCGCAAATTGCATACTTCCTTAACGAGTATGTTTCGCGGCAGAACAAGGTCAGTTCGACTGACAGTTTTGCATGAAATCGAGAGAACAGGAATATAAAGAAATATTTGTAGCCGAAGCACTGGAGTATTATGATGCCCTTAACAGGCACATCAGTGAACTGGAGAAAAAGCCGCAGGACGACCAGGTTCTGGCGGAGATATTCCGTTTGCTCCATAACCTGAAGGCCAATGCAAAAGCTATCGGCTACCTGCAGATATCTGATCTGTCGCATAAACTGGAGACTGCCTTTAGCCTTATCCGAAACAAAGAGCTTCACTTCAGTGATGAAGTAGTAGCTGTTCTGTTCGATGGCATTGACCTTTTAGGTGATCTTATCAATAACATTGATAACGAAAATTACGGCGAGCCAGACCCTGTACTGCTTCGCAACCTCGATATCATTGTAGATAATCTTTCCGGCAGCACCATAGAACTGGCGAAGGTACAGCGCTATAACACAAGCAAAAACCTTTCGCTTTCAGATCTCATTTACATTCAGATCAAGAAACTCGACCACATGCTTAACCTGGTAGGTGAGTTAATGATCGATCGTGACCGCGTTCTTTCTATCAGCCGCGAGCTAGATAACGACGAGCTAAAGAACGTTAGTTCTCACCTGTACCGCATAACAGAAGAATTGCAGTACAGCGTAATGGATGCCAGGCTGGTAGGTATAGGATCGTTATTTAACAAGTTCCCAAGGATTGTACGCGATATTGCTACTGCCGAAGCCAAAAGAGTAAACCTTGAACTGGACGGTCAGGAAATTCAGATCGACAGGAACATACTTCAGATCATTACCGATTCGTTGCTTCACCTGGTGCGTAATGCCATTACCCATGGTATTGAACTACCGGATGAGCGTGAAAAGAAAGGCAAGCCAAGAGAAGGTCAGCTATCCCTTATAGCCCGCAACGATCGCGACAATGTGATCATAAAACTGTCGGATGACGGTAAAGGTATAGATTACAACCAGGTACGTAAAGCAGTTGTAGAACATAGACTTGCTTCAGCAGATGTTGCTGAAAGTATAAGTAATTCTGACCTGTTAGGTTTTCTATTCGAGCCAGGCTTCTCGCTTGCAAAAAAGGTAACCGAGTTTTCAGGTAGAGGAGTAGGCCTGGATGTTGTAAAGAATGCGATAGACTCTATTGGCGGCCGTATCAACATCGACTCTGAAAAAGGGAAAGGCACCACATTTACATTACAATTACCAACTTCGATAGCTGTTAAAGGCGCACTTTTATTCGAGGTTGCCGATATTTTTTATGCTATTCCGCTTATACATACCGAATCGGTAGTGGCACTGGAAACAGACGAGCTACACGAGGTAGGCGATGCGCTGATAGCCAACATCAAGGGCGAAACAATTACGGTTGTTTACCTGAATGAACTCCTGAATGCCGACGAAGCAACTATGCGACTCGGAGACAAAACCAAATTGAGTGGACTTGTACAGAATATTATAATAGTATCTTACAACAACAGAAAACTTGGTTTGATAGTTGATAAAATGTACCGACAGCAGGACATTGTGGTGAAGCCATTAAGCAAGCCACTTGATACAATTGACCTTTACGGAGGTGTAACACTGCTTGGTACGGGTAAAGTTTGCCTGGTACTGGATGTGCCGGCTATTACACGATATTTTATTCATCGCAGATAGGAAGAAGGGGATGGAGCAGAAACCTACAAACACGACTACTATGATTGAGCCTCATGTATCGGAGCTGGAGCGTGATATTATTAAAGAGATCCTGAACATTGGCCTTGCCCGTGCAGCAGATTCTTTTGCAGCTATTGCCAAAGACAAAGTTCTCCTGAAAGTACCCGATATTCAGCTAATAGAAGTGAAAGACCTGCTGCAGCTTGTTGCCAGGTATGAGTCTACTCATTCTATCATACAGTCGGATATTAAAGGTGATTTCAATGGCGCCACCCTCATGCTATTCTCCGATGACCATATAGCACGCCTGTCGGAAGTATGCCTGGGCATGATTGAAGTACAGAAAGGCGAACTAAGCGTGATGCAGGAGTCTCTTCTACTTGAGATCAGCAACATCATTACAGGTGCCCTTGTAACTCAGCTGGCAAACATACTTAAGGCAAGTATCTATGGTTCTCCTCCAAGAGCTCCTAAAAGCCATATTGCCGATTCGTTAAAAGATATACTGGTACAGCACCCCTTATTTCAGCCGCTGGTTTTTACGGTTATCACACAGTTCACCCACAACTTCAAAAAAGTTGAATTGCCGCTCCTGCTGTTCTTTGATACAAACACACTGCTGAAGATCCTGGAAATTATCCGCACTTTCAGTGTAGACAAAAACAATATAGCTGATAAAGAATAGGCTGATTGGCCTAGATACCTTTCATTTGATTTTTAATACTAAGCTATTGGTTAACATCAATAGCTTATACTTTTGTTAGGCTATACATTAGCTACTTCATAAGCTGTTGAAGGTAAATATACTTTCTCAGTAAATCTTCAGATACTGCCTTCCACCTGTTAAAGGTTCTATGGTGCTGCACATCTAAAGCACAGGCCTAAGTATACCCTTATCTCCCCAATCTATAAGCTCTTAAACAGCTACATAGTTTAATACTAATATTTATACTTAGTATTTCTGTTATAACTTTCTGAGGTATAACCTGATAGCTTTTGCATCCGTTCATCTATCTTTGATAATAGCGCTAGATTTATTTCTTTTGCCCTCTTAAATACTTTTTAAATCTTCATACCTGATTAATGAACGCCTTAGGAAGACACATTTTAGTTGAATTTTACAATTGCTCTCCTGAGCTGATGAACGATGTGGTTCACATCGAAAACAGCATGGTTGCAGCCGCCGAAACAGCCGGCGCAACTGTCATCAACAGCACATTCCACCATTTCTCGCCTTACGGTGTATCTGGTGTGGTGGTAATACAGGAGAGCCATTTGGCTATTCATACTTGGCCTGAGTATGGCTACGCTGCCGTAGACTTGTTCACTTGCGGAGATTCCGTGGACCCTTGGGTATCTTACAGGTATTTAAAAGATGCATTCGAAGCCAGCCATGGTTCAGCTATGGAGTGCCGCCGCGGTCAGCTAGACCTGCTTAAGCGTATGGATTTTAACCTGGAGTCGCTACGCGATGTGTCGCCAAGACCACAGGAAAAACTGGGTACCATTACGCGTGATGTATGGTTTACCGAGCGTGATGAGAACATTGCCCTGTCATTAAAGCACTCTGGCAACCAGCTTTACAAAAAAGATTCACCTTACCAGCGTGTAGAAGTATACGAAACACTGGCTTACGGCAACATGCTGACGCTGGATGGCATGGTAATGTGTACTCAGAAAGATGAGTATGTATATCACGAAATGATCACGCACGTGCCAATGTTCAGCCACACAAAAGCTAAACGCGCACTGGTAATTGGCGGTGGCGATGGCGGTACGGTAAGAGAATTGCTGCGCCATGAGCAACTGGAAGAAGTTACTTTAGTTGAGATTGATGAGCTTGTAATTGAAGCCTGCAAACTGCACCTGCCAGAAACAGCTTCAGCTTTCGATAACCCACGCCTTAACCTGTTGGTTGATGATGGTATCAAGTATATCAAAGAATGCGCCGACGGACAGTACGACCTTATTATTATTGACTCTGCTGACCCGGTAGGACCAGGCGAAGGCTTGTTTACAGCTGCTTTTTACCAGGAAGTATACCGTTGCCTGACTCCGGATGGCGTTATGATCACACAATCTGAGTCTCCTCGCTTTAACAGCGGCGTGTTTGTAGAGATCTACGATACTTATAAGCAGATCTTTGGGCAGGATAAAGTACATTGCTACCTGGCTGCTATTCCAACTTACCCAACCGGTACCTGGAGTTTCTCTTACTCATCAAAAGGCGATTCGCACCCGATGAAGTTTGACCGTGAAGCAGCAGCCCGTTTCTCTGCAGCCCAAGGTCTGAAATATTATAATGAAGACATTCATACAGCTGCCTTTGCACTACCAAATTTTGTTAAGGAGCTTTTAAACACAACAGCAGCCCAATAATATGAACAGCTTCGAGAAAAGAAAAGAAAGCAGAGAGAACCGCACAGCAGGTTTCGACCCGAACGGCGTTGGCGATATTAGTGGCGGGCTGTTTGGTTTGCCTTATACAGTAGAAGAATCTGAAGTTGTAATTATACCTGTGCCCTGGGAGGTTACAGTATCTTACAGCGCTGGCACAGCACAGGGTCCTAAAGCTGTTAAAGAAGCATCTCCTCAGCTAGACCTGCACGACCCGGCTATAAAAGAAGCTTGGAAACTAGGTATAGCCATGGAAGAAATTCCTGCTGACTGGGAAGCAACAAGCGAAGAGCTACGCACCAAAGCTGAAGAGTATATCGGCTGGCTGGAAGAAGGTAGCCCGGAAGAAGGACGTTCAACTTTCGAAAATCTGCCACAGGAAATCACCGCAAAAGGAGAGGAGCTGTTACAGTGGCTGAAAGCAAAAGCTGCTGCTCACCTGGATCAGGGTAAAATGGTAGGCGTATTGGGCGGCGACCACAGCACACCGCTTGGCCTTATGCATGCCCTTGCTGATAGACACGAAGAGTTTGGTATACTGCAGATAGATGCACACATGGATTTACGTGATGCATACGAAGGCTTTACCTACTCACATGCCTCTATCATGTTCAATGCGCTTAAACTGCCACAGGTTAAGAAACTAGTTCAGGTCGGTATCCGCGATCAGGCACAGTCTGAATCAGAGTTAGCTGAGCAGTCAAACGGTCGTGTTATAGTTTTCTATGATTCGGTGCTGAAAGAAAACCAGTATGAAGGCGATAGCTGGAAAAAAGATTGTAAGAAGATCATTGCGCAGCTTCCTCAGAAAGTATACATCAGTTTTGATATAGATGGCCTGGATCCAAAGCTTTGCCCTGGCACAGGTACACCGGTACCGGGTGGTTTAGAGTTTGAGCAGGCAGTATACCTTATCAAGCAGCTGGTTAAATCAGGCCGTGAAATCATTGGCTTTGACCTTTGCGAGGTTGGCCCTGGCGAGAGTGAGTGGAATGGAAACGTAGGAGCCCGCATGTTGTATAAATTATGCAACTGGATGGCAGTATCGCAGAAGCGCCTCGAAGTATAAATTAAAAACAATAAGAGCATTATACTTCAACCATAACCCTACACCATGACCGGATTCTTTATTAAAGTGCTTATTACTGGCATAGCTGTCATAATAGCTACTTACATTATTCCTGGCGTTACCATTACAGATAGTTTCTTAACTGCCTTTGTTTTTGCGTTTGTACTCGCCTTGCTTAATACTTTTGTGAAGCCTGTACTTACCTTTTTAACTATACCTATCACCATCATGACCCTAGGCCTGTTCCTGATAGTGATAAATGTTGGTATGGTGCTGCTGGCAGATTATTTAGTAGATGGGATTGATATAGCCGGCTTCTTTACCGCACTTATTTTCGGTATTGCCATAGCTATACTTACCTGGATTTTGAACCTCATCTTCTAAGCTAAATAGCTCTATCATAAAAAAGCGGAACCGGTTAATTTTACCGGCTCCGCTTTTTTATTTAAAGTATAATTATCTGCCTGACATCCACTGTTCACAGGCATCGGCACATTCGCGGCAGGCATCGGCACACTTCTGGCAATGATCATGCTCATGTTTGCGGCACTCGGCCTCACATTGGCGGCAAATCTCAATACACTCCTTCATCACGTGTTTCGCATGGGCAGAGTCGCGGGCTACGAAGCGCGAAGTAAGCGCACAAATATCTGCGCAATCACGATCCAGCATGATGCAGCGCACCATCATTTTAACATCATCTTCCTGCAAACACATAGTAGCACAGGTCTCGCAGGCTGTCACACATTTAATGAGTATGTGCTCCAATTCGTTGGTTCTCTCAGATTTCATAGTTTTAAGTTATTGGTTATCTATGGTCTAAGGATACGTGTGCATAACCTGTTAGTTATTTTGGTATAAAGCAGGAACTCTTTAACCCGGAATTTATGGTTATATTTGAAGTCCGGATGAAGCAGTAGTTTCTTACTGCATATAACATACAAACAGCAGGATGGAAATCAGAGAGGCGCGCGAGGCACTTAAATTATACTTTGGATACGATCAGTTCCGCCCCATGCAGGAGCAGATCATATCGTGTATTCTGCAAAAGAAAGATGTAGTAGTGCTGATGCCGACCGGAGGAGGAAAATCGGTTTGCTACCAGGTGCCGGCCGTAGTAATGAAAGGCATAACGCTTGTTGTGTCGCCGCTGATTGCCCTGATGAAGGACCAGGTAGAAGCACTGCTTGAGAACGGCATTAATGCTGCTTACCTGAACAGTACACAAAGTGCCGAAGACCAATACAACATAGAGAACCAGTGTCTGGATGGTAAGCTCAAGCTGCTGTATGTATCGCCGGAAAAGCTATTATCACTTGGGTTCTTTTCCTTTTTAAAGCGCCTCCACATCTCACTTTTTGCTATAGATGAGGCACACTGTATTTCTGCCTGGGGCCACGACTTCAGACCGGAATACACCCAGCTGAAAGCGCTGAAACAGCAGTTTCCGCAAGTACCTGTTGTAGCACTTACTGCAACTGCTGACAAGCTAACACAGAAAGACATTCAGGAGCAGCTATACCTGCAAAATCCTCAGGTTTTTATTTCATCATTCGACAGGCCAAACATAAACCTGACTGTAAAACCAGGCCGTGACCGCCTGAACCAGATACTGGCTTTCCTGGACCGGCACAAAGGACAGCCAGGTATAGTTTATTGCCTTAGCCGCAATGCAACAGAAATGCTGGCAGGCAAACTAAAAGCAAATGGCTACAGAGCTACTCATTACCATGCCGGTTTATCGCCACAGCAACGTGCAAAAGCACAGGAGGAGTTTCTTAGGGATGATGTACAGATAGTTTGCGCTACCATAGCTTTTGGTATGGGCATCGATAAATCGAATGTGCGGTGGGTTATCCATTACAACTTACCTAAAAATATAGAAAGCTATTACCAGGAGATAGGCAGGGCCGGACGTGACGGTGCACCTTCTGACGCATTGCTGTTTTATAGTTTCGCAGATGTGCTGAACATGCGCAGTATGTTGTCGGAAGGAGCGAATGCACAAACAACGGAATTGCAAATGGTAAAACTGGAGCGCATGCAGCAATTTGCCGAAGCTTCTATTTGCCGCAGACGCATTCTGCTCCAATACTTCGGCGAAACGATGGAGAAAAACTGTGGTAATTGCGATATCTGCCGTAATCCTCCCGTTACATTCGACGGCACCACTATCGCTCAGAAAGCTTTATCTGCTATTGCCCGCACCCAAGAGAAAGCAAACATGAGCCTGCTGATAGATGTATTGCGAGGCTCCAGGAACAGTCAGGTACTTCTGCATGGTTTTGACAAAATTAAAACCTACGGAGCCGGCCGGGATATAAACTCTATAGATTGGCAACGTTACCTGCACCAGCTATTAAATGCCGGCTTAATTGAACTGGCTTACGACCAAGGCTATACTTTAAAGTTAACTGAGTTAAGCAAAAAGGTGCTTTTTGAAGGCAGGCAGGTACAGCTTGTTAAGTTCGATGAAGCGAAGCAGAAGGAAGAAGCCGCTACGGTAAAAGCCAGACCAAAGCGCGAAATTGTTCAGGATGCCTTGTTTGAGCGCCTTAGAGCTTTGCGTAAACGTTTAGCCGATGAGCATAACGTGCCGCCTTACGTGGTGTTTACAGACACCACCTTACAGGAAATGGCTGCAGAAAAACCTACAAACAAAATTACCATGCTGGCTATCTCCGGTGTAGGTTCACAGAAGTTTGATCGCTACGGCCATGATTTTATTAGCGAGATCATGAATTTCATGACGGAAGAGCAGGCTAAAGGTAACAAGCTTAAAGGAGCCACACACCTGGTTACACTGGAGTCGTACCAAAAAGGTTTATCACCGGATGAAATTGCTATGCAGCGCAACCTGAATCCTGTAACGGTTTACTCGCACCTGGCTACTTTATATGAGCAGGGCTACCCTATACGAATAGAAGATTTTGTTACCAAAGCAGAGTATAAAACTATAGCAAAAGCCATAGACCATCTTGGAGCCGAAGCAAAGCTTAAAGATCTTTTCGACGAACTAGGCGAGGGGTATGAATATTATAAGATAAGGCTGTCGCTGGCCATGTATAAAAAGGAAATGGCGTAGTCTTAAAGTATAAAAAGAAGGGGCTGCTAAATAAAGCAGCCCCTTCTTTTATACTTTAAGATTGTATTGTTAACTACTTAACATTTTATTATTTAACAGAAGCAATCTGATCTGCAACAGTATCTTTATCACCGATAACAGTACCCTGAGAAAAGACAGTACCACGAAGCAAAAGTATACCTGCCACGTGAGGTGCGGCAAAAGAAGTACCGTTGGCACCAGTACCTAATCCACCGTTTCTGGTGCAGCTGGTTACACTAACTCCCGGTGCAGCAAAATCAACACTCAACCCAAAGTTAGATTTGTCCCACAGGCGGTTAAAGCTATCCATAGCTGATACTGTGTAAACATTACCGGCATTTACGCGCGCAGGCGACATACCTTCACAATCAACACCGTTGTTACCTGCCGCTATGGCAAAAAGCAGACCTTTAGCAGCAGCAGTTTTTACAGCATTATCCAGGGTAGCGGAAGTACCAGATCCTAGGCTTATGTTCACTACATCACCTGCTTTTGCATTCTTAATAACATGATTTACAGCTGAAATAGCTCTGGAAACTGTTCCTTTTCCTTCATTGTCAAATACACGCAGCGCAATAATGGTAGCATTTGCAGCCACGCCAATCATACCTGAGCCATTATTCTTTGCAGCTACAATTCCGGCAACAGTAGTACCATGGCCATAACCATCTTCGAAAGAGTTCTCGCCATAAATGAAAGATTTACTCTTGCTTAAGTCTATGTTAAGATCAGGGTGATCCGTATCGACACCAGAATCGATGATCCAGACAGTTTTACCAGTACCATCGCCATAACCAATTTTTGATATATTCCAGGGTACAAGTTCTCCTGATAGCGGTGTTATAGTTTTAAAAGCATTAGTGCCAGGCGTAGTAGGTTGCGGGGCAGGAGTAGAGGCTACAGGCTGTGAAGTAGTATCGGCTGGTGTCGGGTTTGGAGCTGGTGTTGGAGTAGGTGCCGGTTGAACATGGCCGAAGATCTTGCGGAACAGGCTTTCAAAATTCATTCTGCCCAACATTATAATCTTATCCTGTTCTACAGAAGCCACATTAGGGTTCTTTTTCAGCAATTCAACCTGCTCGTTGCTAAGTTTGGCGGCAAAGCCATTGATAGCTCCTTCATACTTCTCTTTCAGGTTGGCTTTATCTATAGCAGTGGCTTGTAAAACTTGTTCGTAAACACCTGCTATCGGAGCATGATCACCCGAAACAGCATGCTGTACACCATTTGCTGTTAAACTGCCGGAGCTGTTCTTCAATACAACTATGTACTGGCCTTCAATAGCCTGAACATCCTCCTTAATAAAATTTTCGGTAGGTTTAAACTGATCTTCAAGAAGTTCTTCCTGCTGGCAACCTGCAAGTGTAGTTATAGCTGCAAAAACAAGAAGGTACTTTAATCTGGTAAAGGTACCTGGCATATAAAATTGGCTAAAGTTGAAATTTTGTCTCTGTTTTGAAACCTAAATCAATAGGTTACGTAACCTGCAAATTTTCATATTAGTTCGGAGTTATACCAGCTTCTTTAAAAATAAATTTATTTAACTTTAATAAGAATAATGATCTTAGTTGAAATTGCACCAAACTAATATATTTAATATAAATTCATCAACTAAGAGGCTTATATTCAAGGCTTACAAGCCATTTATCCTGGTAAACATGATAATGCTTTGAAATTAACCAAGCATAGCGCAGTTAGTATCTTTGAGAAAAGGTTTATACTTTGTAAAGTATAATTCTATTAAAATATATCAAGAGACAACAGTTTAAATACAATTAGCTTGGTCAGTTTGAACAAATCTGTGATTTATACTTGAAGCTTAAATACACTGAATTCTTGCTAAATAAGTTAGTATGAAATGTATGTTATTTTAGTATAAAAGCGTATATTTACAAAAGTTCTGGTCTTATCAAAACCGGAAATTATTGTAGAACTAAGTTTATTGGCAAATACCGTGGAAAAAGTAACATCTAATATCAGACACCTGCGCAAGACAAATGGCTACACCCAGGCCCAGCTCGCAGAGAAATTAGATATAAAGCGCTCATTAGTTGGCGCTTACGAAGAGGGGAGAGCAGAGCCAAAATTAAGCACCTTAGTTAATATAGCTAACCTGTTCAACGTCACACTCGACGACCTGATCACTGTTGATATGGCGCAGGGTACAGAATTAAGGCTTGTTAACAACGAGCAAGCAGGCGGCAAACTTCGCGTTCTGGCTATTACTGTAGATCAAGAAGAAAAAGAAAATATTGAGTTAGTGCCTTACAAGGCAAGTGCTGGTTACCTGAACGGCTACGCCGATCCTGAATTTATTGAAGATCTGCCACGCTTCAGGCTGCCAATGCTGGGTACAGGCGGAACTTACCGTGCCTTCGAAATCAGTGGCGATTCTATGTTGCCGATTGCCTCCGGTACTGTTATAGTCGGTAAATTTATAGAAGACTGGAACACTATAAAAGACGGTACGCCTTGTATTATAGTTAGCCAGAAAGAAGGCGTTGTTTTCAAGCGCATCTACAACAAGCTACCTGATTCTACTGTACTACGGTTGCACTCTGATAACCCTGTGTATGCTCCTTATGAGCTACACATGGAAGATATACTGGAGTTATGGGAAGCAAAAGCCTACATCAGCTCAACATTTCCTATTGCAGATCTGTCGCTGGATAAGTTATCTTCTATTGTGTTGGACCTGCAGAAAGAAGTACAGAAACTTAAGAAAGCTGAGTAAGCACTTCCGGCTTCCATTTACATCCATCAAGTATAACACCCCTGCTGAGTTAATTACAAAACCTGGCAGGGGTGTTTTTCTTAACAAGATGGTACTATATTCGTAAAGGCTATACAGTAGTAATTTAAAGGAGAGCATTTATACAGAACCTATACACCACTGCGCAATGATAAAGCTTATAACCGCTGCTGAACGCCACGAAGCTAAAGTAGGAGACTGGCTAACGTCTCACTACCTTTTCTCTTTTGCGGATCATTATGATCCTTCGAATATGCAGTTTGGGCCACTGCGCGTTTTTAACGATGACCGTGTTGCACCGCACTCAGGTTTCCCGACGCACCCGCACGCCGATATGGAAATTATTACGATCGTATTGGATGGCGAGATTACGCATACAGACAGCATCGGCAACGATACTAAGTTAGGAGCCGGCGAAGTACAGCGAATGACCTCAGGAACCGGTATCACGCATACCGAAAAGAACGACTCGGATAAAGAAGCGCACCTGGTACAGCTATGGTTTATACCTAATAAGCGTGGTTTAGCGCCATCTTACGAGCAGCTCAGGGTTGATTTCCTGAACACAAAGAACAAGCTTATACCTTTGGTTACAGGCCAGAAAGTGCTGGAAGATGTGGTGTACATCAACTCTAACTCTACCATTTACTACGCAAACCTGGCTCAAGGCGAAGACATTGATTTCAGAACATTCAAGATCCGGAAAACTTTGATCTACATACTTGATGGCAGCCTTATCGCCAATGGTGTAGAGGCAGACAGACATGATCAGATCAGGTTAGAAGACCAGGAGATAGTGACCATACATGCTACTGCTGGTTCATCGTTTATACTGGTTGATGTACCGGCTGTTGAAGCAAACTATTAATGGAAGTATAGCCTTGTAATAGATTCATATTTATCTATTTATAAAAAAGAAGCGGCGATGGAGTTACCACCGCCGCTTCTTTTTTTCTATAGGTCGAGCAGAAACTATAAAGTATACTTTCTACCTTTGTTCTGTTGTTTCAGGTAATCCATGAGAGGCTGAAAATAGGCAACCATAGCGCGTGCACTAAGTTCTTCGCCTGTTTTATCCTTCAGCATTTTACGCCAGTCAGCAGAGGCACCCGGGTACATGATATCGTACAGGAACTTGCCCACCTCTTTGTTGCCATAGTAGTTGGTGGCGTGCGGGTCCTGCTTCAGAATATTCTTAGCAATGTGATCGTGCAACTGGAACAATATCACGTAAGACAGGGCGTAATCATAATACTGTGCCGGGTCGTCGTTGATATGTGTTTTGGTAGCGGCATCGGTATACTGTTCCCCTCGCTCGGTTGGAGGCACAATTCCCTGGTACTTCTTCGTAAGTTCCCACCAGCGCTTATTCAGCGCTTCTTTAGGCAAATTCTTCGCATAAAAATCATGCTCCCATTCGCTCATAGTTCCGGCGGCGAAAGGTATAAAGGTAACGTAGCTTAAAGCTTCTTTCAGCAGTGTTTGTACTTCATCTGTTTTCGCTTTAGGGTCTACCAGGTTCAGGTTTGCCAGGAAAGGCTTCTGCATAGCTGCCAGTCCCATTAAACTACCTATACCTTCGTGGTAAGCGCGGTTGGCGCCGCCACGCAGCAGCACCGGTACATCAGGGTTTGTATAGCTCAAGTAGTAATAAATGTGGCCAAGCTCATGGTGCGTAGTTTCATACCACTCAGCATTCGGCTCTACACTCATCAGGCAGCGTACATCGTTCTCCAGGTTCATGTGCCAGGCAGAAGCATGGTTGTTCTTTTTATACTCGGCATTGGCTGGCAATGGGTACAGGCTCGATTTCTCGTAAAAAGAAGCAGGCAGATTTGGGAAGCCTAAGCTTACGTAGAAGCGTTCTGCCTGCTTGATCTGCCACTCATCACCTTTCGATTTAAGAGCAGCATCCAGGTTAAGGCCTTTAACTTCTACCATCGGGCTCCAGTCCTGGCCCCAGCGGTTTGGCAGCCAGTGCGCCGGCAAGTAATCCGGAACCTGTTTTACGCCATACTTTTTAGCCAGCTCGTAACGGGCATAAGTATGCAGCTCGCGGTAAAGCGGACGCAGTTCCTGGTTCAGTTTCTCCATTAACTGCATCATTTCCTCACGCGTCATGTCGTAATCCGATGCCTGGTAGCTAAAGTAATCGTCATAGCCCAGGCTTTGTACGGTCTTGTTACGCAGGTCACGCAGGTTCAATAGACCGGTTCTCAAGCCTTTGCCGACTTCTTTACTGGTGTTCCAGGCAGCAAGGCGTTTGGTAATGCTCTTTTCTGTTTTAAGGATGTTATCAATATCGTTTGTTGTAACCGACTTACCGTTCAGCTTATAATCGAAACCATAAAGTTTTTCAGTTTGCTCGGTTTCAGCTTTGATGCGGGCTTTTACAACATCAGGAACGGTTTGTGGGTTGTTAGCTGCGGCATAAAGTATAGCTTCCAGCTGCTTTACCTGCAGGTCTGTCAGCTCGCCTTTCTTCTCCATAAAGCCACGCGCTTTCTCTATGTTTTCGATGCTGCCAGTAAAGGCTGCAAATGCTTCGTTGGCGCGGCGCGTTGCAGCTGCATTGGTCGTGTCGCCTTCCACAATGTGTGTGTTAGAGCGCCATTCTGCTTCAGCCGATGCCGTATAGAGCTGCTGGTACTGCTTAGAGTAGTCATCGATAAAAGCTTGCGCCTGCTGCTGTACATTTTCAGAAGAAGAAACTGCAGCGGATTCAGTAGTTGTGTCGGTGGTAGTAGCAGGTGTTTGCTGGCTGGAGCAGGAAAGCAGAAATGCCGCTGCTAAGCCCGATAAAAAGATGCGTTTCATAAAGAACGTTTAGTTAAACATAAGTGGCAGATGCCCTGAAGACATTAATTGTTTACTTTAACGGATAATGTATAAAATGTTATGCCTGTAGTATTTGGTTAAGGTATTAAAGTATAAAGCCGCTACTGTAACTCGACAGCAACGGCTTTATTTTATACTTCGGTTTCTTTTGGTTGTTCAGTTAACTGGGCTTCCTGCAGCAGGTTATCATCAATGTGTTTACTTGTTTTAGCTCCCAGCTCTTTCAGTATTTCTACACGCCTGATGAGGTTTCCTTTACCTTCTGTAAGCTTGTTCATGGCTGCGTTGTAGGAGCTCTGGCTGCTTTCAAGGTGTTTGCCTATGGTTTTAAGATCATCTACAAAGCCAACAAACTTGTCGTAAAGCTTACCGCTTTCCTCGGCAATTTTAAGCACATTGCGCTTCTGGTCTTCCTGGCGCCATACACCCGCTACAGTTCGCAAAGTGGCTAACAGGGTAGAAGTGGTTACCAGCACAATGTTACGGTCAAAGGCATCAGTAAAAATATCCTGATCGTGCTGAAGTGCCAGGTTAAAGGCAGGCTCTATCGGAATATACATCAGCACAAAATCCGGAGAGTTGATGCCGTTGAGGCGATGATAGTTTTTGCGGCCCAGATCCGTAAAGTGTGTACGAATGGAGTTGATGTGGCTGCGCAAGTATAGCTCCAGCTGGGTTTCGTCTTCGCAGCTGCAATAAGCCTCATAAGCTACCAACGACATTTTGGAGTCGATGATCAGGTGCTTGTTGTCTGGCAGGCGCACGATCACGTCGGGACGGTATACTTTGCTCTCGTCGTTCTGGCGCACTTCCTCGCGTTCATAATGCACTCCTTTCCGTAAACCAGATTTTTCCAACAGGCTTTCCAGCAGGTATTCGCCCCAGTTGCCCTGCGTTTTGCTTTCGCCTTTAAGGGCCTTGGTAAGGTTAAGCGCGTCCTGGCTCATTTGCTGGTTAAGCGAGGCAAGCTGCGTAATTTGCTCTTTCAGTGAAACGCTCTCTTTCAAGGTCTTCTCGTAAGTAGCATCAACCTTTGCTTCAAATTCTTTAATGCGTTCTTTCAGAGGCCCGAGTATCAGTTCCAGGTTATCAGAAGAGGTTTTCCTGAAGTGTTCTGCATTGGTCATCAGCACCTGGTTGGAGATGCTCTGGAACTGCTGCAGGAATTTTTCGCGCAGCTGGTCCAGTTCCTGCGCCTGTTCTTTCATGCGCTGTTGCAGGTGATCGTAGTCGGTTTCCACTTTTGTAAGGGCATTGGTCAGCTCCAGCGTTTCAGTCTGTGCTTCGCGCAGCTGCAGTTGCAATTTGTCAGCCTCTTCGGATTTTAACCGCGCTTGCCCTTCCAGAACGCCTTGTGTTACCTGCGCCTGGTTCAGAGCTTGTTGCAAAGCAGATTGTTTTCCCTTCAGCGCAAGGAAAGCAACTACAAGACCTCCCAAAAATGCCGCTATTCCTACTATAATCTCCATGAGGTAAAGGTAAAGGATTTTAGTATTGTTTACTAAATGCTAATGAAATTAGTTTTCAGGTATCGCCGCAACTATAACTTTAAAGTATACTTACTATTGATTTAGTAATTCCGGCAAAGAAAAAGCGGCTATACTTGATTATAGTATAGCCGCTTTAAAACTCAGCTTCTTAAGATTTATACTTTGTCTTTCTTTTTAGCTGCGATCATAAGTTGATCTTTAAAAAGGTTATTCTTCTTCCAGGATTTTCGCTCTTTCTTCAGCTGCTTTTTCTGTGACTTCTGAAGTTTGCCGTTCATTAGCTTATCCAGGTTTGGTTTACCGCCATCTACCCAGCAGGTATACCAGAAGCTGGCCACCATCTCCGCCGAAGCCTGCATGCGCTGCTCTACTGTAGGACCTAGCAGTTCTGCGTATTTTTTGGCGAAGGCATCAGAATAGTACTGGCGAACCTTACCATTTCGCTCTACTTTAACATACTTTGTATCCGGGGTAAAACCTTTTGTGGCCTCACGCTCTACTTCCAGCACCTGTGGGTACATTTTATGCGAGGCACGAACAACATCCCAGATAGCATCTTCTGTATTAGCCAGATAAACCGCTTTTTTGTTCTGAAGCTTAAAGTTCTGTGCAGTCATTTCAGGTACTTTAGATTCCCAAAGGCTGTGCAGACCATGCTGATTTGTAAGTTGGCCGTCGTAGTTAACAGAAGTATGAAGCGGAACGTGAGCATCGGCAATATAATGACCCAGATCAGCTGCATAGAAAAGTATACTGTCAGCGTTCTCCGATCTGAAGGCATTTGTCAGGCGCTCCTTCATTACAACTACATGCCAGGGCACAATGCCATACTTGTTGAGCGTATCGGCAGTATAACAGGCTGCTGCAGCGGCCCAGGCCTGTGGCATGGTATTTACTGCATCTTCGCCATACACATCAATATCAATATAATGGCGCGGGGCCTCTGCAGGATCGTTGTTGCGGCGCTCATCAGGACGAACGGCTTTCTGTACCATATAATCCTGGTTTTTGTAGAAGAAGCCCTGCATTTGTTTTGGCAAACTATAAATAGCCAGTTGGTGAACCACTTTGTGCCCGAAGAAGCCCCAGCCATAGGAGAGTACACTGCTAACCAGCAAGGCAGCAGCAATAAGGGTTATTTTTTTCATTGTAGATGAATAATTGAAATCTGCCGCAAATTAGGCAAAAGCAAATTGTGCGACTTGCTCCTCCTCTTATTTTACAAGATGGATTTTATACCTGCGCCCTTTTATCTTGCCCTGGCTTAACTTTTCAAGTATAGTTTTGCTTAAATTGGCTGGCACAGCTACGTAGCTGCTTCGGTCGTGTATTTCAATTTTACCGATCTGGCTGGCATTTATACCTGCCTCCGCAATTAGCGCACCTACAATATCCCGCGGACTAATTTTATCTTTCCGGCCGCCGTTGATGTGCAGGGTAGCAAATTCAGATGTCTCCTCTACAGTAGCTCTAGCTGTCGCTTTAGCTAAGCTTGATGGTGTTATCCATTCATCCATCTGCACCTCGCTCCACTCAAGTAACTTATTTTCGTCTCTTGAACTCACCAAAGTATAAACCACACCACTTTTACCGGCTCTGCCTGTTCGGCCGCTTCTGTGCATAAATGCCGCTACATCGTCAGGTAGCTCGTAATGAATAATAGTTTTGAGAGCCGCAATATCTAAACCACGGGCAGCAAGGTCAGTTGCTACAAGCACTTGTGTCGTGCCATTCCGAAAAAGGGTCATTGTTTTATCCCGGTCCGATTGTTCCATGCCGCCATGCAGGGCTTTAACTGCAAAACCTCTTTCCTGTAAAAAAGTGGTAAGGCTATCGGAAGCGACCCGGGTATTACAGAATATAACCGTACCCGCGTAGTTAATACTTTGCAAGAGCTTAACCAGGCTCTCCTGACGATCATTCTGTTCTAGCTTAAGCCCTATCAGTTTTACCTGCTCAGGAATGGCGTTAACAGATGCCTGTACAAATACTGGGTTGTTCAGCGAGTTGCTTATAAGCTTTTTCACTACATCGGGCATGGTAGCCGAGAAAAGTATGTTCTGGCGCTTCTGCGGCAGGCTGTCGACTATGCGGTCGATCTCCTCTTCAAAACCCATCTCCAGCAGCTTATCGGCTTCGTCCAGCACAAGTTGTTTCGTAAAGCTCAGGTCCAGTGTCTGGCGGGAAAGATGATCAGTTAACCTGCCGGGAGTACCAACCAGAATATGAGGCGGATGCGCCAGCGATGCGCGTTCCTGCGAAAAAGAGTGGCCACCATAAAATGCACTTATCTTTAACGTCGGCAACTGGCGGGCCAGCTGCTTCAGCTCCTGCCTTACCTGCACAGCCAACTCACGGGTCGGAACTAATATGAGCGCCTGCACCTGTTGTACTTCAGGATTTATACTTTGAAGTATAGCCAGGCCAAATGCTGCTGTTTTACCACTACCTGTTTCGGCCTGGCCGGCAACATCCTTGCCATTCAGAAGCACCGGAATAGCGGCTGCCTGAATAGGAGTAGGAGTTGTGAAGCCAATTTCCTGCAAGGCATGCAGGAGAGCCGGCTTTAGATTTAGATCGTTAAATGAGGGCATAAATTCTATCAAAAGGCAAAGGTACCGATATTCTTCCTATGACAGACTTAAACTTATACTTTGGCCAAAGCAATTAACTATAAAACGGGTTGCAGCTACACTGGCTGCTAAAGTAAAAGCTTAGATTTGTACCTTTACAGAAACCAGAAAGTATGAACGCATCCACAAACTTAAAAGCAGTTGCCATAGGCTCTGTGGCAGGAGTCTTTTTCTGCTCTACCTATGTTGTAAACAGCTTCCTTTCAGCAAAAGGCGGCCACTGGGCCTGGACGGTAGGACTGCGCTCTTTTTTCCTGGCTGTGTTGCTGATGATACTGTTACAGGCGCAGGGCCAGCTAAAGCAACTGCTCTTGGTAATTAAGCGGCAACCGCTACCCTGGCTTGGCTGGGGAAGTATAGCTTTTGGTTTAGTGTATGTGCTGATCACGTATGCTGCCTCGCTGGGGCCGGGCTGGTTAATTGCCGGCGTTTTTCAGTTTACGATAGTGGCAGGTATACTTATTTCGCCGTTCATTTATAAAGATCATCGGGCTAAAATACCCCTCCGGGCTCTGTTGCTTTCGGTGCTTATACTTGTTGGCATTGCCCTGATGCAATGGAGCCAGAAAAACGGGGTTTACACTGCTGAGCAACTATGGCTTTGTGTGATACTGGTACTTGCGGCGGCGTTTTTGTGGCCGTTGGCTAACCGTAAGCTCATGCTGCACCAGGAGGCGAAAGAGATTGAACTTAACTCGATACAGCGTGTTGCCGGCATTGCTATCGGCAGCTTCCCGGCGCAGCTATTACTGTTTTTCTTCGGCTACTACCAAGCTGGTCTTCCTGGTGGGCAGCAGCTACTCTCGGTGCTGGTTATTGCGCTAAGTTCAGGCGTTATAGGTTGTATACTTTTCTTTAAAGCCATGCACATTGCCCGCAACGACGGTGCCGCCCTTGCTGCCGTTGAGGCCACTCAGTCAGTAGAGATCATCACCACAGTAATAGGCGAGGTGCTGCTGCTTGGCATAGCCTGGCCTAACTGGATGGGGTACTCCGGTGTTATGATCATTATGAGCGGCCTTATACTTTATGGAATGCCTGCTAAAAAGAAGACATTGAAAGCAAAGAAAGTATAGCCTTATAGTTAAAGTATAAATTAACATTCACCGCGTTCTTGCTGTCATGCCGCCGTCTATGATAAAAGTATGGCCTAGCATGTAAGAAGGCTTTTCTGAGCAGATCCAGAGTATAGTTTTGGCAAACTCTTCGGGCAAACCAATGCGTGCTTTAGGTATAAACTGCAGGTATTGCTCTCTGATGTGCTGCAGCTTGTCCGGATCGCCGCCTGTCTGCGTTTCCATGGCTTTATGAAGGAGCGGAGTTTCAAAAGCACCGGGCACAACTACATCAATTTCAATGTCGGTGTTTACCAGCTCCAGCGCGGCGGATTTAGACAGAGCGATGACCGCAGCTTTAGATGCCGCATACAAAGATCCATACTCTATTCCTCCAAGTCCGTTTACAGAAGATACGTTTACGATGTGGCCGGAAGCAGGCTCTCTTCGCTTCATCAGCGCAATGGCGTGCTTCATCACCATCCACATGCTTTTCAGGTTAATGTTAAACGTGCTGTCAAACTCAGCTTCGGTAAATTCCTCTAGAGGTTTACCCACTCCGTATTCACTGGCAGCACAGTTAATTACCACATCAAGCCTTCCGAACTGCTCCTCCAACTGCATCATCAATGCTTTTACCTGGTCCATCTGCTCCAGGTCGGTTTGTATGTACTGCACATCTCCGTTTATACCTGCTATGGTTTCCTGTGCTTTTTCCGGACTACGCGAAGCTATAACCACAATGGCCCCGTTCTCGGCAAAAGCCTGTGTAGTAGCTCTGCCTAAACCAGAGCTGCCACCTGTTACAAGTACAACTTTATCGGTAAAATCAAAAGTAACCATACTTTAAGTTTTAGATTGATGCAATTGATAGAAACTGCTTTACTTAATACGGTAACCAGCAACAGTCTTTTGTCAAAATAAGATAAAATTAATAATATTTGAACGAGCTATCTCAGATAAAATAACCCGTTTAAACTATGGCTGTGAAATCTTAAGCCTGAGTAACGGTTGACGGTGTAAAGGGAGCAGGTGCAGTATTTACATCAGTTTTTGAGGCAGCAGGTTTTAAACCAAATGGCACGCACAGCCAATTCACCTGCATGATGACATACTTTATCAGCACAAAGCAGAGTATAAAGGTGCTGCCTGCAATAAGTATGAACTTAGCGCCTATGGAGATCGGTGCATCAATCAGAAAGTAGGCGATGGCAACAATAACAGTTTGGTGCAAGATGTAAAACGGGTATATCATCTCATTGGCAGTTTTCAAGTACCTGCTCCGGAAGTTGAGGTGCCTGAAAGCAAAACCAAGTATAGCCATGATCCACATCCACCTGTTGGCAGATTTAATCATCCAGTAGAAGTTTAGGTCTAAACCCAGAATATCCTTGTCCTGAAGCCAATACCCACTGTACAATAGTGTTAAAAGCATAAGCCCAATGCTTAGGCTGTACCACCTGATTCTCCTTATTTTCTCCTGCAACTGCTCAGACGAGACAAGTATAAAGCCAAGTATAAATATGCTGACATACAGGTAGTGGTTCGCCCAGTCATCGATCAGAGCATTAGTGCTGTCAAAACGCTCGCGCAGCAGTATCTCGCCTATACTTAACCAAATAGCAGGGAATAACAGCAGCATCCAGCTTTTTGCCTTTTTAAAGTTGAGCTTTTTCCTACGGGTTAGTTGCAGCAAGGGCAAAAGTATAACACTGTAAACTAAAATGTATGCCAGATACCAGAGGTGGTGCCAGCTGAAATTGCCTTCAGGATAGGGTTCAAAATCGAAAACAGAAGGGTAGAAGCTAAAATAGCTGCCGGTATAGCCCTGCGTAAGCCGCTCAAAGTATACCTGCGGTGGCACAATAAACAGCATACCGAATACAAGCGGAACCAGGATACGCTTCAGCCTATCTCTTAAAAAGGTGCCTGAACTGCGGTAACCCATGGCCAGGTATACGCCCGCTCCCGACACCAGGAATATCAGCGACATGCGCCACTGGCTCAGGAACAGCATCGGCAGCTCCATAGCTTCGCTTAACTGGTTGTTCTTTACATGCCACTCCCAGCTCACGAAGAACATGCCTGTGTGGTAAAAGATAAGGAGCGAAAAGGCCAGCACTCGCAGCCAGTCTAACTCATAACGTCTTGTTCTGATCTGATTTTCCATAGCGTTGTTTTTTGTTGTAAAGCTCGCTACAGAAGGTGGTGAAAGCGGAATCTGCCGGTAGGTTAGAAGTACTGGTTTATAAGGAAGCACCCACTGACGAGTTGTTTTTGCGGTATTGTCCCGGTGTAAGCCCTGTATACTTCTTAAACGCAGCACTGAAAGCCGATTTAGACATATAGCCGGTTTGCTCTGCTACTTCCTCGATTTTAAGGTGCTGCAACGAAGGATCGGAAAGTATGGCTTTTGCTTCCTGTACACGCAGCTCGGCCAGGTACTCAAAAAAGCTTTTACCCAGGCACTCGTTCATTACCTGCGACAGATAGTGTGGTGCGGTATGCAGTTGTTTTGCAAGGGCAGGCAAACCCGCTGAGGGCTGAACGTAAAATTTATCGGCTTCAGCGGCTTTCAACTTTTGCAACAGGTCCTGCTTGGCATCTGTGCTTAGCGCCGACTTTTCATACTTTACCTGCACCACAGGCTGAAAGAAGTTGGAACCAGTGAGCATTTTGTAGGTGATAAAGAACAGCTGCACCGTTAGCATGGTTGCCAGAAAATGATCTCCAAGGTCCTCCTTAAAGGCAAGTTTTACCACTATAAAAATTGCAATCATGGCTACATAAAAGTATAGCAGCAATTTAGACCAGGAATAAAAGTATGAGTTTAAGCCTTGGAGCTTACGATGCTGGTAAACAAAGTATAAAGAAACGCCAATATAAATAAGTATGTGCACCAGTGTCAGGATATTGACAACCGAAGTCAGGTATAACGGATCAGGGTCCGTAATCAACTCATCGGGTATTCTGGCTGCATCGGGGAAATAGGCAGCTATGTAAGCATTATACTTTACGCTTACCGGCTGCACCGTGAATAAAAGGTGGTACACAAAGTATAAACCGAATGGAATTAGATGCAGCCACTGTTTCGGGTTCCAGTTTTTACCGCACAGGCTACGGATGAGCAGGTAGGTTAGGGGGCCTAAAGCAAAATTAACGGGTTCTGAAAAATCGACCAGCGGCAGTGTCCGGAACATGAGGCCGGAGTAGCATAAAAAGATCTCGAATGTAACGCATGCAAAGCTAGCCACCAAAGCAGCCAAAAGGAGGTAATGGTACGGCTGCCTGTGCGGGCGCTTCAGCAGGAAGAGCAGCGTCAGGAAGAAGCCCTGCACTACACCAACCAGCAGCAGAGCCGCAAATACATCGAACCGGAGAAAACTATCGCTCATCATAAAAGCTAAAGTAAGAAGACTTTACCGCTTTACAAATCCATCAGGAGTAGCGAAATTTGCATATGAAAATTTATCTCAACAAAGGGTTTTAGCCATTAAACTTATTCTCCTGTAAAGCATCAAAATAAAGTAAAAACATTCTGCTTAAAGTCAGGTTACTTTGGTGCCCGGGCGGTATTAAACTATACTTCCAGGTATAAAAATTCTTTTGGAGACTACGCAACCATCAAGCTGATCTGAGAGTCTTGTTAGCAGAAGGTAGAGCTCCCGTTTCACTGCATTACGTTATTTAAGTTGATCACTAATACTGTTACCGGATTTTTCAGAAAGAGGTTGATACAGCCAATGGCTAACCTCCTGAAGCAGGGCATGACGCCTCAGAAGCTTTCGGCAACGGTAGCTGTAGGAACCATAATTGGCGTAATTCCGGCTTTTGGTGTGGTTACGGTGTTTGTAACAGCCATTGCAGCACGCTTCAGGCTTAACATTGCAGCCACTATACTTGTAAGTTACCTGGCGCAGCCATTGCAGTTACTACTGATCATCCCTTTTATGAAAGCCGGTATATACATATTTGGACTTTCTGAAATCAGGCTTACAGTAGATGAAATGCTGGCTATGTTTAAAACAGACTGGCTTGAGGCGCTAAACAAATTATGGATCGCTAACCTGGCTGGAGTTTCGGCATGGGCCATACTTTCTGTACCTACAGGTGTTATCCTATACTTCCTGCTGCTGCCACTCTTCCACAGAGTACTACCTAAACCTGTAAAAGCCTGATTACTTTATACTTTGCAAGTGGAGGCACTGCCTGCTTCATTCATTCTTTATTAACACTTAAACCTTTATCCTGCTCCGGTGGTAGTTCGCCAGCTAAATATTAGCATTTACTAATAAGTGCCAGTACTGCTATTATTTATCACATATACTACTGTATTATTGTAGTAATAATTTGGCTTTTATTAAAGATTATTATCTGTTGTTGTACCTGCAGAAGGTATGACTTCTAATCCTGCATGTTCCATTCATTTCCATATTCATGCTTAAAAAGGTTTTAAAAGTATCACTAAAGGTGATCGGTTTGCTGGTACTGGCTGTTGTGTTGGCCTATGCCTACATCTCAATTAATGTAAACACACGCATGAACAAAGTTTATGCTGTTAATGCCGCCTCGTTGGAGCTTCCTAAAGAAAGCGCTGTACTTGAAAACGGGAAACGCCTGTTCACTATAAAAGGCTGTGCCGATTGCCATAGCGCAGATCTGGGTGGCAAAGTAGTGTTTGATGATCCTGCTGTTGGGCGTATAGTGTCTTCTAACCTCACCAGCGGCAAAGGCGGGTTACCGGCTAACTATGAAGTAAAAGATTGGGTGCGGGCACTGCGCCACGGCGTAGGGCAGGATGGTAAGCCTTTGCTTGTGATGCCTTCGCATGAGATTTATAAACTATCGGATAAAGATGTAGCTGCCATTATAGCTTACTGCCGCAGCCAGAAACCTGTAGACCGGGAACTGCCGGAGAGCGAGGTACGGCCTATGGGTAAGGTGTTAACCGCTTTCGATAAAATTCCGCTGCTTTCTGCCGAGTTGATAGACCACAACTATAAAGCTCCTGCCGAAATGCTGCCTGAAGTTTCTGCGGCATACGGCCAGTATATGGCTGTTTCCTGCACTGGCTGCCACCACGAAAACCTGAAAGGCGGTGAGTCACCGGTACCTGGTGGCCGTGCTGTACCGGATATTACTGGTAGCGGCAGCGCAGGAAAATGGACAGAAGAGCAGTTTATGCAGACATTAAGAACAGGAGTAAGGCCAAATGGCCAAAAGCTTAGCGCTGAAATGCCATGGCAGATGACAAAAGACTATACCGATACCGAGCTGAAAGCTTTATATACCTACCTTAAAAGCCAGAAATAAGAAACTAACTATAACTGATCTACAAACAAAAAGCCAGCCTTAAGTATAGGCTGGCTTTTCTGTTGGTTTAAAGAATAGATCAGGTAGTTTCCAATATCTGGAACAACTCGTCTAGTTTAGGAGTGAGAATGATTTCGGTGCGGCGGTTCTTCTGGCGAGCCTCTTTTGTTTTGGCAACATCAAGCGGCACATACTTAGAACGACCAGATGGCGTAACACGCTCTGCTGCTACACCTGCTTCTGTAATAATGCGTGTAATTTCAGTTGCACGAAGTACGCTCAGGTCCCAGTTATCCTGCATGCCTACAGTACCTTTTGCTACCGGCACATCATCGGTATGACCTTCCACCACCACGTTCACGTCCTGCTGGTCTTTTAAAACTGTAGCAAGTTTTTTCAGTGCATCAACACCTTTAGGGTCTACTTTTGTGGAGCCTGAGTTAAACAACAGCTGCTCGGCAAGCGACACATATACTTTACCGTTGCGCACATTTACAGTCAGGTCTTTATCATTGAAGCCTAACAGGGCATTGCTTACTTTAGAACGCAGGTTCTTAACGGCTTTATCTTTTTCATCCAGGATGCGCTGCAGTTCAGCAAGGCGCTGCTCACGTGCCTTAAGGTCAGCGTTCAGCTTATCGATCTGCGATTTGCTCATGTTCAGATTATCGCCAAGTGCTTTACCTTCTTTCAGAGCCTGCTGTAAACTTTTCTGATACTCAGCCTTTTGCTCTTCCAGCTGCGCTCTTTCTTTTTCAAGGTTGGCTTTCTCTTCTTCCAGCAGGGCTTTTTGCTGCTCCAGGGTTGCTTTCTCGCCTTCCAGATTAGATTTATCTATCTCCAGCGCATTTTTGCGTGCCAGAAGGTCTTCATACTTTTTCTTGGAAACAACGCAGGATGATAGGGCCATACTACCTGCCAAAAGGTAAACAGATGCTCTTAATAGATTTTTTTTCATATTACTAAGAAATCAATATTAGTTCGGGTGACTTTTACAAATATAGCAATATGACGATACGCTGAAACAGAAATCATACTTTTTTAGAAGTATACACATGTATAAAATGATAAAGGCGCCACATAGAGCAGCGCCTTTATCATTTTATAGTTTAGTTTGTGAAGCTTAGTTTGAATCTGATTTAAAGAAGCCCTGCGGGTCTGGCATCTTCGCCATCAGCTCTGTTACAAAATCGTAATCTATCTGAGCCAGGTTAATGCCACGGCTCTTATGCACATAGTTCCAGGCATCGGCATACTTCTTTTCATGGAACATCACCTGCGACATATTATAATAAGCATAACCGTTGGTTGAATCGCTGGCAATAGCCTGTTCTGTATAGGCAGCTGCTTTTTTCAGGTTCTTCTTTTTAGGGGCTGTTTTGTAAACACCCAGATAAGCCGAGGCAAGATCTGTTAGCAGGAGCGAGTTTTTAGGCTGAAAAACCAGAGCTCTTTCGTAATAAGTGATAGCCTCTGCAGGTTTACCTTTGCTTGATGTAACAATACCAAAAGCCCAGTAAGTGTTGCTGTTATCCGGGTTCAGAAGCCAGGCAAGATTAAAACGATAAACGGCTGTATCTACCTGTCCTTCGCTGAAATACTCCCAACCGCGCTCCATAAAGAAGTTGCTTGCCTCCTGGCGGGTCTTAAAGCTGGCATCGCAACTCGAAAGGAATTTCTGGTCTCTTAACTGCTCGGCTTCTGTTTTAGCTTTGTTGCCAAACATAGGTAGCACTTTGGGGTCCTGTTGCTGCTCCTGGGCAAAAGTGCAGGCAGCAGAGAAAAGTATTGCCACTGCGGCAAGTAGTAATCGTTTCATTTGTAGAGGTTAGTTGTAATAAGTATACGTGCTGTTACACTTGCAGCTAAGTTAATATTTCTCTACCCATAATGCAATAGCTACTTCAGGCGCGTCTTTTTATAGATGCCCTTCGGGTCCGGCTGTTTCCGGAGAAGCGCAGTAATAAACTTTTGGTCGGCTATTTTCTTATCTTTTTTAACACTCTTGTGCAGGCTGTCCCAGGCTTTGGTGTACTCCTGGAGGTAATAACTGCTGATAGCCAATTTGTATAGGGCATCGGCATTAGTAGCATCCAGCTTTACAGCTTTTTCAAGTAATTTTTTGCTTTGCTGCAGATCTTTTGGGTTACTGGTCTGGTAGAAGCGGCCTAAGTAACTGGTAGCAACATCTGTGAGCAGATTAGGATTACTTTTATTGGCATCAAGTGCTCTGTTCAACATTACAAGGGCTTTGTCATACTCTTTCTGCTCGCCGTATACTTTACCATAACCCCAGTAAATATCAGTATTCATGCTATCCAGTATCCAGGCACGGCCAAAAAGGTACTTCGCCGAATCCACCTTCTCCTGGTTATAGTTTCGTTTAGCCTGTGCTACATAATATACACCTGCTTTCTGTCTTGATTTAAAGCGTTTTATACTTGTTTTGACAAACCTGTCCTGCAGCTGTTTTTCTTTGGCTGTGCGGGGTTTCTTCACCGGCACCAGCGCAGCTGTGTTGTAGGAATTCTTTTTTACAGTGGTTTTACCCTTCGTTACAGGACTTGTTTTGCAGCCATTCAGCACCATCATCAAAAGCACGACTGCTGTCACTATCCGGTTTCGCATACCTGGTTTTTATTCTTTCTGTTCAGGCTACTAACGGCAGGCAGTTCTAATTAGTACAGGGCCCTGGTAAAATGCAGTGCAAGCTATACCTGCAACTATAAGTTTATTTTTAAGAACCGAATGCGTATAACAGGTACGGCTTCTTGTAGCAGGTATACTATACTTCTGCCTGCGTACTTAACCATGCAACCATAGCTTTAGCATGTGTTAAGTCCTGATGTACCAGCATCTCTTTTCCCATCTCTCCAGCTTAAACACTATACTTAATGAAAAAATTATCAGGCGCTTTCATGCTCATGTTGCTGCTATACTTTGCTGCATTACCTGCAAAGGCACAGGAACACTCTACACAACAACACACTACTACCGATCATAAAATGATTAATGCTGATGAACTGGAATGGAAGGAGGGGCCAGCAATATTGCCAGCAGGCGCCAGATTCGCTGTTCTAGAAGGTGATCCGGCAAAAGAAGGAGCATTTACTTTAAGGATCAAGTTCCCGCCGAACTATAAAGTGCCTCCGCACTGGCATTCTAAAACAGAGCATATTACTGTTCTTGAGGGCAATTTCTATATGAGTGCAGGCCAGAAACCGGATCCTTCAGCTGCTACAAAAATTGCTGTCGGCGGCTTCGCAATTATGCCAGCCAAAACACCTCATATGGCCTATACTAAAGAAGTTACAGTAGTACAGCTACATGGCATCGGACCTTTTGATATCAATTATTTAAACCCTGCTGATGATCCGAGAGCAAAAACTGCAAAGCAATAATTGCTGAGCCGTTTTATATTTTAAGCCTGAGTAAGACATGTTGCTCAGGCTTATTTATTGCAAAAAACTTATCCCGACAATTGTCGTTAATTAAAAGACAGATTTCGTATCTTTGAAAAGATAAAAATACACCCATGGGAAGAGCATTAGAAAAAGCGGAAACATTAAGCTACAGGCTGCTGGACGACCGCGACGTATTCATGCTGATGAGCACTGCACGCGAAGGTATAAAGTATGCCATGTTCAAGTCTATTGCCGATAAAAGTCCCTTCAGTACGGCCGAGTGGTCTGCTTACCTGCACCTGTCTGAGCGCACTTTCCAGCGTTACAAAAAGGAAAAGCGCACTTTCGATCCCATACACTCTGAGAAGATACTGGAAATTACCCTGGTGTACAACAAAGGAATTGAAGTGTTTGGCGACAAAGCGAACTTTGATGCCTGGCTTGAAGCCAAGAACGTAGCGCTGGGAGGAATAAAACCTAAAGAACTGCTGGATAATACCTTCGGCATAGGCCTTTTAAAAGATGAACTGACCCGCATTGAACACGGCGTACTGGCATGATCGTATTCCGCCTGAGCAAAGGCCGTTTTGCAAAAGACTTATCGGGTAGGGGTGCAGAGCTGGCAGGAGGCCGCTGGAACAGTAAAGGTGTAGCCATGCTTTATACCAGCGAGTCTATTGCTTTGTGTACCGTAGAAGTAGCCGTGCACATGCCGCTTGGTATTGTACCGCTGGATTACCACCTGGTGCGCATCAACATCCCGGATAATGTTGCTATAAAAGAACTTACAGAAGAAGAACTGCCTGCCGACTGGAAAAGCTTCCCGCACCCAAACGCTACGCAGGACATCGGTGACCAATTTGTTTTTGATTCAGAATTCCTGGTGCTTAAAGTACCATCTTCTGCTGTGCAGGGCACCTATAATTACCTCGTAAACCCACGCCACCGCGATTTCAACCAGATAACCATAGCGGCCACAGAGCCATTTGATTTTGACAAGCGCCTGTTCGTTAAGCCATAGTTAATTACTTAGCCGGGGCACCTAACCATACTTTCTTTTCGGGGAAAGAGACAGTATAAACTGCCTGCGAGATCAGCTCGTAACTCAGGGCACCATCATAAATAATGCTTCTTACTGCAGCAGGGGCGGTAAGAGTTTTGCTAGCAAGTATAAAATCCAAGTTGCCCAGTTCCTGCCGTTCATCATTATCGTTTAACTTCAAATTCCAGGCTTTTGCTGTAGTTGGAGCCAGAGTTACCCTATCCAGGTTGGCCGTATCGAATAAGAACCACCAGGTTTTGCCGCTGTGCGGTATGCCCAGGAACAAACTCAGCTCGCTGCCTTCCAGACCAGTCGGAAAACGGCTATTTAGCAGCTGCATGATTTTAATCTTTTTCCGGTAGCTTTTCTTTGTCTCAACTATAAGCTGGTTATTGGGCAGATCAATGGTGAGAACATCATTAGCAAAAGTCTTCAGCGAGATCAGGCCATCAATAGGAGGTAGTTCTTTGGGCAGCACGCTCATAATGTCCCACACAGCAATTTCGGGATGGCTGAACACTTGGCCAGCTATAGTTAAGCTCACACTGTCGCATTTCTCAAACTCAACCTTCTCGCCACTCATCCTGAAGCCAACAGATCTGCCATAGGGTACTTTGCCTAAGGCCTGAGCTAAAGCCGGGGAAATTATAGTTTGTCCACCACCCGAATCGAAGAGGAATTTATAGTTCTTACCACCCATGCTGACATCCACATACTTCAGTTTGCCGGCATACTTCTTCAGCGGAATTACCAGCTGTGCCTGGGCAACTATAGTTACCAGCACTAGCAGAAAGAGAAGTATGGCTTTTCGGAGCATCATTAAAGTATAAGTGGTTAAGTGTAACAGCAATAGCCAGCATAGTTTACATAAAAAAAGCAGCCATAGTTGGCTGCTTTTCATTGAATTATACTTATGCTTAAGATTTCTTAACTACTTCGTACACGTTGTTTTTCCTGTTGCTGTCAGGTGTATGCGAATGCTTCAGTTCAAGCTTCTTCACTGCTTTGGCAGGTTTAAAGCTTAGCTCGGTAGTTTTGTTTCCTTTCTCCCAAACCGAAACATCTTTATGTATAGTTGTGCTGGTATTATCAGCATAGGTAACAACAAGATCTACTGGCAGGGGCTTGCTGCCAACGGATTCCACGGTTACAGTATATGCCCCGTTCTGCTGTTGTACCTTAGCTATGCCCAGGTCAGGATAGCCGCCATCGAAGAACCAGCGCTGCCAGAACCAGTTCATGTTACGGCCGGCACCAGCATTCATGGCATTAAAGAAATCGTAAGGCTGCGGGTGCTTCCCATTCCAGAGCCCGATGTAGTGGTGTAGCGCTTTCAGGAACAGATCATCGCCCAGCATATCTTTCACATACAGGTAACCCAGGGCAGGCTTAGGGTAGGAGTTCAGGAACATAGAGGTACCGCTTTGCTGCGTAGTCAGCGTTGTTATTGGCAGATCTATTTCGGTACCGGCCATCATGCCGTAAGGGGCAACGCCATAATCATCAAGTATACTTGGGTCAATGATCGGGGTGATGAGCCATTCGCCTAAAGTTGCCCAGCCTTCGTCCATCCAGCCATACTTGGTCTCGTTGGTGCCCATATAAAACGGGAACATGGTATGGAATATCTCGTGATCAGTGAGCATGATCACATCAGCGCGGTCCTCCAGCGGATTATCGTTCACCATCATCGGATACTCCATCTGGTCGAGGCCATTGAAAACTGTGATGTGCGAGTAGGGGAAAGGCCATTTCGGGAAAGTATAGCTCATAGCCTCTACCGTTTTGCGGCCAAAAGAAGTAACTTCCAGGAAGTCTTTATGCTTCGGGTTGAAGGCTGTGTCTACGCGTGTGCGGCGTTTGGTCTTAGGATCTACCACCAGGCTGGTAGATTGCCACATATAATGGTCGCTGGTAGCAAAGGCGAAGTCAATTACATTTTTAGCTTCGAACTTCCAGGTGTTGGTCGGGTTCTGGGCTGTAATGTCATACTTCTTAATTTCGGTGCTGTCGATGATCGTGATGATCTTATCTTTTTTCTCGGCCTCTGCCAGTCGTTTAGCATACTTTTTCTGCAGTACCTCGCTGGTGTTCTTCAAGTCGCCGGTAGCCCAGACGACAAAGTTTTTAGGCACAGTTACCTCGAAATTGAAGTTACAGAAATCGTTGTAAAACTCCTGCGAGCCCAGGTATGGGTTACGGTTCCAGCCATCTATATCATCGTAAACGGCTACGCGCGGGAAGAAGTAAGCAACAAAATGCGACCCTTCATCTATCTGGCCTGTACGGGTATGTGAGCCTTCGTTTAAAGTATAGCTGTAGGTAATAGCAATTGTAGCCTTAGACTTCGGAGCGATAGGTTTTACGCGCACCTGCATATCGGTACCGTTAATGCGGAGTTTGCTTACATCTTCAGCCTGCTGGTTTATACTTAGCTTCTGGATCTGGACGCCATCCGATACATCTTTTGCATCAATGTTACTGGCGCGGGCAGCACCCTTTTTGTAAAGGTTAGGGTAAAGCTTAAACAGGATCTGCTTCAGCGTATCGGGGCTGTTGTTAATGTACTGGATGTTTACCGTGCCCGACAGCTTACGCGTATGCGGATCGAAGTTGATCTTGATGTCGTAGTCGGCGGCATTTTGCCAGTAGTTTTTGCCGGGAGTACCATCAGTAGAGCGGGTACCTTTTTCATAGGCCTGCTGAATGTTGCGCGGCATCTGCAACTGCTCTTGCGCAAAAGCAGAACTCGCTGCAAACAGCAACGAGGCAGTAAGTATAGTTTTAATGTTCAAGGTGTATGTGTTTTGGTAATGGTTGTAGTAACGGACTTGGCCATAAGGCGGCGTAGCTGGCTTATGGGTGTGGTTAGTGGGATGAGTTTTTCACCGCGCTACTTTATTTAATATATTGCTTTTACTTTAGAATTAGTGTTTATCTTTCTTTCTGTCTCTATGACACTGTATATGTGATAAAGGTTATCAAAAGGTTCTTTTTCAAAATAAGGATTTAATAACTTACCTAACTCTGGATTGCTATACTCTTTAGTCAGTAACCTTGAATCTCCTTTACTATTTACTTTAAATCTCGTTCCGCCACCACTGATTATCTCTACTATTCCATTTTCATGAAATAGAATGAACCCATCCAGATAATCATCGAAGCTCCAGTCTACTTCTACAGATGGCTCTGGGCATTTTAAACTTTCATTGTCGCACTGTCCATAATAGAAGAAAGTTTTCTTACCCTTGTCGAGTCGTGTCACCACGGTTCCTGCATATTCATAGTTTATATATTTCTCAGTAGTGTAGTTGCAGGAAGACAGTAGAGCTATCAGAAGCGGAACAAGAATAAAATTTTTCATAATCTTTTAAATCACTTCTTTCTGCTAACTACTGTATTTACGTCACTATGACGTTTATCTGCACTATGTAGGGAGTAGTAAGCCATCATTTATAGTATAATTATCACAACCGCTACTCAAATTAAACACTTGCATACCATAAGACTAATATAGTTCATTTCCTCAGGTTATCAAGCGGACAAAGAATCTACTCTTTACTAATAGATGATGCACTTTATAAGCTAAGCCTATAGTGTTAAAAAAGCTCAGTTTTTAGGTAATACTTTGTTCATATATGCCAAGCACCTGCTGCCTTTCCTATTAATGTATTATTTGTGTTTCAGTCTTGTTTAATACTATCAAAAACTTTTGCTATTTGAGCATATAAGTCAGTTCTATCCTTTTCATTAAGCGGACCCGGTATACAATGAAGCATACCTTTCACTTCTTTATGTATAGTTGGAATTTTGGCATCTGTTAATTTCTTTGCGTAATCCCTTCCTGTATCTTTTAAAGGGTCAAATTCACTGGTTATCACAAAGGCGGGGGGTAGATTTGACAGATCAGCCGCATAATAGGGCATTGCTAACGGATTAGTATAATCAGCCTCATTTGGCAAATAACTTTCTATACCAAAAAGCATTTCAGCTTCTTGTAAATAATACCCATTCTTAAATTTCTGATATGCGTCTGTCTTGAAAGGAACATAGGTAACCGGGCAATCTAAAAGTTGATATTTAATGTTTGTTAAATTTTCTTCCCTAGCTTTTATTGCTACTGTTGTTGCCAAAGTTGCCCCTGCACTTTCGCCAGCTACAATTATCTGATTGGGGTTGCCTTCCCACTTTTTTATATTTTGTATTGTCCAAAGCAGGGTAGCATAACAATCATTATTCGGTGTGGGAAAGGGGTGTTCCGGGGCTACTCTGTAATCAACACCAACTACAATAGCATTAAATGTACGAGCCAGGCGTGTGGCATACGTTACAGACATATTTGTCCAGGGTAAGATAAATGCCCCACCATGATAATAGACAACCACAGGGCTGTTGTTAGGTAAGTTTTGTGGTTTAAAGACGTATATTGTCAGACTATCCTGAGTAATTTTAAGAGTATCAATATTAAACCCTGTAGTATTGAAAGGCAATCCATCTATGAAATGGCTGCGTTCCTGAACTGTCATTTTTTTAAGCGACTCTACTTGTTCATTATTGTTACCTACCAATATCAAAAATACAGCCTGACCCCAATCCAATCGTCCTTCAGGTTGGAA
>CBINIP010000026.1:0-49298 GCA_966250805.1 uncultured Pontibacter sp. | reverse complement strand
CATCAGGGTAATGTAATGTTGCCTTTTAACTCTGAAGGTATGTACAGGGGCAGCAAAGTAAACCACAACGAAACTTATATTGGCATTTATAAAGAGCAAGCTCAGGAAGTATAAAAGAAAAGGCTGATGAGAGTTCATCAGCCTTTTCTTTTATACTTTAAATATATTCTATTTCTCCTGTTCCTCCAGTTCCCGTTGCCTCACAGATTCTTTGTCTTTGTAAAACTCACGCGTCTGGATGTTGTAGACATTGCCTTTTGCCAGCACATGCATCACCATATTTTCAATGGCAACTGGTCTTCCTTTATCTACATGATGTACGTTTGTATAACCCACACTATGGCCATCTACGATCACCACCAGGTTAGAGCCGATGGTTTCGATTTTATGGCCTTCGGTTATAAGAACACCGGTGTCTTCGCCTAAGCCTATACCTATCGTTTTAGGATGAGTAACCACGGCTTCCATTAAACGGCCAAACCGGCCTCTTATCACGAAATGCGAATCAATGATAACGCCACTGATGAAGCCAAGCCCGTGAGATATTTTTACCGAACCCCGTACCAAAGACTCTGTTGCACTACCACCTTTTATCATGATCTCGGACATTGCCATGGCACCGGCACTCGTACCTGCTATCACAAACTCTTCTTTCATATACCGCTCTTTAAGTATAGAAAGAATCTCAGTATCGCAGAACATGCGTGTTAGCCTGGATTGGTCGCCGCCACTGAACATTACGCCATCTGCACGCCTGATACGCTCAATATACTCCGGTTTATGCGCATCTTCCTCGTTGCGGATATGCATAAGGCCAATGTTCTCACAGCCTAAAATACCAAGGGCGCTTTCGTAGCGCACGCCAACCTCTTCAGGTATAAGCGAGGCCGTCGTAATTACTTCAATTACAGGATTTTTAGCAGGGATTTCACTCAGAAAGCGCCTCAGGATTCCTAGTTCAAAAAAATCAAGATAATATTTCTTCCTGGACTTAGGATTTGGGTAAGTGCCTTTGTCTTCATTACCTCCAATCGCAATCAGCTTTCCTTTAGGTATCTCCACGTGTAATGCTTTATAATTGGTTATTTATACTTTCAACTTAACAAATTCTTTGCCACATCATCCTGCTCATCAACAGGAGTTCTGCTTAAAGAGTACACAATTTCCGGTTAAATCGTTGCAAGACGTCTCGGGTGCATACCTGTATTTTATACATACATATTGCTATATATAATATTATATATCATACCAGCCATACACTAAACAACAAGCCTTTTTGCCTGATAAAACCATATTTTTTCTAACTAACAAAAGTACTCGCCGTATAGTAAGTCCACAAGCTATTGATTATTATTTTACACGCTAAACCTTTCCAAGCTATGAAACTAAACAATTTGAATGATCTTTTTATCCATGAACTGAAAGACGTATACAATGCAGAGCAGCAGATCATGAAGGCTCTTCCAAAGATGATGGAAATGTGTTCTTCACAAGATCTGAAGAATGCATTCCAGACACACCTGCGGGAGACTGAAACCCAGATACAGCGTTTGGAGCAAGTATTTCAGACCATAGGTGAAAAGCCGACGGGAGAGAAGTGCAAAGCCATGGAGGGTATTATAAGAGAGGCAGAAGACATGATGAGTGAAAAAGCCGATGCAGACGTTATGGATGCTGCCCTTATAGCCAGCGCTCAGCGAGTTGAGCATTATGAAATTGCCGGTTATGGCACGCTTTGCACCTATGCCAAGCAACTTGGCGCTCAGGATGCCCTGCAATTGCTGCACATGACACTGGAGGAGGAGAAAAAAACAGACCAGTTATTGACAACAATTGCTGAAAGCAAGATTAACCTAAGAGCAGAACACCACAACCGCATGTAAGAATTTGCATGCCTTACAATATGAAAAAAGCTCTGTACTTTCCCCATGCACCCACCATGCTGGCCAGAAGGTAACAGAGTTTTTCATTTACAAACAAAAGTCCCGCTATTGCAGCGGGCCTTTTGTTTGAAGGAAGTATAAGCCTGATCTACTTAATCATTTCATCCAGTGTTACTGTAGAAACTGCATGGTAATTAGGCCTTGCTTTAGCATATATTTCCAGTGCCTTTTTCTTACCTTCAGGTGTAGCTACCAAAGCTTTATAAATCGGCACCAGGAATTTTCGTCTACCAACATTTGTCAGGAAAGTCTCCAGAGCTTTATCAGCTGTAGTATAGTTATTGTTGATGGCGTGCAGGAGCCATGCTGCCAAAACTTCAGAATTACCTGAGTTAGTAAAATTAAACGCGGTATCCAGGTCGCGCATCTGGTCTTGTGTCATCTTTTCAGGCAGCATTCTGATGAAGTGCAGCCATTCGTGGCTCGACCAGTCTTTGGTATTCAGTTTGGCAGCAGCTGTACCGTTCTTCCAGGAAGTATAAGCTTGTTCAACCTGGGCAAAACGTTTGGAATTCGGCTTTACATGATCTTCTGGTAAACCGGCAGTATACACCCAGCCCTCAATATTGATCTTCTCGGCTAATTGCTCATCGCCTTTTATCAGTTCCTTTCTTAGGAAGTTCAGGAACAAGTCGGTATTCGTACTCTGGAAAGCAAAAGTCTGGAAGTACTTATTTACAAATTCATCAAATCGCTCACGGCCGACAGCACGCTCTATATTCTGCAGAAAAGCATTGCCCTTTTCGTAAGCAATATCATTCAAGCCATCATCCGGATCGCGGCCTTCCAAGTCAAGTTTAAGGCGTGTATCTTCACTGTCTTTGCCAAGCTCTGCAATGGTAGCCTGTAGGTCCTGGTAGCCAAGCACGTTCAGCATATCAGCATAATCTTTACCGTAAAGCTCCTCCATTATGCGGCGCTCAAAGTATACCGTAAAGCCTTCGTTTAGCCAGAAATCGTTCCAGGTGGCATTTGTTACCAGGTTGCCGCTCCAGCTGTGCGCCAGTTCATGTGCAATAAGGCTGGTAAGCGAACGATCTTTTGCCAGAACAGTTGGGGTAACAAAAGTAAGGCGAGGGTTCTCCATACCTCCGAAAGGGAACGAAGGAGGCAGCACTAGCAGATCGTAACGGTCCCATCTGTACTTGCCATAGATCTTTTCGGCAGCTACCAGCATCTTGTCCATTTCAGCGAACTCGTAAACAGCAGCATCCAGGGTAGCAGGCTCGGCATAAATACCAGTAAGATTGCCAATGGGTTTAAAAGCCAGATCGCCAACAGAAAGCGCCATCAGGTACGACGGTATCGCTTGCTTCATGCTGAAGGTATACTCACCTGTGTTGTTCCGTTGCTGTGGGTTTTCGGCACTCATAACAGCCATCAGCTCTTTAGGCACCTTTACCTTTGCATTGTAGGTGATGCGGATGCCCGGGCTGTCCTGAATTGGTATCCAGGTGCGGGCAAGTATAGCCTGCGATTGCGTAAACAGGAACGGGTGCTTTTTGCCTGCTGTCTGCTGTGGGTTCAGCCATTGCAGGGCAGCAGCCTCCGGCGAAGTTTTATAAACTATAGTTACTGATTTTGTTTCCGGCTCAATATTAACAGTAAGAGGCTGGCCCAGAAACTTATTTTTCTCGCCAAGCTCAAAGGTGGCTTCCTGCTCGCTGCCATCCAGGTATACTTTTTCTATCTGCAGATCACGAGTATCAAAAACGATTCTATCTGTTTTGGTCAGGTTCTCTATCTGGTAAGTAGCTCTGCCGCTGATGATCTTCTGATTAAAATCTACAGCAATGTCGAGGTCCAGGTGCTTGGCTACGGCTTCGGCAGGCCTGGCGTAACTGTGTACATCAGCAGATGCGCGCTGAGCTTCTAGTTCGGTTGTAGTCATAGTGATATCGTTCTTAGTTTGTTGAGTAGTACAGGATACCAGGTAAAGGCTCCCGGCAAGGCCGAGGCCCAGCAAATACTTAGAATAGTGTTTCATATTACGGTAATAAGCATAAGCTGTAAGATAAGCTATTTACGTTTATTCTGAAAACCGGCTATAGTTCTTAAGCTATTTGTTAGAGTATGGATCAGAGCTGCTTCGATACAAATAAAATTGCACCATATTAAGGACGGGCATTACTCTTTTGCAGCACATTTTATTGTCCTATCCCTTTAAATTTTCTTTTATAACATTTTTCACATATCCAAAGTACATACAATTATAGCCACTTGCAGCCTCATTTTAGCATAAATAATTGTATAAATACAAGAACATCATATAAAGATAGATTTGTAGGGCAATAGCACTGGCTGGTACCAACCAACTATAAAGGAATAACCATAACATGAACCCTAAACAATTGATAACAGCGACCCGGCACCTGGCAATATTATTTGCGCTGCTGCTTATGATGGGTTGTAACAATAAATCCGGCGACGGGAAGAACAAAGTAAAAGAACTCTTCTCAAAAGAACTTGAACAAACCAATACAGACAGCCTCTTTATAAGAAGCTACATCAGCAAAGTACCAGCATTTAATGAAAACGCAGACCTGATGTACCTGTTTTACGGCGACCGCGACTATAAGCTGGCGTGGTTTAAGGAAAACAAACTTGTGCCGCAGACAGAAAAATTTCTGAGTGCCATTGATAAAGCGAACCAGGAAGGACTCGACCCAAAGAGGTACAAGGTTATTGATATTGAAGGCATGATAAAGCGCTACGAAGGTATGAGCAGCTCAGATTCGGCAAGACTACAACTGCAGCAGGAGATTGATGTAGCCTTAACCGCATCATACTTCCATTACGCCTCAGACTTTTATCGTGGCCGCATTAACCCTAAAAACGTGGAGCAGGTTGACTGGAATGTAAAGAACAACAAAATAAAGCTGCATAAAGCCCTGCAAACTATACTTCAGGAGCGCGAAAGTACATACCCATACTATGAATTTGAGGCATTGCACGCAGGGTATACCAACCTGCGTAGTGCCTTACAAAAGTATAGAGCTATACAACAGAAAGGTGGCTGGCCAAAAGTAGAACTGGGCAAACTGAAGAGCCTTAAGAAAGGAGATTCTTCGGAAGTAGTTATTACCCTGCGCAAGCGCCTAAACCCGGAGCAACCAATTAATGTGCAGGACCCTAAAATGCGTATGTATGATGCTGCCCTGGAGCAACAGGTTAAAAAATTTCAGCAGCTGCACGGCCTTAAACAGGATGGCATAGTGGGTGGCAATACACTGAAAACCATGAACATCTCTATTGATGACCGCATCGAGCAGATCATCATTAACATGGAGCGCTGGCGCTGGATACCAAAACGCATGGTTCCGAAGAGCTTAGATCAGAAATATATCTGGGTAAATATACCTGAATACATGCTGTACATTTACGAAGACCCGGATGGCAATCCGGATGCAGAGCGTAAGTATAAACAGGTCATGTCGATGCGTGTGGTAGTAGGAAAGGAAATGAGCTCTACACCGATTTTTAGCGATAAGCTGGAGTCGGTGGTGATGGCGCCATACTGGAACGTGCCGAACAGCATTGTAGAAAACGAGATCAAGTCTCATATGCTTACTAACCCATACTGGCTCGATACGCAGGACATGGAGATAGTAACAAAGGAAAAGGAGCCTAAACCTATAGATCCGCTTTCAATAGATTGGGCATCGGTAACAGAAAAGAACTTTCCGTACATGGTACGTCAGCGACCGGGACCTAAAAACTCGCTTGGTTCGCTAAAATTCCTTTTCCCGAATGAGTACGCCATTTACCTGCACGATACGCCGGCCGACGGCCTGTTCAACCAGAACCAGAGAGGATTCAGCCATGGTTGCGTGCGCTTAGAGAAACCAGTAGAACTGGCCAAGTACCTGTTGCGCGATATGCCTGAGTGGAACGAATCACGCATCAGGGAAACAATTGATTCTAACCAGGAAACGTGGGTAACACTACCTAAAAAAGTGCAGGTATACCTGGTATACTTTACCAGCTGGGTAGATGATAATGGCGACGTGCATTTCCGCGAAGATATTTATGGCCACGATAAGAAGTTAAAGCAGGAATACTTTAGCTAAGTATGTCACTGACCACTGCACCCAAAGATGAAAACCTTAACCAGTTATATCGCAGGCTACTTTCTGGCACTAAATCTGGTTGCCTGCAATACAGATTCTGATTCTGGTTCAGCTGCTACAGAAACCCAGCAAGATTCTACCGAAGCAGCTACACAGCCTGCAGCGCCGGATAGGACCTTGCAGCCAAAAGATGAAATAGTGCTGAAGGCTTTGGGCGATACAATATCTGAGATCAGGTTTGATAAGGATACGCTACAGGTAGAGAGGGACGCTTTTGTGAAACTGCAATTGGTTAATGAAGGTACCAATGTGCCAATGGTGCACAATGTGGTGGTAACGGAGCACAATAAGTATAAACTGATCGCTTTGGCCGGTGCCCGTATCGGGCCTGTGGGCAACTATGTACCTGAAAGCCCTATGGTAATAGCTGCATCGCCGCTGGCTAAACCAGGGCAGACGGTACTGCTTGAGTTCAAAGCACCTTCCGAACCAGGCACGTATGATTTTGTCTGTACCTACCCGGGGCACTGGAAACGGATGCACGGTATACTGATTGTAAAATAAACTATAAAGTGGAGCAACGGTTTTCTTTTGAGGAGCCGTTGCTTTGTTTATTAAACCAACTTAAGCCGTATAAGGCGCTAGCATTAACATCTTCCTATTATGCCAAACACCACACCACTGTCTGTTAGGCGCAGGATTTATAAAATTGTTTTTGAGGCCGAAACTCCTTCCGGTCGCGCTTTCGATATAGTATTGCTTATACTTATACTGCTAAGTGTACTGATTGTATCACTAGAAAGTATGGTACAGCTGAAAAAGTACAGCGACAACTTCCGGTTTCTGGAGATCATATTTACAGCAATCTTCACTGTAGAATATTTACTGCGGGTTTATAGTTCGCCCAGGCCACTGCGCTACATGATTTCGTTTTTTGGTATAGTTGATTTTCTTGCGATAGTACCAACATACCTCAGCCTGCTAGTGCCCGGTGCACAATACCTGCTGGTGATCAGGTTTTTCAGGCTTCTGCGGGCGGCCCGTATCTTTAAACTTACTCATTATATAAACGAGGGGCAGGTACTTACCAGGGCATTAAGGGCAAGTTTTAATAAAATAACCGTTTTTCTTGGTGCCGTTTTGATTATTGTTGTGATTGTTGGAGCCTTAATGTACCTGATTGAGGGGGCTGAACATGGCTTCACCAGCATTCCTAAAAGCATATACTGGGCTATAGTTACTTTAACAACGGTAGGCTATGGCGACATTGCCCCGGTTACGCCAGTAGGCCAGATACTGGCAAGTATAGTAATGGTGATGGGATATGGCATAATTGCCGTACCTACAGGCATCGTATCAGTTGAGCTAGCGAGATCAGATAAAGAAGCTTTTACGACACGTGTTTGCCCGAACTGCCACAAAGAAGGCCACGCACTGGATGCAAATTATTGCAATAACTGTGGCAGCAGGCTCGAACTATAGTATAAGTTTGCACCAGACGGAAATAAAAAGAGGCTTTCTATACTTCAGAAAGCCTCTTTTATACTTGCCTTTATACTTAGTTGTTCATTTCCGACCTGAACTGATTTATAACCTCCAGCATCACCTGCACCAGGTAAGCAATGTTCTCGTGCAGTTTCGGAGTTATTTCACCTTTTTTTGAGCCTGATTCTATACTTCTTACAACCTCTTTTAAGCGATCAATACGAATGGTATCGATGGTCGATTTTAGCTTATGAGCGGCGGCACTAACGGCAGCCCAATTACCAGCCTGAGCGCTTTGCTGCATTTCTGCCAGCGTTACTGGCACAGTGTCTACAAAAACCTGTTTCGTACGAAGTATAAAGGCTACATTCCCTCTCGACATCTTTTCCAGTAAAGTAAGGTCATAGAGTGGGGCAGAAGCCTCTTTTTTAACTTCAGTAGCCGTAACTTTTTGAAGCCTCATTTCCTGCCTTTCCTTTACCTTATGCGGCAACAGCTTCTGAATTTTCAGGTATAAACGCTCTTCATTGAAAGGCTTGGAAATATAATCGTTCATTCCGGCACCAAGGTACTTATCAGAATCGCCTTTAAGGGCATTGGCTGTCAGCGCTATAATGGGCACACCAGATTTGGCTTTATCAGGGTAGGAGCGGATAACTTTAGTGGCATCCAAACCGCTTAATACTGGCATCTGGATATCCATCAGAATAATATCGTAGTTGTTTCTCTCCACCATTTCAACGGCTTCAAGGCCATTACGGGCAACATCAACCTTAAAATTCCAGCCTTCCAGTATAGACTGCGCCAGAAAAATATTCACTTCATTGTCTTCAGCCAAAAGCACATGCACATCGTTCATGCTGGCAAAGTCTACAGCAACTTCATCAGTTGCAGGCTTTTGGTGCTCTTTGCATTTAGGGTAGGTAAGTATAAACTTAAAAATACTGCCTTTACCTTCTGTACTTTCAACCCAGATGCGGCCACCCTGCATTTCAACAAGGTTTTTACAGATGCTAAGACCCAAGCCAGTACCACCATACTTGCGGGTAGTGCTGGAATAAGCCTGCGTAAACCCATCGAAAATCAACTCACGCTTATCCTCCGGAATGCCAATGCCAGTATCTGCTACCGAAATTTCCAGCGTCAGATCATCTTCGGTTTCATTTAATACCTTACAGCTGAGCGTAATGCTACCTTCTTCTGTAAACTTCAGCGCATTTGAAAGCAGGTTCAGCAAGATCTGGTTCAGGCGGTAAGGGTCGCCGAGAACTTCAGTGTGCGGCAGGTTAAACGGCACTTTAATGTAGGCAAGATCTTTCTCCTCGGCTCGGAAGCTCAGGTTATTGAAAACACCTCGTATTGTCTCTGTTAAATTGAAAGGTATAGTTTCCAGTTCCAGCTTACCAGCCTCGATCTTCGCCACATCCAGGATATCGTTAATAACCACCAGCAGATTGTCTGCAGATTGTTGGATGACGTTCAGATAACCCAGTTGAGTTTCGGTAAGGTTTGTTTTGCGCATCAGCCCGGCTATACCTAGAATACCATTCATTGGCGTCCGGATCTCGTGGCTCATGTTGGCCAGAAAGTTCTCCTTTACACGGGCAGACTCTTCTGCGGCCTCTTTGGCTAGTTTAAGCTCATGTTCGGCCATTACACGATCTGTAATGTCATGCGCTATACCTATGATATAAGGCTCTGCTCCCGGCTCCTGTACTTTATAGTTCTTAAAGTTCAGGTGGCGGATCTCCTTGTTCTTTTTCAGGATGCGGAATATGCCATCAACAACCTGTTTTTCCTTTATCAGATCCAGGTACACAGAGAAATTAGCCTGATAGGCCTCAGGGAAGAACTGGCTGAGCTCTTTCCCAAGCATTTCTTCTTCCTTATAACCCAATGTGTTTAACAGGTAAGGGTTAACAGAAAGAATTTCGCCCTGCATGTTGTGCGTACAGATGTAAGCCTGGCTATAGTTGATAAGGTCGCGGTATTTCTTTTCGCTGTTCTTAAGTGCTTCTTCTGCCGCGCGGCGCTGCGTTATATTTCTTGTGGATGTTTGTATCCTCTCTACTTCAGAATCCTTGTTCAGCAGAGGCTTAATATTGGTTTCGAGCCAGATATAACCGCCATTTTTATGCTGCATACGATACTGAACAAACGTACTTTTTTTGGAATCTGCTGCCAGCATATGGCCATTTTCCAGAACATGCTTTCTGTCGTCAGGGTGAATCAGGTGGTAAGGGTCTGTATAAAGCAGTTCTTCTGCTGTATAACCCTGCATTTCCTCAATGCCTTTAGAGATATAAATATACTTGCCGCTAGGATCGTGCAAGCAGATCACATCCTTGGAGTTCTCAGATAAAAGCCTGTGCATCTCCTCGCTTTGTGCAAGACGCAGGTTTGCTAGCTTTTGCTCCGTTATATTAGTAGAAATGGCAAGCACATTTATACGGCCATCGGCAGTTGCCAACGGTCTCTTAACCGTACTGAACCATACTTCCTCACCATCCGGTTTAGTATAATGTTCCTGAAGCTTCAGCTCACGTCCTTCGGTTATTACTTTGTGGTCTGTGTCTAGATAAGTATCTACCAGATCTTTATTAGTAATTAACTCGCTCAAATGCTTGCCAATAATTTCGTCCTGCGCTTTATCCAGCAGCTTGGAAAGTTCCTGGTTACTTAGCACAAACCTGCCTTCCTTATCCCTTACATAGATTATACTTGGACTTGAGTCCAGCACCATGCGGATCAGTTCATTTTTTTCCTGTACTTCCTTGGCAACCTTTAGCTCCTCGGTAGTATCTCTGATGATGGCCAGGATTTCATTATCGTTATACTTAATGATCCTGCCTTCATAATTTCTGTTACCGGTTGGTAATTCCAGAATGTATTCTGTTCGCTCTGTAACTCCGGTTGCCAGCACTTTGCGCACCAGGCCAAGTATGTACTCACAAAGATGATCCGGCAGCATATTATTCATTTTGTTGCCTATAACCTGATCCTTTGGTACAAGAAGGTCTTTCTGATCCACGTTCTTCATATCGACATAGGTGCCGTCTTTATCTATGATGAACATCAGGTCCGGAATGGCTGCCAGTATAGCCCTGTTCTTGGCCTCGCTGAGCAATATTTCTTCCTGCGCTTTGCGTAATTCGGTAATGTTCAGGCCGTGCCCGATTACCAGGTTAACCTCACCGTTCTCATCTAATACTGGGTTCAGCCTGCGGATATGGTAGATTGGTTCACCTGATTTATTGATAAGTTTTTCCTCGAACTCTACCTGAGCTTTTTCCTCCAGAACCTTTTGCAAATGGCGCCCTCTTGATTCGATACGCTGAGGCGGAACATTGCGGTAAGTACAGTATTCTTCGTTGTTCTTGCCAATAATCCACTCGCGCAAATGAGGGTCGCTTACAGCAGCAGGGTTTACGAACAGGTAGCGCAGATCTTTGTTATAAACAGCAACATCAGAAGGTATATGGTTAAGAATTGCCTCGTAGAACTCCTTCTGAGTTAACAGGTCATGGGTATAGTTGCGCAATGTGGTAACATCCTCGGCAGAGCCAATAACCTGGCAAACACTGCCGTCTTCTTTGCGCTTAAATACAGTTTCACGGCAATGCAGGTACTTTATGCTGCCATCCTTACAGCGCACCCTGTATTCCACCTCAACTATCTGCCCGTCCTGAGACAATTTCATGAAATTTCCGTGCTGGTCAAGTTTAGGCAGGTCTTCCTCCACCACAAGCGTCATCAGCACATGGCCGTTCATGGCTATAAGATCACTTTCAGTATAGCCAAGTATACTTTTAATGTGCTGGTTGTAGTAAATGGTCTGGTCCTCATCCAGGTCATATATGTAAATAACATTTGGGATGGTACGGGCAATGTTATTTACAAAGTTCTGACTTTCCTGCAGGGCCAGTTCGGCAAGCCTTCTTTCTGTAATATCAGTAAGGTATAGGTTGATGTAGCCCTTTTCCTGTATCGGAACTGCAAACAACAGGTAGTATTTACCGTCGACACGTGCTTCTATACTTTCGGCTTTAATATGGGCATCAGAAGCCAGTACTTTATTTAACAGGAGCCTCATAAAGCCCGCGGCTCTTTTGGCAGAATAATGCTGCAGCAATTGCTGGCCTGCTAAATTCAGGTAGTGCAACTCGCCACTAAAACTGATCCTGAAAATGGGATTAGGATATTCTTCCTGCAGATCAGCGTTTAATTCCAGTTTATCCTGAACAACACGACGTGCTGTAATATCGCGGTAAACCCAGGCAGCACCACAGATTGTCATGTCCTGTGCCAACGGCAGATATTCGCGCTCTATTATGGTTCCGCCAGGTATAACAAACTCCTTAAAAGGGGAGGATTCAGGTGTAGTTTTCCGGATATAGTGAGCGTCAATAGCTGCAAGTATAGGAGTTTGCTCCAGCTGATGTACCGGCAAACCTACTAGTTCTGCAGGCTCGAACTGAAGCCCGAACAACTGGCAGAAAGTTTTATTTGCAAAAACTATAGTTCCGGCAGCATCTGTTGCCAGTACGGCATAAGGCAGACTCAGCAGCAGCGAGGGCACCGGGCTGAAAGATTTTTCTTTCTGAGAGTGCAAGCGTACAGCTCCTTGTCTAGCAGTTTTTAAAACCGCAAGTTCCTCAGCTTGTTGTCGGGCCAGTTGTTCTGCAGCAATTCTTGCTTTCCGCTCTCGTTTCAACTCCTGCTGCAACAGGACTACATCAAGGGTGTTATTCATCCGGGTGAATTAATAATCACAAAGTTAAACCAATTTAGCGTTAAAATATTCATTTGCCAATTGGATAATTTTTAGCTGCAAGATTTTATATTATGAAAGTGTATTGCTTATATCTGTAAAGAAAAAACACCTGAACAGCAAGTATACAGGTGCTTTCTATAATCTAGTGTAAAGTATAACTAATTCACCGTAAGCTCTTTGTTCTGGATCATCCGGTAGATAGTAGATTTCCCGATATCTAACTTATCGGCAACCAGCAGCACGTTGTAGTTATACTTGTTCAGAAAACGCTGAATAATATCGGTAGTATACTCTTTCAAAGTTCGTTCCTGATCCAGGAAGTCTCTTACTGCATGATTGGCCGAAAAATTTAAATCATGTTCCTGTATCACATCATCATCAGACAACACAGCTGCCAGTTCCACCAATGCTTTCAGTTCGCGCACGTTGCCCGGAAAAGGGTAGGAGAGCAGCTTCTGTTGTGCCCCAGCCGATAATGTTTTTTTACCCAGTTTGTTCTCTTTCGCGAAAGCATCAATAAAGTGCTTGGCCAGCACCAGTATATCGCTGCCACGCTCCCTTAAAGGAGGCAGGTTTATAGGTAAGCCCAGCAGTCGATAGTATAAGTCCTCACGGAAATTTCCTTTTTTCACTTCCTCGGCCAGGTTTTTATGTGTAGCCACAATAATGCGTACATCTACAGGCACTACAGAATTGCCGCCCACACGTGTGATCTCTTTTTCCTGAAGTACACGCAATAACTTCGCCTGCAGGCTGATATCTAATTCACCGATTTCATCTAAAAAAAGTGTGCCTTTGTTGGCTTCTTCAAACTTACCTATTCTGCGGGCAACCGCACCTGTAAAAGCACCTTTCTCGTGCCCGAAAAGCTCACTTTCGATAAGCTCTTTAGGTATGGCAGCCACGTTTACTGCTACGTAAGGTGTCTTCTTTTTAGGGCCATTGTAATGTATAGCTTTGGCCACAAGCTCTTTACCTGTACCTGTCTCGCCGTTTATAGATACCGTGATATTAGTCTTGGAGGCCTTATCCATCATAGTAAACACTCTCTTGATAGGCTCGCTGTTACCAATGATCACGTTGCTGAAATCATACTTCTGACCGATTTCCTCCTTCAGCTGGTTAATTTCTTCGCGCAACGAAATATTTTCCCGGATCTTCATGACCGAGTTCCAGAGGCGCTCAGGCGTTTCATCGTCTTTAACAATGTAGTCGTAGGCGCCTTTCTTTAGCAGATCGACAGCAGTGGCCACATCCTCCTGACCCGAGATAATGACAACCTGTGTATCGGGGTTTTGTTCTTTAATCCGCTTCAGCACCTCATCGCCGTTTTTGTCGGGCAGAGAGTAATCTACGGTAACCACATTGGGCCGTTCGTACATGCTGGCAAGGCAATCTTTGGCAGAGTGGAATTTTTTAAGCTCGTAGTCAGGATTCAGGGACAAATGATATTCCAGCAACTCGCTATACCACACATCATCGTCCAGAATAAAGATCTTAAAGGGGGCGTTCTTCATGAATAGTGTAATCCAAAGTCAATTAAGACTTCCAAAGATACAGCATAAAGCGCAGGCTTTAAAGATTTTTTTCAGCAGAAAATTGCAGGCAGTCTCTTGACTTATTTATACTTTAACTTATGCTCGGTAGTGCTGATGGTCTGATACCTGGCTCTGACAAACATAAAAATACCATAGCAGATCAGGCCCAGAGCTACAGCGCCTAAAAGGTAGGAACCATAGGTGCCTTCCTCCAGAAACTGAAAAGCTTTACTACTGCCACCCGCTTCCGAAGATCTGGCTTCAGTAGCAGCTTTCAGGAAGAGATAACCAATGATCATCCAGACAATGCCACGCGCAATATAACCTAACTTGCCGGCCCTTATCAGCATTTTTTCTATTTCAGGCCTTAAGTTCATGCTCTGCACATTCTTTCTATACCTGCCCGATACAGCCCTGTATATCTGGTAAATACCCACCGCAATTACACCCACAGCAACAGCCCCTAATAAAAATTGGCCGAAAGGTTGGTCTAGCAACGTGCCGGCAACCTGTTGCCTGGAGTCACTACCACTGCCGCCACTGCCTGATAACAACCTGAAAGCATATACAGCAAGTGCCGCATATACTAATCCACTAAAAGCATAACCAATTCTTTTGCCAATACCTTTTGCATCCGATCCCCGGCCTTCTGTATCTTTTATGGCCTGAATAAAGCGCCATAAAGCATAGCACAGCATACCGGCTGCAACTACAGCCAGCAACACATTACCGAACGGCTGATCAAGTATAAACTGGAAGACACCAGTCTTACCTGTGTCTTGCTGGCTGCCACCTAGTTCAAAGGCAGCCATAAAAGCCAGCGCTCCCACAAGGCAATAAACTACGCCTTTAGCTGCAAGGCCAAATCGGGCAAAACGCTCTACCCATTTTGGCTGTGGCGTGGGCATGTGTGATGTTACAGTAGCAATATTCATAAGTTTAACTCTATATATACTGCATACACGTTCGCGCTAAACAAATGTTGTTGCTTTGCCTGCCTATTGGTGTTTAAATCTTTTGAAAGCTTCTTCCTCCAGGCGCTCGCGGTGGTCGGGATGCGCAATCCGGATAAGCTCCTTCGCACGCTGCCGCATATTTTTGCCATACAGGTAGGCTACGCCATACTCCGTTACAATATAATGCACGTGTGCCCGGGTGGTAACAACGCCGGCTCCCTGGTTTATAAAAGGCACAATACGCGAAATACCTTTAGCAGTAACGGACGGAAGCGCAATTATAGGTTTACCACCTTTTGATAGCGCCGCACCACGAATAAAGTCCATCTGGCCACCTATACCCGAGAACTGGAAAGTACCAATAGAGTCTGATACCACCTGCCCTGTAATATCTATCTCGATGGCACTGTTGATGGCTGTTACTTTTGGGTTCTCTTTTATCACCGATACATCATTCACAAAATCGGTGCTGTGCATAGTAATTAAAGGGTTATCGTCTACAAAGTCATATAGGAGGCGGGTGCCTGCTATAAATGCGGTAGCGATGCGGCCGGGCAGGATTTTCTTGAATTCGTTTGTAACTACACCTTTTTCAATAAGCGGCATCAGTCCGTTCGAAAACATTTCTGTATGAATACCAAGCCCTTTATGGTTTGTAAGGCTCTTCAAAACTGCATCCGGAATACCACCAATACCCATCTGTAAGGTGGCTTTATCTTCTACCAACCCGGCAATGTGTCGGCCTATGGTTTCTTCCACGGTGGTTATTTTTGTTGAGTAATCTACTTCCGGTAGTGGCTCGTTTACCTCAACCATAGCATGAAAGCGGCGGCTGTGAATCAGGGCGTCGCCGTGAGTGCGGGGCATCTGGGGGTTAACCTGCGCAATAACGTGTTTGGCTCTTTTTACAGCTTCGCGCGCAATATCAACCGACACGCCTAACGAACAGAAACCATGCCTGTCGGGAGGTGAAACGTGAACCAGGGCTACATCAATTGGCATAATGCCTAAGCGGAAAAGCTGCGGAATCTCGCTCAGGAATATGGGTACATAATCGCCACGCCCACTGTTTACAGCCTCCCGAACGTTTGCCGACACAAATAAGGAATTGATAAAGAACGAGTCTTTATACTTCTCATCGGCGCAAGGCATTTCGCCGAAAGTGCTTATACTTACCAGCTCCACATCACGTAATTCACCGGCACGCTCAGCCAGCTTTCTGATAAGGAATTGCGGAGTGGCGGCACTTCCGTGCAAAAAAACACGATCGCCAGACTGGATAATTGCTAATGCTTCTTCGGCTGTTTTATAAGTAGGCGTAGTAATATTCATATCTTCGGACTTTTGTAGCTATACTTTTTTAAAGGCGCTGATGTTATACTTTCTTATTCTGGTGCAAGCTATAAGCAGTTAAAGCGGCTGCAAATGATAAATCTCATTTATTAAAAAGAAGTATTGCATTTTTAGATACTATCACGTTTTTTGTCACACACTTGCGCTGTAACCGTACAAATGCACCTATAAACCATAAACTATGACATCAAGAATACTAAACTATACCTGCTTACTTTTACTAGCTGCCACAACACTTTTAAGCGCCTGCGTGGCTACATCCGGCATAAACCACACAACTGCTATAGCGGTGCCAAATGTAAATGCAAAGCTCGCCAAGTATAAAACCTACGCCTGGTACCAGGATAAACCGGCCGCTGAAGCTGATTTTGATAAAGGCTTTAACGCCTCTCTGGACAAAAATATAAGAGCGGCAGTAGAGCAGGAACTGCAGGAGAAAGGTTACCGAAAGGCTACCGGAAAAGCAGATGTATTAGTGGCTTATGATGTAAGTGTATCGGTGCCGGTTGAGAAAGATAAACCGGAAAATTTTGCTCCGGGCTTTGGCTATAGTTACGGTTACATGGCTGGCTACCGCTACAAGTATGGCGATGCTAATCTGCCTGGCTACCGCTCCGTTGACCTCTTTAAACAGGGCACACTTATACTTGATGTGGTAGACTCTAAAACAAAAGAACTAATCTGGAGAGGCTGGACAGAAGGAGCCATCAGCAATTTCAAAGCGAAGCCTGCCACAGTTCAGAAAGAAGTAGAAACTATACTTATCAAACTCCCTGAAGCAGGAAAGTAAGTTCAAGTATAAATTCTTTAAATAAAGTATAAATCACTCTCAAAAAGCATCTTATGCTTTGTTTACTTACTGATGAAATTCTCGAATTTACTTACATCTGCGGGTTTACCAACTACATAAACTATATCGCCGCGCAGCAGCTTTGTGTTTGCGTTGATATCCAAAACAGTGTTCTCTTCCCGCTTGATGGCCACTACCATTACATTAAACCTGCCGCGGATATTTGCCTTGTGGAGCGGCTCATTGATAATGCTTTCATCAGTAGTGAAAATGCGCAGGCTGGCAACTTCAATATCGGGCAGATCGAGCTCTATTTTACGGACCGGTTCTTTAACATGAACCATGCTGCGCAGCATGTCATAGTTGTCGGCCCTGATGCTGCTTGTAAATGCTTCTATTTCATCACGAGGCATCAGGTACTTCATCAGCACCCGCGTAAAAATCTCAATAGAGGTTTCAAATTCTTCCGGTATAACTTCATCGGCCCCTAACAGCAGGTTTTCTTCCATTTCCTGCAAAAATCGGGTTCTGACAATCACATGCACTTTATCACTGATCTGCCGGATACTAGTAATAATACGCTTTGTAGCTTCCGGATCAGAGATAGCAACTACAACAACACGAGCCTTGTGCAGGTTAACATGCATCAGGATCATACCATGCACGGCATCGCCATAAAAAATGGGCTCACCATTTTTACGCTCCTGTTTTACCGTTACCGCATTAAGCTCTACAATTACATAAGGTATACTGGCATGCCGGGCCGCTTTAGCTACGTTTCGGCCATTAACACCAAAGCCAATAATCACAATATGATCGCTCAGGTTGTGAAGCGGATCAGTATCAGGCATTTCAACAGGCTCAGCTTCAACAACCTTTGATCCTCTTGCAAAAAATGAACTTATACTTGAAGATATAGCCTGGTAATTCTGTATGACAAAGGGAGTTATAGCCATTGTAAGCACCGAGACCGAAAGGAAATACTGATATGCTTCCTGGCTCAGAAGCCCGTTCAGGATTCCGGTTTTAGAAAGTATAAAAGCAAATTCGCCCACCTGAAAAGCTGACAGACCTACGAGCAACGACGTACGCAAAGGATAGCGCAAAACACGCGCAGCCAAGGTAGCCACCAGTGCCTTTAAAATGCACGCAATTATGGTAAAGGCTAAAATATACACCAGATGCTCCATCAAAAACCTGAAATCGAGGAGCATGCCGATAGACACGAAGAAGAAACTTGTAAAAATCTCTCTGAAAGGGAGTATGTTGCTGGTTGCCTGGTGGCTATATTCTGATTCTGAAATAATAAGGCCTGCCATAAAAGCCCCCAGCGCAAGCGACAAACCTAAGCTAGAAGTAAGCCAGGCAACGGCAAAGCAAATTACTACAATTGCAAGTATAAACAGCTCTTTGCTTTTGGTCTGAGCAATCAGGTAAAGCAAGTTAGGCACCAGGTAACGTGCACTTAACAGAACAAAAACAATCACCAAAACACCTTTAAGCGCCATCAGGGTAAGCTCCGTGCCAATATTCTGAGAGCCACCAGCCATCAGCGGCGTGACCAGCATCATAGGAACCACTATAATATCCTGGAAGATAAGTATAGCCAGCACGATCTTGCCGTGGGGACTATTAATTTCACCGCGGTCCTGCAGAAGTTTCAGCACAATGGCTGTACTGCTCAAAGAAAACAGAAAACCTATAAAAACAGCCTGGTTAAGCGGAAGGTCAGAAAGCCAAAGTATAAGGGCAACCAGCATTATAGTAAGCAGAACCTGTGTCATGCCTCCGATAAATACTGTTCTTTTAATCAGAGCAAGGCTTTTCAGCGAAAACTCCATGCCAATGATAAAGAGCAACAGGATAACTCCTATCTCCGCTAATATCTCTATACTATGGGTATCAGGTACAAGCCCTAAGCCATGAGGACCTGTAATAACGCCAGTAGCCAGAAAGCCGAGTATAGTTGGTAATTTAAACCTCTGGAAGAGCAAAATCACAATTACTGCCAAACCAAGTATGATCACAATATCAGGCAGTAAAGGTATATTCATAGATTATCAGGCTTGGGGAAAAAGGTCAAAATCAGAAATTATACTTTATACTTTCTTAAAAGCTGCAAGTATACTGCAAACTAAAAGTAATTAAATAATGCTTAATATTGATATAGTCAGATCTTACAATTTGCCATCCCACTCATCAAGGAAACGGCTAACGAAATCCTCCATATACTTGTGCCGGTCTTCAGCCAGTCGTTTGGCAGTGGCAGTGTGCATACGGTCTTTTAACAACAGCAACTTCTCGTAAAAGTGATTCAGGGTTGGCCCCGCACTATTTTTATAAGCCTCAAACGAATCGTGCAGCACAGGAGGGATGTCTGGGTTATGCATTTCACGCCCTTTGTGGCCGCCATAGGCGAAAGTACGCGCTATACCAATCGCACCAATTGCATCCAAACGGTCAGCATCCTGTACTATGCAACCTTCCAGGCTGCTCATAGCAGAAGTAGTTCCGGCGCCTTTAAAAGATAACTCACTGATTATACTACAAACACGTTCTATTACTTCATCTTTAACTTCATGCTTTTGCAGCCATTCACGGGCCATGCGCGGACCAACAGTTTCATCACCGTTATGGAATTTATGGTCGCCAATATCATGCAATAGAGCAGCTAACTCAACTATAAAAAGATCGGCCTGTTCGTGAGCGGCTATACTTCTGGCATTGTTCCAGACTCTTTGTATATGCCACCAATCATGCCCTGATCCTTCGCCTGAAAGTAAATCCTGCACATAAGTGGCTGTAGTAGCTATTAATTCTTCGTTGGTAAGCATGTTGCGCTTTAAAGTTTTTGCAGGCCAAAACTGCAGATTATACTTTAAAGAGACAAAACCTGACCAAACATTATAACGGTTATGGTTCTATAGCCTCACCCAACTAAATAACAGAAACCAAACCAACTGGCTCAGCTAAGACTTCTGTCTCAAATTGTGCTGCGGCTTTACCAGAAAGTGGTTCCTGCAGATCTTCTTCCAGAATTTCAGCCCAGGTGGTGATATACAAAACCACATCATCCCTTAAATTATGCTTCAGGAATTTTCTGTTTTCGGGCAATCGGGCAACTACAGCCGGATGCGACAATCTCTCCAGGTGTGTTAGTTCATCAGTTGTAAACCCAAAGTCCAGCATCTGATCTATAATTTCATCCATAGGCAAGCCACTATGAGGGCAGTAGTCGCGTAACTGCTCACGCCAGTCGCCGTGCCGCCACATGGCTGCACCATGAATTTTGCCTTTGCTATACTTTGTTATGGTCTGAGCTAGGTGTCCGCAATTACAACTCCCCATGTGGCCCCACTCATAGTTTTCTCCTTCTGCAAGTCTGCTTGCCGTCTCCCGCAGTGCCTGCACCAACTCTACAGTTACTCTTGCCATAGCTATAAAATTTATAATTAGTATACGACCAAATTGCCGGGCATACAGGTATAAAAGCTTATTTCCCAGACCAGATGCCAATAAACCAAGGCCGGTATATATCGTAAAGCGTCAGATTTAGCAAAATGTTTAACGCAGATATGTATTATATTTGGGCTATCATCAATTAACCCATACCGGATGCAGTTAAAAGCTTACTTAACTATATTAATATTACCAGTAATACTTTTACTTACAACACTTAATACAGCTGATGCACAAATACTTAACATAGAGCGCTCACGCATCGATAGAGACACTACCAACTACTTAACAGGTAAAGGCGGGCTCAGTTTTACGATGTTCAACCGTAACGCCGGCAAAGACAATCCTAACAATTTTCTGCAACTGACCTTCAACGGCGACCTGGCTTATATCTCTACAAAACATAGTTACTTACTGCTTAATTATTTTAACTACCTGCTCGTTAACTACGACTCCAAAGCAGAGCGTAACACTGTCGCCAGCAATGGGTACTCACATTTCCGCATTAATCTGCACCGGAACAGAAAACTCTCTTATGAGCTTTTTACTCAGATACAGGCCGATAAAGCACGTGGTTTGGAGCTTAGAACACTTGCGGGCGGAGGCGTAAGACTGGCGCTGCTCCGGAAAGAAAATGCCAATTTATATTTTGGAACAGGAGTGATGCACGAGCACGAAGAGTGGCAGGACCCGGAGCAGGACGGAAGGCTGAGAACTTCGGATTTGCCAAAATCCACAAACTACCTCAGCACCAGGATAAAGTTAAATGACCATGTAAACACCGAGGGCATTGTGTACTACCAAACGGGCTATGACCACACGATAGATAAATGGCGCAACCGGGTAAGTAATGATATTACGCTGAATGTTAAACTGAATAAAACCCTTACCTTCAGGACAAACTTTAACTGCGTTTACGAGGACGAACCTATAGTTCCGGTAACTTAATTTGTATATGCTATATCCAACGGCATACAAGTGCAATTTTAACCAATTTAAAATATAATTTATTTAGCTTTAAGTTGTGTTACTGCTGCAATATTTTACTAATTTCACAAGTTAAACTAAGGGCTTTATTTTTGCAGTATGAGCAACTCAGCCCACTATAGCTACAGAGCAACAACACATGCGTAATACCCTTTTATCAATCTGGATACTTGCTACAGTAATCTTTCTGGGATCCTGTGTTCCTCAAAAAAAGCTTCTTCTGCTACAGGAAAAGCCCCAGGTAAAGGAGCAGGGCAAAGCAGATGAGTTGCTTAAGACCTTTGCGCTTCAGCAACAAGCCTATACTTTAAAGCCTGGCGATGTACTATCACTCAAAGTACAAAGCACAACTCCCAACGAATTTAACTTCCTGAACACAGGTACAGCCACTTTTGGTCAGACAGACCCTGTGCTGGATGGTTATACTTTAGATACTGAAGGGAATATACTTTTACCAGCTGTAGGCAAGGTCAACCTGAACGGCTTAAGTATGCCTGAGGCACGTATAAAAGTAACAGAAGCCCTAAAACCATACTTAACTGATCCCACTGTAAATCTACGTTTGCTAACTTTCAGGTATACGGTGTTGGGCGAAGTAACAAGGCAGGGGCAGTTTACTACTTACCAGGACAACATAAATCTGATGGAAGCTGTGGCATCGGCAGGAGGGATGACTACGTATGCCAACCGTGGAAGAATAAAACTGATCCGATATGACAACGGTCAGGCAAAGCTTTATACATTCAGTTTGCTGGATAATCAGACCATAGCACAGGCTAATTTCTTCCTGCAGCCCAACGACATGATTGTGGTAGATCCGCTACCAGCTAAAAACATAAGAGAAAACCTGCTGACGAATGTAAGTTTAGGCTTGAGCCTAATTACTACATTAAGTCTGCTTGTTGCCCGTTTTCTATAGAATTCAAGAAACAATTACGTGAATCCGTCTCCTATACAACGTCAAGACACACTGATAGATGTGCCGCTGATACTTCAGAAAGTAAAGCAGTACTGGTACCTTTTTGTGATCTCTGTTCCCCTGGCTCTTATAGCCGCCTACTTTGTAAATAAGTATACCACACCCATTTATGAAGTTAGTACAACTGTGCTCATTAACGAGCCAAAGGATTTAGCCAACGCGCCGGTTAATTTGTTATATGGTGACCAACTGCTATCAAATGAGAAGAACCTGAATAACGAGTCAGTACTGCTGAAATCAAATGACCTTGTTGCTGAGACGATAGATAACCTGAATTTTGGCGTGTCCTATTTCGCAGAGGGAGAAATTAAGTTCACAGAAGCTTATGGCTGGGGACCAATTAAAGTTACCGTTGATTCCGCTTCTACCAATATACCTTATGGCGTATTGATCAAATGCGATTTAAAAGGAGGAAATACCTTTAGCCTGTCTACCGAAAACAATGCTGAGCTTAATAAAGCATTTAAAGATAAGGTTTTTACTTCCGGACAGCTTATTACCGCCAATGGCTTCAAGTTTACAGTTGAAAGATTCAAGCCTAACGAGCCTTTTGAATTTGATCTGTACTTCAGCCTAAACAAAAAAGAAGATCTTGTTAACAGCTACAGAGGAAGCTTGAATATCGCTCCTTTGAAGGAGACATCTATACTTGAGATAAGCACTACCAGCGACAATCCTCAGAAGGCAATTGATTTTCTTAACCAGCACGCACAGACTTACATTGCACGTGGCCTGAAGGAAAAAAATGTAACAGCAGTAAATACCATCAATTTCATTGATGATCAGTTACAGCAAATAAGCGACTCATTATTCTTGGTAGAAGGCAGGCTGGAATCATTCAAGAAAGCTAACACCGGCTTAACAATGAGTGATGAAGGTGCCAAGACAACTGAGCAGGTACAGGAACTGGAACGAGAGAAGGCCGCTCTCTTGATTAATGCTAAATACTTCGATTACCTTAAGAATTATATAGCCAACGGCAATATAACAGAGCGCGTCATTGCTCCATCTTCTTTTGGTGTATCCGATCCGGTGCTCAACCAGCTTATTCAGCAGTTAATTGAGGCTCAGTTACAGCTCACAACGCTTAGTGAAGAGCGCACTCAAAATCCTTTAATTAATACCCAAATACAGACTACCAGAAACCGGATTAAAGAACTTTTAGCCGGGATCTCTGAAAACGTGAGCAGTCTCCAACGTGTAAACCAGATTGCAGTCAGTGATCTTAATTCACGTATCGGTCGTTTAATGGGTTCATTACAGCAGCTGCCTGCCGCTGAACGCAAGTTCATCAACCTGCAGCGTATGTATGAACTAAGCGAAGGCTTGTATGTTTTCCTGATGCAGAAACGCGCGGAGGCTGGGATATCAACTGCTGCCACTGTACCCGATGCAAAACTTGTAAATGGCGCAGCAGTAAAGGCAACGATCTCGCCTAAACCGGATCAGAACTACCTTATTGCGCTTTTCATAGGCTTATTCCTGCCAGCAGCCTACATTATCTTAAAAGAGATGCTGAATAACAAGGTCTCTACTACAGAGGATCTTACCAGGCACTCTACCATTCCTGTACTAGGTATAATTGGTCACAATGCCAAAGATAAAGGCATCCTCATTGATCAAAACCCTAAATCAGCCCTTGCGGAAGCTTTCAGAACGGTGCGATCTAACCTCCGGTTCATGACAAATGCTAAGCAGGAGCAAGGAAAAATGTATGTAATCACCTCATCGATTAGTGGGGAAGGCAAAACATTTTCAGCCAAAAACCTGGCTTACATTTTCGCGATCTCAGGGGAACGTACGGTATTGGTTAATGCCGACATGCGCAAGCCTAACAACAACACCGATTTTGGCGTAAGCAGCGGAGTAGGATTAAGTAATTACCTGGCAGGCTATGCTACCCTGGATGATGTACTTCACCATACGATACAGGAAGCTTTGCACATTATTCCTTCCGGTGAAATACCACCCAACCCATCTGAACTGCTCTTGAGCAAGCGCATGGGCGAATTAATTGACATGCTTAAGGAACGGTACGATAACATCATCATCGATACGCCTCCGGTAGGTATACTTTCAGATGGACTTGAACTAATGCGTGTTGCCGATGCTACTATTTACATGGTACGCCAGGATTATACTTTGAAAAACTTCCTGAGCAACATTCAACAGCAATACGAAACAGGTAAAGTAGACAGGATTGCCATTTTATTTAACGATGTAAATTATAACAAGCTTAACTACGGCTATGGTTATGGTTACGGATATGGGTACGGTTATTACTCAGATGACCACCAACAAACACCTAGATGGAAGAAGCTTTTGAAAATTTAATGTAGCTTCTTTAAATAATATCATAACTATATAGCACATATTAAGTATATACTCATTATGGAAAAAAATGCTTTAATCTATGTTGCCGGTCACAGGGGTATGGTAGGTTCTGCCATCTGCCGCAAGCTTACCGAAGCCGGTTATACCAATATACTTACCCAAACCTCTTCTCAGCTGGACCTCAGAAACCAGGCAGCTGTACATGAGTTTTTTGAAGAGAATAAACCTGCATACGTTTTTTTAGCCGCAGCCAAAGTGGGAGGCATTCATGCCAACAATACCTACAGAGCAGAGTTTATCTACGATAATCTGATGATGGAAGCTAATATCATTCATTCAGCGTATCGTACTGGCGTAAAAAAGCTAATGTTCCTGGGCTCTTCGTGCATCTATCCAAAAATGGCCCCTCAGCCACTTAAAGAAGAGTATCTGTTGACAGGACCACTGGAGCAAACAAATGAGCCTTATGCTATTGCCAAAATTGCAGGCATCAAACTTTGCGAAGCCTACCGTGATCAGTATGGCTGCAACTTCATCAGTGTAATGCCTACAAACCTGTACGGCTACAACGATAATTACGACCTGAACAACTCGCACGTACTGCCGGCACTTATCCGCAAATTTCATGAAGCCAAAGAAAACGGGGATAAAACTGTAACAGTCTGGGGTACCGGAAGCCCTAAGCGTGAGTTCCTGTTTGCCGACGACCTGGCAGCAGCCTGCCTGTACCTGATGGAAAACTATGATGGCAGGGAACTGGTAAACATCGGCACAGGGGAAGACATCACGATCAAAGAACTGGCGATGCTCGTAAAAGAAGTTGTTGGTTTTGAAGGTGAACTTGTTTTCGATACTTCTAAACCGGACGGTACTCCTCGCAAGCTAATGGATGTAGCCAAACTGCACAACCTTGGCTTTAGGCATACTACTGAATTGCGTGAAGGTATTGCGCTGGCATACGCTGATTTTAAAAATAAACTTATTACGGCATAATCAGTATATAGTGCATACTCATTTATTATAGTTCAACAAAGTATACCTACTCTTAACCTCACCTTCATCAAAGGGGTTCTTTCCGTAAACATGGTTAGAGCAGCTATACTTTGCAGCAAACAATCAAAAAAGAAATAATCGAAAAATTTATACTTAAGAATTAAACCCTGCTTTAAATAAAAAAGAGGGGATAGTGTGGTAAAACAAGTACCGCCAGATTCTAACCCAAAACAATGACAAATATGAAAACTGCCCTTATAACCGGTGTAACCGGACAAGATGGAGCTTATTTAGCAGAATTATTATTAAGCAAAGGCTATAAAGTACACGGCCTGAAGCGTAGAAGTTCTTTGTTTAACACAGACCGTATCGACCACCTGTACCAGGACCCGCACGAAAAGAACATCAACTTTAAACTGCACTACGGCGACCTGACCGACTCCACCAACCTGATCCGAATTATCCAGGAAACGCAGCCGGATGAAATTTACAACCTGGCAGCCATGAGCCACGTGAAAGTAAGTTTTGACACGCCGGAATATACAGCCAACGCAGACGGAATCGGCACCCTTCGTATCCTGGAAGCGATCCGTATACTTGGCTTAACTGAAAAGACACGCGTATACCAGGCATCCACTTCAGAGCTTTATGGCTTAGTACAGGCTGTGCCACAATCAGAAACAACGCCATTCTACCCGCGCTCTCCTTATGCAGTGGCTAAACTATACGCTTACTGGATCACAGTAAACTATCGCGAAGCTTACAACATGTTTGCCTGCAACGGTATCCTGTTCAACCACGAGTCACCGCTTCGTGGCGAGACCTTCGTAACTCGTAAAATTACACGTGCTGCTGCACGCATCGCTTTAAACCTGCAGGATAAACTATACTTAGGTAACCTGGATGCGAAGCGTGACTGGGGCCATGCTAAAGATTACGTAGAAGCCATGTGGCTGATTCTGCAGCAGGACAAGCCGGAAGACTTTGTTATTGCTACCGGCGTAACCACCACAGTACGCGACTTCGTGAAAATGTCGTTCGCCGAAGTAGGTATAGATATCGAATTCAGAGGCGAGGGAGTAGAGGAAAAGGGCTATGTTGCAGCCTGCAATAATCCTGATTACCAGATAGAATTAGGCCGCGAAGTAGTATGCGTTGACCCTAATTATTTCCGCCCAACTGAAGTAGAACTATTGATCGGTGATCCGACTAAATCAAATACAAAACTTGGCTGGAAGCCTAAGTATGATCTAGCTGCCCTGGTAAAAGACATGATGCAGTCTGACCTGGAACTGTTCAAACGCGACACCTACTTAATGGAAGGTGGCCACAGAGTGCTTAATTACCACGAATAAACATCTTAAAAAGGCTGGCAATTGATTGCCAGCCTTTTTAATTTAAATACCTCAAAAAGATCATTAGTTTTAATGGCCATTTTGAGGTATTTTTGCGTAAATAAGTTATTAAAATATTTAATGAAAGAACAGGACGAAGACTGGACACTGGTTATTAAACCCAGCTCCGGTCTTTTTGATTTACAGCTGAAGGAAGTATGGCGCTACCGCGATCTGCTGCAGATGTTCGTGCGCCGGGATTTTGTAGCAGTGTATAAGCAGACTATTCTTGGCCCGATCTGGTTTTTTCTGCAGCCACTTTTTACTACCATTACCTTTACAATAGTGTTTGGTAACATAGCAGGTATCTCAACAGACGGTATCCCACCGTTGCTGTTTTACATGGCAGGAATAGTGGGCTGGAATTATTTTGCCGAATGCTTGAATACAACTTCCAGCACCTTTACGCAAAATGCCAATATATTCGGTAAAGTATACTTCCCGAGGCTGATCATGCCCCTTTCAATAGTGGTTTCTAACCTGTTTAAATTTGGAGTACAATTTATCCTGTTCCTGGTATTGTTGGGCTACTTTTTGTTTACAGGTGCCAATGTACAGCCAAATTGGGCTGTAATACTTGTGCCCTTCCTTGTGCTACTAATGGCCGCGTTGGGACTAGGCTTTGGTATGCTGATCTCAGCTATGACCACAAAATACCGCGACCTGAAGTTCTTGGTAACATTTGGCGTACAGCTGGCCATGTATGCCTCACCGGTTATCTATCCACTATCAACTTTACCTGAAAAGTATAAGATCTACATACTAGCCAACCCTATGTCAGGAATTATAGAAACTTTCAGATATGCCTTCCTGGGGCAAGGTACTTTTGAATGGTTATATCTAGGTTATTCTGCTTTATTCGCATCTGTTATACTTGCCATAGGCATAGTGGTTTTCAATAAGGTAGAGAAGTCATTTATGGATACTGTGTAAAATGAGTGATGTAGTAATTAAAGTTGAAAATCTGTCGAAGCAGTACAGATTAGGTGAGATGGGTACCGGCACTTTGTCTCATGACCTTAACCGCTGGTGGCATAAAATACGTGGCAAAGAGGACCCTTATCTTAAGATAGGAGAGACAAACGACCGTAGCACCAAAGGTAACAGCGATTATGTGTGGGCGCTGCGTGATATAAACTTTGAAGTCAAGCAAGGGGAGGTATTGGGTATCATCGGGAAAAATGGTGCCGGTAAATCTACTCTACTCAAGTTGCTCTCGCGCGTTACAGCCCCAACCATAGGGAGTATAAAAGCTAAGGGACGAATTGCTTCTTTGCTTGAGGTTGGCACGGGTTTTCATGAAGAGCTAACTGGCCGTGAAAATATATTTTTGAACGGAGCTATTCTTGGAATGACCAAAGCTGAGATACGTGCTAAGTTTGATGAGATCGTAGCCTTCTCTGGTACTGAAAGATATATCGATACACCTGTAAAACGATACTCATCCGGAATGCGGGTAAGACTTGCCTTTGCTGTAGCAGCCCATCTTTATCCGGAGATACTGATTGTGGATGAAGTTTTGGCTGTGGGTGATGCTGAGTTCCAGAAGAAGGCTATTGATAAAATCCAAGATGTAAGTAGGAGGGGTGGGAAAACTGTTCTGTTTGTTAGCCATAACATGGCTACTATACAGAAACTTTGTAGTAAAGGATTACTTTTAAAAAATGGAACTGTAGCGTTTGCTGGTAATATCAATGAAAGTATTGATAAGTATCTCAAGCTTAATAATGATGCTGTTAGTAAAAAAGAATTTGATTTCAATCACTCTTCTAAGGCTTATATTGAAAGAGTAATAATTGAAGACGACAAAGGAAAAATTTGTAGTGAAATACCTATTGGCAGAAAATGGTCGGTAAAGGTTTATTATGTTGTTAACAAAAAAATACCTGCTTTAGTCGCTGCTGTAGGAATTACTAATCAGTATGAACTTTCAATTAAGACTTCTTGGCAAGTACCTTTTGAAGCTTTACCTGGTACTTACTGTGCAACTTTTAAAGAAGAGGATGTAATTTATAGTTCAGGTAAATATAATATAAATTTAGGTTTATCTGACAAAAATGAAGTAATCCAATATATAGAGAATGCCTGTAGTTTCGATATTATTGAAATAATAGATAAAGTAGATTCTACTGTAAAAAGATATAATTCCGCATCGGGCCTTATACTTAATCCGATGTATATGACTACAAATAAATTAACTTAACTTTTTATTTTATAAGCAGTATGATATCTATTTTTAAAAAACTTTTTAGCAGTTCTAATGAAAATGAATCGAAATATTCAAATGATATTTCAGCTGCTGAAATTGAAGTAAATAAATGGCTAAGTGAAGGTAGGCCTGCGCCTCCCCCCCATGTAATCAAGCAAAATATTTTAAAACAGGTTAAAAACGCTACTTCATATGAAGTTCTGATTGAATCAGGTACATATCTAGGAGCTATGGTTGAGGCACTAATAGACTGTTTTAGTAGAATATATTCCATCGAATTAAGTGAGAAATTATATCAGGACGCTGTAAAGAAATTTTCAGGAGTTAATAATGTTACTATTATTCAAGGTGATAGTGGTGAAATTATGAAACATTTAATGGAAGAAATAGGTGAGCCTGCCATATTTTGGCTTGATGGTCATTATTCTGCTGGTATCACAGCAAAAGGTGAAAAGGAATGCCCTATTATTGAAGAGCTTTCAGCAATATTTAATGCTAAAAAATTTAATCATGCTATCCTGATTGATGACGCTAGATTGTTTAATGGTACTAATGATTATCCAACCATAGACTTTATAGAAAAGATGGTATTAAATTTAAGACCGTTATCAGATGTAAAAGTTGAGGATGACATTATTCATATTTATCTGAAATAAATTCTAAATAATATTTAGTTATTCTATGGTATTAAGCAAGATTTTTAGAAAAAACGATCTTAACATTAAACGCTATGAAAATGATTTTAATAACTTTTCAAAACTAGATATTACGAAAAGACTTCCATTACACTGGAAAGATAATTATCCTTGTTTAGATGATAATACAAGTAATACAAATTTCGACGCTCATTACATTTATCATCCAGCATGGGCTGCAAGGATTTTAAGAGACTTGAAACCAAATAAGCACATTGATATATCCTCCACATTACACTTCTGCTCGATTCTGTCAGCTTTTATACCTGTAGAATTTTACGATTACCGACCAGCTAATCTTAAACTAGATAATCTATATACAGGAAAGGCTGATTTAACCAATTTACATTTTGCTGATAATAGTATTGAATCTCTATCCTGTATGCATACTGTTGAACATATAGGGCTTGGAAGATATGGAGATCCAATCGATCCTGAAGGTGACTTAAAAGCTATCAATGAGTTAAGAAGAGTATGCGCTATTGGTGGTAGCTTGCTTTTTGTAGTTCCTGTCGGCAAACCCAAAATTCAATTCAACGCACATAGAATTTATGATCCTCAAATGATAATTCATTATTTCGATGGTTTTAAGCTTCAAAATTTTTCATTGATTAAAGATGATGCTTCATTTATTAATTCGGCTTCCTTTGAGATAGCACAAAACCAAGGGTATGGATGTGGATGTTTTTGGTTTGTAAAAAAATGATTATTACAAAGTTGAAAGGTGGGCTAGGTAATCAAATGTTCCAATATGCTACTGCCAAAGGACTCAGTAGCAGCAATAAACTAGTATATCTCGATACCTCTTATTTTACTGATAAAGCTATTCTCGCTAAAATTCAAACTCCAAGAAAATTTGAACTTCAATTATTTAGAAATATTAAAGCAAAAAATCTGAACTGCCTTCAAGAATACTCTTTAAATAAAAAATATTTTAAAGCTAAAGTATTAAAAAAGATTCTATTTCCTAACCTTACAACTATACAGCAAATTGAGAACGAATTTATTGATGATTTAAATAACAATAAAGGAAATCTATATTTAGATGGGTATTTCCAAAGTGAGAAGTATTTTACCAAAGTAAGGAATGAGCTATTGTTTGAATTTACTTTTGATAAGCTAGACAAGAATAATTCAGATATGCTTGATAAGATCAACAGTTATCAGAATTCCGTTTGCGTTCATGTAAGGCGGGGAGACTACCTTAAGCCAGAGATACAGAGGTACCATGGTCTTTTGCCTATAACTTATTATTTTAATGCAGTAAATTTAGTTCAAGAAAAGGTTAATTACCCTCACTTTTTTGTTTTCTCTGATGATTCTGATTGGTGTAAAGATAATTTACGTTTTCCTCGTGAATCTTATACACTAGTAAATGGTAATAGAGATGACGATAGTTGGAAAGATATGTGTCTTATGACATATTGTAAGCATCATATCATTGCAAATAGCAGTTTTAGTTGGTGGGGAGCTTGGTTATCTACCAAAGGTGGATTAAAAATGGCACCTAAGAATTGGTTTAATCCTGAAGAAGCTAATTTTAATATATCTGATTTCATACCAGAAACTTGGCAGATCATCGACTATGACTAAAATTTCTGTAATAATGCCTGCCTATAATGCAGTACAGTATATCTCAGAAAGTATTCAGAGTGTTATCGATCAAAGTTACAAAAATTGGGAACTTATTATTGTTGATGATGGATCTATAGATGATACAGCAAAAATTGTTAAGGATTTTGCTAATAGAGAATCACGTATAAAATACTTTTATCAAAAAAATAGTAGACAAGGTAAAGCCCGAAATCTAGCTTTAAAACATGCAGATGGAGATTATATAGCGTTTCTTGATGCCGATGATTTGTGGCATCCTTTAAAGTTGGAAAAACAGATTTTTTTTCTGAAAAGTAAAAATGCTGATTTAGTATTCTGTGATAGTTCAATTTTTAATGAGGACCCTATGAAACCCATAGGAAAACTAGGGGTCAAAGCAGGATATTTTTTCGGTAATGAAGGAATAAAGTTATTCTTAGAGAGCAATAGAATACCATTATTAACAGTATTAGTTAAACGAGAAAAAGTGCTGCAAGTAAATGGATTTACTGAAGTTCTTGAAATACAGAATGCAGAGGATTACCATTTATGGTTAAAGCTGTTGTCAAATAATAATAAATTTTATGCTTCAGATGAACTTTTAGCATACTATAGAAAGCATAGTTACCAAAGTACAGCAAATGACAGTTACTCAACCTTTCAAGCAATTCATGCAATACAATCCCTCTCATATAATAATAACGATATTAAACACCATAAAACTGCTTGCTTAAGAAAATGGTATAAAAAGTTTTATCAATTAGAGATATTATCATCACGTGAATTTCATTTAAATATAATGCACAATTACAAAGTAGGAACAAATTTGAAGCTTCGTTCTTATATAATGTCGTTGTCAATCAGGATGCTTAGTTTCAGATATTATAATAAGATAATAATGTTTCTAATTTAATGGATCTAGTTTCAATTATTGTACCCTGTTACCTTCAAAGTGATTTTTTGCCAGAAACTTTAGATTCTGTATTAAGTCAAACTTATACAAATTGGGAATGTATTATTGTTAATGATGGATCTACTGACGCTACTGAGCAAGTAGCTAAGACATATTGTAAAAGAGACCCTAGGTTTAAATATATATACCAACGTAATAGAGGCTTGTCATCAGCTAGGAATACAGGTTTAATAAACGCTAGAGGCAAGTTTATTCAGTTTCTTGACTCTGATGATTTAATATCTCCTGATAAATTGTTTCATCAAGTGGATACTCTCATTAAAAATGAAGAGGTTGATATTGTTTACGGTGAAACATTGTATTTTGACTCAAATGAAAAGGATCGTACAAGTCGGTCTATTGATTTTAAAAACAAAAGGTGGATGCCGTGTATATCTGGTAAAGGTAGATTAATAATTGAGCACCTACTTAGAAGAAATATTATGGTTGTAAGTTCACCATTAATAAAACGTTCAGTTATTGATGAAGTTGGATACTTTAATGAGGATTTAAGAGCATTAGAGGACTGGTTTTATTGGTTAAAATGCGCTTTAAAAGATAAATTTTTTTTATATACAGATTCAGCCAAAGCAATAACGCATATAAGAGTCCATTCATTAAGTATGAGTAAGGACAAGGATAGAATGCTTATAGCTAATACTAAAATACGGAACAAGCTTCATTTATTACTTAAGCACGATAAATATCTTTTCAAATTGAATAGAGAAATCTACTTATATAGTATTGGTGAATCTGCTTTCAATGAAATAAAGCAAGGAAATTTTATACGAGGGTTTGTTTCATTAATAGAATTAAGCTTCAGGTATCAAGAATTTATATATTTCACAAAAACAGGTGCTCATCTAGTAAAAGCTAAATTAAGAAGTAAGGTGTTATCGAACAGTAACTATCGTATATTCTAAAATTTTATGGCTGCTGTTTCTGTTATTATTCCAAATTATAATCATGCTGAATTTTTAGAAAGTAGGATAAGAAGTGTTCTCAATCAAACTTATTCTGATTTTGAAGTGATCATCTTAGATGATAAATCAACTGATGATAGTTTGGGTGTCATAATGAAATACAGTAATCATCCTAAAGTGAAAACAGTATTATGTAATGAATTCAATAGTGGGAGCACTTTTAAACAATGGCTTAAGGGTATTGAAATTGCCTCTGGTGAATTAATTTGGATTGCTGAAAGTGATGATATTGCTGACACTACTTTTCTGCAACAGTTAGTTGGTGTGTTATCAAAATATCCAGAAGTGGATCTAGTTTATTCTAATTCTTTTATAATTGACAAAGAAGGTAAAATATTATTTTCATTTAAATATAAAGAAAGATGGCCTAATGCAAAAGATGATAGATGGACAAGTTTTAATATAATTGAAAGAGAAGATGAGTTAATAAATTATATGATTTGGGGAACATCAATTCCGAATGCTAGTGCTGTTCTTTTTAGGAAGAACAGTTTCCTTAAATATTGTCCATACAATATTACAGATTTTAGAATTACGGGAGATTGGTATGCTTGGGTAAACTTTTTACTTAAAGGCAAGATAGCTTATATACCTAAATCCTTAAACTATTTTAGAAATCATTTAAATTCTCAATCATCTTCAGGATTGTTATCCAAAGAGAAAATTATTCTTGTAGAGGGATTAAGGGTTATTGATTTTATATATAATAATTTAAAGTTTTCAAGATATAAAAGAGATGAAGCGATTCAAGCTAAAATTAATAGATTCTTTATTAATAGAGGTTTAGAAAAAAAAGTATTGATACAACTTTTAACATTTAAAATGGGAATTCCTCTAAAGTTTTATCCTTATATATTTAAGTATTATATTAAATCCATAATGAAAAAGGTTAAAAGAATTTAGTTTTATTTTAACCTTTTTTAGGGATTAGAATTGGCAATGTTTTCAAGATTGTCTTCAAATGCATTAAAATATATATTAATCTTTTAAGTCTTGGATTTTAATAGGAAGTCTTCATTAAAATATCTATTGTAAATAGTTGCTCTTGGGAAATGATATAATAAAATTGAATTTACTCAAATTTTTTAATTTCAAATTCTTGATTCAAACTTTATCGATATGAAAATACTGGTTTATAGTGAAAGGTATGGGGGAAATACTACAACTTTTATACAAAATGAAGTTAAAGTCTTGAATAAAAGCCATGAGGTAGTAGTTATTTGTCTTAAAAATGTTAATAATAGCACGAATATAAACATCAAAAAACTTGATTTTAAATATTCTTTTAGAACATATCTAAAAAAAAAACTTGAGTACCGGGACATCTACTTATCATTCAGAAATTCAAGTTTCAGCAAGAATCTAAATAAGTTTATAGCAGATTTCACTCCAGATATAATCCATTGTCATTTTGGCTATGAATCTCTTAAAGTTATTGATAATATCAAAAATATTAACTCAATACCTATTTTTATCTCTTTCCATGGATATGATGCTTCTACAAAATTAGAATACAAAGTATATGTTGAAAGGTTAAAAAAAATATTTCAAAATCATAACATATATGCAATTTGCTGCTCAAATTACATTATGCAAAAACTCATAAATGCAGGAATTAGCTTGAATGATAATAATTCAACTGTTATTAACTATGGCATAGAAACTAACCTTTTTCAAAGAACATTGAGGCCATTAAATAAAACTAAAATCTTTTTACAGGTTTCTTCATTTGTTGAAAAGAAAGGGCATGAGTATACATTGTTAGCTTTTAAAAAATTAGCTGAAAAAAACCCTAACGTGAAGTTGATTCTTGCTGGAGGTGGACCTTTAAGGCAAGCAATGATCGAATTATCTGAAACTTTAGGTGTAAGCCATTTAGTCTCATTCCCAGGTTGGGTAACTCCTGAAGAAGCACGTGATTTAATGAATTGCTCAAACTTCTTCTTACATCACAGTGTTACTTCATCTCTTGGAGATACAGAAGGGCTACCAAATGCATTAATAGAAGCAATGGCAATGGAAATGCCAGTAATTTCAACCTACCATGCAGGTATTCCTGAGTTAGTTGAGGATAATGTTAATGGATACTTAATTCGTGAAAAGGATATAGGAACCTATATTAAGAGGCTTGAGGATATTCTAAATTGGTCATTCCAAGCTAGAAACAGGAAAAAAGTGGAAGATAGGTTTTCTTTAGAATATCATATGTTCAAACTTGAGAGTATGTACAAGCTTTCTCTAGAAAAACAACTAATTGAAGAGGTCTAGATTATTAGCTTCATAAAGGAAAAAGCCTAATCAGATTAATTTATAGAGTATAAGTAAACTTTGAGTAATCACATGCCATTCGAAAATAAGTTCCCATACCTCTTTTTTTGGATAGTAAAACAACAGAATTTATCTTATAAGATCTGTAATCAAATTCTTGTATGATTTATCTTACATGGGGCATTGGATATACTGGTGTGTTTGCAAGCCAGGTGGTTGGTGTTGTTAAAAATTATTCCGATTTATCTAATCAAAGAATACTACTTATTGCTTTTGTGCCCTACACCAATTTCTTTATCACCCGCAAAAACATAAAACAAGCCTATAAGTATTCATTTATTTTACCAATGATACCTAGTCGCAACCATTGGTTTAAACACTATACTCTTATACTGGGTTTAATATGTATGTTTACTGGTAAGAAGAGGTTGATTGCAAGGGGAAGTATTGCCTGCAATATTGCTTTACAATTAAGAAAATATAAAATTATAAAATGGGTATGCTTTGATGGAAGAGGAGCCGAAAAAGCAGAATTTGATGAATATGGTATTGGACAGGGGCAGAAAATAGAAAAAATTATTTCAGATTTAGAGGGTAATGCTGTAAATCAATCAAACTTTCGCTTAGCCGTTTCTTCTAAGCTTGTTGACTACTGGGAAAACGAATTCGGTTATAAGAACAATAAACATGTAGTTATTCCATGTACTGTAGATGAAGAAAACATAAGTCCCTATGAAGTAAGTATAAAATATAAGAGAGAGTGCTACGGTTTTAATAATGATGATATTATTGTTGCATTTTCAGGTGGTGCCGACTTATGGCAGTCTTTTAATGAATTAGATGATTTGGCTTGTAATCTTATTGAGAATAATAAAAATGCTAAACTTCTTTTTTTATCAAATGCAGATATATCCAAAACTAAAGTCTACAGCCGCTATCCAAGTAAGGTAAAACAATTGTGGTTAAAGCCCGATGAAGTTATTCGATTACTTATGCTTTGTGATTATGGTGTATTGTATAGACATAGCAGTAAGACAAATTTTGTATCAAGCCCTACAAAATTTGCTGAGTATTTAGCTGCTGGGTTAGAAGTTATAATTTCAGAAAATATAGGTGATTACTCATTACTAGTTTTAAATAGTAAATTAGGTTATGTCGTTGACAGCGTAATCAAGCCTATTTACTTAAAGAATAATATTAGACATAAAGAAATTCAAAGCTTTGCTATTAGGAACTTTACTAAAAGCAGATTCCGCGAAGAATATTTGAAGATTCTCAAAGCCTAAACTTTCTAGACTTGTTTACTCTCTTAAATTATTAATGAAGCTATAGTTTTACTAATATTAATGTCACTTTGTTTAAGATGTAAATGTTTATAAAATAATGTTCTTTAAATAAGAACCTTTTAAATTTATGGAGATTAGCTGAATTAACTAAGTATTATAATTTGTAAAAGAGAACTAATCTTTTTGCATGCTAGGTTACGACGAGTGTTCTTACATATAAATAAAAGTTCAACTATATCGAATTAGGTTAAGAGTTCACATACTAAAAAAGATAGGAAGGTCTGCTTCAGTTAAATAATAGCAACAGTGGATATGGCAATTATTATTTTTAACTTGTACTCTAATTATAAATGTTAAAGATTAACAGCAATGGTTAACTAAAAGTAGTGGTGTTAAAAGTTATAGCCGAATTATTATAAGATACCTGCTAAATTTTATTTTTATGCACTTTCTCTCTAAAAGGTTGAAAAATGGGTTTGAATTTTACGTTGCCAACCTGATTTAATCACTTTAGCACAAAGAAAGCTTAAGAATCGTTTCAGGCACTTTTTTCTTCACCCTCATGAGATGTGCAACTTGTATGCTGCAGCTGCCATATTTGCTTTCGATACTGTAGATGATGGTCTAGGTTCAGTTACAATAGAAGCTATGGACAATCATAAAGAGGATGCAAGTTATAGAAGGGAATCAAAACAGTAGATTGTGGCTGATTATGACTTGTTAATAGAAATGACTTCATAAGGTGGGTTATTCAATTTTATTCCCTCCAGTCGGCTAATTAATAAAGGGATTCAAGTTAATAAGAACATCATATAAGGTCTTTTAGAGGTTTTATTAATGATCAAGTATGTTACTCAATCATTAGCGTAATATAGTATGCGAATAGCCTTTCTTTCAACTATGGCTGGACAATCTTGGGGCGGGAGTGAGGAATTATGGTTCCAGGTTGCTCTGCTTGCCAGAAACCAAGGACATGAAGTGGCTGCTTCAGTTTATAAATGGCAGGAGCCATCTGATAAAATCGTACAGTTACAAAAATTTGGGGTTAAATTATACTTCAGGTCAAGATTGCATTACCACTCTATTGCAGGTAAAGTCAAAGCAAAAATTCTTCAAAAGACAGTTGCCCTCTCAGATTTAAAAGCTATTCTGAGATTTAACCCTGACATACTGATTATAAATCAGGGAAGTTTTGTGGATGTAGAAACAGAATATTACCAGGCATTTTTCCGAGAACTTAGAATTCCGTACTGTAATGTAATTCATGGTAATACAGAAAATGGTTTATTTTCTTCAATTTGTCAAAAGAACCTAATGGCTGTATATAATAATTCCTCAAAAATATTTTTTGTTTCGAATCGCAATAAGGAAGTTGCGGAACGAATGCTTTGTTCCTATTTTACTGGTGCAGAAATAATTACAAACCCTATTGGGTTTGATGATAAAAATATAGTTCCACTTCCTACAAATAATGTACTTCAATTCGCTATTGTTGGATTGCTTGATATAAGGGTAAAGGGGCATAGCATACTTCTTGATATTTTGCGGAGAAAAGACTGGAAGGAGCGAAATTGGCATTTGAACATTTACGGCAAAGGCCCTGACGAGAATTATATTAAAACCCTATGCTCATTTTATGAACTCAAAGATAGAGTAACTTTTCACGGGCATGTTAAGGACCTTCGAAAAACAATATGGGCACAGACTCATGTTTTATTAATGCCTTCATCACAGGAAGGTTGTCCTATTGCCTTAGTTGAAGCCATGCTATGCGGTCGCCCAGCTGTTGTTTCGGACGTAGGCGGTAACACTGAGTTGATCAAAGAAGGCTTCAATGGATTTGTAGCTGATGCAGCAACACCCTATTCTTTTGGTAAAGCATTGGAGAGAATGTGGGAGGCTAAAGATAATCTGGAGCGATTAGGTACAAATGCTCATAATACTGCAATGGAAAAGCTTAAATATGATCCAGTTGAATTAGCCTTAAATAAATTCAAAAATATAATTGGATCATAAGTGGCTTAGTGCTGTATGAAGAAGATTGGAACAAGCTATTTTAATTACCCACAAAGTCGGAATTTTGTTGACTTAGATTTTCAGAAATATGCTTTTGTAGAAGTAAAAGATGTTTTTAGAAAGCTTACTAACATTACATTTTTTTTCACAAAGAAGATATATTCTCCTCTGCAATTTCTTTTTTTCGAGAAGGGCGATAAGCATATTAGCGCATATCATTTTTTTAACTCTGTATCATTAATTGACAAGCCTTGGATAGTTACTTTCGAAACATATATACCCCGGCTTGGCACAGCCCCAAAATTTGTCTACAAATACGCTATTGAAAGGCTTACACATACTAGTTGTAAAAAAATGATTGCTATTTCTGAGTGTACAGCAGATCTACAGCTAAAATATATGGAGGAGAATTGTCCAAAACTAGCTCCTGTAATTAAAAACAAAATGTTTACTCTTCACCCTCCTCAGAAGCTGTTAATAGAAGAATTTAAGGTAAAGAAGATAGACGACAAAATTATTTTTACACTTGTTGGTGCCGACTTCTTCAGAAAAGGAGGTAAAGAAATTTTGCTTGCTTTTGACAAGCTAATTTTAAAAAGATACCCGATTCACTTAAATATTGTTTCGTCCCTCAGCTTTGGAGATTATGCTTCCAGAGCAACGAAAGAAGACTACGATGAAGCAGTAGCTATTATCAGGAAGAATGGAGAACATATTACTCATTTCTTAAATCTTCCAAATAACAAGGTATTAGAGTTACTAATACAAAGCCATATAGGTTTGCTTCCAACATATGCAGATACGTACGGGTACTCCGTTTTAGAGGCTCAGGCAGCTGGTTGTCCTGTCATAAGTACCAATGTTCGGGCACTACCAGAGATAAATAATAATGAATGTGGCTGGATTATTAACCTGCCATTAGATGAAAATAAAAATGCTAAACTAGCAAGTGCTAAGGATAGAGCTTTGGTTTCAAATATAATTTTCGAAAATCTTTTTTCTATAGTAGAAGATATTTGTACTAATCCAGATATCATTAGTCAGAAAGGTGAACAAGCTTGGAGGCGAGTGAAATATAATCATGACCCCGCTAAAAATGCTCGGATACTTGAAAGGATATATGACGAAGCACTAACAAATTAATCACTTTGTTCCTATTCTCTCATGAATCAAGAGTCACTTAATTTAGTTGATATTATTATTTCAACACGTAACAGAGCGAGTGAATTATTAAAAACATTATCACTCTTACTTAGCTATGGTATTTTAGAATCAAATATATATATAGTAGATGATGCTTCTACAGATAATACTTTTGATTTAGTTAAAAATAAATATCCCGGAGTGTTTATAACACATAATGTAGCTCCACTAGGCTATATTTATAATCGTAATTATTTAATGTCTTTTACTGATAAACCCTATGTACTTTCTTTAGACGATGATTCATGCTTTATAAATCCGAACCACGTTACTGAAGCAGTATATATTTTACAATCAGTACCACATTATGGCATTTTTAACTTTAATGTTTTTAATCAGCTTCAACTTCCAGAAATTCAGGCTGTAGATGCTAAATTAAGAGAAATTAAAAACTTTATTGGTTGTGGTCATATTATAAAAAGAGAAGTGCTTAATAAGGTAGGTTTTTATAGAGAACAGCTTTATTTTTACTGTGAAGAAATAGATTTTTCAATAAAGGCCTTTAAAGCTGGTTATTCTACAGTTACAAGAGATGATCTCATAATCCACCATAGGGTAGATTTTAAGGTCAGGCAAACTCAAAAAAAATCTAAAAATGATGAAGGAATATATGGCCATGCATGGCGTAACAAGATGCTATCATCAAACTACTTAAGTATTTTATCTATTTACTTACCACTAATTTTTTTACCTTCTATAGCTGTATATTACATACCTAGGTTGTACTATGAATTAGTCATTAAAAAGAAAGATTGGTCCGGTTTCTGGAGCGGAATAAAACGCTATTTAAAGAATAGTAGATACATTGCTGAAAATAGGAATCCTTTAACATATAACAAGTTTTATTATTGGATAAGACTACCTATGTATTAGTACGAAATGGTTAATTTTTCATTTTGTAATTCTTTCTTAAATTATGTCTGTAAATGTAATAGCGGTGGCTACACTTTATTCTTCAGATGCGTAATACTGATTTCAACTTTACCTATTCAAACACATCTCTGCTATTGACAGTAGGAGCTTGGTTGTGCTTAGGTATCTTATTGAGATTTGCAGCGTTGCCGCTAATTGCACTGCATGTTCTATATCTAATTAATCGAGGGAGCCTTATCATCAGTTTTATTGGTTTTATTTTTATCTTAATATTATCTGATAGCCGTCATAATGCTGTTGATTTTGCTAAAGATCTTAAAACTGTTATAGTTCTATTATTTTTATTGTTCTTGTTGAAAGGAAGTGCTGGCGGCATCAAAATAAAGACATATTTCAACTGGTATATATTTTTTCTTCCCTTTATTATTTGGGCTCTATTTTGTCTCATCTTTAGCCCAGTAGTTTTAACAGCATTTTCTAAAACAATATCTTACCTGTTGCTTATTATTATAACTCCTACTTTATTCTACGCCTTATGGGAAGAATATGGAGAAAAGTTTCTGCGTACATTGATGATGAGTGGAGTAGCAGTACTTGTGGCTGGATTTGTAATGTATATCATTAATCCTAACTTGGTGATGTATAATCTTGGTGAACGATCTTCAGGTGCGCTAGGAAACCCAAATGCTCTAGGCATTTTCAGTTTTCTTTTTTTTGTCTTTTTCTTCCTCGTTACCCATTATTTCCCAAGTCTCTTTACTAAAAGGGCTAGAATTATAATATACATTTTAATTATTGCATCTTTGTTATGGAGTGGTTCAAGGGGGCAAACGTTAGCATTGCTAGTTTTTATTGGTGTACTACTTTTATCGAGACGTAACAGAATATTAGGGGTATTGCTAACTATAGGTGTTGCTGTGTTCGTCACTTATATAGATATTGATATTGTCGCACTTGGCCGCTTTTTTGGCTTTGAGCATTACCTTCGAGTGGAAAGTCTTGAAACAGGAGGTGGACGTGTTGTTGCTCGTGAGTTTGCGTGGGAACATATTCAAAAGAACTATTGGATTGGCAAAGGTTTTAGTTATACGGAGTATATCTATCATAAAAATTTTTTAGAACTTAGTATGAAAGGACATGAAGGTAATGCTCATAATGCATTTCTTACAGTCTGGCTTGACACTGGGTTTATAGGTCTTGTGTTGTTTATAATTGGTTGGCTTGCTCTTTCACTTAAAGCTATTGCTGCATCACCACTTGCACTTCCATTTGTAATGTCTGTTTTTTTATCTAACATGGTAGAGTCGTGGCTTATTGGTTCCTTAAACCCGTATACAATACAGTTGCTGATGATGCTTACTTTCCTGATAGCTGTACCAAAGCAAATAAGCCCAGAACAGCAGCCAATCAAGCTATAAGTTTGCCCCTTTCGAAATGTCCACGAATATCCTATTCCTCTATACTGAACTTTCCGGTTATTTCCTCTCTTGCATAAAGGCTCTGACGGAGGCTTATGATGCTGAAGTGCATATTGTGCGCTGGCCTGTTAACAAAGAAGCACCTTTTAAATTTACATTGCCTACAGGTGTTAAAGTATATGATAAGCAGCAATATTCACGGCAACAACTAAAAGGGCTGGCACAGGAAATAAATCCAGACCTGATCTTTTGCAGTGGTTGGTTAGACAAAGATTATCTGGCAGTTGCACGCTCTTTTCATAAAAGAATTCCTATTTTGGTAGGTCTGGACAATCACTGGTATGGCAACCCAAAGCAACAAATAGCTCGTCTGGTTGCGCCTTTTACCTTGCAACGCATTTTTACCCATGCTTTTGTGGCAGGTGAGCCGCAAGCTATCTATGCTCGCAAATTAGCTTTTGCTCCGGAACGTATAATGCAAGGATATTATTCTGCCAATGTTCCTGCTTTTCATGAGCAGTATATGCAGTCTCTAGCGGTAAAATCAAAGTCCTTCCCCAAGCGTTTTATTTATGTAGGGCGGTATGTACCTCAGAAAGGATTAGACATACTCTGGCAGGCTTTTATAGAACTGCAGAATGAACAGCCTAATGAATGGGAACTATGGTGCCTGGGCACCGGTCCTCTCGAACAAAATTCAACGCAGCATCCAAAAATCAAACATTTTGGTTTTGTACAGCCCGATCAGCTTAAGGATTATATAAGCAAGACAGGTGTTTTTATATTACCTTCGCTATTCGAGCCATGGGGAGTAGTAGTTCATGAGTTTGCTGCAGCTGGTTTCCCGCTGCTTTGTAGCGATAAAGTTGGTGCCGCAAGTGCGTTTTTGAAGCCGGGTGTGAATGGTTATATTTTCAAGGCCGGGGATGTTGTAAGCCTTAAAAATGCCTTGAAATCAGTGATTACTAAATCAGACAAAGAACTGCTACAGATGGGAGAAGAGAGTGTTTCTTTAGCCTTACAAAACACTCCAGCCATTTGGGCAGATAAACTGATGAGGCTGGTACAAAACTCAAAAAGTTAAATTGCATATACTGTTTCTCCATTCGTATCAGTAAACAATTCATAATTATACTTTCATGTGCGGTATAGTCGGACTAATAGGAGCAGATAGGGAGCAGGCAGAAACAATACTGACCGCCATGAATGCGGCTATAGCACACCGTGGGCCAGATGACAGTGGCTGTTTTATTGAGGATAGAATTGCTTTGGGTCAACGCCGCCTTTCTATTATAGACCTATCTGTTGCTGGCCATCAGCCGATGATAAGCGCTGACGGCAACCTGGTGCTTGTATTTAACGGTGAGATCTATAACTACAAAGAGCTAAAACAGGAGCTTCAGGATTATACTTTCAGGACAGAGACGGATACAGAGGTTATACTTGCAGCCTACAAACGTTGGGGAACTGACTGTGTGCAGCATTTTAACGGCATGTTTGCCTTTGCCTTGTGGGACAGGCAGAAGAATGAAACTATCCTATTCCGCGACAGGCTGGGGATTAAGCCACTATATTATTCCCAACATCAAGATAAGCTAATTTTTGCTTCTGAGGTAAGGGCACTTCTGCAGAGCGGGTTGGTACCACGGCAATTAAACAAAGCTGCTCTTTCTGATTACCTGCGATACCAGACAGTTCACGCACCTGAAACAATGGTTAAAGGCGTTAAGATGCTGATGCCGGGCCATGGCATGAAAATCCGTGAGGGTAAAACAGAGATCTTCAGCTACTGGTCTGCTACTACAAGTATAAACCGGGAAGCAGAAGGAAAAACATACGATCAGGTTAAGCAGGATGTACATGATCTGCTGCTGCAAGCTGTTGAAAGAAGATTGATTGCAGACGTACCTTTTGGCGCTTTCTTATCCGGAGGTATAGATTCCAGTGCAATTGTAGGGCTCATGAGTCAGGTAGCATCGCAGAAGGTAAAAACCTTTGCTGTAACCTTTGAAGAAGAAGCCTTCAGCGAAGCTAAGTATGCGGCTGCTGTTGCGCGTAAATTCAATACCGACCACACAGAAATCAGGCTTACACCAACTGATTTTCTGCATACAATTCCGGCTGCCCTAAAGGCCATGGATCACCCGAGTGGTGACGGCCCTAATACTTATATAGTATCCAAGGTTACTAAGGAGGCAGGTATAACCATGGCACTGTCTGGCTTAGGTGGCGATGAATTGTTTGGCGGGTACGATGTTTTCAAGCGACTACACAAACTTCAGCATTACAGATGGGTGGCCAGCATGCCTTTATTTGCAAGACAGTTTGTGGGGCAATCACTCATCAAGATCAGGCCTTCAGTAGCAGCGGTAAAACTAAATCAATTGCTAAAGCTTCCTTCCTGGGATATATCTCAAACTTATCCTCTAACCCGCCAGGTGTTTACGGATCAGACGCTGGAACAAATGCTGGCTCAACAAAATTTAGAGCCGAACAGAGTTCAGCAGATTCTGGAGGGTATGCTGCTGGAACAAGAGGAAAGGGGCTATGATATGCCAATGCTTAGCCAGGTATCGCTTGCCGAGATCGGGACATACATGCAAAACACCTTGTTGCGCGATACAGATCAGATGAGTATGGCGCATGCACTGGAAGTTCGCGTCCCTTTTCTGGATTATAAGCTGGTTGAGTACGTAATAGGGGTGCCCGACAAGTATAAATACCCAGCTACACCCAAAAAACTATTAACCGATGCTCTTGGGAATCTGCTGCCGATGGACATCATAAACAGGCCGAAGATGGGATTCCTGCTACCCTGGCAACAGTGGTTAAAAAACGATCTGTATACTTTTGCTAATACTAAGCTTCAGCGACTCTCACAGCGTGGTCTATTAAATGAAAGTATACTTAAAGATTTATGGTTCAGGTTTAATGCCGGAGATCCTACAGTAACGTGGTCCAGAATCTGGTACCTGGTTGTGCTCGAAAATTGGTTGGAGGAGAATGGAATTGAGTAAAAAGCCTCGTATACTTATTTTCATTGACTGGTTTTTGCCCGGCTATAAAGCGGGAGGACCTGTACAGTCATGTGCCAATCTAATTGCGCATTTAAAGGAGGCTTTTGATTTTTGGGTTATAACTCGTGATACTGATTATTGCGAAAATCAACCTTATACAACTGTAACACCTGATACCTGGAATAGATTAGATGACCATTTGCAGATATATTATATTTCTGCTACAAATCTGAAGTATAAGCCGCTTTTACAAACTGCTCGGGAGGTTAACCCTGATATCGTACTCATAAACGGAATTTACTCATTATACTTTTCAATTCTTCCTCTGTTTATCGCCAGAAAGTTGAACTGCAGTAAAACTATAGTTTCTGCAAGAGGTATGCTTACACCAAGTGCCATACAAGTAAAGGGATATAAAAAGAAGGCCTTTTTGCAGGCTGCTAAACTTATGGGGCATTACAGAAATGTGAGTTTCCATGCGACAAACAACGATGAGGCAAATTATATCAAGATGCTTTTTGGCAACAGACAAGAAGTTAAGGTAGCACCTAATCTGTCTAAAAAGGTTATTTATGACTCGCCAGCAGTAATAAGTAAAAAGCACGGAGAGTTGCGTTTAGTGAGTATTGCTCGCATATCTCCTGAAAAGAACCTCAATTATGCCCTAGAAGTATTAAGAAATAATACCGTCAAAGGTAAAGTCACCTTTGATATTTATGGCCCCATCTATAACGAGCAGTATTGGGATGAATGTCAGGATTTGATTGCTGCTATAAATGATAGATTTAAGATAACTTACAAAGGAAGTATAGATAGTAAGCAGGTACACGAAACACTGCAGCAGTATCATGCCTTGTTCTTACCAACCCAAGGTGAAAACTTCGGGCATATTATACTTGAAAGTATGGCTGCAGGTCTGCCTGTGATTATAAGTGACCAGACTCCCTGGAAGAACTTACAGGAAAATCGATTGGGTTTTGACCTGTCCTTATCAGAGCCTAAAACTTTTGCAGATGCAATACAGCATTTGTTAGATCTTTCGCAGGAGGAGTATAGTTCTTATTCGAGAGCAGCCTATCTTTACGCGAAGGAGTATATGCAGAATGAAGATGCACTTACACAAAACCTAAATCTGTTTAAATTACCTTAGTCACCGTGATTACAGAGAAGAGCACCAACGTCAACCTGTCAGCCTACGACAATGCCTGGTATAACCCCGGAGCAGGGACTATTAAACGTACGCTCTGGTACTTTGTAAACGCGCTCTTTTTTCTCAATCCTTTAGTACCCATCAACAATCTAAAGGTATGGCTACTACGTCTGTTTGGTGCGCAATTAGGTCAGGGTGTTGTAATCAAGCCATCTGTTAATATAAAATATCCCTGGTTCTTAAGTATAGGCAATCACGTATGGATTGGTGAAAATGTCTGGATTGATAATCTGACGAATGTACTAATAGAAAACAATGTGGTTATTTCGCAAGGAGCCATGCTGCTGACTGGTAGCCATGACTACAAAAAGGCCACTTTTGACTTGCTGGTTGGTAAGATCGTACTGCAAGAAGGTGCCTGGATAGGAGCAAAGGCTACTGTATGTCCGAATGTTGTCTGTGGTTCACATAGCGTACTCGCAGCGGGTTCGGTGGCAACAAATGACCTTTTACCATTTACTATATACCAAGGGAATCCTGCAATACCTAAAAGACAGAGACTTATTCAATAAGCTGCCGCAATCAACCTTAGCCTTTTACTCGCTTTGAAAATTTCTATCATAACTATAGTATATAACAACTGTGATACCATAGCCGATGCCATTGAATCGGTGCTTGGGCAGACTTACCCGGATGTTGAATATATTGTGGTTGATGGTTTGTCAACGGATGGAACGGTTGATGTAGTTAAAAGCTATAGTGACCGGATCAGCCGCTTTATATCTGAAAAAGATAATGGTTTGTATGATGCTATCAATAAAGGTATCGCTTTGGCAACCGGAGATGTAATAGGCTTACTGCACTCTGATGATCTGTTTTACTCTGATGATGCCTTAACTCACGTTGTAGAAGCTTTCACAAAGTATAATACCGATAGCGTATATGGTGATCTGCTGTATGTACAGAAAGACAATACAAATAAAATAATAAGAAACTGGGTATCCGGTGATTTTAAAAAAGACAACTTCTTGTATGGTTGGATGCCGCCTCACCCGACTTTCTATGTGAAGCGCAAAGTATACCAGGAGCTGGGCTTATACAATACAGCGTTTAAAAGTGCGGCTGATTACGAGTTAATGTTACGCTACTTGTACAAGCACAACATTTCTACAACTTATATCCCAGAAAAACTGGTGAAAATGCGGGTAGGAGGTAAAAGTAACGTTTCTTTAAAGAACAGAATTCGAGCAAACCAGGAGGATTACCAGGCATGGCTGGTAAATGATCTGAATCCGCCTTTCTACACAAGGTTCCTGAAGCCTCTTCGTAAGTTGACTCAGTTTATTTAATTGCAAAACAGCATTCTGATTAGATAACAACTTAACCTATATATGAAACATATTCCTATAATCCATTCATTACGTGGAATTGCTGCTCTTGCGGTTTGCCTACATCATTTCGTTAGTACTACAATAGGATTATTTGAAAAGGAGATACAAAATGGTTTTGAATTTGGAAAATATGGCGTACAAATGTTCTTTGTTATTAGTGGTATTGTTATTCCACTTTCAATGATAAAAAGTGGTTATAATTTTAACCACTTTTATAAATTTCTTAAAAAACGTATAATTCGTATCGAACCTACATATCTGGCCTCAATACTTGTTGCTCTAGTGTATGTTCATGTTAGAAACATAATTCCAGGTACAACTGCTATAGATTTAACACCTTCATTAACAAATATTATCTTACATATAGGATATATTATTCCATTTTTCGAAAATCAGCCTTGGTTAAATCCTGTTTATTGGACACTCGCGATAGAATTTCAATATTATTTAATAATTAGCCTAACACTACCTTTACTGTTGAACTCAAATAAATTTATCCAATACTCAATAATATTAGTTTTTGCTTTGTTAGGATTTATTTTACCACAATCAAGTATGATATTCTCATGGCTTCCTTGTTTTATGTTTGGCATTTGTTATATCCTGTATAAGTCTAATAAATTAAAACTAGGGGAGCTTATATTAATTCTTTTATTTAACACATTAGTATTATATCTACTTAAGGGGCAGATATCAGCATTAGTAGCATTATTTACCCTATTTATTATTATTATAATACCCAATACGAAAAATAAAGTGACACATTTTCTTGGGGATATTTCTTATTCTCTTTATTTAATTCACTCGATAATAGGGGCTGCGTTCATAAATTTTATGTCACATAAAGTTTACAGTACGGTAGGTAAAATCACTATTGTTGCTATAGGCCTTATTATCTCTCTGATTTCTGCTTATATAATGTATCTCTTAGTGGAAAAGCCGTCTCATGACTATGCAAAACGCCTTTTGATCAGGAATGAAAACAACACAACATTAAGCACTTCTTCCAAGAAGCTTAAAAAATAAAATTCCGCCGTAACACTTAATTAAATTTGATATAATAGGTTAAAAATCAAAAGTATACAGCAAAAACAAAAAAAGCCTGAAGAAATTAATCTTCAGGCTCTTTTAAGAGCGGTCTGGACGGGACTCGAACCCGCGACCTCCGCCGTGACAGGGCGGCATTCTA
>CBINIP010000025.1:0-53910 GCA_966250805.1 uncultured Pontibacter sp. | reverse complement strand
ACCTGGAAAGGTGTTAAGTGTCGAGATAGACAAAATATTAATAAAAACTGGAAATTCTGCTGTATGGATTCCACTTTCTGATACCTTAAAAAACATAGAGCCTGGTCAATATTTAATATGAAAAAAGTTATTATCATATCTGCGCACCCTGATGATGAGGTATTAGGTGCCGGTGGTACAATTCTAAAGCACAAGGACCGAGGGGATGAAATATATTGGTTAATTGTGACTAACATTTTTGAAAATCAAGGATTTTCGAAAGAAAGGGTTAAAAGCAGGCAGGAGGAAATAAACTTAGTAAGTGAAAGACTGGGTGTTAAGGAAACATTTCATCTTAACTACCCTACTATGACCTTATCAGGAGAATCAATTGTGAAAATGGTGCCGCAAATCTCTAATATTTTCACTAAGCTTGAACCTGAAATTATCTATTGCTTAAACAGGTCAGATGCTCATTCTGATCATAGAGTAATTTTTGAAGCGGTAGCAGCCTGTACGAAGTCTTTTAGATATCCATATATCAGGCAAATTTTAATGTATGAATGCATATCAGAAACAGAATTTGCCCCTGCACTTTATGAGAAAGCTTTTATCCCTAATTATTTTGTAGACATTAGCGATTTCTTAGAGCAAAAGCTGGAGATTATGAAAATCTATGAATCTGAATTAGGTGAGCACCCTTTCCCCCGTTCATTAAATAATATTAAAGCGTTAGCCCATTTTAGAGGAGCAAGTGTTGGTGTACAATATGCGGAGGCGTTTCAGCTTTTAAAATATATAGATAAGTAATGATAGATTATCGGAGACACCTAATTATAAATCATTCACCGATAAAGTTAGCACTAGCAAAATTAAATGATCTTGCAGCTGATGCAATTCTTTTTGTCGTAGATGAGAATGATAAGCTAGTAGGCTCAATAACTGATGGCGATGTTAGAAGAGGCTTTTTAAGTGGGCTAACACTTGAGGACCAGGTTGACAATTTTATACAAACTAATCCTAAGTTCCTGAGAAGAGGAGCTTATGATATTGAAGATGTAATCAACTATAGGAACAATAATTTCAGAATAATACCGGTTTTAAATACAAGAGGAGAAATTGTTAATATTATCAATTTTAGATTTTTAAAATCATACTTACCTGTTGATGCTGTATTAATGGCTGGCGGACGAGGCGAGCGTTTAAAACCCTTAACTGATTCAACCCCAAAACCACTTTTACAAATTGGCAATAAACCTATTATCGAACATAATATAGATAGATTAGCTAGCTTTGGTATAGATGATATATGGATTTCTGTCAGATATCTAGGTGAACAATTGGAAGCATATTTTGAAGACGGCCAAAGCAAGCAGATTAATATTGAATATGTGTGGGAAGATGAGCCTTTAGGTACTATTGGTGCCGTCAGCAAGGTAAAAGAGTTTCAACACGATTATGTACTTGTTTCTAACTCAGACATTCTTACTAACATAGATTACGAAGACTTTTTTCTCCATTTTATTAAAAGCGATGCTGCTCTTTCAGTAGTTACAATTCCATATACTGTTAGTATTCCCTATGCTGTCTTGGAGACTAATAAAGGTCACGTTACTAGCTTTAAGGAAAAGCCTACTTACACCTACTACTCAAATGGAGGAATCTATCTAATAAAGAAAGAGGCTCTGGAAATGCTTCCTAAGAACCAATTCTATAATGCTACCGATTTCATGGAGTTGTTAATTTCAAAAGGAATGAAAATAAGCTCCTATGCACTCAGAGGCTATTGGCTAGATATAGGAAAGCCAGAAGATTATAAAAAAGCGCAAGAAGATATTCATCACATAAAATTCTAATTTAATGCAAACTATACAAAGCCTGAAAGTTCTTGTTGTGGGATTAGGCTCCATGGGGAAAAGGAGAGTAAGAAACTTAAGAGCGCTGGGTGTGAATGACATAGTTGGTTTCGATAACCGACAAGATAGAAGAGAAGAAGCAATCAGCAAATATGATATACCTGTACTAGATTCTATAAATACAGAAGTTGTTCGTCAGAATGGATTTGACGCACTTGTTATTTCTGTGCCTCCTGCTATTCATCAGGTTTACATGGATATGGCTGCTCATTTAGGTATTCCTTTTTTTGTAGAAGCTAGTGTCGTAGATCATGGTTTAGATGATATTATTAAAACGGTAAAAGAAAAAAATCTAATAGCCGCTCCTTCTGGAACCCTCTTTTTTCACAATGGCATTCGCAAAATATATGAAATTGTTCGATCTGGTGAGCTAGGTAAGATTTCGAATATAACTTATCATTCAGGTCAGTATTTGCCAGACTGGCACACCTATGAAAAGGTTTCTGATTTTTATGTTTCACAAAAAGAAACAGGTGGTGCTAGAGAGATTGTTCCTTTCGAACTTACTTGGATTACAAAATTATTTGGATTTCCTGATACAGTAATCGGAGCTTATTTAAAAACTATCATTATAGAAGGTGCAGAAGACATCGAGGATACTTATAATGCTATTTTGCATTATAAGGATGGACTATTAATCAACCTTACAATTGATGTAGTTTCCCGCTTCGGCACAAGAAAACTATTAATTAATGGCAGCGATAAGCAGCTGCGCTGGTCATGGGAAGATCAGTTAATTGAGATTTACAACCCTACAACAAATCAATGGGATACTCATCAATATGATTCTATAGAGGCACACGAAGGTTACAATAAGAATATTACAGAACAGATGTACATTGATGAAATGAATAATTTCTTAAATGCTACACTTTGTAAAGAGAAATTTTTCAATGATTTGGAATATGATAGAAATGTATTGCGATTGCTTTACACAATAGAGCAATCATGGAACGAAAAAAGATACATTGAATACATAACTATATGATAGGAATTTCAATCATTGCAAGGCTTGAGTCAAGCAGGCTTTATCAGAAGCATTTAATTAAAGCTGCTGGTAAATCATTTTTAGAGTGGCTAATTCTTCGTCTAAAACATACATTTGCTGACGAAATCGCATCGGGAGTGCTGGAAATATGTATCACTACAGCTGACTCACCCCTAAATCGTACATTTAGCCAATTTGAAGCACTAGGCAATGTAAGTGTATTTTACGGAAACGCTACAAATATCCCTATACGATTAAAAGAATGTGTATCCGATAGAAATTGGGATGCTGTTATTTGTGTAGACGGAGATGATATATTATGCTCTCCTATAGCATGTAAAAAAGTATACGAAGCTTTGCTTGCAGGCGAAGAATTTGTAAAAACAGAAGGGCTACCACTTGGCATGAACGCTAGCGGCTTTTCGGCTAACTATTTAAGGGAGGTTGTAAAAGAGACGGATGATGTATTAGAAACGGGCTGGGGAAGAATATTTACTAGAGAACCTTTGAACATACAGTTCAATCCCTTTACCACAACACCATTAAGATTTACTTTAGATTATACTGCTGACGCTAATTTTTTTGGGGCAGTAATTAGTGATTTAGCTCCTGAAAAGATATTAAAGGTGACAGATCAGGAAATAGTAGAGACTGTGCTTGCGAAAAACTATAATAGTTTAAACGAGCAGTTAAACGACATTTACTGGGAAAACTTCCATAACCAAATAGAAAAAGAGAAAGATGAGCAATAGTACTTATAGTAAAAGATTACACCAAGCAATACCTGGTGGCGCACATACTTATTCAAGAGGAGATGATCAGTTTCCATCTAATGCGCCAGCTATCCTTGAGAAAGGGATAGGCAGCTATGTATGGGATCCAATGGGAAATAAGTTCTTAGACTATGGCATGGGTTTGCGCTCTGTTAATATCGGTTATGGAAATCCGGAAGTTGCTGAAGCCGTATATCATGAAGTTCTAAAAGGAAATAATCTTACCCGAGCTACTGTTACTGAGTTAACTGCAGCGGAACTACTAATCAATACAATTCCTTCGGTAGAAATGGTGAAATTTGCAAAACATGGTTCTACTGTTACAACTGCAGCCGTAAAGCTTGCAAGAGCATATACTGGTAAAAAGTATGTTTGTATACCCAGACAACATCCATTTTTTTCTTATGATGACTGGTTTATTGGCTCTACTCCTTTAAAAAGAGGTATACCGGAAGAATACCAACAACTAACATTACACTTTGACTATAATGATATAAACAGTCTCGAGCAACTGTTTGAGCAGTACCAAGGCGAAATTGCTGCAGTAATGCTAGAGCCTGCTTCTCTGGAAGGTCCATGTCCAGCTCATCATAATCAAACCACAACAGGTTGTCTAGAATGTGAGAATAAAGGTGAAAACTTTCTTCATTTAGTCCAGCAGATTTGCAAGAAGAATGATGCAGTATTCATTCTGGATGAGATGATTACTGGCTTTAGATGGCACTTAAATGGAGCCCAGACCTATTATAATGTCAAACCTGACCTCACTACTTTTGGCAAAGCTATGGCTAATGGATTTGCTGTAGCAGCTCTAGGAGGAAAGAGGGAAATAATGGAAATCGGGGGTATTTTGGAAGAGGGTAAAGAGCGGGTCTTCTTAACTTCAACTACACATGGTGCAGAAATGAGTGCCTTGGGTGCCTTTATGAAGACCATTGAAATTCTAAGACGTGAAAATGTCATCCAACATTTTTGGACTTATGGAAATGAATTGATAGAAGGAATGAATAATACTGCAGAAAAGCTGGGCATCAAAGATCATTTTGAAGTTATAGGATACGGTATATCTCCCAATTATATTACAAAAGATCAAAACAAAGAGACTTCTTTAGCTTTCAGAACTCTTTTTTCACAAGAAATGATAAAGCAAGGCATTCTTATGCCCTACATATCTCTTTCCTATGCGCATCAGAAAAATGAATTAGAAAATACACTTTTTGCAGTTGAGAAATCATTGGAGATTTATGTGCAAGCTTTAAATGATAGTTTAGAAAATTATCTCTTCTCCCCTGTTATTAAGCCTGTTTTTCGTCAATTCAATTAACCTTTATATGTTTCGTCTAGACAATAAAATAGTTGTAATCACAGGGAGCAATGGACTGTTAGGCAAGAGGATCGCTAAAGCTTGTAAAGAACAGGGAGCAATCGTAATTGGTGCAGACCTTGCTTTTGATAATACTGATGAAGATACTCACCAGATCGTAATGGATATTACTTCTGAGGTTTCGGTCAAAGAAAGTATTAAGACATTAATAGCAAAATATGGAAGAATTGATGGCTGGATTAATAACGCATATCCAAGAACTCAAGACTGGGGATTAGATATAGAGGAACTTCCTTTTGACTCTTGGAGAAGGAATGTAGATATGCACCTGAATGGCTACTTCTTATGCTGTCGTGAAGTGTTAGAAACTATGAAAAAGCAGGAAGGTGGAACTGTTATCAATATGTCTTCTATCTATGGGTTAGTTGGACCTGACTTTACTGTTTATGAAGGGACTAATATGACAATGCCAGCAGCTTATTCTGCTATAAAAGGCGGTATCAATAATTTATCTCGTTACTTGGCAGCAGCATATGGCCCTTATGGAATAAGGGTTAACTGTGTTTCTCCAGGCGGTATATTTGATCATCAACCAGAAAGCTTTGTTGAAAATTATGAAAAGAAAGTCCCATTGAAACGAATGGGTAAGGCAGAAGATATTATTGGCCCAATTATTTTTCTCTTGTCTGATGATGCTTCCTATGTAACAGGTCATAATTTATTAGTTGATGGAGGTTGGACAGCGATCTAGAAACAACATTCGATGGCGTTAAGATTAGAACAACTACTTGATTTTGAAGGCAAAATTCAACCTATCAACTTTAAAACAAATAAAGGCTTGCTCATATGGCCAGTTGTAAGATATCCCCTGTTCCGGTACATAAATGACTTTTACAGTAACTTTGAATCTTTTGAAGTTAAAAGAAAACTAGGTGTAAAAGCTATTAGGTTATTATTCAAGGTTATATTTCAACATAACGGATTAAAGTTCCTTTTTTTACCTCATTTAAAATATCTTTACTTCGGCTCAGGAGTAACAAATATTCAGAATACGCAAGGGAAGTATCATAATAGAGTAAGTGATGATCTTTTACTCTTGGCTGAAAAAGAAAGTTTTATTTTAGAACAATACAACTCTTTTGATTTTAAATACCCAAGAACGCATGAGCAACATGCAGCCTCTTTCTTCTTTGATGTTTTATATGTGCTCTTAATCAAACTGGGCTTAATCCGCTTACAGGCTCAAGAAGTTCTACTAATAGATACCATCATAAGGAAAGCAAGTAAAACATTTGATAAAATAGGTGACAGAGAAGTTGTTGAACTAAAGAAGCTACTATCAAAGCAGCTTTTAAAAGCCAAGGCACAATATTTTTTATTCAGTAAGCTTTTTTACTTGAAAAAGCCTAGGATCATTTTTGTAGAAGATGCTTCTTATGGTACAAGCGCATTTATAATAAAAGCTGCGAAAAAAAATGGTATCAAAGTTGGTGAGATACAGCATGGCTTTGTTGGAAGAAGCCATATGGCATACAATTATTCTGAGACAATAGCACATTCATCCCAATATCAACAATATTTACCAGATTATTTTTTGACCTACGGAAACTTCTGGTCAGAAGAAATTAATTTACCTTCACAAAAAGTAGTAATTGGTAAGCCTTCTATTCAGATAGATATAGCGAAAGAGTGTTCACTTACTGATCAAGACAGTATTTTATTTGTTAGTTCCGGCAATACCTATCAAGAAACCAAAAAAGTACTGCTTGCTATACTAAATGGAATAAAGGGATCTAAATTTAAATTACTTTTTCGACCTCACCCTCTAGAAGCAAATGGTATCGAAAGGAAATATGGAGAATTGTTGAATAAAGGAATGTTGATCGATAGGAACAGTAATGTATACGATTCTATAAGTAAATCTGGATGTATAATAGGTGATATTTCTACTGTTCTATTTGAAGCCTTAGCTTTTAACAATAAACTTGTCATAAGTTACCGTTCTCTACAAAACCCACAGGTAACATTTCCAAAAGGTTCTGTTTTAGTTGTTGATATAGAAGAACTAAATGACCTAAATAGCATCTTAAATACAAACAGGGGGAAAATTAATTTTGAGTCAGAACAAATTTGGTCAAAAAACTGGCAAGTTAACTTTAGGAATTTTCTTAAATCTTTATAAAGTCCTGTTACCTCAATAATGCCTAGTTCATTTAATAAAAACTCTTTTATCTATACTATAACTACTATTTTTCAAAAAGGAGTAGCATTTTTTCTTATACCTGTTTACTCAGTATATATAGAACCCCAAGAGTATGGTATAATATCCCTTGTTTTGGCCACTATAGCGATTCTTACGGTATTTTTTACACTATCATTTGATTCAGCTATTGTTCGATTTTACTATGACTACAAACATGATCCTATAGCTCTTAAACAGAAGATAAGTACCCTTTTGTTTTCATTAGCAGCTAACGCACTATTTGCCTTTTTGATATTTATGCTTTTAGGGCCTTTCGTCTTTGGTTTGATATTACCAAACATTGACTTCTACCCGTATTTATTCTTGGGTCTCCTGATATTAATCTTTCAACCATTCTACCTTCTCGTTCTAGGATTCTGTCAAACGATAGAAAATGCAAAAGCCTTTTCTATTATCAGTATAGGTTACTTTCTACTCCATCTGAGTCTAACCATTACATTAGTTGTTGGTTTGAAATTTGGTGGAAAAGGTATACTTATAGCAACACTTGTCTCCTCTATTGTATTTTCTATAATTGGACTCATTTTCCTAAAAAAGTATTTTACATTTACCTATGATTATCCGTTTATTAAAGAGGCTTTAAGATATACATTACCTTTGATACCACATAGTATTGCAGGACAACTAGCTGTAACTCTTGATCGTTTTATGATAAATGGTTATTTAAGTACAAAGTTAACAGGCATTTACTATATGGGTTATCAACTTAGTTATCCAGTAGATGTAGTATCAATGAGCTTTAACAGAGCGTTTGTTCCCACATACTTTAACAATGTAGAAAATCCAGAAGGGAGATTAGAAATACTAAAGAATGGTTCATTCTTTTTTGCAACATGCCTTATAGGAGCTTTTGGATTGTCGATCTGGGCTCCTGAGATTTTTAAATTTCTAATAGATGAAGCTTATCAAGAAAGCCTGAACTTGTTGCCTATAATATCTTTTTCATTTGTTGCAACAGTAATTTATTATATACACTCTTGTGTTCTGTTCTATAAAAAAGAAAAAGTACAGTGGGTTGCAGTCTGTACAATCACTGCTAACTTGATCAACATGCTTTTAAATATCTTATTGATACCCATATATGGCCTTTATGGTGCAGCATATGCTACTTTAGTTTCTCAACTTTTATTAGCTATTTTAGCATTCATTGTAGGTAGAAAAATCGAACAGGTTAGATGGCCCACATCTAAATACTTTTTTCTTTTTACAGTATTATTCTTCTTAAGCCTGCTTACAAACCATACTATATCATTCGACTTAATATTATCAATCTCGATTAAACTCTTAATTACATGCTTATCAGTTATGTTCATAAGCTACACTCTCTGGAAAAACCCCTACTATTTATTTAATTATTTTCAAAGTATTAAACTTGCATTATTAAAAAAATAGAAGCTCTTTTTTAATACCTACAACAAAACTATAACACCTATTATATAACTGACCATATATAATACATTTTTTTGCAGCCCTAGGTATTAACCACGCCTTTACCTGTACACCCTTCTTTAGCATGCATAATAAATTTTATCACTTTGCTTTAATATTATTACTTACATTAAATACTACCATAGTCAGTTATGCCCAAGAGTACTATCAACCATGGAATAATTGGGAAAAAGTTGCAGGCCTTCCGTTCTCGAAACGTGATGGGGTTGGTGTAGTGCACTTTAAAAATGAAATTTGGATGCTTGGCGGATGGGATTATGGTCCACTGACTAATGAAATTTATAAATCTTCAGATGGTATTAATTGGAGTAAAGTGGCTAACGGTACTTGGCAAGGACGCCATGGTGCGGGAATGATTGCCTTCAACAATAAGCTATGGGTATTGAGCGGAGATGGGCATCCGGACGTTTGGTCCTCTGAGGATGGAATTGAATGGGTATTGGAAGTTGATTATGCTCCATGGGGTAGACGCTATACTCCATATATCACTGTTTTTAATGGAAAAATGTGGTTGATGGGTGGAGTAAGCTACTGGAATGAAACCGGTTTTTATAGTCAAAGCTTTGAAAAAGTTTTTAATGACATTTGGTCCTCCGAAGACGGAATAAATTGGAAGCTTGAAATAGAAAGTGCTCCATGGGGGCCAAGAGGAATCATTCATGGCTCCCTAGTTCACAATGGGGAGATGTGGATATTGGGAGGAGGTAGTAAAAACTGGAATATTCCAACTAATATTTATAATGATGTTTGGAAATCAAAAAATGGCATTGACTGGGAATTAGTAACAGAAAGCTCTCCCTGGGCTCCAAGAATTCATTTTACAACAATTTCATTTGACAATAAAATTTGGGTTATTGATGGTACTACTAAAAATGAAGCGCTAACAAATAGTGTTTGGTACTCAGAAAATGGTATTAAATGGTACCCTCTTGAGAGCTCAAGCATCTTTCCTCCCACACATGCAAGCACAGCATTTGTACATGATAATTCTTTGTACATATCAGCAGGATTTGATTTAGATGCCATTTATAGATATACAACACCTAAGGCACAATCTTATACCGGTAAAACAGATATTACAGTTTCATTGGACACTACTTTAATTGATTTAAACATTAATCTGTCATCTAAGTTACTACCTAATATTAGTGTGGAGGATACAGCAATTGTAGAACTAGTTAGTGGTAAGATTAAGACGAAAAAGATAGGAAACACTAAACTGACGATTAGTCATCAAGGAGCTTATGGATTTTATCCATTAGAAAAAGTTCATATAAATCTCAATGTAAAGCAGAAACAAAATATTATAGCAGAAATTATTCCAGAAGCTATAGTGCAAGATACCATAAAATTGAACGTAATTACAGATTTGGGACTACCTGTGAATATTGTTCCAAATGATTTTATTCATGTTATTGATGCTAATACGTTTGTTCCACTAACTTCTGGCACCATTATAATTAAACTATTTCAAGAGGGGAATGAGAACTATGCTCCATGGAGCAATGAATTGAAAATCAATGTTCATGAATTTCATGAAGATGCGAGATTAAAACAGAAGCAGGTTCTTCTAAATGAACTTTCAGCAGTTGACTTGGTTTATGATAGTTCTAAAGTAAATTTAAACTTCACATCTTCCTCTGGACTTCCATTATCACTAGAAGTGTTAGACACCTCAATTGCTGAAATAGTTCAAGGTAATTGCATCAAAATAAATAGTGCAGGCTCAACAAAAATTAAGATCTCAAATAAAGGGGACAATAATTATTACCCACTCTACACGACCTTCATTGAATTGAATGTTGCTAAAAGAGAGCAGAAACTTTTGCCTCACAATTCTTCAATTTCTTCCATCTATGGCAGTTCTCCCATTAAACTACATCATAATTCTAACGCAGGACTTGCACTCCATTATGATATACTGGATTCTGACATTGCAGATATTATAAATAATGATGTGCTAATAATCAAAAATTCTGGCTCAACTAAACTTATTATTTCAAACAAGGGAGATAAGAATTATTTGCCTCTGAATCCTGTTTATATAGATTTAAAGATACAAAAAAAGAACCAGAATATATTAGCTCATTTACCAACAGCGGTTATGGTAATGGATACTGTTTTTATAAATATTATTTCTGATTCCGAATTACCTGTAAAAATTAAGTCTAATGTCGATATTACTGTTCTTAGTGAAAAGATTTTCATACCTATTACCTTAGGGCATACTACTATTGAATTAACGCAAGAAGGTAATCGTAATTATAATTCATGGAGCAAAATACTAGATTTAGATATACATAGTCCATATAAACATCTGGTTTATCCTAATCCAGCAAAAGATTTAGTAGAAATTTATTCAGGAAATATTAATCTATCAACCAAAATAGAAAATATTTCCATCTATTCTCTTAGTGGGAAATTAATAAAGTCTTTATCTATAAAAGGTTCTACTAATCATTACATATTGAATGTAAAAGAACTAAACGCAGGCACTTATATTATCAAAACCTATATGAACAATGGATATTTAAGTACTTCTAGATTAGTTAAACTTTAAACTTATTTTATTGTGCTAACTTTACAAAACCCATTAAAAACAAAGCCACTAAAGAATATTAGTTTAAAATAGTATCAAAAATAACCTACAATATGAAGAACTTATCTTTTGATAGATAAATTACGGCTTTATTGTAGACTATCATAAAAATTATTTAATATAAGTATTAAGAGATATATTAAAACCAAAATATATTTACATAAGTTTCAGTATACACAAAAAGTGCTTCTTTTTTATGGCTAATATTGCTATAGTAGACTATGGTTTAGGTAATTTAGGCTCAATCCAAAACATGCTAAAACGAATTGGATACAAGAGTATAATCACTAACAATCCAGACGAGATAAATGCAGCTGACCTGCTCTTTTTGCCTGGTGTAGGTGCTTTTGATGATGGGATGGCTAACTTGGAACAGCTCAACCTTATACCTGTACTTAAGAAAAAGGTGCTGGAGAAAAAAACACCTATTATTGGCATTTGCTTGGGTATGCAACTCCTACTTGAAGGAAGTGAGGAAGGAACAAAAGCAGGGCTTGGCTGGATAAAGGGTACATGCAAAAAATTCGATTTCAGGGAAAATCCCAACCGCTTGCGAGTTCCTCATATGGGCTGGAACCTGACAAAGCCTTCGCAAACTGACAATAATTTTTTCGAAATCGATTTTCCTGAACTCAGATACTACTTTGTGCATAGCTATTACGCTGTTCTGGAGGAAAAAGCTGATGAGCTTTGCGCCACATCTTACGGATTTGAATTTAGTTCAGGTATACAGCGGGACAATATCATCGGGCTTCAGTTTCACCCTGAAAAAAGCCATAAATTTGGGATGGCGCTTTTGAAGAATCTTGTAAATAAACTTGTCAGTGTTAAAAGCTAGAGTAATTCCCTGTCTGCTCCTGAAAGGCGGAGGAGGTTTGGTCAAGACAAAGAAATTCAGCTCGCCTAACTATATAGGTGACCCGATCAATGCCGTCAAGATCTACAATGAAAAAGAAGTTGATGAGCTCATGTTTCTTGACATAACAGCAAGTAAAGAGCGCCGTGGGCCAAACTTCGAGTATCTGAAGGATATTGCGTCTGAGTGTTTTATCCCGCTTTGCTATGGCGGAGGCATCACAACCATTGACGAAATCAGAAAACTATTACGGATAGGTATAGAGAAAGTCTCTATCAATTCAGCTAATTTTGCAAATCCGACACTGATTGCAGACGCGGCTAAGTTGTTCGGGAGCTCAACTGTGGTAGGCTCTATCGATGTGAAACAAAACCTCTTTCGCAAAGTGAGAGTGTTTAATCCTTCTACAAGGGATACAACTAAGCTCGACCCTGTAGAGTATGCTCGGTTCCTTGAAGGTCAGGGGGCAGGTGAAATCCTGATCAACTCAGTTGACAGAGACGGTATGCTCTCAGGTTATGACGTTGAGCTAATAAAAAAGGTAACTGATGCCGTCAATGTACCTGTAATTGCCTGCGGAGGCGCTTCGGGTATAGACGACATCCAGCGGGTAGTGAAATATGCTGGAGCCTCAGCTGCTGCGGCTGCCAGCATTTTTGTGTACCAGGGCGGTAACAAAGGTGTGCTGATCAATTACCCAAACTACCAGCAATTAGAGAAAATATTAAGCTAGTGATGAATACAAACTTGAAGACCTGTGTAAGTTGTTTGATGGATACCACGGATCCAAAGATCACTTTCAATGAAGCAGGCGAATGTAACTATTGTGTAGAGGCTTCGGCTGAGTTACCGAAGTATAGGTATACGAAAGAGCAGGTAAAGGCTAACATTGAAAGCCTGGTCAACCATGTCAAATCGAAGAAGCAAGGCAAATATGACTGCCTGGTAGGAATAAGCGGAGGTGTTGACAGCTCATACGTTACCCATTTGGCAGCACAGTGGGGGCTTAACCCGCTGGTAGTGCATTTTGACAATGGATGGAACTCCGAACTCGCTGTTTCCAATATCAACAACATCCTGAACAAAACCGGCTTCGATTTTCAGACTTATGTGATTGACTGGGAAGAGTTCAGAGATTTGCAGCGTGCTTTCCTTAAAGCATCTGTGGTTGACATTGAGATGCTGACAGACCATGCCATCAAAGCATCAATGTTTAAGCTGGCCCGTGAGAATAATATTAAATGTGTATTGTCAGGCACCAACTATGCTACGGAGCACGGTTTGCCGACCTCCTGGGTTTGGCATAAAGGAGATTTACAGAACATTAAGGCTATTCAGAAATTGTATGGCAATAAGGCCCTGAAGTCCTTCCCTACTATAGGACCATTTAAATCTATCTTCTACAAGATGATCTACAAGCTGGACTATCTGGAGCCACTGAATCTGATCAATTTCAGAAAGCTTGAGGCGATGAAAGTGTTGGAACAGGAATATGACTGGCGCTATTATGGTGGCAAGCATTACGAATCTCTTTTCACCAAATTCTATCAGGCTCATATTCTGCCGGAGAAGTTTAACATAGACAAACGCAAGTCCCATATTTCTGCTCTTGTACGAAACAATGAAATAAGCCTTGATGAGGCCAGGAAGCAACTAGCTCAGCCCCTTTATCAATCAGAAAGCGAATTTCAGGATGAAAAGGAGTTTGTGTTAAAGAAATTGGGCTTCAGTGCTGCTGAATTTGACGAGATACTTCAGGATAGCCCGAAGGCTCATGATAGTTATCCTACTGATATCCATGTATATCATCGCCTAAATAAAGTACGTACCAAATTTAATCTGTAGTAGCAATAAGTTCTATTGCCAAATAACTTATTGCTGCTCAGTAATTTTTTACAATATTTTAGGCTTGGATGAAATTAGCTTATTTACTATACCTGGATGTTGAAAAGTATGATGGGGTTACAAACAAAGTTGTATCTCAGATTGAAACTTGGTTAGACCAAGGACATGAGGTACAACTTTTTTGTGTTGTACCGAAATTTCCTACACACCAAACACCTTTAGCTCGAATTTCCTCTATTACAACTTTTTTAGAGGAGGAAAAGGTACTTGGGGCATCTGCCGGCTTGCTTGCTGGATGGTTTAAATCTGACAAGGTTCAAAAAGCGATTATAACTTTCTTAACAGCTTATAACCCAGACCTGGTCTATTACAGAAATACTGCATATAGCTCCACTATACACCAAGTTAATAAGCGTTTCGTCACAGTCTGTGAGATTAATACACTTGAACTGGCTGAATACAAACTGCAGCGATTTAACAATCTAAAATACTTTTTCAGGTATTTACATTATATCTTATTACATCGTTTCTCTTTTAATGGGGTAAATGGTATTGTAGGCGTTACGCATGAGATCATTGACCAAATCAAAAGCTCTGGGTACACATCATATACAGCTGTAGTTCCCAACTCAATAAATGTATCGGAATATCTGAAACCACGAACTGCAGAGATTAGTGTTTCACAAATTCCAAAACTTGTTTTTATCGGCACTCCAGGCATGTCATGGCATGGTGTCGACAGGATAATTAAAATAGCGGAAGCCACACTTAACCAATTGGAGTTTCATATCATAGGGTATGGTGAAGGAGATTTTGACAACGCCCCAGAGAATGTTAGATTTTACGGCGTTCTCCCCTCAAATGAGACTTATAGGGTAATTTCATCTTGTCATATTGGTATAGGCACGATGGCGCTTTTCAGAAAGAAAATGGACGAGGCGTGCCCATTAAAAGTAAGAGAGTGTCTCGCCTATAGGCTACCCATGATATTAGGCTATGAAGACACCGCTTATATTACAGATAATACTACCAGAAAAGCCAAGTATCCTGACTATATTTTAAAAATCTCGAATCAAGAGGAGATTACGGAGGAGGATATAACCAGGATAGTAAATTTTTGCTATAATAATATAGGAAGGCAACTTTCAATAGAAGATGTAGCCCCATTTATTGATGTCCATCTTTTAGAGACAAGGAGACTGGAATTTCTACAAAGGGTTTATGGAAGTACTCGATACTAGAGATTCGTTACCTAGCTATAGCTGGCGAATATCCCAACTATTTTTAAGTATTGTGCTGAGCTTCATAGCAGCTCAATGTATCTATCTAGTTTGTAGCATTAATATACTTGTTGGCTACACAATACTATCGTTGGTAATTGTATTCCTTGCTTTTTCACGGTATAGCATGTTTCTAGTGAACTTTTATTGCTGGAGCGTACTGTACCAAAATGCCTTAATAGCTTTCTCCTCCGGTTTCATCCCAGATAGCAATACATTCAGCATACTCCATGGGACTAACTTTTTCATTACAACACTGCTTTTTGTTTTACTCAGCATCCGCAGCTTAGGCTTTGTTCTAAAATCCAGCCTGTTTACAATTACATTTTTTGTTTTGGTCTTGTTGGGTATATTCTGTGGGATCGGGGTTTATCTCTATGGATTTAAAAATAGCTTCGTTTACTTCCGTCTGTTTTCGATGGTATTTATGATGTTTTGGATAGGAGTTTATTTTTCATCACTCATTACAGAAAGTAGTTTCAGAACTATTCTCAAGACCATACTTTTATTAACTCTTATAAGCATTGTTGGTCAGTTTCTCTTCCCCGAGCTTTTCCTCACTTTAATGAATGATGTTGATTACTACGCTCTAAAAGGAGAGGCTTCCTCAATGGAAGAAGTAATCCAAATACTTTATAGCAACACATACTTCAATATATCGTCCTTTGGACAAGCCATAAGAGCCCCAGGCTTTATCAAGAGTTTTATCTCAAGTGCTTACTTTGTTATTTGTCTATCTATCCTATTATACTGGAATAGAAACAAATATATGGTTTTGATCTCCTTCATCATCATGTCTGTCTGTGTTGCTTCAAAAGGAGCATTTATATGCTTTTTCTTTTTCTTGATTCTATACTATTTAAACAAGAAATTTAAATTCAACATACAAGCTGCTCTCTTCATCTTATTATTCTTATGGATTCCCCTTGTCTTCATAGGGTATACCTCATATAATGAACATTTGATTGGCTTTGTATCTGGTCTATCATACCTTGATACTTTTGGAAACGGACTTGGTTTCTCGGGGAATCTATCTGATATAAGACTAGCGTCTTACTCGGGAATTCCACTGCCTGATCAAGGTTATTGGACTCGATTTTACAATGGTAGCGAGAGTGCCCTCGGAGTACTTTTTAGTAGTTTAGGAGCTTTTTCAATAATTTACTTATACTTACTTTTTAGGCATTTATTTAGAATCTATCCGATACTGAAGAATAACAATTTGGATTATATAGCTTTGCTTTCCATTGTGATGGTTTTTCAAGGCATATTTCAGGAAGAAGCATTTTCTCCATATGCATTTGGTATGGTGCTCTTTATAGCTGGCTATTATTTTAACTACAGGTCATATGATGAAGCAGAAAAGCACACTATTTGATGCCGATGCATTACTACCTTATGTCTGCGCAGCTTTTGTAATATTTTTGATTTTTACACCTACAATCAGCAACATTCTATTAATTGCCTTTACATCAATTTGGCTTGTATCGGGTGAATTTAAGCAGAAGTTCAAAATTATTAAAACTGACAAACTATTGCTTGCTTTTGTTGCACTCTATCTTTTACATATTATTGGAAGTTTATACACACAGGATTTACATGATGCAGAACAGGTTCTTTCTATAAGACTCCCACTCCTGTTACTTACCGTACTAATAGGAACTGCTAGTAAGCCTATTAACAAAACGGGAATGCGCACAGTTATGACTACTTATGTAGTTTCAGTTGCTGCTTGCTCATTATATTTATTGATTATTGCCTCTGTTCATGCATATAATATTAATGATAATTTCATAAATTATTTAATTACCGCTTCTGATCCTGAAATTGTTGAACTCTCTAAACTGAAGAATCACAGGCCTTACCTTGGATTACTTGTAGCATTTGCAGTATTAATACTTACTTTTAATGACTCTACTTTTTTAAATAGTCAATGCCTCAGGCTCACTGTTGCTTTCCTCTTATTGCTCTCCCTGTTTTTCTTATTTAAAGCTAAAATGTCTGCTTTGGCAGCTATTTTAGCTCTTTTTATTCGTTATTTCCCAAAGCATACATATTTAAAAGTATTTATAGTAGTCTTTACTTCATTGATAGCAATTATATGGTATAAATCTATTTCTATTTTTGTCTACAATAAAGTTATATTATCTGATGGAGGAAGCCGTTTAAGAAATTGGCAAACATCATTTAATGCGATTAGGGATTCTCCTCTTTTAGGTCATGGTTCTGGCGATGAAATATATACACTACAAAATTTTAGAGCGGAAGGATCATGGGAATATATACATGCTTATAATTCTCATAATCAATACCTTTCTACAACCATACAATTAGGTATAGTAGGACTTTTAATTCTGCTTTTAATAATGTATCACTTGTTTCAACGTAGTTACAAGTATTATAAACCCGGTATGTATCTAGTTTTCCTATTTGCACTGGCTGGATTATCTGAGGTTCTTTTATCCCGGAATGTTGGCGTTCTCTTCATAGGGTTCTTTAGTGGGCTGATAATTTCCCATTGCAGATTTTTATCACAAAATAATATTCATAACAATGCTCGATATTCTTAGTAGAAAAACACCTTCTAGTTATAACGTACAGATTAAAGCAGGCTCTATTACAACCTTTATCAACCCTGTGTCATATTTAAAGGCAAGGAAGAAAAGAAGGATTTATAACAAATTTGATAATCTATTAATTGATGGTTGGTTACTTGTGCGAGCATTGAGACTAATCGGCATCCCCACTAGACGATATAGTTTTGATATGACCTCTATTGCCTCTAAAGTTTTTAGTGAGTCAATGGCACAGAAGAAATCTATTTACTTTATAGGTGCAAAGCATGGTGAAATAGAGCGTTTCATTGTTAATATTAAACAAAATTTCGAGGAACTAAATATTGTAGGTTACAGAGATGGGTACTTTAAAAATAATGAAGAACGAGAATTAACTTTATCTCTTATCCAAAAGATTGCACCTGAAGTTGTAATTGTAGGCTTAGGCGTACCCTTACAAGAAAAATTTTTAATAGACCTTCAGGATGCAGGTTGGGAAGGTTGTGGCTTTACCTGTGGTGGTTTTTTACACCAAACAATTGGCCGCCTTAACTATTATCCTGATTGGATAAATAATTATAATCTTCGGATGCCCTACAGGTTTATTAAAGAGCCACATTTCAGAAGGAGACTTCCCGATTATTTCAGATTCCTTCTTGACTTCACATATGATGTTTGGAGGCTTCGATCTAAACTCTCTAAAAGCAAAGTTACGTCTAAATTGATGTTGACTTCTGAAAAATCTAAATGATTTAGTAGTTTTGCTATATAGTGGATCAATATGCCAGGACTCTACTCCAGATACATTAAACCTATACATGCTTTAGGGGATGCAGCAGCAATTGCTATATCTTCTGTAGCTGCTTATGGCTTAGTTAAGGGAGAGGTAATAACATTCTTCTCTACAAGATATCTAGAACTACTTCTCTATGCTCTACTGGCTTGGTTTGCCTGCACATCTCTACTAGGAACTTATAAGTTCTATAGAGTCACAAGAATATTAAGAGTTTTTGCTAATGCTCTCAAGGTTATATTTTTATATATCCTGCTAATAGAGGCCACACTTAACATCATAAACTCAGATAAGATACCGCGTCAATATCTTATCCTACAATATATTTTATTGACTGGGCTTGTTCTTGTCTGGCGTTTAACTGTAATCACATCTCTTCGATACTACCGCAGAAAAGGCTATAATTATCGAAAGGTTATTATAGTTGGACATAACAAAGCGGCTAAAGATCTTAAACGATTTTTTAAAGGGCATCCTGAACATGGATATCGATTTTTAGGCTTCTTTGTTGATAAAGAAACTGAAAACGAAGAAGTGGTAGGACGTATAGCGGATGTAGAGAGATTTATACTTGAAAATCAAATTGATGAGGTTTACTGCTGTCCGTTTGAACTGGAACAGGAGCAGGTGGTAAGGCTGATCGACTTTGTAGATAATAACCTGATTAGAATGAAGTTTCTGCCGGAACCTGGTGGCTTTTCATACAGAAACCTTAAGGTTGATTTCTACGATATGCTACCGGTTTTAATTTTCAGGCCGATACCTTTAGATGATGCTATCAACAAAGTGATGAAGCGCTCTTTCGATATTGTATTCTCGCTTCTGGTAATCATTTTTGTGCTTTCCTGGCTGTTGCCAATACTTGCTATACTTATAAAATTAGACTCAAAAGGACCGGTTTTATTTAAACAGGAGCGATCTGGTATAGACAACAACATCTTCCGCTGCTGGAAATTGCGTACCATGTATGTTAATAATGAAGCAAACTCGAAACAGGCTCAGCGTAATGATACACGCATCACACCTATCGGCAATTTCCTGCGCAAAACCAGTTTAGATGAGCTGCCGCAATTCTTTAATGTGCTGTTAGGTCAGATGTCTGTTGTAGGACCACGCCCGCACATGCTGAAGCATACACAGGAATATGCCATTGCAGTAGATAAGTTTATGGTTCGCCATTTTGTTAAACCTGGTATCACAGGCTTATCGCAGGTTCGTGGTTTTAGAGGTGATACCAGCGAATCTTATCAGATGCGGGGCCGGGTAAAGCTAGATATCTTTTATCTGGAGCATTGGTCCTTCTTTCTGGATATAAAGATCATCTTCTACACAGTTTATAATATGCTTCGCGGCGACAAACATGCTTTTTAGTTAAAAGCCGCTGCCCTTTTCATTCATTTATACAACTATTCCCGCTTTTGCTCCGGTTTTAGTAACTTCGCCTGCAAAGTATAAAGCATGAGCAAAGAAAAACCATCTATACCGAAAGGAACACGCGATTTTGGCCCAGCTGTAGTGGTCAAGAGAAACTATATTTTTGGCGTTATCAAGCGCACGTTTGAGAAGTTTGGTTACCTGCCGCTTGAAACACCGGCCATGGAGCAACTGTCGGTTCTTACTGGCAAGTATGGCGAGGAAGGTGACCAACTAATCTTCAAGATACTTAACTCCGGAGATTATCTTTCTAAAACCACCGCCTCTGATATCGAGCAGGGTTCAAAACACCTGACTCGCAAGATCTCTGAAAAAGCCCTGCGCTACGACCTGACAGTTCCGTTTGCCCGCTTTGTGGTAATGAACCGCAACGAGATCACTTTCCCGTTCAAGCGTTATCAGATACAACCGGTTTGGCGTGCAGATCGTCCTCAGAAAGGCCGTTATCGTGAATTTTATCAGTGTGATGCCGATGTGGTAGGTACTAACTCACTCCTTTGCGAGGCTGAAATAGTGCAGATGATAGATGAAGTATTGTCTACGCTTGGACTTACAGATTTTACCATCAAAATTAACCACAGAGGTATACTTGCAGGTATTGCAGAAGCTATAGGCGAGAAAGGTCGCGAGGGTGATATCTGCGTAGCTATTGATAAACTTGATAAAATTGGCAAAGAAGGTGTTCGCAAAGAGCTGCTGGAGCGGGGTATAGCAGAAGAAGCTGTTGGTAAACTGGAGCCACTTTATACTTTAGAGGGCACCAATGAGGAGCTTCTGGAGCAACTTGAAACTATACTTGGCAACACAGAGGAAGGCCAGCGGGGCCTGAAAGATCTGCGCGAAGTATGGAACTATCTGAACAACCTGGGCAGCTACGCACTTACTACACAAAACCCATCAGGCAACCCACGGCTGCACCTGGATGTAACACTGGCACGGGGCCTCTCCTATTATACCGGATGCATTTTTGAAGTGAAAGTGAACAATGTTAGCATGGGAAGTATAAGCGGTGGCGGTCGTTATGATAACCTGACCGGTATGTTTGGCCTGCCTGGCGTTTCCGGTGTTGGCTTCTCGTTTGGTGTAGATCGTATATATGATGTTCTGGAAGAGCTACAGCTGTTCCCGGCAAGCAGCGAGGTTGGCACTAAGGTCCTGATCGCGCAGTTCGATAAAGAGTCTGAAACATATGCATTGCCACTGCTGCAAAAACTACGCGATGCAGGCATCGCCTCAGAGTTATACCCTGAAGCAGCCAAACTTAAAAAGCAGATGAGTTATGCTGACCAGAAAAATATACCGTTTGTATTGCTGGTAGGCTCTGAGGAAATGGCAAGCGGCAAACTGCAACTACGCGACATGCAGACAGGTGAACAGGATTCTTTATACATCGATGATATAATTGCGCAACTGAAAGCTTAAACATGAGCCAGGTACACCACATCTCCAGCCAGCACCTTAGCCTCGGGCAGATCGAAACCATTATCTCGCAGAAGTATACTTTAGCTCTTTCGCAGGATGCTGAAGCGCGTATTTTGCGCTGCTACGATTATCTGCAGCAGAAAATAGCCCAGTCAGATAAAAGTATATATGGTATCAATACTGGTTTCGGTTCGCTTTACAAAAACAAGATCTCGCACAACGACCTTGAGCAGTTGCAGGTTAACCTGATGATGTCTCATGCTTGTGGCACAGGCGACGAAGTGCCGGCTGAGGTGGTAAAGCTGATGTTGCTGCTAAAGATTCAGTCATTGGCTTACGGGCATAGTGGTGTGCAGCTTCAAACAGTAAAAAGGCTCATCGATTTTTATAACCGCGATATTTACCCGGTGGTGTATCAGCAAGGCTCATTGGGTGCCAGCGGGGATCTTGCCCCTCTTGCCCACCTGTGCCTGCCGCTGATCGGTTTAGGCGAAGTATACTTTCAGGGATACAAACTGGCGAGCAAGCACGTGCTGGAGATGTTCAGTTGGGAGCCTGTCACACTTAAAGCCAAAGAAGGGCTTGCGCTACTGAACGGCACCCAGTTTATGAGCGCGTATGGCGTTTATAGCATTATAAAAGCAAAACATCTAACTCAATTAGCTGATTCTATCGGAGCACTTTCGTTGGATGGTTTTGATGGCCGTATTGAGCCTTTCAACCACCTGATACACCAGGTGCGCCCGCATAAAGGCCAGCTTGAAACAGCCGTAATTATAAAGCAACTGCTTGAGGGAAGCGAACTTATAGTTGCTGAAAAAAAGCATGTACAGGACCCTTACTCTTTCCGCTGCATACCACAGGTGCATGGCGCATCAAAAGATGTAATCCGCTATGCAGAAGAGATATTTACAACTGAAATAAACGCCGTTACAGATAACCCGAATATTTTTCCGGAAGAAGACGAGATCATCTCCGGAGGTAATTTTCATGGGCAGCCTTTAGCAATGGCTATGGATTTTCTGGCTATTGCCTTAGCTGAACTTGGCAGCATTTCAGAACGACGTACTTACCAGCTTATTTCAGGGTCACGCGGGTTACCGGAATTTCTGGTAGCGGAGCCAGGCTTAAATTCAGGCTTTATGATCAGCCAGTATACCGCTGCATCTATCGTAAGCCAGACAAAACAGCTTTGCACTCCTGCCTCTATCGATTCTATACCATCGTCAAACGGGCAGGAAGATCATGTAAGTATGGGTGCCAACGCTGCAACCAAACTGTACCAGGTGGTTCATAATGTAGAGCGTGTGCTGGCGATAGAACTCATGAATGCGGCACAAGCTATTGAGTTCAGACGTCCGTTACATACTTCGCCGGTGCTCGAGAAGCTTTTAGCCTCTTTCCGTGAAAGCGTTCCGTTCGTATCTACAGACCGCGTGCTGCACGACGACATCAAACAAAGTATAAATTTCCTGAAACTCTACCGCCCAGAGCTTGCGGTGACGGAAGTATAAATAACATCTGCAAATAAGGAAGGCTATACTTGTACTACCAGGTATAGCCTTTTCCGTTTTAAGAGCATAAACTTCTTCTGGCGCTTTTATTCTGATTAGGAAAGAAATATATTCGTAATAGCACACATCCTGTAAAGTATAAACTTGAAATACCTGCTGTCTATATTGTTGCTTATAATTGCTGCGCTAACGGTAGTCGCAGAAGATAACAACCGATGCTTTAAGGCTTATGACCTGAAAGGGAAAGAAGTTGAGGTTATTTGTGTAGGGCAGCGCGTACGTTTTAAAGATTGCACAGGTAAAGTTGATGCCGATAAGGAATACTATGATTTTGACGACAGAAACGGTGTAAATTTTACCAACGACACTACCAAGTTTTATACTTTTACAGAGCCTGGCCGATACACAGTTACACAATTTGCTAATCTTAACGGTGAAAATGGCACCATCTCACGTGTTTTTGAAGTTAAAGACAGCCCTGCACCTTCCTTCTCAGTAGCAAGGTGTGCAAACAGGCAAATACGTGTTACTATTACAGATAAAACTTACGACAGCTATACTTTAAAATTCGGGAACAGCGCGGCAAAGGCAGTGCAATCCGGTCAGAGAATAACTTATACTTACAATACGACAGAACCACCCAACATCACACTTAACGGCTCATATACCAAGTCCACCTGCAGCAACAGCAATACTATTGAGGTCAATGAATTCTTACCTGCCCTGCCCAAACCTGTGTTTCAGGAGCTGGCGTTAAATAAAGAGGCAGCCACCAACGGAAGTATAAGTATAAAAGCAGAGCAACTGGTGGCAGGCTTTATCTATGTGCTGGAGCAGTCGCAAAACGGGAGCAGCAATTTTGCTGTAGTTGATACTCTACGCAATATAACAGCAAACACAGCAACTTATACTTTCAACAACCTTAATACCTCCCAATCTACGTGCTTCAGGATCAGGGCAACAGATGCCTGCGGAAGTATACAATCTGAATCTAACATACTTTGCACCATCAACCCTAAAACTACAGTTGGTGAGAAAGCAATTACATTAAACTGGCCATTTAACCCTGTACCAGTTACAGGTTTCGAAGTATACCGCCAGAACCAGCTAATAGCTAATTTGCCAGCTTCGGCCAACAGCTTTACAGACAAGAACCTGAGCTGTGGCCAGGAGTATTGCTACACACTTAAGGCTACTGCCCCCGGTGGTTATACTTCTACATCAGCACCGATTTGTGCCACGGCTACATCTACCGAGCAACCTCCTGCACCTTATTTGCTCGCCTCATTCGACCTGAACAACCAGGTTGTACTTACTTTACAAACACCCCAGGACCAGCTGATAAAACAAATAGAACTACAACGAAGTACAGGAGGTGCATCGTACCAAGCAATACCAAACGTTCAGCAGTTTCCGTTTACTGACCAGACTCTGGCTACACCTACGCCGGTTTGCTACCGCGCTACTTATACCAATGCCTGCGGCCTCGCCTCCACGGTTAGCAACACAACCTGCCCTGTTATACTTACTGCAAGGCAGGCAAACGACGGCTCCGTTATATTTAGCTGGACATCCTTCTCAGGCTTCAAAGATGGTACCGGCAGTTACACGCTGGAATTACTGGATGAAAGTAGCGTTGTTAAGAGTACTTATTCAGTAACAGGCAACACTTTTACAGACCGTAGCCTGAGCAACTCGGAGCAGGTTTTGCGCTACAGGATCAAGGCTTCTTCTAAGAGCGGGGCAGAAACTACTTATTCCAACATTCAGACTATAAAACAGGAAATTCAGCTGCACATACCCAGCGGATTTACGCCTAACAACGATGGGTTGAATGATGTACTTGAGATTAAAGGCAGGTTCTACCAGGAGTTCAGCATACGCGTCTACAACCGGATGGGTCAGGTGGTTTATACTTCTGAAAATGCCACTGCAGGCTGGGATGGCACCTACAACGGGCAAAAATTGCCAGCTGGCGCCTATACTTACGAGATAAATGTAAAAGACGAAGACGGTACTCCTAAACGCCGCACAGGTACTGTTACCCTGATCAGGTAAGGTTTTACTTAACTATAACTTATAAAAAAGGAGCCTCTTTAACCAGAAGCTCCTTTTTCTATTGGTACTGTTCTACTTTTACCTTCTAAGCATCAACTTTATACTTTGGGTGCTGGTGCCGTTGGTGAGGCGGGCAATGTAGATGCCGGGCTCGAGCTGCGAGCCGTCAAACTCATATTCGTACACCTGCCCTTTCACAGCCTTGCCAGCACTTATTTTCTGCACCGACTGCCCTTTCATGTCAAACACTTCCAGCTCAAAATCCCCTTCTTCCTGCACCGCAAAGCTCAGGGTGGTTTTGGTAGAGAAGATGTTGGGGTAGTTGTAGAAGTGCTCTTTCACCGGCTCTACATATTTGAAGGCTTCGGCTACCTGTGGCGAGGTGAACTGCAGGTTCAGATCGCCTTTGTAGATGACGATGGCGCCTGCCCCGATGTCGGTGGTGGCAATGGCACATTCACAGCCGCCTGGCTGGTTATCATACACAGTTTTGCCGGTGGCCTCGTCCCAGATTCTGATGCGCAGCTTATCGGCTTGTGTACCTGAAGAGAGATTACCATCCACGGCTGCTACCAAAATGCCGTAGTTGCCTTTACCGTTGATCGTGCCCCGGCCTGTGTAGTTGGCTTTGTCACCCCCATAGACGAGCAAGCGCATCGGCTCGTGTTCAGAACTGACGAACTCCATCTTGTTTTTGCGCAGCACCACGACTGTCTTGCCTAGCACTTCAGTTGAACCGTTAGGATAAAGAGCAGCAAAGCCAAAGTAGGCTTTCTCGGCTACCTGCATGTAGGGCAATACTTTGTTCACACCGGATGTGAACCAGCCGCCACCGGCTACCAGCCCGGCATTGGTGTCGTAGACGGTGATTTTGTGCTCCACGGTTTTCTTGTCGCAGGCGTTGCCGTAGGTCAGGTAAATGGTGTAGAAACCGGCTTCGGGCCACATCATTTCAATTGAAGACTTGCTGCCGGTCTTGAGGATCTTTTCCTGCCTGTCCTTGATGCGCCAGTTGTAAGTGGTGGCGCCTTCAACGGTTATAGTATATACAGCCGAAGTACCCACGGCTACCTTACTGGCAGCGGTGCCATTGGTTTCAGTAATAGGCACTTGAGCTAAAGGTGAACAGTTCTCGCCCGGGCTGTACTTGAGGGTTGCAATAAATGTCAAATTACCATCTGCCGACCCTATACCATTAACATACACATTGTTAGCATCATCTAATGCTAAAGTTGTACTCAATCCTCCATAGCGAGATCCTGGTGTTACAGCCCAGAGTTGCTCTCCACTACCTGCATCTAACTTCACTGTAGTCATACTTAATGAAGTAATATACAGGCCCCCTTTGTTATCAAGAGCTACAGAGTTAAACCTCTCCGATCCAAATCCTTTCGCCCAGAGCTCTTCACCGGTGGCGGCATTATATTTGAAAACCCCTGTTGTCAGGTCATCTCCGGGTGTTACTCCTGCTGCTACAAACACATTTCCAGCATCATCTGCAATAATATCCCTCCCGCCAATGCCATCAGATATACTTGCACTCCTATGGCTTTTTACCCACTTCTGAGTACCGTCGGCAGCATTATAAGCAATAGTATATTCGCTCCCAAAGGTGTCCGTTCCCGTTATGTATACTCCTCCTGCCTTGTCTACTGCAATGGCATTAGCTGTTGACCAGATATCACCTGTATCATACAATCTTGACCATACAACTTTGCCATTTGTACCACTGAATTTGGCCGTGAACATATACACATCTCTATCGTCTTTCGCTCCGGCTACATAAACATCTCCGGCATCGTCCAGGGCAATAGCTTCGGCTTCATAGTTTTCAAACGGATCATCATCCATGCCTGTATAGATAAAAGGGCTTTGCCAAAGTTCATTTCCATTACTCTGGTCATACTTAAGCAGAACTATTCCACCATTGATTCTATTAGATATTTGCCCTACCACATACACAGCGCCTGAATTATCAACCACAATAGCTTTGCCGTAAGCTACATCATATGGCATATCATACCTGGCAACCCATGCCTGCGCACCATCAGGCTTATATTTAATAGTGATCATATCCCGATAGGTATCTGCACCGGAACTGTACCCGGTTACATATACATTGCCAGCAGCATCAAGTACAATATCATTGGGAACATCATCCGTAGAATGATATTCTTTTTGCCATAGGACCTCACCTTTGGCCGAATATTTTATAGTCAGGATATTCTGGGATTGATCTGAGGTAAACTTATTACTTGTAACATAACTGTTCCCGGCTGAATCAACAACCATCTTAGAATAAAGTCTTCTTTCACCGGGTCCTTCATTACTCTTTGCGAGCCACTCCTGCTTTACTTGCGCTGCAGCCTCACCCGGAACAAGAATATAAACCAGGAGAAAGAAAAATGCCGCAAAAGAAATTCTAAAATTGTAAAAGTTTTTTTTCATGCTTTTGTTTTGAACTCAGATGTAACTAAAAATAAGGTAAGCATCAGGTAACACGACGCCAGGCATGGCATAACGGGGTGTCAATAAAAATTGTAAACTAGAAAGAGACCTGCAGGTGTATACAGGCTCACAAGTGTTTGAAAAAGGTGCATTGAGTTTTTCTACGCTACCACTAACAATATGATTCAGTGCCGATTAAGCAAAAATGTTTAGACACACAAGGAAACTAAAAGCAGCAAAAGTTTCCCATATTCCCATACTGGAAATTGTGCAGAATCTTAATTGTCTTACATTTTATACTTGCTCCTGCTGGGAATCAGGCACTGACTAATCAGGCTAGTTTTATTTTAGATCAATTGTACTATAGGTAGCTATACTTCTTATCTCCTAAGCGATTATACCTCATAAAGTAATCCACTACCATTACTCAATAAAGCAGGAGCCCCTTTAACCAGAAGCTCCTGCTTTTAATAGTATCTTTTAGCCCTACCTTCTGAGCATCAATTTTATACTTTGGATGCTGGTGCCGTTGGTGAGGCGGGCAATGTAGATGCCTGGCTCCAGTTGCGAGCCGTCAAACTCATACTCGTACACCTGCCCTTTCTCAGCTCTGCCGGCACTCACTTTCTGCACCGACTGCCCCTTTATGTCAAACACTTCCAGTTCAAAATCGCCCTCTTCCTGCACGGCAAAGCTAAGGATGGTTTTATGGGAGAAGGTGTTGGGGTAATTGTAGAAATGAGCTTGATATGCAGGCTGTATTTGGGTTTGCGTAATAGTAAACAGCGAATCGGTTAAAGTGCCGCGGCGGTTGATGATGATCTGCCCTCTGTCTATAGCAGGTTTGGCTGCTGTGAGGTTATAGATGTCTCCTGCTTCTCCAAAGTTATCGTACACAATGGCATTGCCATCATCTTTATTCCAGATACGAATGCGGAACCTGTCTCCAATATCGTTTGTATTTCGGCCTCCTGCATCGGTTACTGAAGCAATAAAAGTGTAGTTACCTTTTCCATTTATACTTCCCTCTCCCTTCCAGATAGCTAGGTTATCCTGAATTACCAGCCAAGTAAGTGCGCGGCTTCTGAAATTACCTTGGTTGCTGATATTGTAATATGTTTGTCCCTGGGGTACAGTGCTATTCTGAGATTGATAACTCACAAAAAAAGCAAACTGCGCATTGGTTGCTTCGCTCATTAGCGGGTAAGGCCCTTGAGGAGAATTGATCTGTCCGGCTCCGGTTACAAAGCCTGCAGCAGGGTCATAGATCACCATCCATTGCTGGTAATCTTCATTGGTAGCTTTCAGGCAGCTTTTGCTTAGGTCCAAGCCAATCTTGTAAATGCCTGCCTGCTGGTAAGCATGCTTTCCGGTAACGCGCGTGGTATCTCTGGCAAAAGCTTCTGAGGTGCTATTGTCTCCCCAGTTCCAGCGCACACTGTCTGCTGGCGTTACCACTTGGTTAGTAAATGCAGCTGTGGTTTTAACGGGTTCTCCTACGCGTACTGCATAGGGTGGAAGATATAGTTTTACCTGCACAGGAATGTTACAGGCAACAGCTCCCTGGTTATACTTAATGGTGAGGTAATCTTCAGGTTGGTAATAGGTTTCTTCGTTAGATGTTAATTCCCTGAGACTAGCTCCTGCTACAAAAAGGTTATTGTCCTCATCAAGTGCTATTGCTGTAGGCGCACTTAAAATTTCACTTTGCGTCTGCCAAATCTTATTTCCTGAAGTGTCATACTTCATAGTGAGTATCTTATGATTACTGGAAGTAGTTATGTAGATGTTACTACTCGTATCCAATCTCAGAAACCCTTCATTCTCACTTGAATATCCCATGTAGTATAAAGGGTACGAATCTACCGCAACTCCTGATCTTTGTACCCACAGCTGTTCTCCTTCCGCATTATACTTTATAATAGTTACCTCATTTTTCAGCGTATCACCATCACTTCTACCTGCTACATATACATTACCTGCGTCATCTACAGCAACTGAGTTTGCTATATCAGTGCTGTGACCTGTCCCATTATATCTTTGCTCCCATACTAGCTTTCCTTCCGGATCATATTTCATAGTCAGGTAATCGGCATCAGAATACAAAATATTGTAATCTACATCTGTTACTATTTCTGTTATTTTTGATGTTAGGCCCGTTAGATAAATATGTCCGTCCACACCTAAAGCCATTGCTATCAATCTATTAGAAATAGTGCGGTAGTTTTCTTCTCTTGCAATCCACTCTCTAGTACCACCTGCTGTATACTTTATCAATATAAAATCAAAATCATTAATAAACTCCTCAGGATCACCGTTATCTCCTGTCCCTGCCACATATATACTTCCATTTTTATCAACTTTGATATCTGCGGCACCATCTGGATTACGATGAGGCCCATCATAAAAATCAACCCACTGCTCTTCACCTGTAGGGGAATATTTTACAGTAACTATGTCGCTAAAGCCACCTTCATAGTTCCAGTTATAGTTACTACCAGTTACATAAATGTTACTGGCATCATCTAATGCAAGGGCTGTTGCACTTGCATCGTCATATAGCCCGCCCCAATAAGCAACCCACTGCTGCTGACCGTTTGCTGAATACTTGATAGTTGCATATTTACTTATATGCACATCTAAATCATCATACCGGCTATTGCCAGTTACATACACATTACCACTTGGGTCCACCTCTATATCCACAGCACGATCATCATCACCTGCAGGTCCATCGAACCTGGCTACCCAAAGCTGTTGCCCTTGCGGCGAGTATTTTATAGTTGCAAAATCGTAATTACCAATTCCCCAGCTGGCACCTGTAACATAAACATTGCCAGCCTTATCAACCGTCATCGCTGTTGCTTCGTCGCTGGCATCACCGCCACTATCGTAGCTTAATTTATTATTTTCTGCCCCTGATACGGGATCATAAAGAACTATCGCATAATCGGCGCTTGCTTCTGAGCTAGTCCGTAGCATCCAGCCTGCAACATACAACACGCCATCATTATCAATTGCCATGTCAAGTGCACGATCTTCATATATGCCGCCGGAACGAGTTATCCATACCTGCTCACCGCTGCTGGCCTCGTACCGGATGGTCGCATAGTCAAAAGATGAGTTTATTCCCTCGCTCCAGCCTGTTACAAAAACATCACCTTTGTTATCAACCTCTATGTCAGTGGCACGATCTTCTCCGTTAGCCGGCCCGTCATAGCGCTGTGTCCATGTTTGTGCTCCTGTGGTTGCATCATAACGAACGGTGGCATAATCAGCGCTGGCAAAGTTATAGGGCTCTTTTATACTAGAACCTGTAACATAAACACCTCCATTTTCATCTACAGTAAGCGCAGCAGGGCCATCTTCAAAATTTTCTCCGCCATCGTAGCGACTAAGCCAGGTCTGGTTGCCGGTGGCTGCATCATATCGTATGGTAGCGAAATCCTTGGTAGGTTCTTCACCTTCTCGCTTTTCGCTGGATCCTGTTACATATACACCGCCTTTGTTATCAACCGCTACATCTCCGGCAGCTGCAAAACCACCTCCACCAGCACTCGTCCGCACATCCCAAACCTGCTTACCTGTAGCTGCATCGTAGCGTACAGTAGCAAAATGTTCGATGGAACCAGGCCCCCAGCTGCCACCAACTACGTAAACACTACCTGCATTATCAACAGCAATGGCATTGGCACGATCATCGGTAAACTCATCTCCAGAGTCATTTCCATTGTAGCGGCTCTCCCAGACTTTGGCACCTGTAGCAGCATTGTAACGCAGTGTTATGAAGTCATCGCTTCCTTCTACTCCTATTTTCCCAGCCCAGCCTGTTAAGTATATTCCTCCTGAATTATCAGTAGCAAGGTCTGTTAAAGCTATAAAATCTGGTTGTGCATTCTGGTAGTCTATAGCCCATACCTCTGCTCCGTCAGTAGCATTATACTTTACCAGATGTGCCTGTCCATTCCCGGTAGCAGCCACATATACTCCTCCAGCTGAGTCCAGAACTATGCCTGCCGGTATTGTATTCGTTTTTTTAAGAACAGCCACCCACAATTGCTCTCCAGAAGGTGAATATTTGATTGTATGGATATTTTGATTCTGCGCGCTGTCGATGCTAGTACCTGTAACATAGCTATTCCCCTTTGCATCCACAGCCAGACGATATGCTCTGTCATTCGTTGGCGCTGCTGCTTTATACCTGGCTGCCCATTGTTCTGTAACACCCTGCGCCATTGATTGCAGCGGGATCAAGAAATAAGATAAAGCGATTATAAATATTGAAAATGAGCGACTTGAAAAGTAAAAGTTTATAGCCATTACGGTAAAATTTTAGTCATAAGAAGTAATAAAGAGGTCAGAGAGAAAAATCAAAATGATACAATAGCACCTTTGTATCTATTTCATTGAAGCGTGAAGAAACATTTGTCCTGGTGGAAAAGCACAGTTAACAACCCTGAGATGGTGTAAGGCCATAATTAATAGCCTGAAAAATTTCTATAACTATAGTTACGCTTTAAATAGTTATAGTGGCAAACGTGGTTTGCTTACTACTTCATTATTTAGTTTAGGTAAACTCTAAGTATGCAGAGGCTAGCTTCATCCGGGTAAATAACATAATCTATAACCAGTTAACTCTACCCTTTATACTTCGGCGGAAGCACGTATATTTGTAACATGGCTGTTTTAGCCGATTTAACCTTAAAAAGAAGACACTATGTTTGATATGTTCGGTATGATGGGCAAGATGAAAGAGGTCCAGACGAAACTAAAAGAAGCACAGGATAAACTACAATACCTTACTGTAACCGGCGAAGCAGGCGCAGGCCTGGTAAAAGCAACTGTAAATGGTCAGCGCAAACTATTGAAGATAGAGATAGATGAATCGCTGATGAATGCCAGCGACCGCGACATGGTAAACGACCTTGTAGTCGCTGCCGTGAATAATGCCATGCAGGAAGCAGGCGAAAAAGCACAGGAAGAACTTAAGAAGCAGACAGAAGGCTTGCTACCAAATATCCCGGGTTTAGATTTAGGAAGTTTTGGCTTATAATTCCGGCCACACGGCCATTGTTATACTTAACTGGAACGGACTTCGGTTTTTACAGGAGTTCCTGCCATCGGTAGTGGCTAACAGCCCCGGCTGCGAAGTTATAGTTGCCGACAATGCCTCTACCGATGGTTCTCTTGCCTTTCTTGAAGCCAGTTTCCCGCAGGTACGCATAATCCGCAACAACGAAAATCTGGGCTTTTGCGAGGGCTACAACCAGGCATTACGGCAGGTAGATGCAAAGTACTACGTGCTGCTTAACTCCGACGTGGCCGTAACACCAGGTTGGGTTGCTCCGGTTGTGGAGCTTATGGATGCCGATGAAAGTATAGCTGTCTGCCAGCCTAAGATAAACGCACAGCAACACCCGGATTTCTTTGAATATGCCGGTGCTGCCGGTGGTATGATCGATAGCCTGGGCTACCCGTTTTGCCGTGGTCGCCTTTTCGAAACACTGGAAGAGGATAAAGGCCAGTACAACGATGTGCAGGAGATTTTCTGGGCAACAGGCGCCTGTATGTTTGTAAGGGCCAAAGTATACCACGAGCTTGGCGGGCTGGAACCAGCTTTTTTCGCCCACATGGAGGAGATCGACTTTTGCTGGCGAGCTAAAAATGCTGGTTGTAAAGTCATGTATAACGGCTATAGCCAGGTTTTTCATGTTGGCGGCGGTACCCTGCATAAATCAAACCCACGGAAAACATACCTGAACTTCAGAAACGGGCTGGCGCTGGTATACAAAAACCTGCCTGCTTCAGAGCTTATACCGACTTTAACGTTGCGCATTATACTTGACTGGATAGCTGCTTTCAGGATGTTGCTGGCCGGGCAAACAGCCGATGCACGCGCCGTTTTAGACGCCCATGTCGATATTCTGCGAAAAAGCAGCTACTGGCGCAGCCGCAGAAAGGCACAGCAGCCTAAGGGCAATTTTACAGGTATGGCCGGTGTTTTTAAAGGCAGTATTGTCTGGGAGTATTTTGTGAGGCAGAAAAGAACGGTACAGGATCTATAGGTCCCAGACCGTGCTGCGCTCGCGGCGGAAGTGTTTCTGTACATTCATCCAGAAGGCCAGGATAAAGTATAAAATTACTGGCGATCCAAAAGTAAGGAAAGAAATATAGATAAATGAAAGGCGGATGCTGCTTGTTGCAATGCCGAGTTTCTCGCCCAGCATGGTGCACACGCCAAAAGCCTGAGATTCGAAAAAGTACTGTATCCGTTTCATGGGTGATTTCTTTTCAACTTTAAAATTACTCATTTATCCGGCTCAAGTCAAAAACTTAACAAGGGCAAATGATAGACAATAACGTGCAAAAGCAGCCAATGTATATCTTACATACGGCCAAATTTATAAACCGATGATGCAATCGTACAAAAAAACAACACGCTACTGGTTACTACTTGCCCTTATTTTAACCGTTTCCAGCACATCTTGTACGCTTCAGCGCATGGTAAAGCAGGCCCAGCAGCAGGAAATAACAGTGCAACCGGGGCCATTGGTAGCCAACGGGCAAATGGTAAATTTCGAAATAAAAGCCAGCGTGCCGGCCAACATCATCAAAGACGATTTCCGTTACAAACTGGATGTATACTATGAATATGGCCAGCAGCAGCGCGAGCAGATCGGAGCTTTTAACTTCGAGTTTGGCGAATTCATCTATGAGAAAGGCAGGCCAACTATAACCAAGCAGTTCAGCTTTCCTTACACAATCTACAAAGACAAAGGCAAGCTGTATGCGCAAGGTATAGCCATCAACAAGAAAAAAGATAAACAAAAGTATACGGAGCGGCAGGAAATAGCTAAAGGCCTTATTACAACACCTATGCTGTATGTGCGCAACAACAGCTTAAGCCTGTTGCCAGACTCCTATAAGCCAAACGCAGCGGAATCTTCTATACTTCCTTTTTACTTTGAGCCTGGTGAGACAAAACTGAAAAACTACCTGGGCTCAAACCTGCAGGTGCTCGATCAGTATATCCTCGACAATGTTTCCAGCCAACTGGTTATCATAAAAGCTAGCCAGTCGCCGGATGAGTTTGCCAAAAACATAGCGCTGTATCGTGGCATAACGCTAAAGGAGTACTACCTGAATAAAGTAAAAACGCTGGATTATGCTGGCAAAAAGCTACGTGTAAAAATTACCACGGCCAAAACCGACTGGAACCTGCTGCTGAGCAAACTACAGGCATCTGCCCTCCCGAAGCCACAGGTAGCAGAAGTTACCGCAATTGTGAAAAGTAAACAAAGTAATGCCGATAAAGCCCATGCACTGGAGAAAACTGCAGCTTACGATTACCTGCAACAGTATGTGTACCCGGCCATGCGCTACGCAGAAGTAAGTATAAACTATAACCGTTACCGAAAATCGAACTACGAGCTGTTTATACTTGCCCGGAAAATAGCAAACCAGCAGGCAGATGCGGATGTACTAACCGATGCAGAACTGCAATATGCAGCCTCTCTTACCCCGCTGCTAGCCGAAAAAAAGAAGCTATACGAAGCTGCCGTACAAACCACGGATAAATGGCCAGCCTACTACAACCTGGGCGTAATCTATGTAGAAATGGCCCGAAAAGACCATCGGCAGAAAGCACGGCAGGCGTTACTGGCACGCGCCATACAAAACCTGACCTATGCTGGTTTCAGAAACCCTACTGCCGAAGTATACTATGGCCTGGCCAGTGCCTATCATGTGCGCGGCGATAAGCTGGAAGCGCTTCAATACTATGATTATGCCCTAAAACTGGGCGGATCTAAAGAAGTACAGCAACGTGTTTTCTCTGATAAAGCAGCACTTGAGATAGAAATTGGCCAGTACGACGATGCTGTTGAAAGCCTGAGTTACGCCGGCGACAGTTACCAAACGAACGTGAACCTGGGCCTGATTTACCTGCTAAAGGAAAACTATGAAGGCGCACAAAGCTACTATAGCCGCGCTCTGGAACATAAACCGGACGATGCCCTCGCTTACTATTGCCTTGCACTGATTGGTGCCCGCACCCGCCAGGATCAAATGCTGACAGACAATCTCAGGAAAGCAGTGAAAGCAGATAAATCCTTTACCGCCAAGGCAATAGAAGACATAGAATTTGGCCATTATCACGGGCAACCGGCTTTTGAAGATGCTCTGTCTCGTTAAAACTCCTGCAAAACGCAAAAGCACATTGTATTTTGAAAGACTTATCTTAATTTTACCCACTGAACCGAGAATTAAACATTTATATGCGAAGTATACAGTTTAGAGAAGCCCTGCGCGAAGCCATGTCGGAGGAAATGCGCCGCGACCCAAGTGTGTTTTTAATGGGCGAGGAAGTTGCCGAGTATAATGGCGCTTACAAAGTAAGCCAGGGCATGCTGGATGAATTTGGACCTGAGCGCGTTATCGATACACCAATTGCTGAGCTTGGCTTTGCAGGTATTGGTGTGGGTGCCTCTATGAACGGCCTGCGCCCTATCATAGAATTCATGACATTTAACTTCTCGCTTGTAGCTATAGACCAGGTTATCAACTCTGCTGCTAAAATGATGTCAATGTCTGGTGGCCAGTACTCTTGTCCTATGGTTTTCCGTGGGCCAACTGGTAGCGCCGGTATGTTGTCTTCGCAGCACTCTCAGAACTTCGAGAACTGGTATGCCAACACGCCAGGTCTTAAAGTAGTAGTACCTTCTAACCCTTACGATGCTAAAGGCCTGATGAAATCAGCCATCCGCGATAACGACCCTGTAATTTTCATGGAGTCTGAGCAGATGTACGGCGACAAGGGCGAAGTTCCTGAAGAAGAATACCTGATTCCGATTGGCGTAGCTGATATCAAGCGTGAAGGTACTGATGTAACTATAGTTTCTTTTGGTAAGATGATGAAAGTAGCACTTGCTGCTGCTGAAGAACTGGCAAAAGAAGGCATCAATGCTGAAGTTATTGACCTGCGCACAGTTCGCCCTATCGACTATAAAACACTTATCGAGTCTGTTAAAAAGACCAACCGCATGGTAGTAGTAGAAGAAGCGTGGCCACTTGCCTCTATTTCTTCTGAGCTTGCTTACCACATACAGAGCAACGCGTTCGATTACATGGATGCACCAGTTAAACGTGTTACCTGCCGCGACGTGCCGCTTCCGTATGCACCAACACTTATCGAGGCTTCTCTGCCAAATGTAGAGCGCACCGTTAAGGCTGTTAAGCAGGTGATGTACAAAAATGCTTAAGTGCTAAAACACTAAACATAAGAAAGGCGACCCTATAACGAGTCGCCTTTTTCTTTTCCCTTCACCTCTATTTTTCCGGTATCGGTGTCAATTTCAACTTCCTTTTTTTTAACCTTAACTGCGGTGTCTTCGGGTTCAATTTTCTTTTCATGGGCTTTAGAATATACCTGAGTAAACTCTGCCCCAAACAGGAAAATAACAGCTGTATAGTATACCCACACAAGTATAAGTACAAGCGAGCCGGCAGCGCCATAGGTATCAGCCAGCGGGTCGTGCTGGAAGTATACATTAAGCACATATTTACCCAGCACAAAAAGTATAGACGTAACGAAAGCCCCCACCCATACATTTTTCCAGCGTATTTTGGCATCGGGCAGTACGCGGTAAATAGCCGCAAAAATAATGGTGCTGATGACAAGCGAAACAAGGATATTGCCGATAGTTATAAAGTATATAGCTATACCTGAGAACCTCTGCCGCAGGAAATCATACACAATACCCAAGGCTACATCTATTGATAGCGACACCAGTAACAGAAAGCCCATACTTATAACCATCGCCAGTGACAGCACACGGCCAACCAACAATTTCAGCCAACCTTTCTCGATTTTGGCTTTTACTTCCCACATCGCATTCAGGGAGTCCTGCAAAGCCACAAAAACGGTTGTTGCCGAGAAGATCATGGTAGCAACACCTACTATGGTACCGATAGTAGTAGCATCTGAAACGGCAGCATTTTCGATTATACTCTGGAACTGAGCCGCACTATTACGGCCTACTATGCCGCCTAACTGATTAACAACCTCCCCTTTTACTGCTTCCTGTCCAAAAAACGCCCCTGCAATACGGATTGTGATAATGAGCACTGCTGGCAGAGAAAAAATGGTATAAAAGCCGATGATGGCAGCATAATCCAGCGGATTATCATCCACAAACTCTATGAATGTTTGCTTGGTGATCTTCCAGGTGGAGGCAACACGTTTGTTCATGTGCTTATACTTATAGTTGCGTCGGCCAGCTTTAGAGGTGGAAACAGCTATAGGTACGGGAAAGTATGGTTTGTTGATACTTACGTATGGTGTTGGTTTGTATTTAGTAGTTGCCCTCGCTCGCCTCTTGCGAGAGTGGGCAAGGGCAGATTAATTTTTCAATTGCTTGAGTTTACTCCATTCATCGGAGCTTGATAAACATAATATTTCTACAGTTTGTAGATAGCTAATCTTACCTTTCAAATAATATTCTAAGATTATATCTTCTATCTGTCTCAACTCACAAGCTTCAAGTTGCTGGAATCTTGTTTTAACAGTGGTGTTATTGTTAAGATGTAGAATAAGTAAATTGTCTACACCCTGCGAAAATGTATCTTCAAAGTAATCGCTGAAACTTCTATAACCAATTTCAAGTCCGAGATAGTCTCCAGTTTTTAGCTCAATTTTCCTGATATCACTTAGATTATAGATCTCTGTATCAATTTCAATAGCATCTTTATTAAAGTTAATATAACCTTCAAGCTTTCCTTTTAATGGCCTATATGAATTCCTAACAATAAAAAATAATGCTAACCGGTAAATATATGGAAGTAGTGGAGCAAAGTATAAAAATTTAAAGGCTGGGTGAAATTCTAGAACATTGGTCAAGAACTTCAGTATTAAAACAATAAGTATAACAGCTAAGATAAAAGCATAGCTGTTATAAGTTCTCGTCCAATAAAATGGATATGGTTTAAAAATTGAGAACTTCTTCAACTGGACCAATGCTTCTTATTTGCTAACTAAAACAAAATACCTTACCCCCGATACCCCAACCTGGCAAGATAATTCCCGTTTTCGCCTTCGTACAACACCTCGAAAGTATAGCCATGTTTCTCGGCATAGTCCTGAAGTATGGCCGGGTCTATGAAAAGCCATTTAAACCAGCCGCTATCCTGGTCGTTATACTTCATGTTATACTTCACTTCGCCATAGTAACCTGCGTTCAGGTCTATTACATAAGAGCCATCTTCGTCTTCAAACATGTAAAGTATATCCGACGACTCCAGCAAAATCTGCCCTCCCGGGTTAAGTATAGTTTTGGAGTGTTTCAGCAGCCTGTCTAAACCAGATAAGTTTCCGGCTATACCTACGCCGTTCATCAGCAGCAAAAGCGTATCAAACTTCTGGTCTTTTAGTTTAAAGATATCCTGCTTCAGCACATGCTTAACGCCGCGTTCCTGCATAGCTTTTACAGCTCCTTCCGATATATCCAGAGCCGTTACATCTGTTCCGCGTTCCTGTAAAGGCAGCGTATGGCATCCGGCTCCGGCTCCGATATCCAGCACTTTACCTCTGCATTCGTCCAGCGCCAACAACTCCAGTTCCGGCATCTCTTCTTCTGTTCTGAAAAGATAACTCACCGGTATCACATCATCATCTGCTATGTCGCTTTCAACTATAACCTCAGCAGTTTTTGCACCTTTCAGGTAATCCTGCACCGCCGCTCCTATCGGATCTTTTTTGTTCATCTTCCAGCTTTATTCTTCTACAATTTACGGCACAATTTCTCTATATAAAAATCAGTTATAAAGTCATACCAACTATAATTTACAGCCGATATTGCACCAAACCGTTAACATAAAATCCTTTATCTCAGATTAACAACCACTTATGATTGCTTTATATAATTTTTTGTGTAGCTTTATCTATAAGTTCCCCAACACTTACGCTTTATGAGTACGATCGTTTATAGCCACAGCCAACTCATGAATCCAAAACTGGAAATTAAATATCTAAGGTTAGAGCAAACCCGCAATCGCCTTTTAGATGAATTGGAAAGTATAGATGATGCGCTGCTGAACACATCAATAACGCAAGGCAAATGGTCTGTAAACCAGATAATAGCGCATTTGATAACTGTAGAGGAACTGACCATTGGCTATATCCGGAATAAGATCTCGAAAGGTAATGAGCTACCGCAAACCTCGTTATCGAACACACTAAAAAGTATGCTGCTTAAGATCGTACTCAAATCAGGGGTAAAGATCAAAGGCCCTGATGCGGTTACCTCTGTACCAGCTACTTCGCAAATTAAAGCATTACGCCAGCGCTGGGATACTACCCGTTTTCAGCTGGAGGATCTGCTGACCGAGATACCGCCGCACCTGCTAGAAAAGTGCTTGTTTAAACACCCCTATGTTGGTCCGCTTTCTATTGTGCAAACACTCAATTTCCTGCAAGACCACTACGACCACCACCTACGCCAGATAAACAGGCTAAAACTGACGCTGCAACATTAGTTAGTTCATTGACTTTTATCAGTAGCGGGCATTACCAGAACAGCCGCGCCTTTTATCTTTCCATTTCTCAATGCTACCAGTGCTTCATTTGCCTGATGCAGCTCAAAGAACTGTGTTTGTGTAGTAACAGGAATCTCTGGCGCCAATTTCAGAAATTCCTCTCCATCCTGCCGCGTCAGGTTAGCAACCGACCTGATTACATGTTCTTCCCAAAGGATGCTGTAAGGAAACGACGGAATATCGCTCATGTGAATGCCGCCGCACACTACAACGCCTCCTTTATCAATATCTGTTAAAGCTTTGGGTACCAGATTGCCCGCCGGTGCAAAAATGATAGCAGCATCAAGTTTCTGTGGCGAAGGCTGTGATGAATCTCCAGCCCAGGTAGCCCCCAAATTTTTAGCAAATTGTTGCGTGCGGGTATCGCCATCGCGGGTAAAAGCGAAAACCTTTTTGTGCTGGTAAAGCGCCACCTGTATAAGTATGTGGGCAGCCGCACCAAAACCATAAATCCCGAGGTTCTCTATGTTTTCGCCTGCCATTTTGTAAGATCTGTACCCGATAAGCCCGGCACAAAGCAGCGGGGCTGCGGCTGGTGTGGCATAAGCAGCAGCCAGCGGAAAACAGTAGCTCTCGTAAGCAACAGTATATTCTGCATAGCCGCCGTCCAAAGTATAACCAGTAAACAATGCGTTCTCGCACAGATTCTCTTTGTGCTTCAGGCAATAGCGGCATTTTCCGCAAGTATAGGCAAGCCACGGTATACCCACCACATCGCCTTCTTTTATACTTGTAACCCCGTTTGCTACTGCCACAACGCTACCTATAATTTCGTGGCCAGGGTATAAGCGGAAGCTTTGGCTTTGTGAGTTCTCCATCCAGTATGTGAAGATCGGTGCGGCAAACGCCGCAGGCTAAAACTTTTACAAGCCCTTGCCCTTCACCAGGAGTTGGCAAGGGCACAGTTTTAAATACCAAAGGCTCGCCTTGCTTTTCCAATACCATAGCCTGCATTTTGTCCGGCAGTTTCATAAGTTTTATACTTTAGCGAGATCCGAAGCAGAAGGATATTTTACTTTACGTTAACTATTTACAGCAGGCAGCGGCCTCTGACCAAAATGTAATAACTGATAATGCCGATTTTGCTTCTGAAATTCTTACTTTTAAGAAGCCGATCCTGCAAAGAAGTATGATATCCCACAAGCACGAAGTTTTTATTGAGGTAGCCCGTTTGCTTAGCTTTACAAAGGCAAGCCAGAGTTTGTTTATCAGCCAGTCTGCTATAAGTAAACAGGTAAAGGCCCTGGAAGAGTATTATAAAACAGGCTTGTTCGAGCGGCACGGCAATAGCGTTAGCCTTACTCCTGCTGGCAAGCTGCTTTACCAGAAATTATTGGTAGCCAAACAACTACAGCAGGAACTACACCAGGAGGTAAAAGCTGTAAGCGAAGACTTTTCGCCGCAGGTGCGTATGGTTTTAGGGGCCAGCACTACCATTTCTCTTTACATTATTCCGCCGGTGCTTTCGGCTTACCTGCAGAAGAACCCTAACGTGCAACTCACCCTTAAAAACCGAAATAGCGAGAACATACTTAAAGCCCTCATAGACCATGAGATTGATCTGGGCATTGTGGAAGGTATAAACAAGGTGAACAACGTTACCTACAGCCCTTTCATGACAGATGAAGTAATTGCAGTGTGTTCTTCTAAAAACCCCCTGAAAAAGCAGCAACTGGAAGTGAAGGATCTTTATGATATTCCTTTGGCGCTGCGTGAGTCGGGCTCGGGTACACTGGCTGTTCTGGAGCAGGCACTGGAGAAAAAACATATTAAGCTGATGGACCTGCCTATAAAAATCAGGCTTGGCGGTACGGAGGCCCTCAAAAACTTTGTTCGGGTAGATACGTGCCTTTCCTTCCTGCCCCGCCAGGCGGTTACAAAAGAGCTGCAGTCAGGCGAGCTGGTGGAGGTAAAGATCCAGGACCTATCCGTTAAACGTACTTTTAACTTCATTCAGCGCAAGGGTACCGAGAATAATCACCCTTACAAAGAGTTCATGCAATTTACCAAGCGCCATTATTCCAAAACAGAATAGGCTATTCCTATTCTCTATTTTGTTTCGTCATAGGCTGGGGCTTATTTGCCGTAGTAATACTATGACTATGGAAACACTAACTGCCTCACGTAGCCGCATCAGCACCCTTGAGTGCTCAAACTGTGGTAAAGCTCATTCCCCACTCGAATTACAGACCTTATCCAGCTGTTGCTCACTGCCTTTAGCTGCAAAGTATGACCTGACTGAGTCCCTTCCTAAAGAGGTTTTGCAAGGGCGTGAAGGCACCATGTGGCGCTACCGCGAGCTGCTGCCGCTGCTGTCGGATAAGAACATGGTAAACCTGGGTGAAGGCTTTACTCCTATACTTAACCTGAGCAACCTTGCTGCAAAGTATAACCTTAACGCACTGCTGCTGAAAGATGAAGGCCAGAACCCGACAGGCTCATTTAAAGCGCGCGGTTTAAGTATGGCCATTTCTAAAGCAAAAGAGTTTGGCGTGGAAGGCTGTATTATACCTACTGCCGGTAATGCAGGCGTAGCAATGGCTGCTTATTGTGCCAAGGCAGGCATGAAAGCTGTTGTAGTAATGCCTCGCCATACACCTAAAGCTTTCAGGGAGGAATGTTACTGGTATGGAGCTGAAGTGCACCTGCTTGATGGCCTGATCAACGATTGTGCCGCCAAAGCCAAAGAACTAAATGCCGATGGTCTACTGCTGGATGTATCTACTCTGAAAGAACCTTATCGCCTGGAAGGAAAGAAAACCATGGGCTATGAAATTGCAGAGCAACTTAAATGGACTTTGCCTGATGTTATACTTTACCCTGCCGGTGGCGGCACCGGTTTGATCGGGATTTGGAAAGCATTCCATGAAATGCAGCAGCTAGGTTGGCTGGCTCCGGATGTTAAATTGCCGCGCATGGTAGCAGTACAGGCTGCAAACTGCCAGCCGCTGGTAGCAACTTATACCGGAAAACAAGCCAATGCGCAGCAGTATGTAGGGTTGCCAACCATAGCAAACGGACTAGCTGTACCACGCCCGATCGGCGAGCAAATGATGCTGCAGGTATTGCAGGAATCAGAAGGCACAACCATAGGCATAACAGAAGATGAAATGATAACCGGCCTGCAGGAGCTTGGTAAATCGGAAGGTTTGTTTGTTGCCCCGGAAGGCGCCGCAGTCTGGATGGCTGCCCAAAAACTTCTTGCTGCAGGATGGATATCTAAAGACGAAAAAATATTACTTCTGAATACCGGCTCCGGCCAGAAATACATGGAGAATATAGAGGGAAGGTATAATAACTAAAAATTAGATTATTTTATATGCTTAGGCTTATACTCTATTCCTAAGCATATAAAATATGTTCTTTAAAGGATGGCGAAGTATAAAAATTCTCTATATTGAGGACGATTCGCTTAACCTTATGAGATTTACCCTTACCCTTTTCTTCAGTACACTTTCAGCTGCTGTACTTATACTTTTCGGCTGCCAGCAAACTCCCGATGTTCCCGAAAACAACGCCATTGTCCGAAGCAAAGCAACTGCCGATTCGTTAAATTTAGTTGCTGCCTTACCAGATTCTGCCGCCCCATTAGTACCACTAGATACGGATTCTGCTGATGCCGCAACTATACTCGCCCGAAAACAAGTACCTATACTTTGCTATCACCAGATCCGGGACTGGAAAGCGAGCGATTCTAAAGTGGACAAGGATTATATTATACCTGTAGACCGGTTTAAGGAGCAGATAATAATGCTTGCCGATAGCGGTTACCATACTATACTTCCTGATCAGCTCCACGATTACCTTACCAAAGGCACTCCCCTACCTGATAAACCCATTATGCTTACCTTCGACGACACCTGCCTGGACCAGTACACAATAGCTGCGCCGGAGCTGGAGAAGCATGGTTTTAAGGGTGTCTTCTTTATCATGACAGTTTCGTTGGGCAGGCCGCGCTATATGAGCAAAGAGCAGGTGAAAGCGCTGTCAGATGCTGGCCATGCGATAGGTTCGCACACCTGGGACCACCACAACGTGAAGAAATACCAGGGCGATGACTGGAAAAAGCAACTGGATAAGCCTGCCAAACAGCTGGAAAGTATAACAGGTAAACCGATAGAGTACTTCGCCTATCCTTTCGGGCTTTGGAATGAACCAGCTTTACCGCAACTCGAGAAACGGAATTTTAAGCTTGCTTTTCAATTGGCAGCTAAACCCGATCAGGAAAAACCGCTTTATACTGTGCGCCGCATTATTGCAAGCGGGTACTGGAGTGCCAACACGTTGCACAGGAACATGGTTAATAGCTTCTAAATAAAATGCTGCTATCGCAACTTTTATCAGAGCGGTAGCAGCATTGAAGTATAGCTTATACTTGTTTACCAGGTATTAATCTTTAACATCGTCTGAAGTTTCAAGGGTACGGAACTCCATCTGAAGTGCTTTTATTTTAACCTCATCATCTGTAGGCAGACCTTCATCAACTTCATCTTTGCGCTTGTCCAGACTATCACGCACCATTTTAGCCATCTCCCAATCCTGATCGGTCCAGTTTTGGTGCTTGGCGCGCACGTTTTCCATAAAGGCTATGTATACTTCGCGCACGTTAGCGGCAGTTATGGTATTGCGGTCAGCATAGTCACCTAATAGTTCCTGCTGCCAGCTTTCAAGGGCTTCGCGTTGTGCCAGGTTGCGCGCACGTTCTTCATCGGCTTTGTTGAACTGCTCTTTCAGCTGCTCATACTCTTGTTTGATTTCATCGGTAAAGTTTTCCTGCTGGTCATCCAGTTCCTGGGTGCGCAGCTTAAAATCATCTTTCGTGCGTTGCCAGTCTTCTTCGGTTCTGTCAGCAATGTTCTGCGTCTGCATAGTTACCCAGGTTCTGAAATCGCTGATATCGTCGCCAATTTCCTGCTCCTTAGATGCCGAGCAGCCGCTAAGCAAGCCGTTTAGCAGCAACATAAAAGCCAGTATATACCTTATCTTGTTTCTCATAGTTTTACAGGTTTGTGGTTATCTTCAGTAATTGATACGCAACTACCAGAATATAAGGTATCAAGCCTTGACTTTCATTTAGTTAGGATTATATTAAAGGTATATTTCCATTAAGCAGGTATTGTACTGTTTTTTAGCAAACCCTACTGTTTTTTTAGCGTAATAGGATTATAACAACTAAATAATATCTAATAAATAACAATAATTTTTATATATTATTATAGAAACGTAGCTATAAAAATATTGCCTGCTGGCTCCCTCCCTGATCTACTTCTGCCAGCAGGCTCTCTTCGTAATGGCTCACACTACGAGTATGCGCAATTTTTGGCACAAGTGTAGTGTGAGTTATTTTTTGTACTAACTTGTAAGCGCTTGTAAAGTACCCGCAACTATAAAAACAGCCACAGCATCTGAATTTATTGCACTGTTTTCTGACAGTATTCATAAAATTCTCTTCACGTTACTTACATAAAACTTATAGTTTCCAGTGCCGCCAAGTATAAAGTGTAGTATTGCCTGAGAATGGTTAAATCTGTTTTAGTCGTTCTTAATGTAAGTGCACGTGCCTTGAAAATAGCTCTCACTTTTGAGCTTACTTTCTGTAGAACCTGCGTATGTGAGGTAAAACTTATACTTATGAAATCGAAGGAAGAGTTTATGCGTGAAGCCATCAGGCTGTCTATCGAGAAAATGGAAGCCGGATTTGGAGGCCCTTTTGGAGCAGTGATAGTGCGCAACGGCGAGATTATTGCCTATGGTTATAATAACGTCACCTCCTCAAACGACCCTACGGCCCACGCCGAAGTAGATGCTATACGCAAAGCCTGCCAGGCACTTGGCTCCTACCAGCTCACCGACTGCGAACTATACACCAGCTGCGAGCCCTGCCCTATGTGCCTTGGCGCTATTTACTGGGCACGTCCTAAGAAAGTATATTATGGTAACACCAAAGCCGATGCCGCAGCCGCAGGCTTCGACGATCAGTTTATCTACGATGAAATTGAGAAAGACCTTCCGAACAGGATAATCCCGATGGAGCAACTACTGCACGAGGAGGCTCTGGAGAGTTTTAAAGCATGGCTTCAGAAACCCGATAAAACAGAATATTAAGCAAATTGCCGACATTGTAATAAGCATTTACTGAACTATATTGCATACTTTTTTGCTAAAAACATGCAGTAGCTAAACCAGCTGAAGCTATATTTTTGACCATCCTGTTTTCTACTGCCTATAGCTTAATAAAAAGTAGCGCTCCATGAAGCTTATCACAAAAATTTACATTGCTTTTTCCTCCATCCTGCTGATTTTTTCTTTTGTTACGGTTATGTATGTGCGCCAGTCTAACCAGGTGAAGCGCGTTACACAGGAAGCAATCAGGGCAACAGAAGTTCTGCAACTGTCTGAAGCATTAGGAAGAGCAATAGTAGAAAGCGAGACCGGGGTGCGGGGTTTTCATGTATCGGAGAAAGAAGCTTTCCTGGAGCCATACTACACGGGCAGCCGCGAGTATAGTTTGCGCCATGCCGAGTTGCTTATTAAAGTAAAAGATCCGGCCCAGATAAAACGCCTTCATACAATTGATTCTACTTACAAACACTGGCAAAACTCATTTGCAGAAAGAGCCATTTTGCTAAAACGCCAGGCTATAGTGTCGCCGGAGGCCAAACCTGCTTTCGAGGATTTTGCTACCAATTATGTTCGGGCAGGTTATGGTAAGCGCATCATGGACAGCATCAGGCAACAGCTCAATGTTTTTGATAAGGAAGAAAAACTGATTAAGCAGCAGCGTGTAGAGAACCTGAACAAAACGTTACGTTTTACTGATGAACTTTCTGTTTCGCTTACCATTACATCGCTGGTTGCAGGCGTGATCGTGATGCTGCTGCTGGGCAAAGCCATTGGGGGCCGCCTTAAACAAATGGTAAAAATGGCTGATGAAGTGGCGCAGGGCCATTTTGATGTAAAGATCAGAGATTTCCGTAACGATGAAATAACTCATGTTTCGCGCTCTCTTAACATTATGGCAGAAAAACTGGATGCCAGCTTCACTAACCTGCAGAAGACAAACAAGGAGCTCGACCAGTTTGCCTATGTTGTGTCGCACGATCTGAAAGCACCTTTACGTGCCATCAACAGCCTTGCCGAATGGATACAGGAGGACCTGCCAAACGTGGAACCGGATGTACAGCGCAACCTCGAACTGATGCGTGGCCGTGCTCACCGCATGGAAAACCTGATTAACGGTATACTTGAGTATTCGCGCATCGGGCGTAAAGAGCTGCCAAAGTCTACCTTCTCAGTTGCTCAGCTTGTAAACGAAGTTATAGATTCGCTCTCGCCGGAAGAAGACGTTGTGATAGATGTTGCAAAACTTTTACCTGAAGTTACAGCCGAAAGAATCCTGCTATACCAGGTGTTCAGTAACCTCATCAGCAATGCGATAAAGTATAACGATAAGCTGCAACCGCACATAAAAGTAGGTTACCGCAACCTGCCACAGCAATTTGAATTTTATGTGCAGGATAACGGACCTGGCATACCTGCCGCTTTCCACGAAAAAGTATTTGGCGTTTTCCAGACCATCGAGTCGCGTGACAAAAAGGAAAGCACTGGTATAGGGCTGGCTATTGTAAAGAAAATAGTAGAAGAAAAAGGAGGCACTATTACCTTAACATCAGAAGAAGGCAAAGGCTGCTTGTTTACCTTCAGCTGGCCTAAAGTACAGGCTACAACCACTAAACCTCAACTAAAAGCCCAGGAAGTATAACATGCAAACTGATAAGGACCCTTGCCATAAGCAACTGGAGCAGCTGAAACAGGACTTTGAGGAATTTGCCTACATCGTGTCGCATGACCTGAAAGCGCCTGTTCGTGCCATAACTAACCTTACCTCCTGGATAGAGGAAGACCTTGGCGACAATGTAGCGGAAGACGTGAAACAGAACATGGATTTGTTGAGAAACCGTGCCAGCCGTATGGAGCGCATGATAGAAGCTATGCTGCAATACTCGCGTGTAGGGCGCTACGACTTTGAAACAGGCACGATAGATGTGAACGTACTGCTGCAACAGCTAAGCGAGCAACTCACAGCCCCAAAGCCGCTGCAACTGCATATACCCGAGCCCCTGCCGGTACTGCAAACCTATACGGCAAAGCTGCAAGCAGTATTTGAGCAACTACTTTTAAATGCAATTACCTTTAACCAGCAAGCCGAAGCTTCCGTTACTGTTACAGCTGTGCAAACAGGCAGTTATTACACATTTACAGTGGCAGATAATGGCCCCGGAGTACCCGAACAAGCGCTGGAAAAGATATTTACCCTGTTTTATACTGTTGCACCAAAAGATTCGGTGGATACGGTGGGTGCCGGCCTTGCCATTACCAAAAAAATCATTCAATTTGTGGGAGGAACCATAGAAGCTGAGCTGAACAAAGAAGGCGGCCTCAGCATCAGGTTTACCTGGCCCGAAAAAGTATAAAAAGGCTATTTTTTGATTCACTTTCTATGACTGAAAAACTTGTGAACATCCTCCTGGTGGAGGACGACGAAGTAGATATAATGAATGTTCAGCGTGCGTTCAAAAAGAACAGCATCGACAACCCGCTTTTTATTGCCCGTAATGGTTATGAGGCTCTGGAAATGCTGCGCACGGAGCAGGTACCTTACCCGCATATCATTATCCTGGATATAAATATGCCGCGCATGAATGGCATTGAGTTTCTTAAAGAGTTGCGTGCCGATGAGCAATTTAAAAGTGCCAGCGTTTTTGTAATGACAACCTCTAACGAAGACAGCGACAAGATCAGCGCCTACAACCTGAATGTGGCCGGCTACATCTTAAAGCCGCTCTCTTTCGAGAAGTTTATTACATCAGTTGCCACGCTTAACAGCTACTGGAAACTCTGCGAGCGCCCGTAACAGGCGCTTTTTTATCTCTGCATCATTTTTTCTGCAGGTATTCTTTCGACATAACCAACCCCATTTACTGATTCTGTGCCTACTCTTCTATCTTTAGCAGAAGTTGCTGATGAGCAATTGTGCATCCTGATAATTGATGATGATCAGGTTGACCAGATGGCCATGCAGCGTTCGCTTAAAAAGTCGCTTCCGCATGCCGCTATTTATACTTCGGATACTGCCGCTGTAGCCCTGCAGCTTCTGCAGCAACAAGCCTTCGACTGCATTTTCATCGACTTTAAGCTGCCCGATATGGACGGCCTTGAGCTGATGGATAAGATCAGAAGTATAGGCATTGATATCCCGATACTAATTGTTACTTCGCACGGCGATGAACGCATAGCGGCACAGGCTATACTTAGGGGCGCGGCAGATTATATACCTAAAGGCCGCTTAACACCCGATGGTATCTTCCATAGCCTGCAGAATGCACTCAGGATACATAAAGCAGAGCAGCAAAGGCGACAGGCAGAGGAGCAACTGCGCGCTACCCAGCACCAGTTCGAGTTCGTTATCAGTAACTCTCCCATCATCTTCGTAAATACCGATCGAAATGGCATTATCACATTCCTGAAAGGTAAAATAGATAAAGTACTGCCGGTGGATGAAAAAAACCTTATCGGCAAATCTATAATAGAAGAGTTCAAGCCATACCCGCGGATAGTTGCAAGGTTTAAACGGGCACTTGCTGGCGAAACAGTACAGTCTACCGACGAATCAAACGGTTACTTTTTCAAAGCACACTATACACCTGTTTTTGATCAGCAACAACGGGTAGTTGGCGTTAGCTGCTTTGTAATAGATATTACTGAAAGTATAAAAAACGAGCGCGAACTTATAAAAGCCAAAGAACTGGCGGAGCAATCGGTGCGGGTAAAAGAGCAGTTTATAGCCAACATCAGTCACGAGATCCGGACACCTATGAACGGTATCATCGGTTTGGCCAATGTGCTTTCCAAAACTACTCTCAACACCGATCAGCACAAATACCTGAAGGCCATCCGCTCATCTGCCGATAACCTGATGGTGATCATCAACGACCTGCTCGATTTTTCGAAGATCAGTGCCGAGAAATTCACGATAGAAACAGTTGATTTTAACCTGATTGAGCTGATCCAGGACGTGACAGACCTGATGGAAGTGAAAGCCACCGAGCGGAACAATACTTTATCAGCTGTAATAGACAGGAATGTTCCTGAAAAGATAACCGGCGACCCTACCCGACTTAAACAGGTGCTGTTAAACCTGATCAGCAACGCAGCCAAGTTTACAGAAAACGGCCAAATAAAATTGTTGGTAAACCCTACTACAGAATCTGAGGAAGAAGTGATACTGGAGTTTACCGTTGAGGACACGGGTATAGGTATACCAGAAGATAAGCTACAGGCTATTTTCGAAAGCTTTAACCAGGCCAGCAACGATACTTCGCGCAAGTATGGCGGTACCGGGCTTGGGCTAACTATTTCTAAAAGCCTGATCGAGATGCAGGGCGGAAGTATAACTGTGCGTAGCAAACCTATGGCGGGCAGTGCTTTCACTTTTTCACTGCCGTTCAGGAAACTGAAGGAACAGGCAGCGCCTGCACCACAGGTAACAACAGAACCAGCCACAACTATAGCTCCGCTAACTGGTTTGCGTGTGTTGCTCGCCGAAGATAACGAGATAAACCAACTACTTATAAACACGGTAATTTCGGCCTGGGGCATTACCTCAGATACAGTAGAAAACGGTGCTGAGGCCCTTGAGATTTTAGACAAGTATAACTACGACCTGATACTGATGGACATGCAAATGCCTGAAGTAGATGGTTATGAAGCCATACAACGTATTCGCCAGTCTGATAAGCCTGTAGCAACCATACCTATAGTTGCACTAACGGCTCACGCCATACCCGAAGAGATAAAGCGTTGCCTTGATGCCGGTGCAGATGCTTATGTAGCCAAACCCTTCGAGCCTGAAACACTCTACAATACTATAGTTAACTTAACACGTGCCGGAGCAGGTATAGCATCAAGTATAAACACACAGGCATTGCACGGGATGTCGAGCGGTAACAAGGAGTTTCTGGCTGATATACTGCAAATGTACCTGACCACTATACCTGAAACTGTGCAACGGCTTAACTCGCTGGCAAACGCTGGCTATGAAACCGAAAGCTATAAAGCCTGCCTGCTGGAACTACTGGATACTGTATCGGTGATTTCGGCACAGCCGCTACAAAACACTCTGGAGCAAATGCAGCAGGCCTTGGACACCGGAAATGTGCAGGAATTAACACAATTGCAGCCAGAAGCTACAATACAGAGCCAGGAAACCACTCAGTTGTTAGAGCAGGAACTCTCTGCACTTCAGCTATAGTATCAGTTAAGTATACTTATAAAAAGAGCGGGCTATACTTCTGAAGTATAGCCCGCTCTTTTTATGTATTGTGCTGTATTAGCGCTTCATCATTTTGGCTAAGTTGCCTAAACCGCCACGCTGACCGGCCATTTTGTTCATCGAACGCATCATTTTACGCATATCGTTAAACTGCTTCATCAAGTTGTTTACCTGTGTGATATCGGTACCTGAACCTTTAGCTATACGTGCACGACGGCTACCGCTGATCATGTCCGGGTTTTCACGTTCCTGCGGTGTCATCGACTTTATGATGGCTTCGATTGGTTTGAAGGCATTATCATCGATCTCAACATCTTTCAAAGCTTTACCAACACCCGGTATCATACCTACCAGGTCTTTGATATCACCCATTTTCTTAATCTGCTCCAGCTGAGTAAGGAAGTCGTCGAAGTTGAACTGGTTTTTGCGGATCTTCTTATTAATGCGCTTCGCTTCGTCCTCGTCAAAAGCCTGCTGTGCACGCTCAACAAGGGAGATAACGTCACCCATGCCCAGGATACGCTGAGCCATACGATCAGGGTAGAACAGGTCAAGCGCTTCCATCTTCTCACCAGTAGAGATGAACTTGATCGGTTTCTCTACAACAGCACGAATAGAAAGGGCAGCACCACCACGGGAGTCACCATCCAGCTTTGTAAGTACTACTCCATCAAAATCAATACGATCGTTGAAAGTTTTAGCAGTGTTCACCGCATCCTGACCAGTCATGGAGTCAACCACGAACAAGGTTTCAGTTGGCTTAACGGCTGCTTTGATTTCAGCTATCTCTTTCATCATCGCCTCGTCTACGGCCAAACGACCGGCGGTATCGATGATAACTACTTTCTTATGTGTTTTTTTAGCGTGCTCAATGGCATTAAGGGCAATCTGAACCGGGTTTTTATTTTCCAGTTCTGTATACGCCTCTACACCTACCTGCTCAGCTAGCACCTGTAGCTGGTTTATCGCAGCCGGACGGTAAACGTCGCAGGCAGCAACCAATACGTTGCGGTTTTGCTTTTTAAGGTAGCTGGCCAGTTTACCAGTAAAAGTTGTTTTACCAGAACCTTGCAAACCAGCAATAAGGATAACTGCAGGATCGCCTTTGATGTTAATATCCTGCTTTTCGCCACCCATTAACTGGGTTAGCTCTTCGTATACGATTTTAACCATTAACTGCCCCGGAGACACAGCGATTAATACATCGCGGCCCATAGCCTCGTCTTTGATCTTATCGGTAACCGTTTTGGCAACTTTATAGTTAACGTCGGCATCTACAAGGGCGCGGCGCACCTCTTTTATAGTTGCAGCTACGTTGATTTCGGTAATGCTTCCCTGGCCTTTTAGGGTTTTAAAGGCGCGGTCTAACTTGTTACTTAAATTATCAAACATCTTTTTATTCTGGTTTACCTACAAAAATAAGGAATATCTAAATTAATTACGAATTAAGAATTATGAATTACACAGGCAAGTTTGAGCTCCTGCACGAGTATAATTTATACTTTCAGGTTGCTACTCATGAAAACCTGCACTTATAACAGAGATAATGGCTGCCCGTAAAGTCTAACTGCCAGAATATTTTTATATTTGAAAGTTCAGACAACAGAGTAGCAGCTTTGGAAAAAACAGACTTACTAAACCTCCTTTATATATCTTATTACTGGCCACCATCAGGTGGGCCTGGCGTACAGCGCGGTCTTAAATTCGTAAAGTACTTTCCGGAAAGCGGCGTTATTCCTACTGTAATTACTGTAGATGAAAAACAGGCTGCTTACCCTCTTCTGGACAATACTTTCCTTGATGAAGTTCCTCAGGACCTGAAGGTTTATCGTACGGCTACCTCCGAGCCTTTCGAATATTACAAAAAGCTGTCTGGCAAGAAAGAAATACCTTACAGCGGTTTTGCCAACCAGAAAGCCAAAGACACTTTTGTAGACAAGCTGTTTAAGTTTGTGCGTGGCAATTTGTTTATACCTGATGCCCGTGTTGGCTGGAACAAGCACGCTCTTAAACAGGCCGAAGAACTATTGAAAGATGGCAAGTATAAAGCTATTCTGACAACGAGCCCGCCGCATTCTACGCAGCTGATAGGGTTAAAGCTGCGCAAGAAGTATAACATTAAATGGGTAGCCGACCTACGCGACCCCTGGACAAACATCCATTATTACGACCAGCTTTACCACACGCCACTGGCCAAACGCCTCGACGAAAAGTATGAGCGCCAGGTGCTGGAGCAGGCTGATGCCGTAATAGTTACCAGCGAAGACACCAAGCGCCTTTTCCTGAACAAACCGGCTAATATTCAGGCTGATAAGATACACGTTATACCGAACGGCTACGACGAAACAGATTTTATTTACCCGTCTGCCCCACCCCAGGATTCGTTCCTGATAACGTACACCGGCACTATCACCGAGAACTATAACATTGATGTTTTTCTGAAGGTGTTAGCGCACCTGATGTCTATACACAGCGAGATTAACTATAAACT
>CBINIP010000024.1:0-58428 GCA_966250805.1 uncultured Pontibacter sp. | reverse complement strand
AACCATCATCTGCTGATTCTTTAGAAAATTGTTGCTTATGACATAGAATACTGCCTGCCACAGACCGCAGGCTCACGCTCCTGCAGGCTATCTGCCGTTGGTGTTTTTTTCTTCCGGAACAGCTGTGCCTGCCAGGTAGTACCGGGTTTGCCCGTGCCTGATAAGCCGGTAGCAGCAGGTCTTCCTACAACTGAATTAGCGATGCTTTGCTGCATTAAAGCTGATCCGGTTGTAAAGTTCGGGCTGGATTAGGGCGCTTTATCACAAGGTGTTCCCCAGTGGGGGAATTTTTTTCAGTGTTTTTCATTGGATATCCGGAAGCGGTGAAGAGCATCCAAGCGGGGCGGAGGTAAAGCCTGTGGCAGGACAGCTGTTCTGAAACCGGGATTGCCCTGAGCAGGTCAGGAGGGAATGGCCCTTGCATAATTTTTTCCCTACTCCGGCAGGCCTTGTGAACAACGGGCTCCGGAAAATATCACTTTTGGGCAGAACCAAACGAAGAGAATCATGAGTGTAGAAATCATTACCAAAGAAGATTTACAGGCCTTCCGCAGGCAGTTATTGGAGGACCTGCAGGAATTATTACTCAAAAAATTTGCTCCGCCAGCACGACAGCAGGTGCTCAAGTCTGCTGATGTCCGCCGGCTGCTGCAGATTTCGCCTGCTACCTTGCAGAACCTGCGTATCAACGGTACCCTTCCCTACACCAGGATCGGGGGAAGCTTGTATTACCGGCAGGAAGATATCAACCGCCTGTTAGAGGGAAAGGGGTGAGCGGGATGGATGATGGCAAACATCTGAACGGCTTTTGCCGGCTGGCAGCACAGGACAAACGCCTGCTGCCGGTGCACCTAAGCCTGTACCTAGCGCTGTTCGGGCAGTGGAGCGAAGCAAATTTCACAAACCCCTTCGTCGTTTACCGCCCCGGGCTTATGCAGGTTGCCAGGATCAGGTCCAGGGTGACATACCACAAGCGCCTGCGGGAACTTCACCGTTTCGGCTATATCCGCTACCAACCCACCTATAACTACTTTGAAGGGAGCATGGTCACCATGCTCCCACCCTCCAACGCATTGAAAAATACGGGAGAAGAAATTCCCCACCTGCCCCTGAAATGAAGCGGTTGGGCGCCATCCTGCCAGCTGGAAAGGGATGCTTTGATGTTTCCTGCCCTAAATGACTTCTGATACTGCCTGTTTTAACATATCCTGTACGTGAAAAATACAGCGGTTCCGGGGGTAGGAATGCCATTGCTTCCCTTTTCATTTGGCAGGAATTTTACAGGAGCAAACAGATATTCTCATGCCTGTGATTTGCTGTACCTGTGCCGATTACCAGCTGAAAACAAACCCAGGGAGGGCTTACCGCTATGGACTCAACACAAATTTTCCACCTGCTTGATTCGTATTACCCGCTTAGGGCCACAGTAAAAAAGCATTTGTCTCAGGTACTTTCCAGTAAGCAATATCCAAAGTACCACCAGCTTCTCCGGCCTGGTAAAGTGCCCTCCAATGCCTGGTATATCTGCGAAGGGGCAGCCCGGGCCTACATTTTTGACGATGAAAAGGGGGAGCAGGTAACAACCTGGTTCTGGCTGAAAGGGGACATCATCATTGCTTTAGGTAGTTTCTGCCGCCAGGTTCCTACATCCATTCACATCGAACTGCTGGAGGACAGCGTGCTGCAGGGCATTTCTTACCCGGCGCTGGAAAGGACCGTGCAACTGTTCCCCGATTTCCGATACCTGGAGCGGGCACTGGTAGAGGAGCACCTGCTGCGCATCTACCGGCATTACTACGACCGGAGTAGTTTACCGGCCCAGGGGCGCTACCAGAAGCTAATGGAAAATACACCCCAGCTTTTTCATCTAGCACAGGTCAAAGACATTGCATCCTTTCTGGGTATGTTCCCGGACACGCTGAGCCGGCTGCGGGCCGGGAAATAGGAGGCCCGGTTACGGGATCCCTGCCTGATGGTTGCCCCGAAAACGGCTGTTTTCCTGTTGCGCAACAGAAATGCCCGCCGGGGAAGCCCCTACCTTTATTTTAACTAAAGAGAAAGGAGGTGTCCGGATGTAGAGATGTTATGACAGCCGCTTGCGAAAGGCAGGAAGCCTGACGGAAGGGGGCAGGAGGCGCCGAAAACCTGGGAACAGAGTAGGCAGCAAACATGTATCAACCAAAAGTTTTTCACATGCTTTTTGATGTAACAAAGCATGCCAGTGTATGAAAAAGTACCTTTTAAGTTTAAGTGTTCTGGTAATGGCCGGTGCGGCCATGGCTTTTACGCAACCGGAAGTTTTTGCTGATAAGGCAGTAGCCGTGCAATACCAGTTTGAAGGCAGCAGCATGGAGGATGTGTATAACCTGGACCTGTGGGCACCGGTGAGCGGCAGCACGCCGGGCTGCAGTGGCTCCGAGATACCTTGTGTGGTAACCGTGCAAAGCGGATCGCTGGAAAACTGGCTGGGCCAGCGTAACCACGCACAGATTATTGAAGATGCCACCACGCTGAAAGACTAGCAGCATAAGTAGAAGAGGAAAGCCCCCTGTGGCAGGCCTTGGGCCGCTACAGGGGGCTTTTTGTATGCATACAGGTTAGCGGGGGTTCTGCTGCATCCCGGAAAGCTCGATCACATCTTCAGGGAGTGGCAGCGCGTAACGCGGATCATTAGGTGGCAAGGAATACGTTTGCCCGTTCAGGGTCCTGGTGAGGGTAATGCCGGCTCCTTCGCTGTTGAGCCGCTTGAGGTCCATCCAGCGGAGGCCGCGCATAAGCAGCTCTTTGCGGCGTTCCAGCAGGACGAGGGCCAACGCTTCCGGGGGTGTCCCTGCTGCCAGCGGGACGAAGGTGCCTGTTTTCCAGCGAGAGGCCAGCAGGGTGTTGAGATCCTCCATCGCCCCCTCCGCGTTTCCCTGCCGTGCCCTCGCTTCCGCCCGCATCAGGTACACTTCCCCGGTGGTAATGCCGCTGAACAGGTTGGCGCTGCCTTCATAGCTTCCCTTAAAACCAATCGAACCATCGCTGTTCTTCTTAAAGAATACCGACTTCCGCAGGTCATCAGCGGCATAAGCCTGGTAGAGGGCAGGTACTACTCTGGCCCTGCTCACGTTCAGGGGCGCCGGTACGCGGATGATGCTCCGGCTGATGATTTCCCTGTTCCCCGGTGTAACAGGGAAGGAAGCAGCAGGGTTCAGGCTGTTGAAGTCAAGCAGGGCGCTGGAAATACGGAGAGCCGAGTCGGCGTTTGCTTCCACGTCCGGGTACTGGTGCATATACAGGTAGGTCCTGGCCAGCAGGGCATAGGCCGCTGCCCGGGAGGGGCGTACCGGGTGTACCTGGGTTTCAGGTAGCAAGGCCGCTGCGGCCTGGAGGTCCGAAAGGATCCGGACGTAGGTTTCCCGGAGGGGAGGCCGGGTAGACCTGGCTTTAAAGTCCGTGCTCAAGCGCAGGGGAATCCCCAGGGAGGTCGCGGCGGTTTGCGCTGTATAGGCCGGGGACCAGGTGCCGGCTACCTGGAGAAAGGCCCTGGCCCGGATAAAATGAGCCTGCCCCTGTACATTGTCCCATTGTGCCTGGTTAGAGGGCGTCCTCGTGACCTTGCCGATGTTTTCGAGTACGGTGTTGGCTGTATACACCGGGCGGTAGGCATTGAACCAGTCGTTGGAGCCCGGGGCAAAAAGCCGGTCCTTCTCCCATGTATAGAGGCGGCGGTGTTCCTCCTGCGACAGGCCAGCCCAGTCGTTGTCACCCAGGTAATAATCGTCGGCACTGATCTCAGCGGCAGCAGGGTCACTGTCGCTGATGATGGAATAATTATCAAGCAGGGCCTGCAGGTCTTTGAGGGTTGCCGGCACAACCAGCTGTTTGTCGGGTTTTTCATCGAGGAATTCCTGGCAGGCGGCTCCAATGCAGAGCAGCACGAATAAAAAGATTTTCTTTATGAGCTTTAACATGGTGATACGTTTTGCTGGTGAAAATTAAAAGGATGCTTTCAGGCCGAGGGCATAGCTTCGGGCAGGGGGTACTGCGTAGCGGTTTAGGCTGTAGTCCGGGTCGATGCCTTTTTTATTGGCAGCCCAGATAAGGCCCAGGTTGCTGACGTTGAAGTAGGCCTGCAGCCGGTGGAAGGGCAGCTGCTTCCAGCTTTCTTTCGTCAGTTCGTAGCTGGCCGTCAGGTACTGGAAGCGGATATGGTCTCCTTTCTCCACAAGGGCCTCCGATCCGTTGTAGAAGGAGTCGCGGCGTGAGTTGGCGGGGTAGACGAGGGAGGGCACATCGGTGTGGTTCTCATCGCCGGGCTGCTGCCACCTGTCAGCATAGTCGCTGCTGCCCTGGCCGGCAGAAAACAGCATGCCGTAGCTGAAGGACTGTCGCCTGAAATAATAACCGGCCTTATACGTGAGGCGCGCTGTCAGGGAAAACCTGCCGTAGGAGAAGGTGTTTCCCAGCGAGCCGTAGGCCGTAGGCAGCGCGGAGCCGTGGTACTTCAGATCGGAAAGTTGGGTAGAGGACCCGGTCAGGGCGGTGTAATCCGTGCTCACTTCCCCATCCACGTAACCCTGCGGGTCACCGGTCTGCGGGTTCAGCCCAGCCCATTTGTAGGAGTAGATGGCATAGACAGGCTTGCCTACCTGAGCAGATACCGTCGGTACAGCGGATACAAAGTTGCTGCCGTTGAGGTTGTTCACGTAATACTCCGTCACCTCTTCTCTGGCGAAGCTGGCATTCAGGTGGGTGGTCCACCGGAAGGAGGCCAACTGCAGGTTGGTGCTGTGGAGTTGAATGTCGATGCCCCTGCCTTTCATGTTGGCGACGTTTTTGACGATGGAAGAGCTGATGCCGGAGGTGTAGTCAAGCAGCTCGCGGCCGAACAGGTCGGTTCCTTTCTTCCGGTAGTGCTCCACGCTACCGGACAGGCGGTTGTCTTTGAGACGGAAATCCAGGCCGATGTTGGTCATGCGGGCCTTCTCCCAGCGCAGGTCCGGGTTGGCATAGCTGTCATAGACAGCGTAGGGGTCAAGGGTGTAGGGTGACGGGACGGAGTAAAGCATGGTGGTGACAGCACTTTTGCTCTGGTCGGTGTTCCCGCTGAACCCGTAGGTGGCGCGCAGCTTGAGGTAGGGCAGGAAAGCCAACTGGTAGAACGGCTCGCGTGAAATATCCCAGCTCAGGCCGGAGGACCAGAGCGGGTTCCAGCGGTCGTTGGCTCTCACCCCGAACAGGTTGGAGGCATCCTGGCGGGCACTCAACGAAACGGTATAACGCTGGCCGTAAGTATAGGCGCCATTGGCGAATACCGATACAAAACGGTTGAGGCGGTCACTCATGCTGCTGTTATCTGGAATAAAGGAAAGGCTTCCGTTGATAAAGGAAGGGTACAGGTTGACATAGTCTACCAAGCCGCTGGTGAGGCTGTTCTCATCGTAGCCGTAGCGGCGGGTGTTGCTGCCCGTGGTGCGGGCATGGCGTACTTCCCCGCCAGACAGGGCAGCCACTTCGTGATCTCCCCAGGTCCTGTTAAAGTTAAGCTGCCCCCGGGCATTGTGTGCTTCCAGCAGGCTGCTGCCCTGGTCCAGGGTGCCGCCCTTGGGAACACCATATGTCACAGCCCCGGTAGCAGGATCGATTTGGGTGTAGTAGTTGACAAGGTTGCGGGCAGCATAGCTCTGCGCATCCTGCAGGTGTTCGGTAGCGGTCTGCTGCCGCTGGTACTGGTAACGCACGGCAGCTTCCAGGCCGAGTGGCAGGCGGTAGTTTAGGCTGGCGTTGCCCAGCACATCCTGCAGGTTCGTGGTGGTTCTGTCATGCCGGTAGTCTTCCAGGGGGTAGTAGTTCCAGTCGAGGAGCCTGCCGCCTCCTGCTGTCTCTTTATAAGACTGGCGGTAGTCGCGTATGACCGGGAGCGGGTTACCGGCTGGATCGGCGAACTGCGTGTAAGGGTAGAGGCGGGCGGTGGAAGATGTACCTTCTCCGTAGGCCAGCCGGCCGCTCGCGTTCCGGCTCTGGGTATAATAGAGGCCGATGGTCAGGTCCAGGTTTTTCAGCGGCCGCAACGTTTGCTGCAGGTGCAGGTTCAGGCGGCTGTAGGTGGCATCGAGGTTGTCGGCATTGCGGTCATAGCCGGCTGATAGCAGCCAGGCATGCTGGGCAGAACCTCCCCTGAGCCCCAGGCTGTACTGCTGGTTGACAGCTCTTTGATACATGTATTTGCTGTAGGCATCCCGTACGTCCAGCTGGCGCAGACGGTCAATCCGGGCGTCGGCTTCGCTGGCAGACAGTGTGCCGCCAGCCTTAAGGAGCAAGGTTTCCACTACCGGCGACAGGGGCGGCTTGCCGGAAGAGTTGATGGCAGAATTATAATACCCTTTGTCAAACAGCAGCTGCTCTACTTCGATGTAGTCGGCGCTGGACATCTGGTTGATATAGGAAAGGTCGGGCTTGTCAATGATGGTGACATTGGTGTTGAACTCAACAGAGAGGGGTTGGTTGAAGCGACCCTGTTTGGTGGTGATGACGATTACGCCGTTCCCGGCGCGTGCCCCCCAGATAGAGGCGGCTGCGGCATCGCGGAGAATAGTAATGCTTTCCACATCGTTGGGATTGATGTTATGAATATCCCCTTCGTAGGGAAAGTTGTCCACTACAATGAGCGGGTCACGCGGGCCCATGATGGTACTCAGTCCCCGGACGGTCAGGCGTCCCTGTGAACCCGTGCCACGGTCTGTGGTCAGGCCACTGGCAACAGCTTCGAGGCGGCCCATCACACTGGTGCTGACCTGTTCGCTGAGGCGCTCCTGGCTCACCTGCGCAAAGGAGCCGGTGGCGCGTTCCTGGGGAATGTGCTGGTAGCCGGTAGATACGACCACCTCCCGCAGCTGGCTGGCATTCTCTTCGAGGGCAATGACAAGGGGCTGGGAAAGCGGCAGGGGAAGAGCTACCTCCTTGGGAGTATAACCCAGAAAGGTTACCAGCAGTACGCCCTTATCCGGGACCTGGGGCAGGGTGAACTGCCCTTCGGCATCGGTGGTGGTACCGGTCTGGGTGCCTTTCAGTACGAGGGAGGCACCGGGCAGGGCGCTGTTGTCTTTCGCGGAAACAACTTTGCCGCTGACCGGATGTTGCGCCATGCCCCGGAACGAACAGCCCAGCAGGCACAGCAAGAGTAAGATTCTTTTCATAAAGTATACTGTTTAATGGTTGGTAGATGTGAGAGGTTTGTTATCAGTATTCTTCCGGCGTAGTACCAGCACCGGCACTTTCCGCCGTGCCGGCACCAGGTCCAGCCCGTAGCGCTGCAGCTCGCGGCGCAGGGCAGGCAGGTCGTTAAAGCCCGTGCTGAACTGCAGGTCTACCGGATTGGTATAGTTGGTTTTGTTGACCACCAGCAGGGGCAGGCTGTTGTTGCTGTTGAGCCGGCTGACCAGCGCTGCCAGGGGCATGTTCTGCAGGGAGGGTTTGCCTGGGTGGAAGAGCCTGTTGGCGGGCTCGCCGCCTTTTGACCTGAGCTTGTCCCGACGCCCTTTGCGTACCAGCAGCAGGCAGTCTGTTGCACGTGGCTCCAGCATAGCCTCGTAGCCGGAGTAGCGGTTTAAGTCTTGGAGCATGAGCTGGTAGGGGTTGGCAGTGCTGCCCTCGGGCAGTACCAGGTCATAAGAATAGGTATGACGCGCCTTCCACTCCTCCGCAGGCAGCGGGGAGCGTTCGGGGAACAGGCTGGCAGAGTCAGCTCCCTCGACCAGCAAGCCCTTGTTGCCCAGCTCCGGGTACAGGTTCTGTTTGACTGCCTTGTAAAGCGAAAGGAGGGGCTGGTTGATGTACACGGCACCCGTCACCTGATCCCCGTGCTGCCGCTGGCGCATGGCGGACGGGGCGCCGTCGATGGCCCCCCGGAGCAGGATCGAGTAGTGCAGCATATTACCAGCCGGTAGCTCGTTGCTGCTGAAGAGCGGCACGTTCAGGTCGATGTTCTTTTTGGTGGGCGGCATGATGCCTTCCGCCAAGGCCCGCCGGATGTGCGCTGCCGTCACTTTATCAGCGCCGGTGATGGCACCCACCGTGCCGTCGGGCTTTATCCAAGCAAAGTGGGGGATAAGCCGGTGCGGGAAAAGCTTAACGAGAGTAGTGTCGTTGACCACCGATGGCAGGCGGTAGCGGGTACCGGCCGGTGTGCGCCACTTTTCGAAAAAGGCATTGACGCTGGCTTGGTTGTCACGGGCTGCGGGGTAGCTGACCAGGAGGAGCTGCAGCTGGTCCCCAAAGGTCTGCTGCAGGGAATCCAGCCGGGGCATAGGTGCCCGGGAGGTGCTGCACCAGGTGGCGTAAAAATCGAGGATAAGCAGCTTGCCGCGAAAGTCAGACAGGCGGGCGGTAGCGTGGGGGTAGTTGACCATTTCGAGCGTAAGATGGCCCGGCACAGGCTGGCCGACAGCCAAGCCCTGGCCGGGAGGCGGGCTGCCCTGCGCCCGGCAAACAGCCATGAAAAATCCGGGCAACAGGTGCAGCAGCAGCGCCAGTAAGAGGAAATAAAAGGGCATAGGAAGCCCCTTGAACCATTTTTTTAGGATCATACCAGTGTATTCTTGAAGTTAAACCATAAGGGACGGGACCTGTGCCGTGCTGCACGGCCAGGTATGTACTCGCAGAACTGCTTTACTCTGGCGGCGAGATGAGCAGTATCCAGCAGCGGCAGGTGAGCGACTTAATCACGGGAGGTGCTCCTTTCCTGCGGGCTTAACCACGGGTTCATCTGCCGCAGGATGTAAACCGCGTTGATGAGCTGTTCGAGGTGCTCAAAGAAAGCGGCGAGCTTGTTGGTGCGTTCCGGGTCCTGCTCGCGGAAGCTGTCGAGCAGGACGGGCTGGATCCATTTCCAGAGTTCTTCCTGGGCTTCTTCGCAGGTGTAAGCGGTGCAGAAGCCGGCGATAACCTGGCTGGGAGTGTTGAGGATTTCGCCCTGGGGGCTGTAGGTAATAGTTTCCATAGGATAATAATGGGGCAATAAGGTTAATGTCAGCTCCTGTCGTGGAGCTGTTTCACTTTTAAAGGCAGAAGATCATCCGCAGGATATTGCGGAAACGGGGAAGGGTAGTAGTATATTAAATATAAAGATCATTCCGGGGGCTTGATGAGCAGCTTCCAGTCTTGCCAGGCAGGGGAGTGGGTATTAGGGGCATAGCGGTACCTGTGAACGCAGGCTATGTTAGGCGCTGCGACCAGGAATATGGCTATAATTCGGAGTGCATATTGTGTCAGGAATGGGTGGATATACTCCTTGCCTGCCGAAGAACAGTAAGTAGCTTTTGTTCCTCGCCGTGTTGTGAACACGCGGTGTAAAAGTTTAAGCGCGGGGCTCCTGTGGACATTACTAAGGCTTGAGAACCTGCCGGTCCATGCCATAGAAGCGCCCGCACTTAATGCTATCAGATATCGAAATGTTGTATTCATCGTCTCATTCCCTAAGGTTCTCAAGCTTAGTAAGGAGACAGGTATAAGTTGTCTTAACCTAATTCAAATATAAGGAATTAATTTTATTATACCAAATATGTAATAACGTTAATCATCTGGTAACCACAATTTCACATTGTGGATAGATATATAGATTTTGAAAAAGCAATTGGTAAGAAATTCAAGGAGCTTAGGGAAAGAAGAGGCTTAACTCAGGAGGGATTAGCAGAGCTTGCCGGAGTTAATCAGAATCAAATCTCCAGGTTAGAAAATGCTACCTTCGGTACAACCATAACAACAATAATTTCTGTAGCAGTTGCACTTGGATATGAGCCAAAGGAGTTGCTAAATGTAGATGAGGCATTACCTCTTAATTCTGATTTTGGATCAGTAAATAAGCAAAAGATGCCAACTACTAAGGTGCTGATTAGGTTGCTTGATACCAATTTCCTTAACAGCCCAAGATCGGTTAAACAAATAGCTGATGAATGTAGAGTTAAGTTCGGTTTAGAGTTAAAAAGTGCGGCTATTTCTGGTGCATTAATAAAATTACACGAGCGAAAAATTCTTAAGCGGTTTCCTGCTTCACAAAAAGGAAGATATCTTTATCAAAAGAACATATTGCTGAGTTAGTGAATTGACTCAATTCTCGCTTTGCAAATGTTCTCTACTATGTTAGAGATTGCTATTACGCGCTCAAATAAAACTTCTAGGTCTTCCTGATTTACCTTAAAACTTTCGTTATATCTGGCCTCAATATATCCTCTCTGAAGCATAGAGAAGAGCTTGTTTTCTCTATCGTTACTTGGCAGTGGGGAGAAAACTGTATACAGTTCTTTAGAATATGGTTTGAGATAATCTCTTAATGTATTTAGATTATGCGTTTTGGGCTTATAGCCACTAAAAACAAGTAAAGCTGCACTATAAAAATTTTCTGTAGCCTGATGAAGATAAAATGCAGATCTGTTAAAGTTTTTTCTTTCTTTAGCATTCTTAGCATCTATCAAGAATTCATTTCCATTTTCAAACCACTGCTTGAAGTAGCGGCCAGCAATAGTTCTGATTTCGATTGAGGATAAGGATTTTGGATCCGAAAATGTTGAATTATTTGCATTAAATAACAATATCCCATGTCTGATTATATCAGTAAAGAAGTATTGACCATTTTCTAATCCTTCATTTACATAATCTATAGTATGAACTATAGGATTAACCGGAGTATGGTAGCGCCAGCTATTCACAATTTTATCCTGGAGAACATACTCCTTTTCATTTTTTGTAGGAGTAACTATTAGCACATCAAGGTCGCTTACATACTCATACCTTATGCCTTTCTCTGTATACCTGTCTTCAACCCAATTACCTGTGGCATAGCTTCCAAATAATATAATCTTATCGGCATTCGGTACTTTCTTTATGATAAGATCCTTCAGCTTCAGTACCTGGCTTTTCTTGTCTTCGGGAAGATGGGAAAGGGATGTTTTCATGCGCTATAACCTATAATAGTATAAAAATACAGCTAATTGTTAAGAAATGGAATTGATGGGGATTCCCAGAGTAAGCTAAGGTAACTATTACAAGCTATGTATTAATGGCTGAATATGTTTTCAATAGCTGGCAGCGTGGTGTCAATTTCTTATGCGCATATATTTACAGCCAGATGTGAGGGGCTGCGTAAAGAAAGAATTTGCTAGGTAATTTCTGTAATACTTAGCTTTAGTTCCGGGCTGGAAAAGCTATAAAGACAGCGTGTCTTGGAGGCTTTACCATTTAGTTCTGGTCTTATCTGTATAGGAAAAGGAACGGGAAAGCCATTCAGGAGGCTATTACTGGCTTGCCATAGAGTGTTGAGAGAATAATGTTGACAGGGTAATAGCACTGCACCGAAGTCTGACCATGCAGGTCAAATTAGGGTAGTGCTCCACCCCCAGTTCATCATTTCAGGCCTTGATGAAGCAACCTCACTGTATCAAATTTATAATAGAAGGATAAGGGTACTACAGTTTATTTAATCCGTGCTAATCCAGCTTATAAATTCCATTCCTAATGGTATAAATTACCAAACCTACCCTGGAAGCGACCTCCAGCTTCCTGAACAGTGTTTCTCTTGTTGCTTCTACAACCCGGGGAGAAACATGTAAGAGGGGTGCAAAAGACTTATAGGGGAGCTCTGTACAGGCAAGCTTCAGAAAAGCGATTTCCCTTTCTGATAAGTAGATTTCTGGCTTATTACCTGCTTTTAAATCTCTTTTCAGAATATCATTGATACTGCTGGCGTAATAACTACCATTAACTTCCAGGGCCTCCAGCGCCATTCGAAGTTCGGAAGGATCAGCATTTTTCAGTACATAGCCATCTACGCCGGCATGAAGCATACGCAGGACAGTTTCTTCGTCATTGCTCATGGAGAGGGCCAGTATTTTAATAGAGGGGTGATGCTCCTGCAGCCACTGTGCTGTTTCGAACCCGTCCATTACCGGCATGCTGATATCTAGTAAGACAATAGCAGGAAGGTTCTCCGGGAAAAGCTTACGCATAAAGTCCTCGCCATTCTCCGCTTCGAGCGTTACAACATAGCCACTGAAGCCGTTGATAAGCTCAAGCATTCCTTTACGGAAGAGTTTGTGGTCATCCACAAGGGCGACTTTTGTCAAGGTAATTGGTTGCATAATTATGAATAAGGTAATGATAACGTGACTTTAGTGCCTTGTCCAATGCTGCTGTTCAGATGCAGGACAGCTCCAATCAGGCTAGCTCTGTAATGCATGTTGTGCGTGCCTGTCCCCATAACGTTTCTGTCAGTTCCGGATAGCGTAGTGACAAATCCTTTGCCGTTGTCACAAATGGAAAGCAGCAGTTTATCGGAGGCGAAATCAAGCATGACAGTGATGAGGGTCGCTTCTGCATGGCGGATGACATTGCTAAATGCTTCTTGTGCGATGCGGAACAGGATCAGCTTTTTTTCAGGGTTCATGCTTCTCTCTTCCCCCTTTAGTTCAAGGTTGGTTGCCACAGCACCTGTTTTCTGAATCAGTTCAAGCTGAAACCGGAGTAAGTCAGACAGGTTCTGGTGGATGATGAACTGGCTGTTCAACCGCTTGGATAGGTTACGCAGGTCCTCCAGCGCCTGATCCAGCAACAGCTTGCTGGTAGCAATTTTTTGGTCAGTCCCTGAATTATCACTTCCCGGAAGGGTGCTGATGTTGAGCCGGACGAGTGATAGCACCTGCCCCACGTTGTCATGTATTTCCTGGGAGATCAACAGCAATGTTTGTTCCTGCATCTCCAGCCTGGCCTGCAGAATTTCTTTCTGATAAGCCTCAACCAACACGTTCACTTCTTTTTCGTGTAGTAGTCGTTTCTTCTGATAGGTAAGTGTCATGAAGATGATAAATACACCTAATAGAAGAAATATAAAGGTCCCTACGATGATGATGAGCAAAACTTCAGGCATGTTTTTAAGCTTAGAAGGAAGTGTCTTCACATACATAGCGCTCCTTTTTCCATTCAAGCGCAAAGGCAATGAAAAAAGTTATATGGAGTAAATATCCGAGAAAGATACTAATATAAAAAAGTGCATTTGCCATTTCGAAAGATTGACCTAAAATATAGTGCATCAGTCCATCGACAAAAAAGCTGCCCAGCGAGTAAAAGAGCAAGCCTGTACTGACCCAGAACATAGCATCCCCGGTAAGGCGAACAACCTTTAGACTCGTGAAGATATCCCGGAAAAAGAAGAGGACCCAGCAGGAAAGGAGCACATTTTTAATCGAAAGCGCATAAGAATTGTACTCTGAAAGGCCCTGGAAATATAGTGTAATGATAGCTGAAGCTATTATATACAAGGGAATCGAAAGTAGCACCAGGCGTTTCTGAAAGCGACCTTCCAGTATCCTGTAGAAGAGAAAGGTGTATAATATGTACTGCAGCGGGGTGAGCAGGTGATACAGGTGCAGGTTCCGGATCCTGTTGAATAATAGGTAAGAAGCATAAGCCTCAAAAAGAGCTGTTATCAGCAGAATCCACCCCAATAGCCGGAGTGTCGGAGAAAAATGTTTATACCTGGCTGACCAGATCAGCAGGTTGAGGAGCAGCAGACTGAAGTGAACGTATATTTCCCACATAAGCTGGCAAGATATAAAGAGGACATGGTAAGTACCATGTCCTCTTTATATTTAAGGCTCCAAAAGTTCATCGGCCGGGCAGTTAAGCAGCGGCGGACAGCGGCAGCAGTCATCCACATACAAGGTATCCTCCTCGGCAGCCAGGGTGCCGGCTTCGGTGACAGGTGCCATGAAGAGTCGATGTTCCCCGGTTTCGTCGATGCCATAGTAGACACGGATAAAAGCACTGGTAGGGCTTTGCTGAATCATCTGCAAAATAGAGTCTGTTGTGAAGTTGGCTGCACGGATCATAGTTGTATCCTGGGCAGGTTGCAGGGATGTCAGCAGCTTTTTGTAGCGGTCGCACCGGTTTCTCAATTCCTCGATGGTAACCTGCTGCGCTACGAGCTGATTTTGTTCTGAATCACTGAAGTTGCAAGGCTGCACATCCTCCAGGAGAGCCTCTGTCTGCCGGGTTAATAATGTAGGCATACGGTGAATGGTTAAAGTTGATAAACATGAAATTGATATGTCTAAATAGGGAGGAAGCTAACTGTGCTGCAAGCCGGTTAAATAACGGGTAAAGGAAAGGTTTAGGTTTAAGTTTTTGGTAAACAGATGCTTAGTTGATGCGGGCCATGTGGCGGAGGTGAATTAAACAGGGTTATGGGAGTATAAACACATAAACAACATGTGTTTTCCTGTTGGTGGTAAGGGATTAAACAGACAAGATGATGTGAAAAGTCACATTGGGAGTTACTAGGAATGAAGTTAGCTTTAAGGTTATTTTAAGTAGGGCAGAACCTGGTTCTGAAAGGCATTCCGTTTTATCCGATCTTTCCCATGCAATAGAGTAGAATAACCATAGTTACCTGTACTTACCCATTTATCAAGCATATCAGGGTTGAGTACTACTTATTATCAGGTTAAGTAAGCTTGTGTAACGAAGGAGCAGGGCGTGTTTCACATTGGATGCATGATTATTAACTATAATGATGATATAGTAAGACTCTCTAGTTTTAAAACTTTACTGATCTTTTATTTATCCAAGTCACTATACAGATGCTTAATAAAAGTAAAGTTTATGCATGCAGTTATAGTAGTCTTACCTGGTGATAAGCATCCGTTGGATAGCTCCTATGCCTTTCTGCCCTTGCCTGGATTAGGTAAGCTCCAGAAGGTAAGAAAGCTAAATTATTCTCCTATTCCTTCAGCAAAGGATAGCGCGCCTGAAAGACAAAGGTGCCCATTACGTTTAAAATTACAACCTGGGATTTGGCCCATGCCTGTTTCAGTACTAAAGCGATCTAGACTGGGATTAGGTATAAGTTTCATTCTTCTTGCTAAATCTTCTCGGCAAACCCTGTGGGTTGCAACCTGCCCAACAGGGACTTGAAATAATTTGAAAAGCAACCTGTAGCATTCTTTACTCTAAATGGGAGGCTCCCGAACTTGTCGTGACGATCATCGTGTTGTAAGTTCCCTTCAATGCTGGCTCTGGCTATTAAAGAACCACTCATAAGCTGTGCCGGTTTCACTGGCTATTAGCTCATTGCCGTTTGCAACAGAACCATCTTAGCGGGTGCCGGTATCACAGTCTATTCAACCGGCTGCCTGATGAAGCATGCGGTAATCTCCGGACGGCACGATACGCCTGATGCAGGCACTTTCCGTCATCGCCCTGGGCTGGTAATTCCTATTTTGGTTCTCTGTATAAAAGGGCTTGAACAAAATTAGCCGGCAAGGAGTTCAGGTGCTGGTTAGCCTGATAGGTATACCCCTTGAGGTAATCCCTGCGGCTAAAGAAAGTGCTGGTCGCTTGCCATTTGGGTAGCATTACCCCTGGACAATGCAGCTGCACGGTGAGCCGGTCGTTCCCTACGTCTTCGGTTACTGCTACCTTAATGTTATAGGTAGCAGGGGAGCGGTCTTTTCCTTTGCCCACGTTATTGTAGTAGTTAAAGCGCCTGATGCCTTGAGCCTGGCTGGCATTGGTTTGCGCTTGCCCTCTCACAATGGAATTGTTTATGAGCAGAAGCAGCCCCTCTCTTTGGCGCTTCTTCAGGCTTTTTGGAAAGGTGATGCTCTCCAGGCTCACGCTCACCCGGCTGGAGTCGGGGCTATTTTGCGCTGGCAGCAGGGTAGCAACTGGCAGGAGCCGCTTGAAAGGCCCTACCACAATGCTGTCGCGGTAAAATATGTGCGTGTGCTGGAGAAACAAGTGCTCGGGCGAAAAGAGCTTGAGCTCGTTGTAGATGTCTTGCTGCACCCCACCTTTGAGCTTGCCCGTTCCGCTGTTGGGCCGGAGGTAGAGCTGGTAATAAACGCCGGCTTTGCCTTCGATGTTCATCTGCTCGAGCGAGGCTACCAGCGTGTGGTTGTAAGGGCGGTAGCGCTTTGGGGATCGTAGCGTATCAAAGGCCAGGGTGCCGTTGTGGCGGCCAAGCGAATCGATGCGGCGCAGCAACCAGCCGTTTACCCGCTGGAACTGGGCCTGGTAGGACTGGCCAGCAGTATTGACGACTTCCAGTCTGTCAATGGTGACCGGCCGCTGGTACACCTGAGGGGTACAGCCACTAAGTAAAAGCAACAGCGCTGCAATAAGGTAATATTTCATAGTTGTAGAGGATGTAAGAGAAGCTAAGCAAGAGGTTACTAGTCACTATACAACTATTAATTTAATCTAATATTGTAAGGGTATTGTTTAAAATTATAGCTTAGGAACGAAATATATCATAGGCTATACTTAAGCTATACTTTCACTACCTTTGGTATATCCTAAAATATTTATATTGATGCTCCATTCAGCCCTGCCTTATGAAGAACACGCTTCTAGTATTCGTTTTAATTTGCCTGTGTCAGCTAACACACGCACAACACTAGCTAGCAGACAGGGTAGGAGAGGAGGAGTGTGGAGAGCCACTGTGCTTTGTCTCGGTCTACGTGAACACCACCACCCAAGGCACAGCCACGGATAAAGAAGGGAAATTCTCGCTTTCCCTTCTTCCGGTAAATACGAGCTGGTGGTCACGCTGCTGGGCTACGAGCCGTTTATTTACCAGGTAAGTACCGAGCAACTGCCCCCTTCCATCCTGTTTAAGATGCGCAAAAAAGCCATCGGTTTGCAGGAAGTAGTCATCGAGGGTAAGCGTGACGAGGAGTGGTACATTAAGCTGGATATGTTCAAGCAAAACTTTCTGGGCCGCAGTGCGCTCGGCCGGCAGTGCAAGCTGCTCAACCCCGAAGCACTTACCATTGTCTTTGACGTTAAAGCGGGGTGCTCACTGTGGCCACAGACGAGCTGCTGCAGATCAAGAACCCTGCCCTGGGCTATAAACTGGAGTACCTGCTGACAGACTTTAAGCTCTACACCCGGGAAGGCTATTGTTATTTTCTGGGCTACCCGCGCTACATCCCCTTGCAGGGCGGAAGCGGAAAGCAAAAGCGATGGGCAGCTAAACGGGCCACTGCCTACGCCGGCTCGGCCATGCATTTTGTGCGGGCACGAACAAAAGATTGTTTGCTATACCTACAATAGGTTTGAAAAAGCTGGTAGAGCACCCAAAGGTAAAAACCAAGTGGAATGGGAAAGAGAGGTTTTAAAGAGTCTACCTGTAGGAGTTCAGGCTGTTTACGCCACTTACTTATTTGAAAGTGTCTTAAACTTAAATGGCAGCTTTTGGGACTTTTTCTACCAGAACAACGGTGCCTTTGCCATAAATACTCTCAACGTCTATTGACTCATGGAAGATATAGAAATGGTAGAGATACTGGAACAATTTATAGGAGCTTACCTGAAAACGCTACAGAGTGGGGAAATTGAAGAACTGTATGGGGTAGTGCATGTTTGGAGCATTGACGAAGAGTACTTTATAAGCCGCAACAAAAGAGCTTTGTAGAACTGGATAGTGAGGACTTGGCAATGGAAACAAACTTCGTTGAAGAGTTAAGGACAAAGAAAGTAAAATTCATCCGAAATCATCCTGAACTCCTGATAACAGAAAAATAACGAGCGCACAACAAAGTGCATAGGTTAGGTGCGGCTACGCCTCCCCAAATTATAGCACCAGCGCGTTATGTGGCATTTTTTTCATCCGGAAACAAAGCAAATCATCACACTCCATAAGCCACATCTGGAAAAAACGTTAAAGGAATACGTTCTAAAGTATGTGATCGAAGTGCTTGGTTTAGAATAAGCGAGCAGCTTTAAGGAAGTTGTTCCTGGGTGTTAGAGAAGCTCCGGGATTTCAAAAAGTAGTGAGAAGGAAGAAAATGGAAAATACAATAGAATATAAGAGCTTCTTAGGTAGTGTGCAGTACAACTCCACGGATGAAGTGTTTCATGGCAAGATAGAGTTTATCACTGACCTGGTTACCTTTGAAGGCACGACGGTGGCAGAGCTAAAAGCAGCTTTTCACGAAGCAGTGGATGATTACCTGGAGCTATGTCAGGAAGTGGGCAAACCGCCCGAGAAAAGCCTGAAAGGCGTCTTCAGCGTGCGTATCAAACCAGAATTGCATCGTAAAGCAGCCATAGTAGCCGTCAAGAAAGACATTTCCTTGAATCAGGTCGTAGCAGAAGCAATATCGCAGTATGTCAGTCATGCATAGTGCTGCGGCTCGAAGGGGTGACGGAAACAGAAACAGTATAAACTTAAAGCCAAAGCTAAGTAAAACGAGGCGTGGGCTTTTACTTTATATGCACTCACTAAAGCAGGGAAGGGAGTATTATATAGGGAAAACTTGAGTCAGCCCTTTATTTAAAAGAAGCTTTTGATTCCGTCGCTAATGATTACAGTATTGTGTACAAAAATTGTCACGTTATTAGTTTAAAGGCTTAGGTAGATCCTTATGTTATTTAACATAAGGAAAACTAAGATATAGAAAGTAAGAAGCTCCATTCAATACTAAACTGCTGTATTGGGTGGAGCTTCTGTTCCTACAGAAGAATTTAATGCATTTATGATTACTTCAGGGTAAAGACCTGGTCAAACTCCTCCTGAGTTTCCAGCATATGGGTGGTGCCATCTAATAGAGAATATATTCCGGCTACTCTTTCTCCAAACTTGTCTTCTGCTAGAAAATAAACCGTACTGTTTTTTAAGGAAACGCTGGTCACGTTGTAACCTGAGAGAATGACTTTTTTTGCGGGATCTCCTTTTTTAACGTAAGACACCTTGTCTATTTCCCGGATAACGTAATGATCTCCGGAAACAAATAAGATGGAGCTTGCCTCCCCACAAAAAACACATCTACTCGAACCAGGACTGAACTTTTCATTGGATAAGAGGGACAGCTTACCATCAGTATCAACATAACCTAAGCCATAGGCTCCCTGTTCTCGAAAACCGGCCATAGAAGCTACTTCGGGGCTCAGGATAACTGCGCCCTTGCCTGTATAGACAGATTCTCCAAGCAAGGATTGGATCTCTGCCTGGGACTTGCTGCCTGTTTTCATGTTCAGGATAGAAGTCCCTGCGCTACACTCCTGTACCAACCCCTGTTCCTGATTCAAGGCAAGAAGGAAAGCATTGCAGCCTATATTGAACCGTTCGTTGCTCACCGTGTTAAAAGCTTGCATTACGCTGCCTCCGTTTATGACAGCAAAGTTTCCACTCGTGTACTGAACGTAGGTTTGTGGGAGTGTAGATTGTATCTTTTCAATCTTTTGGCCTGCTTTCCGTACAATGTATCCCTTTGCAAAAATTAAATCCCCGTTCTCATTCTCTCCCTTGAATTCATCGACATCAGAAGGCAGTTGCAAAGACGTGTTGTCGAGGTAGAGGCAAAAGATCTCACCCGTAGCCAGGTAAACAACTGCTCCCTTGGAAAAAGGTTTGACAAGTGAAATCTCTACTCCCTCGACGACAGGCGTTACGTTGCCTTGCTTATCGATCTGAAACAGGCTGCCTGCCTCAGCCGCTTGGGAAAAGGTTGCTGTGGTACTATTCGTACTCGTGCCACCCTTGCTAACATTATTAAAGAGAATAGCCTGGGGATCAGAGAAGCTGAGTTTCATCTTGCTTGCAGCATCTTCCTTCTCACAGGCGGAAAACAAAAACTGCAGGCAGCACAAAAGGCTTAGTAAACTTTTCTTCATACTTAAATTAAAATGAGCTAGTAGTAAAGATAAGAAAAGGAGTAACTATTAGCTGAACTATTTTAAAGCTTAAGCCAAGTAGTGGTGGATAGCAGGTTGACCATTCTATAGCTTAAAAAGCCTTTCCTGCTGGAAGGCATCTTTACTTGTTGCGATCCTAGGGTAAAATAAAACTTATGACATTGGAAGGGATGGCGCCATGGTTGTGAAACATATAGTTGTCATACCCTTTTGAGGGGTTGTGATAGCGCACCTCCATAGTGGCCCCTGGGTAAGCCGCTACTTAAACTTTGTCTCCTGATACGAACCCTTTTTCATAGAAACGCTGCACGGGCACATACCTGCTACTTATGTTAGAGGTGCCTCCCTTATTTCCCATGCAACAGGCTACCCGAAGGACATCATAATTCGTGCTGGAGACATTCCGATCTTTGCTGAAGTATAGCCACATGGACACGACGGACCAATCTGTCTCCAGGAAATCAACCAGCATGTACGTGTTCACCTGTGGGTATTTTAGCGGGATAGTAGGGGGTGGAGCATAAGGTGGCCACTCATGCTCAAAAGTGAAATCTATTTTTTGAACGGTGATTCTTGCTTTGGGTATTTGCGTCATCACGGCGAAGTTGAGCGAGTCGACTGGGTTTAGGTGGTCAAATCGCAGAGAGTCGAAACCCCTGAAGTTCTCTTTGCGGAAGTTGATGCTATAACTCCCGTTGGGCACCTGGGGAAACGAAAATGTGCCATCACTATGAGTGAGAGTCGTGAACTTTTCCTCGCCGATCAAGGCTTCAACTGTTACACCCGACATATCAGCGAGCTTTTTTCCCACTAAAGTAAATTTAGGGGGTATACTGTAGAGAGTTACTTTTCCTACAATATCGCCTTTGGGGCTTTGGGGAATTTGTTCCTCTTTTAACTTATCGCAGGCTGCTAGGCCAAGAGGTAGGACAAGAAGAAGAGAACGGAATAAAGGGTTTATTTTCATGCAGCGTAAGGGATGAGCTGGTAAAGATAGGGAGCAGGCTTGTGAACATCAAAACATAGGGTGTACGAAAGTGTTAACAGATGACATCTCCTAAAATAGGGAGTCCAATCCTTTAAAGCGAACCTATACTTAATGATCAATTTATGCTTTGATGGCACACAACTGATAGTTGTAAGCTTCGGAGTTTTCATCAACGAAACCAGGAAGTAGATTGGCCTGAAAGTGTGAATGAATATTTATGTATGGCGATTAGTAGCAGGAGGCCAACTCAAAGGAAGAACACTTTTATAATCCAGTAATCTAGTACTAGCGCTAGCCTCACACCAGCGCCTTTAGCGAAAGCTGATTACACTATATGTCCAGTTTTAATGGTGCTGCGAAAAGCAAAGTTCTTAGTTGGCTTTTCCTTAGAGAGAATTTGAGAGCCCGCTTGCTATAGTCCTACTATATGCCGTTCTTTCACAAAATTATGGATTTCTTAATCCTTATTTCAAGAGTTTGCCCCTAAGCTGCATCTATGAACAAACCTTTACTATACTTGCTACTAGGCTGGGTGGCTGTCTTGTGCCCGGTAGTAGCACAAACAAACCCCCTTATGCACCTGGAAGTAACGAGCCAGCGCAATAACTTTTTACAGGATTTGCCACCCCGCGCAACAGGAGAGCAGGTGGAGCGCTTGACCATCAGCGGTTACGTGCGCGACAAGGCCACAGGGGAGGCACTGCCCGGAGCAGTGATCACCTTGCTTGAGCTGCCGGCCGTGGGGGTAAGTACCAACAGCTACGGCTTTTATTCCCTCACCCTGCCCGCAGGCCGCTATACCCTGACCGCTTCTTTCCTGGGCTACCATGCCGAGAGAACTGTTGTCCTGCTAGAGGAAAACCAGCAACTGGAGCTGACGCTAACACAAGCAACTACCCAGCTATCAGAAGTAGAAGTAAACAGCCAGCAGGCCGACGCCCGCCTGTCCGAAACCCGTACCGGCACCCACCTACTGCCGGTACAGGCCATCAAGGCCATGCCTGCTTTCGGAGGCGAACCCGACGCCCTTAAGAGCCTGCAGCTACTGCCGGGCGTGCAGGTAGCCAACGAAGGCACCACCAACCTCTCGGTACGCGGTGGCTCTTTTGACCAGAACCTGATTTTGCTCGACGAGGCGCCTGTCTACAACCCCTCGCATGCGCTGGGTTTTTTCTCTGTCTTCAATCCCGATGCCCTCCAGCAGGTTGAGTTCTACAAAGGATCTATCCCGGCGCAGTACGGCGGGCGGCTTTCCTCGGTGGTGGAGGTGCGTATGAAAGAAGGAAACAACAAAGCCCTCAAAGCCAGTGCCAGCGTGGGGCTGGTAGCCAGCCGGGCCACAGTTGAAGGGCCCTGGCGGAAAGCAGCCGGCTCTTTTATGGTGTCGGGGCGCTACAGCTACGTGGGGCAGACGGTAAACGGCCTGGGCAGCCTGGGACAGGCGCTGGGCGTGTATGCCTTTAACAACTTTAACAAGGGCAACCAGATCAGCTTCTACGACGGCAATGCCAAAGGCAACTGGCGCCTCAACTCCCGCAGCCGCCTGTACCTGTCGGCCTACACCGGCCAGGATCATTTCTACTACAAAGACTTAAACGCCAACAGCAGCATGGACTGGGGCAACACCACAGCCACGTTGCGGCTCAACCACGTGCACAGCGACAAGCTTTTTTCCAATACCACCGTTTTGTTTAGCAGCTACCGCTATGCCTATCTTCTCAAAGACGGCGCCACGTTTTACAAGTGGAGCTCCAACCTGCGCGAGACCGGTGTTAAGTTCGATGCAGACTACTATCCCGCTCCCAGGCACCACATCCGCTTTGGAGCCGCGCTCCATTACCACCACTTTATGCCAGGCAAGGTAGCGCCCGGCACCGCTGAAGCACCGGTGAAAACAGTAGCCCTGGACAAAAAGCAGGCCCTCGAGCCGGTGCTTTACCTGAGCAACGAGCATAAGCTCACCGAGCGGCTAAGCCTGGACTACGGCCTCCGCTACGCGCCTTTTCTGGTCATGGGTCCGGCCACGAGCTACAGCTACCTGGAGGGGAGAGAGTCTGTAAAGGATTCAGCAGTGTACAGCGCCGGGGAAGTGGCGGCGTTCTACCAGGCCCTGGAACCGCGTCTCTCGGCACGGTACCGGCTAAGCGAGCAGGCAGCGCTCAAAGCTTCCCTTACACGCACCACCCAGTACCTGCACCTGGTGTCAAATTCTTCGGCTGGTTTACCTACCGACCTGTGGCTGCCCTCGGACCGCAACATCAAACCCCAGCGGGCAGAGCAGCTGGCGGCGGGCTACTTCCGCAATTATCGGGATCACCTGCTGGAAGCATCGGTGGAGGTGTACTACAAGCACCTGCACCAGGTGATCGACTACAAAGACAACGCCGACCTGTTTCTCAACCGGCACCTGGTCACGCAGATGCGCGTGGGCAAGGGCTGGGGCTATGGTGCAGAATGGCTGCTGCGCAAAAACAAAGGCCTGACCACGGGCTGGATAGGCTATACCTGGTCGGTGGCCCGGCGCGAAATACCAGGCGTCAACAACAGCCAGCCCTACGCCGCTCCCTTTGACAAGCGCCACCACCTGGCCCTGACCCTGAACAGGCACCTGAGCGAGCGCATGCAGCTCTCGTCTAACTTTGTCTACAGCACGGGCAAGGCGACCACAGTGCCGGCAGGCAGCTATGCCTGGGACCAGACAGTGTTTGTCTACTACACCGAGCGCAACGGCTACCGCCTGCCAGCCTACCACCGCCTGGATCTCTCGCTCACCTTGCAGGGTAAACACAATGAAAGCCGCGCCTGGAAGAGCGCCTGGGTCTTTGGCGTCTATAACGTGTATGGGCGTAAGAACATCTTCAGCCTGTATATAAAACAGGCTGAAGATGATATAGGAACGATGAGCACTTACAAAACTTACCTGTTTGGGGTGGTGCCTTCCTTAAGCTATAACATTACCCTTTAAGCAGCCTTAGCATTAATAAGACAGACTATGATAACGTGTGTGACGATGAAGACTAACAGGAAATTGAAGCAGTGGTTTTTGGCGGTCGTGCTTATGGCAGTTTCTTTTTCCTGCACCGAGGAGTTTGATTTGAAGCTCCATAAGAACGAGCAGAAGCTGGCAGTCCAAGGCTGGATCACCGATAAACCTGGCCCTTACCTCATTCGGTTAACGCTGTCTGCACCCGAAATTGGCTACCAGGCAGAGAACTCCTTTGGCTATCCTAAAAATACCAACACGAGCGTGGAAGCTGTAAAAGGAGCCTTGGTTATCATCAGCGATAATGCAGGAATCATCGATACCCTAAGGCAAAGGCTGCCGCAGCATGCCGGTGACGAGGCGTACACCATAGAAGAGGGTTATTACGAAACAAGCAAACTGCAAGGCAAGGCAGGCAGAACTTACCACCTAACCATCAAGGTCAATGGCAAAGAGTACGCTGCTTCCACTTACATGCCGGCCGTGGCGACTATAGAGGAAGTCTCTTCCATCTATAAAAAGGATCCCTTTAAGAACAATGAGTTCCAGTTGGTTCCTACCGTCACGTTTCAGGAGCCGCAAGCTACACGCGATTACTACTTATTCAACCTGGGACAGGGAAATGATGACTGGGGCCCCATACTATTCGGCGGTAGCAACCGTCACTGGAATGTCTCTGTCGTGAGCGATGCCGCATTGCCTGCTTATGTGAAAAACTACAGCGTAGATGGCGGGGTGGCACCCAGCGGCATGGACTTCTATTACTACAGAAGCGGGGAAGAAGTGAGGGTAAACATGTATTCCCTGACCCCTGAAGCGTATAAGTATTTTAAGGCCTTGGTGACGCAATTTAACAACGATGGCGGTGCTTACCAGCCGGCGCCGGCCTCGCCGCCTACCAACATCAGCGGCGGAGCCGTAGGGTTCTTTGGGGCTTCGGCAGTCAGTTCTAAAGTGGGGGTGATGAAGTAATAGAGCCGCACTTTGCCTGTTGAGGAGCACACTCTGCGATGGATCAGGCTAATATTGAGTAGGAATCGAGCATGGCTTATAGCAACGGCACGCTTTATTTTATTGCTAACGAAGGCAATTCCTGCTTCACAGATCTGGTGCTTTGGAAGACAGACGATACGCCTGCGGGTACAATGCCGGTGTTTGGAGCGGGCCAGTCTCCTTTTACTAAAGTTCAACATATAGTAAGCTACCAAAACGCACTTTATTCTGTAGCTACCAGTGAGGCTACCGGCAAAGAGATCTGGGAAACAGACGGCACTCCGGCCGGTACCCTGTTGCTTAAAGGCATTACCCCCGGTTCCCTTTCCAGCGTAGGCACTTCAGGCTTTACTATTTATAAAGATAAGCTCTACTTTTCAGCTGATGACACCGTTCATGGCCGGGAACTCTGGGCCACGGACGGCACAGGCGCTGGTACCATACTAGTCAACGACATTGCCCCAAGTAGCATCAGCCGCGTTCCCCAGCAGCTGGCCGTGCTTTAAGAGAAGCTGTATTTCAGCGCCGTCACCCCATCGCTTGGAGCCGAGCTTTAGATGAGCGATGGCACCCACGCAGAACTGGTAGCAGATATCCTATGGGGTGCAAATCACGGTGAGCCTTCGCATTTGATGGCGACAGACGAGGACATTTATTTTATGGCCAGCACCCCATCTGACGGCCGGCAGCTATGGGTGTTAAGCAAAGGGAGCGTAAGTGGCGTAGGGGAGGACAGACTGCAAGCGAGCTTTAAGCTTTTTCCTAACCCGGCCACAGATTACATTATCTTCACTTATGATGAAGACACAAATCAAAAGATAAGTGCGGTGATTATACAGGATATGCTAGGCAGAGAGCAGCTGGAGGAGCAAAAAATCAGCATAGCTCATTTACCACCCGGGTTTTACCTGCTGGTGCTACAAGTTGGAGAGGAGCAGGTGACCAGGAAGTTTCTCAAAGTACGTTATAACGATACCACTGCTAGTCTTACTTATGAGATTGTTAACAACAGCAGGCTGGATAAGAAAACTATAGTCAGCATCATTTATACAGGACAACCCAGCCCTGTAACTGACAAAGTATAGCTTGCATCATCAAAGGGAATCTGTTCCTATGTCTACCCCGTCAAGCCAGAATATGTACTGGTAGGGAATAGCCAGTCATAAGCAGAACATTTATAATGAAGTTGGTTAACAAAAATAATTTTAATACTGGTTTTGTCATTGAAAAGGGGTAAGCATTGACTTACCCCTTATTGTATTCAGGATAAAGTGGTAAAAGCTTCACACCAAGCATACTCCAACTATACACAAGTATATAGAGTTGGACTATGTGCTATGTAAGGTCTAGGATAAGGAAAAACAAAAAATAAATCTGGCAGGACGACGCAGCTGAAAACCTTGTTGCACATATCCTTCCGATGATTATAGCTTTATAATTACTGAACAATAATTTTTCTAGTGCTGGCGGCAAATCCATCGGAAAGATAAAGGTAATACACACCGGTGGCGAGCGTTGAAGTTGATATTTTCTCTCTTACCTCCCCACTTACTGCATTAACTTCTTTCATAAGAAGCGCTCGGCCCCTGCTGTCATAGAGTATCATCTGCAGTTTGTGGTGTTTCATACCTTTTAACAGGATAAATAAATCAGAGTGTGGCACCGGGTTTGGATAGACTGCTATTTGAACCTCTTTTGCCAGGTCGTCCAGCCCGGCTACCACACTGCTCATTGTCCAGGGTGTGCCAGCCATATTCTTATTACCGGCTACATCCATGGCGGCTTCAGCAGAAACAGATACGGTTATGGTATTTCCTAGTACTGGAAGTAGCTCTAAGGTATAATGCGAACCAGAACCAGAAAATGTTCCCTTGCCGGCACCAGTAACCTGCACATCCTCCGGCGTAAGGCCAAAGACTGGTTCACTGAAATATATCTGTACCTGGAACGGGTCCGCCGTGGTGATATTTGTCACAAAGCTGCTGATTGTTGCTGTCGGTGCTGCTCTGTCTAAGGTAATTGTATCGGTAAGGGTAATTGTGTTTCCTGCTACATCGCGCAGCTGAAGGTATACAACCTTTTTCCCATCGCCATGGGATAATTTATTGCCCTCACCCCATGTCAAAAGGTCCCATGTTTTGGCAGCACGTACTGGCTCCCATCTGCTCCAAAAATGGGCATACGTGTTGTCATTGGTCAAACGCATTTCCGTAGCTTCTGAACTCGTTATCTCCAGCTCAATGGACTCCTGATTGGTGTAAGAAGCTGACTGATTGATCACAAATTGTCCGGTTGGCGGTATTTTGTCAATTGTAAAGTTTATGCGGGTGTGGTTGCCATGAACATCGGTCACCACAAGCACATAGTTGCCTTCACTGCTTACCACACTATTTCTTTCTATAGGAGCACCGTTAAGGGTGGCAGTACCCTCATAAAATCCAAGGGTGCGATCGGTGTTGTAGCTATAGCCATCGGCCACGCCATCTACAATGGGCGGTGTTTTGTCGATACTGAAGTTTAGGCGCGTGGTATTGCCTGCCTTGTCGGTTACAAGAAGGGTATAATATCCGTCTTCCGTCAGGGTAGTGCCATCTTCTATGGGTTTATATTCGGTAAAAAAGCCTATTGCAATTTTCGCGCTGCCCTCATTGAAGGAGATCGTGCGGCTGGTATTGTATTTCCCGTTTTGCTCTACACCGCTTACTATCGGATAAGTTAAATCCAAAGAAAATTGCACAGTAGTGGTATTGCCAAGCTTGTCCTGGGCAATCAAGGTATAATCGCCTGCCTCTTTAACAACGTCTCCATCCTGAAAGGGAGCCCCATTTAGGGTAGCTTTTGAAAAAGCGATGTCTATAAAGGTGATCGTACGCGGGCTGTTATAAGCCTTTCCGTGACTGACACCCCAAACGGTAGGAGCTTCTGAATCGATATTAAAAAAGATATGGGTAACGTTGCCTGCCGCATCAGTTAAATTAAAAGAACGGTAACCTTGTTTCCGGACTATAGTCCCGCTTTCAAAAGGTTCGCCATCTAGTGTGGCGGTGCCTTCCGTAAAGGTGATAGTCCGTTCAGTGCTGTATTCCCGCATGTCCTGTACGCCCGTCACAAGAGGTGGTGTTTTGTCAATGGTGAAGGGTTCAGCCAGTTCGGTTGGCAAGCCGTTAATTGCCGGAGTGGTACCGGCTGTATTATCAAGTCCTAAGGCAATTGTTCCGTCCCCACTGCCTGTATAAACAGTAACTGTGGCTGTAGCAGTCTTATTGTCAAAAGAGATACTGTTTACCTTTGTACCTGACAGGCCACTTGCCACGATCGAGAAATTAGCTGCTGTGAGACCGGCAACAGGCTTGCTAAAGCTGATCTTATATTGTACAGAGGAGGCATTAGTCAGGACTTTGCCATACCTGGTGAAAGAGAGAAGGTCTACTGGGATATGCGCAGTAATAAACCTAATTTGCTGGCCATAAGCTACCCCTTTTTCGTTAATGGCGTAAGCACGCACATAGTAATTTGTCCCGGGGACCAAGTCAGTAAGTGTAGTAGAGAAGATCCCTTCGCCACTGCTCAAGGCTACTTTTGGTCCTGAAACCGTAGGGTTGCTATACGAGCTGTACACTATGCCGCGCTCTGTCACGACAGCACCGCCCTCACTTAGTACATTACCCCCCACCACAACCGTAGTGGTGGTAATGGAGTGAGCATCCGTCGTTGACACTACAGCGGGGAGGGTGCCGGCATAGGTGCCTGTAAAAGCTGTTGACTCTATATTAAGATTGCGTGCTGCATCCTGTGCTTGACCGGCTGCCACCCTTACTTTGATAGTTCCTATAACGGTGGGAATTAAGCTCACCGTGTAGTTTTGTCCCTGGCCCGTAAAGTTGCTTATCGTGCCACCTTCCACTTCCATGTCACTCAATGTAAAGCCTGTTACAGCCTCTGAAAAGTTAATGCTAATGGGAATAGGATAGGCTGTCGCAGCGTCAGATTCCGGGCTGCCAATCGTAAGAGTGGGTGGTGTCTGGTCGAGGATAACCTCATCAGAAAAAACCTCGGATATATTACCTGCCGCATCCTTTAGTTGCAGGTATACAGTTTTAATGCCGTCTCCACCAGGTAAAGACCAGAACATAGAGGAAGCAGGCTGTAACCAGTTGGTCCAATCGGTACCATTATTTGACAAGCGTACACCATAAGCATCTGTGTAGGTGATGCGTAGTGAGACATTTGTAAAGTTGACTTGTGCATCGCCAAAGTTAATGGTTAGGCTGCCGGTAGGGGGGATCTCATCCATATCCTTTACAGTGATAACAAAGGCTTTTTCAACAAACAATCCGCCATTGTCCGTGCTGCGCAAACGAATCTGATAGGAGCTTTTGGTTTCAAAATCAGGGGAGTGTTTGATCTGCAAGTAAACACCAGAAACAGCAAAAAAGGCATTATCCTGGGCGCCTTCTCCTTCCACCAGTTGATAGGTATGGTTCCCTGAACCATCCTCATCAACGGAAGTAATAGAGGCAATAGTCGTATTAGCTGTTACATTCTCGGTGACAGTAGAAGCAGTAAGCCTAATATCTGTTGGCGAATCATTTGCCGGCGTAATCGTGATTTGTTTGGTGGCAATAGCACTGGTGCTGCTGCCATCGTTTACTGTTAAACTAATGGTGCGGGTGCTGGTAAATAGTTTATCAGCGGTGTTAAGGTAGGTAATAGAACGCATTGCGGACTGCCACTGTGCTACCGTGGCTGAGGCTCCTTCCGACACCATATGGAATCTGCCACTTAGCGCGTCATAGCTCCCCGTAATATTGCCCATCGTGTTGCCGTCATTCGAGAAACCAAGGACATCTTGTGCTGAATTGAAATTGGCAGATAAAGTAATGATCGCTGAGAAAAGGGTTGTCTTATCGCCGCTCAGAAGTTGCAGAGCGGGTTCCACAGCTATAGGATTTGAAGGACTATCAGATCCTTCCATAAAAGCGGTCGGGTCAGAGGTCGTAGCTATAGTAGGGGCAATATGACTGTGCTCTTCAGAGCTTAGCTTTACAAGCCAGAAGTCCGTGGATCCGCGGCCATGCAGGCTTTTATCGCCTGACATGTCCGAACCAGTGGAGCCTCCCAGTATAAATCCCCCTTCTGGAGTTTGTAGACCTGCGTACAAGTAGTCCCCTTTATTACCACCCAAATCCAGATCCCATAAGACGGTACCGGTAGCTCCCAGTTTTATAAGCCAGAAGTCAGTCTCCCCGTTTGTGGGTAGGCTTTTCTCCCCGGCAGGGAGGGAAGCACCTGAATTAGAGTAGCCGCCAATGGCATAACCCCCGTCCTTGGTCTGCAGGACAAACCGGCTGTTATCATATTGGCTGCCACCTACAGCGCTATCCCACATTTTAGTACCGCTAGCATCCAGCTTCACGACCCAGTAATCTTCGCCTCCACGCGAGATCTGACTTTTATCGCCTGTTTTTCCGGAAGTTGAAGTGCCGCCTAGTACATAACCTCCATCTGTTGTCTGCTGTACCGAAAAAAGGTTGTCGTTTCCTCCTCCTCCGAAGCTTTTGTCCCATACTTTATTGCCATTTGAATCTAGTTTTACTACCCAGTAATCGCTGCCACCCTTAGAAGCCTGTGATTTGAAAGCAGAGGCACCTGAGTATGAGCTACCACCCAGAATATAGCCTCCATCACTTGTTTGTTGTAGGGCATATAGGTAATCTTGGCTGTTGCCGCCTATGGTTTTATCCCAAAGCTTGTTGCCCTGGGCGTCCAGTTTAACTACCCAGTAATCATTTCCGCCATAGGAGCCATCCGATTTACTGCCCAGGCCGCTGTCCGAGTACCCCCCTAAGATGAAGCCTCCATCTGTCGTTTGTTGCAGAGATTGCAACCTATCTTCTCCATAAGAACCAAAGTTCTGGTCCCATAGTTTGTTTCCCTGTGCATCGAGTCGTACAATCCAATAATCATAAGTGGGACTATAGGAACCGTATCTGATTGTGTTCTGGCTTTTATCTCCGGACTGTTGTGAGTTGGAGCTGCCTCCCAACATATACCCGCCGTCAGTTGTTTGCAGTACTACCTCCAGGTTATCCGTATTGCTCCCTCCTATAGTTTTATCCCATAGTTTGTTCCCGTTTACATCGGTTTTCAGAATCCAATAATCGTAAGAGCCTCGACCGGAATCGGTTTTATCACCGGAAATAGCAGAATTGGATTGTCCTCCTAAAATATAACCACCATCTTGTGTTTGTCCCATCGAGGTAAAGTTGTCGGTGAGATTACCGCCGATTGTCTTATCCCAGACTTTATGCGGGCGGGATTGGGCACTTAATTTTTGCCCTGTAAACGTCCAAAAAAAGATAATAAAAAAAGCTAGTAACCTTGTGCCTGTAAGAGGTGAGTAGAAGTATAGGGCCATAGATGCGCATTTGATGCAAATATATGAAATATAGAGTATTGTCTATTATATTTCCGATAATTTAGATAAGTGTGAAAAGCTCAAGTTAGCTTGTGGAACAGGCCTGTTGCTTGTAAAAAGGTTCTATATTGATCCTGTACTTAGTTAGAATAAATCAACTACGTTAGGCCCTTTAATAAGAGAATCAATACTAAAGAACTGCCAGTACTCAGTTCAGGAATTTATTTTCTGCGGGTAGAAGCAGAGTCGTTTTTCCAAACAGTTAAAATGATCAAAAATTAAAGGTAAGGATAGGGGTCCTGCTTTTCCAGGAATATAAGGCCCTACAACGCCGCACGAAACCTAATATACTGCTTTAGCTTTTTCTTTTTCAGTTCTTCAAGATTAAAAACATAGCTAAAGAAGTCCTGGTAGTTAAAGCCAGTCGCATTCGTGACACTAAAGTATTGTAAGTCAAAGTCATTCATGTGCTGGTCACGAAGCAGGATCGGATTCAGGCGCTTTAAGAAGTCTTCGGAGTTGAACGCCATTAGTTCCGGCGGAAGCTGCACCAGCCACTTGGTGGTGTAGGCAGAGCTCTCTGCTGACCAGAGCAATTGATAATGGGTAGGGGCTTGAGTGGGAAAGTCAACCCGCACGTCATTAAATGATGTATGCGTTAGGTTGTAGTGCGGCTTTTTGACAAGGCTCAGGGCAGTGGGTACTTCTTTGACAATGCTGTAGTGAGTGTATAAATTAGAGTCTGCATCATAAACTCCCCCGCTGAGTTCGTACTCTTCGAATGCCTCCTGGGGATACATCAGGTGGTGGGAGGGCTTTTTAAAATCCTTATAGCTCAGCTCCACCAATTGGGAGCTGAATAGAGCCAACGGATCCTTGTATACCCCCGCTTTTGGATAGCCCGTTAAACTTATATACCATAAAGTCATATCTTTTGGCTCACTGAAGTTGTGCTTAATCACATTTTTTGCCTCGGCATAATCCAGGGTCACCTGATCGGTAGTGACCTCTTTTAAAAAGTACTTGCCCAGTTCCGGCAACAGCAGGTAGGTAAGGCTAGAAGGCAAGGTTCTATCATAGGTCTTTTCAATGTAATCGCTCCCATGATTTTCACGATGTATGATAGAATTTGGAGCTGCAAAATAAACTCCGCTGTAAAGATCAGCAGGATCCCAGTACATAGGCAGGTTAACATACCTGATCTTGCTTCTGACCATAGGCCTTTCCGGAGGAGCCGACACACGGTAAAAGTCTTGGTAATTGATCCTGATATTCCATTTATCGGGGTTAACCTGTACCAGCGTATTGATACTGTAAAAGCTAGGCTCAATGTCCATGAACTTGGCAACCGTGGTGATATTTACCTTCTCATAAGGAGAAGTAACCTGCAGCAAGTGATCACCAGGTACTTTTAAGAGGGTATCGGCTAACACTGCGCCGTCTTCTTGTGAGATAAGGACCTCATACTCCATGATGGCGTCATAGAAGGTAGGCGTAAAGCGTATTTCAAAGTGATGCTCCGCTTCTGGTTCCGGCAGGGAACCAACCTCTTGGTCACAGCTCATCAAAAGAAGGAAAAGTAGACCCAGCAAGCATAGTGTATTTTTCATAGTCGTTTTGCCTTTGTTCTTAAGTTGATGCATTTTTACTGGGTTGCAGGCGCAGGCCTTCAGCACACCTTACTTACACTCGTAGCTGTAGACGGTTGTAAACGTACGGCCGTCGAGGTAGGTGCCTGTTCTTTTAGTAGGATAGCCTGTCGTGTTATATTCATAGGTGCAGCTATAGCTGATCTCCTTGATCACCATGCCTTTTATGTAAATGGTTTCTTTTGTAATGTTGTGCTGGTAGGGGAAGGCGTGAGACGTCCAGTTTACTTTTTGCATGGCGGGCTGGGCAGCCAGCGAATGAATTTGCCGGTCATATTCGAGTTCAGTGACCTGTTCAGGAGAGCCATCCTTATCTAGTATGGTGACTTTGTGCATAAGTCCGTCTTTGTAAGCATAGGTACTGGTGGTGGGAAGCGTACCGTCGCCCTGGTGCTGGGTCATGCTTTGGAGCTGGGTAGGAGAGACGTACTGATAAGTGGCCTGTAGGCCTGGTCGGAGGGCGTCAAAGGTGTTGTTGAAGCTTTTCCACGCTTTCAAGTTGTCGTTTTCGTTGTAGTAGTAGGAGTAGTACCCGGTGAGCGAGCCGTCTGGTTTGTGAAGTGTTTCCTTTTCCACCAGTCCCTGGCCGTTGTATTCAAACAGGCCATACCGGATGAGCTTGCCTGATTCCCAGGTTTCTCTTCTCATGACCCGGCTGGTGGTGGCATCCATGATAAGCTTTACCTCCCGTTCAGGCAGGTCAGTGCCTGTGGAAGCGCTTTGGGTAAAGACACAAGTCTGCGGCGTGCTTACCGGTGAAGGCGTTTCTGTCGTGGTATCAGTGCCACATCCCCACAACAATGAGAGCAGCAGGAGAAAGGATAGTCTGTACATAGATGGCTTTCTTATAGATGTGGAGAAGAAGTATTGTATACTATAATTCTAATTTATTGTTGTAATAAATTAAGTCAATTAAAAATAGAAGTTTGCCCATTTGACCGAAATAGAATCCAAGAATGAAGAAGATATTTAGTAGAGAATTCGGTAATTCATTTCACTGTAATTCCAGTGCTTTCATCCTAGGGGTGTAAATATGATACAAAGCGTCCTTCCTGGTAGAAGGGCTTTTATTCAGAAGACTCTATGGCAAATGAAGCTCATGATTTTGAAAGAAAGTGGTGGCATGGTGTGAATCCATTAGTTGATATGACTTTAAAGGGTTGTGCTAGCTCACCACCATGTTAGCTCCTGGGTATGCCACAACAGAGACTTTGTCTCCTGGCCTAAATCCTTCGAAACGCTGCACTAGCATATAATTAAGGATAGGGTTGATTACAGCAGGTATCAGGTTTATAAATGGCAACTGGTACCTGCAGTTGCACCAATTCAGCTTATTTAAGAATGAAGGAAAAATAGACTGGCAACATCCAGAAAGGTGTATACTAATTTACTCTAATTTGTAAGAGACTCAGAAGGGATTAAACAAATTTGAGGTGTCGTCCCATTTCTAACATCAGTGCGGGGTGTATACGGTGGTCATGAATAACAAAGGATACAATGGGGAACCTATATTTAACGTCCTCACCCAGGCAGGGTTTGAAGTGTATCTGGTTAATACCAAATATCTCAAGAATGTATGTGGCAGGAAGAAAGACGAGGAAGATGCGTGCGTATGTTCAACTTTGGAGGGCTGGTGCATACAGACGATTCACGCGCCATTGGGCAAAAACCAGATTTGGCACCCAGCATGCCCAGGCAATGATGCTATACGCCGTAATAAAGTCCAGTCCTGTACTGAGAAAGGTCGGTATCATAAGCCGCAGGCTAACGGCTGCAAATGTTAGGGCATAGCTTCGGATCATCCAAGCCTGATGCTGGAGGAGCTGCTTTTGCCTGATGGTTGTATAGGCTTTTAAGGTTGTATACAACCAGAGTACAGCTAAGGTACCGAAACCTGCCGCCGGGATCAGTCCTCCTGTGGCATGAAGAGCGATGTGAAAACCGGTGGTTCCACTCAGCAGGATAGCCAGCACATACATCCTGCCTAGAAGCCGGTGCAATGTAAAGCTGTTTCTTCTCAACCGGGTGCTAAACTGAGGCCAGCCTGTAAGCAGGGCAACCCCGCCAAAGGTAATATGAGTGTAAAATGCAGCATTCCAGAAAGCATTTTGGCGGAGCAGCAGTGGTTTGCTGCTGAGAAGAGCACCACGCATGTCAAGGAGCAGGTAGGCTATTGGGTAAAGGCCTATACCTATGGCCAGGAGTGCGAACAGCAGCCAAGGCAGCTTTTTCATAGTTTTAGTTGTTTGAAATGGGCTTCAGCTATCCTATCTGCATATGCCCTTTGGTGTGGAGTGCTCACGGTAGAAAGCTTTTCTTAAACTTCAAAGCTTACACCAACTATCAGTTTTATCTTGTACTAATGGATCTGGCGGTAATGGCTTACAGAATTATTTTTAAGGTAGCACTCTCAGGCTTTCTGTACCAACCCTACCTTCGGATAAGCATGTAATTAGCCCTCTGTAAAGGCTGCAAGTTATATTTTTTATAATATTAAGGAGAATAAGGTTTTGTTTTTAGCTCCATTGCCCATCAAGAAAGATAAAAGGTACTTGTTAGTCTGATCCGGCATAAGGCTGTTGTTGCCTCACATTAATTAGGCTATTTTAGTCCTTCTTTTCAGGCAGCAACTCTATGAGTTGTTGTTCACCGTTCAGCAGGTAATAGGCTATGAACTTGAGTGGCTCGCTTGCCGAGTAATTATCGAAATGAACAATTGGCGTGTTGGCCGGCTCAAAGAATGCCTCACCAGCTTTTAGTAGCTGGGCAGGCTCTCCTTCAACCTGCATCAGGCAGGTACCTGACACGATGTAGCCTACGACCGGGCACGGGTGCTGGTGGTAAGGGCCTTTCTGGCCGCCTTTAAATTCTATCTCGACAACTTTTACAGAAGAAACCTTTTGTTCCTGCAATTTTGCATGGAGGAGATCGGTTCTGTTCATCTGGTTTTGAGCAGCTGCATTCAGAGCCATACTTGTTAAGGCAATGGTTGTATACTTAAATAACCTGTTCATTTTACTTTATAGCGGGTATAATCATTCGCCGCCACAAAGTTGAGGCACAGTTAGAAGCTATGCATTGATGTAGGTTAAGGATTTGATCCTGCTCAGGGATTCGGGTTTTATGCCCAGGTAGGAGGCGATGTGGTACTGGGCCACGAGCTGCTCTATGGTAGGGTAGTTGGCCAGCAAGGCCTTGTAGCGCTCGATTGCCGAGTCCATTAGAAAAGAGGCTTCTCTTTTGCACTTCCGGATAAACAACTGGTCGGAGATGTGTTTGCCTAACCTGTGCCAGCTATCATCCTGCTCTAACAGGCTTTGGTAATCGGAGTGGGAAATTAACTTAACCTTTGTATCTGACAGTGCCTGTATGGCGCCGTTAGCAGGGGTCTGGGTCAGAAAGCTGGTATAGGCACTTACAAAAGAGTTAGGCAGGTAAAAATCAATGTTAAATTCATCGCCTTCTTTCTGAACAAAAGAGCGCAGAACGCCTCCCTCTACAAACCCGATAAATGAGCACGTTGTACCCGCCTGCAGGAGAAACTCTTTTCTGGCAAAGTCTACGTTTTTTACCAGCCCACATAGCTGGTGATAGTGATCTTCTGTAAGGCCAACTTCTTTGATGAGTTGATGTAGGAAGTTTTGCATAAATAGATCTGTAGTTCTTGCTATCAATTTAACTAAATAACTTAAGGTGAGCTATGTTTAGCTTTAGTTATTTAAGCAAATACGAAGTAGTCGGATACTAAATAAGCAGTTATCCTAATACGAGTCTTGATGACGCCCCATATCTTCCAGCACTGTTTTAAGTATTTCGCATGCAGCCCGCATCTCCTCTTCGCTCATGCTGGCAAAGCCCATGCGGCAGGCGTTTGTGCTGCCACTGGGCGTATTGTAACCATGTCCGCTGGAGAGGTGCAGCCCCTTTGTCCTGCAGCGGGCAGCCACGTCGGGCAAAGGATACGCCTCCTTGAATTTAACCCACACCGCCATACCACCTTCCGGCTCCTGGAACTCCAGGTACGAACTGAATTCCTGCCGGAGCAACTGGCAGAAGTGCTCTTTGCGCTTTTTGTAGAGGTTCTTGCTCTTGCGCAGGTAGCGTTGCATGGTCCCCTCACGCATCAGGTTAGCTATCGCCCTTTCAATCAAATGATCCCCCTGTCTGTCTGTGATACGGCGGTATTTTACAAGCTCCTCTATCAGATTGGATGGCGCCACTATAAACCCGACCCTTATGCCGGGATAAATTATTTTTGAATAAGAGCCTGTATAGACCACCAGGCCCTCCGTATCCATGCTGGCAATGGGAAGCGTCGGCTTATTCTCGTAATGATAATCAAAATCATAGTCATCCTCGAGAATGCAGAAGCGGTATTGCCTGGCCAGTTCGTAAAGGTGGAGCCTTCTTTCAGGAGCCAATGTGACGGTGGTAGGATGATGGTGGTGGGATGTGATGTAAAGCATCCTTACTTTATGCTTTCGAAGCAGTTTTTCCAGAGCCTGCGTATCCATACCCTTTTCATCTACCGGCACCCGCAGCAGCTGCGCGCCGGCTTGCTCAAAGCTCAGGTTTGCTGTGTGGTAATTAAGTTCTCCTACAACTACCTTATCCCCTTTTTGGAGTAGCACCTGTGAGAGCAGGTGTATGCCCATGATACTGCCACGCGTGACAAAGACAGTTTCAGGTGAGGTTTTCAGGCCGCGGTATTCATTGAGCTGCTGGCTCAGCATTTTCCGGAAGAAGGTATCGCCCTGTGCATGGGAATAACTAAACAAGCGCAAGGGATTGGTCTTTCTCAGCAGCCGGTGGTATTCCCGTCCCAGCTCGTGTAATGGGCTTAAGCGTGGGTCGGGAGAGCCGTCGTTGAACTCCAGCGGCAGGTGGTGCACTTCCGGGGCTTCCAGCAGCCGGTTTGCCTCCAGTAGAAAGCCAGTACTTTCAGGAAAGGCATCTGCTGCTTTTGTATTTCCTTTCCCCTTTACAACAGGCAGTTTCTGATTTACAAACAGGCCTTTTCTGTCCCTGGCTTCTAACCAGCCTTCTGCCTGCAGCTCATCTGTAGCCAGGACCACCGTGTTCCGGTTCAGGTGCAGCTTCTCTGCCAGTATGCGTGAACCCGGCAGCTTTTGCCCGGGCTTCAGCACACCCTTCTTGATGAGCGCCGCCAGGCCCTGAGCGAGCTGCACGTAAACGGGCGTGGCTTTTTCTTTGTCTATAACGATGTCGTGGAGGTAGGGCAGGTTCATTGACTGGACTAGTTACTTTGTAAAATCTGGACTACAAAGGTAGTCCATACGGCTGGTACTTTTGCACGGTACAAAATGAAAACTATGAAAAATAACCCTACCGCATTACTGCTGATCGATGTGCAGCAGGCCTTCAAAGACGAGGCCTACTGGGGCGGCAACCGCAACAATCCGCAAGCTGAAGAAAATATAGCCAGGCTCCTCCAGTTCTGGCGTAGCAAGGGATGGCCTGTTATCCATGTAAAGCACAACTCCACTATAGCAACGTCCTTGCTCCACCCAACGCACGAGGGCAATGCCATTATGGATATGGCACAGCCACGAGCTGGCGAGCCCTTATTTCAAAAGCAGGTCAACAGCGCTTTCATCGGCACAAATCTGCAGGCGCACCTCCAGGAGCAGGAAATCTCAAGCCTGCTGCTCGTGGGTTTCATCACTGATCACTGCGTTTCCACTACGGCCCGAATGGCGGGGAACTTAGGTTATGAGACCTATATAGTGACCGATGCCACTGCCACCTTCGACAGGATCGGACCTGACGGATCATGCTACAAGTCTGAAGACATCCACCGCATTTCACTGGCCAGCCTGCATGAGGAATTTGCCACTATTGTGACGACAGAAAAAGCCTTGTCTACTATCAATCGGGAACGGTATGCAGGCGTATAAGCTAACCCCTATCACGAAGATGAGCCGCGATGCGCATCGCGGCTCCTATGACAAGGATATCATTCATGCCATACTGGACGAGGCTATCGACATTACAATTTCCTATATAGCGGATGATTTACCAAGAGCCATACCGACTGGGTTTGTCAGGCTGGAAGACAAGCTCTACATCCATGGCTCGGTTAAAAGTCATTTCATTCAACAGATTTGCAGTTGCAAGAAGGTATGCCTGACGGTATCGTTGTTGGATGGGTTGGTATTGGCTAACACGGCTTTTAACCACTCCTTCAATTACCGGTCGGTAGTGGCTTTTTCTACCCCATTTGAGGTAACCGATGTCAATCTTAAAATGGAAGCACTAAAGGCTTTTACAGACAAACTGCTGCCGGGCCGCTGGGAAGACAACATAAAGCTGCCTACACCGGAAGAGATGAAGGCAACCTCGGTGGTGTGTTTACCGCTGGAAGAGGCCTCTGCTAAAATGCGCCAGGGTCCACCTCATAATGTCAACGCTTATCAGGCAGATGTCTGGACGGGCTATGTGCCCCTGAAGAGAACCTGGCAGGCACCTGTAAGCAGCCAGGAGAGTAAGATGCCGCTCCCGGATTACCTCCGTAAATTCTGTGCAGAGAAAAATTAAAAAATAATATACAGACTTGTCTGTATATTTAATAAATGAATATATATTTGTCCCATCATGTTTTCACCGTCTGGTAAAGACATGTAAGTGATGCACGGTGTATTACATGGTAGCTACTACACCTGCTCTTTCTTTTTCAGTTGGTATGATGAGCTCTTTGAGAGCTGAATAGAAGATGGAACCAGGCGGCATCGATGCAGACATAATAGCACTAGGCGTAGGTGCTCAAAACCAGGATAAACTGGCGGTAAGCTAACAGATTTATTTATTACCTCGGTTAGCTGCTATCGTTCAGGGCCGAATACTTGAAAATAACAGGACATACGAACTGATACCAGCCGGAATCAATAGCGTTGGTCAAAGTTACTCATGTGTTTTTGATTGTTTTAATGTGAGTGATTAAGGGGCAGGTACATTACTTGTCTTTTTTTAATTTTTCATGACCACCGTTGCCTGTACGTTCTCCTTACAAGCTGATGCTTAAGGTGAGATATTAACACAGCCTTTCGCAGGTGCGGTGGTTTATTTTTATACAGAATGCCAAAGGAGTTATAGCTTATTGGCGTTCAGGTACAGAAGAACAGGTTTCCAGGGAGACCAATTTTAAAAACACAAATAAGTGAAGAGGAAAGCTTTTAGCTCCCTCTTTATGCTTTACGCATTAGATATGTAGAAATTATTTATATCTCGTCCTTCAATACTTGTAGGACAAGTCAGGAAAGAATTAATGTGTTTTATAAATGAATTCCGGTATCTCTTCCAGGAATGTTCTAACTGTAAGTAAGGCGAGCTATCCCTAAGGCTAACAACTTGCCTGGACATTACGGCTGTTGTCGGAAAGAAGCAGTGATAGGATTGTATGTTGTCTGAAGCTCCAATCTAAGTAATAATAAGTGGCAATAATGCTGCTAAACGGAAAAAGTATGAAAATAGCAATCATAGGAACCGGACGCATGGGAAAGGCCCTGCTAAAGACCTTCTACCACGTATACCCCGGTGCAGTATACTTCGCTGGTCGTGATTTGGCACGAGCACAGCAAGTGGCAGCTGAGCTAAAGCTGAATGTAACGGTTACCAGCATGGAAGCGGCCCTACAGGCAGACATCATAATCCCTGCACTTTGGTTCAAGGATCTGTTGCCCTGGGCAGCTTTATATCACTCGGTGTTGAAAGACAAACTGCTTATCGATATTACAAACCCTTTTAATGAGACTTTCGATGACTTTACAACTGACTATGCCACCTCGGCATCAGAAGAGTTGCAGCGTTTCCTTCCTGAAACACGTGTAGTAGGCGCTTTTAAAAATACTTTCTGGGCAGTTTTCGATGATCCTGTGCACAATGGCCTTGCAAGCGACGTTTACCTCACTTCCGATTTTCCGGAAGCTTTGCAAACGGTGCGGATGATGCTAACACCTTTGCCATTCAGGATTTTTGATGCGGGTGCGCTAAAAAATAACCGTACCATTGAGCGTATGACATTGCTCTCGCGTGAGCTGGCGTTAAAGACAGGAAATTACCCTCGTGTCGCTTTCCACTTATGGGGAGCATAGTATGTAAAAATGTAAGGGAGTGAAACATAGGCTTTCACTCCCTTTTGCATGAGCATCAGGCAAAGCTCCTGATATTTGGCTTAATCTATGATTGGTATGATCATAGGTTTTTCCATCCGGGTTTTCAATAGTTGCCACTCTACCAGGCTTTTGTCACCAGCGTGTGTCCCATCAGGATTTACTTTATTGGTTACATTTTGACCGGCAGGACTAAGAGTAGTCGTACCATTAAGGTTTAATACAGTTGCATCCGTATGCTTGTCAATGGCTGAAGTCTTGGTTTTAGGATATTGACGCCGCTGTTTGTTAGACCTGGGAGCTGCTGCTACGATAGGAGCCTGAATGGTCGTGGCTTCTAGAGCAGACAAAAGGCAATCCCTAAATGCTTTACCAGCATGCACAGGTAATGCCTGCGCTAAGCAGGTAAGAGCGAACAAATCAAAAAGTAGCAGAAGTATGCTATTATGTATTGTGAAAGCTTTAGCTGCTCAACATCGAAAGAGTTTATACCTACTGCGGAATGGAAAGATGCTCATGGACAATACGCCACTTTCCATTATGCTTGACCAGTAGGCTGGTGCCCCGGCCACGGCCCTTCACCTGTTTGCCATCATGCGTTCCTTGGTAGGTATATTCGTAAATGCAGGTGGCGCTGTTTTTTTCTATTGAAAGCCATTTTACATTCTCTATACCATAGACTTCATCGGGCAGATAGCTCCAGGTACTTTCAAAGTTCTTTTTTATAGCAGCTATGCCCTGGCTTTCACTTTTATTGAACCAGTATACAGCGTCTGTTAGGAGCAAGTCCTGCACATTCGCAAAGTTGTGGGAGTTGGTGGCATCCACGTAGGTTTTGATAAAAGCATTGAGTTCCTTTTCCGCCTTTGGAGTGCCTTTTGCAAATACTGATAATACCGAAAAGTTTAACAGGAGTAAAAAGGACAAAATCTTAGTGATTCTATGCATAGTCTTGAATGCTTAATGTATGTATTTTAGTAAATGATCAAACTCTTCATGCACGCTACTATTTTTCATTAGCGCCTACTGCTACCATTGTACTTATCATGTACTGCGCTGATTGTCCTTAACTATGAGCTGGCCATATCGAAGAAGAAGGTACACATGTTGCAAAAGTAAAGGACAGACAAAGTACCTGTCCTTACTGCTCATCTAACAACTTGCTCAAGGTAAGTTATTGACTTACAACAGGAGAGTTTATGTTTTCTACCAGGTCCAACATACCACCTTCAGGTATAAATTTATACTTCACATTGTATCTCAAGGCGGCAGTTACAAAGGCATCTTCGGCTGCTTCGAGCTCCGTATAAACAGGTGGGCAATGGAAGGTGCCATAATGCATTGGTACGAGCAAGTCGGTATGCATGATTTTGGCAGCTACAACAGCTTGTTCCGGAGTGAGGGAAGCCGGCAGTGGGGCAAAACCAACAAATGGATACTCCACTACAACGCCATTGATGGGTAGAAAGGCTACATCTATTTTTCCGAAAGTTTTAGCTATTTGCCAGAAACGGCTGTGCCAGATGGTATCGCCACCATGAAAGAGCTGCCTTCCTTGTGTATCCCGTACAACCCATGATACCTGCTCATGCCCGATTCCATCCATAGCAAAAACCGGAGTAAGAGTAAAATCACCCAAAGGAAGGCTTTGGTTCAGCTCAAGCACCTGCACAGGTAAACCATCTTCTGTAAGTTTGGCAGCGGCAGCAGTATGGCAGACTATTTTACCATCAGGCTTTAAAACCTTTCTTATAGTCTTGAGATCGTAGTGATCCGGATGCAGGTGTGTCAGCACTACATAATCTGCTTTGACACTATCTGAAAAGGAAATAACCGGATACAGCGGTTTTCCCATGTAGGGCTCCATAGGAGCGAAGTCCTCGACAGGATCTATCAGCAGGTTTGTCTGGCCCTGTTGCAACAGCAGGCCAGCCCAGCTTAAACGTTTAATTTTCATGGTTTTATTTTTAGATCTTAAGGTTAAAAGTCTATCCTTTGGAAACCTGTTGTGGCTTGGCTTTATACCTGACTGAAGCCATGACAATGCCAACTACTATGCAGATTCCACCAAGCCATTGTACCTGTGTGATGTCGTAACCTAAACAGATAGAAATAATGCAGGTATAAAACGGAGTAAGGTTTGTAAACAAAGCGGCCTTGTCGGCACCCACCTTGGCAACGCTGTGGTTCCAGATTATATAACCCACAATCGAACCGCTCATGGTCATGGTAAGGATAGCAGCCCATACTGTTGCAGGTATAGTGGTTACAGGTACGTTGGACTGCGGCTCAAAAAAAGTAAAGCCCAGGAGCAGCAGTGTACCAACAGTTGTACTAATAGCAGAGGTAGCCATAGAGCTTGCCTGGTAAAGGTATTTGCGCACCATTACATTTGCACAGGCAAACGACAACGCCACAACCAGCAGCAATGCATCGCCATAACTTATCTGCAGCGATAACAATGCCTCCTGTTTGCCTTGTGTTATGATGAGCATAACGCCGGCCATCCCCAGTGCTACTCCAAGCCACTGCATGGTACTTACCCTGGTGCGAAGCCAGAAAATAGAAAGCAGGAGTGTGGCCAGTGGGTTAAAAGCCAGCAGCAATGAAGCATTGGTCGCCGTGGTCGTCTGCATGGCTTTAAAGAAAAAGTAATTATAGCCAAATACACCACAGACTCCTACAGCTACCATAGCCGGCAAATAAGTTTTGATGTTGTGCCACTTAGGACGCTCAGATACCAGGAAAAGAGGAACCAGCAGCAGGGTTGCAATAATAAACCTGATGGAGCCGACCAGGTTAGGCGGAAGGTGCTGCACACTGTAGCGGGCCAGGTGGAAGTTGCCGGCCCAGAACAGAGGAACTATCCCGAGCCAGGCATATACAGGTATACGTTTCATATTGACTTACGCCCCGTAATAGAACTTCTCGTGTACGATCTGGTTATCTTGCCACTGCTGCACTGCCACCTGATGAAATTGGCGTTTACCCCATATTTTGTGGTCATAGTGCAGGTACCATTCCACCACACTTCTGTTTTCTGCCAGCGTTACAGATTTTACCTCGGCTTCATAAAAAGCAGTCACATTGCGGATGAATTCCTGCTGCCGAAGGAGGTTAGCTATTTTGCCAAAAGTGGGTTCTTGGTCGTTTTCCTGCATGACCACCCCGGGTGCATAAAATTTTCCAAACGCGTCCAGCGCTTTACCGGTAAGTATGGCCTTGTTTATTTCAGCCACATTTTCTGCTAATTGATTTTTCATAGTTGTTTTGTATGCTATAGTATAATAACCTTGTGTAGGTCAGGCTAACATTCAGAATTTGCCAGCTTTGTTACACGCGAAAAGCTACGTTTCCACATCCCTGTCAAAGGAGCAGGTTTGATGCCTGAGGTTTTATCTTGCGGAGCCTGACATAGAGATGCAGCTAGTTGAAATATGCTCATTTAAGCAGATGTGTAGGCGCTTGAATTTCACCGTTCCCAAAGGACCAGTTCTGCATTCCTTCATTTTCAAGCAGCATAATGATGACATTGTTTTTCGTTATCTGGGTAGAAACTGAAATCCGATGTGCTATCTCATGATACAATTTCTTTTTCTGTTCCAAGGTTCGGCCCTGTCCGGCAAGGATCTGGATGTAAACCATGTCAGACGTGTGCGCTATCCCTAAATAGGATTTTGGGAATTTAATTTGTGCAGGTTCGAGTTCTTCAATGATATGAAAATAATCATCCTCAGGAATATGGAATTCCTGAATCAGTGACTGATGAACAGCTAGTGAGACATTGTTCTTGATCTGTTCTGGCAGCTTTTTTAATAAACTGATTCTTACAAATGGCATAAACTTTTTTCTTTAAATCATTAAGGGCAACCTATGCTGTAGTAAATCTTTCTTTAGCACAAAGCTGTCATGGTGAAACAGCTTTGGCATCTTTCGACAAGAGGAATGAATGCTTCTTTATGGGAATATTTATCATTCCTAAATAAATGTACAGAAAAGTCTGTCTGTTTTTAGAGTAAAAACTTACCACTAGCAGGTTTGCTGCTCGCAATTCCTGCTTCTACTAATTCTTCAGTTAAAAATTTATTAGAATCGATCAGCCCAATAGTCAAGCCGATGCAGAGAAAAATCTAAAAGGTTAAACCTACTTAAGCAGCGCTAACGAGGCAGCCCGGGCAGCATCTACAGGCCATAGCTCCTGGTGTATCTGGTAAGAAATCATCGCTCCCTCAAATAGGACAACCATCTGGTCGCCAAGACGCTCTTCCTTCTCTGTGATGTTATTCGGATCCTGGGCCATTAGCCGCTGGAAATATTGCCTCGTAACACTTTTTATGCGTTTCACTTCGGCCAGCACCCGGGCATCCTCCTGTGGCCTTACTTCAGAAACAATATTTTGATAAGCACAGCCACGGAAATTCCCGTTTGTTAAAAAGTCAGTCAGATATTCATAGATTTTTAAGACTGTTTCTTCTTTGGTTGTAGCCAATCCTACTTTTTCCTTGAAAGTAGAAAGTGAGGCCCGGTACTGCAAATAGCTAATGCAAAGGTCTTCTTTAGAAGGAAAGTGCTGGTAGAGGCTGGCTTTGGCTACCTGGGCTTCCTCAATAACCTGGTTGATACCTGTATTTCGGTATCCTTGATTATAGAACAGGTCGTGTGCTGTCTCTATGATTCTTTCCTTTACCTTTTTCATATTTCAAATGTAAAATATAAAAACAGAACAGACAACTTAGTCTGTTTTTATTTGGCTACCAGTCCTGTCGTTACTTTACCTGGGAAGGGTATAGCTTTTTATAAAAGTGAATCATTCCCTCATGACGGGCTACCTCTTTATGAAAATGTTTCAGGAACTTGGTATAATTGTTCTTTCTGGAAAACTCCCATTCCTGTAGGGCCACATAGAGGCAAACGGCCATCACGTGTATGCCACCGTCCTGTTTCGCCCAGTAACTAGCTACATCCCTTCCCATCCCAAATTTATGATTGATGTGATTTTCCAGTGCCTGAACAGCCCCCTCCTCGAAAAGACCCTCATAAGAGTTATAGCCATTTCCCGTGTTTCGACTCCGGAATGCTGCTGCCCAAAGGCTGTCTTGTTGCAGGGCATTGACAATGGATTTGATTTTTCTGCTTTTGGGGGCAAAAGGGGGATGCATCATCTCATGCACGGCGTTCCGGAAGACTACTTCAAAGGGCCAGTGTATATCGGTGAGGAATCTGGTACCTATGATTTTGATACCGTGCGGCTGGGAGAAGTAAAGGGTGTAGACGGTAATGGTGTCTGAGGCTAACGGAAAGCCCAGATGCTCCTCAATGGTAGGGATGATGTTGTACTTAGGGAAGTCTTTTTCAATCTGGCGGATCTTTGCTTCAACTTTTGGGAGATAAGTGCTTCGGTAGTAACCTTCATAATCCTGCGCAATAAAGTAGTCCATAATTATTAATAAGTCTGGGCGAATGCGCTCAAATAGTGCCCATTTCTTTTCACTGTAGTATTGACTTTCTTCAAAGCTAGCTTTTAGCTGTGCCGGGTCTTGTGTAACAGCATGCAAGGCCCGCAGGCTGGTTGCCTCTGTGGCAGAGTAGACAAGGCACAGGTAGGCAGATATAATCCCCTTGTTTTCATCCTTTATCTGTCGTTTAAGGCGTTCAAGAGCTGCCAGCACATGGGGTGGAGGAGTAAACCGGGCTGTAATCTCCTGGAATTCGGCTTCATAGTATTTGAGATAATAGGGGTCTGCCGTCAACGTATTGAGCAGGCAGAAAAAGTCATACTTCAGGGAGGGCTCCAGGTTCCAGTGCGTTTCTTTATGGCAAGCAGGCTCCTGCTGCTTGCCAGCTATTGCCATAGATGCCATCACCAGAAACGTTATTAACAGCGTGTATTTCTTCATGATTTTATTGAACAGGTATCAAAACAGGCGGATTACTGCGTTCGTCCAACGAGGTGACACATAGGGCTTATGGGTGAAGCAGCCTTTATGATGATGTTGATCTGTGAAGCCGAACGAGGTCTCCAAAACGGTGCGGAGAAATGTTGCCGCCCGTCACAATGGCTGCTAGCTGCTGATTTGGTGCGGCAACTTTCCCTGCCAACAGAGCCGCTACGGCAGCCACACCGGAAGGCTCGGTTACCAGATTGTGCTCCTCCAGCAGCCACTTCATAGCCGCTATCATCTCGGCTTCGGAGACGGTAATCACCTCGTCCACCACCTGCAGGAAAAGAGGGAACGTAATGGTTGTGGGGTCAATATAGCCGCTTAGTCCCTCTGCGATGGAAGGTGTCAGGGCAACCTCCGTTGTCTGCCCCTGACGAAACCACGTGGCAAAGGTTGGACTGTTCTCCGTTTGGACAGACACTAACCTTAGGTGAGGGTTTTGTGCTTTGAGGTACAAGCCTAAGCCAGCAGCCAGTCCACCACCACCGGTACATGCCAGTACCATATCAAGATCAGGCTTCTCAGCCAGCAATTCCAGGCCCAGCGTTCCTGCACCGGTTACCATATGCGGATTATTGTATGCTGATACAAAAGTGAGACCCTGATCTCTGGCTGCTACCAGGGCAGCCTGTCGGGCAGTCTCAATATCCGGAAAGTAGGAGATCTTGGCGCCCTGTTTTTCCATAAAGCGCACTTTGTACAGATCAGCGGTCGCGGGCAGGAAAATTTGTACGGGCACTCCTGCTGCTTTACCGGCATAGGCTAAAGCCATGCCATGATTGCCGGCCGTTGGCGCAACCACCCCTCGTTCTTTTTCTGATCCGGATAATGCAGCCATAACCTGTAGCGCACCCCGTACTTTAAAGCTACCGGCTACCTGTGTATTTTCTAGTTTCAGGTATACCTGTCCCTGGAGAAGCTCACTCAATTGTTGGCTATGCAGAAGTGGTGTTGGCATGATATGAGGCATTATCATTTGATAGGCCTGTTGTATAGCTGTAGCGTTCATTAGTAAAAGCTATAAAGATGATCCATAAGGGGATGGCTTTAGTTGAAATAGTAATTTTCCCCATCAGCAGGTACAAGGCACCTGTCAGCCAGCTTCTTTTCTGTGAGGTAATTCCTCAACTCGGAACGGGTAAGGTGGCAGTGGTTCACTGTATCCATATGCACGGCCACAACTTTTGCGGCAGGCGCGGCAAGTATTACCTGCTGCACGTCCTCGGTTGTCATGGTTATCGGGTCACCCTGCAGAAATTGGGCAGCGCCGGCGTTTACGACTACCACATTGGGTTTATATCTTGCCAGTGCCTGCTGTACTTCAGTACACCAAATGGTGTCTCCGGCAATGTAGAGCCTATGCTCCTCTGACCCCAGTACAAAGCCGGATACAGGCCCCATTTTTTTACCTATTTCGCCCGTACCGTGCTGTCCGCCAGTTCTGCGGATAGTTGTCCGGCCCCAGGTATAGCTTTCTACAACCGCTGTTACCTGCGTAAACCCCTGCTGCCGGAGCTTTTCCTCATCTTCGGGCTGGCAGAAAAGCAGCTTGCTTTTGGGTATGAGTTGCTGTGCTGCCTCGTCCCAGTGGTCGCGGTGGGTGTGGGTAACCAGTACTGCCTCAACCGAGGCGATCAGTTTTGGGAGTTCCTTATCCGGGAGCGGGAGCGGGGCCATCGGGATCCGTAGCTGGTTAGAGGCATTTTGCACCGGCTCCATGGCCTCTTTCGGGCTCAGCATCGGGTCTACGAGCAGCTTCTTGCCGTCTAATTCTACAAGCAGCGTCGCATGGCGTAATAGTGTCATTTTCATTTTCTTTCTTTTATGATGTTGGTAGAGTAAGGCGCTGGCAGGGCTGTTACCCAACAGTAGTGCCGCTGCCAGCATACTTGCTTTAATGACCTCTCGCCTGTGCATGCTCTTTCAGTTTCTGTATCGCTTCGATGCTTACCTCCCAGATGTTGGGCAGCCCGTTGAAAGGAGAATTCAGCTCCTGCTCCAGTTCGGCAGTCGTGATGCTTTTAGCACGTGGCGCATAATCGGTTTTGAAATTTGGCCGGATGGTGGAGAAGTATAGTTTCTTGCCATCAGGTGATATGCCGGCCTGTCCTTCGTTTGAAGCCGAGTTGATGTTCTTGCCCAGGTTTACAGGCTCGGACCACACCCCATTATTACGGAAGGAAACATACAGGTCAGCGCCTCCGACGCCTTTGCGGGTGGAGCTGGTAAAGATGATGAACGATTCATCGGGTGCAACAACGGGGTCCAGGTCGCGCTGCTCCGGGCTGTTGAAGTGTAGCTTTACAGGAAGTTTATACCTGCCGTTTTCGTTTTTTACAAAATAGATATCGCTGTCGCTGCCCGTGGTGGCGCTGAAGTATAAGTTGTTGTTCCGAGACAGGCTTGGGTAAAGCGGGCTCAGGTGCTCGTAAAATTCTCCTTCTACCTGCACAGGCCTGGCGTTCTTCAGAAATGGCTGCGGCACCATCCACAGGGTATAATCCGAAGGGTTTTTCTGGTACTTCGACGGCCGGTCTGAGATGAAGATCAGCCGGGACTGGTCGGGCGCTATAAAGGGATCTGCATCGCGGTACTGCCCCGAGAAGGGCGCCAGCTGAGGGGACTGCCACTTGCCCTTGCGGCGCTCAGAGTACACAATGGATATCCTTCTCCAGTCGGGGAGCAATGCTTTCGAGAAAAAGGCAACAGAAGCGTCCGGGGTGGTGGTAAAATTGAAGTCGAAATCTTTGGAGGAGACAGTGCCTTCTCCAACTACCTGAGGCATGGCTGTGATACCTGCTGCTGTTTGCGCAAATACTTCGGGGCCTGCTGACATGGTGAGCAGCAGCAGGCCGGTTATAAGAGGTTTTCTCATAGTTTTATTTTGTAGAGCTGGTAGAGAAAGTTTGTTTAGCTGAGGCGAAGGTCGGATCAGTTACTTTGTAGCATCATTTACCGCTTTGCTCCAGCGCAGCATTTCTTCATACAAAGTATCTATTTTTATATTGCTGTTCTCCCTGTATAGCGCCATAAGCTTTTTGTTGAATTCTGAAAACCTGTAGAACCCTCTTCGGCTATCCATTTGCCTTTCCATCCTTGGTAAAAACTCTTCCACATCCTTCTGTGGGTATGTATCTAAAGCATAGAGTGAGAAGAGCGCAAAGGTCATGTATTCGTTGAAAACCATGTAAGGCGTAGCGTAAGCGTTTGTGCCAGCCGTTTCTTTTACCCACTTGCTTCGGTTACTGAAGGCTTCCTTGATCTGATGCTGGTATTTATCTGAAGTAGGGTTTACAAAGTTGTGGTCGATCTCCGTAAATACTACCCGTGAGTTTATCAGCTTATTCAGATTGCTACTATACTTTTTATCAAACTCAGCCCGGGAAATAAACATGAGCGTTTGCTCGAAGCCATTGTCCTTGAAACGTCTTGCTGCATGTGCTCCACCCACCAGAGGAGAGAAGATAACACGGTAATTACCATAACTGATCGGGAACTTGCGCTGCAGCCACTGTTGCATCTGCTCAATCGGGTTGAGCTCTTTATAAGTTGAAATCAGTCTATGGTAGTAAGGCTGGTGCTCTTTATAAAATTGCCTGAAACCTGATTTTCGGGCAAAGTCAGCCAGCAAGCCGGCATGTATCCTGATCGGATCTACTTCATTGTCAAAGCCCATTTTTCGGATGACACCCGTATTCACAATTTCACCCTTATCATTGAACTTATAGGCCGCCGCATTCATCTTCAGAGCATAGTAGTACCAATAACTCTTGGTGTCCAAGGCTTTAACGATATGCTGGTTGATGGTGTCAACAATTGCATGATGCTGGAAAGATCGAAAGTGGGCAAGCACTTCCTTGTGGTAGGAGGTAGTCATATCTACCATGTTTGAATCAAGTTGTCCTACTCGTGAAATGGCTATCAGGATATTGGCCAGTTCGTGTACCTCCGGGATCTCAATATCTGTCTTACCATTTTTTTCTTTGATGTATTGCGCTGTAAAGTTTACATTTTTTGGAATGCCTATAAGTTCTAGTAGGACACTATCCTTTTGCTGCACGACATAAAGTTTTGCTACAGCTCCTTCCTTGATGGCAATAGTTAAAGAATCTGATTCACTTAGTAAACGTACCTGGTTTTCAGACTTTTTACATTCTATCTCCAGCTTCATTTGTTTTTGCCGGGGTGTCAGTTTCAGGTCCATCAATCCCTCTTCATTTACAGCATACCTGATGGTGTTCCCTTGCGCCAATAGGGTTGGTATATGCTGACGAGTGGAACCCATTGTTTCTTTAGAGGTCCTGCATCCCCAAACGAGGGATAAGATGAGAAAAGGGACTAAGAATAGGAGGTTTTTGGTATTCATATAAGGTATTGTGTTGACTAATTGTTTTTGTTTATAGGGTGGTAGTTTGGCCTTCAGATAAAACCTGAAGCTGTGCCGGGTTATTGCTTAGTTTCTCTGCCAGCAGGCTGATGGGCTCCGTATAATGTGAAAAGGTATGGTGATGAATGGGTATGACAACTGTCGGTTGTATGATCTCTACCACTTTAGAAGCTTCCTCGCTGCCTAAGGTCATCAGCCCCCATGGCCCATCCTTGCCTACTGCCCCCATGTGAGGGACAAGTAAATCCACTTTCCCCAATTGTTCTTTGATTTTAAGCATTTCATCAAACCAAACCGTATCGCCTGTCCAGTAAATAGTATAGGTAAAGTTGCCCGATGTGTATTGAAACGCATAGCCATTTACAATACCTAATTCTTTGTTAGTCTCCTGGTCATGGGAGTGCCGGGCTGGCAAGCCGGTGATACGTAATTTTTCACTCCCTTTTTCCAGCACCATTTCTTCCCACCAACCCAATGGTTTCCGATCCTTAAAAGCAGCTAATTTAGGCGAATCAAGCTGGTCGGTCGGGGCGACAAGTGCCTTGTCTTTATGGAGTTCTCGTTGGGCAACACTGTCAAAATGATCGCTATGGAGGTGGCTGATTAGCACCAGGTCCAGCTTGCTTAGGTCCACAGCCGGTACAGGCGCTGCGCGGAGAATGGGGGCATTATCTTCACCTGTCGACGGGTGCCCGTTCATGATAAAGGCTACCGGGCCTTCTGAGAACATTGGATCAGAAAGAAGCTTAAAGCTGCCGATATTTAGCAGAAAGGTAGGTCCGCCTACCCAGGTAAATTTTATATCAGGTCTCATACGCTTAGTTGATAATTGGGTTGGGACATTTAAAGAGGCAGCAACAGGCCGCTTACTAAGTTGGCTATAACTGGTGTGTGCCAGTAACAAGAACAGGCTGGTAAACTTCCATAAGAGAGATACTTTTACTTTCATAGTCTTGGGAGGAGCCTTATGGGTACAAACATAGGAAATAATTAATAAAGAACAGACAAGTCTGTATATATTTTAATAAAATGATCTGCAGAAGCATGATTTACCTACAGGCTCAGCCAGTAATTTACTTTGAGCACGAACCCACGGTTAACTTCCTCGAAGTCCGTGGTGGTATAATTGTCGGTGTATACCAGGTAAACATCTGACATCGGTTTGAAGCGCCACTGCAAACGGCTGTTGACGTTGAAGTTCTGTTGCTGCGTATTGTATTGCAGGAAAGTTGTCCAGAAAAGATTTTGCCGCAACGCCACTTCGGTTCTGGGACTGATGAGAGTGAGCTGGCTGCTGCCATAGGCTGCCGGCAGTTCGATCAGATGCTGTGTGACATCTACCGAAAAGGTGCCCCAAGGCTGTATCCTGTATTTCAGGCCTCCTCCATAACTCTGGATGGTTCCGTTGTAAAACCCGCCGCTTTCTATATTAACACTCCAGGCGAAAGGCTTGCGCGGGTCTGACTGGTAAGCTGCCCGTGCCTGCGTGAACTGATAATGGGTGGCAGGCAAAGGCTCTCTGGCACCGGGCACTTTGAACACAAAAGGTAGTTGTACGGACACATGCCTGATTCTTCCTTCCAGCTGGGCCCGGTTAGCCATGCTGGCTGTATAATTCAGGTTATAGGTGCCATCCTGATGGCGCACGTTCTCCAGCTCGAAGTAAACTGTAGGCTGGAACTCCAGACGGTGGCGCAACACCTTGTTTCCTTGTTTTGGATACAAGGTATAAGAGTAGCTGCCCCAGTACTGGTAGAACCCGATGCGGTGCACGGTGTCCTGCAGCAGATCGTACACTTCGTGACGGGGGGTAAGCCCGCTGCCAGGATTGAAATTGCTACCTATCCGGCTCCAGTAAGTGGTGGCCTGCAGGTTTTTTCCGTTGTGTTGCAGACTCAGGGCATAGTAACGGGTATCTTTTGGTGTGCCAGGCAGTAAACTTTGGTGATGCTGTGCCAATCCTACCCATTTCCCATCTTCCGAAAGGTAGTTGAACTCCAGTCCATATGTGCGGTTATAGTGGCTCTTTTCCTGGTCAGTGCCGTCTCCCAATCCCTGCCGGTTGGTCATCATCCCGCTGATATTGCTGCGCTTGAAAAGCCTGCGCCGGAAAACAGCGACGGTATAGTTTTGTGCCGTTTCCTGTTCATGGCGGCGCGTCTGCACGTTGAGTAAGCCAATGCGCAGGTTTTCTGTCAGGTTGCCGCTGAGCTTGGTGCCGAAAAGGATGGGTAATTGCTTTCCGTTCTTCAGGCCGATACTCCGGGAGTTGAAAGGTTGCGCCGGCCAGATGCCAAAGCCAGTGAAGATATCATTGTTTTCCAGAAAGAAGCCGCGCCGTTCGGGAAAAGTCGGGTCGAATCGGTCCAGGTTGGTGACCTGCTGATCTACCTCGACTTGCGAAAAGTCCGGATTAACCGTTACATCCAGGTTCAGCGAGGAAGCCACCCGCATCTTCAGGTCTACCCCGGCATCTGCCTGGTAGGTTGTTGGCATTCCCTGTGAAGCGTCGCTCAGGGCACTGCTCTTGGCATAAGGCTGTACGACCAGGTTGCGTGTACTCTGCGGTACTGCAGGCCAGAGCAGTTCGCCCGCATAGGCAGGTGTTACAAACACATACTGGTTAGGCACCCTGTTCCAGACAGAAAAAGTATTGCGCTTCATGTCGGTGCGCACAAAATTGATCCCCCATGTTTTGCCTTCCTTGTTAAAACGTAGCACGTTCAACGGGATAGCCATTTCTACGGTCAGCACATCGTTTTCTCTGTGGACGGCAGAGTTCCACCTGGTATCCCAGTTAGGACTATCATCACCGGTGACTTCATCCAGGAGCCCATCATATTGAGCACCCCCTGCATTCACACCAAAGATGTAGCCTCCCATGCGCTTGTAGAGCGGATCCAGCACCACAGAGAAGGCGTCGCTGTTCCAGTACTCTGTGTCGCGCTTCAGGGTCTGGATAACCGGGTGGGAGGTAATGCCGTGTAATTTGGCTGCCACATACAGAAACCTGGTATCATACGCGACCCATACTTCCGTCTGGTGCGGTACCTTTACGGTATCTACCGGGTATACCTGCCAAAAGTCACCTGCCTGTGCCGGGTGTTGCCATGCGGTTTCCAGCAGGTGGCCGTCTACCACTATGCTTTCTGCTGCAAAAGTAGGCTCCAGCTTGCGCTCCCCTTGGGCTGTTGCCAGCCCAGGCAGAAGCAATGCCACTCCCAATGGAAAGGACAGGAATGATTTTTTCATAGGTTTATTTTAAAGCTTAGAGTTGGTTCTGCGTTTCGCGGTAGATGACGGCCTTCAAGCTAATTCATCGTGGTGATACGAGCTATTACCATTGAACACAATTCACGCTGCGGCTAACTATCTTGCCATGTGTCAATATGATTACTTTGCCACTCCCGTCGTACAGCTTGCAGTTAAATTCAGCTGTGGTGATACTGGAAGACTTGCTGTCAAGTGAATTATCCTTGTGTTCCACAATTCTAAAAGAGCTCCCGGTTTGATCAGCGTTGCCGGATCCACTACTCCAAACCTTTCCATCAGGGGCAATGTAGCTGATTATTACACCGTTTGTATTCAAGATACCAGAAGGTGAATCAATTCTTCCAAAGTTGTAGGTGCCCACTTTATACATGGCTTTTATCTGGGAACATTCAGTTTTGCAGGTTTCTGCCCTTTCCACAAAACGAACTTCTAAAGACTTTTTTAGATCAAGCCCTCTGGCCATTCGCATTGACTGTATTTCCAGGCAACCATTGTTTATGATCGGCTTATAAGCAACTGCATGGCTTTCATAACCCTCTGTACCCTCGATAAAGATGAGAGGCGTATCGTTCATTCTTGCTGTGAGATAGAAAGTAGCGTTTGCGATATCTTCCTCCTTAGGACCGGTATCTTCCTCTTTAGGGACTGATCCAGCTGGTGGAGGGGTTGTTTCTGTTCCGGGGGCTGTTTCATCCTTAGCACAACCGCTAACAGCCAATGCACATGAAATGGCCGCTGCTATGGTTAGCAAGCTACTTTTTTTCATAGGTTTATCAGTTTTACTTATTTACCAGTAAAAGTATAGCTGGTGTAACTGCTTCAGATGATCCAGTTTTCTTTTTTCCCTTAGTCCAGTTTGCAACTAGCAGATCGGTCCTTATGATAAAGTATGGAGCGCTTGCACTCATTGCCCTACAGGTTCACATCCACAAGGTTCCTTGTAGCAAATGGGTCGTTTTAGCTTTGCCGTGTAAGAGTTTTTTTATTGATACAAAACTGATGCATGGCTTATCTTTATCCATTGATGTATGTTAAGACTTTTTCCTGCTAAGGGATTCAGACTTTATTTCCAGGTAAGAAGCAATACATTATTATAAGCCAGTTGCTCTATCATAGACTAGTCCTTTAGTAAGTTGTCAGCCGTCTTCATAAAATCGCTACCGTAGCGTAATGGGACATAAACTTATCCCATGCTGGCTTTAATTTTTATACTTGAGCATTTCCCTCTATTGCTGGCTCTAAATTCATGATAGCGCCTAGCTTTTGAGAGCCTGTAATAAAGCAGATGAAGGCGCAGATTTCTAAAATCTCTTTTTCTGAAAATGCTTCCCGTAATATCTCAAAATGTCCTTCCGTAATGCTCAGGTGGTCAAGCAGGAACAATTCCGCAAAAGCAGTAGCCAGGGATTCCCTCTGACTTAGGTCTTCTTGTTTGGGTTTGCCTTTGGCCATGCAATACCGGCACTTGTTGCCAAAGGCAAGTGTCCTGCGTACCTGTTCCAACAGGTCCTTCTCAAGGGAAGTGTTTTCCCAAAAGGCTTCTTCTAATATAGCCCATTTAGCTAATATTACCGGGTTATGTCCTAGTAGGCGCTGGAAAGGTGATTCACCGGTTGATGAGGTTGAAATTCTTGTTTTCATTTTGGTCTTGTTTTGCCTGTGCAAGTTGGGAAAACAGCCTGTTTTGATCTCTTTTGTTTTAAAGGTTCTTTCCCATCAAAACGTTGGAAAAAAGGTTATTTTTGTCCGGTTACCTTTGAAAAGAAATGGATAAACTAAATTGGGCTATAGTAAAGCTATTACAGCAAAATGCGAGGCTTTCGTATGTTGAAATAGGAAGGGAAGTAGGTCTGTCAGCTCCTGCTGTAGCCGAACGCATCCAAAAAATGGAAGAAAAAGGCTTGATCAAAGGGTATGGGGTCAACCTGGCTCTGTCAGAGATTGGAAGGCCCTTAACAGCTTTTGTTTCTTTAAAACTACATGCTGGAAAGCTAACAGACTTTTTAGTAGTAGTTAAGGGCCTGCCTGAGATATTTGAATGTCATCGGGTCACTGGGAACGAATGCCTGATTATGAAAGCAGCCTTAAAAAGCCCTTTGCACCTGGAGAAACTGATCAACAAACTCATGGAGTTCGGAGAACCGACCACGTCGGTCATCCTTTCTAGCCCGGTGGAGCACAAGGTGTTTTTGAATTTGGATACCATGGACACTTTGTTGACAGCTCATTAGGCCAGCACTCTATCAAATACATGGGTAAAGTTTATAAAACCCATATAATGCCTTGTACAGCTGAGGGAGTGATAATATATGTTGCACCCAAGCGCATTTGAAATGCAGGTTACCTTTAAATATGTAGCGCACATCCGCCGGCTCTACCGGTTAGCCAGTACTGAGAAACAGCTTCGATCAGAACAGGCTGGGAACAGGGTGAAGGCATAATGATGAAGGTTACTGCAGATGAATGCAGCTCTTACAATATCAACGGTAGGTTTTTTTTAGTCAGACTGCGCCCTAACCAGCTTTTTGATGATGCCCAGCTGCCCGAGGTGGTAGAGGTCGTGGTGAATCAAGCCTTCGATCAGGTACTGGTAAGTGTAATCAAAGGGGCCTACGTTGGTGTCCAGGATACTTTCGTCCTGCACCTGCAGGAGGTTAATGATCTGCTGCTGCGTGCTCTCCAGTTCGCTGAGAATGTGCTCCCAGTCTTCAGCCCGCAACTCTTCGCTTGGTTTCCAATCTTCAGGACTGTTCACTTCCACCTGAAACGTATAGTCCTTCTGGAGACGGGCAATCAGGACTTTGCGCCAGCTGATGATGTGCAGCACCACTTGCTGTAGGTTATGCAGCGCAGGAAGGGGTTGTACCACGGAATTGGCAGCATCCACATCGGCCAATTTTTTCCTGATGGTTTCATCGAGCCAAAGTTCTCCGTCATAAAGCTGCTCGAACTGCCTGGTCAAGGCAGCCATTGTCGTGGAAGGACGAAACACTGTTGTTTCCCGGTGCGTGACTGTTGGCTCTAACTCTAGCAGATAATGGCTGTCTTGCGCATAATACCTGGCCTTTTCAAAGTCTTCTCCGGCGAAATTCTTGATGCTCTCCAGAGAATCCCAGACAGACGCTACCCAGAAATGCGTAATACCGCCTTCCGTCTTCCGGTGGATCTGAACGCTTATATTCCCTTTAGTCTTTCTAAGGTCCGCCACGCCTGTTTCTGTCAGGTACTGGAAGTAATGATCAGCGTCGCTTAACTGTGTTCTGCCGTGCCAGGTTCTGGTTATCATAGGGGTACAGGATTGAAGTCTATAGCTAAGGTTTTTGAAGCTTCTACTATTTTTGGCGCTGCTTGGTTTACCTGTACTTTCCTTACGGGAAGCTTGAAAAAATCAAACCTATAGCCCTGGCCTAGTGCAGTATAATGCACTTTAATTTACTACATCTTAAAATAGTTGATATATTTAAAGTAAAAGAGCACTATAATGCACCAGCACCTAGGGCAAGTTATCAAAGAGCGAAGAAGCATGCTGCACCTCACACAAGAGGATCTGGCCGCCATGGCTGGTGTAGGACAACGCACCCTTAAATCTCTGGAGGTAGGCAGAGGAAACCCCACTGTGGCTACGTTGCAGAAAATTGCAGATGTACTTGGCATGGAGGTACGTTTGGGAGTAAAGAAAATGGATAGGTAAGACATATGAGGAAAGCACAGGTATTCTGGAACAACAGGCTGGCAGGCGTGCTGTCAGAGCTACCCGCCAGGCGGGTATGTTTTCCGCTACGATGACGCCTGTTTAACGGATCCGGCGCTGTCTGCCATCAGCCTGACATTGCCCAAAAAGCAGCAGGAGTATACGAGTAATTACCTGTTCCCCTTCTTTTTCAACATGCTTTCCGAGGGTGTCAACCGGGACCTGCAATGCCGGCAGATGAAGATAAACGAAAACGACTACTTTGGCCTCCTGCTGGCCACAGCGCAGGATGATACGATTGGAG
>CBINIP010000023.1:0-59030 GCA_966250805.1 uncultured Pontibacter sp. | reverse complement strand
ATCGCGCTGTGGTGAGTCCTGCCGGGGGTAGGGGCCCCCTTTGACTCGGCTCCGCCTGCAGGCTGCCCTTGACGGGCACCGGACACACCAAGGCGCTCCACCCAAGTACTGGGAATAGATTCGATAGCCAGCTGCTACCGAACTGGGACCAACTGTCCCCTTGAGGGGACTACAGGGGTGTATTGTTTTAACTGCTACTTTGAAACTTATACTATCAAGTATAGCAAGAACAGGCTCCCCGCCTTAGACTAGTGAGAACGCGAGTTCGAAACTAGCGAGCGTAGCTCTGAGGGGCAGGGGTGGTTGAACAACAGCAGCCATGAAACTTCCACTTCAAGTATAACCAAAACAAAATCCCCTCTCCTTAAACAACGAGAGGGCTAGGGTGAGGTGAAAACAGCCGGGACAGTTGTATAAACCGCTATAAAACAAAAAGGGTTAAAGCCGGTATCAGCCTTAACCCTTTTCAAAATTATTCACTGCTAAAGATCAGGTGTGGTATTCAGCTCTGATCTTGTTGGCAACTTCTTCAAACTCTTCTTCGCTGAACTTCTGTTTGTTGCTGAAGTTCATATCCTGCATGCTGTTGATCGGGATGAGGTGCACGTGGGCGTGAGGTACTTCCAGACCAACCACAGCTATGCCAACCCGCTTGCATGGTACCGCTTTTTCTATAGCGCAGGCAATGTTTTTGGCAAAAGCCATCAATCCTAAGTATAGCTCGTCTTCCAGGTCGAAGATATAATCAACCTGCTGCTTCGGTATTACAAGGGTATGCCCTTTGGTTGTAGGAAAAACATCCAGAAAGGCAAGATAGCGATCATCTTCGGCAATTTTGTATGCCGGAATTTCGCCTTTAACAATCTTAGTAAATATCGAAGCTTCCATAGTTTATCGGCTGATTTCCAGAATCTCGAACTGAATTTTGCCTGCCGGTACTGTAATCTCGGCGATCTCGCCTACTGATTTACCCAGCAAACCTTTACCTATTGGCGACTTAACAGAGATCTTACCTGATGCCAGGTCTGCCTCTTCTTCAGCCACCAAAGTATAATCTACTATCATGTTGTTCTTAAGGTTTTTGATCTTAACCTTAGAAAGTATAAGTGCTTTGCTCAGGTCAAGGTTCGACTCGTCTATCAGGCGGGCATTACCTACAACTTCTTCCAGCTTTGCTATCTTCAGCTCCAGGTGGCCCTGTGCATCTTTAGCCGCATCGTATTCAGCATTTTCGCTCAGGTCGCCTTTGTCACGGGCCTCAGCCAGCTGGCGCGCTACTTCAGCACGACCTTTTGTTTTGAGCTCTGCCAGTTCGTCTTTCAGTTTCTGTAAACCTTCTGCAGTGTAATAAGAAATGTTGCTCATAGTAGTTTTTACGTTTAAAACACAAAAACAAAAAGAACGGCTATGGCTTGCATAACCGTTCTTTTTGCCAAATATGTAAATGTTTAATTTCTTTTCTAAGGGCAGCAAGGCTTTATAGTGCTAACTGCCTTTCTTTTCCATAGTATTTTGTCTTGTTAAAAGGTATACAGGAGCTACTCTCGCTGCTTACGCTTTAGGCAAATATACTAAATTTTTATACACAAGCCCCTTTTGCTGATTTTATTTAAAAAATTTACGAGGCTCTGATAAAACTTGTTAAGGCTGCTTTACAGCGTAGTGTAGTTCAGCCCCTGCTGGTGCAGCAATTGCGCTATTTTGGTTACCAGCACCTCATTTATCTTAATGTAGGATTCGTGTGTCCAGCCGGCAATGTGCGGGGTAAGCACTACATTTTCGGCGGATGCCAGGTAAGTATAATTGGCTTGTTGTACTTCGTTTAAAGTATGCAGCTTTTCGTTTTCCAGTACATCCAGGGCAGCACCTTTTATAGTCTTGTTCTGCAGGCTTTTTACCAATGCAGCCTGGTCTACCACCTCGCCTCGCGAAGTATTCATAAACCAGATTGGTTTTTTAAAGGCGTTAAAAAATGCCTCGTCAGCAAAGTGCAGGTTCTCCGGAATATAAGGTATGTGCAGGCTAACTATGTCGGCCTGTTCCTGTAGTTCTTCCAACGATACTTTTTCGGTTACACCAGTTATTTTTTCGGGAGCGTAACGATCATAGGCAAGTATGCGGCAGCCAAAACAGGATAGCAAACGGCCAAAGCTCTGCCCCATATTTCCGTAGCCAATTATACCTACTGTTTTGCCGCTGATCTCCTCTCCCCTGTTCTCTTCGCGCTGCCATACTTTGTTTCGTACTTCGCGGTCGCCACGGGTAATGTTGCGCATTAAAGATAGCAGCATACCCAAAGCATGCTCGCCCACTGCCTGGCTGTTACCTTCGTTGGCGCCGATCAGGGCAATACCGCGTTCCTGAAGCGCTGCGGCATCAATATTATCTACACCGGCTCCGGCTCTTGCAACGAACTTAAGTTTATCGGCAAACTGAATGGTATCGGCAGTAACGTGCATTTTGCTGCGCACTACCAGCCCATCAAAACCTCTGAGCGCTTCAGCAACTTCTGCGGGCTTTATACCTGGCTGATAATCTGCCTCGATGCCTATACCTTGCAGCAACGGGAAAATGCTGGGGTGTATTTCGTCGATGATCAGGACGCGGAGTTGAGGAGTTCTGAGTTTTGAGTTCTGAGTCACGAGTTAAATTTTAGACACAAGACTTTTACCTGCTTCTGTTTTTGTTGCTTAAGAAAATGTAATTCGTAATTCGTAATTCGTAATTCGTAATTCGTAATTCGTAATTCGTAATTCTTTTACAGATTATACAGCAAATGTGCTACCGCAAAGTATATTCCTAAACCCAACAGGTCATTGGCAGTGGTGATAAATGGTCCGGCGGCTACGGCAGGGTTTATTCCGAAGCGGTCAAGTAGCATGGGCATCAGCGTCCCCATAAGAGAAGCCAGCATCACTACCGAAAACAAAGCTACTGACACTACCAATGCCAGCGTGAAGTCCTGCTTAAATAAGTAGGAATAAGCAAATACCAGCCCTGAAATGATGATAGCATTGAGCAATGCCACCATTATAACCTTAAACATTCGTTGCGCAAAGTTATCGAATACTACTGCGTTGGATGAAAGCGTCTGGATGATGATAGACGAAGACTGAATGCCAACATTACCTCCTGTGGCTGTAATAAGCGGAACAAAAAGGGCTAATGCCGGCAACAGCGCGATGTCTTTCTCGAACATGCCCATAAACTGGGCAGCCAGTAAACCACCAACCATACCAATTACCAGCCACGGAATACGTGAGCGCGAGATCCTGATAACGCTGTCATCTTCCTCAACATTTTCAGTGATACCGGTCATGAGCTGACGGCTGAGTTCAGCCTGCTCCTGCATTACGTCTACCACGTCGTCGATGGTGATACGGCCCAGCAGGCGACCTTGAATGTTTACTACAGGTATGGCTTCCAGGTCATACTTCTGCATCACCGACACTACCTCATTCTCATCTCTGAAAGACTCAATTGAAATAACATCGGTGCTGTAAATATCTTTTACCAGTTTATCATCGCGCGATAACAGAAGGGCTTTCACGCTCACACGGCCTACCAATATATCCCGGTTATCAACTACATAAACTGTGTAAATCTTCTCTACATCTTCGGCCTGCCTGCGTATTTCTTCAATACATTGCCGCACACGCCAATTCATGTTCACTTTGATAAGCTCCTTGGCCATCAGACCGCCGGCACAATCTTCTTCGTAATGCAGAAGGTCAAGTATAGCTTCGGCTTTTTCTTCGTTGTCGAGCAGGGCAATAACCTCTTCGCGAATTTGTACCGTTTGCTCGTTAAGAATATCCACTGCGTCATCCGAATCCATCAGGTTAACGTAGCGGGCAATCTCCTTACTGGTAAAGTGGTGCAGAAAATCGGTACGGATGTCGTAATCAAGGTCGCTCAGGATCTCTGCCCCTACCTCCGGAGGCAGCACATCCATCACATACTTCGATTGCTGCGCATCCAGTTCGTAAAGCACCGTAGTAATATCGGCCGGGTACATCTCAGCCATACTACTCAGGATAAATTCATTATCCTGGCGTTCTACTGCCTCTTCTACCTGGTCTATATACTCACGTGTGATCTCTACCTGCATCGTACTCTTATATATGCTGCTCTATCAGCTGGGTCAACTCTATAAAATCCTGCACCGATAACTGCTCGGCGCGCTTGTCAAAAACGGGCTGCGCCTGCACTTCAGGTGGCAAGTTATAACTTTTGAGGCAGTTACGCAGGGTTTTCCGCCTTGTTCCGAAACTTAGCTTCACTACCTCGAAAAATCGCTTCTCATCGCATGGCAAATGCTCTACCTCGTTGCGCAACAGCCTTATTACACCAGACTTTACTTTTGGCGGCGGATGGAACACATGCTCATGCACGGTAAACTTATACTCTATAGTATAAAATGCCTGCAAAAGCACGCTCAGTATACCATAAACTTTAGAGCCCGGAGGCGCTGCCAGTCTTTCTGCCACCTCCTTCTGTATCATACAAACTACCTCAGGCACACGGTCGCGGTGCTCCAGTACTTTAAAGAATATCTGGCTCGATATGTTGTATGGGAAGTTACCAATAATGGCAAAGTTCTCCGGAAACAAAGTACCCAGATCAGTGCGCAGAAAATCGGCTGAAATAATGCGGTCGCCCAGCTCCGGAAAATGCTCTTTCAAGTAAGCGATAGATTCTTTATCGATATCTACCACCGTGGTACGATAATTTTTGTGCTGCAACAGGTACTTTGTGAGCACGCCCATACCAGGGCCAATTTCCAGCACATCCTGCACGCCTTTATGTAGCGTCAGCTGCTCCACTATCTTGGCCGCTATATTCTGATCGACCAGGAAGTGCTGGCCTAAGTGTTTCTTCGGACTTACTTTGCTCACTGTGTGAATTTTATGGTTTCAGAAGTTAAAGTATACTTTTCCTCCCGCTACCGTTATACTTATGTTGTGCGTGCGCCGGCTATACTTTTGCAGAATAAGCTGGTTTTCGCATTACGTTTAATACTTACTATATTGCAACCCAAAGATACGAACGACAGATGCCAACACAACTTAAATACAGCACAACCTTACCTAAAAATACTGACCTGGCCCTGATTGTGCCGGCAGATAAGGTAGCTTCGGTGGAGGAACTACAAGCAGAAGAAGTAACTTACGTGCAGCAGCAGGTAGAAAAGGAGGCAAAAATTATCTCCCTGAACCGCTACTCGCACCATATATATATTGTACTGGCGCCAGAGGCTAAAACTCAGAACCTGGCACAGGAAGCGCTACGCCAGGCGGGTTATACTTTATTAAAACAGCTTAAAACTGATAAAGTTGAAAGTATAACTATAGCCGACAGAAGCGGTACCAATGCAAGCTTATACCTGGCAGAAGGTTTATACCTGAGCAACTACGAGTTTCAGAAGTATAAAACAAAGAACACAAAGCCAAGCACGTTGCAAACCATAACTATAGCCGACAGCAGTATAGATGAGCAGACTGTAACAGAGCTGCAAACTGTATTGGAGGCTGTATACTTAACCCGCGATCTTGTAAACGAACCGCACAATAACCAAAGCGCTACACAGTTCAGCGAAAACCTGGAAGAGATCGGCCAACTGGCTGGTTTTAAAACTGAGGTGCTGGATGAGATAAAGATACAGACCCTGAAGATGGGCGGTTTGATTGCCGTGAACCAGGGTAGCGAAGAGCCACCTACCTTTACTATAATGGAGTGGCAGCCACAAAATGCCAAAAACAAGAAACCTTATGTATTGGTAGGCAAAGGTGTGGTTTACGACACAGGAGGACTTAGCCTTAAGCCAACTCCCCAGTCAATGGACTACATGAAATCGGATATGGCCGGCGCTGCTGCCGTTGCTGGTGTCATGTATGCCATTGCTAAAAACAAGCTACCGCTGCACGTTATCGCCCTGATTCCTGCAACCGATAATCGCCCGGGTGGTAATGCTTACGCGCCAGGCGATGTACTGACCATGCACAACGGCATGACAGTGGAAGTACTTAACACCGATGCAGAAGGCCGACTTATACTTGCAGATGCCCTGAGCTTTGCCCAGAAATATAATCCGGAACTGGTTATAGACTTGGCTACTTTAACAGGTGCTGCTGCCCGTGCCATTGGCAAAGAAGGATTGGTAGCCATGAGCAATGCTGGCGACGAAGTAATGGCTTCACTTAAAAAAATAGGCGAACAGGTTCACGAGCGCATTGTAGAGTTCCCGCTTTGGGATGAGTATAAAAAGCATATAGAATCAGAAATAGCTGATATCAAAAACATAGGTGGTGCCGAAGCAGGCGCTATCTCTGCGGGCAAGTTCCTGGAGTGCTTTACCAACTATCCTTGGGTGCATTTTGATATCGCAGGTGTAGCTTATTTATTAGGCGAAGACTCTTACCGTGGCAAGCAGGCTACCGGATCAGGGGTGCGCCTTATCTACAACTACCTGAGCTCTCTGGCTAAATAAGAAACAATGGACAACAGATATAAAGCTAAGTTAGGCATCTCTATAGGCGACACCAACGGCATAGGCCCCGAGGTAGTTGTAAAGACGTTGTCGGACCAGCGCATACTAAATTTCTGCACGCCGGTTATCTATGCCAGTGCAGGTATACTTAACCGCGTTCGTAAGGCATTAAGCGCAGAGCATTTTCATTACCAGCAGGTAGAATCGGCAAGAGCGCTTGTGCCCAGAAAAATAAACCTGGTTACCTGCTGCGACGAGGAAATTGACGGAGAGCCGGGCAAACCAACCCCCGCATCAGGCAAAGCCTCGTTGGATTCCCTGATGGCAGCAAGCGCCGACCTGAAAGCAGGTTTGCTGGATGGTCTGGTAACAGCTCCTATTGACAAGGATAACATACAGAACGACGAGTTCCGTTTTCCGGGTCATACAGAGTTCCTTACCTCCTACTTTGATGCAGCAGACAGCCTGATGCTGCTTGTTAGCGATAACCTGCGAGTGGCTACCGTTACAGGCCATATGCCTGTTAAGGATGTGCCAGCTAAACTTTCGTTCGACCTGCTCATCCGCAAGATCACAATCCTGCAAGAGTCGCTGCGCAAAGACTTTGGCATTATAAAGCCACGTATTGCTGTACTTGGCCTTAACCCGCATGCGGGCGAAAACGGTTTATTGGGGACCGAAGAAATTGAGATCATCCGGCCGGCCATTATGCACCTGAAAGAGCGCGGCTATTTAGTGTTTGGTCCTTTCCCGGCAGATGGTTTCTTTGGCATGCGCCAATACCGTCAGGTAGATGCTGTTGTTTCTATGTACCACGACCAGGGGCTTATACCTTTTAAAACACTGGCATTTGAGAACGGAGTGAATTTTACGGCAGGTTTGCCTATAGTTCGCACCTCCCCCGACCATGGCACCGCTTATGATATTGCAGCTAAACACATTGCCGATGAAACCTCTTTCAGAGAAGCCTTGTTTCTGGCCTGCGACATCATAAAAAAACGCACTGCAGAACAAATGCCTGCTGTTTAAATACAGCAAGTATTTTATTTGTCAGAATAATATTCTAATTTTGCATCTTGCAATAAAAAACGGTAGTGAAGAAGCTAAGAGACTATGAAATCGGCATTGCCAAACTCAGCAATAAAAAGCATGAGTATGAGTTTGACATGGATGATTCTTTCTTCGCTTTATTTGAGCAGGAGATTATTTTAGGAGGCAAACTACTGGCTAAGGTTGAGCTGGACAAAACAGAGTCTTTATTAACCTTGCACTTTGATATCAAAGGAACGGTTCGCCTTACCTGCGACAGAAGCCTGGAAGAATTTGATCATCCGGTTGATGTTGAAGAAACCTTCAGGATCAAGTATGGCCCTGAGAACATGGAACTGGACGAGGACCTCTGGCAGATTACAAGTGATACGCAAACTATAAATGTAGCGCAGCACCTGTATGATTTCATAGTGTTATCGTTGCCAATAAAAAAACTTCATCCTCGCTTTTTAGAGGAAATGGAAGATGATGAGGACAACGAGGAGGATATCCTGGTATACTCGTCTCGCGGATCAGGGCAGGAAGATGAAGATGGTGATGAAGGAGATGACGACGATGATACCGATCCTCGTTGGGATGCCCTTAAGAACCTTAACTAAGTATTTTCAGAAGTATAAAAAATAAAACAGCAAGTAAATAATTAACTAAAAATGGCACATCCTAAACGTAAGATTTCGAAGACCAGAAGAGATAAGAGAAGAACTCACCAAAAACTTTCTGAGAAAGCCATTGCGATCTGCCCAACTACAGATACTCCGCACCTGTTCCACCACGCTTATGTAGTAGAAGGTGACCTGTATCACAAAGGCAAACTGGCTATCAAAAATTATACAACTAACGCGCAGTAATTTAAAACTGCGCTAAGTTTTAGTTTCGTATAGTTTAACATCATCTCCGTTACATGAGGATCGCCTTAGACGCTATGGGCGGCGATTTTGCACCAGAAGCAACTGTTAAAGGTGCTATATTAGCCGCTGAGCAGCTACTAAATGATAGTGAAATCCTTCTTATTGGTAAGGAAGACATCATCTCAGCACTGCTCAAAGAATACGGGTATACTGGGTCAGCTATAAAGGTTATAAACGCTACTCAGGTTATTGAGATGGGCGAACACCCTACCAAGGCACTTACCCAGAAACCTGACTCCAGCATTGCAGTTGGCTACGGTATGTTGAAAGCACAAAAAGCTGATGCATTCTGCAGCGCCGGTAATACGGGAGCTATGCTTGTTGGAGCCATGTTCAGCGTTAAAGCTATTGAGGGAATCATAAGACCTTCGATAGCCGGACTGGTACCAAAACTTACTGGTGGTTACGGGCTTATACTTGATGTAGGTGCCAACGCCGATTGTAAACCGGAGGTATTGGAGCAATTTGGCGAGCTTGGTTCTATTTATGCCAAGTATGTACTTGAGATAGATAATCCGAAGGTAGGCCTCATGAACCTTGGGGAAGAGGAAGGCAAAGGGACTGTGGTAACGCAGGCAGCGCACCAGCGCCTCAAGGCAAACCAGAACATCAACTTTATCGGTAACATAGAAGGTCGAGACCTTTTTAACGATAAGGCAGATGTAATTGTTTGCGACGGCTACACAGGTAACATTATCCTGAAACTGGCTGAGTCGATCTACGACATTCTCAACGAGAAAAACATGCACGATCCTTTCTTCGATAAATTTAATTACGAAGCAGAAGGCGGCAGCCCGATCCTGGGAATCAACGGGAATGCTATAATCGGACATGGTGTATCAAGCCCATTAGCGATTTGCAACATGGTTTTGCAGGCGCAGAAAATGGCCGTTTCCACTATCTCAGAACGCTTCAAGAAAAACTATAGCGTTTAGCCTGGCCTTAGGCTTTAAAAAATATTAAATGGCATAATTTGTACCTGTTACTCTTTTTAGAGAACTTGTACAGATTATGCCAATTTTTTTTTATTAAATTGCCCCGCTTAAACAACTAACCAAAGACATTAGACTTTTTGCCATGAGTAAAATTACTGCCGCTATTACAGGTGTGAGTGGCTACGTTCCGGATTACGTGCTTACCAACCAAGAACTTGAAACAATGGTTGAGACCAATGATGAATGGATCATGTCTCGAACGGGTATCAAGGAGAGGCATATTTTAAAAGGCGAAGGTCTGGGTACCTCTTATATTGGCGTAAAAGCAGTAAACGAACTGCTTAAAAAAACAAACACTGCCCCTGAGGAAATAGAGCTGATCATCTGCGCTACCACAACGCCTGATATGCAGTTCCCGGCTACTGCTAACCTTATTGGGGCCGAAGTTGGAGCTGTTAATGCTTTTGGATATGACCTGCAGGCAGCTTGCTCGGGATTTATATTTGCGCTTGCAACTGGTGCCAAATTCATTGAGTCAGGCAGATACAAAAAAGTAGTGGTAGTAGGCGCCGACAAAATGTCGTCTATCATTAACTACGAAGACCGCGCAACCTGCATTATTTTCGGTGATGGTGGTGGTGCTGTTCTGCTGGAGCCAAACACTGAGGGTCTGGGCTTACAGGACGAAATATTAAAATCAGATGGCACAGGCGCACAGTTCCTGCACCAGAAAGCAGGTGGTAGCCGCAAACCAGCTTCTATAGAAACAGTTCAGGCTAAAGAACACTATGTATACCAGGAAGGCCAGGCTGTATTTAAGTTCGCTGTTAAAGGTATGGCTGATGTAGCTGCCGATGTAATGGAACGCAACAACCTGACGGCCGAAGATATTGCCTGGCTGGTACCTCACCAGGCGAACAAACGCATTATTGAAGCTACTGCCAACCGTTGCGGCGTTAGCAACGATAAAGTAATGCTGAACATTCACAAGTATGGCAACACTACAAACGGTACCATTCCGCTTTGCCTGTGGGAGTATGAGAACCAGCTTAAGAAAGGCGATAACCTGATCATTGCTGCATTCGGCGGTGGCTTTACATGGGGTGCGTTGTACCTGAAGTGGGCTTACGATCCAAAATAATTACTACTATATTTATACAGAAAAGCGGCTTAGGTCGCTTTTTTTGTTGCCTTACCTCCCCCACTTCGGTTCAGGTTAAACAACTAAACACATACAAATTAAAGTTAAAACTTTGGCTAGCCGCAAGAGTAAAGTATAGAACAGGCAGTGAGGCCGGAACTGGCAAAACAAGCATTATGCATGCATAACAACTTGAGTAAAAAGCAATAAAAGTTTGGGCAAAGACCAGCTTTTTCGCGACTATTTCGGCAGAATAGCTAACTTTGTTTGCAGAACATAGTTTTGCGCTATACTTTTATTGTTTCATTTAAGTACAACACGACTCAAAACATTTTATGGCAACTACAGCTGATATAAAAAATGGCGTTGTAATTGAGTACAACAACGACCTGTACCAGGTAATAGAATTCCAGCACGTAAAGCCAGGCAAAGGCCCTGCGTTTGTAAGAACCAAACTTAGAAACGTAAGATCAGGCAAAGTAATAGACAACACCTTCTCGGCTGGTCATAAAATTACAACAGCCCGCGTAGAGCAGCGTCCGCACCAGTTCATCTACAAAGATGATATGGGCTACAACTTCATGGACATGAATACCTTTGAGCAGGTAACGCTGAATGAATCAATGGTGCCGTTTGCCGACCTGATGAAAGAAGGCCAGGAAGTAACTATACTTTTCCACGCTGAAACAGAAACTCCGCTTACTTGCGAAATCCCTCCGTTTGTAGAGCTTGTTATTACGTATACAGAGCCGGGCATTAAAGGAGATACTGCTACAAACGCATCTAAACCAGCAATTGTAGAAACAGGCGCTACTATTCAGGTGCCATTATTTATCGGACAAGACGAAAAAATTAAAGTAGACACTCGTACTTATTCTTACGCAGAAAGAGTAAAATAACACATGAAAGCTAAAGAAATCCAGGATCTGATCGACTTCATCGCCAAATCTGGCCTGAACAAAGTAAACATCGAGACAGAAGAGTTTAAGATATCGGTTAAGCGTGAGCCAGACCAGCAAATTACTTATGTAAAAGAGTCAGCTGCTGCACCTGTTGCGGCTCCTGCTGCTCCTGTAGCTGCACCTCAGGCTCTTCCTGCTGCGGCTCCTGCACCAGCTGCTGCTGCTCCGGCTGCCACTTCAGACGAAAGCCGTTATGTAGCTATCAAAGCTCCTATGATCGGAACGTTTTACCGTGCATCCAGCCCTGAAGCCCCTATTTTTGTTAACGTAGGCGATGAAGTGAAAAAAGGACAGGTAATCTGCATTATCGAAGCTATGAAGCTTTTCAACGAAATCGAGTCTGAAGTATCAGGTAAGATCGTGAAAGTGTTGGTTGACAATGCATCGCCTGTTGAGTATGATCAGCCACTATTCCTGGTAGATCCATCTTAATTAAAAATTAAAAATTAAAAGTTAAAAGCTGGGAATGCAAAGCAAATTGTTCTCTCCCGGCTTTTTTTTAATTTCTAATTTCTGATTTCTAATTACTGAACATGTTTAAAAAGATACTGATCGCCAACCGTGGCGAGATTGCCCTGCGCATCATCCGCACCTGCAAGGAGATGGGCATCAAAACGGTAGCTGTTTATTCTACAGCGGATAAAGAAAGCTTACACGTGCGCTTTGCCGACGAGGCTGTTTGCATTGGCCCTCCTCCAAGCGCTCAATCATACCTGAACATACCTAACCTGATTGCAGCTGCCGAAATTACCAACGCAGATGCCATTCACCCGGGTTATGGTTTCTTGTCTGAAAACGCTGACTTTTCACGCATTTGTGCTGAGAACAACATCAAGTTCATTGGTGCATCGCCTGAAATGATCAACGCTATGGGCGATAAGGCCTCTGCAAAAGATACCATGAAAAAAGCAGGTGTACCTACTATTCCAGGCTCTGAGGGCTTGCTGAAAAACATGGAAGAAGGTATAAAGCTTGCAGGTAAGATTAAGTACCCTGTTATCATTAAAGCAACTGCTGGTGGTGGTGGCCGTGGTATGCGTATCATCAAGAGCGAAGCCGAGTTCGAAAAAGCCTGGAATGATGCCCGTACTGAAGCGAAAGCAGCTTTCGGCAACGATGGAATCTACCTTGAAAAATATATAGAAGAGCCACGCCACATCGAGATTCAGCTGATAGGAGACCAGTATGGTAACGCTGCTCACCTTTCTGAGCGCGACTGCTCTATTCAGCGCCGTCACCAGAAACTGGTTGAAGAAACGCCATCTCCGTTCATTACAGATGAACTGCGTGAGAAAATGGGCCAGGCTGCCATTGCCGGTGCTAAAGCAATTAACTACGAAGGTGTTGGAACTATAGAATTCCTGGTAGACAAGAACCGTGATTTCTACTTTATGGAGATGAACACACGTATACAGGTAGAGCACCCAATTACGGAAGAAGTAATTGATTACGACCTTATTAAGGAGCAGATAAAGGTAGCTGCCGGCGAGAAAATCACTGGTAAAAACTACTACCCTAAGATGCACGCTATCGAGTGCCGTATCAATGCCGAAGATCCAAAGAATAACTTCCGTCCTGCACCAGGTAAAATTACTACACTGCACCTGCCAGGTGGCCACGGCGTTCGCGTAGATTCACACGTTTACTCAGGCTATACCATCCCGCCAAACTATGATTCTATGATCGCTAAGCTGATTGTAAGTGCACAGACACGCGAGGAGGCTTTGGTGAAAATGAAGCGTGCGCTGAGCGAGTTTGTGATTGAAGGTATTAAAACCACAGTGCCTTTCCACCTGAAGCTGATGGATGATCCTGGCTTTAAAGAAGGTAACTTCACTACTGCTTATTTAGAAACTTTTGATTTCAGCTCACTTTAATCAGGTCTGAAAGTATAAATTGCAAAGCCCGGCTACTATAGTCGGGCTTTTTCTTTTCCTTTGTACTGATAAAATGTAAAGAGCCATATTTATGCGAAAGCTACTATTGCACACCTGCTTATACTTTATACCTACCCTGCTGCTGTTTGGCTGTACTTCAGAACTCATGCTAGAAACAACAAAGCCACCGGTTGTGGCAGTATCGCCTGAGCAATGGAAAGTGGTTGTGCTGAATACCTTTAATACAGAACAGCTGACTAACCAGAAAGAAAAGGATATAGCAGCGTTTGAAATGGGCGCTCAGGCAGCTTTTGATGGCGCCGTAAACGCAGTTCTGGATGACTCTACTTTTGTGCTGGTACATGCCGACAGTGCCTACCGTGGCCGTAGCTCTACAGCCTGGAATGCGCTTAGCCGCGAACAGATACAGCAGGTATACAAGCAGTACCCGCATCACCTGCTACTGGTGCTGGATAACTTTGACACCTATTTTGAGCAGGAAGTAGAACACACTGAAGGAGGTAAAATAGCACATTATACCCTGCACACAAATGCCCGACTGACCCTCTATGATAGCCTTGGAACCGTATTGGATCAGGCTGTGCTTGATAATAACGCTTTGTACAACTCCAGAAGTGTTATCAGCGGGTTATTGGCTGTGGGTCCATCGCTTGCTAATGCCACTTCTGCTGTACAAAGCCTTGCCTATGAAATTGGTCAGGGGTACTGGCGGCGCTTATATCCGGATCACACCTATTATACGCGTATTGTGTATGCACCACAGGCATTTGTAGATGGCGTAACTTATATGCACCAGAAAAACTGGGATAAGGCAATAGCTGTATTTGAGCCATTCACTACTAATAAGAAAAAAAGGCTGGCGGGTAAAGCTGCTTATAACCTGGCAATAATTTACGAAACGCTGGGGCAGATTGATGAAGCCAAGAAATGGGCTACTTTTGCGGTAGAACACAAAAACCTGTTTGCCCCATACCTGCTTAATCACCTGGAGCAGAAGTAAGCAAACAAATAAGCCCAGTCTGTACAGACTGGGCTTATTTGTTAATATTTATACTTGTTATGCTTTAGCAGTCTGCTCCTCTTCTTCCATAAGCTGTGCGAGTTCATTGTACCAGCCTTCGCCATACTTTCTGATCAGCGGCTCTTTCAGGAATTGGTAAACACGCACACCCAGTTCCTGACCAAAGTTACAGGCGGCAGCACAAATGCTCCATCGGTCGTAGTTCAGGGCTTCAAAGTCATCATACTTGGTTATACGAATTGGGTAAAGGTGACAAGAGATCGGCTTCTTCCAATCAATAACACCATCGTTGTAAGCTTCTTCAATAGCGCACTTCAGGATACCTTTGTCGTCGTAGAGTGCGTAGGCACATTCACGGTTATCTATAGTTGGTGTAGAGTAATCGCCTTCAAAATCTTTGATATAAAGTCCCTGCTCTTCTATTGCCAGCTTACCGGCTCCTGTTAAGTATGGCTTTATCTTGTCGTAATTCTGATCAAGTATAGCCAGCTCAGACTCCTCTAGCGGAGCGCCTAAATCTCCTTCTACGCAGCAAGCCCCTTTGCACTTCTCTAGGTTGCAAACAAAAAAATTATCACGGATGTCGTCGCTGATGACGGTATTTTGAAGAACTATCATGCTTTTGATAAAATGAAGGATGAAAGCTGAATGAAGCTTTATTCCTGTATTAAGAGAAAACAAAGGTAGGGAGAAAATAGTTTACTAATGAATTTTGTAGTGCTGCATTGAAGCAGAGTAAGCTGGCAGAGTTTTATTTTACTTCTTTCTATAGCTTCCTGTTTTCCTCAGTCATACCTGCCTATAGTTTTATAGTTGGTTTTGGCTCGCTCCAAGCCCGCGAGGGCTCGTCCTTTGGCATCGCGCTGTGTGCCTGAAGCTGCTCCTCGCTCCGCTGCGGGCTGCCGCTCACGCGGCACCGCAACATGCACAAGGCGCTCAACCCAAGGACTGGGTTCAGGTGCAGTAATTAAAAGCCTTTGCTTCAACAGAATGGTGAGTACAAGTCCCTTATGGTTTGTCATTTCGAGCGGGGTGAGAAATCTGAAGCATAAGGGTATAAGATCTCTCCTTTCGTCGAGATGACAGCTGAAGCAGCCGAAAAGCTCCCCTTGAACGGGGATGTTTTAACAACAACTATAAAACTTTCAATTCAAACTATAACCAAAGGCGAAGTCCCCTCTCCTGGAGGAGAGGGTTAGGGTGAGGTGATACTACTGCTATAAAACTTATATTCTAAAGTGTAGCAGCAGCCGGAAAACTCCCCGCATTAGACAAGGAGAGGCTGGGAGTGGTTATTTTAGCCAAAAAAAATATTCTCCAACGAAGCATATAGACCGCAAATACAACCACAGTTATAGCTTAATCTATACTTATTAAAGCCTCCCTCTCCTGCTTTCAGACCAGTTTAGCTATGATTAAATAAAAAAGGCAGTTGCTTTCTCAACTGCCTTTTTTATACTTTAAACATTACACTTACTGCTTCTGCGGCGAGCCGGCAGCCATAAGAATATTTGTTACATTTTCATGCTTGGTATAATCAATTGCTGCCTTGCCACTTGCATCTCTGATTTTAGGGTCGGAACCTGATTTAACAAGGGCAAGTATGATTTCGAAATCAGCATCGATCTCGCATGCCATCATGAGCGGGGTTTTTCCTTCGTTGTTCTGCAGGTTAGGGTTGGCTCCGGCAGCTAGCAGGCGCTCAAGTTCCATAATACCAATGTGCTGACCGATGGATGATTCCAGAGCAGCAGCAATGGCAGTATTTCCTTCAGCATCTTTTATGTTAGGATCGGCACCATGCTTCAAAAGCGAATCCATTAACTGCACCTGCTCCATTTCAAACAACTCAGATTTCACCTTGGTACCGGATACCAACAAGTGTAAAGCAGTACGGCCATCCTCATCCTTAGCATTTACATCGGCTTTCTTTTGAAGCAATTGCCCTGTTGTTTGTAAACGTACTTCGGGCTCATACACGACGCCATTTTCTTCCAGCAGCAGCGGTATATAAACAGTGTGCATGAGTGGGGTACGCTTTCGGAGGTCGGTGCCAAAATCATCTGGGATGGCAGTTGTGTTCACGTTTGCGCCGGCAGTAAGGGCACGCTTCACCATCTCAGGGTTACGCGTTATAGCAGCAATTACCAGTTTCTGATCAGGTGTCTGGTTCATGTACTTCAGCTGCTCGTAGGCGTTTATACTTCCTTTAGATATAGCAGCACGGTATAGTTTGCGGGCTTCAGTCAGGTCAGGCTCCCCTATTGTTCCTTCTTCATAGAGCAGGCCTAAAGTATAAAGTGCTTCGCGCTCGCCGGCGGCAACACCTTTTTTCAGCCAGCTTACAGCTTTCTCATTATCCTTTTTTACGCCATCCCCTTCTAAGTATAAATTAGCCAGACTGCAATAAGCAACCACATCGCCTTTGTTTGCCGCACGCAAAATATAATTGAAAGCCAGCTCTTTGTCCTGCATTTCGCCGTAGCCGGTAAAGTACATACTGCCCAGGATACGGTTACTGAAAGCATCTCCTTCCACAGCTTTCTCTCGAATAACTACAGCTGCGTTATGCATGTGGTCCAGAAAGTTCTGTTTGTCTTCCTGTGTTCTCAGGATCATGAGCTCTGCTACACCTAAGTGCCCCAGCAGACTATTGTTGTTCAGTGCCTCGTCATAATAAAAACGGGCAGAATCGGTATTGGCGGAGAAATACTTAGCTGAGTTTTGTATCTGTTTCAGAGTATCGATCTGCACCGAGTCATACTTTAGCTCGCGGTACTGGTGCATACGGCCCATAAAGTAATAAGCATCAGCATCGCCGGCAGCAGCTGCTTCTTTAAATTTGTTGTATGCCTGTTCGTACTGCAGGTTAGTATAAAGCCCCATCGCTTCCTGCATCACCGGTATGCGCCAGATCAGTTTAGCCGGAGCAGTGGCTACTGGTTTTTCTGTAGCAGTTGGTGTGGCAGCTTTCTTTGTTTTGGCAGGCTTAACTTTAGCTGTTTTAATAGTGGCTGCTTTTTTAGTTTTGGGTGTGCTCTTAACAGCTTTAGTAGGCTGTGTAGCTTTTTTTACCGGTGTTTTGGTCTGAGCGATACCTGCTTCACTCATAAAAATAAATGCTGGCAAGAGCATCAGGTACCGCAATTTGGGTATACCGGCAAGTATAAATCGGTTTTTTATAGTAGTGGTTAGCTTCTTTTTAAGGTAAGTCATAGGCGGCAAATTAACTATAAAGAGCCTCTAAATCAATAATTATCGGCTTTTGGTATAAATCCGGCGCTTTTACAGGCCAAACAGGTGCTGGTTTAAAACGCTTTGCAGGTAAAGTGTGTTCATTTAAAAGCGCCTTTGCTTATGCCAGCGAGCCAATCCTGTGCCAAAAGTAAAAGAGCCGTTCAGAATACAGAATTGTATTTGTAAATTGCATCACAATAAAAAGACGCACGCGGAAGAGAAGAAATGGATTACATCAGTTTATTGAACGAGTCGCAACGCAAAGCTGTACTTCATACCGAAGGTCCAGCCATGATAATTGCGGGTGCCGGCTCAGGCAAAACAAGAGTACTTACCTACCGGATCGCTCACCTTATAAGTATAGGTGTAGATCCGTTTAATATACTTGCCCTTACCTTTACGAATAAGGCGGCTAAAGAAATGCGCCATCGTATTGAGAAGGTGATCGGCAACGAGGCCAAAAATATCTGGATGGGTACGTTCCACTCGGTGTTCTCGCGCATATTACGTGCCGAGGCCGATAAGATTGGCTACCCTAAAAGCTTTACCATTTACGATACCGACGACTCCAAAACGCTCATTCGCAACATTGTGAAGGAGATGAACCTGGATGATAAGCTTTACAAGCCGAACGTGGTGCTGGGGCGTATCTCTTCCGCCAAAAACAAGCTGATCTCTCACAAGCAGTACCTCAACGATCCTGTAATACAGGCAGATGATGAGGCCGCAATGCGCCCTAAAATTGGCAAGATCTATGAGCAGTACCAGAACCGTTGCTTTAAGGCTGGGGCAATGGACTTCGACGACCTGCTATTCCAGACCAACGTGCTTTTCCGCGACCACCCGGATGCGCTGAACAAGTATCAGAACATCTTTAAGTATGTGATGGTGGATGAGTACCAGGATACGAACTACTCGCAGTACCTGATCACGCGTAAGCTGGCTGCCCAGAACAGAAATATAGTTGTGGTAGGTGATGATGCCCAATCTATTTATGCTTTCCGTGGTGCCGATATCCAGAACATTCTGAACTTTGAGCGCGACTACCCGGAGCTGGAAGTGTTTAAACTGGAGCAGAACTACCGCTCAACCAAAAACATTGTACACGCTGCCAACTCTGTTATCAAAAACAACTCTGCGCAGCTGAAGAAAGATGTTTTTACAGATAATGAGGAAGGTCCGCTGATCGAGGTAATAAAAGCCAACTCCGACAACGAAGAAGGCAAGTTGGTGGCAACTACCATTTTCGAAGAGAAAATGAACAACCACCTCTCCTACGACGACTTCGCCATACTTTACCGTACCAACGCACAGTCGCGTGCTATGGAAGAGGCGCTGCGCCGCATGAACATCAAGTATAAAATTGTTGGCGGCCTGTCTTTCTATCAGCGCAAAGAGATCAAAGATTTGATAGCCTACCTGCGCCTGACGGTGAACCCGAACGATGAGCAGGCATTGCGCCGCGTTATAAACTACCCGAAACGTGGTATTGGCGAAACTACTGAGCAGAAGATATTTGTAACAGCCGATGAAACCAACCACAGTGTGTGGGAAGTGGTGCAGAATGCAAGTCAGTTTTTAGGTAACCGCGTAGGCACAGCCATCGAGAACTTCTCGATCATGCTGAAGGATTTCGCCCGCATTGCGCAGAACACCGATGCTTTTGAAGTTGCCAAGCACGTAGCCAAGCACTCAGGTATAGTTGATGACCTGTACCAGGATAAGACCGTTGAAGGACTTGCCCGTTACGAGAACATCCAGGAGTTGCTGAATGGTATTAAAGAGTATGTGGATGATCCGGAGAAGGAAGATAAGAGTCTGGATGCTTTCCTGCAGGATATTGCTCTTATTACCGATGCTGATACCAAGGCCGACATGGATGGTGAATTTGTAACTATGATGACGATCCACTCGGCTAAAGGCCTTGAGTTTAAGAACGTGTTTATAGTTGGTATGGAAGAAAATCTCTTCCCGAGCCAGATGATGCTTAACTCACGTGCCGACCTGGAAGAAGAGCGCCGCCTGTTTTATGTGGCCATCACACGTGCCGAAAAGAAACTATACTTAACCTACGCCACCAGCCGTTACCAGTGGGGTAACCTGAGAGCCTGCGAAAAGAGTCGCTTCCTGGACGAGATCGATCCGAAGTTCCTGAACTTTAAGTATGGCGAGCACTCTACCGGAGGTGGCGTTTTTGAACGTGTATTGCAGCGCAAGAGCAGCGTAAGTAGCCTGGTGCAGCCGCAGGCACGCAAACAGGCCGCTACAGCCTATACGCCACCTGCCGATTTCAAGGCAAGCGATACCTCTAACCTGGCAGCAGGCATGAAAGTAGAGCACCCTAAATTTGGTTTTGGCGTGGTTGCAAAACTTGATACACAGGGTAACAGCACAAAAGCAATCATCAACTTTGATGAAGTAGGCGAAAAAACACTGCTGCTGAGCTTTGCCAAGCTGCGGATACACAACTGAGTATAAATTAGAAATTATGAATTAAAAATTAGAAATTGAGGCCTTAGAGCAGAAGTATAAAAGGTACTGTTTTCAATAACGCTTATAACTTCTTGTCCAAAATCCGTAATCTTTAATTCACAGGTGCACTTTGTGCATTAATTGTCATTTCTAATTTCTAATTCCTAATTTTGAATTCATTTAAAAGATATAATGGAAGCAAGTACCTCCTTTAAACAAGAACTTTTGTTGCGCGAGTATGGCCGTAACGTGCAGGACCTTGTAAACTATATTCTAACCATACAAGATCGTTCTGAGCGCACGCGCCTGTCGCAGTTGCTTATTAACCTGATGGCAAAGCTTAACCCCCAGCTTCGCGATACGCAGGATTACCAGCAAAAGCTCTGGAACCACTTGTTTGTAATGTCAGGCTCAAAGCTTGATGTTGATGCTCCTTACCCGCTCAGCGCTATGGAGTACCTCAACGATAAGCCACAGCCAATGGTATACCCGCTGGATACACCTAAGTTTAAGCACTATGGTAAAAACGTGGAGCTGCTTATAAAACGTGCTACCGAACTGGAAGACGATAAAGAGCGCGAAGCTGGCATTGTTTCTATAGGTAAACTTATGAAAACGCTGTACCGCTCTTATAACAAGGATAGTATAACAGATGATGTGATCCTGGGCGATATTCGTCAGCTATCTAAAGGCAGGCTGGACCTGGATAAGAGCCTTGTAGAAAGCAATAACCTGTTCGAATCATCGGTTGCAGCAAAGCAGGAGCAAGGAAACCGGCCGCAGCAACAAAGCCGTGTCGACCAGCGTGGCAGCGGAAACCGCAAAAACACAAACAGTAACAGAACACCCTCTTCTAACAGAAATAAATAATAAATGGCTTCATTTGAAGTAATTGGCGGCAACAAGCTCAAAGGCGAAATTTACCCACAAGGTGCAAAAAACGAGGCACTGCAGATACTTTGCGCTGTGTTGCTCACATCAGAACCCGTTACCATTTCCAACATTCCGGATATCCGCGATGTAAATAAGCTGATCGAACTGCTTGGAAATTTAGGAGTAAAAGTTGAACGCAACAGCCCAGATACTTATACTTTTCAGGCTGATAACATCAATCTTGATTACCTTGAAACAGAATCTTTTGTAGCGCTTGGCCGTGCCATTCGTGGTTCGGTAATGATCGTGGGCCCTATGCTGGCCCGCTTCGGAAAGTCTAAACTACCAAAACCGGGTGGCGACAAAATTGGCCGTCGCCGTTTGGATACGCACTTTATCGGCTTCGAAAAGCTGGGTGCAAAGTTCAGCTACGACACCCAGGATAGCTTTTACAGCGTAACTGCCGATAAACTGAAAGGCACTTACATGCTGCTGGACGAAGCCTCTGTAACAGGTACGGCTAACATACTGATGGCTGCTGTATTAGCCGAAGGTACCACTACTATTTACAATGCTGCCTGCGAGCCTTACGTGCAGCAGCTGTGCCGCATGCTAAACCGCATGGGTGCTAAAATTTCAGGTACAGGTTCTAACCTGCTTGTAATTGAAGGTGTTGAAAAACTTGGTGGTACAGAGCATCGCATGCTGCCTGACATGATCGAGATCGGATCGTTTATCGGTCTGGCCGCCATGACAGGTTCTGAGATAACTATAAAAGATTGCCAGATACCAGAACTTGGCCTGATACCGGATACTTTCCAGCGCCTGGGCATTAAAATGGAGTTCCGCGGAGATGATATCTTTATTCCGGAGCAGGACCATTACGAAGTAGACACCTACATTGATGGAAGTATACTTACCGTAGCCGACCATACCTGGCCGGGCCTTACCCCTGACCTGCTAAGCGTGGCGCTGGTAGTTGCCACACAGGCAAAAGGTACAGTACTTATACACCAGAAAATGTTCGAGAGCCGCCTGTTCTTCGTGGACAAGCTTATAGACATGGGCGCCCAGATCATACTTTGCGACCCTCACCGCGCTACCATTATTGGCAACGATAAGCAGGTGCCGCTTCGTGGTATAACCATGAGCTCTCCGGATATTCGTGCCGGTGTTGCCCTGCTTATAGCTGCCCTGTCGGCAGAAGGCCGCAGCGTTATAGATAACGTAGAGCAGATAGACCGTGGTTACCAGAACATCGATGGCCGCCTGAACGCCCTTGGCGCACAGATAAGAAGGTTGTAACAACTATAAATTATAGTAAAAGACTCAGAGAGCACTCAGAAATGGGTGCTCTTTTTGTTTTATAATATTTACTTGTCTATTTATTATATCCAAATTATACTATATTAGAACTATTAAATTCTAATGAATTAATTAGATACTGTGCAGATAACAGGAGTAAGTTTTCCTGTTAAGTAGTAGCAGTAAATATTCTAATTGTAACCAAACGGTAGAAACCAGAAAGATAAAATGGACAAAAAGAACATCGGACAAAAGATCCTTCACTTCCCTCTGACAAAAATAATCTTAGGGTTAATTGTTTGCTTAGGAACAGTTAGAGCTGGGCAAGCCATAGTTCAAAAAGCTTTGGAATCGACAAGCACTGACCAGGACTTGAAAAAGTTAATTGGAGGGGTAATTGTGGCTATACTTGCGATAACTGCATATTCTTATTTGTTCAGATTTTATGAGAAAAGAAGAATTACAGAATTCTCAAAAAACAACCTGCTCAAGAACATAACCATCGGAATAGTTTTGGGCACAATTCTGCAGTCGTTGACTATACTGGTAATCTACTTAAAAGGAGGCTATTCTGTAATATCAGTAAATCCTATATTGTTTATCATTCCACCACTGACGATGGCTTTTACTTCTGCCATTGTTGAAGAGACTTTACTAAGAGGCATAATTTTTAGAGTTCCAGAAGAAAAACTGGGAAGCTATTTCTCATTAATTATCTCTGCTCTTTTATTTGGTGCATTACACTTCGCCAATCCTAACAGTTCTGTTGCTGCTGCAATCGGTCTTGCGATACAGGCAGGGCTTTTACTCGGAGCCGCTTACATTTATTTACGCAATCTATGGTTTCCTATTGCACTTCATTTTGCCTGGAATTTTACCCAATCCGCAATTTTTGGCGCGAATGTATCAGGCAACACAGTTTCGAGAACGTTAATAACTTCTAAAATAGAAGGTGCCGAATGGTTTACAGGTGGGCAGTTTGGTCCGGAAGGCTCTATTCAAGCAACGTTGTTCTGTTTGGTTCCAACTATTATACTCCTGGTATTAAGCCATAAAGAAGGGAAAATTGTAAAACCATATTGGAAGAAAAGCAAGGAAACAGTAAAAGAGGTTAGCAATAGTGAGACTTTAGTGCTGAATTGAATAACTGGAATTCTATCGAGCAATTGCACTAAATTGATTGTTTACTCTAATTACCACAAAGGGAATAACAAACAGATAAGGACTTTACGGTTGATAAAGGACTAAAGAAGGTAATGGGGATGAACTTGCGGGCATGATACTGCACAATAGAATCTTTTGTAAAGAGCTGCCATTAATACATGGTCAGATATAGGCTTCAGCAATTACATACATAGTGCAGATAAGCGTATGTTTACTGTTATCTGGTAGTTAGGCGGCAATTGTAATTATAAAGAAGGTAAGAAAAAAGGAATGATACGTACTGCATTCATAATTATGTTCTTTGCTTTACTGGCGAAACACTCAAATGGACAGGTAGTGGAAGGGAAAGTAAAAAGCTATGTTGACAGCCTTAAAGCAAACGGTGTTGAGACTTTTCTGATTTATACCTATTATAGTTCGGGAAGAATGCCAGCAATTAATCCTTGCGATTCAGAAGTGAGTCAGTACTTGTTCTGGGCTTCAGCTCAACAGACGTTCGCAACAAAATTTGACAAGTGTAGAAGCCATGAGTCCATAGAAATATCTAATCTCAATCCCCTTGATTTCTATGCTTCTAACAAGTTGAAAATAGAGAAGGAGAAAATAGAAGCCCCAACTAAGTTGGTCAAAGCTAAAAGAAGTAAACCTAAAGAAGTATCCTATAAGGTAAGCCACTCTTACTTTCATAAATTCAGGTTTCTCAATCAAGGCAACCTGTCAGAAAAGGTAATAAGCAGCTATGCATTGAATCTTGAAACCTTCGATGATGGAAAGCCCAACATTTACTACAAACAAAATCAAAATTCCAAACTCAAAGAGCTTATAGAAGTAACAACTACTGCTGTAAAGGAATATGAAGCCGCAGCAAAGTAAATCATCGCCTAACAAAGTGCAGCCTTAACCCTTGCTACGCTTCGGGCTTCGGCTGCACGAGTAACGTTGGGTGGTATAAAAACAATCAATCAAATAGGAATCCTTTGATAAGTAAGAATTTTAAGTCTTCTATAACTTTAAAAGTATCTGTTGCAATCAGTCTAATACTTTATGTGTGTTCCCTATTTCAAACAGGAATTACTTATTTAGATTATAATGGTCAAGGCTCTTTCACCAGTATAGAACTTTTGATAGTGAGTGGTATTGGCATCCTTGGAGGTGGTCTTCTTGAATGGGTGATATGGCTTGCTAATCCGTTTTTCTTCTATTCAATTTACTTTATAATCAAGGGAAGAAAGGAAGCTTTATACTTTGTTGGCTTCAGTGGCATAACTGCCTTAATTTTCCGCACATGGAATGAAATATTAGTTGCAGAAAATGGCAGAAACGCAGCAATAACATCTTTTGATTTAGGTTATTACTTATGGCTTAGTAGCTTTATTGTTTTACTGATTGGAACAGTTGCTTATAAAGCAAAATTACAACACCCAACAAAGCTCATTCAAAACCCTCGCTAACGCTACGGACTTTGTATGCACGAGCCGTTAGCTGAAATATAAAAGAGATTAATGACCTTCAATGTTTAAAGGAAAAACAAAATATTGGTTAAGAATAGGTTTAACTTATTTGTCAATAGTTGGTCTGGCTACTATAGGGTATTTAAATCTCATAATGTACAGAAGCACTATTTCAGAAATTGAAGAAAATTTAATTACCGCAATTCTACTTGCATTATTAATTAGTCTGTTAATAAGGACACTAAAGACTGGTAAAGTTTCAACTTCATTGATAATACCAGCAGATTTTTTTATTGCTCTTATGGCCCTAACAGCGATTCTTTCTTTTAAGATAAAAGAAACCTTAATATTGATCTTTACCGAGCCAACAAGTATTGCGATATTAGTCGGAATAGCAATCGTGATATGGGATTGGAAAGTCAGAATTAAAAAAATAAAAAACACTCTCAGGTAACAATAGCTAAAAAGCATCGAAACATTTTTTAGCCTAACCGTTAAACTATCGCCTTTTTAACCACACAACATGCCCAACAACTATAACCTTAACCGATTTCTGGAAGCTCAGGAAAGCACCTACAAGACTGCATTGTCTGAGATCAGAAACGGGAGGAAGTTAAGCCATTGGATGTGGTTTATTTTTCCGCAGGTGTCTGGGTTGGGGTTAAGCGAAACTTCTAAATTTTATGCTATCAAAAATATAGATGAAGCCATTGCTTATTTAAACCACCCCGTTTTAGGTAAGCGTCTGCTGGAGGTTTCGGAGGCTTTGCTAAGTATAGAAGGCAGAACAGCTAACCAGATTTTCGGCAGCCCGGACGACATGAAGCTGAAATCCAGTATGACTTTATTTGCTGTTGCCAGCGGTGAGGCCTCTGTTTTTCAGCAGGTTTTGGATAAATACTTTAATGGGGCAAAAGACACCAAAACGCTGCTCCTGCTCAACCAGGAGTAGCATAAACTGCAAAGGTCTCTCCCCTTCCTCAACTATACGTTATACTTGTACAGAACAAAAAATAGTAGCAGCGGCGCTACTCAGGTATAAAAGCGTTTGAGCTAAAGTATAGAATAAACTACCTTTGGGTGTAAATATTCGAAATATGAGCAAAGCAAATTGGATAACCGCTAAGGAATACGAAGATATAACCTATAAAAAATCGGGTGGTGTAGCCCGCATTGCCTTTAACAGACCAAACGTACGTAATGCGTTTCGCCCTAAAACAGTGTTCGAGCTTTTTGATGCGTTTCTGGATGCACGCGAAGATACAAGCATAGGTGTAGTGCTTCTTTCTGCCGAAGGCCCTTCTACCAAAGATGGTGTTTACTCTTTCTGCAGCGGCGGCGACCAGAATGCACGAGGTTTCCAGGGATATGTAGATGAGTCTGGTATTCCGCGCCTGAACATACTTGAAGTGCAACGCCTTATCCGTTTTATGCCGAAGGTGGTTATAGCCGTGGTTCCGGGCTGGGCAGTAGGCGGAGGCCATAGTTTGCACGTAGTCTGCGACCTTACCCTTGCTAGCAAAGAGCACGCAATCTTTAAACAGACTGATGCCGATGTAACCAGCTTTGATGGTGGCTATGGCTCTGCTTACCTAGCTAAAATGGTTGGTCAGAAACGTGCCCGCGAGATCTTCTTCTTAGGCCGTAACTACTCAGCGCAGGAAGCATACGACATGGGCATGGTAAACGCTGTTATCCCTCACGATGAACTGGAAGATACGGCTTACGAGTGGGCACAGGAAATTCTGGCTAAATCACCTACCTCAATTAAAATGCTGAAGTTTGCCTTCAACCTGACCGATGATGGCATGGTGGGCCAGCAGGTTTTTGCCGGTGAAGCAACCCGCCTGGCTTACATGACCGAAGAAGCCAAAGAAGGCAGAAATGCGTTCCTGGAGAAGCGTAAGCCAGACTTCAGCAACATCCCTTGGATATCTTAAGAAACCCACCCCTGCCCCTCCCGAGAAGGGAATAGTAAACTATAAAAAGAAAAGCCTGCTACTTAACTGTAGCAGGCTTTTCTTTTTGTCAGAACCAGGGTTTACAGGATTAATTTGATTAGCAGAGTTAAGACCTCGCAGCGTGCGCAGCTCCTGCGAGCGTCTGGATATTTAAGTTTCATAGTTGCTGTTGTCCAACCACCCCCTGCCCCTCAGAGCTACGCTCGCTAGTTTCGAACTCGCGTTCTCACTAGTCTGAGGAGGGGAGCTTTCCGGCTGTTACTTTACTTCTTAGGTTTTATAGTTGCTGGTTCACCTCACCCTAACCCTCTCCTCAAGGAGAGGGGATTTGGCTGCTGCAGCAAGTATAGGTATAGTTTCATATTAGCTGTACCAACACCCCTGTAGTCCCCTCAAGGGGACAGTCCTTGTCTTACTATTTTATACTTCCCTTTCTATTAGCAAAGGCAGTAGCTAAATGCACTTGTTCCCAGTCCTTGGGTTAAGCGCCTTGTGCATGTTGCGGTGCCGCGCGAGCGGCAGCCGGAGCAGAGCGAAGGCAGCTTCAGGCACATAGCGCGATGCCCTTTATCGAGGGCCCCTACCCCCAGGACGAGGCCCCGCGGCCGTGAGCGCACCAAAGCCAACAATAAAACTGTGGGTAAGTAGAGCTCCCAGGATAACAGGCAACTATGCAAGTATAGCTCATAACTATAGCTAACTTATAGCACATCAGACGCTAGCAGAGGTCTAACGAATCTTTCGCGAGAAGCTATACTTCATTCGCCTGCTCTTCTCTCCTTCTGCTACCGCTGTATAACTCATACTTCAGCAGTCGGCAATCTATGGGGCCGTTGTAAAGCGGTGTGCGGCGCGAGGCACGCAGACCTATACTTTTGGCTGCATTCAGGTTACCGGTAAATACAAAGGCATCGTAGCCCTGGTAGTTATTCTTCAGTGTGTCCCCTATCTGCTTGTATAAATGTATGATATCCTCAGAAAGTATACGCTCGTTGTAAGGTGGGTTCATGACCAGAATACCACTTTCTGATGGCGCTTTGGTAGAGAAGAAATCAGCTTGTTTTATTTTAATTATGTGCTGCAAACCGGCATTCTCAATGTTGTTCAGAGCAGCCTGCACATAATCAGGATCTATGTCGTAGCCAATTATCTCAGCTTGTGGCTCTCGCTTTTCTTTGGCCTCTGCCGTGCGCCACACCATCTCAAACAGCTCCTCGTTATAGTCCTTCCATAATTCGAAACCATAGCCATCGCGGCGGTACAAGCCAGGTGCAATGTTCTGGGCCATCATAGCTGCCTCGATCAGGAAAGTACCTGAACCAGCCATCGGGTCAATAAAAGTAGTTTTCTTATCCCAACCAGTAAGTGCAATAATTCCTGCTGCCAATACCTCGTTTATAGGTGCCACGTTGGTTTGAAGGCGGTAGCCCCGGCGGTGCAACGAATCGCCTGACGAGTCCATGGAAAGCGTTACCATGTTTTCGTGCATGTGCAGGTTCAGGCGCAGGTCAGGTCTAACTTTGTCTACAGAGGGGCGCTGACCAGTTTTCTTGCGGAACTGATCAACAATGGCATCTTTGGTAAGCTGCGCCACAAAAAGCGAGTGCTCAAACGTAGAGTGGCTTACGGCAGCATCAATGGCAAACGTCTTATCTATATCAAGGTACTCGCTCCAGTCGGTTTTCTGCACCTGCTCATACAGGTCTTTCTCGTTGCGGGCTTTAAACGTGCGGATAGGCTTAAGTATACGAATGGCAGTGCGGCACCACAGGTTAGCTTCGTAAAGCTGGCGCAACGAGCCCGAAAATGTAACGGCCCGCGTACCAACTTTTATATAATCCATGTCAAGCGCTTCCAGCTCGGCAGCCAGTATTTCTTCTAAGCCAGCCAGCGTGGTAGCTACCATGTTAAAATTGCCGTTCGGTTTCTGTTTTGCCATAAGTATACTTTATATAGGGCTGCAAAATTGCATCTTTTTACCTGTATTTCTAAGCCTTTGTTTGCTGTTACCTACTATGGTAAGTATAAAAGTCTGGCAAGTGGTTCAAAAACCAGGTATGATTTATAGTTTCAGGCAATATCTGGCAGGCAGAGCGTTTTATTCGAAGCTGTAAGTACATTAACCTCAGCTATAGTTTAACCGGAGGTTCGGAACTAGAAACTCCTTTCCATATCTTTGCAGGAAATTACTGCTTATGAAACTCCAGGCCGATTTTTCGCTAAAGCCCTACAATACTTTCGGAATTGATGTAAAAGCCAAACTGTATGCCCGCTTCGAAAGCGTAGCAGAGCTGCAGGAGCTTTTGCAGATGCCCGAACTTAAGCCCGAACCAAAGCTTATACTTGGCGGCGGCAGCAATGTGCTTTTCACAAAAGATTTTGACGGACTGGTGCTTCAAAACTGCATTAAGGGTATTGAGGTACTGTGCGAAGACGAAAACTATACTTATGTAAAAGCCGGTAGCGGCGAAGTATGGCATGAGTTTGTACTGTACTGCCTGGAGCACAACCTGGGTGGTGCCGAGAACCTTTCGCTTATACCTGGTACCGTAGGTGCTGCGCCTCTTCAGAACATTGGCGCTTATGGTGTGGAGCTGAAAGACATTTTCTACGAACTGGAGGCGGTTGAAATAGCAACCGGACAGGTACACACCTTCAGCAACGACAAGTGCCGCTTTGGCTACCGCGAGAGCGTATTTAAAAACGACCTGAAAGGCCAGTTTATAGTTACCGCTGTTACATTCAGGCTGCACAAGAACCATACATTAAATACATCCTACGGCGCCATCAGCAGCACGCTGCAGGAAATGAACATACAGGAGCCAACCATACAGGATGTAAGTGCAGCGGTATGCCACATTCGCCGCAGCAAATTGCCAGACCCTAAAGAGATAGGCAACGCCGGTAGCTTCTTTAAAAACCCTGAAATTCCGCTGGCCTTATACGATCTGCTGAAAGAGCAACATCCAACCATGCCTGCCTACCCGGTTTCAGAAACCATGGTAAAAGTACCTGCCGGCTGGCTGATAGAGCAGTGCGGCTGGAAGGGCAAAGTAATTGAGAACTATGGCGTACATAAAAATCAGGCGCTGGTGCTCGTAAACTATGGCGGTGCTTCCGGCGAAAATTTACGTGCCCTTGCCCACGATATTATCCGTTCTGTTGAGGAGAAATTTGGTATAAGCCTGCACCCTGAAGTGAACATCCTATAGGCAGTAATTTGTACTATCCTATTCTTTACCCAAATCAGGCTAAACTTATTTATAGCTGCTACGATATATAGAGTTGTTAAAAATCAATAAAAACAACTCTATATGAAGCTGAATAATTTACTCATTTTATTTTCCCTGCTTTTTGTTTTCGCCACCCTAAGCAGCTGCGACAAAGACGATAACGCGCCTACTAAAACAGATATGCTGGTTGCCCATGAGTGGAAAGGAAGCCGTGTATTAGTAGCCGGGCTTGATGTATCAGACAGACCAGAGGTGAAAGAAATGCTGCTCGACATTAAAACGCTTCGCCTTACTTTTAACCGCAACGGGTCTTACACCGCAACCTATACCGATAAATCGGGCAACAGAACCACTACCGGCGGCTGGAAGCTTACAGACAATGAAACAAAGCTTTCTATAGACCTGTTGGGCGAGCTGGATATCAAGAACTTTACCCACACAAACCTCGATATGATAAAGAAGGTACAGAATGGCAGCGCCTCTTATGACGCTGAAGTACAGCTTGTTAAATAATACTGCTCCTAGTCGTTTCGAGTGTGTTCGTTTTTTAGCAGCTCTCGTAATAGTCTAATATACTGTATCCATAAAATACAATACACCTACCTGTTACGGAAACTAAAAGCGAATATATATGAGAGAACTTAGAAAACTGAATTACCTGCTGGCAGCGCTTTTTGTACTTGTAATGATGGGCTGTGGCGATGATGATGACGATGAACCAAGCCGCCGCGCTTTACTTACAGCAGGTACCTGGCAGGCTAACCGTGTATTTGTGGATGGGAATGATGTTTCGAACGCAATTGACCTGAATCAAACAAACATCAGGTTTAATACTGATGGCACTTATACCTGGGTATTTGATGGGGATCCGATTCAAGGTGAATGGGAATTTGCTGATAACGAGCAGAAGATTGTTTTTGACGAGGGTACCAACGCCGAAGAAACAGTTAACATCTTAGAATTAAGTGCTACAGTTCTGAACCTTGAAATAGAAGAAGTGGACCCTGCTACTGGCGTTAACCACAAAATCGAGATCAGGCACAGGCGGGAGTAAGAGCTTTTACTTCAGAAAATAAGAACATGTATTTTAATTTTTATAAAGGCTTCTGATACAGAAGCCTTTACTTTTATACTTTACACTATTTTTTCTAAAACCAACATTTTTTTGTTCATACGCTAGATGTTATATAAATTTATATAGCATATTTACTATCTAACAAACTCAACCCTTTATGAACAAATTAAAGTTACTCTTCTTTGTGTTTGCGGCTTTAGCTTTCACCTCATTATCCAGCTGTAAGAAAGAAGATGATGCAGAGCCAAGTAAAAGAGATCTATTAACAGCCCAAACCTGGCGCGGCGACAAACTCTATATGAATGGCCGCGAAATAACCAATGATCCTTATATACTTGAATATAGTATCGATATTAAATCTGTAAAGCTTACTTTTACGAAGGACAGAACCTATACTGCTACTTATACAATAGGGGGAGAAAAAGAATCAGAATCCGGCACATGGGATTTTCTGAACAATGAACAGCAAATTGATTTCCCTTTTATGGGAGAAAAAGCAGATATTAAGCGCCTGACAAAAGACAACTTTGACATATCCTCAACTTTTGAAGAAGATGGCCAGAAGTTTACTCTTGAAATGAGATTTATTAAGTAATTAATCTTGCTCCTGCCTTCGCAGTAGTTGGTTATCCAAAGCAAAAAAGGCTCCCTTACCGGGAGCCTTTTTTATACTTAATACTTTATACTTACTTCAGCACTGCTAAGGTAGCACCATCACCGCCTCGCTCTTCGGCTTCGCTGCCAAGGCTGGCTACTTCCGGCACCGAGTACAGATAATCGCGCACTACCTGGCGAAGTATACCGTTACCACGGCCGTGGATTATCTTGATCTCCGGGATACCCAGCATAATGGCTTCGTCGGTGAAGTTCATCACTTTTGTCAGAGCGTCTTCGGCATACTCTCCGCGAATGTCAAGCGTGCTGCCAAAATCGGCCATACGTTGTGTGATGTTCATCCCACGAGTATAACCTTCTTCAGCTTTGGCTGCAGCTTTCTTTTGCTTAGCTGCTTGCGCATCCACCCGTTCCAGGTTATCTACCTTCACAATAGTCTTCAGGCCACCAAACAATACCTCGGCAGTTTTGCCTTTTATACTTACGATCTGCCCTACCGAGTCCTGCCCTATTAACGATACGTTATCGCCTTCTTTAAGCGGGCCCGCATTGGCAGCACGTTTATAAGCTGGTCGAGGCTCTTCTTTACGCACCTGCTCGTTGGCAAAGGTTTCCAGTTCACGGCGTGCTTCCTTGGTTTTTTCCTTTTCGGCCTGGCTCTGCTTTATCTGCTGTATAGTTGCTTCAATCTTCTGGTTAGCGTCTTTTAACAACAGCTTGGCTTTGCCTTTGGCTTCGCGCATTACGTCCTGCTTGCTCTCCTCCAGGAAGTTCTTCAGGTCGTTATACTCTTTCACATTACGCTTCAGCTTCTGCTCCAGCACCGTAGCCTCTCGCAGCTTCTGCTCCAGTTCCTGCTTCTCGGTTTCCAGCTCTTCCAAAAGGCGGTCGTAGCGGATCTTATCTTTACCAACCAGGCTACTGGCTTTGTCAACTATAGCTTTTGGCAGACCGATCTTGCGGGCAATTTCGATGGCAAACGACGAACCTGGCTTACCTATCTCCAACTGATAAAGTGGAGCCAAATTTTTATGATCGTAGCGCATGGCACCGTTCACAATGCCCGGAGTTTTCTCTGCAAAGTTTTTCAGGTTGGTATAGTGCGTGGTTATCACGCCATATACTTTGCTGTTGTTCAGCGTCTGCAACACGGCCTCGGCAATAGCGCCGCCCAACACTGGTTCTGTACCTGTACCAAACTCATCTATCAGCACCAGGCTTTTCTGGTCAGCCACCGTCACGAATTTCTTCATGTTAGTCAGGTGCGAGCTATAGGTACTCAGGTCGTTCTCAATAGACTGCTCATCTCCAATATCAATAAAGATATCATGGAAGATGCCGGCCTCTGAACCATCTTCTACCGGAATCAGCATACCGGTTTGCAGCATGTACTGCACCAGTCCTACCGTTTTTAAGCTTACCGATTTACCACCGGCGTTAGGTCCTGAGATCAGAAGTATACGCTGGTCGCGGTTCAGTTCCAGGTCCATGGGCACAGTTGGCTTACCTAACTGGCGATGCGACAAGTATAAAAGCGGGTGCACAGCCTGTTTCCAGGCGATGTGCGGGTACTTGTGAAGCTTTGGCATACTGGCCTCTACCCTGCGCGCAAAGGCAGCCTTTGCCCGGATAAAGTCCAGTAGACCTAAATATTGGTATGCTTTGCGCAGCTCCGGTATGTGGTGGCGCAGCGTATTTGTCAGGCCAGTCAGGATGCGGATTAGCTCACGGTGGTAAGCATTGTCCAGGTCCTTGATATCGTTGTTGAGTTCGAAGATGGATTCCGGCTCTATGTAAACCGTCTGTCCGGTATTCGACTCGTCGTGGATAAGACCTTTGATGCGGCGCTTATGCTCGGCAATAACAGGTATAACCAAACGACCACCACGTATAGTTGGCTCGGCGTCGCCTGGCGTCCAGCCTTCGTTTTTAGAGTGTCGTAATATCGAGCTGATCGTTTTACGAAGTATAGCCTGCTGCGCGATAAGATCGCGTTTCAGGCGCTGAAGCTCTGGTGTGGCATCGTCGCGCACGGCGCCGGCATCGTCTACTACTTTATCCAAAGCAGCAATAAGCGAGCGCTCTACGGTAACGTTAGCACCCAGCGCTTTCAGGGCTTCATACTTCCCTTCTTCGGCACCCGATATAAAGCGCAGCGAATCACGGATGGTACGCAACGACATTTTGATCTCGAAGAACTGGCTCACATCCAGGAAAGTGCCTTCAAGTGCAGCACGATCAAGATAAGCTGTTACGTCGAAATAATGGCTAAGCGGAATCTCTGCATCAGACTCCAGCAGTTGTTTAAATTCATCTGTTTGTTGTAACAGTCGCTGCACCAGGTCGTGGCGGTTCAGGAACTGCATACGGTTTACGAACTGGCGCCCCAATGCACTCAGGCAAAGCTCCGACAGCATTTCACGCACTTGTGTAAACCCGATCTTTATTTCAAAGTTTTCTGGATAGATCAATTGGTATCTCTTAGATTTATGGCAAATTTAACATTTTATAACAAGTAAAACCTGTGGTTTAGTTCTGAGTTCTGAGTCACGAGTTCTTAGTTTTTTTCGAAAATATAACTCGTGACTTAGAACCCGTGACTCAGAACTTTTAACTTCATAACTCTTAACTTTTAACTGTAAACATGGTCTTAGATAAACTAGCCAACGCCAGCCGCTATACTTGCATGCACCCGCTTTTTGCACAGGCTTTTAAGTTCTTACATGAAACTAACCTGGCAACTATAAAAACCGGTATGCACGAAATAGAAGGCAAAAAACTGTTTGCTATAGTTTCAGAAGCTGCCGGCGTAACCAAAGACGAGTATAAACTGGAAGTACACCGCAAGTACATCGACATACAATACGTGATCTCCGGCACCGACCACATGGGCTGGAAAGACCTGGCACGCTGCGCCGAACCAAACGACACTTATACCGAAGAACGCGACGCTGCCTTTTTCCCGGACAAAACCGATAACTGGTTCGATGTACCGGCCGGCTCCTTCACCATCTTCTACCCCGACGATGCACATGCCGCCATGGTTACGGGTGAGCGTGTGGTACGGAAAGTAGTGCTGAAGATCGCGGTAGAAGTATAGGTAAGCTGTGCATATAGTGCAGATAGCAGGAGTAGGTACTCATGCTATATAATAGTTATGTAGCACTTCAATTATAAAAGACAAATGAAAGCAGCCTATCTATTTCTTATTGTTATCGCTGTTTGTGGCTGCAAAACTGCAGAAAGAAGTGGAGCGGTTGGTGAAGAAAGAACTTATGCTAATCAAGGCGAATATGAGAATCACTTAGCAGAACAATATTTCAGTCAGGACTACGAGACTAAGAAGTACCAGAAGTTCTATGGAAACATTTTAAAAGATTCTCTTAGCGAATCCAATATCCTTTACTTTGATAGTTTAAGAGTCATATTGGACATTGAAGACGAAGTATATAAAAGGGTTGTTACAGAAGGTATTCTAAACCCTAAATATCTTTATCATAGCCAATCAATGCAGATATGTTGCTTTGAAGAACTGACTCATTTAAATAAGAATGGTATCCACAGACGGTTTAGATTTTGGGTTTTCGAAGAAGGTATGGCTAACCCGTTAGAATATCTGATTGAGCTTTCGAATGGTAGAGCAACAAGTCAAACCCCATTGTCGGAGTTTCTGAATAATGCAGAGGTGTCTCATATTTCAAAACCAAGAGTAATCATATAAAGAAAAGCACTACATAACCCTGCACAGGCTTAAGCCTTGCCTTAGCCTGTACTAACTGTTAAAAAAACTACATTGAAAAATGTGGCTGAAGTTTAGAATACTCCTAATTACTCATTAAAGAAGTCTGCTTGCATGAAGCAGGATTAACTATGTACCTTCAAGTTTAAGACTTGCCTTGAAACAGGTATTGAGCAACAGCATTATTAAACTGTATGAAAACAGTGCTCATTTCCCGGATATGGAGGAAGAAGATCGCTTTGCTGCGGATGTTAAAACTTTTACCCAGGAAAAACAAACGCTGATTTATACACCTGAACCACAACAGAAACAGTCGTGAACACACGTCAAACTAACACCAGAAAAACCACCCGCAACCTCATTATTTTTACCATAGTTGTACTGGCCAGCGGCTGGGTGGGGCAACTACTGAACAAGCAACTGAACTTGCCGCCGCAGGAAAACTTAGGCATGCTGCTTTGGTTGGTGGCACCGCTACTGGCAGTGCTGCTGCTCCGTAGTTTTGCCGGCGATGGCTGGCGCGATGCTGGTTTAAAGCCGCTGCTTCAGGGCAACTTGAAATGGTATGTTTTCTCACTACTGGTGTTCCCGGTGCTCACACTAACTACAGTTGGCATTGGCAGCATGTTCGGCTGGATCACGATGGAGGGGTTCAGCTCATCGGTTTTCCTGCAATCTTTTGCGCTGGCGTTGCTGCCGAACTTCTTCAAAAACATACCCGAAGAATTTGTGTGGCGCGGTTATCTTACACCAAAGCTGGCTTCTCTTCAACTCAATGATTTTACTTTATACCTGATTGTCGGACTGATCTGGGGCGTGTGGCATGTGCCGTATTACCTGTACTTCCTGGATGCCACCACCATCAGCAGCTTCACAAGTATAAACCTGGAGCTGTTTATCCCGCTTACTATACTTACCATGATCGCCTGGAGCATTGTTTTCGTGGAGCTTTGGCGCCTGACGGGTTCTGTGTGGCCTGCCGTACTCATGCACATGGTGGAAGCTGCATTCGTGAACCCGCTCATTTTTGATAGTTCTTTTAAAATAGCAGAAGGCAAAGGTATACTCGTACACCCGGTGGCAAGTATCGTAAGCTTTACACTTTATACTTTTGTAGGATTAGGTTTAAGACGTATCAGGCTGAAGAAGCAAGTACAGAACATACATACCAAGGCTCCGGCTTTAGCAACGGCCAATTAGTAGCAGGCTTTTGCCGGAGAAAGAAACATGCATAATAACGGAGAATTAAAGGAGCTGACAAAGCTGTTCCTGAAGCTGGGCGTAATTGCTTTTGGCGGACCTGCCGCACACATTGCCATGATGCAGGACGAAGTGGTAGTGAAACGGAAATGGATGAGCGAGCAGCACTTCCTGGACCTGATCGGCGCTACCAACCTGATTCCGGGGCCCAACAGTACCGAACTTGCCATCCACATAGGCTACGACCGCGCAGGCTGGAGAGGTTTGCTTGTTGCGGGACTTTGTTTTATACTTCCGGCTGTTTTTATAACCGGTTTCTTTGCCTGGCTCTACAAAACCTACGGGCAGTTGCCACAACTACAACCTTACCTCTATGGCATAAAGCCCGCCATTATTGCCATTATACTTGCAGCCGTTTTTCCGCTGGCCAAAAAGTCGATGAAGACGGTAACGCTAAGTATAATCGGGGCTATAGCTCTGGTTCTGGCGCTGCTTGGCGTCAGCGAGATCTACGTAATGTTCGGGGCCGGCTTTGTTGCCTTACTGCTGGCAGCCATCCGTAATAACAGGCTGAAGTCTCAGTTGAACAGTCTGTCCGTTCTTTCGCTTGTCCAGGTTGCCGGTTCAGCGCTGCAAACGGCAAGCAACACCAAGCTCTTCTTCAGCTTTCTGAAGATAGGTTCTATACTTTATGGCAGCGGCTATGTGTTGTTTGCTTTCCTGGATACCGAACTTGTAGCCAAAGGCTTGCTTTCGAGGCAGCAGCTGATAGATGCCATTGCCGTGGGGCAGTTCACACCGGGTCCGGTCTTTTCTTCGGTTACGTTTATCGGCTACCAGATCAATGGCCTGGCCGGTGCTTTAGTAGCTACTATCGGTATCTTTTTGCCTTCCTTTGTATTTGTGGCTTTGCTCAAACCTATTGTAAAGTATATGCGCAACTCCAAACTGATGGCGGCTTTTCTGGATGCAGTGAATGTGGCTTCGGTGGCCATAATTGTGGCAGTTTGTTTTGTTATGGGCAGTGAATCCATCACCGATTGGCGAACCATTGTGATTGCTGTGGCAAGTATAATCCTGACCTTTGGCTTCCGCAAAGTGAACAGTGCTTTGGTTGTAGTGGGCGGCGCTTTGCTGGGTTACCTGCTTACGCTTGTGTAGCTTTAAGTATATTCTAAAACTTCTCCTCTATCCCCAGCCCGAAAAGCGCATAATCATACTTTACCGGATCAGCAGGATCAAATGTTCGGAGGTGGTCGGTCAGTTCTTCGGCGGTTTCCCAGTCCATACCCTTTCGGGTGATAAGGCCAAGTTTTCGGGCTACCCGCTCTACGTGCACATCGCAGGGACAAACCAAATCGGCGGGCTGCATCGTGTGCCAGATGCCGAAGTCAACACCGTTGTTGTCTTGCCGCACCATCCAGCGCAGGTACATGTTCAGGCGCTTACAAGCTGATTTACGGGCCGGTGTAGCAATATGCTTGCGCGTGCGTTGCGGGGCATCCTCCAGGCTGAATACCAGGTTATGAAAGTACATTAACCTCTCCTTCTGCGTTCTGATCTCATTTTGCTCACCGGTAAAACCAATCTCCAGACTCTCGTGGCGGCTGTAGTACCATCTGAAAAAGTGCAGCAGGTACAGCAGGTCAGTGTCGTTAAAAGTGCGGTGCTTAAAACCCAGAAAACGCTGCAGGTCCTGCTCCTGGTGCTGAAGTATAAAATCATGCGGCGCGTTGTCCATCAGGTCCATCAGCTTAATACAGTTATTGATGATGGTCTTGCGCTGCCCCCAGGCAAGTATAGCTGCAAAAAAACCGCTGATCTCGATGTCCTGCTTTTTCGTGAAGCGGTGCGGAATAGAAACCGGATCGTTAGGGATGAAGCTGTGTTGGTTATACTTCTCCACGCGGTCGTCGAGCAGGGCTTTGATAGCAGCAATGTCTTGTTTCATGGGGTAAAGTACGGGGATTTAAGGGAATAGTGTATACAGCTGCCTCTCCTTGACTGATGAGGGAACTTAAAGGTTCTTAGCAAACGGTAAGCTTTAATTTCAAAGTATATGCTTTTAATCAGCTTTCGCCTCGCCGGCTGGGCCATACTTTTCTCCTTGATGAGAAAAGTATGCAAAAGAATCAAGACTATTCGAAACTCGCTGAACGCTCACACATCGAATCGTCAGTAAGTGCACTTGGCTGAGGGCGTTGCTTTGTAGTTGCTGCTCACACACCTATATGTTCTGAACAATTCTGCTCTTTGTCATCCTGAGCATTAGCCGAGGGATCTTATACAGCCAAAGTATAAGTTTTATTGCTGCAGGCTTAGCACGGACAGGTCGCGACCTGTCCCTACAGATTAATTCCAGTTCCGTAGCAGCTGTCTATCGAACCTGTTTCCAGTCCTTGGGTTGAGCGCCTTGTGCATGTTGCGGTGCCGCGTGAGCGGCAGCCCGCAGCGGAGCGAGGAGCAGCTTCAGGCACACAGCGCGATGCCAAAGGACGAGCCCCCGCGGGCTTGGAGCGCACCAAAGCAAATTATAAAACGATTGGCAGGTAAGACTGAGGAAAAACAGCAGCTACGACAGCTAAGGCAGGAAAATTTGAGAAATAAATGCAGCTAGATAGAAATGCAGAAGCAGATCAGCCAAAGCATAAGCTCTACCCAAACCAACTATATAAACTAAAAAGCGCCTGGACATTACTGCCCAGGCGCCTTCTTATACTTTATACTTCTCTACCATTACGGCATGTAAGAAACTTCTACTCTGAATTTAGGATCTACAGCGCCAAGTTTCTGATATGCTTTCTTAGAGATACGAACCAGCACTTTATCGTTAGGGCCAGTCTCAGGTAAACGACCTATAACACGCACATAAACAACCTGCCCGTTCATTGCATTTTTAACCTGCATGATAGTGCCAACAGGTGCTGATTTATGAAGAGCAAGGTACTTGTTTGTATCAGTCTTAGGATCGATCATTTCGGCCATGCCGCTTTCTACAATCTTCTTAACACCGGCAGTATCATCTTCATCGTCTTCGCGATCTTTAGAAGCTGTAGCAGTAGCAGCAGGAGCTGTAGTAGTAGCTGGAGTGTTGGCTACAGAAGCTGTTGCTGTTTCAGATGTTTTTGGCTTAGTAATTTCTTCGTCGGCCTCGGCAACATAGATAGGCTTTTTAGTTGGAGTTGCTGTTGATTTACCAACTTTGATCTGATCTCCTACATTCAGCTGGTTAGAAGTAAGGTTGTTCCAGGCTTTCAGGTTATCTACAGTTACGCCATGCATGCGGGAGATAGAGAAAAGAGTCTGCCCCGGCTCTACCACATGAATTTTATCGCCTTTCTCGCTCACCGTAAAAGTGCGGCTGCTGGCAGTTGCAGCCGGTGTTTTGGCTGTTGTTGCTACAGCAGCGGTTGCGGCAGGCGCTTTACGAGGTATAAGCACAATCTGACCCACGTTGATAGATTTCTCTACACTTGGGTTAGCCTCTACAATTTTAGCAACCGTTACGCCATACTTTCTTGATAAAGCATACAGCGTTTGGCCTGGCTCTACACGGTGCTGCAAAAAGAACTTACCATTTTTACGTTCAACCCCAACAGAATCGCGCACAGCGGTAAGGTTAAAAGCTGATGCCGAGAACGACAAAAAGGGTGCTACCAACAAAAGGGCGAAGAATAAAACTCGTACCATGAATTTTAAAATATACTATGAAATAAGTTTGTATGCTTTTAGGGTATCCTTGTTTTGGATAAAGTATAAATCGGATTCAAAGATAAAAAAAGTATCTGAACCTATGCCACTTAATCCGGTGCCAAGTATCTCTTGCAACAGCAATTCCCCTGCCAGATTAAATATAAGCAATATATTATCTATTTTATTTTCTGCTGATGCTGAATAAAAGCTGATTATGAGGCTGGAATCAGTTTCGGCATACTCTATTGCCTGCACTGGATGCGCCCCGGCTACTGTTGCAAGTATAAAATTACGCACCTGCTCAAAGTACTCCTCTCCTTCTTTGTAAAGTATAGGATACCGGCACTGGCTGTAGCGTTTGTGGCTGAACTCAGTAACCTCAGCAATTGCCTCCTGCTGTTTAATTCCTGGTGTTATGGTTTTGCCCAATGCTGCATCCAGTAAAGTATAATTCGCTTCAGGATCAGTAGCCGGGTAACTTAGAATGCCATCTTTAACTACACCATAAAAAGCCTGTTCCAGACTCTCCCATTGCAACTCTCCGGTTGCAGCTTTTATTGCCGTAATGCCCCTGTGTTGCCCCAGTTGCCGGTCGGCGTAGCCATGAAAGTATAGGTTGCCCTGGTGCGCATCCTCCAGCCCCTGCCACCAGGTAAGTTTCTGTGGCAGTTTTATTTCCTGCAAAGTATAGGTTGCACAGTCAAGGGTATAAAAGTACGCCATCAGCGTATCGGCATCGCGCACTTCCAGCGCCAGCCTTTTAGCTGCTGTGTCGGGGCGGAGGCGCCAGATACTGGCACCAAAATTATATTTGAAGCTTAGCGGAAGTATAACCTGGTATTTTTTTGTTAACTTATTGCCTTGTACTAAAACAGCCCTAAGTTATGAAAAGTACAGCAATGCACCTGCATTTACTGCTTCTGCACATCTTGTTTGGTTTGCTGATGGTCTCTTTTCCAGCATCGGCACAAAATGCTAAACAAAAAGTAATGCTGCTTAAGATAGATGCCGCCATTGACCCACGCACCAACCGCTATACTGAACTAGCACTGAACGAAGCCACCCGCAGCGGTGCCGATCATGTGCTGCTGGAACTGGATACATTTGGAGGCGCGCTGAACGATGCCGATGAGATCCGGACACGGCTGTTGGAGTACCCGAAGCCTGTGTATGTGTTCATCAACAAAAATGCTGCATCGGCAGGGGCGCTTATTTCACTTGCCTGCGATAGTATATACATGGCTTCTGGCGCAAACATTGGGGCTGCCACGGTAGTAGGTGCCGACGGGCAGGCTGCACCCGGCAAATACCAGAGCTATATGCGCTCTATTATGCGATCCACTGCCGAAGCCAACAACCGTAACCCGCGCCTTGCCGAAGCCATGGTAGATGCAAACGTGGACTCTACCTTATCAGCCAAACAGGTTATCACTTTTACAACTTCAGAGGCTATTGAGAATGGTTTCTGCGAAGGTCAGGCTAACAGTATAAACGAGGTGCTCCAAAAACTTAACCTGCAGGATGCTGAGCTTATAACCTACGAACTCAGCACAACCGATAAGATCATTTCCTTTTTCCTGAACCCTATAATCAGTGGTATTCTATTATTGCTGATTCTGGGCGGTTTATACTTTGAACTACAGACACCGGGCGTTGGCTTTCCGTTGATAACAGCCATAGTTGCCGGTATACTTTACCTGACGCCCTATTACCTGAACGGCTTGGCCGAAAACTGGGAAATACTGTTGTTTATAGCTGGACTGGTGCTAATTGGTCTGGAGGTGCTGGTTGTTCCGGGCTTTGGAGTTACAGGCATTAGCGGTATCATACTTGTATTCCTGTCGCTGGTGCTGATCATGGTGAACAACGACAACTTCGACTTCACTTTTGTGCCATCTGGCGAGCTGAACAAGAGCCTGCTTTCGGTACTGATAGGTATGCTTGGTGCTGTGGCGTTTATATTCCTGGCCTGGAACCGCATTATGGGGAGTAAAGCTTTAAACAACCTGGTGCTGCACAACACCCTCAGCAGTAATCAGGGCTACCGGTCTGCCACTAATGCACAGCATTTAATTGGCAAAACCGGCATTGCCCACACCCGCATGGCTCCTACCGGCCGTGTTCTTATAGATGATGTACTTTATGATGCACAGGCACGCGAAGGCTTTATAGAAAAAGGTGAAACTGTGGAGGTAATAGACCAGAGTACGTTTGCCCTCCGGGTAAAGAAAGCAGTGTAAATTTAATGCCAAAGCGTGTGCAACTATTTGCCCCGAATAAAGCTCATTAAAGTATAGAACAAGTATAAACCCATACTTATGAAACACCTGAAACTATACTTTGCAGTTGCCCTTGCCCTGCTTCTTACTGTTTCCTGCGAGGAAGAAGACGACCTGCAGATAATAAACGCTGAAGCCACATTATACTGGTCTGGCAGCCCTGCTGTAGATGGCTGCGGCTATACACTGCAGGTAAACGAAAAACGGTATAAGCCCAAGAATGAAGAAGATATTCCGGATAAATTTCAGCAAAACAATCCAATGCGGGTACAGGTAAAATTTGCCGAGCTGAGCAAGCCAATCGAATACAGGTGTGGTTTCAGCCCTACTCCAAGTAAAGCTTCCGCCGTCAAAATAATATCAATAGAAGAGATTTAGCCGTAATAGCTTTACATTTAGAAATACCTTAAATCAGGATTTATACTTCACCACCCGCTATGCTGAACAACCTTTTTACCACTGCCCTGCTGGCAACAGTACTTTCTTTTACCTCTTGCAACAAAACCATGACAGACAAAACAGAAAAAGCTGATGCCATACTGGAATGGTCGGGCGAATATATGGTAGATGGTTGCGGTTTTCAGGTAACTATCGGCGACAAAAACTATAAGCCTGAAAACGAAGACGATATTGATGAAGCTTTCAAAACTGAAGAGCCAACCCCAGTAGAAATCGAGTTTGTTCGCCTGAACGAACAGATAGACCGCCGTTGCGGCATGATCCCGGAAAGCCGTGCCATGGATGGCATTCGTGTGATATCTGTTAAAAAGAAGCAGTAACCGGTTTTGCTATACATTAGCCTTAGCCCTACTAAGTAGTATAGCTAATCAGCCTTTACTCTAAAGCAAAGACTTAGCGCAAACTATAGGCAAAGTACCTGAAGCTTTAACCTACATTCAGAAGGTGGAGCAGATGGGAAAATAGGAAGAAAAGAAAGGCTGCCCGCTGCTGATTTACCTGCCTAAACTGGATTTGCTACAATAGCTTACTTACCTTTGGCCCGGGTTGCTGCTTCGGCTGCCCTGGCTATACTTTATACTTTAGATCGATGGAAGTACTCGGAATTATACCTGCCCGCTTCGCCTCTACCCGTTTCCCGGGCAAGCCGCTCACCAACATCAATGGCAAAACCATGATACAGCGTGTGTATGAGCAGGCAAAAAAATCTAGCTTAACAGAAGTGGTAGTAGCCACCGATGATGCCCGTATTCTGGAGCATGTACAGGGTTTCGGAGGCAAAGCAGTTATGACAGGCGAACACCACCAGAGCGGCACCGACCGTTGCTTCGAGGCTTACCAGCTGCATAACGTGCCGTTCGAGTACATCATCAACATCCAGGGCGACGAGCCTTTTATCCGCCCGGAGCAGATTGACCTGGTAGCATCCTGTTTCAGGAATCCGCAGACGCAGCTGGCAACACTTGTTAAAAAGATAACTACTGCCGAAGAGCTTTTTAATGTGAACGCGCCGAAGGTAGTGATCAATCAGGCAAAGGAAGCTTTATACTTTAGCCGCCAGCCCATACCTTATTGCCGCAACGTACCAAACGATATCTGGCACAAGCAGCATACTTACTACAAGCACATCGGCATTTACGGTTATCGTGCAGATATACTGGAACAGATAACACAGCTTCCGCCTTCGGCCCTGGAGCTGGCCGAGTCGCTGGAGCAGTTGCGCTGGCTGGAGAACGGCTTCAGAATTGCCACTGCTTTAACTGAATTTGAAACTATAGGCATAGACTCTCCGGAAGATCTGGAGAAAGTACAGCACCTGATGTAAACAAAACGGAGCTGAAGCTTTATGTGTATTTAGGATAAGGCTTCAGCTCTGAAATTATACTTGTTCAGCGTTTTTCAGAAGTTACACCCTTAGCCCTTACTGCGTGTTCTTACGAGCAAGTATAAAGGAAATTGCCATTGTTAACTATAGCCATTGTTGGTGAAAACACCAACAATGGCTATAGTTAACAATGGCTATAAAAGTTATAGGTACCAAGTCCAGTGTCACGAGTTTTGGCAACTAGTTATGTGCCTGTGACCACAAAAACCCGGAACTCAGAACTCGCGACTCAGAACTATCTGATCATCCTCCGGCTTTTTTGGCTTTATAGCCGGCAGCAACCAATACCTGCAGCACCTTATCCCGGAAGTCGCCCTGAATCAGGATTTCACCATCTTTAGCTGAGCCGCCAACACCGCATTTGTTCTTCAGCATTTTGCCAAGTTCTTTCAGGTCATCATCGGAACCCACAAAACCTGCAACCAGCGTTACCTGTTTTCCTCCACGGGCTTTCTTATCCAGCATCACCTTAAGGTTCTGCTGCTGCGGTGGCAACGTCGCAGCATCGTTCTCCTGCTCGTATTCGTAGTTAAAGTCCGGGTTTGTGGAGTATACTACTCCCTGTCTGCCCTTCTTATTTTTATCGCTCATAGTTTCCTGGGTATAATTACATTTAAAGATAAAGGAAGCATCTGCACTGTAAATTTGCTTGCCTCGCCCATGTATTCGCCATCCGCATGAAACATGATGCTGTGGTCTGTTTCTACTTCTACGCTTTCTGTTTTAAAATACTCGGCGCTGCCGGGGTTTGCTATTTGTTTTGTCAGCATGCAGTAGCTTAGGTTTATGGCCTTTACAAAATCCAGCTGTCGCACCAGGCATACATCCAGCAAACCATCGCGTATGTCGGCCAGCGGGGCAATGTAAGCATTGTTGCCATACTGTGCTGCATTTGCAAAAGCCATTACAAAACAATCGGTGTCTATAACCAAATCGTTTACTTTCGCCCGGATTGGCAGGTGCTTATAGTTTCGTATCTCTTTCAGTATAAGCTCTACATAGGTCTTAAGTCCGCGCTTTTTGTTTCCGGCAAACACCGAACTGATGTAAGCATCGAAACCAATACCGGCTGTAGTAAAGAATGCGTTCCCGTTTATACTTCCGCTATCGATTGCAGAAACCTGACCTGTATTGATAATCCCAATTGCTTTTACCAGGTTAAGCGGTAACTGCAGGTGGCGGGCCAGTCCGTTGCCTGATCCTTTCGGAAGTATACCCAGTGCGGTTTTTGTGTGCAGCAAGCCACGGGCAACTTCATTTACAGTGCCATCTCCGCCAACAGCCACCACTATGGCAATGCCGGCTTCGGCAGCTTCTTTTGCCAACAGCGGTGCATGCCCGGCATAGGCTGTGTACACAATGTCGTGGTTATACATGCTGTGGTCGAGGTACTGCTTTATGTGCGCTGCCACATCTACCTTGCTTCTGGGGCCTGAGGTAGGGTTTATTATAAAACGGATATGCGGGCGTTCGCTCATACTTTGGCTGCTGTTGTTCAGAGGGTGTAAAATTACCTTTCCTGCTGCTAATAAAAAAGCCGGGCCTCTACTGTAGAAGCCCGGCTTTATACTTTATGGTTTAAGTATAGTTTACTTTATAGTATAAGTAAGAACTGGCATGGCAGCATGGTTTACTAAATCTTCGGCTATACTTCCGCTTAAAAGGTGCGCAAAACCAGTTCGGCCATGGGTAGCCATCATGATCAGGTCTGCATTTATATCCTGGGCAAAATGCAGGATTCCCTCCTCTTCCATCACATCGTTATACACATTTAAAGTATAGTTTGTGAGGCCGTAACGTTCTGCGGCTGCCTGCATCTTGTTCTTCACGTTGCTGCTCGATTCGAAAGCGCCGGGCGTGTTGATGTAAACCATGTGCACTTTAGCACCGAACAGTTGCTGTATAGTTTTAAATGTTTCTACTGCTTTTCCTATCTCACGCTTAAAATCGGATGCCAGCACAATGTTTCTGATATCAAAATTAGGTTGACGGCGCTTTACTGTGAGAACAGGACACTCGGCTGTGCGCACCACTTTTTCTGTGTTTGAACCAATCAGGAATTCATCGAAACCGCTTGAGCCTTTAGAGCCCATCACCACCAGATCCACCTGGTCTTCTTTTATCACTCTTTTGATCTTGCCTATCACACGGTCCACGTCTACCTCTTCCGTTACATGTACGCCTTCGTGATCTATGCTTGCTGCCAACTCAACAATTCGTTTTCTGGAAGATTCGAGTAGCTGTAAAATGTACACCTGCTCCATGTTGTCCTCCGTAAGCGTAGTATCGCCGGTTGCGCTGAAGGATGGTGTATAGGGTGCTTCTATCACATGCAGCAGTTTGATGGCGGCACCTGTTTTACGCGCAATGGCTATGGCAACTTCGAAAGCATTTTTGGCCTGTTCAGAAAAATCAGTGGGTACAAGAATCCTTTTCATGGTTCTATCTTTTAGTGGTCGTTTCTTTGTTATGTCCGAAAGGTATAATGAAAGTTTTACTTAAATCATGATATATATCACTATACTTAATTTTACTGGATTTGGCTGCTGCATATACGCATAAAACACGAAAGCCTACCAAATTGGCAGGCTTTCGTGTTTTATAAATTTATCAGGCTTACTGACCAAGCTTAGAGATAAGGTCTGCAGCTCGGTTAGAGTAACCAGTTTCGTTATCATACCAGCCAACTACTTTTACAAGTGTTTCGTTTGCTGATGTCATTTCTGCATCGAAGATACAAGAGTGCGGGTTACCAACGATGTCGATAGAAACGATCGGATCTTCAGTATACTCCAGGATGCCCTTCATTTCGCCTTCAGAAGCTTTTTTGATAGCAGCGTTGATTTCTTCTTTCGTAGCTGGCCTCTTCAATACAACTGTAAGGTCAGTTAAAGAGCCATCCGGAACTGGAACACGCATTGCAACACCATCCAGTTTGCCTTTCAGGTGAGGCAACACAAGACCTACGGCCTTAGCAGCACCTGTAGATGTCGGGATGATAGAATAAGAAGCTGCACGCGCTCTTCTCAGGTCACTGTGAGGTGCATCCTGCAGGTTCTGATCAGAAGTATAAGCGTGTACAGTTGTGATATAGCCTTTCTCAATACCAAAAGTATCGTCAAGCACTTTTGCCATTGGTGCAAGGCAGTTAGTAGTACAAGAAGCGTTAGAAACGATCTTCTCGTCGCCTTTCAGAATGTCTTCGTTCACACCAAGTACTACAGTAGGGATGTTACCTTTTGCAGGAGCAGAGATAACTACTTTTTTAGCGCCAGCCTCTAAGTGGCCACCAGCACCTTGCTCATCTACGAAACGGCCAGTAGATTCCAGCACTACATCTACACCAAGCTGACCCCAAGGAAGGTTCTTTGGCTCGCGCTCTGCAGTAATGCGGATCTCTTTACCGTTTACGATGATACCATTATCTGTAGCTTCAACTGTACCATCGAATCTGCCATGTACAGAGTCATACTTTAACAGGTGAGCAAGTGTTTTGGTATTGGTAAGGTCATTAATTGCTACTACTTCTACATTTTCCTTCTGAAGCAGAGCTTTAAAAGTAAGTCTGCCGATACGGCCAAAACCGTTGATTGCAACTTTAATTTTAGACATGGTATCTAGGTTTGTGAGGTTATAAAATTTGCTGCGAAGTTACAATTACCACATTGTAAAACCAATATTTTTTTCCAGCCTGATTACGAGCGGTTTACAAAAAAGAAGCATTTTTTTGAAAGAAATATTTTGATTGTTAAATATGACCCGTATCTTTGCATCGCAATACAGCAATTGTACGGTCCGTTCGTCTAGGGGTTAGGACTTCAGATTTTCATTCTGGCAACAGGGGTTCGATTCCCCTACGGACTACAAGTTATCATACTAAATTCAACAAAAAGCCTGCAAATTAAACGTTTGCAGGCTTTTTGCTTTTCTGGCCCTACCGAAATTTTCGGCTTCTCCTGATAAATAGGAGCGTGATTCGGTGCGTCTTTTTAAGCTACTTTTTTGACTCACCGAATCTGACATAACTACTTGGTTTACAAGATGAACATAGCTTGTACATCTTGATTATGGCTGGCTGCAAGGCTAATTTTATTAACCTTAAAAGCTATAATGCCATGAGTAATCGCATCCGTATCATTTTTTACCTCAAAAAGCCCAGAAACTACACATCCGGCCCAGTTCCCATCTACCTGCGCATCACTGTAGCCGGAAAAAGAGCCGAGCTTTCTACTTCCAGGGAATGTGAGCCACGCCGATGGAATTCTTCGGCCGGTAGAGGCATTGGCACTCGGGAAACGGTACTTTCGCTAAACTCATACCTGGAAACGCTCCAGCAAAAAGTTTACGAAGCGCATCGCCAGTTACTGGAACAGGGAAAAGAAGCCACTGCCAACCAGACTAAGGCCGCCTATCTGGGCAAGCAAGATAAAACAACTATGCTTGTAGAAGTACTAGAGGGGCACAACCAGCGCGTGGAGGCCCTACTGGGCTCTGAGTACTCTCCTTCCACCCTGAAGGGATATAAAACGTCCCTGCACCACATAAAGGAATTTATTTTAGGTAAGCATGGGGTTAAAGACATAGACTTAAAACAAATAGACTACGGCTTTGTCTCCTGTTATGACTTTTACCTGCGAAGTTCCTGTGGCTGCTCCAACAACTCTACTTTAAAATATATCAAGCTTTTCAAGAAGGTGATCAGGGAATGTTTGCACCTGGACCTGCTGGATCGAGATCCTTTTCTGCACTACAAAGGAAAGGTTAAGCAGCTGGAACGGGTCTACCTGACAGAAAAAGAATTGGAGAAGATTGCTGTAAAGGAAATGGTGACAGAGCGGCTTAGCCAGGTGCGGGACATCTTCCTATTCTGTTGTCTAACGGGCCTTGCCTACACAGACGTGCAGCAGCTAACCAAGGAGAATATCATAAAGGGGGTGGATGGAGAAGCGTGGCTTTCTATCCAGCGGCAGAAGACCGGTACCCCTACCCGCCTGCCCCTATTACCTGCCGCCTTACGCTTGCTTGAAATCTACCGGCAGCACCCGCAGTGCCTCTACAAGAACCGCCTGCTGCCCGTGCTGAGCAATCAGAAAATGAACGCCTACCTTAAGGAGATCATGGACGTGTGTGGCATCCAAAAAGCAGTTACCTTCCACACCGCCCGCCACACCTTTGCCACTACCGTTACGCTTTTGAATGGGGTACCCATGGAGAGCGTCTCGAAAATGCTCGGACATACATCCATCAAGACTACCCAGCACTATGCCAAGGTGCTGGATGTAAAGATCAGCCAGGACATGCTACTGGTTAGCAGTAGGTATACTAATAAGTATTTATTAGGAACAAATTCATGATGATTAATAATCAAAAATGATTTAACTATTGCTTATATAATAAGGGTTTTTAATATTCTATGAATTAGCCTGATAAATTACTGTGAAAAATCACATGGTTTTATCAGGCTAAATAAATTGTTGAATAGATTTAAAACCATATATTAGATTTATTAAATCATACATTCTTGTAGAAAAAGAGAAACCAAAGGTCTTTGGACACAAGTTTTATAACTATAATATTTCTAAACCTTATAAATTCATAACTATGGGAGGTGGAGGAGGCTCCAGGCAAAGACGCAAGTCACACGATGTCTACACACAATCAATAAAACCTAGTTCAGGATCGTTACCGTTGTTTGAAGAAGACGAATGCGCAAATTTTACCCTTACAGTAAGGCTATTAAACCCCAGACCTGCCCTAAATAATGTGGTAAGAGGTGATTTACTTACAGTGCAACTTGATCCTGGAGAAACCTTGGTTGTATTAAACAACAATGGAGAAGTATGTGGCAATATTGCACATCCCAAAGCGCCATCCTTAATTTCATGCATTAAGAAAGGCAACAAATTTAGCGCGTCCGTTCTAATGATAATGGGTAATGCCTGTGAGGTATTTATCAAGAACATTAAAAGCTAATACATGCTATCTATTGTTGGAGGTACTTACCTTGAAGAATGCCAAGAGCCAATAAGTTATGAGCTTTATGGCTCTGGTTTGCGCGCAGCAGCAGCGTTAGCTGATAAAGGGTTCGAAATTACCTTCAAAAGTTGTGTTGGTGAAGCAGAACTAGATGCGGCTGTTTTGACATGTAAAACTTTAGGTATAAACCCAGTCTTTGAAATATTACCTGAAACAATAACCTTCTCTTATTACCATCCTTTATCACAACCAATTTATTACCCTGAAATAGACATTATTTACCAACTGTCAGATACAGATGCCGATAATATATTACTTTATGGGCAAATAGAAGCAAAAGCAAAAGTTTCGGGAAAATATGTAGTTTATGACCCTCAGAACTGGATAAGCTTTAAGGAAACTGGATCAATTGCAGAACATTTAGCAATAGTATTAAATAGAAAAGAAGCTTATTTATTATCAGCTTTGGCGGAAGAAACTCTTTTAACAGATGTAGGTAGATCATTGCTCAAAAGTGAACAGGCTGACATCGTCATTATTAAAAACGGCTCTCAAGGCGCATTAGTTATTGAGGAAGAAAGCAGCCTCGAAATACCTGTGTTCGATACTATGACAGTATGGCCAATTGGTTCTGGTGATATTTTTTCAGCTGCCTTTGCATGGAAATGGATGATTGAAAGATTACCTGCCGCTGATGCTGCTTTGTTTGCATCTCAGTATACAGCTTATTACTGTGAAACACAAGTTCTACCTCTCCCCCATGAGCCAAAATATTATAGACCTCTCACGATAAATAAAAGCCATAAGAAGATCTACTTGGCCGGACCTTTTTTTACTATAACCGAGCGATGGCTTATTGAAGAACTTAGAACTACTCTATTAGATTTTAATAACTCAGTTTTCTCTCCTTATCATGATGTTGGAGTTAATGGTACATCAGAAGAAATTGTAGAACAAGATCTTCAAGCAATACAGAACTGTGATGTTATGTTTGCAATTTTATCAGGTTCAGACGTAGGAACAATTTTTGAAATCGGGTACGCCAAGGCATTGGGTAAGAAAGTAGTGGTATTAGCAGAAAATGTAAGGGAAAATGATCTCCTAATGCTTATTGGTTCAAATTGCATAATTACTACAGATATCTCAACAGCTGTTTATAAGGCTTCTTGGTAATAGTTAAAGTCCCAATAGTTAAATGAGAAAAAAGGCATTTATTATAGTTGGGTTAGGTTATGGAGATGAAGGCAAAGGGTTGGTTTCCGACTATCTATGCTCTAAAAATTCAAGTCCTCTTGTAATAAGGTTTAATGGAGGGCATCAAGCTGGACACACTGTTATGACTAGTGATGGTCAAAAACATGTTTTATCAAGTTTCGGTTCTGGCACTCTAAGGGGAGTGCCGACTTATTGGTCTAACTACTGCACATTCTCACCCGCATTCTTTCTTGAAGAGTATGAAACATTAAATATCACCCCAAAGCTTTTCTTAGATAGATTATGCCCTATTACGACGCATTATGATGTACTCTTCAACAGAGCCATTGAAGTAAGTAGAGGCGCATCAAGACATGGTAGTACTGGTACGGGTTTTAGCTCAACCGTTGAACGTCATACTAGTATCCAACTAGTAGCAAGTGATATAGTAAAACCAACTTTATTTTTTGATAAGCTAGCAGAAATCAAATCTTATTATAAAAGTAAAATAGATAAAGAAACTACTTTTCGTTTTGACCAGTTTGATCACGATGCAGAAGATCGAAAAATATCAAGCTACCTTGAGAAGGTCCGTAAGCTAATTGATCAAGGGATTGTAATTTTAGTAAATGAGAGTGAAATGCTTTCCCCCGATAATAAAGACTGGGATTCATTTATATTCGAAGGAGCACAGGGAATTTTATTAGATGTCAATTTTGGTTTTAAACCACATGTTACTCAAAGTAATACAACTTCTAAAAACGCACTAGAGTTACTTGAACGTAATTTTGGGTATATGAAAGTAGTTATTGAAATATTCTACGTAACTAGAGCATATCAAACCAGGCATGGTGCGGGGCCCTTCTACGAAAGTAGTACACCTATGAAGTTAAAAGGCCTCGAGACTGAAACAAATCAGTATAATGAGTACCAAGGGGAATTTAGGATAAGTTGCTTAAATATAGACCAGCTTAATTATTCCTTGGAATGTGATAGAAACTTTTCTGACCGAGTGCGCAAGAATTTAGTCGTTACTTGTTTAGATCAAATAAATCCTCAGAATCTAATGGTATATAAAAATGGGGAAGAGGTTTATATTAAATATCATCAAATTCCAGATTTACTTAGTAGCAAGTTTGAGCAGATAAAATATAGTTTTAGTCCTTCGGCAGAAGTTCTAGATACTTATTGAAAGATGAAATGCTTCTTTGGAATAGAAAAAAATTTAATTAAGATGAAATGTTCAAATTTTCTTACTTTTTGCCTTTAGATATAAGAAGGGCAACAAATTGAAGTCTGATACTATTTCGTGTAGTAATTGGCTCACTGATGTTAAATTTGGGTCAAGTAGTTAGCATTTTCTATAACTATTGCCATGGAACTTTACTTATAGAATTTACTAGATTTTAACTTGATCATTTTTTCACGTTCCAGCTTATACAATTCAGAAGTCCACCATGCTTAGCCACTTCATTAATATTGATTGCTTCAACTATTCTATCTGAGAAAACTTCAGTTAAGATATTAACAGCCTCCTTGTCTTTATTCCCATCTACATCAAACCCAGGCATTAGAATCAAGTTCCCTACCTCCAGGTAATTCACATAGCACCCTATAGCAGATTCAGGTTTACCTTTTACTTTATATTCAAAAAAAGGTAAATCAATATAATCTAGACCATAGGCGTGTAACACATTCTGCATTCCTTTCTTCCAGTAACCGTACTCATTCTCCAGGCAATTGCCGATGAGCGTGTACCTGTCGTAAAACCGCACCAGCCCGTCAGCATGACCTGTCATATCAGATTTTATCTGTGGAATCACAATGACCTCTGCTTCCAAAAGGCTCTCCAGTTCATTTACCAGTTTAGACGGGCTGGAATAAGACGGGTTTTCCAAGAAGATCCTGTCGGTGACGATGACTCTGTCCTTCCATCTCAGTACATTTCCACCATCCAGGTTAATAGCAGAGTGTATAGCTTTAATACGGTTTAACTCCAAGGCTATGTTCGGATCAGTCTGTAAGTGCAGATCATCTTGCAGATAAGATGGCTCATACCTAAACTGGATAAACTCATCATCGCTTTTCTGGATAGGCATGTAGTCCCTGCACCAGATATCCTTCGTTCCTTCTAGCAAACCATGACTGATCTGGTTTCTGTTCAGCACCGAGCATATCTTCCCATAGTCATCCTTATAGCGTGTTTCAGCAGCCAGGATGTCGGAAAAGTAAACAAAATCCGTTTCTCTATCAGTTACCATCTGGCTGGAGTTGGGAATATTTATCTTCTAGGTACTGCCTGATCAGCGGGGCAAAATAGCGCTTGTGCTCTTCTTCCGAGATGATATCGCTTTTGTGATTGTTGCAGAAGTAGCAAGCCAACACACAATTTTTGACAGAGTACTCATTTGACTTGGAATCCCTTCGCTCCAGTTCCAGGCTCCTGCCGCGCCTTCTCTTTGTAGAGAGGCTGCCTGAATTACTGTCGAACAGTCTCTGGAGCTTATGTTCCGCTATCCCACAATAGGCGCAATTCCTGGGCTGCTCTCTGAACCAGTCAAAGAATGCCCGCTTCCCAACTTTCTCGAATGCACTGAACTCTTCCTTCCCTTTTTTGCTGTCGAATAATGCATTGGACTTCCTGATCTGAACACGAAGCTCCTGCCCCGACTCCCACCACGCCCGCAGCTCGGGCAGTGTTACGTCAGCATGTGCGTCGCATATTTCTTTGTATTTCTTTCCCTCTGTCAGGTGCTGCAGCAGGAATTCTTCCTGATTCATTATCAATAATATTTATTGTGATAAGTTGTTTTTGAAAACAGACCAAGGCTCAGCCTACTTTAAAAATACTTATTTGGGCTCACTAATCCTTCACTGTTTATGCAGCAGAACGGCGTTGTTATTTGTCGCCAGAAACTGCCCCAGCGCGAAGAAAGCCTCATCCAGTTTCTTCAGGTTGATGTTCCCCTGGCTGCCTGTAAAACCAAGGTAGGTATTGAAGTAAAACGTCTCCTTTGCGCTGCAGGTCATTTTGATTGCAGAAATATGACGGTATTCCTGGTCATGCACAAAGTTGTAGGCCCGGTTGATGTGCTGGTCGTAGATCGGATACTGCAATGGCTTGATGATATGCAGCAGAAAGATCTTCCAGACAGCGGTGAGATTATTAAATTCCGATAGAAAGTGCTCCAATTTAAAATCAGCCTGTAGTTTCATGTTGTTAATCTCTCTGATCTTAAACTTTATCTTGGAATCCATTGACTGTTGCTTTTTTGCGCTCAGGTCCATCCCATTCTTCCATATAAACAGATTCTGAATGTCATCTTGCTTAAACTGGCTTTTGGTAATAGTGTTGTTATATAAGTCTTCCAGCGGATAGCGGTAAAGCCTAGACCAGAAGTCAATGAACTTCTGCAGATTTGTTTCCTGGGCCTGATGGAGTATAAGCAGGTTTTTCATTTAAGTATTCTGGATATAGTGTGGTTGGATGACTGAATCAATGGTAACTGTTTTACCTATGCTCCTTCTCTGGTTGCTTATTATCCAATAAAATAAAGGTTTAGTGTGTCTTAACACAATACAAGACTATAAATTTGTTAACTGGTTTACCTTACCTAAAGCCTCCACCTGGGATTCCTGATTAAAGTACCATAGATCCACTTCCTGTTGCCTGGTAAGCTCTATCAGTGCTTCCAAGATGGGAGCTTTCATTCTTTCACCTGGGTCAGGGGCAACATCCACGATAAACATGCCGACCCCTATCCGCCTGTTAAACAATCTTCGGGTTTCTTCTCTTTGGGCCACCAGTTTCAGGATATCTGTCTCAACTTCCTTTTGCTGCAAGCGCCCCTTGTGCCGTTCAGAAGCTTTTACTTCCAGGGAGTACAGGGTTTCCTTGAGCGTATTGGCAAAGTTACGTCTGCGCCAGTCGTGGTTTATCTCCTGTGAGAATACCGTGATATCAGGTATGATCTCAATATCTGCACTTTGATAGTTTGTGTTGCGCAAGAAGGATTTCTGGAGCAAAAAGGGATTTTGCACATTCGTAATGGTTGTTTTCACATTCATCCCCAGCTGGTTGAAAGGTATTCCACCCGTGTGCCTGAGATGATAGTAAAGCATGGCCTGGTAATGCAGCTCGGAGGCAAGAATGAGCCTGCACTCTGTTACAACCAAATTGAAACAGTTGGATATAGTTTGTTTTACTTCTTCTGGTGATTGAATCATCAACTTTAACTACAGTTTTATTATTGAAAGATTGATTATTCTTAAGCCCCTTGGTTTAAGCTGCATACCTGTTATACTAAAATTAAGCATCCTGTCTATGTCCGTTTGAGGGTAGCTTATTTCATTTCAGAGCCTCGGTTTTATAGTACAGGTCTAATCATAAAGGCTATTCTTATAAAAGACACTCTGCCAATATAGACAAATCAAGATATTTAAAGGCGAAAGAACCATAAAAGCTTTTTTGAGATGTAGCAGTACATAACTGAATCTGGTACAGGCAGCTTTATCTAAAAGCTTGTCTGCCTTTACGGTATTCTAAAGGCTATTAAAGCTGCTATGTAACCACATGGGAAGAAGCTGTAAAATGTTATATGTTTTACGAAAGCAATTATCTTAGAGGTATTTCAGGCCCTATAACTTTAATCTTATTCAGTGAACAAACAGATAACAACATTAATGGAATACCCTGCTGACCTGAAGGCTTCCTATTTAGAAGAGCTGGCTCTTTATGATCAGGTACTTCATGTGACCGGGCTTCTCTCTTTAAACCAGCACGACATTAAAACAGACGGACGTGGCGTACGCGCCGTTAAGATATTCACCCGTCAAACGTTAACCGGTTTGTCCCTGCAAAGAATATTGCCAAGACCAACAGTCTCAGGCCCTGTGGATGAAGCACTCTGGGACCTATGCTCTGTTGCCTCCCTGGCCAGGAACATACTGGAAGGGTACCTGGGCCTGCACTACTTTGGACTGGAAAAGATCACGGGGAGTGAAGCCGAGCTTCGCTTCTTTATTTTGCAGCTACACAGGAACATTGAATGGTACAACATCAAAAAATTAACTGACCCACAGGATCCTGAACTGAAGCAGTTTGAGGAAGGTATTCCTGAACAAAAGCTGCGTATCAGAGAACACCGTTTTCTGCCTAACCTGCTACCCCACCAACGAAAGTTGGCTTTGGAAACCAAGGAGATGTATAAAACAAAGGGTGACTTTGAAAAAGAGCTTCCTGTCTGCTCGGACCTGAAAAGGAATTACAGGCAACTTTCAAACCTCGTACATCCGGTCCCGATGTCAGTTGAAAGAACTGACAATCTAAATGGAAGAGGTTTAGGCAGCGACGCTGACATGACCTATAGCCTGCTCTGTGTCATGATTGCCAGGCGCTACCTTGCAGCTTCCACAGTTGGAATTGCCGATCATTTCCCCAAGAAGCTTGCTAAGCGCTTCTCCGGGGAATTGGCTCCTATCCGGCCTTTGGTAAAAGCTGGCTTTAAGTGACATTTGGATTCTAATGCGAAAACATGTTTTTGAAAGAGATTTGAAATAAAAAGCTAAGTAAGATGAAAGACGATAGTATGTCCACCAAGGACATGCTGATGAACATCAGCTCAATGAAGCAAAAAGCCATGCTCTTGGCGGCCAATGGCAAAACGTACAATAACCTCTTGAAAGATATCCTTGCCAGGGACCTGTACTATGACGATGATGCGTCGATGCCTTCCCTGAAAGAGCTTTCGCAAGCAACCAGTGTTCCCTATGGCAAGATCAGGAAGCAAGTGGAGGACATTTACCAGGACCTGGTGCTGGATCATGAGGCAAAACCCCTCTTTACCTTCTCAAAAGTTCGCTACGAATTTCTGATCCGGGGTAGACGCAAGAACAAGTTTATGACACTGGAAGCTGACCAGCTCCATGTCATGCCCCGGATAGGCGAAGAGATTGCGTTGCCCTTCTTTTCTGCTTACCTGGAAACGGCTTATTTCTTTGTGGAAAATATTGAGCATCGGTTTGAAGAAAATGCGCAAGTGGTAAAAATCTGGCTCCGGGCCGGGTCTTATAATTCCTATTGGCACTACCGGAAAGACAAGGCAAAAGAAGAATATGAGGTAGGATTCCGCGACTTTTATGACCTAGAGGAACATGAACTGAAAAGAAAGCTGGGTGTGGGGAAAAGATGGATGATTATGTTGCCCATATTACCGGCCTTTCTAAATAATGTATGCATCTGTTCCACCTATTCCCATGAACAAAAAGAAGGGCTAGAGTAGCCCTTCATCTGCCAGTGAGTAATAGCTTTCGCTGGTGAGGATGATATGATCCAGCACGGCAATGTCGAGTACTTCTCCTGCCTGCTTCATCTTTTTGGTCAGCTGCAGGTCAGCTGCACTGGGTTTGGTGTTACCCGAAGGATGGTTGTGGCAAAGAACTATTGCTGAAGCACAAGCTTTTAAAGCGGCGACAAAGACCAGCTTGGGATCGGCCACGGTGCCTGCCACTCCGCCGGTGGAGAGCTCGTAGATGCCCAGCACCCGGTTGGCCCTATTTAACAAGAGCACCTTGAATTGCTCGACAAACTCAAGCTTGCCTGTGTCCCAACTCTCTTTCAGGATCCGGTAGCTGTCGGAGGAGCTGGTTACCTGCGGCCTTTCCGATGGCTTTACCTTTGATCTGTAAGTTAGTTTTACTTCGGCGACTCTGTTCAAGCATGCTGCTTTTACTGGTGCTGGTTTTTTGGCTGTCTTTTCCATAATCGTTGTCTTTTAGTGATGGGAATTGATTATGGTGCCCTTCCTGCCTTGGGACCGGACTAAGGGCAAGGTGGAGCCAAAGAAAATGCGGAGGGCTCCCTTCAGGGATACCCATTTTGTTTGGACTACCTTGGCGATAGCGTACCCGTGTCTGGGCACAGGGCTAGCTTTGCAGCAGAATAAATGCCCCCGGACTTTTGCATTGCAGTGTCTTCAAGTAATAAGCACTTTACAACAGGCTTTCTTTTCCTATCCTGTTGTTTTAGTTCCACTACATCTAAGCTTCAGTACTTTCTACACGGTTGTATTTTTTAAATAGAGCTAAACATGATTGGTCTATTTACTTAACAGTAGGTAAAGGTGTACAATTGATCAGGAATGGAAAATGTAGACTTGCCAAGCAAGGCTTTGGGAAAGAAAAAGCGCCGAGTTCCGAGGCAAGCGTCACCGGTCCTGACCAGAGTGGCAGGACCATTTTTGTATACAAAAATACATCTTGGCTCTTACCTTCCCGGTAAGGTTGAAGCTCCTTTGTTTCATCTCGATTATCATGT
>CBINIP010000022.1:0-64957 GCA_966250805.1 uncultured Pontibacter sp. | reverse complement strand
TGTTATACTTTTAGGAGTTAGCAGCTCAGGAACATAAACTATAAAACAATGAAAAAATATACTTTAAGCTGCTTTTTGGCAGCTGTCTTCATGCTTTTTAACTCCTGCTCTACCAACCCGGTAACCGGTAAAAAGAACGTTATGCTGATGTCTGAAGCGCAGGAGATCCAGATGGGCCAGGAAGCTGACCCTCAGATTGTAGCGCAATTTGGCTTGTATGATAACGATGTCTTACAGAAGTTCATTGATGAAAAAGGGCAGAAAATGGCAGCTGTATCGCACCGCAGCAACCTTAAGTATGAATTCAAGATTGTTGATTCGCCTGTGCTGAACGCTTTTGCTGTGCCGGGCGGCTATGTATACTTTACAAGAGGTATAATGGCACATTTCAACAACGAGGCGCAGTTTGCAGGTGTACTAGGTCACGAGATTGGCCACATTGCAGCCCGACACTCCGCTCAGCAGCAAAGTAAATCGGTGCTGGCGCAGATAGGGCTTGTAGTAGGTATGGTTTTATCCCCGGAATTTGCTCAGTTTGGCGATGCTGCCTCGCAGGGTCTGGGGCTTTTGTTCCTGAAATTTGGCCGGGATGCAGAGCGTGAATCTGATGAACTGGGTGTAGAGTACTCAACTAAAATTGGTTACGATGCCCACCAGATGGCAGACTTTTTCCAAACGCTTGAGCGCCAGGGCGCACAAAGCGGGCAAGGCGAAATACCTGAATTCCTATCTACGCACCCTAACCCTGCCAACCGCTTTACTACCGTGCACCAATTGGCAGACCAGTGGCAACAGAAACTAAATGCCAGTAACTTAGATGTTGGGCGCAACAGCTACCTTAAAATGATTGACGGCATTGTGTATGGCGAGGACCCAAGACAAGGCTTTGTAGAGAACAATACCTTCTACCATCCTGAATTAAAATTCCAGTTCCCGATACCAAGCGGCTGGGGCTACCAGAATACTCCACAGCAGGTACAAATGGCTCCAAAAGACGGTAAAGCCATGATGCTGCTTACACTTGTTCCTGGTGAAACACTGGAAGCCGGTGCACAGCAATTACTGCAAAGATACTCGCTGCAGCCACTGGAATCTAAACAGACTACTGTAAACGGCCTGCCTGCACTTGCCATTGTAGCCGACCAGAAATCGGAGCAGCAGCAGACACAGCAACAGCAGCAGGTTGTACGCACCCTTACTTATCTGATCCAGTACGGCGGCAATATTTACGCCATGATAGGTGTAACCAGTGCCGATAATTTCAACAGCTATGTTCCACTATTTACAGGTACACAACAAAACTTCAAGCAGTTAACCGATCAGGAAAAGATCAACCGCAAACCTGAACGCGTTCGCATCAAAACGTTGAAATCAAGCGGTACTTTAGCACAGGCGTTGCAGAGCTACAACACACCGAGCAAAAGGATGGAAGAACTGGCTATACTTAACGGCATGAAGCTGGATGACAGAGTATCTGCAGGCACCATGATAAAAGTGATAGAGCAGTAATGTATAAATTACCTAAAATAGTTAACCCCGCTGCAGCTATACTTTATAGTGCTGCAGCGGGGTTATACTTTGTACTTACGTTATACTTAGATCAAGCTATTAATAATGGTATAGTTGCTCATAGTATTCGTGCGCCATGCGGTCTGCACCAAAATGAGGAACTACATCACGCATACTGTTCTTCATGATCTCCAGCCAACGGCCTCTGTCGTAGTAGTAAGTCGGAATGATTTCCTCTTCCAGTATATGCATCATGTTATGGTAATCTGTTTCGTCCTGCACAGAGTCTGGCAGGTGTGTATCTACTACCGGAAGCACAAAGCTGTTTTCGCCGTGGCGGGCAAATTCCGGCAGCCAGCCATCCAGCACCGAAAAGTTTATCGCACCGTTCATGGCTGCCGTCATACCGCTGGTACCTGATGCTTCGCGCGGACGACGTGGCGTATTTAACCATACATCAGCGCCCTGCTTCAGCTTTCTTGATAAGCCGATCTCATAGCCCGTAAGTACAGAGAAGTTAGGCTGACGCTGCGACAGCTTCACCAATTTATCGAACACGCCAATGGCACCATAATCATAAGGGTAAGGTTTACCGGCCCAAACTACCTGCACCGGCCTTTCCTGGTTATTGATCAGGTTCAGGAAGCGCTCCATGTCATGCAGTAACAGATCAGCGCGTTTGTAAGCTGCAAAACGGCGTGCCCATACTATAGTAAGTACATCCGGCCTGAAGATCTTACCTGTCTGGTTGGCTATCTCTTCGAACAAAGGCTTCTTCATCTCAGCCTTGTGGTAAAGTATAGCATCGTTGTTGTTGTGCTCTACTGCCTGCGCCAGGTTTCGGTCCATCCAGAATGGCACGTTCTGCGCATTGGTAATAGCTTTGATCTCGCAAACACCCTCGTTTCCATACCACATCTGGCGAGCTACCTCACCATGCAACTGCGAAACGCCATTAGATACTTTAGAAAGTCTTAAAGCCGCAAGCGTATAGTTAAGCATGTTACCATGCATACCTGTGATCTTGCGCGCTTCATCTAATGGCATACCGTTGAAGAAGCTCATGCTGTTCAGCAGGTTGATATCGTGCTCCTCGTTACCTGCTTTTTCCGGTGTATGCGTGGTAAACACCATGCGGTGGCGTACCTCGTTCACATCACGGAACTTATCATATAAATGGAAAGCAAGCGGCAAAGCGTGACCCTCGTTCATATGGTAGATCTCGGCACCACCCAGCGCCTCTACTACTTTGGCACCGCCAATACCCAACACTATACTTTGGGCAATTCTGGCCATGGGCTCAGGGTCGTAGAGTTTATGTGTGATGGTACGACCTAAGTAGTCGTTCTCGGGGATGTCTGTAGTAAGGAAGTAGATCGGAACGGTACCGAATGTCTCAGGCTTCAGCACCATTGCCTTTACAGCTACCGAATGGCTGTTAACATTTACCCGAACCGTGATTCCGGTATCCTCCAGGTAAGTATAGAACTTTTTCTGGAAGTTTGCACGCATGGTCTGGTTGCTGTTGCGTTCCTGATCATAGTAGCCATACTTCCAGAGCATGCCTATACCTATCACGTTTTGGCGAAGATCATAGGCGCTGCGCATATGCGAACCCGCCAGAAAGCCAAGACCACCAGAATATGTTTTCAGAGCCTGATCGATACCAAACTCCATACTGAAATAAGCAACGCGCTTATTATACTTTTCCTCTATATCATAAGGGTGATACCACCTGTTATAATTTGTCATAAAATCCTTGGGCTAAAACCGTCAAACCAAATACCAACTTCAAATAGTTTCCCAAAACTTATTAAAAGACAAATATCGGCCTTTTTTTAATGCAATAATGCTACTGGTAAACGCTGCAATTTACGTTCCTATTTTGAAAAATCAGTATAAAAAGTTAAAGACTTACGTATTTATACGATTCCTGCAACAAATTAACTGACTAGTACATTTTTAATAATCACTATTCTGTTGTAGCTTGTACTGTATAACCTGCAGCAATGGCAACACCTAAAATAATCACCCGGAACATCTGGATCCTATCGTTGGTAAGTTTGTTTACGGATGTAGCCAGCGAGATGCTGTACCCGGTGATGCCGATCTACCTCAAAAGCATCGGTTTCTCTATAGTTGCTATTGGTGTTTTAGAAGGATTTGCAGAAGCTACGGCTGGCTTAAGCAAAGGCTTTTTCGGGAACTGGAGCGATAAGTTAGGCAAGCGGCTGCCTTTTGTGCAGGTGGGCTATAGCTTAAGCGCTATTTCTAAACCTTTGATGGCGCTGCTTACTTTTCCTGTCTGGATATTCCTGGCTCGCACCCTGGACAGACTGGGTAAAGGAATACGCACCGGCGCCCGCGATGCCCTGTTGTCTGATGAAACCACAACGGCGCATAAAGGCAAAGTATTCGGTTTTCACAGATCTATGGATACACTTGGCGCTGTTTTAGGCCCGGCTGCAGCTTTGCTTTTTCTGCACTACTTCCCAGAAAAGTATAAGCCGTTATTTCTGCTTGCGTTTATACCTGGCGCTGTGGCTATACTTTTCACACTCCTGATAAAAGAACGTAAAGCACAGCATGTATCTAACAATAGTAAAACAGCACCAGGATTTTTCGATTTCCTGACTTACTGGAAGAGAAGCCCGGCAACGTACCGCAAGCTTTTAGTGGCGTTGTTGATTTTTGCTTTGTTCAATAGTTCAGATGTTTTCCTGCTTCTTAAGATAAAAGAAGCCGGTTTTACCGACAGTACCGTTATCGGGGTTTATATTTTCTATAACCTGGTGTATGCCTTCTGCTCCTACCCTTTAGGTTTGCTGGCTGATAAAGCAGGTATGAAAAAGGTATATGTGATGGGTTTGTTCTGTTTTGCAGCTGCTTATGCCGGCATGGTGGTTGCAGATTCTCAGTGGTTATACTTTGCGTTGTTCCTGGTTTATGGTATTTATGCAGCGGCCACCGAAGGCATTGCCAAAGCCTGGATCAGCAACCTGATTCCTAAAACAGAAACCGCTACAGCCATAGGTACTTATACTGCTTTTCAAAGTATAGCAACTTTGCTGGCAAGTAGTCTGGCTGGTTTTATCTGGTATAATGTGGGTTCTGCTGCTGTTTTTTCTCTCTCTGCGGCTGTTGCGATTATAGTTGCTTTATACCTGGCTTCCTTCAAAACAGAAAAAGCTCCGGTGATTGTTAAACATTAAGTATAGCAACAGATCCAGGCTTCTATTTGAATGCAGCCATATTTATAGTTGTACTACCTTAGATAGTTTTAGCCCTGCCAGCAGGAAAGTCTTCTACTCTATCAGGATTCCCATCTTGCCCATTTGGTAATCGCGCATGGCCTGCATGATCTCGCTTTGCGTGTTCATTACAAAAGGACCATGACTGGCTAAAGGCTCATTTAGCGGCTGGCCGGAAAGTAACAGGGCTTGAATGTCTTCCAGCGCAGTGATGGTACAGGCTTTTCCGTCGCGGTTAAAAACAACGGCGTGCAGTTCATCTACCAAACCAAAACCTTCGATTGAGACTCTGCCATGCAGCAGGTATAAAAATGCGTTATGTGTTTCTGGTATCGGGAAAGTATATGTAGCGCCTGCTTTCATCTCTAAACGCAGTGCCATTACAGGACTGGGAGTAGTAACCGGTCCTTTTATACCTTCAAACTCGCCAGCAACCACACCCACTTTTACTTTGCCATTTACTGCTTCCAGCACTGGTGTATCCTCAGCTTTCAAAGGAAAGTAAGCTGGCTGATCCATTTTATTTGCTTTGGGCAGATTAACCCATAGCTGCACGATTTCCTGCTCTCCGCCTAGTTGCTCTATATCTTTAGGAGGACGCTCGCTGTGTATTACGCCCATGCCGGCTTTCATCCATTGTGTGCCGCCGGCATATACCACGCTATCGTTGCCGCGGGAGTCGCGGTGATGAACACCGCCTTTATAAACGAACGTAACCGGAGAAAAGCCGCGGTGCGGGTGCGGATCGATGCCCGAACGATGTGGTATGGTTCCTTCAGGAAAGTGAGTGATGACATGGTGCAACAACAGAAACGGATCCAGCTGCTCTACCTGCTGCGTAGGGAACGGCTGCCGAACGGGCGTACCGGCCATATCAATCATATCTGCATACAGCAGGCGCTCAACACTCCTGTTTTCTTTTGTGTTCATCAAAAAATAAAGTATAGGCCCTGGTGTGTAACTAATGCAAGTATACAATCTCCTGAAGTATAAGTATAAGCCTACTTACAGCACACGCCTCTTCAGCTCCTGAAAAAGCATAAGCTGTACTTAGTGTTACAAACTTTTATTACTCTATTATACCTTTCTGCAGCGCATACTTGATTAATGTAGCCGTGTTTCTGGTCTGGGTTTTTTCCAGCAGATTCTGACGGTGCGTTTCTATGGTACGCTTGCTGGTGAACAGTTTCTCGGCAATTTCAGCGTTAGTATACCCTTCAGCAATCAGCCCTAAAACTTCTATCTCGCGCTTTGACAGCTCTTTTTGTCCGGTGGCGGAGGTATTGGAGCCTGCAAAGGCCATAGGTGCATTAACATTTGTTCTTCTTAATAAGCCCATAGCTACATCTGAGCAAATGTATGGTGTGCCGCTTGCCACTAATTGTATGGCAGAACTTAGCTCCTCTTTACCTGCGTTTTTAAGTATGTATCCTGTCGCTCCGGCCTCCATTATTTTGGTAATATAGCTCTCAGAATCGAGCATCGAAAGTACCAGCACTCTCACATCCGGGAAATGATCTTTTAAGTAGCGGGTTGTTTCAAAGCCATCCATCTCAGGCATATTTATATCCATCAGCACCACATCGGCAGGCTGCTGGGCCAGAAGTTTTATCAGCTCATTGCCATTAGAAGCCTCTCCTATTACCTTGATATTCTCTTCATCATGTAAAAGTGCCTTTATTCCATCCCGGATTATTTTATGATCATCTGTCAGGATTACATTTACCATACTCTTGCTTAAGTTGATTTTTCTCTAAATATAACTGGCTGTTTTTTATACGGTAGTATTGCCTTAAGTGGTAATTATCCTACGTATTTATACTTGGTGCGGAAAACATAGGATCATAGATGATACTCTTAATACGCTGGCGCTGATGCTGTAAAACCATAGAATCTTTCATTTCCAACCACGTTTGGTAACAATATTCGCTTTAAAGCCGTGCATTAAAAAAGAGCCCACAAAACTGCAGGCTCTTTTTCAGTATCTGCTCTTTTAAAAAGCCTTAGTATCTATCCTGGTCGCTGCTGCTTCCTGAGCTGCGTCTTGAAGATGAGCTGTAATCGCTGTCTCTGTCTCTATTGCTTGAGCTGCTGCTTCTGCCTGATGAGCCTGAACCAGACTCGTAAGAGCTGCGACCCATAGAACCAGAGCCACCCATTGAGCCGGAACCATAGCTGGACGATCCGCCCATAGATCCCGAGCCGTAACTGGATGAGCTTCCCATAGAGCCTGATCCGCCGTAGCCAGAACCTGAGCCACCATATCCGCCGGAAGTTGAGCCGTAGCTTGATCTGCCTGACGATGAGCCGTAATCGCTGCCACCGTAGCTCGATCTGTTTTCGTAGCCGGAGCCACCGCCACCAAAGCTGGTCTGTCCTCTTCCGGATGAACTAGAGTCGCCGGAGCCACTCATAGAACCATAACCACCTGATGATGAGCCATAGCCTGATGAACCATAGCCACCCTGGCCGCCAGAGCTACCGTAACCTGAGCCGCCATAACCTGAACTTCCGTAACCAGAGTTACCATAACCTCCTTCAGATGAACCGCCACGCGAGCTGCTGCCCATAGAACCTGTGCTACCATAGTTGCCACCGCTCATCGGGCCTGCGCCAGCACCAAACGAGCCACCGCCCATCGAGCCTGAGCCACCAGATCTGCCATAGTCGCTGGAGCCGCTCATAGAGCCGTAACCGCCTGATGAACCATAGCCGCCCTGCTGAGAAGAGCTGCCGTAGCCTGATGAGCTACCAGAGCCTCCTTGCTGGCCTCTTGAGCCATAACCTGAAGATGAGCCGCCATAAGAGCTGCCTCTCGAGCCCATATCGCCACCCATGTAACCATAGTCGCCGCCGCTCATAGAGCCATAGTCTGATGAGCCACCATAACCACCACGTGAGCTATAGTTAGAGCCGCCGTAGCCTGAGCCACTGTAACCGCCCATAGAGCTTGAACCATAACCACCAGTAGAGCCACCACCCATAGAGCCTGAACCGCCACTGTAGGTTTGTCTGCTGCCCATAGAGCCGCCGCCACCGTAGCCACCCTGCGATGAACCATAGCCACCCCGACCAGAAGATGAACCATAATCGCTGCTACCCATGGACGAGGATGAACCATAGCCCGAACCGCCTCTGGAGCCAGAGCCACCCATTGAGCCTGAGCCATAGCTGGACGAACCACCCATAGAGCCCGATCCGTAACCGGATGAGCTTCCCATAGAGCCTGACCCGCCATAGCTGGAACCTGAGCTGCCATAGCCGCCCTGTCCGCCAGATCTGCCGTAGTCTGAGCCGCTGCCATAGTTGCCGCTGTAAGAAGAGCCGCTGCCGTAAGTCCCTGATCCGGAACCACCGCTGTAGCTTGATGAGCCATAACCTCCTCTGTCATAATCTCCCGATCCTGAGTAAGAAGATCTGCTTCCTGAGCTACCGTAGTTTGATGATCTTTGCTGATCCTGCTGACGGCGGCGGTGTTCATCTTCATCACTACCGCCAGTTACGTTATCCCATACATTACTGATAGTTTCACCTATTCGGCCAAAAAAGCCTCTGTCCTCATCAGATTCATTTCTGTCTCTTGATGATCCATAATTTCTGTTTTGTGAGCCGTAGCCACTTTCATCGTAATTACTCTGATAATCTCTTGCCATTTGCTTTCAGTTTAAGATGGATATAATTGAATAATACACATGAGATTAAACGGAAGCAAGCACTGGGAGTTGTTGTATTAATTACATAAAAAACACATTTAACCAACTTGTAACACAGTTATTATCAATATATTACCTCTTTAATTTATATATATTAATACTGCGGTTTTACAAGGCACCTATTGTATAAGTATTTATACTTAATAAGCTTAATTGTAAGTAAGTATTTACATTGAACCTTACTTAATTTGAGCCAACATCGCTGTTTTAAGCTGCTAACGGCATAGCAGAGTTTGGATTATTTGCGTACAAATCTTCGGGTAAAGTATAGCCGCAACCAAAAAGCAAGCCAGTGCTTATACCTACGTACGCTGCTGCACACCTAAATTATAAAGTACAGGTACGGCCCCCTTACATAAACAAACATGCTATGAACATCTTAGAATTACGGATCATGCGTGGGCCAAATTACTGGTCCATTAAACATCCAAAGATCATCGTGCTCAAACTCGACCTGGAAGACCTGAAAGATGTATTGACGAACGAGGTTCCGGGCCTGCCAGAGCGTCTGGAGAAGCTTTTCCCAGGCATTTACCTACACAGAGCTACCGAAGGCACCGAAGGCGGTTTTCTTAAACTTGTAGCAGAAGGTACCTCCTTCAGCAAAGTGGTGCAGCATATTGCGTTAGAGCTTCAGACTATGGCAGGTATGGACAGCGGGTATGGCCGCCGATATCCTGGTCGTGAGCATGGCGTAGACTTTGTAATTTTCTCGTACCAGCAGGAGCGTGCCGGCGAATATGCAGCACATGCTGCCATCCGCATTACCGAAGCCCTGGCAAAAGGCAAAAAAGTAAACATTGTACAGGATGTGGCCAAGCTGCACCAGATACGTGAAGATGAGTATTTCGGGCCAAGCACCGAAGCAATTGTAATGGAAGCCGTTAGCCGTGGTATACCTTACATTAACAACACCAAACGCAACATCATACAACTTGGCTACGGTGTGCACCAGAAACACATACAGGCAGCCATGACCAGCAAAACATCCTTTTTTGCAGTAGAGGCCGCCGGCGACAAAAACGAGACAAAAATGATACTCGAAGAAGCCGGAGTACCTGTACCCAGAGGCGTTATAGTTAAAAATAGCGAAGAACTCGAAGAAGCCATTGATGAGCTAGGGTACCCGCTGGTATTAAAGCCGCTGCATGGCAACCAGGGCAAAGGGGCAAGTATAAATGTGCAATCCTGGAAAGAAGCAGTTCGTGGTCTTTCAGAAGCCCAGCGTTACTCAGAAGATGTAATGGTGGAGCAGTTTATTGAAGGTTTTGATTACAGGCTGCTGGTAATAAACGGCAAATTTGTAGCTGCCGCCAAACGCACACCGGCACTGATTGTTGGCGATGGCGTTTCAACTATACAGGAGCTTGTAAAGGAAACCAACCGCGACCCACGCCGCGGTATAGGCCACGAAAAAGCGCTGACCCACATCAAGATTGATAAGATTTCAAGGGCTATACTTCGCGAGAAAGACCTGACATTACAGTCTGTTTTACCTGCCGGCGAGGTGCTGCACCTGAAGCGCACAGCCAACCTGAGCACCGGCGGTACAGCTACCGATGTAACTGATATTGTGCACCCGTACAATGTGCTGATGGCGGAACGTATTGCAGGTATAGTTGGCCTTGATATTTGCGGTATTGATGTAATGACCAACGATATTGCCATACCGTTGCCCGAAACAAGAGGCGCTGTAATTGAGGTGAACGCTGCTCCCGGCTTGCGCATGCACATCTCTCCTACCGAAGGGTTGCCGCGCAACGTAGCCGAGCCCATCATTAACATGCTATTCCCGCATGGTACCCCTACCCGCATTCCTATTGTGGCAGTAACGGGTACAAATGGCAAAACCACCACAACCCGCCTTATAGCGCACATGCTTAAGTTCAAAGGCTTCCAGGTTGGCTATACTACCACCGATGGTATTTATATCCAGGACCGCAAGATCATTAAAGGCGATACCACCGGTTCTTACAGCAGCGAGTTTGTTCTGAAAGATCCTACTGTAAATTATGCCGTGTTGGAGTGTGCCCGGGGCGGTATGCTACGCACTGGTTTAGCCTTCAGAAACTGCGACATTGGCATCCTGATGAACGTATCGGAAGATCACCTGGGCTTGGGAGACATACATACTGTAGAAGAAATGGCACAGGTAAAGGCTGTTGTTCCGCGCACCGTTTGCTCCGATGGTTATGCTATACTTAATGCCGATGATGACCTGGTATACGAAACCCATGTAGGACTCAACTGCAAGGTAGCTTTCTTCAGCATGGATGAAGAAAATCCTCGCATTCTTAAGCACATTGCAAAGGGTGGCCTTGCTGCAGTGTTCGAAAACGGCTTCATTTCTATCTTCAAGAACTCCTACAAGATCAGGGTAGATCGTGTGGCAGACATACCGTTAACTTTTGGCGGGCGAGCCAGATTTAATATCCAGAACGTACTGGCTGCTACCCTGGCTGCTTATATCAATCACTTTGAGATTACTGAGATAAAAACTGCGCTGCGCACTTTCCTTCCGTCTCACGAGACCACACCAGGCCGCATGAACCTGTTCAAACTTCCGAAGTACGAAGTGCTGATAGACTACGCCCACAACACTGCCAGTATGCGTGCAATAGCCGATTTCATAAACAATGTGCAGGCAACGCATAAAATTGGTATAGTTGCAGGTATTGGCGACAGGCGCGAAGATGATATGCGCGAAATTGGTAAACTGGCAGCCGAGATGTTTGATGAGGTTATCATCCGACAGGATAAAGACCTGCGTGGTAAAGCCGGCGAAGAGATAAACAGGCTGGTAATTGAAGGCTTGACGTCTGTTAACCCGGATATCAGATATCACGAGATAAACCAGGAATCCAGAGCCTTGGCACATGCATTGGAATATGCTCCGGAGGGTGCCTTTATAGCCCTCTTCTCCGAAGATTACCACGAATCGGTTAAGCTCATCGAGAGCTTCAGGATCATACAACACCGCCGCGCCTCGATGGATGTACCTTTAGATTGATCAAAGTAAAATAAACAAGTATAAAGTATAAGTCCAGCTGCATTTGTAGCTGGACTTATACTTTATTGCTCTTTATACTTCTTCATTTTCATACCCTATACTCTCAGCAGCACACTGACAATAACTAACCGCTCAGGGCTTTGCTTTACAAGTATAACTAACCATACTTTGCTGGTAAGCAATGTATAAATTTCAGTTGAGTTTAGACCTTTGCCAGAAATTATACTTTGCCGAATGAATTAGCCCGATGTATCCATACTTTTGACACCACTAACACAAAGCTTATACTTCGGCAGTCAGAACAGATGGAGACAGCGTTACCACAAAAGACCGTTAAAGCACGTAGCATTGGCATACAGAACGAGCGATCGTTGCACGCAGCCCTGAAGCTATGGTATGCCCAGCCCGATGACCGGTTTGAAGTGCCACTGGATGGTTTTGTGATTGACCTGGTTCGCGGCAGCGATCTGGTTGAAATACAGACACGCAATTTCTCGGCCATCAGAGGTAAACTGCAGGAGCTTGTACAGAAGTATAAAGTGCACGTGCTGCACCCGATAACGATAGAAAAATGGGTGGTAAAGGTGGGCAGGAAAGGAGATGAAATTTTATCACGTAGGAAGTCGCCGGCGCGTGGCAACCTGTTGGACCTGTTCGAAGAAATGGTGCGCATACCGGAGCTTATCAACCACCCCAATTTCACAATAGAATTTCCGCTGATACGTGAGGAGGAAGTAAGCTGCAAAGACGGCAAAGGCAGCAAGCGCCGCAAACGCGAAAGTATAAAAGACCGCCGCCTGCTCGATGTGATCGAATCCAAAGTGTTCACCAGTAACCTAGACTTTTTAGCTATACTACCGCCCACGCTACCACAGCCTTTTTCTACCAAATGCCTGGCCAATACTCTTAAGCTCCCCCTCTACCGCAGCCGCCAGATCACGTACTGCCTCCGCAAAATGAATGCAATTGTAGTGGTAGGTAAAAGAGGGAATGAGTTGTTGTATGAGTGGTAGGTTATACTTTCTTGGTTTACTATTTTGTCATTTCGAGCAGCGCGAGAAATCTGATACAGATCTATAGCGGAAGTTTATACTTAGTAGCCAGCAAGCCTTTGCTGCGTAGCTGCTTTTCTTCCTCAGTCTTACTTACCTATAGTTTCAATTTTAACTTTGGTGCGCTCCAAGCCCGCGAGGGCTCGTCCTTTGGTATCGCGCTGTGGTGAGTCCTGCCTTCGGCTCCGCCTGCAGGCTGCCCTTAACGGGCACCGGACACACCAAGGCGCTCAACCTAAGGACTGGGATCAGGTTCGATAGCAGCTGGCTATGCAGCTTCAGCTAATCTGTAGGGACAGGTCGCGACCTGTCCGTGCTAAGCCTGTAGCTATGAAACTTATACTTTGGCTGTATAAGATCCCTCGGCTAACGCTCTGGATGACAAAGAGCAGAATTGTTCAGAACATATATAAGACTCCCCTTCTTGGTCAAGGAGGGGCAGAGGTGGTTGGAGAAGAGATATTATAGAACTTATACTTTTATGTATAGCCAAAGCAAGTTCCCTCTCCTTGAGGAGAGGGCTAGGGTGAGGTGAAACGGGAGCTACAAAACAACGGCCTTAGCCAGGTGCGCCTACTGACGATTCAATGTTTGAGCGTTCAGCGAGTTTCGAATAGTCTTGATTCTTTTGCATACTTTTCTCATCAAGGAGAAAAGTATGGCCCAGCCGGCGAGGCGAAAGCTTAATCAAAGCATTACAGTTGAATCTGAAGTTTAACGTGTGCAAGGAACCTTCAAACTTCCCTCCTTTTCAAGGAGGGGCTGGGGGTGGTTGGACACCCTAACACCTTAACCTAACCCCTCCTCTCCAAGTATAATCCTGTTAATCTAATACAAGCAACACAACATGGAGCAGAGGAAGATCTACATTGGTACTTCGGGGTGGCATTACAAACATTGGATGGGCAACTTTTACCCTCCTGGCCTCAAATCGAAGGACTTTACCAGTTACTTCCTCCGCTTTTTCCGTACTGTCGAGATCAACAACTCGTTTTACAAATTACCCTCAGCCGAGACCTTTGCTAACTGGCGTGCTTCCGTGCCTGATGATTTTGTGTTTGCTGTGAAAGGCAGCCGCTTTATCACGCACATGAAGAAGCTGAAAGACCCGCAGGAAAGCATACAGCGCTTCTTCCAGAATGTGAACGCGCTGGAAGAAAAGCTCGGGCCTATACTTTTCCAGTTGCCGCCGGGCTGGAGCGTGAACGAAGAACGCTTGGCTGCCTTTCTGGCCGTACTGCCCCCCTACTACCGCTATACCTTCGAATTCCGGCACCCGAGTTGGTACACACCCGGCGTGTATGCGCTGCTGCAGAAGTATAACGCCGCTTTCTGTATTTACGAATTGGAGTACCACATGTCGCCGTTGCAGGTAACCGCTGATTTTGTGTATGTGCGCCTGCATGGGCCCGAAACAAAGTATGCAGGTAGCTACTCAGAAAGCGCCTTGCAGTGGTGGGCCAGCAAGTGTTTGGAATGGCAGCAGCAGGGGCTTGATGTGTACGTGTATTTCGATAACGATCAGTTAGGTTATGCAGCCTTCAATGCACAACGGTTACAGCAGTTGGTGCAGGAACAAAATCACCCGCAAACATAGTTGTACATTGATTGGTCTACCTTCCGGATGAGCCAAAAAAAGCAGAAAGCTTTATGGTTGCTGGCAGGTGTGCCGTATCTTTACAGTACAATTAAAAAGAACATCATTCTTTAAAAAGATGGACAAAATCACAACAGATATATGCATTGTCGGGGCGGGTCCGGTTGGCCTGTTTGCCGTGTTTGAAGCTGGTTTGCTGAAAATGCGCTGCCACGTAGTGGATGCCCTGCCAACTGTAGGCGGCCAGCTGGCCGAAATATACCCTAAAAAACCTATTTACGATATTCCGGGTTTCCCGGAAGTACTTGCCGGCGACCTGGTAAACAACCTGATGAAACAGATCGAGCCGTTCCACCCTACTTTTACGTTGGGTGAGCGCGTGGAGAAACTGGAGAAACAGGAGGATGGCTCTTTCAGAGTGGTAACTTCTGAAAACACCGAGATCTTTTGTAAAGTGGTGGTGATTGCCGGTGGCCTGGGATCATTCGAGCCAAGAAAACCAGCTATCGAGCAGCTTGAGAACTTTGAAGGCAAAGGAGTAGCCTACATGGTAAAAGACCCTGAGAAATTCCGTAGCAAGCGCGTGGTGCTGGCAGGTGGCGGCGACTCTGCCCTCGACTGGACAATTTTCTTGTCGGGCGTAGCTGAGGAACTTACCCTGGTGCACCGTGGCACAAGTTTCAGAGGCGTGCCGGAGTCGGCTGAGAAAGTGGTAAGCATGGCTGAAGAAGGCCACATTAAGCTGCTGCTGAAATCCAACGTAACTGAGGTGCATGGCAATGGCAAACTGAACGCAGTAACCGTGCTGATCGACAACGAAACGCCACACGTTATAGAAGCAGATTACTTCATTCCGTTGTTCGGGCTGGTACCTAAACTTGGCCCGATCGAAGAGTGGGGACTGGAGCTGGAGAAAGGCGCTATCAAAGTAAACACCTTCGATTACTCTACCAACATTGAAGGCGTGTACGCTATCGGTGATATCAACACGTACCCAGGCAAGCTGAAGCTGATCCTTTGCGGTTTCCATGAGGCTGCCCTGATGGCTCAGAGTGCGTACAACATCATCAACCCGGGCAAAAAGTATGTACTGAAGTATACTACTGTAAACGGTATACAGGAACTGCAATAATGGAAGACGCAATAAACATACACGTAGAGCTGCACGATGGCAGCCGCGTAACACTGGAGGCACCAACTGATATGGGCCTGTCGGTGATGGAAGTAATGAAAGCAAACGAGCTGGAGGTACCCGCTATCTGTGGCGGCATGGCCATTTGCGCCACCTGTCATGTAGAGGTGCTGCAAAGCGGTGAGCTTCCAGAGCCAAACGACGATGAGGCTTATATGCTGGAAACTTTGCCTCACGCAACTCCAACCAGCCGCCTTTCTTGTCAGTTGAAGATAACACCTGAACTGGACGGATTAGTGGTAAGGTTGATGCCTGAGGCATAATCATAACTACATCATAATGTATATACGCCATGCCTGTAAGGCATGGCGTTTTTGTTTTCACAGAGCATACACTCAGCCTTTTATACTCTCTAAAATTGTCACCACACGGAAAGTAGTTTATTTACACAAGCAATTACCTGCGGTGCCCGTAACTACATCTTATCAGTTACACGTAGCCTTAAGTACAGAAATTACTAACTATTTACATTCTGATTCCACTTTAGAAGTATAGTATAGTTGCTGTATACTTATTCTAGGGCAAGTATAAAATGCCTTCCTAGCCTGTTCTTGAAAAGAAGTACAGTATGCTGATCTCGTTACTACTCATCTTATTGGGGTTTGTGTTGCTCATTAAAGGGGCAGACTGGCTGATCAAGGGGGCGTCGGCGCTGGCAAAGAAGCATAACGTTTCTGATCTTGCTATTGGCCTCACAGTTGTAGCATTTGGCACATCAGCTCCCGAGCTAGTAGTTAATACGTTCGCTGCCTACCAAAAACACTCCGACATAGTATTCGGCAACATCATAGGCAGTAACATCTTTAATTTATTTGCCACACTTGGTCTTACCGGTGTTATTATGCCTTTGGTTATACAATCCAGCACTGTCTGGAAAGAGATCCCGTTTTCGTTTGTTGCTATCGTTTTCCTGTTTGTGCTGGCCAATGATCTGTATTCGGAAGAAACATTCATCATATCCCGCTTAGATGGCCTTGTATTGTTGCTGATGTTCCTGCTGTTTCTGCTCTACATTAAGAAGCAGCTAAGGTCAGAACCTGAAAAGCTGGATATACAGATAGAAAACTACTCCATTGTAAATATCTGGCTGTTCATTATCATAGGTTTGGCCGGGCTTATAGTTGGTGGCAGATTGGTGGTGAACAGTGCCATACAAATAGCCACTATACTCAGCATAAGTGAAAAAATTATAGCACTCACCATTGTGGCGGCCGGAACATCGCTGCCGGAACTGGCTACATCTGTTGTTGCTGCTATCAGAAAAAAAACCGATATAGCCGTTGGAAACATTATCGGCTCCAACATATTCAACATTTTCCTCATCTTATCTATAAGCTCGCTGGTACGGCCTGTTACCTATAGCACTGTGTTCAATACTGATTTGTTGTTGCTGGCCGGAGGCACCATTTTTCTGTTTTTAGCCATGTTTACAGGGCAAAGGCATAAACTGGACCGATGGGAAGCTGCCATTCTGCTGATTTGCTACCTTGGTTATACTTTGTACCTGATAAACAGAGAAAGCTAAACTATCCTGCCTCTGATTTAAGATTAAAATAAAGAAAGCATTTTATACTTTTGAAACGGTAACTGATTGCTTAACCACAGGTATGTTAAAAGATATACAAGCATACCCACACTACTTAACCTATTTGAATGTCGCCGGAAAGAATCAGCACATGGATAAATGTGAAAGGCCAGAACCTTTACACAGAGTACCTGAACAACTATAAAAATCGACCAACCATAGTTCTACTACATGACTCTTTAGGCTGTGTGCAACTATGGCGGAATTTACCCGATAAGCTTGCCGACGCGACCCAATGTAAAGTGCTGGTATACGATCGTTTAGGCTACGGCAAATCTGAACCGATGCCCACTTACGTAAGGCCAACTAATTATATGGAGCTTCAAGCAGATGTTTTAAATGATCTGCTTATTACCCTGGAAGTAGAAGATATCATTTTGTTTGGCCACAGCGATGGTGGCACAATTGCCTTGATTGCTGCAAGTAAATATCCGGAGAGAATTAGAGCCGTGATAAGTGAGGCTGCACATATTTTTGTAGAAGACATAACTCTGCATGGGATTTATGCTGCAATGGAGGCCTACAAAACCACTGACCTGGCAGAGCGCCTGCAAAAATATCACGGCGATAAAGTAGATACCATCTTCAGAGCCTGGACAGAAACCTGGACCCGAAGCGATTACCGGAACTGGAACATAGAGTACCTTTTACCAGGTATAACATGCCCTGTCTTGTTTATTCAGGGAGAAGCAGATGAATACGGCACTTTAGATCAGGTAGAAAAAACCATAAGCCAGGTTAGTGGTGCAGCAGAAAAGTATATTATCCCCGGTGTTGGCCATACGCCGCACAAAGAGGTTCCTGAACTGGTAATATATAGTTCAGCCAGATTCATTAACAAGCTTGATTTAGATTTGCCTACTTCTTCAGGTACAAAAAAACTATAGTATGCTTAAACAATTTATACTTGTAGGTCTTGGTGGTGCTGTGGGCAGTATGCTACGCTTCCTTACATCGGTAGTTACGGCAAAATATTATACGGCTACTTTTCCGCTGGCTACCTTCATCAGCAATGTGCTGGGCTGTTTCCTGATCGGTATTTTTGTAGGTTTGTTCTGGCACAGCAGCCAATTAAACCATAACCTGCGGTTGTTGCTGGTTACCGGCTTTTGCGGCGGCTATACTACTTTTTCAACCTTCTCATCCGAAAACCTGAATCTGCTGCAAACAGGCCAAACATTAACGGCAATTTTATACATAGCCGCAAGTATAGTAACCGGATTACTGGCTGTGTGGTTAGGGCTTATACTTGCGAAGTAAGAACATTAAGCCTTTTTAAGCAGCTCCCCAAGGTTGGTGAAAGTTTCGTAAGGGCCTTTTGTTACGAACAGGTTCACGATCCAGGCTGGTATGGCGCCACCCGGGTCCAAATCCAGGAAGTAGTCTATCTTTATTTTATTTTTACCTACTGCTTTTACCTCCCAGCGGGCAGCCATGTGCGGCACGCGCACTTTGCCATCGTTTGCAGGTATAGCTTTGGGCAGACCAATGGTATTTATAGTTAGCGACTGGTTGGCCTTGTTCTCCGTCATCTTCATCCGGATAGGTACATCGCGGTTGCTGGCCGGCCATGGCACTGCTGTTTCTACATAATAAAGCAATTCGTTAGGGCTTGTACGCTTCAGCAGCTTTGAGCTTTTTGTGGCATACACCCACTCTTTCTGCGCATTCACATCCTGCAGCACTGCCCATAGCTTTTCTGGTGTGCCCTCGAAAACAGCCGATACTTTAATTGACTTTAAAGCCGAGGCTTCGGTATCGGAAGTATAAACCAGGATGCCGTTCTTCTCCTTTACCAAATCCCAGTTTTTTTCGGGTGTAGAAACAGGGCTGGCGAAAAGTATAAATGCAATAAATAAAAGTTGGTGCAGCATAAAATGTGTGAAAGGTGTAAAGGTAAACAGATTGAAGCTACTGAAACAATTCTGTACCCTTATAGCATTAGCCTGACCGAATTGGTTCAAAGTATAAACTATTAACGATGCATCTCTGCAATTAATACAAGCACAGGTAAGATATTGGAACTTAGCACATAAGTATAAAGCCATTGCAGTAACCACTTGCTCTAAAAGGTGTATACTACACTGTGCCCCGTTGCTTTCTTTAAGTAGTTGCTTATTGCCTGAAAGTTGCCCTCTGCCTTATCAGCTTAAATCAAAATGAAATTAAAGTATACTTTATGAGCTACCTCCCAAAACTTTTCACGACAGGTGCGATCCGTGAAACTCCTAAAAAGGTGATCAGGAAAATTGTGGAGGAGGTAACTTTTACAGCTGATCCCGCCACTATTATTGAGATAGGTGCAGGCCACGGCGAGATAACAAAGCCCCTGCTGCATAAAGCAAAAAACAAGCAGAACCTCTCTTACTTTGCATTTGAGATTGATGAGGAGGCCTGCCGCTTTTTAAGAGAAAACTTCGGGGGCATTACCGTGCTGGAAGAAAGCGCTTTTGATTTTGAAAAGTATGTACCCTCTGATAAGGTAGATTATTTCATAAGTTCCATTCCGCTCTCTTTTTACAAAAATGAGATGATAGAGCCGTTTCTCGAAAAGGTAAAAGCTAAGCTGAAACCGGGCGGAAAACTGATCATTATCTTCAGTGCTGCATGGCTAATGCCGCTTTTTAAGAAACACCTCCCGGAGCTGGAACCTTATACTTTTCTATCATTCCCACCATACTTTATGGCTGTTTACACACAAAGTATAAAACACGAGGTATAAAATCATTACATCTTAAGTGAACCTCGCTTTATATACTTTTTAATGCAGTGCAACGAGCCTGAGTTTTCTACAAAAGGATGAAAATCTTCCAGCTGCACTACTTTAAAGCCAAGGTTCTCCCAGATTCGCTTATTCTCGTCATCGGTCTTTTTCAGATATTTCCAGTCGCCGTAGCCATAGGTTGGCAGCCATATGGTTTTATCCTGCTTGTTTATGATCTCTACCACAGCATTGTTAGAGGTGGCAAAATACCATTTCCGTACCCGTTCCTGCTCATCATCTACATACGTTATAGGTAAAGGATTGCGGAATACTTCAAACCCTAAACTGGAAAGTAGCTCAGCTATATCGTCAAACACATCATACATGCCTAAACGGGCAGTGCTGGTGCCCAGTATTTCATCCGCCATGCGCGTATCTCCTACCAGCACCTGGTACTTACCTGCTTCGTTTCTGCCGGCCAGCGTTATAAACATATCAATGTGAAAGAGCGGCTGCACTGTTCCTTCGGCATTTTTGGTGTAAATGGTTTCCGTCCATTCCTGCCCATTATGTGTAAACTTGCGGCTCCTCTCGCCCGGAATAATCAGGGAGCTGCCAATAAAGTATAATTTGCGCTCGCGGTCCAGGTATTTCTTGTAAAGCCCGGAGACAAGATCAAGTGTAGATGTCTCCATTAGTGCGCCCTGCACACCATTCAGATCCAGGAGTGTATCCACGGCGTAATCTGCTCCCATCAGGAAAAAATCGTCGCCGGTTAAAATATTTCCACCCTCAAAGTATAAAGGCACTTTCAGTCGTTCCAGGCCAAAAGCTTTGCCGGTAAGGCGGCTGATGTAGTCATCAAAAATGCGACGGTGCGAATGGGGCTGTACCATAAATAGTTTGCCGTCTGCTTCGTCCTGAACTACCTCGTAACTGTCTTCTGCCCAAATGAACATGTTGTAAACTGCCGAAACTTTATGCAGATGCACCCGATCCTGTAGGTTATTTTCCTGCAGCCAGGCTTCCAGTTTTTCAACAACAGGCTCGTGCACCAGTATGTATAGCTGCGTGTGGGAAGGCAGCTTCAGGAGCAGGTCGCGGTATACTTTCCAGAGCGGATTATCTTCACCCTCCAAAGCGTAGGATGGCAGCGAAAAAAGTATACTTTCCAATGCCCCGTCGGCACTTGGTACCAGGCTCGGCCGCTCGGGCTTGCGGCTATACTCATGCAGAAAGCTCATGGCAATGGCACGCCGGCGCATACCAGATTCCGGTACCTGCTGCTGCGCCTCGTTTATGAGTTCATCAATAACCCTGTAATGCCTTTTCCTGATCGGTAGGTTCTCTTCCATGCTGCAGAATATTTGTTAATCCTTAGTTTCTAAATTTTGAGCCATACCTCTTTGCCCGGCCAGTAACCAGAGCACAATAAGTATAAATTCGGCCAGCGCATCGAGCAGGTAAATGTTTGAGATCACATCTGCCAGGCTATAGTATACGTCCACTATTGTCAGGCCTGCAGCGCTTAAAATACCCAGCCATTTTATCTCCGCTGTTACCCTTTTTCGGAAGCCTGCCATCATCAGCACCAAACCAATTATCAGTATAAGCACTGCCACGGTGCGCACCAGCCACAGGTCGTTTTTAGGCCCGGTTACCCATAGGAAACTTGGCATGTGCAGCAACGGCCAAATACCGGTAATTACCCAGTAAATCCCTTGCAGTTTGGCTATAAGCGTTACATTTCTCATTAGGAGCTCAGGTGTGGTTTTGTTGCTGCTATACGCTGTGCAGGCACAATTGCTGCAAATCTTTTTACGCTGCAAAGGTTTTTGCGTAAGCCAATGCTACACCGTAACTACACTACAAATGAAGATTAAGCAGGAAGAAACAATCTATGAAGGATTTTATACTTTCAAGAAACTGCAGATAGAACAGAACGGGCAAACATTTGAGCGGGAGCAGTTTGAGAGTGGCGATGGCGCAGCAGCCCTGGTCTATGATACCGGGAAGCAAAAGTTTATACTTGTTAAACAATTCCGGTACCCTGTAAAGCGCGAGCTACTGGAAATTGTAGCAGGTGTACTGGAGGATAACGATCCTGAGAAAACCATCCGGAAAGAGATAAAAGAAGAAACAGGATATGCAGTTGATCGCCTGGAACATATACATGATATTTATACTTCGCCTGGCGCCTGCACCGAAAAAATATACCTCTACTATGCCGAGGTGAGCAGAAAGAAAGCCGAGGGTGGCGGACTGGATGAGGAGAACGAGAATGTGAAAATTGTTGCCTTATCAAAAGAGGAATTGCTTGCAAAAGAGTTTTACGATGCCAAAACCATTATAGCAGTGCAGTGGCTTGTAGCACAGCAGGGGAAAAAGAAAAACCCGGGTATGGCTTCGTAAGGCCAGGGCCGGGTTTTATTCTACAGCAACAATAATGCTTAGATATGCAACTGATCAAACGTGGTCAATGTCCATGTTTCTTTATCAGCCAATAAGTGTACTTTTAAACCGCAAACCGAGAACAGCTGCCCGTTACCAATTTCGTGTATGGTGGTGTAGCTGATGTCGGTTCCATCCACAATGGTGATAAGTCCGTTACCCACTACTTCAATGTGCTTACCTTCGGTTACAAGTATAGCAGTGTCTTCTTCGAGCCCAACACCCACGCAACCCGGGTTTGTTGAGATGGCCTGCGACATACGTACTATTCGCCCCCTTGCAATAAAGTGTGTGTCTATAGCTACGTTCTTCAGGAACTCCAGGCCGGTGGTAATGCGCACATCCCCTTTTATCATGCCTCCCTGCGTATCTCCTTCATAGATCATAGGAGTAGACATGGCTGCAGCACCGGCACTTGTTCCGGCCACAATAATTTCTTCGAAGGTATAGCGCTCCTTCATTAACTCCAATAGCGGAGTGCCACCGTATATCGCTGTCAAGCGCAACTGGTCGCCGCCGGTGAACATGATACCCGAAGCTCTTTCTATGATATCACGCCAAGCCTGATCTTTGGTATCAGCTCTGTTTTTAATGTTTACTATCTCAACATTATCAATACCTAGTTTGCTAAAAGCCTTTATGTAATCTTTGCCAGCCTGTTCAGGCTGCGTTGATGCTGTCGGGATTACAGCTATCATTGGTTTATCGCCCTTTAGCTCATCTACAAAACGCTGCAAAATCTGCATATCAATAAAGTCTGCGTTCTGCACCTGTATATCGGATTTTTCATCCTCGCCTTTGGTTTCTTTACCACCAATGGCCAGTAACTTGCCTCTCGGAACAGGGGCTTCCTGTTTGTTTTCGTGTTTATCAGTCGCTCTTTTTTTTGACATAGTGCTCCTAAATATGTTTAAGTTTGAGTCAGGGTTTTTTATAGCTCATGACCCGTGCTATGACCGTGTCGGCTGTAGCAGGGTCTGTTTTAAAATTCACCCAGCCTTCCCGCTCTGATTCTCTGGGCGAGAAAGGGATCTGTAGTTCTGCTGCTTCAAGTTCCTGGCCTGCCTTTTCAAGCACAAGCTCTATGTTTACTTCCTCAGCTGTTTCGCCCCCCTGGTTTGTGACCCGCACATGGTACCGGTAAGGTGCAAACTCTGACGGATCGTGCTGGTACGTTACCAGCAGATCGGGCGGCGATGGCTTATAGGTATAAACATTGTAGACCAGGTAGCCAAGTATACTTAGTATCAGCAACAAACTTATGTAAAACACCACCCACTCCAGCAGATTTTTGCTGTCGTCGGCAACGGTGCTTTATTTATTATCCATCTGAGTTTATAGTTCTTCCTATATCTATTTTATAAGCAGGCGACCCGCAGAAGCACCAAGCGAGGAAAGTACGCTTAGCACTATGCACTGCGAAAAAGCCCCCTGAAATGTGATGCCTTCGAAGCGGCCGAAAAACCACAGGCAAACGGCCGATGCTGCCAGTGCAACTAAATAAGTGATGCATGCATCTGATAGTAAATCTATAACAATATTATTAGTACCTACCTCTTTTGATGTCCCTTTAAAATCGCTGAAGAACACGACCATAGATCCCATCACCAGCGAAAAAAGCGCCATCATAAGTATATGCAAGGGAGTTGCTTCTACGGCCAGCATCATTACCTCATCGGTTGGTGCTACGTTGCCGCCAACCAGTATACTGCCGCATAGTGCCAGCACTAATAAGGCAGCTTTATGCTTCCACCAGCTGGCGCCTTTCCAGAACTCTTCGTTCACTTTGTCGCGCTCTCTTTCTTCGTCATCGTCGTTGCCGCCGCCTAGCTGTGCTGTACCAATAGAAACCCCTATCGATATTGCCATTGCTTCTACCAGCACTTTACCTACTATCTCGTTCAGGGCCATACTTCCAAAATCGATGCGGTTAAGTAAGAATAGCAACAAAAAGGAAGTAAGTATACCTATGCCCATCTCCTCCACCGAGTCTATAAAAACTGTCCGCCAGGAAGCATCGGCGCGTAAGCCAGCAAAATGGTTGTACCCCAGCAATAACAGGTAAGTAGCTACCATAAGCAGCACAAGCTGCAATGGCGTAACCATAAAGCCCGTCCACCATACTTCCATTGTATACAGCAACGGGAAACTGAACAGCAAACCACCCGCAATGCCGCGCGCATACTCTTTCAGCGACTTCTCTATCGGCCGGTTGTCACGTTCGCTCATCATATACTTAACTGTTTTCTGCTCATCTGATAGTTACCTTGGTAGCCGCGCTGTTAAACCTGCTGTCACAAAATAATCTGGTGCAGCCTTGTTCAGTTGTGTTCCGGCTGCTACGTCGAGCTGTAGGTTATCCAGCAACCTGATAAGTATACCAGCATCAGCCTGATGCTCTGCTTTCTCGCCGCTTTCCTTATTTCCAAATACTTCTGCAAATACACCCAGCTTTTCAGACACCTCGTTGCTTAATGAGACAGTATAGCCCGTGTTCTTGTTTCCGCCTGTCCAGCCCTGCACCAGGTTATAGTTCAGGTCTGTTTTATCGGTTAGTTTATTCGTAAACGACAAGCGAAGCTGAGGCTCCGGGTCTTCAGGTCTGAAGGCTTCTTTACCCACCGGCAGGGTTATCATGATCATAAAAGCTGCTTCGGGCAACAAGCCTTTTTCTTCCCACAACCCAACAAGGGCACCAACACCCAGGGGGCCGAAGCCTTTTATACTTTTCCGGGTAGCATCTTCTGTTACAGAGTCTTTAAATGCCCCCTGCACTCTTAATTCAACTTTATTAAACAACCCATAGCGCAACAGCGCAGTTGGGTATGCATTGGTTTTTATCTCGGCATCTCCCCTGGTATCTTTCTGAAATTGCCAGCCTGCCTCTAGCTGTAAATGATTTCGAGGTACAGCCGCAGAGGGTATTCCCTGGCTTGGCCTGTCCGAGTCTAGTTTCTGGTTTTCCTGCGCCTGCACTGGCTGTATTATAGCACCAGAAAATATCACAAACAGCAACAGCGAAAGCCGCTTAATACAATTACTCATAATAGTTTTTGTACATTTTAACGTTATACGCTAGAGTGTGCCATTATGTGTTACTAACTATAAAAATGGTGCTTTCTACTAAAACAGGGGGTATTTCTACTTAACTAAGCTGCACTTGCATACCTGCTCTTTTTAAAATACAATAACTGTAAGAGAAGAACTTTGAATAATGAGCAGTACAATTATGTGAGGAAATAGAATGAAAGGGAAATAGGAAAAGGAGCCAGCCCAACCACCTGCAAGTTAATCTAACTTCACTGGCTCCTTTCCTAAAATCGGTAAGATCTACCTACAGCACCCATTTATAGGTAGCTTACCTTTGGGGTATACAATGTATGGTGAAATACAGAACAAACCTTTCAAGCTACTTCTGTTAAGAGTTGTAAAAGTCTAAGCTTAACCAACCTAAAGCGAAGATGTAAACAACTCTTTTGTTCACCATACCTACCTATACGGGCTACCACTGCAGGCGTAAACAAATTGTACTAAAGTTACGCAGTTAATCACCTAAAATACTGCTTTATACTATAACCGCTACGTGTTTAACCGGAGGAGAAGGAGGCATTAACCTAACTATAAAGCAAAAGCGGCCTGACTTACACAAGTCAGGCCGCTTTTGCTTTATAGTTGAAAATAATTTTACCAACCACTTGCCAGTACATCAGCGATGTGCATGGTTTTGATAGGTTTTTTCTGTTTCTTAATGTAAGCTTCGATGTGCATCAGGCAGCTGCTATCTGTAGATACAATATAATCTGCACCGGTTGCAAGGGCGTTATCTACTTTCTGCTCGGCCATTGCCGTAGAAATAGCCTCGAATTTAACAGCAAAGGTACCACCAAATCCACAGCAAGTTTCGTTATCTGCCATCTCTACCAATTCCAGGCCTTCAACGTTACTTAACAGGGCACGCGGACCGGCTTTTATACCGCACTCGCGTAGGCCGCTGCAGGAGTCGTGGTAGGTAAATTTGCCCGGTAACGAGGCACCTGGTATACTTGTAATGCCCAGCACATCGGTCAGGAACTCAGTTAGTTCATACACCTTTTTCTGCATGGTGCGATACTTTACCAAGTTCGACGATTTCACAAAAATATCCTGGTAAGCGTTACGCACCATACCTACACATGAGGCCGACGGCGCTACAATGTAATGAGATGTATCGTTGGAGAAATCATCCAGGAACTTGGTTGCAACATCACGGGCTTCATCAAAAAAACCGGCGTTAAATGCAGGCTGGCCGCAGCAGGTCTGGTTAGGGTTATAGTTTACTTCGCAACCAACGCGCTCCAGCACTTTTACCATGTTCATAGCCGTGTCCGGGAACAGCTGATCTACAAAGCAGGGTACAAAAATATCTACTATAATTTTACTTGCCATAGTTAAAAAAATACAGCGCCCGACTGCACCATTGCAGCCTCAAACGCCTCTTTGTTCAGATTCAAATTTATGCCATTATTTTCGAAGTAGCGCACCAAATTTTCGGTAGCCATATTGCCCACCAGTTCATCTTTGGCCATTGGGCAGCCGCCAAAACCACGCAAGGCGCCATCAAAACGGCGGCAGCCGGCTTTATAGGCAGCTTCTATTTTCTCTTGCCAGGTGGTTGGGGTTGTATGCAGGTGCGCACCAAATTCTATATTTTCAAAAGCCGGTATCAGGTGGCCAAACAGGTACGAGATGTTTTCAGGATTAGAAACACCAATTGTATCAGATAGCGATATGATCTTCACTCCTAATTTATCAAGATCCTCCACATACCCGATCACAGTTTCTGCATCCCATGGGTCGCCGTAAGGGTTTCCGAAGCCCATGGAAATATAGGTTACCAGAGTTTTATCGTGCCTGGTGCAGATCTCCTGTATCTGAGCCAACTGCTGCATGGCCTCGGCTATACTTTTGTTGGTATTGCGCTGCTGAAATGTTTCGGATACCGAAAGCGGAAAGCCAAGGTAGCTGATCTGCTTGTGAGTGGCTGCTTCTTCGGCGCCGCGCACGTTGGCAATAATAGCCAGCAGTTTGGATGTAGTGCTCTCCAGGTTCAGGTTTGCCAGCACTTCTGCCGTATCGCTCATCTGCGGTATTGCTTTCGGCGACACAAAGCTACCAAAGTCTATCGTATCAAAACCAACCTGCAATAGTGTATTTATGTAGTCGATCTTTACTTCGGTAGGTATAAACTTTTGCAGCCCTTGCATCGCGTCTCGTGGGCACTCAATTATTTTCATAAGATAAAGCTATACTTTATTTATAAGCTCCGGATTACTTAGTTTGTGCAGTACAAAACCTTTTGGTTCGTGTTTAACTGTACCATCAATAGGTTTCTGCAGGTTTGTAGCTTTCTTTAGAAGTATAGAGCAACAGCTACAGGTTTAAATGCAATACTCAAATATACAAAAATCAGAACACCACATTACCAGACGCAAGGCTATACTTTTTATTGTGTATTTAGTTTTGTATATTAAAGGAAGTTTTTGGTATACTTCCTACAACTTGTATAGTTATATATGACTAAAATAGCCAATAGCACAGTTCTTATTACCGGAGGCGCTCTGGGAGTGGGTAAGTTAACCGCCCTAAGGTGCCTGCAGGAAGGCGCAGCCCAGGTTATACTTTGGGACATTAACGAAGCCAACCTGAACCGCTATGTAGAGGAACTGAGGGCGCAGGGCTATAAAGCTTCGGGCTATGTTGTGGATGTTGCCGATGCCAATGATGTGCAGCAGGCGGCCGAACAGGTAATGCAGGAAACTGGTCCGCCCGATATATTGGTGAACAATGCCGGAATAGTAGTGGGCAAGCTCTTTGCAGAGCATTCTAATTTCGATATTGAACGTACTTTAAGTATAAACGTGGCTGGTGTTATGTATGTAACGCGTGCCTTTTTGCCAGCCATACTGGCGCGTGGCAGCGGGCATATCGTAAATATTGCATCAGCAGCCGGCCTTACACCAAACCCGCGCATGAGTGTATATGCCGCCAGCAAATGGGCTGTACTGGGCTGGTCAGAGAGTTTGCGATTAGAACTGGAGCTAGCGGGTAAGAACCTTCATGTAACCACCATTACACCCAGCTACATAGATACTGGCATGTTTGCAGGAGCTAAAGCCCCAATCCTGACCCCTATCATGAAGCCCGAACGATTTGTAGAGGCCATGCTGGATGCAATTAAAAAGAACAAGATTATACTTCGCAAACCTGATATAGTACACCTGTTGCCACTTTTACGCGGATTGCTTCCTGCCCGTATCTTTGATTTTGTGGTAGGCAAAGGATTCAGAGTATATACCTCTATGCAACACTTTACCGGAAGAGCTCCTGCCGAGGCTATACCGGAAAAACGACACCACTAACCAAACCTATGAAAACAACCTTACAACCCGCTACACTGCAACAAACCGATGAGCAATTGATTACACAACTTCTACAGAAACAACGCTCTTTTTTTGCAAGCGGACAAACCCTTTCGTTGGAGTTTCGGAAGGCGCAGTTGCGTAAGCTGCAGAAAGCCATACGGGCGCACGAGCAGGATATTTTCGATGCTCTGTATGCTGATTTCAGAAAACCCGAACTAGAGTCGTTTGTAACTGAAGTAGGCTTTGTAGAGCAGGAACTGCGACTGGTTATGAGCAACATAAATAAATGGATAAAGCCTAAGCGTGTAAAAGAAGTGTTGGTAAACTTCCCGGGCCGCAGCTATATTTATTCTGAACCTTATGGCGTTGCCCTGATCATCGGGCCCTGGAATTACCCTTTTCAGCTTGTGCTAAACCCGCTTATCGGGGCTATGGCTGCAGGCAACTGCGCCATTATAAAACCCTCTGAACTAACAGCCAACACCTCCGCTGTTATCGCTAAGATCATCCGCGAGAACTTTGACGAGGCATATATTGCTGTAGTGGAAGGCGGCGTAGAAACTACCCAGCAGATACTGGCCCAGCGATTCGATACTATATTTTTTACCGGCAGCACAAATGTTGGCCGTATAGTAATGAAAGCCGCCGCCGAGCACCTGACGCCGGTCACACTTGAGTTAGGTGGTAAAAGCCCGGCTATAGTTGCCGAAGACGCCGACCTCGATCTCTCTGCCCGCCGTATTGTGTGGGGCAAATTCCTGAATGCCGGCCAGACCTGCGTTGCTCCCGACTACCTGCTGGTGCACGAAGATGTGAAAGAAGAACTTATACAGTTACTGGATCAGTATATCAAGCAATTTTATGGTCAGGACCCGGCTGCCAGCCCCGATTTTGCCCGCATCATTAACGAACGGCATTTTCAGCGGTTAAGCGGCTTACTGCAGAACAGCAATGTTCGCATTGGCGGCGCCACAAATGCTACGGCAAACTATATTGCCCCCACTGTTATGGACCAGGTATCTTGGAACCACCCAGTTATGCAGGAAGAGATTTTCGGACCTCTGCTGCCTGTGCTAACTTACCAAGATGTTCAGGATGTAGTGCGTGTGGTTAATTCGCATGAGAAACCGCTGGCTTTATACTTCTTCACTTCAAACAAAGAAAAACAGGAGTATGTGCTGCAGAATGCCAGCTTCGGAGGCGGCTGTATTAACGATACTATTTCGCACCTTGCCAACCCGAACCTGCCTTTTGGTGGCGTTGGTGGCAGTGGTATAGGCAGTTATCACGGGCAATCAAGCTTCGATGTTTTTTCGCACCAGAAAAGCGTACTTAAGCGCGGCACATGGCTCGACCTGCCATTACGCTACCCACCGTACAAAGGCCGCCTGCCTTTGCTCCGTAAGGTGTTTAAATGGCTGTAGCGGATTACAAAGGTATAAAATGGTTTGCTTGAATAAGCTTTAGCTCGAAGTGGTTTTGATGTAAAGTTTTGCCTTGTGCTGCGTATACTTTGCTGTAACCACTTCGTACTAAAACTATGGAAAACCTTATCAGATATTTAGATGAATCACTGATTCCTCTCGAAAATAAAGTAAAAGAATACCTCGATACAGAACGCGAAATAAGAATTCTGGAAGTGGAAATACTTTCGCTGCAAAGTATAAAACCAGACTACGACCCTGAGAAGAGCGACATGGAGCAGGCCCTGAAAACAGGCCAGCGTAATAACACCCTTACCGAAAAAGAGCAGCACTTATCAGACCTGCTGGATAAGTATAACAAGCTGCGCGAAGAAGTGGTAAGCATGCTGCCAGGGCCAAACCAGGTAGTGGAGCTTAATTTAGGATATGGTCCCAGCGAAGTAGGTTATTTTACCATAGACCATGAAACAGGTATAAAGCTCGATGAGCCTGTACTTCGGGTTGTGCATTAAATCAGCAAGGTATTCTTGCCAGCTTTAGTTTTAGCCGCCACTACAGCGGCTAATGTTTTTATATACTTTCTTTACTATTATTGCGGACAAACCTCTGCCACTACCCATGAACGTCAGACAAGCCTACAATACCTGGGCAACACAATACGACACCAACCTTAACAGAACAAGAGACCTGGAAGGTATAGCTATCAGGACAACACTCGATACTATTCCTGCTGAAGCCTGCCTTGAGATTGGCTGCGGAACCGGTAAAAATACAGTATGGCTGGCTCAGAAGTCAAAACAGGTTACCGCCGTCGATCTTTCGGAAGAGATGATGGCAAAGGCAAAAGAGAAAATAACTACTGGCAATGTAAAATTTATTCAGGCCGATATCACAGCTGACTGGGCATTTGCAACAAAACTATACGACCTGGTAACATTCAGCCTGGTATTGGAGCACATAGAGCACCTGGAGCCTATACTTGGCAAAGCAGCAGATGCTTTAAAACCTGGTGGGTACATATACATCGGCGAACTCCATCCTTTTAAGCAATATACCGGATCAAAAGCCAGGTTCGAAACAGCGCAGGGTTTGCATGTAGTGGAATGCTACAACCACCATATCTCGGACTTTACGCAGACAGCTAAAAAGCTCAACCTTATATTTGCTGATCTTAACGAGTATTTCGACAACGATGACAGGAACGGGATACCAAGAATACTTACCCTGCTTTTACAGAAGCCTTTATAAACACAAAAGCCACTGCATTGCTGCAGCGGCTCCGGTGCCTTGTATTATTCACTCCTAATGAAATTGTTCTTCTTCTGTTGAGCCAACCAATGCGGCAGTTGAGGTAGCGCCGGCTGTAACGGTGTTCTGCACTGCATCAAAGTAGCCGGTACCTACAAACGACTGGTGCTTCACAGCTTTGAAGCCATCTTTCACAAGAGCAAATTCACGCTCCTGCAATTCAGAGTATCCAGCCATACCTCGCTCTTTATAAGCCTTAGCCAATTCAAACATACTTGTGTTCAGGGCATGGAAACCAGCCAGTGTAATAAACTGGAACTTGTATCCCATCGCTGCCAACTCCTCACGGAAAGTTTCCATTTCTTCTACTGATAGCTTAGCTGCCCAGTTAAAAGATGGCGAGCAGTTATAAGCCAGCAACTTACCCGGATATTCGGCATGTATAGCCTCGGCAAATCTTCTGGCATACTCTATATCTGGGTTAGAAGTCTCCATCCAGATCAGGTCGGCATAAGGTGCATAAGCCAGGCCACGGGCTATACCTTGCTCTATCCCGTTTCGTACTTTGTAAAAACCTTCGCTGGTACGCTCACCCGGAACAATAAATTCATGGTCGCGAGGGTCTATATCGCTGGTGATCAGGTTGGCTGCATCGGCATCAGTGCGGGCAACTACAAGTGTAGGCACTCCCATTACATCGGTGGCAAGCCGTGCAGCTATCAGTTTGTTTATAGCTTCCTGGGTTGGCACCAGCACTTTACCTCCTAAGTGGCCGCATTTTTTTGCTGATGAAAGCTGATCCTCAAAATGCACTCCGGCTGCCCCGGCTTCTATCATCATCTTCATCAGTTCAAAGGCATTCAGGTTACCGCCAAAGCCAGCTTCAGCATCGGCAACAATAGGCACCATCCAATCTATATTTCCATCGCCGCTTACCGATTGTATCTGGTCGGCACGCAACAGGGCGTTATTTATTTTTTTTACTACGGCAGGCACGCTATCAGCAGGGTACAAACTCTGGTCTGGGTACATGTGCCCGGCCAGGTTGGCATCGGCTGCCACCTGCCAGCCACTCAGGTAAATAGCATTCAGTCCGGCCTGTACTTCCTGCACCGCCTGGTTACCGGTAAGCGCTCCCAAACCTGCTACATAAGGCTCGGAATGCAATAACCGCCACAGCCGCTCCGCCCCGTTCTTTGCCAGCGTATACTCAATTTTAACAGAACCCTGCAGTTTTACCACTTCTCCGGCACTGTACGTTCTCCTGATACCTACCCAACGCGGGTTCTCGATCCAGTCTTTCTCGATCTCCTTGATTCTATCCTTCTTGCTCATAGCGGTATACTTTATAGTTTGTTTGAGATGATTTTTCAGGTTTATGATGCTGGTTTAGTCTATGTACTTGTAAGCCGGCAGTGTAAGGAACTCTACAAAACAGGCAGTAAGCACCAGCTCAGAGAATAGCTGTGAAGCACGTTCGTAATGACAGTTCTTGAAAGTAGCCAGTCCCACTTCTTCGCGAATGTTGTCTGTTTCTTCTTTAATCAGCTGCAGCACGCGCTCTTCAGTTATCTCCTGGCCATCGTCGGTTTTAGTGTGGTCGTGGTGCAGCCATTGCCATACCTGTGCACGAGAAATTTCGGCCGTAGCGGCATCTTCCATCAGGTTATGAATGGCCGCAGCGCCAGTGCCGCATAGCCAATTGCCCAGGTACATAATACCCACGTTTATGTTCAGCCTAAGCCCTGCTTCTGTTATTCTGGCTCCTTCCATCTTAAAGTTTAACAGGTCAGCAGCTTTTACATCCACATCCTCGCGCAGCACTTCTTTCTGATGAGGCTTCTCTCCCAGCACTTCATCAAAAGCAGCTTTAGCCACTTGTACTAGGTCCGGGTGTGCTACCCATGTACCATCAAAACCATTCCTGGCTTCAAAAGCTTTGTCGGCAGACACTTTCTCAAAAGCAGTTTTATTTATAGCAGGATCGCGGCGGTTAGGTATAAAGGCGGCCATACCACCCATAGCATGTGCCCCGCGCTTGTGGCAGGTTTTAACCAGTAAATCGGTATAAGCCTTCATGAAAGGAACCTGTATGGTAACAGCTGTACGGTCAGGGAAAAGTATGTCTTTATGGTTGCGAAATTTCTTGATGGCACTGAAAATGTAATCCCAGCGGCCGGCATTCAGACCCACAATATGTTCGCGCAGCTCATACAAGATTTCGTCCATCTCAAAGGCAGCAAGTATAGTTTCGATTAAAACAGTTGCCTTGATTGTACCAACCGGAATGCCCAGGGCTTCCTGCGCCGCCACAAACACATCGTTCCAGAGACGTGCCTCAAGGTGGCTTTCCAGTTTAGGCAGGTAGAAGTATGGCCCTGTATTGCGGGCAAGAAGTTCTTTTGCATTGTGAAAGAAGTATAAGCCAAAATCAAATAAAGAGGCAGAAATCGGCTTTCCGCCAATGGTCAGGTGTTTCTCCGGCAGATGCCAGCCTCTTGGCCTAACCAAAAGCACGGCAACCTGCTCGTTCAGGCGGTATGTTTTTCCGTTTTGTACAGTAAAATCAATATCTCTCCGGATGGCATCACGCAGGTTTAGTTGCCCTTCTACTAGGTTCTCCCAGGTTGGTGATGTGGCATCTTCAAAATCGGCCATGAAAACGTTGGCACCAGAGTTAAGCGCATTGATAACCATTTTGCGGTCTACAGGACCTGTGATCTCAACCCGGCGCAACTGCAGATCCTGCGGTATAGCACCTACTTTCCAGTCGCTTTGTCTTATATGCGCAGTTTCTTCCAGAAAATCAGGTAACTTGCCTTCATCAATCCGCTTCTGGCGCTCTGTGCGAGCCTGCAGCAACTCTTCACGCCTGGCGTTAAACTTGGTGTGCAGCATTTCCAGAAACTCAAGTGCTTCAGGTGTAAGGATCTTTTCAAAACCTTCTTTTAAGGTACCTTTAACTTCTACAGTGCTTTCGATGATCATGGCTTTGAAATAATATGGTTTTGTAATGTAGATTTTATACTTAACCACTTATACGCGAAGTTTTTATTTTTAGCGAAAATTCGCTAAAAATATTTATTACGTTTTTAGCTAAAATATCGCAAATGCCTGTTTATTCGTTAAATTAGCAGAAAAGAACCCTGCATGAGGCTACAAGAAGATGTTATCCGGCTTATACTTGGCTTAAAGATCAAGGAGTTACGCAACGATAAAGGCATTTCGCTTACTGACCTGGCAACCGCTACCGACATCTCAGTGTCTTATTTAAATGAGATTGAGAAAGGGAAAAAGCACCCCAAGCCTAGCAAGATCGCAGTTATTGCCGATGCCTTAGGTGTTAATTACGATTACCTGGTCTCGCTGCAGCTATCCAAGCGCCTGCAACCTGTAGGGGAATTACTGCAATCCAACATACTTGCGGAGTTGCCTCTGGAGCATTTTGGCTTGGACATGAGCCGTTTGCTGGACCTTTTTGCTACCGCTCCTGCCAAACTAAGTGCCTTCGTAAACACGCTTCTGGAAATGTCGAGAGCGTTTGACCTGAGCGTGGAACAATTCTATTTCTCCGCCCTGCGGTCGTACCAGGAGCTGCACGATAATTACTTTGAGGAGATAGAGTTGGAAGCGGAGCGGTTTATTGAGAAGTATAACCTAAACCACGAAACATACCCAAGCCACCAACAGCTGGCCCAACTGCTACAGGATCAGTTTAACATAACAATTGAAACAGAGACTTTTGCTGCTTACCCTGAACTGGCGGCCTTACGTTCTGTTTTTATACCTGGCCCTGCTCCCCGCCTGCTTCTGAATCCGGCACTCACAGCCACACAAAAAGCATTTGCACTGGCGCGCGAACTTGGTTTCCAGCACATGCAGCTAAAAGAGCGGCCTTATACTACAACCTGGGTGCGCGTAGGTTCTTTCGAAGAGGTGCTGAATAACTTTAAAGCTTCATATTTTGCCGGAGCGCTGCTCCTCAACCGTGATCTGTTGGTACAGGATCTGCAAGCATTTTTTAACAGCCCCACCTGGAACCCGGCACTTTTACAGGATATACTTACCAGGTATAACACATCACCGGAAACACTGCTACACCGGCTTACCTCGCTCCTGCCACGGTTCTTCAACATCAAGCAGCTGTTCTTTCTGCGGTTTCAGCATGGTCCGGAACCTGATTATTTTGCCCTTACAAAAGAGCTGCACCTTTCCGGTTTGCACAACCCTCATGCATTATTTTTGAACGAGCACTACTGTCGCCGCTGGATATCGCTCACACTTTTCGAGGAGGTAGAGCGCCACAAACAGGCCGGTAACCTGGAGCAACCTATTATCGGCATTCAGCACTCTTCTTACATCGACTCCGCCAATGAGTACATGGTACTTGCCCTAGCACAGCCAGCCGACCAACTGAACGGTACCGTAAGTATAGGCTTGCTAGTAAACGAGAACCTACGCCGCAAAGTAAAATTCTTAAACGACCCGGCTATACTTCGCCGCTATGTAAACCAGACCTGCGAGCGCTGCCCTGCCCTCGACTGCCTCGAACGTGCCGCTCCTCCTGTTATACTTGAGAAGCAGAAATGGCAGGAAGATGTGATAAGGGTTATAAATGATATTAAGACTAAAGTATAAAGTTTATCTGTTTTTTTATTGAGGCTACTGAGGTTGGTCAGCAGGTTATACTTCCGGAGTTACTGTTCATCCTCAGTCTTACCTGCCTATAGTTTCATCTTTAGCTGTGGCTCGCTCCAAGCCCGCGAGGGCTCGTCCTTTGGCATCGCGCTGTGGTGAGTCCTGCCTTCGGCTCCGCCTGCAGGCTGCCCTTGACGGGCACCGGACACACCAAGGCGCTCAACCCAAGGACTGGGATCAGATTCGATAGCAGGCTGCTACGGAACTAGAACCAATCTGTAGGGACAGGTCGCGATCTGTTCGTGCTATGCCTGCAGCTATAAAACTTATACTTCAAAGTATAGCAACAGCCGGAAAGCTCCCCGCCTTAGATAAGGAGGGGCTGGGGGTGGTTAGAAAAGGTTGCTATAAAGCAAAGACCTAAACCAATTGCACCCATTGACGATTCGATGTTTGAGCGTTCAGCGAGTTTCGAAGCGTCTTGATTCTTTTGCTTACTTTTCTCATCAAGGAGAAAAGTGAGGCCCAGCCGGCGAGGCGAAAGCTTAATAGATGTATAACAGTTAAAATTGAAGCTTACCGTTTGCTAAGAAGCTTTTAGCTCCACCTTAGATAAGAAGGGATGATTAAATTCAATTACTAACACAAGCTATACTTCAAGATCCAAAAACAAAACGTCTACCCTTTATTAAACCTTTCCTTAAAAATTAATACCTTCGGGATCAGATTACTTACCTGCGCATGGCCCAGTTTATTTTCCGGCAAACTACGCTTTACGAGGAGTTTGAAGCTCCTATGTCGCTCTTTGAGCTGCACCAGCAGATACGCGAGGAGCTGGAAATTGCATTTCCGGAAAGTTATTGGGTGGTGGCAGAGCTGGCACAAGTAAGCCCCGACAGGCGCAAAGGCCACTGTTACCTCACCCTGGTAGATAAAGGCGATGATCCTCGTGGGCAGATATTAGCACAGGCACGGGCCACTATCTGGAGCACACGTTTCCAGATGCTGGGCAGGTTCTTTGAAGATAAAACCGGGCAGCCACTGAAAGCAGGTTTAAAAGTTCTGCTACAGGCTAATGTGCGCTTCCATGAGTTGTATGGCCTCAGCCTAGACATCATCAACATCGATCCGAACTATACTATAGGCGACCTTGCCCGCCAGCGACAGGAAACCCTGAAACGACTGGAGGACGAAGGCTTGCTTACAGCCAATAAAGAGCTGGCCATACCTATGGTTCCGCAACGATTGGCTGTAGTTTCATCGGCTTCAGCTGCAGGCTACCAGGATTTTATACATCAGCTGCAACATAACAGTTACGGTTATACTTTCAGCACACGTTTGTTTCCGGCCATTGTGCAGGGCAACGAGGCTCCGGCATCTATCAGAAAAGCCATGGACCTGATCGCTAAATATGCCGATCAGTTTGATGCCTGCGTGATCATTAGAGGTGGCGGCTCACAAACAGATTTGAGTTGTTTTGACGATTACAGTGTTGCAGCAGCAATTGGTAATTCGCCTTTGCCGGTGCTTACAGGTATTGGCCACGAACGCGACGAAAGTATAGCTGACTTAGTTGCAAACACCCGCCTGAAAACACCAACCGCAGTTGCCGATTTTATAATTGATACCTGCCGCGAGGCCGAAGAAGCAGCTGAGACCTTGTTCTCCAGTATCAGAATGTTTGCGGCACAGCAGCTTAAACTAACCGGCGACAGGCTGGAGCGCCATAGTTTGCGCCTATCAAACCTTACGACCGAGTACTTGGGCACTCATAACCAAAAATTAGAGCAACTATCGCGGGCACTGCTGATAAAGCCAAAAGCTTACCTCGATGAGCAAAAGTATCATTCCAGCAGCCTAGAGCAAAGTATAAGGGCTACAACCAAAGACTTGCTGCACCAGCGCGAGCGCGATTTAAGTGAACTGGCAGTTTGTGTGGAAGGTAAAAGTCAGCGCTACCTGCACATGAAGGAGCATGAACTAAACCACCTGGTGCATTGCATAGAAACAGAGGCAAAAGACGGTTTAAAGACCAAACAGCTTAAATTTGCAAAGTATAACGAGCAGATAAAGTATAAAACACAGCACAAACTACAGGCAGCGCAGCACAAAATAAACCTGATGGAGTTGAGCATAGAAGCTAATAACCCTGAAAAACTGCTGCTACGTGGTTATACTTTAACTTTGGTAAACGGAAAGATAGTTAAGAAGACAGGCCAGGTAAAGAACGGCGACGTAATCGAGACAAGGTTGCAGGACGGTACTATCCATAGCCTGGTTGTAAACATAGACGAAAATGACAAGTAAAGACATAAACAAAATGACTTACCGCGAGGCAACACAGGAACTCGAGGAAATTCTGCGGGCCATTGAAAACGATGCTGTAGACGTGGATGAGCTAACCCAAAAAGTACAGCGCTCGTCGCAGTTGATTAAGCTATGCAAGGAGAAATTGCGCAGTGCCGAAAATGCCATTAACCAGGTGTTCAACGAGGAGAACTGCGATACTTCGGGTAAACCAAGCACAGACGAAGCACAGAACGGCCGCCTGTTTTAAGCTGGTTTATATTTTACGCTAAAGAAAAAGCCTCTCTGAAGTATATCAGGGAGGCTTTTTCTATGTCAGATTCTTCTAATTCATTTCCTGTGGTTGCTCAGAGGTCTTCAGCTGAAGCAGGCGCGATAGCAGGCGCCTTACCTCCTCACACGAATCAACGTGGTACTTAGCTACCGAATACGAGTTGCCCACTTTCACGGTATAGGCGTCGCGTGGCATAGCTTTAAAGATATCCTCATCGCCCCAGTCGTCGCCAATGGCAACTATAAACTCGTGAGGGTATTTATTTAACCAGTGCGAGGTAGCACGGCCTTTGTTTACTTCCTGCGCTTTCACTTCCACAGCCATTTGCCCATCCAGCACCTGCAGGTTACTGTTGCTGGCCAGGAAGTTAAGGTGGCTTACCAACTCACGTGCACGAAGCTCACCAAGTCCTGTTTCTACGCGGCGGTAGTGCCAGACCATCGAGTATTCCTTCTCCTCAATAAAAGAGCCAGGTGTGCGGTCAACATACAGGTCAAGTATAAGTTTGATGTCGCTTTTCCAGTCATCCATCAGGCTCATCATGGTTTGCCAGCCAGTGCCGTTCTGCTTGATCCAGACGCCATGTTCAGCAACAAGATCTATCCCAATATCGCCCAACCACTCCTGCATATTATCTTTTTCGCGGCTGCTTACTACAACCACTTTGTTTTTAGGATCGCTGTTAAGGCGCTGCAGCAGTTCTACCAGCTCTTTATCAGGGCGTGCTGCCATTGGTTTAGAGTTATACTTTACAAGTGCTCCGTCATACTCCAGGAAGAACAGGCGTGTGCTGGCTGTTTCGTAGGCATCGCCCATTTCGTGGAAAGTTGCTTCGTCGAGGTAGCTTGTTGCCAGCGACAGCTGCTTGATCTTCACATAAGACAGGCGGTCCATGAACATACTTACCCAGTGGTGTATGTTGTAGCGCTTCAGCGATTCCTGCATCAGCGCCATATGTTGCTGTTGCTCATCCTCAGGCATTACCAGGGCAGTATGCAGTGCTTCTACCAGTTGGTTAATGTCGTTCGGGTTTATCAGCAGGGCTTCCGATAGCTCTTTTGATGCACCGGCCATTTCGCTAAGTATAAGCACGCCCTTCTGGTCTAGCTTGCTTGCTACAAACTCTTTACACACCAGGTTCATGCCATCGCGCATAGGTGTTACCAGTGCCACATCTGCCATGCGGTAAAAAGCAGATAGCGTTTCCAGTGGGTAAGAGCGGTAGAAGTATTGGATCGGATTCCAGTTGATGTTGCTATACTTACCGTTTATGCGGCCAACAAGCTCATCTACCTCCTCCTTCAGCTCTTTATACTTGCCCACAGCATCACGCGAAGGCACCACCAGCATTACCAGCGTAACTTTCTCCAGAAACTGCGGATACTTCTCCAGGAACAACTCAAAAGCCAGCAAACGCTGCGGAATACCTTTTGAGTAATCGAGCCTGTCTATTGAAAGTATAATTTTCTGAGCCTTCAGGTTAGACTGGTAAATAGCCTGGCGTTTCCTTACCTCTTCTGATGCGGCTACGCTTGCATACTTTTCATAATCTATACCCATCGGGAAAGAATCTACGAGCAGCGACCTGTTACCTGTGTTTATCCAGCCGTGCATACTACCGTGCCCAATAATTCTGTTAACCGAGCTGAGGAAGTGGCGCATGTCATCGTAGGTATGGAAACCTATCAGATCAGAACCAAGCATGCCTTCCAGAATCTCTTTGCGCCATGGCAAGAGCCTGAATACCTCGTAAGACGGAAATGGTATGTGCTGGAAGAACCCGATGGTACTGTCCGGTAAACGCTCGCGCAGCATACTTGGCAGCAGCAGCAACTGGTAATCATGTACCCAAATGGTATCTTCCGGCTCGGCCTGTGCTACTATTTCATCGCAATACTTCTGGTTTACAGAAACATATGTCTCCCAAAGGTTTTGTTCGTAAATAGCGTATTGGCTGAAATAGTGGAAGGTAGGCCACAGCGTTTCGTTGCTGAAGCCTTCGTAGAACTCTTTAATCTCTGTTTCTGTCAGGAAAACAGGAAACATATTTTCCGGCTGCAGGTCTTTTATGATCTTCTGCTGTTTTGCCTGGTCCTCAACTACCATGCCCGGCCAGCCTATCCAAAGGTTATTGCCTTGCTTATAAATAGAGCCCAGGCCAGTAGCCAACCCGCCTTCGCTGGTCTGGTATACTAGCTCTCCCTCCTTCTCCTGTAGTTTTATAGGAAGTCTGTTTGATACAATGATCAATTTTGCCATTTGCTATTTTAGCTTGTGCTCACAACATTTAAGCTTTCTCAGGGTGCCAAGAAGGCTTAGCAGATTTGATGTGCGGTGTTTACAGTTATATCTGCATACGTCATTCAGCAAGCACACGTTATGATTATATAGCGCTTTTTATATAAATAATATATTGTCAGGAGATTAATTTTCTGGCACATGCTTTTTACAACCTATACTTCTATATCAGAGTAACAATTCTGTTGGTTTGCACAAGATATGGTGCAATTCCGGAGTAGATAAAAGTATAGTTATGAAGTCAGGAAGTATATTTTTTGACCGTTTTGATAATCTGATGATCGGTCTGATCCTGTTATTGATCGGGGCTTTGATTGGGTTATTAGTAGCATTTATTTTCTTTAAACTGCTCGATTTTTACAACCGAAAACAATCTCCACAACTTACCACATCCATCTCTAAGCATATGGCAGCGCCTATAGATGTATTTCTGCCCCTGCTGTTTGCAACTTTTACACTCCCGCTCACGCCATTCGACGACCAGCAACGGATATTTTTCCGACGCCTGTTCGAGATTCTGAACATAGCTGTTTTTGGCTGGTTACTGATCAAAGTAACGTATGTAGTGCAGGACATGCTGCGGCATCGGTTTCAGCTATCGAAAGCAGATAACATACGCGAGCGCAGGCTTTTTACGCAATTGCAGTTCATAAAAAGGGTGGTTATAGTTCTTATCTCCTTTCTTACTGTTGCCTTTATACTTTTCACATTTGAACCTGTTCGTACGCTGGGTACCGGTTTGCTTACCTCGGCAGGTATTGCAGGTGTGGTGGTTGGTTTTGCAGCTCAAAGGTCGCTGGCTAACTTGTTGGCAGGCCTACAGATCGCCTTTTCCCAACCCATCAGGATAGATGATGTACTGGTGGTTGAGAATGAATTTGGCCGTGTTGAGGAAATAACGCTTACTTATGTGGTGCTGCGCATCTGGGACCAGCGCCGACTTATACTTCCGCTTAACTACTTCATAGAAAAACCTTTCCAGAACTGGACGCGCACTAGTGCCAATATTCTGGGTACTGTGTACCTCTACACCGATTATACTTTGCCCATTGATGAACTTCGCACCGAATTTATGCGTGTGCTGAACAATACCGACCTTTGGGACAAACAAGTCGCAGGCCTTGAACTCACAGACTCAAAAGAGAATACCTTACAGCTGCGCGCCCTTATGAGCGCCTCCGACTCCGGCGTTGCCTGGGACCTGCGCTGCCTTGTTCGTGAAAAACTGGTAACGTTTATCCAGAAAAATTACCCGGATGCACTGCCAAAAACCCGAACTGAACTTGTAAATAATTCTTTGGCTAAGTATGAGCGGTAAGGTAAAGTCGCATTGGATAAGACTAGAAGCAAACAGGCTATACATACATAGTTTGCTTTCTTCCTCAGTCTTACATACTGTTTGTTTTATAGTTGACTTTGGTTCGCTCCAAGCCCGCGAGGTCTCGTCCTGGGGGTAGGGCCCCTCGATAAAGGGCATCGCGCTGGGAGCTTTTCCTTTGCTCCTGACGTCGCAATGCCTTATCAGGCACCGGAAAGACTCGCATAGGCACTCAACCCTAGGACTGGGAACAAACTCGATAGTCAGCTGCTATGCAACTTCAACAAACTCCCCCTTTGAAGGAGGCGCAAGGGGATGTTTCAACAGCAGCTATAAAACATCAACTGTAACAATAAGCAAGATCAAGCTCCCCGCCTTAGACAAGGAGGGGCTGGGGGTGGTTGGACTACAGCAACTATGAAACTTATAATTCAAAGCATAAAAGCCAAGTTCCCTCTCCTTGAGGAGAGGATTAGGGTGAGGTGAAACAGCAAATGATAACATCCAAAGCAACTAATGCTCATAGCTACATGTATATTAACCCAAACCCTACCTACACCACATAAAAGCAAAAGCCTTTCCTTCATGTAAGAAGAAAAGGCTTTCTGCTGAATTCATACTTTTGATTTTATACTTCCGAGCCTTGCCCAGGCTTATATTTAAAGTATACAACTGCCAGAGGCGGAAGACGCAATTCTAAGGAATAATCACGGCCGTGATAGGACTCAGCAATAGAGTGTAAAGGCTCTAAGTTCTGCACATTGCTACCTCCGAAACGCTCATCATCGGTATTCAGTATCTGCTCCCAATAGCCTTCTTCAGGCACACCTAAACGGTAATGGTCATGCACTACAGGCGTCAGGTTACAAACAACCAGCAAATGATCTTCCGGCCTTTCGCCTTTTCTTAAAAAGCTGATCACACTATTATGTGCATCCCCGAAATCAACCCACTCAAAACCACGGCTATCGAAACTGTAGTCATACAAGCTAGGCTCCTGGCGATAAACATGGTTTAGTTCGCGCACCAGTTGTTGTACACCGGAGTGAAAACCATATTGCAGCAAGTGCCAATCCAGGCTGCTGTCGTGGTTCCATTCTGAGCTTTGCCCAAATTCGCTACCCATAAACAATAGTTTAGCGCCTGGGTGAGCGTACATATAGGCATACAAGGCACGCAGGTTTGCGAAACGCTGCCATTCATCACCAGGCATTTTACCTAGCAATGAGCCTTTACCATGCACCACCTCGTCGTGCGAAAGCGGCAACATGAAGCGCTCTGAAAAAGCATAGATAATACTGAACGTGATATCACCCTGGTGGTGTCTGCGGTAGATGGGGTCGGTAGAAAAATAACGTAGCGAATCGTGCATCCATCCCATCATCCACTTCATATTGAAGCCAAGCCCGCCCTGGTCGGTTGCGCCTGTTACGGCCGGCCATGCGGTAGATTCCTCTGCAATTGTTTTCACATCCGGGAAACGGCTATGAACAGCCTCGTTAAAATCTTTGATGAAAGCAATGGCTTCTAAGTTTTCGCGGCCACCGTGCTCGTTCGGTATCCATTCGTTGTGCTTGCGCGAGTAATCCAGGTATAGCATGGAGGCCACGGCATCTACACGCAGGCCATCCGCATGGTATTTATCCAACCAGAAGAGCGCGTTGCTTATCAGGAAAGATTTAACCTCGTTGCGGCCATAGTTAAAGATATAGCTGTTCCAGTCAGGGTGATACCCTTTGCGTGGATCGGCGTGCTCGTACAAATGTGTTCCATCAAAGTATACCAGGCCATGCTGGTCTGATGGAAAGTGCGATGGCACCCAGTCGAGTATAACACCAATACCTTCCTGGTGCAGTACATCTATCAGGTGCATCAGGTCTTGTGGCGAACCAAACTGGCTGGCAGCAGCAAAGTAACCAGTAATCTGGTAACCCCACGAACCATTGAACGGATGGAACATGACAGGAAGGAACTCCACATGGGTAAAACCCATCTCCTTCAGGTAAGCAGGCAGTTCTTCGGCTAGCTCGCGGTACGTTAGCGGTCTATTATTATCTTCTGCCTTACGTCGCCACGAGCCCACATGCATTTCATAAACAGCGTAAGGTTTAGGCTGATCAGCCTGCTGCTGGCGCTGCTGAAGCCAGGCTTCATCTTTCCAGGTGTGGTGCAGGTCGCATACAACCGATGCTGTTTGTGGCGGTGCTTCGCGGGCAAAAGCAAACGGATCGCTCTTTTCTACATGGTAAAAATTGTAGCGCGAGCGGATGTGGTACTTATACATCATACCAGTAGTTACGTTCGGGATAAAGCCTTCCCAAATACCGGAGTGGTCGCCTCTTGCCTGTAACTGATGGCTCTCGCGGTCCCAGCTGTTAAAGTCGCCCATAACAGATACCTGCTCGGCGTTAGGTGCCCATACGGCAAAGTATGTACCTTTTACACCGGCATGCTCCATCGGGTGCGAGCCCAGTTTGTCATATAAAGTAAAGTGCCTGCCTTCTCTGAAAAGGTAAATATCAAATTCTGTAAAGCGACTTATGTTGTAATAAACAGCCTGCTCCGGCAGTTGCTCCTGCACGGGTTGCGGCATGTTTATAGCAGGCGCCTGTGGCATTTCCTGCTTAATTGTTTTCCCACGTTTAGGCTTAGCAACTATACCTGCATCTGAAGGAGCTGCCGGTATAGGCAAACCTTCCTCACCTATCGGAGCCTGTACTTTTCGTCCTCTTCCTGTCGCTTTCGGCTTTGCTGCAACTGGTTCAGGCATTGCAGGCACATCAGTTTTCTTCCTGCCACGGCCTGTGGGTTTTGGTGCTATGGGTTCTGTAGTTGCTCCAGCATCTGCCTGCGGCTCTGAAGTAACTGGCACACCCATTTCTGCCAATGGCGCATCAGCTTTTTTTGCTCTGCCACGCTTTGTTACTGCCGGCTGGCCTGTGGCCTCCTGCCCCATTCCTCCTGCCGCTGTTTCCGGATTTATACTTTCCTTTTTCTTAGCCATTCCCGTACTTCCTCATGATATACTTAATGCCCCTGATCGGTATCAATACCCAATCCGGACGGTTGTTCAATTCATAACCTAACTCATAGATAGCTTTTTCAAGAAGGAAGGTTTCGATTAGTACCTCAAAATCTTCTTCCTTCGCCGGAATAACGCCTGTGCCGTGTGTTTGATCCAGGTAAGCATGCATAAAGAAACCGCTGGCATAATGATACCACTGCTCTGCCCATTTCTCCAGATAACCCGCATCCTCTTTGCGCAGGTTCTCCTGCTGGAATAAGGCATTATAGGCTGCATAATGGAACGAACGGATCATACCTGCCACATCGCGCAGTGGCGAGCGCTTCAGGCGTCTTTCGCTGAATGGTCGTGCCGGCTCTCCTTCAAAATCGATGATCATGAAATCTTTACCGGTAAATAGTACTTGCCCCAGGTGATAATCACCGTGTGTGCGGATTTTCATGGTGTCAATCTTACGAGCAAATACACGTTTCATCAGTTCCAGAATCTCGGTTCGCATTCCAAGCACTTCTTCGGCTTCGGCACGCACATGGTCCGGTAGCTTTGGCAGGTGCTTGCGCAGGCTGTCGAAGTTGCTGCGCACAAGCGATGTGAGCGACGAAAAGAGCGAACGCTGGTAGTGCAGCGAGAAATCTTCCGGAGCAAAATCCTTGTTCTGAGGCATAGATGCCAGCGCTAGATGCATCTCGGCAGTACGCCTGCCCAGTAACTCTACACGTTCTACATAAGCACCACCCAGCAGCATCTGCACATCCTCCGGAATATCGGCAAAGGCAATTGGTCTTGATAAAGAGCCAATCGGTTCTTTTGTACTCACATGCTCGTTGCTGGTCTGCAGTCGTTCCAGGAAGCGCTTGAGTGAACTTTCCAGGTATACCCATGCATCGCCCTGGTTAGGCACTAATTCCTGAAGCATTACCAACACCATAGGTGCATTGTTCTCTTCGTGATGCTCAATGGCACCCATAAAGCGAGGCACATTCTGGAAATTGGTTTTGGTGGTAAGTGCCTGCACAATTTCCACGTCGGGGTTAAGTGTGCGGTCCAGCTTACGGTATACTTTCAGGAAGAACAGGTTACCATACAATACCGAAGTATTGCTCTGTTCAGCACCTAAGATCTTGGAAGTAAGTGGTTGTTCGGCTTCCTTCAGAATCGAGTTAATGCTGCGGTCTCCGTAACCAATCAGCTCTGCGCCATCAAACTTCAGGCTGCGGCGCTTGGCTATGGCCTGCAGCAGGAACATTCTGTAATCCTCAGAGTATAGGGCATCATAAAGTATACCTTCCTGGCCGTTTAGCGAGACGCGCGCAATTACACTGTTTGGTTGTGTAGTAAGCAGGCTCTGCTCTTCTTCGCCGGCTGCAAAAGCAACCGTTAACTGGTAAAGCTCCGGTAAACCTTCGTTATAGCTAACTTCTATAAATAACAGGGCTGCACCGTTTTCCCCTACCTGTAGTGGTGTGCAGTTGATGATCTGCATACGCTGGATACGACGTGCCTTGCCTCCAAACCAGCGTCGGTTCAGGATGTAAGGAGGTAACACCTTAGACTCAAGCGTTTTCAGCATTTTAGCCTCCAGTGGGTTGCGCAACGATGTTAGCTGCATCGAAACCTTTGTCAGATCCTGGCCTGTAGTTACCGTTGCTTCCTGTGGTTGCAGCTCAAACCAGTAATAGCCATAAGCTCCCATGGTAAACAGGTAACAATCATCTTTGATGAGCGGGAATTTATTCTTACTGAATACCTCTACCGGCACGTAGCCTTTAAACTCCGGCAAATCAAGCTCAACTGCCTCCGGGAACCTGGACAGGTTTGCAACCACAAGTATATTTTCATCTTCATAAGAGCGAATGAAAGCCAGCACTTTAGAGTTGGTCGGGTTCAGGAAACGGATGCTGCCACGGCCAAATGCTTTGTAACGCTTACGCATGTTAATAGTGCGTCGCATCCACCAGAGCAGGGAGTTAGCGTTGTGCTGCTGCGTTTCCACGTTAATAGATTCATACTTATACTCCGGGTCTATAATAACCGGCAAGTATAATTTCTGCGGGTTAGCAGTAGAGAATCCTGCATTTCGGTTATCGTTCCACTGCATTGGCGTACGCACGCCGTCACGGTCGCCCAGGTAATAGTTGTCACCCATACCTATTTCATCGCCATAGTATACTACAGGTGTACCACGCATTGAGAAGAGCAGCACGTTCATGAGTTCTATCTTTCCGCGGTCGTTGCCAAGCAGCGGTGCCAGGCGGTGGCGTATACCTAAGTTGATTTTTGCCAATGGGTCGCGGGCGTATACTTTGTACATATAGTCGCGCTCCTCATCGGTTACCATTTCCAGTGTCAGCTCGTCGTGGTTGCGCAGGAACATGGCCCACTGACTTGTTTCAGGTATCTCCGGCGTCTGGTCGAAAATATCGATGATCGGGTAGCGGTCTTCCATCTTCACCGACATGAACAAGCGTGGCATTATCGGGAAGTGGTAGTTCATGTGGCACTCGTCGCCGTTGCCAAAGTACGAGGCAGAGTCTTCAGGCCACATGTTTGCCTCTGCTAACAGCAACTTGCCGCTATACTTTTTATCAACGTGTGCACGTAGCTTTTTCAGGAATTCGTGTGTTTCCGGCAGGTTTTCACAGTTGGTACCATCACGCTCGAACAAGTATGGCACAGCATCCAGGCGGAATCCATCCACACCCATATCAAACCAGTAATCCAGCACCTTAAACACCTCTTTCTGTACTTCGGGGTTATCGTAGTTCAGGTCGGGCTGGTGGTGGAAGAAACGGTGCCAGTAATATTGGCCTGCCACCGGGTCCCAAGTCCAGTTAGACGGTTCATAATCTGTGAAGATGATGCGCACCTCGTTATACTTGTTCGGGTCATCGCTCCACACATAGAAATCACGGTACTTCGATCCTTTTTTGGCACGACGCGCGCGCTGGAACCACGGGTGCTGATCGGAAGTATGGTTAATTACCAGCTCTGTAATTACCTTAAGACCACGGCGGTGTGCTTCTTTTACAAACAGCTTAAAATCCTGCATGTTGCCATAGCTCGGGTTTATGCTGTAGTAATCAGCAATGTCGTAGCCATCGTCTTTTAATGGCGACGGGTAAAATGGCAGCAGCCAGATGGCCGTTACACCCAGATCTTCGAGGTAATCCAGTTTCTGCATCAGGCCTTTAAAATCGCCTATGCCGTCGCCGTTTCCATCCTGGAAAGCCTTGATGTGCAATTCATAAATAATAGCATCCTTGTACCAGTGGATGTTGTCGTCTAACACGTTGTTTTTTTCTGACATATAGGTCTAGTGATAGAAAAAATTAGTCGTTTGCTCGATGCTCCTGTGAAAGCCAGGTATCGTCCAGGTTCTGATGGCCCATGCCCGGTGCGCCAGCCTCTACGCGGAATACGTGAACCGGCATTTCGTGCGGGCGCAGCTCTACATAATTCCAGTCATTTGTCCAGGTATACTTGCGTTCTGTTAGCAGGTCGTGCACAATGTATTGTTGCTGGTCCGGTATATCCAGTTCATGTAAAGGCACTTTAACCCAACCTGATTGCGTGTGGTGTGGGTCTAGGTTTATCACCATCAGCATTTTGTTGGTGCGGGCATCATCCCACTTGGCATAGCACAGAAGCTGTGGGTTATCGGTATCAGCAAAATGTATGTTCCAGGTAGTTTGCAGTGCCGGGTTAACTTTTCTGATCTTATTGATCATCGTAATAACCTCACGTATCTTGGTGAGCTTGCCCCAGTCCCAGTGCTTCACTTCATACTTTTCAGAATCGTAATATTCCTCTTTGCCCGGAACCGGCTGGTTGATGCCAAACTCATACACAGGGCCATACAAACCATAGTTCGAAGATAAAGTAGCTGCCATCACTACACGTGTGATGTGGGCCGGTTCGCCACCATGCTGTAAAGCTTCAGGAAGTATATCCGGTGTATTTGGCCAGAAGTTAGGGCGGTAGTAATCGCGCATGTCGGTTTTTGTGAGCTCGCGCATATACTCTTTAATCTCCTCGGCAGTGTTGCGCCAAGTGAAGTAAGTATAAGATTGCGTGAAACCGATCTTGCCCAGGCGCTCCATTATGCGCGGACGTGTAAAGGCCTCTGCCAGAAAAATTACCTGCGGGTGCTGCTGTCTTACTTCACGGATTACCCACTCCCAGAAAGCGAATGGTTTGGTATGCGGGTTATCTACCCGAAAAATGTAAACGCCCTGCGCGATCCAGTGCAGCAGTATACTTTTCAGCTCCTTCCAAAGGTTCTGCCAGTCATCGTTCTCAAAGTTTACTGGCAACACATCCTGGTATTTCTTCGGAGGGTTCTCAGCATATTGCACTGTGCCATCTGGCCGCCACTTAAACCACTGCGGATGCTCTTTTACATACGGGTGGTCAGGCGAGCATTGGATGGCAAAATCCAGCGCTACTTCAATGCCGTGCTCACGGGCCTCATGCACAAAGTGCCTGAAGTCATCAAGCGTGCCCAGTTCCGGAAGTATACTTTTATGGCCACCTGATTCAGCGCCAATAGCCCATGGCGAGCCTGGTTCACCTGGTTCGGAAGTTACAGAGTTATTTTTCCCTTTCCGGAAGCTATGCCCGATCGGGTGTATGGGTGGCAGGTAAATAGTATCGAAGCCCATTTCGGCAATGCGCGGCAACAGGCGAACACAATCGTGGAAATTGCCGTGGCGCCCGCCTTCCTGTGCTGCAGACCGTGGAAAGAACTCGTACCAGGTGCTGAACAATGCCTTGTGGCGCTCTACGTCTACCTCCAGCACTTTTGCATAAGTTGTTACATTTCTTCGCTCGCTGGAAGCATCCATCAGTTCGGTAAGCTCTTTACTGGTGGCCAGCGCTACTGCATCAGAGGCAGAACCATATTGCCGTAGTTGTTCGGCCCATTTATGTAATCTTTTGGCCTGGCCTGGCTTTGCGGTAGCGGCTGCATCTTCCAGAAACTGTGCCCCGATCAGCAGCTCAACTCTTACATCCTGGTTGGCTTCATACTTCTTTGTCAGACCTTTCTGCCAGGTGCAGAAGTGGTCGACCCAGCCCTGCAGCGTATAAACATAGCGGCCCATGCTATCGGGTTTAAAGGAGGCCTGCCAGTGGTCGTTGCCCAGAAACTTCATGGGTATTTCCTGCCATTTCTTTTGTTTTGAATGGCGGTAAAGCAACACAGCTCTCACCTCGTCGTGGCCGTCGCCAAACACATCGGCTGTTACGCGCACCTCCTCACCTACAACACGCTTTACAGGATACTGCCCGCAGCTCAGCTCAGGCTTTACGTTCTCGATTACTACTCGTTTTGTTCCTTCCAGTGCTTCCATGTATGATAGTTCCAACTTTAGATTCTTGTAGTTACTACCAACACTTCAAATATGTTTCACACTATATATACTTTTTAAAATATATTTCCTTAATGCACCTGCTGTTTCTTCACGCCTGTCACAACTACAGGATTTTGTACAAGCTTCATACAAAAAATTAAAACTTAAATCCTTTGTAAACAGTAATTCTGCTATGCATTAACCAAAGCCATTATGGGAATTACGAGAGAGATAGGAGCAAATTATACAGCAGATAAAGGAACCGTTTTTACTGTTTGGGCACCAGAGGCAGAATCTGTAGAAGTAATACTGCAGAAGCCCCACAAAGCCACTATAACCCTACAGCGCGAGGCATTTGGTTACTGGACAGGACTGGCAGAAGAAGCCGGACCCGGAGCACGATATTTGTATAAGCTGAACAACGAACTGGAGCGGCCAGACCCGGCTTCGCAATCGCAACCGGACGGGGTGCACAAAGCATCGGAAGTAGTAAACCATAGCGCCTTTAACTGGACAGACAGTAACTGGAAAGGTATGCCGCTGGAACAGATGATCATTTACGAGCTGCACGTAGGCACTTTCTCTGAAGAAGGCACTTTTGAAGGACTGATCAAAAAACTTCCGGAACTGAAAGACTTGGGTATAACGGCTATAGAAGTTATGCCGATTGCGCAGTTTCCGGGGAGCCGCAACTGGGGCTACGATGGTGTTTACCCTTTTGCTGCGCAGGACTCTTACGGTGGTCCTGAAGGGTTTAAGAAACTAGTAGATGCCTGCCACAAAGAGGGGCTGGCCGTGGTGCTGGATGTAGTTTACAACCACATGGGTCCTGAAGGAAATTACCTGAACGACTATGGCCCATACTTTACCGAAAAGTATAACACACCCTGGGGAGCAGCCCTTAATTTCGACGATGCCAACTCCGACCATGTACGCAATTTCTTTTTCCAGAACGCACTGATGTGGCTGCGCGATTATCATGTAGATGCCCTGCGCCTGGATGCCGTACATGCTATACTTGATACTGGAGCCAAACACTTTTTGCAGGAGCTGCAGGAGCATGTAAACCAACTGGAAGAGCAGACCGGCAGAAACTATACTTTGATTGCGGAGACAGACCTGAATGATGTACGCCTGATCAACCCTGTAGCACAGGGCGGTTATGGTTTGGCAGCACAGTGGATGGACGATTACCATCACGCCATTCATACTTTAGCAACCGGCGAAACAGACGGCTATTATTCCGATTTCGGTAAGCCCGAGCACCTTGTTAAGGCCCTGAAGCACTCCTTTATTTACAATGGTATTTATTCTGAATACCGTAAGCGCACCATCGGCAGCGATGCCACTGCCAATCCGGCAAAACAGTTTGTAGTGTGTGCCCAGAACCACGACCAGGTAGGCAACCGCATGCTTGGCGAGCGCATTACCAGCCTTGTCTCATTCGAGATGCTGAAGGTGGTGGCCGGTTTATACTTGCTCTCGCCTTACACGCCTATGTTATTTATGGGCGAGGAATACGGCGAAGAAAACCCATTCCTGTTCTTTGTAAGCCACACCGATAAAGACCTGGTAGAGGCAGTACGAAAAGGCCGTAAAGAAGAGTTTGCAGCTTTTGCCTGGCAAGGCGAAGCACCCGATCCGCAGTCTGAAGAAACCTTTAACAAATCTAAGCTGCAGCATAGCTACAAAAAGCACGAGAACCAGAACAAGCTACGCGAGTTTTACAAGGAGCTTATCCGGCTCCGCAAAACTATACTTGTAAATCCAGGCAAAGAACACCTGGATGCTCACTTTAACGACTCCGAATCAGTACTGCATCTAACTTATAAAAACACAAACCCAAAGTTATACATCCTGTTTAACATAAGTAAACAACCGCAAAGTATAGAGCTTAATGGTAACTGGAGCCAGCTACTAAATTCTGCTGATGCGAAATGGGGAGGCGCAGGCGATAATCATCCGGTTTCAGGATCGTCGTTCACAATGCAACCAGAATCGTTAATCATACTTCAAGCTAACGTATAAGTATGAACCGTTACATCTGCATCCACGGACATTTTTATCAGCCACCGCGCGAAAACCCCTGGCTGAACGAGGTGGAGATCCAGGACTCTGCCCACCCCTTCCACGACTGGAACGAGCGTATTACCGAAGAGTGCTATGCCCGTAATTCTGCCTCGCGAATACTTGGCCCCGAAGAAGTTGTAGTAGACATCGTGAACAACTATGCCCGCATGAGCTTTAACTTCGGTCCTACGCTGCTCGAGTGGATGCAGAAAAAAAGCCCGAATACTTACGAGGCTATACTTGATGCCGACAAGGAAAGCCAGACCAGGTTCTCAGGACATGGTTCGGCCCTGGCGCAGGTATACAATCACATGATCATGCCACTGGCCAACGAGCGCGACAAACACACGCAGGTATTGTGGGGCATCTATGATTTCAGGAAACGCTTTGGCCGCGACCCCGAAGGTATGTGGCTGGGCGAAACGGCGGTAGATTATCCTACCCTCGAAGTATTGGCTGAACATGGAGTCCATTTCACTATACTTTCGCCTTACCAGGCAAAGAACATCCGCAAAATAGGAGATAAAGAATGGACAGATGTTACAGGAGCCAAAATAAACCCGCGCAGGCCATACTTGTGCAAGCTGCCTTCGGGCAAAACTATAGCCTTGTTTTTTTATGATGCGCCGGTTTCACAGGGTATTGCCTTTGAAGGTTTGCTCTCGAGTGGCGAAACGTTTGCTGCACGCCTGATAAAAGCATTTGATGAAGATAACGATGAGCCACAACTGGTGCACATTGCTACCGACGGCGAAACCTACGGCCACCACCACCGCTTCGGCGAAATGGCCCTCTCCTATGCCCTGCATCATATACAATCAGAAGAGCTTGCCAACACCACCATTTACAGCGAATTCCTGGAGAGGTTTCCGCCAACTTACGAGGTAGAGATAATCGAAAATTCCTCCTGGAGCTGTGTGCACGGCGTAGAAAGATGGCGCAGCAACTGTGGCTGCAACACCGGCGGGCACCCTACCTGGAATCAGGAGTGGCGTGCTCCTTTGCGCGCTGCATTTGACTGGGTGCGCGACCAGCTGGTACCTGTTTACGAGCAGGAAATGAACAAACTCAACATCGATCCCTGGATAACGCGCAACAACTACATACAGGTGATCATGGACCGTTCAGAAGAGAATGTAAACACTTTTCTGCGCACCTATACAAAACACGAGCTCAGCAACGAAGAGAAAGTACGGGTACTTAAGCTACTCGAAATGCAGTACCATGCCATGCTGATGTACACCAGTTGCGGTTGGTTCTTTGATGAAGTGACAGGTATAGAAAGTATGCAGGATATATTGTACGCAGCCCGTGCCCTGCAGCTTGCAATGGATATTACCGGTAAAGATTACGAAGCAGATTTTGTAAAACTACTGGAGCTTGCCAAAAGCAATATTCCCGAAGAGGGCAATGCAGGCAAAGCATATAACAACGTGGTAAAACCAACTATGCTCGACCTGCTGAGGGTAGGTGCGCACTATGCGGTTTCCTCCCTTTTCACTAGTTACCCCGAAGAGCTGGACCTGTATAGCTATAAAGCCACTACCCTGTTGTATAACCTGCAAGAAGCCGGCCGCCAGAAACTGGCCGTTGGGCGTGCCTTCATCAAATCTAAAGTAACGCTCGAAGAAGCTAACATTTCGTTTGCCGTGCTGCACCTCGGAGATCACCAGTTGTTCGGCGGCGTGCGCGAATTTATACATGATGAAGCCTTTACCAAGCTACAGGAAGAACTGACAGAAGCATTTAACAAAGGTAGTGTGAGCGAGGTAATCATGTTGCTTGACAAACACTTCGAGGCGCACAACTACTCCTTCTGGCACCTGTTCAAAGACGACCAGCGCAAGATACTGGACCAGGTGCTGGTGCAGACGATGCAGGGTATCGAAAACGATTTTCAGCAGGTATACGACAACAACTACCCACTGATGGCAGCCATGATCTCGCTTGGCATTCACCTGCCACGACCATTGCAGATCACGGTAGAATATATAGTAAATGCTAAACTACAGCGGGCGCTGGCGGCACCAGAGCTAAACCTGGAAGAGCTGAAAAGGCTGCAAGCCGAAATAACCCGCATGAAAATTAAGGTTGACCTGGAGACACTCAACTTTACGGCTACGCAGCGCATAGATACCATGATGATGGAGCTGGAAAAGCAGCCAGATGACATTGAGAAGATGAAAAAGCTCACGGAACTGATCAGGATATTTGATGAGTCGCCGCTGGAGCCTGATTACTGGCTGGTGCAAAATATAGCCTTTAATATGCGTCAAACTGTTTACAAAGAATACCAGGCAAAGATTGGTTCGCTGAACGGGTTGGCAGCCGCCTGGTGCGAGCAGTTTGAGCAATTGTTTGATAATCTAAATCTAAAAGCATAAAACTTTATGGTATACATTCCATCAGCCACATACCGGCTGCAGGTATCACCTAAACTTAAGTTACAGGAAATAAAAAAGCTTATACCCTACTTTCATAGCTTAGGTATAAGTACGCTATACTTTGCACCATTTTTCTGCTCTAAACCGGGCAGTGAGCATGGTTACGATGTTACTAATCCGTTGCAGCTAAACCAGGCTATAGGTACAGAAGAAGAGCTGCGGGAAATCTCAGAACTGCTGAAGGAAAAAGGTATGGGCCTGCTCCAGGATATTGTGCCAAACCACATGGCTTTCCACCCTGAAAATGGCTGGCTGATGGATGTACTGGAAAAAGGAGAGAAATCTGAATTTTATACTTTCTTCGACATCAACTTTAACCATCCCGATTTTAAAGGAAAAGTGATGGTGCCTTTCCTGGGGGAGCCGCTTGATAAGGTACTGGAGGAAGGACAGCTAAAACTTGCTTTTGATGAAACCGGTTTCAGCCTGAACTACTTCGACAGCAAGTATCCCTTAAGTATAGAAAGCTATGAAAAGCTTCTGCAAAAAGTAACGGAAAAGGTACAGGATAAGGAATTAAGTTCAGCTGTTACTAACCTCTCTGATCCGCCTGCAGATGGTGTGCTAAGCCAGGAGAAGTGGGCTGAACAAAAGTTAGCATTTTATAAGAATGTACAGGAGCAAAAAAGTATAAAACAAGCTATTGAGCAACTGCTGGATAGCATTAACAGCGACACAAAAGCCTTGCAACAACTGCACGATGAACAACATTACGTGCTGTGCCACTGGCAGGAAACAGAAAAGAGAATCAGTTACCGCCGTTTCTTCACGGTGAACGAGCTCATCTGCCTAAGTATGGAGCGGCCGGAGGTTTTCAGAAAGTACCACGAGTACATCAAAAAGCTGACGGACCAAGGTATTTTTCAGGGGCTGAGGGTAGACCACGTAGATGGTTTATTTGACCCGGACACGTACCTGGAGGACCTGAGAAAACTATCCGGTGAGGATGTATACCTGATCGTGGAGAAGATACTGGAAGGAGAAGAAAACCTGCCCGACTACTGGCCTATTGAAGGTAACAGCGGTTATGATTTTCTGGCTTGGGTAAGCAACCTCTACACCGATGGCGAAGGCGAACGAAAACTAACCAGGCTCTACAAAAAACTGGTACCCGATGCCGCCACCGATTACGAAAAGCTGGTGTTCGAAAAGAAAATGTTCATCCTGAAAACCCAGATGCCCGGCGAGCTTGAAAACCTGCTGCGCCTGCTACAGGATAAGAACCTGCTACCATCCGGCGAGGATAAGGAGGCATGGAGAAATGCGCTGGGCACCCTGCTGGCATCGTTCCCGGTTTACAGGATTTACGCCCGACTATTCCCGCTATCAGATCTGGCTGAAGAGGTAATAGAACATGCTTTTAAAGAAGCTGCCAAGCGGGCACCGGAAGCGAAAGCACAACTTCAGCACCTGCGCACGCTGTTCAGAAAAGAAGAGCAGGACACTACGCAGCGCCTGCAGGATAAGCTATACTTTGTAATGCGCAGCCAGCAGTTTACAGGGCCACTGGCAGCCAAAGGCGTAGAAGATACCACCTTCTACAACTATAACCGTCTGATCTCGCTGAACGAAGTAGGTAACAGCCCTGAGCTTTTCCACCTTCGCCGCCGTGATTTTCATGAACTGATGCAGCACAAGCTAAGTTCTTACCCGCACTCGCTCAACGCCACCGCCACCCACGATACAAAGCGCGGTGAAGGCTCCAGAATGAGGCTTGAAGTGCTGAGCGAACTGCCCGATGAATGGGAAGAACAGGTACAGAACTGGCTGGAGATAATACGAAAACATCCGGCCGCTGCAACGCCAACAGCTAACGATCTGTACTTTATACTTCAGACGCTGGTAGGTGTAATGCCTATAGATGGAACTGTGGATGAAACACTGGTAGAACGTGTGCAGGAATACCTGATAAAAGCTTTCCGCGAAGCCAAAGCAAACACAAACTGGACATCTCCAAACGAAGAATACGAACAGGCAGTAAAAGACCTCGTAGAGCACCTGCTGCAACCGGAAGGAGAATTCATAAAAGCCTTTATGCCGTTCTTCCGGAAACTGGCGCACTATGGTTGGCTATACTCACTTTGCCAGACAATGCTTAAACTCAGCTGCCCCGGCGTACCGGATATTTACCAGGGATGTGAGCTTTGGGATTTCAGTTTGGTAGACCCGGACAACCGCCGCCCTGTAGACTACGATTTACGCCAGCAATACCTGAACGAACTGCAGCAACAGGATGAAAAGAATGGTACAAAACTGCACCAGCAACTACTGCAAAACCCTACTGATGCCCGCGTAAAGCTATACCTGATCTGGAAAGTACTGAGTCTGCGCAAAGCACAAAAAAACTTGTTCGACCATGGCAATTACATACCGCTAAGTATAACAGGCAAGTATAAAGAGAACGTAGTTGCATTTGCACGTGAGCATGAGGGCAAGTGGTGCCTGATGGTTGTGCCGAGGTTACTGGCTCAGGTAATTTCTGAGCAGGAACTTCCGCTGGCAGAAGCCTGGGCCGATACTGCTATTACACTGCCAGACAATGCTCCGAAAAACTGGGAGAACATCTTTGGTGAAGTTCCTTTAGAGGGGCAGAATTCTTTACAGTTGGCAACTATACTTCAAACGTTTCCGGTAGCACTTTTAACTGCAACAACAGCATGATCATAGAGAGAAGAAGCAGCGGCATTTTATTGCACATTACAGCGTTACCGTCGCCTTACGGCATTGGCGACCTTGGTCCGGAAGCGTATAAATTTGCAGATCTGTTGGCCGAAGCGGGTCAGCGTTTCTGGCAGATCTTGCCGCTTAACCCAACCGAAATAGGTATGGGCAACTCGCCTTACAGCAGCCACTCTGCCTTTGCCTTCAACCCACTCCTCATCAGCCCCGACCTGCTGGTTAAAGATGGTTTGCTGGAGAAAAAGGATCTGAAAACAAAGTATAAATTCGATGATGCCAAAGTAGATTTTGAAGCTGTTACTGCTTTCAAAAAAGAGATTTGCGAGAAGGCTTATAATAACTACCGCAGCAACGATAATTTTAAGCTACAGCAGGCATTCGATTTTTTCCGCGACCAGCACAAGTCATGGCTCCAGGATTATAGTTACTACGTTGCTTTCCGCAATTACTTTGGCGGCAAAAGCTGGATAGATTGGGACAAAGATATCAAGAACCGCAAAGAAAAAGCGATAACTATACTTGCCCGGGAGCTTGAAGAAGAAATTGAGCGGGAAGAGTTTCTGCAGTTCCTGTTTTACCGGCAGTGGGAACAACTAAAAGATTACTGCAATAAGCTCGATATATACTTCATCGGCGACATGCCCTTTTACGTGAGCCACGATAGCGCCGATGTATGGGCAAACCCAAAGGATTTTAAACTTGACAAAGACGGAAGGCCAACGGCAGTATCAGGTGTTCCGCCTGATTTTTTTAGCGAAACAGGTCAGCTTTGGGGCACACCGGTTTATAACTGGAAAGAGCTAGCCCGCAACGACTTTGACTGGTGGATACGCCGCATAGACCATAACCTGCGTTTGTTCAGATTGCTGCGACTCGACCACTTCAGGGCATTTTCTGCATACTGGGAAGTACCTGCCGGTGAAGATACCGCCATAAACGGCAAGTGGGTAAAATCTCCCGGACATGAGTTGTTGGGCCTGATCATGAAACACCACCCGGAAAAGCCTATTATAGCAGAAGATTTAGGCGATATAGACCAGCCGGTGCGCGAGCTGATGCATACTTTCGACCTGCCGGGTATGGTGGTACTGCTGTTTGCTTTCGAGAGTAACGAGATCGCTTTTGAAAGTTCTTTCCTGCCGCACAACCACGTTAAAAACAGCGTTGTTTATACCGGCACACACGACAACAGCACGGTAAAAGCCTGGTACCAGGATGCTTCTCCTGCCGACAGGCGCATGCTTAGCAACTATAGCAATCAGAAGCTAACTAAAGATAATGTGCATGAGGTGATGCTGCAGCTGGCATTTGCCTCTGTATCCCAGCTAACTATAGTTCCGGTTCAGGATGTACTTGGCTTGGGTGCTGAAGCCATTTTCAACAAACCATCAACCTCTGATGGCAACTGGCAATGGCGCCTGAAACCCGGCCAGTTCAAAAAATCGGATGCCAAAAAGCTTTACAAGCTTACGAAGCTGTACGGCAGGAAACCTTAATGATCAAAGTGTAAAAAAACTGCAAGTATAAAAGGCTGCCAGGCATGAACTCCGGCAGCCTTTTATACTTTGTAAAGTTCACCTTTATACTTTAACCCAGCTGCTAACTTTATGGCTTTTTGTTTTTTATCTTCCGGAAAAAGTTTATTTTAGATGCTCAAACAGGTGTTGCCTGTAATGCCTTTCACATCTAAAAACTGAAACTATGGCTTACTCCACCAATGAATTTGCGCTGGGTACAGTTGCCCCGGATTTTGCCTTGCTTGATACGGTATCAGACAAGTTGATTTCGTTACACGATGTGGCTTCTACAAAGGCAACCGTGGTCATGTTTATCTGCAACCATTGTCCTTATGTGCAGCACATACTTCCCCAGTTGGTGGCATTAGTAAAAGAGTATCAGCAACAGGGTGTAAGTTTTGTAGCCATAAACGCAAACGATGCCGCCGACTCGCCTGAAGACGGCCCTGAACAAATGAAGGCAACAGCCCAAAAATTAGGTTTTACTTTCCCATACCTTTACGATCAGACGCAACTGGTGGCGCGCAGTTTTCATGCGGAGTGCACACCTGAGTTTTATGTTTTTGACCGAAACATGCGCCTTGCCTACCATGGCCAGTTTGATGACGCACGACCTAAAAACGAACTACCTGTAACAGGCCAGGACCTGCGCCATATTCTGGATGATCTGTTGCAAGGCCACCAGCCCGAAGGCGACCAGAAACCCGGAGTTGGTTGCGGTATTAAATGGAAGCGTCGGGCAGCTTAGCATTCTGCTCGTTTACCAGTTCGGTAAAGGCTGTAGCGTGATCCAGGTAGTCAGAAGTATAGGCATCATTAGCAGCATGAATGTAGAGCGTGGTGTTACCCATTACGGCATTTATAATATTTTCATGGTCCTCCATTGGCAGTGCCGGACAACCTAAACTTCGGCCTAAACGACCTTGCTGCGCAATAAATTTTTCGCTGGCATATTCGGCACCGTGCATAACAATACACCTGTCCAGCGCATTGGAGTTGTAGACTTCGTCCAGACCGTTCAGCTTTAACGACAGTCCATGTTTGCCATGGTATGTTCCTTCGGTTACATAAAAACCAATGCTGCTCATGTAGCTACCGTTGTCGTTAGAAAAGCTTTCGGCAAACTCCTCTCCCGAGTTGCGGCCATGTGCTACGTAAGTGTTATAAAGTATCTGCTTGTTTTCCAGGTCCAGTACCCAAAGCCTTTTTTTATTCGATGATTTTGTAAAATCTACAACAGTTAAAACCTGCTTATCAGATAACTTACCCTCGTGCTTCAGGTTATAGTACCCGGTAAGTGCTTTGCTGAAAACTTCGAAGCGTAAGCCGGCTTTCTGCAGTTGCATCTGCTCGTATAATCCATAAGCCACCTGGTCAAATTTCATGATCTTAAGGCTAAGCATTTTGTCTTTGTTACGCTTGGTATCAGGCTTGGCAGCAGAGGCACCGCCAACAGGCGTAGCTACCGGGGTAAGTATAAGTGGCGCAAATAAAGGCAGCAGGCGCTTGGCAACTCTCTTCCGGTTATATCTGTATCTCAACTTCAGTCTTTTCATAGCTGCAAATTTTGTAGGGCACAACTATTATGTACGACCTGCTGCGGCCATAGTTCAGAATCAAGCTATATCTGCATGTATAACTATGCTGTTGCTTCAGTATTTTTTTACAGGCTGCGGCATCATTTTAGAGCAGTTTGTTGTTATACCAACCTACAACATCAAGTGACGATCAGAAATGACTTTCAAAAGATATAAGAACAGCCTGCTATGGGTAAGTTACATGCTATTGCTATTGCTGGCGGCAAGCTGCAGTAATCAGCAAACACTACGGGGTGTATTCCAGAAACAGACGCCTTACGAACGCTACGCCAGCTCGCTCAAAACAGCCAGGCTAGACCAGACCGCCATTGGTCAGGATTGGCTTGAGTCTGGGCAAAGAGCACTACATGATTCGATAACAATTACACTGCCTTTTAAGGAAACGGGATATTTTGCTGCCGATGTGCCACGAGCATTGGTTTACCGCTTTGAAGCAAAGCGTGGCGAGCGTGTAGTTATAAATTTAGACCTGAAGGCACGGGAAAGTTTCCAGGTATTTATGGATATGTATGAAGCTACAGAAGACCTTAATAAAGAGCCTAAACATGTAGCCAGCGCCGACACTGCCTCTAACACACTTTCTTATGAAATAGAAGAAGACCAGCAGCACATACTGCGCCTGCAACCAGAGCTTTTGCGCAGCGGCCAGTATACTTTAACTATAAAAACAGAGCCTACCATGGCATTTCCGGTGCAGGGCAAAACGAGTAAGAACATTGCCAGTATCTGGGGCGATCCGCGCGATAATGGTGCACGCAGCCACGAAGGTGTAGATATTTTTGCTAAACGTGGCACCCCTGCACTGGCTGCTACCGATGGTATAGTTACAAGTGTCGGCAACAATGGCCTGGGCGGTAAAGTAGTATGGCTGTCGGATGTAAACAGGAACCAGAATTTATACTATGCGCACCTCGATAAACAGCTGGTTTCGGTAGGCCAGCGGGTAACAGTTGGCGATACATTAGGTTTGATAGGAAATACCGGCAACGCCAGAACCACCAGCCCGCACCTGCACTTTGGTATATACCGTTTCGGCAAAGGTCCTACTAACCCATACCCATACCTGCATGCTTCTACAGCCCCAACTCCACGTGTAAAGATTGATCCTGAAAAAGTAGGAACCTGGGTGCGCGTTGCCGGCAAGGAGGCAAACATCCGCTTACAGCCCTCTACAAAATACAAAGCATACAAAAACCTGCGCAGGCATACACCGCTGCTTGTTACCGGCGGCACGGCAGACTGGTACCGCGTTCGTCTGCCAAACGGCACAGAAGCTTACATTGCAGACAAACAGGTAGAGGCAACGAGTAAGCCAATCAGTTATGAAAGATTAGCTACAGCAACTGATCTGCTTGATGAAGCCTACCCGCAGGCGGCGCCAAAGGAAAGTATAGCAGCAGGAAGTAACGTGGCTGTTTTAGGCATATTTAACGAGTTCAGGCTGGTACGCAACAGCAATGGCATCACGGGTTGGGTACTGCTCCCTACCGCCCTGAGTACAAGGTAATTCAACCATAAAAAGAGCTGCACACTGATGCGGCTCTTTTTATTTAAGCTCATCTGTAACCATATTAAGTAGTGGCTTCGTAACCAAGCATCTGCCTGCTGTCAGCATTTCTGCTTATATTTACAGGCATTTCCAACATAAAAGATATTAGCCTTTGAAGTTAGCTGCCATCGATATAGGATCTAACGCGGTTCGTTGCCAGATCTCCAGTGTGCTCAACCAGAATGGTAACGTCATCTTTAAACGCGTAGAGTATGTTCGCTACCCGATCCGTTTTGGCGAGGATGTTTTTAATACCGGCTACATCAGTGAGTACAAGATCCAGAAGTTTATAAAACTGCTGCACGCCTACAAGTTGCTGCTGGATGTACATGATGTTGACTACCACATGATCTGCGCCACCTCTGCCATGCGTACCTCCGAGAATGCGCACGAAATTCTGCAGCGCGTGCGCGAAACCTTGGACATGGAGATACAGGTGATAGATGGCGAAACCGAAGCCGAGCTGATAAATAAAGTAATTGTTAGGTTACTGGATGATCGTAATTACCTGCACATAGACGTGGGCGGTGGCAGCACTGAATTTAACATTTATGTAAACCGTGAGAAGAAGGCATCACAGTCTTTTGAGCAGGGCTCCATCCGGCACATGCACGGCGTAGACTCTCAGGAACTATGGAACAAAATGCGCCACTGGATCGAGGAGAACGCACATAAATATCACCTTTCGCATGCTGTTGGTACAGGGGGTAACATCAACAAGATCTATGACCTGTCAGGCCAGGTAGGCGGCAACCCAATTTCCAGGAACCAGATCGAGGAGATTGTTATGCGCATCGGCAACATGAGCATGAACGAACGACTTACAAACCTGCTCCTGAACCCTGATCGTGCCGATGTGATTTTACCTGCTGCCGAAATATATTTATCAGCAATGAAGTGGGCTAACCTGGAAAGTATGCTGGTTCCTGCTGTTGGTCTTAAAGACGGTATGTTACATGCCCTATACGAGCAATATCATCCGGAGCATTTTATCATCAGAGATATTACCTGATACTTTTGTATCAGCAACTATAAAACAAAAGGCCCGGAATTAACCGGGCCTTCTGTTTTATAGTTTATACTTGTGCTGTGTTTATACCAGTTCTGCTTCTACTACTTCTGCGTTATTGTATACACGGCTGTAGAATAGCTTATGCACATCCACTACCTCTTCGTTCAAGGCTGGCTTGCGTTTCAGGTATGTTCCGTCTTCGCGCATAATGTATGAGTTTACATTGTCCAGCAGGTTGTAGTGCAGTATATTAATGGCTTCGCGCTTCAGCTCCTCGTTCGCGATCAGGAAGAGCGCTTCTACGCGGCGGTCGAAACTGCGCACCATAATATCGGCACTGCCACCATATACTTTAGGTTCGCCGTTGTTATGGAAGTAGTACAGGCGGCTGTGCTCCAGGTACTCCCCAACTATAGATCTAACCGTAATATTCTCGCTCAGGTCTTCGCGGCCAGGGCGCAGGCAGCAGATTCCGCGCACTATCAGCTTAATTGGTACACCTGCTTTAGAGGCTTTGTAAAACTCATCTATTACCTCCTTATCCTCCAGCGAGTTTATCTTGATAACGATTCCGCTTTTCAGTCCTTTCTTAGCGTTGCGGGCCTCGTTCCTGATCAGCTCGATAAGCTGCGAACGCATGCTGTTTGGCGATGTAAGCAGGTACTTATACTCGTTAGGACGTGAGTGGCCGGTTATTACATTAAAGAATTCGGAAACGTCGTGGGCGTATACTTCATCTGTTGTCAGTAAGCTGACGTCGGTATAAAGTCGGGCGGTTTGCTCGTTATAGTTACCGCTGCCAATGTGCACATAACGCGTTACCTTCTCCCCTTCCTTACGAATGATCATCAGCATTTTAGTATGTGTTTTATACTTGCTGATACCGTAGATAACGAAGCAACCTGCCTTCTCTAAACGCTCGCCTTCCTTAATGTTACGCTCTTCATCGAAGCGTGCTTTCACCTCGAACAACACCGAAACGTGCTTACCATTTTCAGCGGCTTTAAGCAATGCCGCAGTTACGCGGGATTGGTCGGCCAAACGATAAATGGTTTGCTTTATACCCAGCACATACGGGTCTTCAGCAGCGCGCTCCAGCAATTGTACAACCGGCTCCATGCTATTGTACGGGTGGTGCAGCAACACATCGTGGTCCTTCAGGTACTCAAACATATCCACGCCCTCTCTTGGCAAGCTTAATGGCGTTACCGGAGGTGGTTGTTTAAAGCACCTTTCCTTGAACTGACGGTTGTTGATGATCTGCCAGAGCGATCTCAGATCTATCAGGCTCGGGATAGTGAAAACATTAGCATTATCAATTACCCAGCGCTCCTTCAAAATCTTCATCATGAACGCCGATGGGTTACGCTCGATTTCAAGGCGCACCACACGGCCTTTTTTACGCGTACGCAGCTTCACTTTAATTTCCTGCACAAAATCAGCATCAATATCATCCGATTCTTCCAGGGTAAAGTCGCCGTTACGTGTAATTCTGAACAGGTTTACCGATACGATCTCAACATTGCGGAAAAGCTTTTTGATCTTCCAGCGAATGATCTCCTCGATCGGCACAAAAATGATCTTATCCTTGCGGTTGATCTCGTAGAAACGAGCCAGGTTGGCAGGAATCTGCACAAAAGTAACACGGTCCTGTGCTTTCTGCTCATCGGTGGTGCGGGTTACCACACCAAAAGTAAGCAGCTGGTTCATCAGCAGCGGAAAACCGTGGTAGTTATCGTA
>CBINIP010000021.1:0-67306 GCA_966250805.1 uncultured Pontibacter sp. | reverse complement strand
CGGCACTATCACCGAGAACTATAACATTGATGTTTTTCTGAAGGTGTTAGCGCAGCTGATGTCTATACACAGAGAGATTAACTATACACTTCGCTTTGTAGGCAAAGTATCGGATGGGGTGAAGCAGCGGATAGAAAAAGCTGGTGTACTAGGCATTACTGAATTTATACCTTACGTACCTCACCAGGAGGCCATAAAATACCTGATGGAAAGCACGATGCTGCTGCTTGCCATTGCCGATGTGCCTAACGTTTATGCCAACGTACCCGGTAAATTATTCGAGTACCTGGCATCTAATAAACCTATAGTTGCCCTTGGCCCCGTGCATTCCGACACAGACCGCATTATAGACGAGTGTGGTGCCGGACGCCTTTTCCATTATACTGCCTACGACCTGATGCTGGACCACATGGGCCTGATGAGCAACGCCTGGAAAGCAAACCACAACCTTGATCTGCCTTTTATTAACTATGAGCAGTTCTCCAGAAGGGCACTTACAGAAAAACTGGCCGGCGTTATCAGAAATCTGGTTAAGTAGAAAGTATAGCTTCCTCCAGGGGTATGCGCTTCGCATTTTCTGTCAGCCATGCGTCAAAGGATTTCAGCTCGGGATTAAGCTCCCTTGTAAACCGTACATCGCGGACAGTGTTACACACCTGCTCGAAATCGCGGTAGAACTGGAACATATTGCCCAAGTCATCTGCTCCCGGAAAACCAAAATTACGGTAAGTTTCTGGTGAAACGTTATTATAAAGTACTTCCTGGCCTAGCGCTTTCGAGAACTTCTCGGCCATCTCCTGCCCTGTCAGGTGCTCTCCGGCCACGCCAACAGTTTTGCCTATCATTTCCTGACCGCGTTTGTAAATGCCGTAGGCACTTTTACCTATGTCTTCGCTGGCTATACCTGCCATTTTTTTATTGTCCATCGGGAAGGTGATGTACAGTTTACCGTCCGGTCCTTTTTTAGGCCCCATCCCGAAATGAATGAAGTTATCCCAGTAAAAGGAAGCTCTCAGGAAAGTAGTTGGCACTCCTGCATCGGTAAAGAAATGATCTGCTTCGCCTTTGGCATCAAAATGCGGTACTTTATACTTGCCCTGCAGGGTTGGCATACGGTTATCATCCAGCGGCACCCATTTTCGGGTATCTTCTAAGGTTGACCAGATCACATGCTTCAGGCCGGCTTCTTTGGCAGCTTCGGCCATACTTCGTGCCTCTTCATACTCTCTTTCGGGAGAGAAATGCGCCCAGAAGAAGGTAACAAAATAGGCGCCATAAGCACCTTCCAGTGCCTTTCGCATACTTTCTTTATCATCAATATCTGCGGCTACAACCTCTGCTCCCAAACTGGCTAACTCTCTGGCTTTATCTGAATTAGGGTTCCTGGTTACTGCGCGCACGGCAAACTCACTATTGCGGTCTCTAAGAATAGCATGGGCAACACCGCCACCCTGGGCACCTGTTGCACCAAATACAGTTATAATTTTCTTCTCAGCCATACCTTTTCATAAATATTTCAAGTTTAAACTGAAATTTATAAAGTGTACGCAAACCTTATAACGTGGTGAGTTTAACCTAGGTCAGGGCAGGAATTTTTTAGTAACGCTGTATTTGGCTGTGGTGAAATGATGTTTAGGTGGAATGGAAAGGGGAGAGTAATTTATTATAACGGAACAGGTATTGCTGATGTGCAGGTAGTCTGGGTTACAGCTGTTCAATACTTGTTCTACTGTTGGTTAGTGATTTGTAGTTGAAAGATAGTGTTTTACCTGCATGGCAGCAATATTGTGTTATGCGTAGTCTTTAAACTCAATCCCTTCCAACTCCTTATACTTCTTTAGGAACGCTTGATATACTCGGCTCTCTTCTTTGTGATAAAGGCGTAAGTAATCCACAAACCGCTTTTCCTTCAAGAAGTAAAACTTCCGTTCATAAGCATTGTTAATGTGGTTCACCATCGCTGATTCGTTCAACACCAAATGAAAAGAATACTGTATTATTTTGTTCAGATAAGTTAGGATTTTACGGAAGTCATTCAGGCTGATGTTGTAGATGTTTACACTACGTGCGTGCTTCCGCAAGGCATACGGCCTGCCTTCCTCTACCACTTCCTGTTCATGGCCAAATAAATCCACCCCAATAACTGTTCCCTTTAACTTGTCAGGTAACACTTCGTCTAATAAGTCTACATTAGTTAAAATTATAGGCAAGCTTGCTTCCTTTGCCTCCTTGTACTGCTTTTGTAGGCGTTGCGGGTAAATTCCCGTGTTGATTTCCAACAATACCCATTCACCGCCTGAGTTATAGTGACTGGAAGCAAACTGAATCTTAATTTTAAAATCTAGGTACTGATACTCCAGCCTTTTTCCGCTGGGAGCATATTTAAATCCTTTACCTTGATAAAAGCGCCCAATCTCATCACATACAGCTTGGTAAATATCCTTACTGGGAATAGAAGCGTTTACATTATAAAGCAGACTGTTGCCAAGCCATGTAAAGTCTATTACTCCTTCATTTAAGTTTATAGGTAAAGTTTCCATAGAATTGCGCATAACTATCGGCTAGCAGGAGTGCCTACTCCTGTTAGCTGCACTATGAGTAGAGAATGTACTACTTATTCTACACATTGGCTACAGCTAAATTTAAAACAAATAGATTCAATATACTATACATTCTCCAGCCACTTTTCCACTTCACATACATCTATAGTATAATTTTCCCGAACATCTCCAACTGAGCCCACTACAGCGGTATACTCAAACCCTAAGCCCTTACAAAGCAGGAAATAATGTGTCTTGATCAGGTTGGATGGGTGAAACTCAAGTACCTTGCACTGCTCCGAGAAAAGCAGATTGGTTAGCCCTGCACCATGCGGCGCAATAACAGCTTCTGCTTCGTAGAAGAGTTGCACCTGCTGCTGGTAAGTAAGTTCTTCGGCACGTACCACTTCAAAACCATGCTTAGCAAGTACAGGCAACAGCTCCTGCTCGTTCAGCACGCGGCGTGTTTTAGCCTTTGCCCTGCTGATGTAGATTCTTTTACCGGTTCCGCTTTTCTCAACTCCATAGCCTTTCCAGATCTTCTCGCGCAGCCATGCACCAACCTCAATCGGCAGGAAACCGCTTTGGGCATTAGCCACAAACGACGGAAGTATAAATTCCTCTACCTCCCACTTTTCATGATTACCTATAAACACCACCTGCGCCTGAGGGTAATCAGCAAGTATAAACTGCAAAGTCTGTAGCATGTATGCCGGCTGATTGCGACGCATGATGATATGGAGCGGCTCCTTCACAGTTTGCAACACAAAGTATAAACGCGGCAGGCAATCGAAAAACCAATGGTAATTGTTGTTCGCAGCCCAGGGCAGGTGAAGTACAGAAGTATAAATCCCTTTTTTATACTTGGGCAACAGCAAGGCAGGCGTTTTAAAAGCAGGGGATTTCGCCAATCGGCTCACATCGAACACCGACTCCACTACTACCTTCCCGTCCTGCACAACTGCCCCGGAATTACCCAGAAAAGTTGGGCGCTGCAGGCGCACTATAAACTGCTCTTTCTGCCTGTAACCTAAACTATAATCTATAGCATAGTTAAAGCTGGCCGCCGACTGCTCCAGAAAAGCCGTTTCAGATTCATTGAACCGAAGTACCTGGCTGGGTGCCATCACCTTTTTTGATGCATGGTGCAGCACCGAAGTATAGCGGAAATAATAGCCGGCGGCATGTAATAATCCGAAGAGCGCCTTTTTGAGCATAAGCAGTATAAGTATGGCCTGAAAGGTACAAATTTACGCGCTCAGAGTATAGAAAACAGTTAATAGATGCCCCCGCCACTAAAAAGTATAGAATTACCACTATTAATTCGGATGCAGGCATTCGGAACTCGCATTTGAATCATGTAAATTGCACCCCAAACGGGCTAAAGAATACAGCCCGAAGTATAAAGTAAAAACACAGCATGGCATTAGACCTGAATAATAAGTCTATACTGATAACGGGCGGCACGGGCTCGTTTGGGAAGAAGTTTGTAGAAATGGTGTACGCCCGCTTCCCGGATGTGAAGCGCCTGGTGATCTACTCCCGCGATGAGCTCAAGCAATTCGAGATGTCGCAGACTTTCCCGCACAGCAAGTATAAATCGATCCGTTACTTTATTGGTGATGTGCGCGACGGCGAGCGCTTCAAGCGTGCCTGCGAAGGCATCGACATCATTGTGCATGCCGCCGCCATGAAACAGGTGCCGGCTGCCGAGTACAACCCGATGGAGTGCATCAAAACAAACGTGTTGGGAGCAGAAAACATTATTAATGCGGCGCTGGATACAGGCGTAAAAGATGTAGTGGCGCTTTCTACAGACAAAGCAGCTGCTCCAATCAACCTTTATGGTGCTACCAAGCTTTGCTCGGATAAACTCTTTGTAGCTGCTAACAATATGCGTGGCAAGCGCGATCTGCGTTTCTCAGTAGTGCGTTACGGTAACGTAATTGGTTCGCGTGGTTCGGTGGTGCCGTTCTTTTTAAAGAAACGCGAAGAAGGCGTGCTGCCTATCACGCACCCGGACATGACGCGCTTTAACATTTCGTTGGAAGAAGGTGTGGAGCTGGTGTTTCATGCGCTGGAGCACCACTGGGGCGGCGAGATCTTCGTGCCTAAAATTCCTTCTTACGTGATCACAGAGCTGGCTAAAGCCATTGGTCCGGATTGCAAGCAGGAAATTGTAGGCATTCGCCCGGGCGAAAAGCTGCACGAAGAGATGATCACCGAAACCGACTCGCTCAACACCGTAGAGCTGGACAAGTATTACGTGATCCTGCCTTCTACCCCAACCTGGACGACAGAAGATTTCTTGAAAGCCTTCAACGGCAAGATGGTACCGCTGGGCTTTAAGTATAACTCGGGCACCAACGACGAGTGGCTCTCAGCAGAGCAACTACGCGAGCAGATCCGCCAGCACGTAGATCCGAACTTTACTGCGTAAAATAATGATGAATTATGAATGCTGAATTAAGAATTGTTCTCATTCATAATTAATAATTCGTAATTCATAATTCTGAAAGATGACCTCAGAACTCAAAACTAATAGTAAGCCAATACCATACGGCCGGCAGCACATAACGCAGGATGACATTGATGCTGTTGTAGAAACGCTGCAATCAGATTTCCTGACACAGGGGCCGAAAGTGGTGGAATTTGAGCAGGCTTTTGCAAATTATGTAGGGGCTAAATATGCTGTGGCTGTTAGCAATGGTACTGCGGCACTGCACCTTTGTGCGATGGCTTTGGGCGTGAACGAAGAGTCGCGGGTGATAACAACACCTATAACCTTTGTGGCCTCTGCTAACTGCGTTCGCTACTGCGGCGGTACCGTTGAGTTTGCTGATATCGATCCTGCTACTGCCCTGCTGGATATAAACAAAGTACGTCAGCTGCTGGAGAGTAAACCAAAAGGCTACTATACTGGCATTATTCCGGTAGACTTTGCCGGTAACCCTGTAAACCTGGAGGAGTTCAGAAAACTGTCTGATGAGTATGGGCTCTGGATCATTGAAGATGCCTGCCATGCTCCGGGAGGTTATTTTACAGACAGCAACGGCGAGAAGCAGTTCTGTGGTAACGGCAAGTATGCTGATCTGGCCATTTTCTCTTTCCACCCGGTTAAGCACATTGCTACCGGCGAAGGCGGCATGATCACCACTAACGATGAAGCTCTTTACCAGAAGCTTCTGCTCTACCGCACCCACGGTATTACCCGCGACCCACAACTGCTGGAAGAAAACCACGGCGGCTGGTACATGGAGATGCAGGAACTTGGTTTCAACTATAGAATTCCGGATATGCTGTGCGCACTTGGTGTTTCGCAGTTGTGCCGCGCCGATGCCGGCCTTGCCCGCCGCAGAGGTATAGCCAAATTATACGACGAAGCATTTGCAGGTTTTGCAGGCATAGAAACACTTACCACCACTGCTGTAGCATCAGGCGAAAATGGCGAAACCGGCCATGCATACCATTTATATGTGATCAGAGTGGCTGACCGTAAAGGCCTGTACGATTTCCTGCGCCAGCACAACATTTTTGCGCAGGTACATTATATTCCAGCTCACACGATGCCTTATTACCGTGGCCTCGGCTTCAAAAAAGGAGATTATCCTGCTTCTGAGCATTATTACGCGGAGTGCCTGAGCCTGCCTATGTACCCATCGCTGACGCAGGAAGAGCAGGAGTTTGTGATTGAGAAAGTGAAGGAATTTGTCGGCAGATAATTCTAAAATGGCAACAGCTTTCAGAGCAGACAGGATTGTGCTGGGTACCGTTCAGTTTGGCTTGAACTACGGTATCAGCAACACCAAAGGCCAGGTGCCGCTCGATGAAGTCTGTCGTATTCTGGAATTTGCACACAACCAGGGGGTTGATACCCTTGATACAGCTGCTGCCTACGGCGAAAGCGAAGAGGTGCTTGGAAGGGCCCTGAAGGAAACAGGCTTAAACTTCCGGATCATCTCGAAGCTGCCACCTGTAAAAGCCACTACAGAAGTACGAAGTATAGTAGAGGCCTCTCTGAAGAAACTGGGAGTTAGCAAATTACAGGGTTACATGCTGCATAACTTCAGCATTTATAAGGATCACCCTGATGTGCTGGAGCAGTTATACTTACTGGAAGAAGAAGGCTTGATCTCGAACATTGGCTTTTCGTTCTACCACCCCTCAGAGGCGCAGGAATTACTTGAAAAGAAGATCTCTTTTAAGCTGGCACAGTTTCCTTACAACGTTTTTGACCAGCGTTTTGATGAGGTGCTGCCAGTGCTTAAAGTAAGCGGCATAGAAGCGCACGTTCGTTCCGTTTTCTTACAGGGCCTGTTCTTTATGGATACAGCTACACTACCTGCATACTTTGCCGGAGTCTCTGAAAGTATAAAAGCGCTTCAAGATCTGGCTGCTGAGGCAGGCGTTCCGCTGCAGGCTTTACTGATGTATTTTGCTCTAAACCAGCCAAGTATAGATAAAGTAGTAATTGGAGTTGATAGCCTTGCTGCCTTAAAGCAGAACCTGAGCATTGGCCAGTATCATGAACAAGTGCAGCATCTGTTGCCCGAACTTATAAAGTATAAAGTGGCAGATGAAAACATACTGCTGCCTTACAAGTGGAAAATAGCATGATGAATAACACCCTGAATAGTTTATTCTCATTACAAGGCAAAGTAGCTTTGGTTACAGGTGGCTATGGTCATTTAGGTCGTGCCATTTCTCTGGGACTTGCCGAGGCAGGCGCCGAAGTATACGTTCTGGGCAGAAGCCAGAAAAAATTTGAAGCTGCTTTCCAGGAGGAGAAATTGCCTAACCTATACTTCCAGCACTGCGATATTTCAGATACCGAAAGTATAAAAGCTGCCTTTCAGGAAGTAAACGCACAACACCAACGCCTGGATATTTTATTAAACAATGCCTTTTACTCTGCCGGACAGAACCCGGAACAGCTAACCGATGAACAATGGGCGCTTGGCATAGATGGGAACCTGAACAGCGTATATCGCTGCATACGCGAAGTTATACCTTTCATGAAGGAACAAGGGTCAGGTAAGATCATTAATGTAGCCTCTATGTACGGGGTGGTGTCGCCGGATTTTAACATTTACAAGGAAAGCCCTGCCTCGCTTAACCCTCCGCACTATGGTGCCGCCAAAGCGGGTGTGGTGCAGCTTACAAAATATTTTGCCAGCTACCTGGCACCGGATGGCATCAGGGTAAACTGTGTTAGCCCCGGCCCTTTCCCAAACCCACAGGTGCAGCAGGACGAAACATTTATGGCGCAACTCAGCCGTAAAAACCCAATGGGCAGAATTGGTCAACCGGACGAACTGAAGGGCGCTTTTGTTTTCTTCGCTTCGGATGCATCTTCTTATGTTACAGGCCAGAACCTGATGGTAGACGGAGGCTGGACAGCATGGTAAATTCACCCCGCATTGGCGCTGTTATTCAGGTAAGGCTTGGCTCTGAGCGTTTACCCAATAAGGCTCTTCTTCCCCTGCCTTTTAGCGGCGGACCAGCTTTGTTGGAACATGTAGCGATCAGGGCTTTAGCCAGTAACCTTATCAGTTCAGTTATAGTTGCCACCACCGACACAACTAATGACGACGCTATTGTAGCCTTCTGCCAAACTCAAAGTATAAATTGCTACAGGGGCAGCGAAGAAAATGTGTTAGACAGGTTCTACCAGGCAGCACAACAAAGTAATCTTGATGTGGTGGTGAGATTGACAGGTGATAACCCTTGTATTGTGCCCGCCATACTTGATAAGGCCATTGCAAAACACCTGGAGCAGCAAAATGATTATACCCGTACCGAAGGCCTTCCTTTAGGAACCAACCTGGAGATTATCTCTTTTGCTGCCTTGCAGCTGGCACACACTAATGCTACCGAAGCTTTTGAGCAAGAACACGTTACGCCATACCTTTACAGCGGCAAGTATAACTTTAAGGTTGGTAAGCTTGATTTAAGTGCAGAAGTAAGTGATAAGCTGCGTTCAGCCCGTTTAACAGTAGATTATCCAAGCGATTTTGCCATGATGTCTCTGCTGCTGGAGAAATTAGATAAAACCGCATCCTTCAGCTTTCAGGTTATTGAAGAGGTGTTGCAAAAATACCCTTGGCTGCTGGCAATAAACAGTGCAAACGATCAGAAGAAAGTATATTTCTCCCCAACCGTCGAAATAGCTGATGCAAAACAACTTTTAATGCGTTATGGTATGGAAAGGGCAGCAACTATACTGGAAAACGCCACAAACCATGACTCCTAAAACCCGCATCATATTCAGAGCTGATGGTAACAGCCGCATAGGCCTTGGCCATGTGGTGCGCTCACTGGCGCTGGCCGATATGCTGCGCGAGGAGTTTGAGTGCGTTTTTGCCATACAAGCACCCAACCCTGAGTTACAGGAGCAGATCAGGAGCGTTTGCAGCGGCATCATTATACTTCCGCCCTGCGCACCCACCGAAGAAAGGTACCTGCACGAGCTGGATGCGTATGTTTCCAGTGAAGAAATTGTAGTGCTGGATGGCTATCATTTTGATACAGCATACCAACATAATATAAAAAGTAAAGGCGCCGCGCTGGTTTGTATAGATGATATACATGCCTATCCTTTTGTAGCAGATGCTGTCATTAACCAGGCAGGTGGCGTTCAGGCTGAGGCTTACAAAACTGCGCCTTACACAAAACTTTACCTCGGCCCAACGTATGCGCTGCTCCGAAAACCATTTCTGGAAGCAGCAAAACAGAGAAGAAATCTACCGGAAAGAGCACCCAATCTTTTGCTGAATATGGGCGGCGCTGATCCGGATAACCATACTTTAAGGATTGCCCGCGAACTTGAACAACTACAAAATATAGAAAAGGTGGCTATTGTGGTTGGCGGAGCCTATAAGCATTTGCAGGAACTGCAGGAGTGGCTTCAGGATAAGGTTAACTATACTTTGCAAAGCAATCTGGGTGCTACCGAAATGCTTGACCTGATGCTGCAATGCCCTGTAGCCATTACATCAGCAAGTGGTGTGGCTTATGAATATTGCTCTGTGGGAGGATTACTTTTTGTGCAGCAAACAGCAGATAACCAGGATAGCCTTTGCCAGTTTTTACTTCAAGCTGGTTTGGCGCTGAAGTATGAGGAAGCTGCAACAGTGATTTCCTCAGGTAATTGGGAGGAGAAATTCATAAGCATGCTGCAACAGCAACGGCAGTATTTCACAGGTGATAGCCCTGAAGTTTACCGTCAGGTCTTCCGTAATCTTAGCCTAGCAACAGCAATGACGCTCCGCAAAGCTACTGCCGACGACCTGATGCTGCTTTACAACTGGGCTAACGATCCGGAGGTACGCCGGCATTCTTTTAACACAGAACCTATTCTGCTGGAAAACCATACCCGTTGGTTCCAGGTCAAACTTGCTGATCCGGCGGCTGCGTTATACCTTGCAGACGTTGCTGGCGTTCCTGCTGCTCATATTCGCTTCGATATTCAAAACGGAACCGCAGTTTTAAGTTACCTGATCTCAGAAAAGTATCGCGGTAAAGGCTTGGGACATACAGTTTTGTTAAAGGGTATAGAGAAATTGCAGCAGGACAGGCCTGAGGTACAACAGGTGGAAGGACTGGTACAGAAAAGCAACCCGGCTTCGGTAAGAGCTTTTGAAAAAGCTGGTTTTGTGTATGCTGAACCCGATGCACGTTTTCCGGATGCTTTCCGGTTCGTGCTAAAGCTGCAGTAAGTATAATATAAGTATAGAATGATTCAGGATATAAATATTGCAGGCCGTTTGGTTGGCCCAAAACATAAACCGTTCATCATTGCCGAAATGTCCGGCAACCACAACCAGTCGCTGGAACGGGCATTAGCTATAGTCGATGCCGCCGCCGATGCCGGTGCTGATGCCATAAAGCTACAAACCTATACTGCCGATACCATGACCCTGCCGGGCGCTTTCACTATTGAAGATGAAGGCTCGCTTTGGAAAGGTCGTGAGCTTTACGATCTGTACCAGGAAGCTTACACCCCATGGGACTGGCACAAAGCTATCTTTGAGCGGGCAAAAGAGCGCGGTATGATCGCATTTTCTTCGCCATTTGATGAAACGGCTGTAGACTTTCTGGAAGAGCTTGGAGCGCCTGTTTATAAAATAGCCTCTTTTGAAAATACTGATCACCCGCTTCTGCGCAAGGTAGCCGCTACAGGCAAACCTGTAATTATGAGTACTGGCGCTGCAACCGTGCAGGAAGTAGCTGAGGCTGTGCAGGTATTACGTGAGGCAGGATGCGAGCAGTTTATACTTTTGAAGTGTACCAGCACTTACCCTTCCTCCCCTGAAAACACCAACCTGCTTACCATTCCGCACATGCGCGAGCTGTATGGAGTGCAGGTGGGTTTATCAGACCATACTATGGGTGTGGGGGCTGCGGTAGCTGCTGTGGCATTAGGTGCAACGGTTATCGAGAAACATTTTACTTTACGCCGTGCTGATGGCGGTGTGGATTCAGCCTTTTCGCTGGAGCCTGAAGAACTGAAAGCCTTGGTAGTGGAGTCGGAAAGAGCCTGGCTGGCACTGGGGCACGTGCAATATGGTGTACAGAAAGCAGAAGAAAAAAGCCGCCTGTTCAAGCGATCAGTATATGCTGCCAAAGACATTGCCGCTGGCGAAGCTTTTACAAAAGAGAACATCCGTGTCATTCGCCCAGGTTTAGGCTTAGCGCCAAAACATTACGATGAGCTACTAGGCAAACCGGCTGCCACCAACATAAAAGCAGGTACCCCTCTCACCTGGGACATGGTATAACCCATGAAAAAATGGCTCGCCATTTACAGCAATATACTTTACCTGCACTTTTCAGAAGGCTTTTATAACCTTCCGGAGAGTGCTAAAAATGCCGTATCTCCTAAAAATCCGATCCTGCGCCTGCTTAAGGTAGCTGGCTATACTTTTGTAAGGCTGTTTGGTAATCTTTTTAAATCTGTAGAAAAACCTGAGAACCTGAGGGGCAAGGTATGGCTGTATGTGGTTAGCCAGAACAACTACGACAGCCTGAAATTCATACAGGAAGGTTTGCCTGATGCTGTGTTTGTAGCCGGCCAGAGCAAGAGCATTGGCAAGTATAACAAAGTGGTTCAAAGGCTTTCGCTTCGTCGTAAGCTGCTTTACTACTACAAATTCCTCCCGCTATACTTCGAGTTTCTGAAGTCAAAAAAACAGACCACTCTGCGCTTTTACGACGTACTTTTTGATGCCATCGGGTTTTATGAAGTATACCTGCAAAAGCTGCGCAAGTATAAACCTGCTGCCATAGTTTTCGCTAACGATCATAATGCCGATGCCCGCGCCATGCTGCTTGCTGCCAGAGCTGCAGGTATAAAAACAGCTTATATCCAGCACGCAAGTGTCAGCCCGATCTTCCCTCCCCTGCAATTCGACCTGAGTCTGCTGGAAGGCCAGGATTCGCTGGACAAGTATAAGCTCTGCGGACCGGTAGAGGGACGAGTAGAGTTTATTGGTATGCCGAAAGCAGATGCCTATGTATCATTCAGAAATACCAACAAACAGATAAAGACGATAGGTATAGGCGGCAACCTGATGGATGACATTGCTGTTAATGAGGACCTGTTACGCAAGCTGTGTACAGATTTTCCGGAGGTTAATTTTATACTTCGGCCGCACCCGCGCGACACCCGAAACTTTAAAGTCTTAGCAGGTATAAGTTCCAGAATCAGCATATCCGACAGCCGCACCACCCCTACTTTTGATTACCTGCGGCAGATTGATGTACAGATAAGCGCAAACTCCGGGATTCACCTGGAGGCTGTGTTGCTGAATGTTTGGTCGATCTTCTACAACATGAACCCTGCTGAGAACCTGCACGATTATTATGGCTTTATAGAAAGTGGCCTGATTGAGGCATATGTGGATTATGAAGGGCTGAAACAGCTCCTGCAGCAGCACATGCATCAGAAACCGGAAGTATACCTAAGGGCGAAATATTATAACGCAACCGTGGGCACAGCATACGATGGCAGAAGCAGCGAATTGGCCTTGCAACAACTGGCAGGCTTTATTCAGGAATACTAAGCTGGTGCTGATCTTATTCTATTAACCACACTTGGCCAACCTAAGGCGATATTTTTTTTAGCACCAGATAAAATCTGTAGCCCGTAAGCACGTTATGACAATGGCTGAAGCAAAACCATGCTCCAGCCATTGTTTTAATTTAGCTTAATAGTAACACGATCAGCAAAGTATACATGTAGGTTGAGTTGCAGAAACGGATTAGCTTTGTTTAAATTAGATTACGTCCTACTTCATTTCCGTAGCCTTTTTCCAGGCACAGAAAATATCTCTTTAAATTATACCGGCACTTACAGCACAGAGCGCGGCAGTATCAACATCCGGAAGTATACGGGTAGTTTTTTCGAAGGCAAAAGACCACGACCCAACCAGGTAGTCTGGAAGGAGTGGCAAGGTTTACGCATACCTTTCTTTTTTGAAGAAGATGCCTCTCAGGAAGTTATAACTTATGCAGATGGCGTTGCTACCATCAACTACGACATTATTTCTTCTGCCTTTTATTTACTTAGCGGCTGGCAGGAGCATTATGGTGTTGAGCGCGATAAGTTTGGGCGGTATACTTACAAAGCAAGTGTTCAGGCAAAGTATAATATCATAACAAAGCCTGTAGTAAATTATTATTTTGAGGTGCTGCGCAAGGCGATAGAACAGGTGCACGGTAAAGCGTTAAATTACCGTACCTGGCCAGATGGAAGCAATTTTGCAACCTGCCTTACATATGATGTAGATCGCCTGCACTCGGCATGGAAAGTTGCTGGCATGCCTTTGCTGCAGAGCGGTGACGTAAAGAATTTTACAGTGCTGCAGCTTAAAAACATGTTCAGCAAAGATCCGTGGAACAACCTACCCGATAGCATGGCATTGGCAGAACGCTACGGTGCAAAGGCTACTTTTTTTATGCTGGCCAGCAACCAACGCTACAACGGTCACCCAAACGCCGATTACGATATCACAAAACCAAAGTATCAGCAGCTTGCCCAAAGTATAGCTGACAGAGGCCACGAGGTAGGTATACACGGCAGCTTTGGCACCACCAACGATCTGCAGCAACTGAAGTCTGACATGCGGAAACTTCCTTTTAAGCCATCAGGTAACCGTTTCCACTACCTCTGCCACATTCCGGAAAAAACGCCACAACTACTACAGCAGAGCGGGTTAAAGTATGATTCTACGCTGGGTTTTGCTGATCGCTTCGGGTTCAGGAATTCGTACTGTCACCCGTTCTATCCTTACGACTTCAAAAACGGTAAGGCACATACTTACCTCGAGTTGCCACTGAACCTGATGGATATTACGCTTATAAACCCGCACTACATGCACCTGAAACCATCGCGTGCACTGGAAGAAATCGAACCGATGGTGCAGGAAATTATGCGGTTTAACGGGCTGTTTACCATCTTGTGGCACAACGAGAACATTTCATCATACTCAGAATATCCGTTACCAAAAGGAGAACCAAGCTGGCGTAAGGTGCTCGAAGATCTGCTGAAGAACCTGCAGGCAAACGGAACGGCTTTTCTGACCTGCGCCGAGGCCGCTGAGCTGGCAGATGTAAATATATAAACGCTACTAGATTGTCATCCAAAGTATAAACTATAGTTTTGCAGCCTAAACTATAGTTGATGAGTAAGAAGCTGCAGCGCGAAGGCATCTGGAACACCATAATATCGTATGCCGGCATCCTGATCGGGTACGTGAACACCGTACTCCTTTTCCCTAATTTTATGGATGAGGAGCAGGTGGGGCTTACGCGCTTGCTTACTTCTATTGCCACCATGTTTGCACAGTTCTCGGCACTGGGTTTTGTGAACATGAGCGTTAAGTATTTCCCATACTTTCGCAATAAGGAGAAACAGCATCATGGTTTCCTGTTTCTGCTGCTGTCAGTGCCGTTTCTGGGTTTTATACTTATCTCCGGCTTTTTCGTGCTGTTTAAGCCGGCCATAATAGAGTACTACACCGAGTCGCCGCTTATCGGGTCGTATTACTATTATATCATTCCGCTATCCTTCTTCACGCTGCTGTTTAACCTGTTCACGGCATACCTACGGTCTTTCTTCAAAACCATAATTTCGTCGTTTGTTCAGGATTTTTTACAGCGCATACTTATCTCCTTGCTGATTGCTGTTTATGCTTTCGGCTGGATAAATTTTCAGCAGTTTGTGCTTTTATACATTGGGGTTACCTCTGTAATGGCGCTGTCGCTGATAGTTTACACGATGTGGCTGAAGCAGCTTTTCATCTGGCCATCAATGGAGGGACTGCGTATTTTCCCGCTCCGCGAAATGATCGTGTTTGGCCTTTTCACCTTCATGGGCAACATATCGGTTACGATCATTAAAACGGTAGACCAGGTCATGATCAGTTCGTACAGCCTGGGAGATAATGCGATTTATACTACTGCATTCTTTGTTACCAGCGCTATTATCACGCCTTCGCTGGCTGTACTTAAAATTGCTTTTCCGCAGGTGGCAGAGTTTTGGAAAGACCGGGACTTAACAGGATTAAGTAAATTCTATAAGCAGATTACGGTTATCAACCTTATCATCGGGCTTCTGCTTTTTATAGGTATTTGGGCCAACATTGATAACCTTTATACCTTTATGCCTGAAAGCTACAGCGCCGGAAAGTATGTGGTACTATTCCTGGCAATGGCACGCCTGGTTGATTTAGCCACAGGTATAAACGGGATTATACTTGCCACCTCCGACAAGTATAGATGGGACCTGCTGTTTAATGTTGTTCTGGCTGTACTTACTGTCTGGACGAACTATATCTTCATCCCTATCTATGGCATTAACGGAGCTGCTTTTGCCTCTATGCTATCTTACATTACCATCAACCTGGCAAGGCTGTTCTTTGTGCAGTTTGTATATAAGATGCAGCCTTTTACCTGGAGTGCTGTAAGTATAACTGTGATAGCTGCCGTGGCGCTTGGTGCTTCTTACCTCCTGCCCTACCTTGGTAATGTGTTCTTAGATATTGCTGTACGCTCCACAATTATCACAGCCATTTACGCCGGACTTACCCTGGGCTTTAAGATTTATCCTGAGCTGAATGAGTGGGTACTTAAGCTGGTGAAGAAGTATACCGGAATTGGCTAAGCCAGTGGTATCGCTAAAGAAAAGTGAAAAAGTCTTGGGCTGTAACCTCAATCTCTACTGGTGGAACCCATTCAGAAGGGCAAACTCCTCCACTTTTGAATCCAGCACTTTACCGTTTTCGCATTTTAAAACGCGCTTAGGGTAGCGGTTTATGATCTCGTAGTTGTGGGTTGCCATCAGCACGGCTGTACCGCTGTTGTTGATCTCCAGGAAGAGTTGCATAATGCCATCAGCTACAACAGGGTCCAGGTTTCCGGTTGGCTCATCGGCAAAAAGTATAACTGGCTCGTTCAGCAGTGCGCGGGCAACAACTATACGCTGCTGCTCCCCACCCGAAAGCTGGTGCGGCATTTTATTAGCAGCGGCATCAAGGCCAACACGCATCAGCACTTCTGATATGCGCTGCTTAATTTTTGATTTGTCTTTCCAGCCAGTTGCCTTCAGTACAAACGATAGGTTCTCAGCCACAGTACGGTCGAAAAGCAGCTGAAAATCCTGGAAGATGATGGCAATTTTGCGGCGCAGGAATGGCACCTGTTTGCGCGGCAGCTTACTCAGTTTGAAATCTGCAACGCTGGCATTACCTGTGAGCAGTGGCAGGTCGGAGTAAAGTGTTTTCAGCAGAGAGCTTTTTCCGCTTCCGGTGCGGCCTACTAAGTACACAAACTCGCCTTTGTCAATATCAAAATTAACATTGCTCAAAATTGTGTTGCTGTCCTGGTAAATGGCAACATCGCGAAGCGACACCACCGGAGAAGAAGAAAAACTCATAATTGGTACTAAATATCTAACTGCTGTAATTTGCCGAATTCCAGTGATTCTATCAAGGCTGCCAGCGCCTCTTCTTTACCTTCTAAACCATAGCGGTCGAGGTTTTTAAGAGGCCTGTCGGCACGGAAATAGGCAATAAGCACAAAATTATTATCGCGCAACTGTATATAGTCCGGAATTTTGGCTTTGCCTTTTACTTTGATGATGTACATTTATTTAGAATTATGAATTAAAAATTAGAAATTAAAAATGAAAGCTTCAAGGCCCTCATTTCTAATTTCTAATTCATAATTTCTAATTAAACTTATTTGTTTCCTTTGGCGTGGTCTGCCAGGAACTTCTGAAGTCCTATATCAGTAAGCGGGTGGTTCAGAAGGCTTGTTATTACGTTAAGCGGGCATGTAACTACATCGGCACCGATTTCAGCGCACTGCACCAGGTGCATTACGTGACGAACAGACGCTGCCAACACCTGTGTCTGATAGCCATAGTTGCCATAGATCTGAACAATCTGCTCGATCAGCTGCAAACCATCTGTAGACACATCATCTAAACGACCAACAAAAGGCGATACATACGTTGCACCAGCTTTGGCAGCCAGAAGCGCCTGACCAGCAGAGAATACCAGCGTGCAGTTTGTTTTGATGCCTTTTTCGCTGAAATAACGGATAGCTTTAACGCCATCGCGTATCATAGGCACTTTTACTACAATATTAGGGTGCAGCTCGGCAAGTAGCTCGCCTTCACGCACAATACCTTCATAATCTGTAGCAATTACTTCAGCACTGATGTCGCCATCTACAATTTCGCAAATCTGCTTGTAGTGAGCCATCACGTTATCGTGGCCAAAAATACCTTCTTTCGCCATCAGCGATGGGTTGGTAGTTACGCCATCCAACACACCTAAATCGTGTGCTTCCTGAATTTCCTGCAGGTTTGCAGTATCAATAAAGAATTTCATAATGCTGGGTTGTATAGATTTGCTTACAAAGCTAACGCAATATGCACTAACACAAAAGCTATACTTTAAAAGATACGATACAAAATTGGTTACAAGAAGCTGTTTTGGTGCCTAATGCCGGATTGATGGGGTAAAACTACAACCTGGTGTGGCAGAAAAGCTAAGTTATAAGCTGGAGAAACTGAAGGAAAAGAGAAGATCCTTGAGGTATGGGCAAAAAAATAGCGAACCAACATCGCGCCGCTACAACCATCTACCCTTGCTACCTTCCGGTCCTGGGGGAGTTCGACGGGAGCTGGCCGTGCCGATTCGCCGTTACAAAAGTAGTGATTTTATAGTTAACTGCAAGCGCAATGGGTATAAAAATTTAAAATTATCGGCTTTTATGGTGTAAAGCGCAGTGTTATAGTTGGTTTATTTTACTGTCATTTCGAGCAGCGCGAGAAATCTTATACTTAAAGCTTCAGTTTATACTTGAGGCTGGCAAGCCTATTACATAGTAGTTGTTTGTCTTCCTAAATCTTACATGCTTATCGGATTATAGTCGACTTTGGCTCGCTTCAAGCCCGCGAGGGCTCGTCCTCGGGTATCGCGCGGTGGTGAGTCCTGCCTTCGGCTCCGCCTGCAGGCTGCCCTAGCGGGCACCGGACACACCAAGGCGCTCAACCCAAGGACTGGAAACAGATTCAGTAGTCTACTGCTTTAGAACAGGGAACAACTGTCCCCTAGGGGTGTTACAACAGCAGCTATGAAACTTATACTTGAAGTAAAGCCAAGGCCAAATTCCCTCTCCTGGAGGAGAGGGCTAGGGTGAGGTGAAAACGGAAACTATAAAACTTAGACCTATGCCACAGTAGTAGCAAGCTCCCCTCCTCAGACTAGTGAGAAGGCGAGTTCGAAACTAGCGAGCGTAGCTCTGAGGGTGGTTGGATACCAGCAACTAGAAACTGCAGAGCAGCATGCGAGACTAATAAATAACACTAAGCCTCCCCCTCAACAACACTTATATATAAAAGTATTGGCAAATACTGTAAAAGCGCCTTAACTTTGCGCATGCCAGAAAAAATACTCATCCTCGACTTTGGCTCCCAATACACCCAGCTTATTGCAAGGCGTGTGCGCGAGCTTAATGTATATTGTGAGATATACCCTTATAATAATGTACCGGCCCTAACGGACGATGTAAAAGGTGTTATACTTTCGGGCAGTCCCTGCTCAGTTCGCGATGCAGAACACCCTACCATAGACCTGACCCAATACATGGGCAAATTGCCGTTGCTAGGCGTTTGCTACGGTGCACAGCTTATCGCTCACGAACACAACGGTGAGGTAACTCCTTCTACTATCCGCGAATATGGCCGCGCCCGCCTTACGGAGCTACACAACCACGATCGCTTACTAAAGGAGCTTACACCTAGTTCTGTAGTATGGATGTCGCATGGCGATACTATCAAGGAGATTCCGGACAACTTTGAAGTGATTGCCAGCACAGAGACCGTTCGTGTTGCAGCTTACAAGCTTCGTGATCAGGAAACGTATGGTATCCAGTTCCACCCGGAGGTAACACACTCTGACGAGGGTAAGACTTTGCTACGTAACTTCGTGGTACACATTTGCGGATGCCAGCAGGACTGGACTTCAGAGCAGTTTATAGATGCTACAGTAGCCGAGCTTCAGCAGCAACTAGGCAGCGATAAAGTTGTTCTTGGTCTGTCTGGTGGTGTGGATTCCAGCGTTGCTGCCATGTTGATCCATCATGCAATAGGTAAAAACCTGTACTGCATATTCGTAGATAACGGCCTGCTGCGCAAAGACGAATTTGAAAGCGTGCTGGACTCTTACAAGCACATGGGCCTGAACGTGAAAGGCGTAGATGCTAAAGATAAATTCTATTCAGCGCTAGCCGGTTTAACAGATCCTGAGTTAAAACGCAAAGCCATTGGCCGAGTATTTATTGAGGTTTTTGATGAAGAATCACACCAGATTGAGGATGTAAAGTGGCTGGCTCAAGGAACCATTTACCCTGACGTGATCGAGTCGCTGAGCGTAAAAGGCCCTTCGGCAACTATAAAATCGCACCACAACGTAGGCGGTCTGCCAGACTTCATGAAACTGAAAGTGGTAGAGCCTCTGAAAACACTTTTCAAAGACGAAGTTCGCCTGGTAGGTAAAGCCCTTAAGATAGACGATACTATACTTGGTCGCCATCCTTTCCCTGGTCCGGGCCTTGCAATCCGTATTTTAGGCGACATCACGCCACAAAAGGTACATATTTTGCAGCAGGTAGATCATATTTTCATCAGCAATCTTAAAAAATCAGGTTTGTATGACGAAGTATGGCAGGCTGGTGCTATCCTGACGCCGCTGCAATCAGTGGGTGTTATGGGTGATGAGCGCACTTATGAGAATGTAGTAGCCCTGCGTGCTGTAACGAGTGTAGACGGCATGACAGCAGACTGGAGCCGTTTACCGTATGAGTTCCTGGCTGATGTATCGAACGAGATCATCAACAAAGTGAAAGGGGTAAATCGCGTTGTCTACGACATCAGTTCTAAACCACCGGCAACTATAGAGTGGGAATAAGATATAATGTATGAATGAGTGCATGTTTGATTAGTGAATAGTAAACTCGCTTGATCACTCATTCACTCATTCTAAATTTAAACCTAACGTATGAAGAGAAGCTTTTTGAAGCATGCAGCTGCATGGTTTATAGTTGGTGCACTGGCTTTGCCGGCACAGGCACAGCAGAACAACGAGGTAAAGTATAATAACGGTAAAATATTGCTGGAGCAACAGCGCTATGATCTGGCAATGGCAGAATTTCTGCCCTTAACAGATGCTGCCACTAACGCCGATCTTGCCCCGGAAGCTTCTTATTTATATGCGTTGGCTGCACTTAAAGCCAATAAACTGCAGGAAGCTTACCAGATGCTTAGCCAGCTGAAAACGCAGCACCAGAACTGGGGTGGCATGGCAGAAGCCGATTACCTGCTGGCTAATGTGCTTTTTGAGCGCGGAGAGTATGAAAAAGCTCTTTCTACACTTGATGGTATAAAATCCGGCAGTATCTCATCGGATGCTGACGGGCTGAAGCGTTATTACCTGACCCGCCTGAATGACCGAGCTACTTATGAAAAGCTACTGCAGCGTTACGATGATGACAAAGCTGTAGCGCAAGTATACGCCGATAAACTAATTAACGGCTGGTACCGCCCGCAGGACCAGGCCCGCCTCGAAAGTATAGTTGATAAACATAACCTCGACAAGAAACGCTACCTGAGCAAAGATGCCCTGAAAAAACAAGGCTACAATGTTGCTGTGCTGATGCCTTTCAACCTGAACCAGGACATGGTACAGACGGCACGTAAAAACCAGTTTGTAACGGACCTTTATGCAGGTATGAAGCTGGCTCAGGACTCGCTGCAAAAGCAAGGGCTGAACATAAACTTATTTGCTTATGATACCGGTGCAGATACAACTGGCGTAAGGCAGGTACTAAACATACCAGAGATCAGGCAAATGGACCTCATCATCGGGCCTGTTTATAAATCGTCTGCTAAAATGGCTGCTAAGTTTGCCACTGCCACTAACATACCGGTTATAAACCCGCTTTCTCAGGATCTTTCGATCACCAGCGGCACTAGCAATGTTTTTCTTTTTGAATCGTCGGTAGCAACGCAGGCTAAACAGGCTGCTACGTATGCCTTCCAGAATTTTAACCCGAAAACGGCCGTTATACTTTTTGAGAACACAAAAGACGATACCACTTTTGCTTACCATTACCGCCAACAGTTCCTGAAACTGGGAGGCAAAGTAAGGCTTTATAAGAAAATAAGCTCAAGCCAGGCCGCAGCTACTGCCAAGGTTTTTAATACCTTAAACCTGAAAGATGCCGGGCACATTGCTGTTTTCTCTGAGAAGATGATCGCGGCAATGAATACGGTTAGCTTACTAGAGAGCACTGCATCCAGCCTTCCGCTGATAACTTATGACAAATGGCTGAGCATTAACCAGATCACACTTCGCCAGTTCGATGATCTGGAAGCATACTTTATCAGCCCGAAATATATAAACACACAGTCGCCGGGCATGCAGTGGTTCCGCCAGAACTATATTAGCAAGTATAATCTGCCGCCTTCTGTGTATGCCAATGCCGGTTTTGAGATGGTATACTTCTTCGGCAAAATGCTGCAGGAGTACGGGCCGGGGCTAAACCAGAGTCTTACAGTGGCAGGCATCAGGCCGGGAGTACTTTACCAGGGAGTAGGATTTGCTGACCCGGGGGTACGCAACGAGCTGCGCCACGACAACCAATACCTGCCTATTACGAAGTTAGAGAACTTACAACTTACCGTGGTAAACCCTGTTTACTACTAAACCCATACTTTTAAGAGATGAAGAAAGCTCCGATAAGTGAAGAACTTTTCCAGCGTGCGCAGCACTCTATACCAGGTGGTGTAAACTCACCAGTGCGTGCTTTCAGAGCCGTAGGTGGTAATCCGCGCTTTATGGTTTCTGCCAAAGGACCTTATATGTTTGATGAAGATGGCAACCGCTATATCGAATTCATAAACTCGTGGGGGCCTATGATACTTGGCCATGCGGCCGAGGTAGTGCAGGAAGCAGTACAAAAAGCTATTCCGAACTCGCTGTCGTTTGGTGCGCCAACCCGCAAAGAAATTGAAATTGCAGAGCTGATCGTAGACATGGTACCTTCTATTGAAAAGGTACGCATGGTTAATTCCGGTACAGAGGCTACAATGTCTGCCATTCGGGTAGCCCGTGGTTATACTGGCCGTAACAAGATCATAAAATTTGAAGGATGCTACCACGGCCACGGCGACTCGTTCCTGATAGCAGCTGGTAGTGGTGCTATTACACTCGGAGTGCCGGATAGCCCTGGTGTAACTCAGGGTGTGGCTGCTGACACTCTTACGGCTCCTTATAACGATCTGGAGGCTGTAAAAACCCTTATAGAAGCAAACAGAGATCAGGTTGCAGCCATTATACTGGAACCTGTTGCCGGTAATATGGGCCTTGTACTTCCAAATCAAGAGTTCCTGCAGGGCCTTCGCGACCTTTGCGACAAAGAAGGCATTGTGCTGATTTTTGATGAAGTAATGACCGGTTTCCGTTTGGCTCCGGGCGGTGCTCAGCAACTGTTTGGTATAACTCCGGACATGACCACACTAGGTAAAATTATAGGTGGAGGTATGCCAGTAGGTGCCTATGGCGGTAAAACAGAGATCATGAACTTTGTAGCTCCGGCTGGCCCTGTTTATCAGGCCGGTACACTATCCGGTAACCCGATTGCTATGTCGGCGGGTATGGCGATGCTGCAGTATTTGCAGAGCCATCCTGAAGTTTATACTAACCTGGAGGCTACTACTTCTAAAATGATTGCAGGCATGCAGGCAAATATGCAGAAACTGGGGCTCAACTATACGATCAACCATGTTGGCTCCATGTTCAGCATATTCTTTACCCAGCAGCATGTAGTTGATTTCGAAAGTGCTAAAACTTCCGATACTGCTTTGTTCGGACGCTACTTTAACTCAATGCTGCAGCGTGGCATTTACCTGGCGCCGTCGCAGTACGAGTCGTTGTTTGTTTCTACAGCTATTACAGATGACCTTGTAGCTGCCTACGTGCAGGCCAACTACGAAGCATTACAGGAAGCTCACAGCTAAAGACACACTCCTGAGAGATATTGCGTAAGCAGGAAAAACAAACTTCTTACCTTATGCAATACCTATACTTACTTATCGCTATAATCAGCGAAGTTGCTGCTACAAGTGCCCTGAAAGCTTCGGAGCAGTTTACAAAGCCGGTGCCAAGCCTTATTGTTATCATAGGCTATGCATCGGCTTTTTACTTTCTCAGCCTCACCCTGAAAACTATACCGGTAGGTATAGCTTATGCCATCTGGTCGGGTATAGGAACCATACTTATCGCTGTAATTGGGGTGCTACTTTACAAACAGCAGCTTGATTCTCCGGCAATCATTGGGCTGGCACTTATAATTGTGGGCGTTATCATCATCAATTTGTTCTCTAAATCTGTTCAGCATTAGCAAGGATTAAGGTTGCTTCTCCCCTGCTTTACATTCTCTTTAACAATAGCTGACTTAACAATGCCGCAATTCATCAATTTTACTTACTTTTACAGCTACTTTTGAGCCAGCCCCATGATATTAACAGATAAGCAGATTTTAGAGGAGATTGAGAAAGGCACCATTCTGGTTGAGCCCTTTGACCGTGCCTGCCTTGGCACCAACTCTTACGATGTACATTTAGGCCGCTACCTGGCCACTTACCGGAACGAAGTTCTGGATGCCCGTTTTCATAATGAGATCGATGTATTCGAGATTCCAGAGGATGGTTTTGTACTTCGCCCAAACACTTTATACCTGGGTGTAACGCTTGAGTATACTGAAACACACGCACACGTGCCGTTCCTGGAGGGTAAATCAAGTGTAGGCCGTTTGGGTATAGATATACATGCAACGGCAGGTAAAGGCGACGTAGGTTTCTGCAACACCTGGACGCTGGAAATATCGGTAACGCAACCGGTTCGTGTATATCACGGTATGCCGATCGGGCAGCTTATTTACTTTGAAGTAAAAGGCGGCATTGAGAACTACTACAACAAGAAATCTAATGCCAAGTATAACAACCGCACCATTACGCCTGTAGAGTCGATGATGTGGAAGAACAACTGGTAATCAATCAGGTTAAAAATTACACTAGCGCCAACTTATACTTTAAGTTGGCGTTTCTTTTGGCATAATATCTGAGTATACATAGGTGTAATTATTTTTTTATTGCCGGAATCTTTTGATACCTCACGGCGTTAATACTATAACTAAGCACAAAGAGAGTACACTAATTAAAACACAGGTAGAATTATGAAAAAGGTAATAGTTTTGATTTGCTTAACTTTAGGAGTAGGTTTCAGCGCATCAGCAAACGGTGACAAAACTACTACCTCAGGAGATAACGCAGTTGATAAGAAAGTTAAGATGGTGGTAGAGAAAAGAGCTACTAACCTATCAGACCAGATGATCCGCGAACTACGCCTGAACAACTACCAGTCTTCTAAAATCAGAGCGATCAATCTGGATAAAGTAAACAAAATGCAGGCTGTAGAAACAGCTTTCGCAGGCAACCAGCAGCTGATCGACGAGAAATGCAAAGCTATCTGCGCTGAGCGTGATCGTGAGTTAGAAAGCGTTTTAAGCACTGTACAGTATAACAAGTATTTCGGCTCACGTAAAGCTTTCACACAGTTCGATAAAGAGTATGTAGCCAGCCTGAGCAACCAGAACAACACAGCTTCTGAAATTGCAACAGCCGGTAATGCCACTCAGAACAACACAGCTACCGTGCAGGCTGTTAACTAAGCTATTTAAAACACAAAGTATAAAAACAGGAAAGCCGCTGTAATTACAGCGGCTTTCCTGTTTTTATACTTTGCAGGTTATACTTAACCGTTTTTCTGGCGGTCCTGCTCAATGTGGTCCATCAGCTCGTGGCAAAGCGCACGGATCTTCTCAGCCATCACGGCATCGTTAGTAGCTGTCATCAGGCTTTGTGCCATAGCGCCCATAGTATCTACATAAAAATACTTCATTTCATCTACAGGCATATCTTTGGTCCAAAGGTCTATTTTCATGGTACCAGCCTCATCACGATCCCAAAGTGCAATGTTGATCGCTTTTGCAAAATGTATCTTCTCGCCTGCATCTGTTGCACGCCAGCTAATAGCCTCAGGTACTTTCTGATCATCCAGAGCAATGCTGAAGTATATCTCTGATTTCTTCATTTTTCGATAAAATTAAACTTTGTACTATATATATCTCGTACTATTCTTAGTTATATAAGGTACAAAGTTACGCGATGCACTACGGAATAAAAATCTTTTTTCTATTAACCCTTATCACACTTACAGGCTGTGCTGTTTCTACTGTGTCGAAACAGGAAAAGATGTATACTATTGGCTTCTACAACACCGAAAAATTCTTTGATACGGAAGATGATCCTGCTACCAACGACGATATATACACGCCAGAAGGAGAAATGAAGTGGGACGATAAACGCTACAAAACCAAGCTTAAGAACATAAAAGCAGTTATTGAATCGATGGGCGACAAAGGTGGCCCTGCATTGCTGGGAGTAAGCGAAGTAGAGACCCGGAAAGTGCTGCAGGATATAGTAAACACCGCCAGTGTCCGCAACAAAACATACGAGATCATCCACTATGACTCGCAGGACGAGCGTGGCCTGGATGTAGCACTACTGTATAAGCCTAAACTGTTTCAGCCAACCACGCATAAAAGAATAAAGCTCGATTTGCCCGGAGATTATACTTCACCTGACATACTTATGGTGCAGGGAGAGCTATTAGGAAGTATGGTTACCGTGTTTGTGAACCACTGGCCGGCCAACAACGGCAGTGCCAGGCAAGGCGAAATACGCAGAAGAGTTGCAGCTACCGAACTGCGCCGACAGATAGACCTGGTACAAAAGCAGGATAAAAATGCCAGAATAATTGTAATGGGCGACTTTGACGATGAACCACGCTCAGCTAACATTGAGAAGGTTTTAAAAGCCACAGGCAGGCCTAACCCATATTATAAAGATGAGCTATTCAACGCATTTTATATACCATACATACAAGGGCTTGGCAGCTATCACAACCGCGGAGATTTTATGATGCTGGACCAGATCATGATCTCAAAGTCGCTGGTTGAAGAGGAAGGACTGCATTACGTGCCGGGTTCTGCCACTATTCATGATCCCGAGTTTAGTAAGTTTATGTACGGCAAGTATAAAGACACCCCTCGTCGCACCTATGCTAACACCTTATACTTAGGCGGCTACAGCGACCACTTTCCGGTCTATATCAAGGTGAAAAGCAAGTAGCTACTTAATTGCTAAGCGGTAATTCAATACGAAAGGTGGTGCCATTGTTCTCTTCACTATCCACCTCTATCTGGCCACCATGTTGCTGCACCAGTTTGCGGGTTATACTTAGTCCCAGACCAACAGAATTTTCTCCGTTTATACCTTTACGCGAAGCCTTAGTAAATGAATCGAACAGGTGTGGTAATAACTTGTTTGGGATACCAATTCCATTGTCAGCAATCTGGAGTGTGGCTTTATTAGCCTGCTCAATTAGCGAGATCCGGATCTGTCCATTTTCAGCTGTAAATTTTGCTGCGTTGGAAATTATATTGTCGAGCACGCGCTTAAACCTTTCGGGGTCAAGGTTTACATAAACCGGAAAATCAGCTTTAGAGAATTTCAGCTGGCGGCCTGGTTTTAACTGCATTTGCCACATTGCCGTTACTTCGTCTACAAACTCATTCAGATCTGTTTTCTGAAACTGAGGGGCCTCCTGCTCATATCGGGCAGTTACCAGCAGATCATTAATTATACTTTTAGCATTCTCACAGCTTTTCAATATCATTTCATAAGCTGTTGCTTCACGATCTGCGGGTAACATTTTCTTTTGCATCAACTTTATCAGCATCTCAATGCTGGCGTAGGGTGTACGCAGGTCGTGTGCTACGATACCTAAGATGCTGGTCTTAGCCTTGTTTGCCTCTTCCAGAGCAGCTTTCTGGGCTTCTATCTGCCTCAACTGCACAAAATGGTTTAAGCGGAAAGAGTAATGAAGTCTGCTAAGTATAAAGAAGAAAAGAAGTATAAATAAAGAACCCGTCTGGTTGAGGATCAGCTGTTGTGGAGTGAGCGAAAGAAGGCTTAAACCAGTCAAGAAAATGAGCTCTATCAGCAATATAAGCATTAAAGCTTCGCGCAGTTCCAGTACCCAAAGCACCGCCACAAGTATAAGCCCCAGCAAGTACATGGTCATGTTGTTAACCGGATTACCTTGCACGGCTACAGACATCAACAAACATGTAATGGCAAACACAAAGGCATAAATAACACTTAGCAGCTGCCGGTACAGCCCTACTCTATCCAGCGTTTTCTTTCTTAATAAGTATTCAACTGACAATGCAAAAACCGAGCTTATACAGTAAGTTATATATGCTACCCGGTAGTATGCAGCACCCCAAACATACTTGTCATACTTTAGAATTGCATTACTTGCCAACACCGTTACTGATATTGACAGCATTACTATGGCGAGAATGCGCATGTTTTTCAAGTTCAGAGGCAGGTAATATTCCCTGAACTCTTTCACATGCTCGCTCGGTGCGGAGCGGAAAAAATATAACTTCATTAGTGTAAAAGTCTACTCAAGTAACTGATCTTATTGCACTTTATATTTTCACAAAGTTATGCCTTAAGTATTTACGAATAATACTTCTGAAGACTAGTTGTACTAAATTTTCTAGGACCCATAAAGCAGTAAAGGCGGACCAATGGCCCGCCTTTACTGCTTTATGGGAAATTATCTTTACACGTAGTTGTTCAGCATTACCGGCATTACCAGCATCAGAACACTTTCGTTTTCTTCGTTTGCAATTGGCATTAACAAACCTGCTCTGTTAGGGGTAGATAACTCGAAAGTGATCTCGTCAGAGTCAAGGTTATTCAGCATCTCAATCAGGAACTTGGCATTGAAACCGATTTCCATATCCTCGCCCTCATATTGGCAAGCTAAACGCTCATTTGCTTCGTTCGAGAAATCCAAGTCCTCAGCAGAAACCTGCAGTTCAGAGCCTGATAGCTTCAGACGTATCTGGTGAGTAGTTTTGTTTGAGTAGATAGAGATACGGCGTACAGAGCTAAGTAAAGAAGCACGGTCGATAACCAGCTTATTTGGGTTCTGAACAGGAATTACGTTCTCATAATCCGGGTAACGCTCGTCGATCAGACGGCAGATCATGCGGATATTATCGAAGCTGAAGAACGCATTTGAGTTGTTGAACTCAACACGAACTGCAGTAGGCTCCGTTGGCAATGTAGACTTAAGCAGTGTGAATGCCTTACGAGGTATGATAAGCGATGCTTCCTGGCTGGTAGCAATATCTGTACGGCGGTAGCGCAGCAGGCGATGACCGTCGGTGGCTACAAAAGTAACGTTATCAGAGCGCAGCTGAACAAAGATACCCGTCATGGCAGGACGAAGCTCATCGTTGCTAACTGCAAAGATTGTCTTGTTAATTGCTCTTGAAAGAACGTTTGAAGGAATCTCAATCGCGTTTCCGCCTTTTACAACCGGCACGCGAGGGAAATCAGTAGCATTCTCGCCAGACAGTTTGTAACGGCCGTTAGAAGAGCTGATCTCGATAGTATAAGTCTCTTCATCGATTGTGAAGGTAACCGGCTGATCTGGCAGGTTCTTCAGGGTTTCCAGCAATATTTTAGCAGGAGCGGCAATACGGCCGTTCTCTCTCGCTTCTACCTGTATCTCCGTGATCATGGATGTTTCCAGGTCACTGGCAGTTATGGTTAGCGTGCTGTCGTTAATTTCGAACAAAAAGTTCTCCAGGATTGGTACCACCGGATTGTTGGTTACCACGCCATTTATGCTGGAAAGCTGCTTCAAAAGAGCAGATGAAGAGACGATAAATTTCATTATGTATAGCTATAATGTTATTTGGACAAAGTTAAAACTTTTTCGCATTTATACTACCTGCAGCCTATGTCCTTTTTTCGTTCCGGGTAGTATAAATTATACTTTTAGAACCGTGTGTAGCGGCGTTTGCGCATATAATACCGGATAATGCCAAATAAGGCCAGCAGCACGATTGGCGCCACCAGGTTAAGGAGCTGCCAGCGTGTTCGCTCTTCCTTCACTCTGACTTTATCCAGGGGCCGCAACTGAATTTCTTTGCTGCGTACGTTGATCAGGCCTTCCGAGTCGAGCAGGTAATGGATGGTGTTCATTGCCAGTTCCTTGTTGGCAAACTTCACGTTGTTGTAGCGGTCGAACCCTAGCTCATACGCCTGGCCCGTTCTTGGGTTAATATCGTTACGAACTAAATCTCCGTCAGAGAAAACGGCAATTTTGGTTTCTGCTCCTTCTTCCTTCACATTTTGTTCGGCAACACCTGCAGGTGCCGGCCTGTTTCGGAACAGCGAAGTAAATTTCCCTTCAAGTAAATAACCTACCGGCTGCTGCCCTGCTTTAAACAGCTCCGGGTTCACCTCCATACGCGCTTCTTCCAATGTTACGGGCACCGGCGCTTGCAGCACACGCGAATAGTCAGAAGTATAAACTAAAGGTGTTTTGCGTATACCTGTGGCTTTAACGGTATCTATAGTGCCAATAAATTTGCTGTAAACGGCATCCAGGTTTCTGGTGATAGGGTGCTTGCTATAGTTGTTGAGCAGCGGGTAAAAACGCCAGTTCACCATCTCGGTCTGTGGCCTGTCGCCCATATAACCCGTTACCAAAGGTATAAACCCGGAGTTCAGGTCCATGATCATGGTAGGGTTCAGGCGCACGCCGTAGCGGAACAGCAGGTCATCGAGGTTCAGGTTGTACGGCATTGCAAACATACCGCCTGCTCCTACGCTGTCCATATTTGCGTTAAGGGCATCTACAAAGAAAACAGCCTTGCCCCCGTTCATGATAAACTGGTCAATTTTATACTTATCAGCTTCAGAAAAAGGCTGCGTCGGCTTGGCAACGATGATAAGGTCCAATCCCTTTAGTGTAGGTATCTGCGATAGCTCTCCACGCGCTACACGGTAATACTCCTGCAAAGAGCCCAACAGATCGGTTGTCTGCTGCATCTCCAGCTCTCCCTGGCCGGTTATATAGCCTATGATCTTATTGCCCTGGAAAGCAACCTTTCTGATTCCTGTTGCCAGCTCATACTCCACTCCTTCTACCGATTGGTTCAGGCGCTGATCAGCCGAGGCAGCCAGGTTACCTTTTAAAAGGTTTACAGCTGTTTCTTTACCTTTATATTTGATAATTGCCCCAGGAAAAACAATTCGCTCCACCTGCTTCCCCTCTTCAGTAGCTTTCAGGTTGGTAGGTATAATGCCTTTCATGGCCAGCTGCTGGAAATATTCGTTGCGGCTTTTCTCGTCGGTAATGGCGGTAGGATCTATAAAAACATAGCGCAGGTTACCTCCGGCATAAATTCTGAATTCATCCAGCGTTTCACGCACAGATTGCTGCAGGCGCTTGAATCCGGCCGGAAAATCGCCTTCCAAGTATACTTCCACCACTACATCATCTGGCAGATCTTGCAGCATCTGCTTTGTAACAGGTGCTATAGTATAGCGCTTATCTTCTGTTAAGTCTATGCGGAAGAAATAAGTGGAGGCAAGCAGGTTAACAAGTATGATACCGGCTATCCAAAGTATAAATCTTACAATGTCGCGTTTGCGCTTGCTGGTGTGTTGTACAGGCTGCTCCGTAGTTACCATTTTCTGCTGCTTAGTACAAGTTTAGTAGATAGAACCATGATGGCGATCACGCTCAGGAAGTATAAAACATCCCTTGAATCGATTAGCCCTTTGCTGATAGCGCTATAGTGATAGGAAATGCCTAATTGGCTCACATAATAGCTATACTTACCCCACACAGGCAACGATGCGATCAGATCGAAACCGGTATAGATGATGTAGCACAAAAAAACAGCGATCACGAAAGAAATAATCTGGTTATCTGAAACTGAAGATGCAAATACACCTATAGCGGCAAAAACACCCGCCAGGAAAACAAGGCCGATATAAGAGCCCACCACAGCCGCCGAATCTACATTTCCCTGCGGATTGCCCAGTTCGTAAACCGAATAGTAGTACAGCAAGGTAGGCAGCAAGGCAAAAAGTGCCAGCAACAGCGCCGCCAGGTATTTGCCAAGTATAAGCTGCAGGTCTGTGATTGGTTTTGTAAGCAGCAATTCTATAGTTCCTTCGCGTTTTTCTTCGGCAAAGGTGCGCATGGTAATGGCCGGTATCAGGAACAGGAAAAGCCAGGGCGCCATGTTAAACAGCGTCTGCATATCCGCAAAACCATAGTCCAGCACGTTGCTCTCCGGGAAAACCCACATGAACATGCCAATAGCCACCAGAAACACTGTGATCACGATGTAAGCGATCAGTGAGTTCAGGAAGCCGTTAAATTCTTTTTTAAGTATAGCGAGCATTTATTTAAATTATGAATGCTGAATTATGAATTATGAATGAGTTCTGATTTACAATCTGTCTACTCCTCACTATAAATTCATAATTCGTATTTTCTAATTCTTAATTCTTCGTAAGTTCCTGGAATATTTTCTCGAGGGAGTTTTCTTCCTGGCGAAGGCCCACGAGAGGCCAGTTGTGTTCGGCAGCAATCCTGAAAACGGAGGCACGAATGTCGGCATCGCGTTGGGATATAACTCTGTAGGTGTTGCCGTGCGCCAGATTCACCTGCAATACACCAGGTATACTTTGAAGCGCATCTGCCGAGATAGGTTGTTCGAACTCTACAAGCGTTACTTTTTCGTTGCTCTCACTGGCTTGCAGGCTGGCCACATCACTATCGGCCACCAGTTTCCCGTGATTGATGATAACCACCCTGTCACAGATGGCTGCAACTTCCTGCATAATGTGCGTTGAGAAAATAACTGTTTTGTCCTTGCCAATCTGCTTGATAAGAGACCGGATCTCCACGATCTGGTTCGGGTCGAGGCCGGTGGTTGGCTCATCCAGTATAAGCACCTGCGGGTCGTGCACCAGGGCCTGTGCCAGGCCAACACGCTGGCGGTAACCTTTCGATAAAGCTCCTATCTTTTTACCCTGTTCCAGTGTAAGACCACAAAGCTCAACCATTTCCTGCACTCGCTCTTTTGCTTTGCGCCCGTTCAGACCGTACACAGACGCCACAAACTGCAGGTACTCGTGCACATACATATCCAGGTAAAGCGGGTTGTGCTCCGGCAGGTAACCTACGCTGCGACGCACCGCCAAAGGCTCCTGTACCACATCGTACCCATTTACAAGTATAGTACCGGTGGTTGGAGGCAAAAAGCAGGTGGCAATTTTCATGGTAGTGGATTTACCGGCACCATTCGGCCCCAGGAAACCCAGGATCTGCCCCTGCTCCACCGTGAAAGAAATATTATCAACAGCGCGCTGGGCACCAAATACCTTTGTTAGGTTTTTTACTTCTACAGACAAATCTTAGTAGCTAAGTGTTAGACAGTAACGGCAAAACTTTTGGAAAAATGCATTGCAGCAACAAAAATGCTACCATGCCGCCCCCTAAGTTTTGCGACCTGTAAAGTTACAAAAGCTAAGTTATACTTGGGTTATTTTTGAATTTTACCTTTAGGGATCAAAGGGCGTACTTCAATCTCCACATGATGATAGTTCGGATGAGACTCCAGTGCATGAACTATAGTTGAGGCAATGTCTTCTGGGCGCATCATGTTTTCCCTTGAAGTAACGTTCTCAAAGTTATCGAAGAAGTTGGTGTTGACAGAACCCGGAAAAATGCAGGTAACTTTAACGCCATAGTTGCGCACCTCCTTGTACAAAGCTTGCGAAATGCCTCTTACCGCAAACTTGGTACCGCAGTAACCAGACATGCTTTCTACCCCTGTTGTACCTGCTATAGATGATATGTTAATGATGTGGCCTTCTTCCATTTCCTTCATGCCGGGTAAAACGCAGCGGGTGCAATAAAAAAGTCCGTGCACGTTGGTATCGAACATGGTTTGCCAGTCTTCAATAGTCTGCTCCTCCAGCTTTGCAGTTATACCCAGCCCAGCGTTATTCACCAGCACCGATACATGGCTTCCTAACTGGTAAATGGTCTGGTCGAAAGCCCTTTGTACTGATTCTGCATACCGTACATCACATTCTATAAAATGGAAGTTCTCGTGCTTCAGATCTGGTGCTTTGCGCCCCCAACCGGCCACCTTCATTCCTTTTTCGAGTAGAACATTTACAGTTGCCAGACCTATGCCATGGCTTACACCTGTAACAACAGCTATCTTACCTTCTAAATTCATAGTTTTGTAGTTTATACTTAGAGCTTTATAGTTGAATTTCAGGTTTATAGTTGCTAGGCGAGATACCTTTCTAAAATTTCGTAAACAAGACTTTAATTATACTACCACTTCATCCAGGCACCTAGTAGATCTACGAACCAAGTCTTCACAACCGATATCGAATGCCTAAATATCGCCTAATTGTGGCCTTATCAGTATCTCTTCTACCACGCTGTTCAACGATAAACTATAGGCGCCAAAAATAGCCATGGCTACGTCTTCGGGCTTCATAAAGCGCTCTGGCGGCAGGTCAACTCCTTCCCAGCTTGCCGTATGGGTAGCACCTGGAAGTATAGCCGTAACGCGCACATTGTGTTCTTTTAATTCTTCGCGCAGCACTTTTGTCATTCCGTAAACAGCGAATTTAGATATACAATATGAGCCGCCATTGGTATAAGGCGTGATACTGGCTGTAGAGCACAGGTTAAATATATGGCCCGAGCGGCTTTTGATCATGTCGCCTACAAAAGCTTTGGTAATATAATAAGTGCTGTACAGGTTCGTATTGATCATGTACGGCAGGGCCTCATCGTCTTCTTCGTGTATTTTGCCAGGTATAAATAAGCCGCTGTTATTTACCAGTACATCAATTTTCACATTCAGGCTTTTAACATAACTGACAAAGGCTTTTAAAGAACTTCTGTCGCTCAAATCAGCCTCCTGGTAAAAAACCTTTGAGAAAGTATAAGCCTGCTCAATGTCCATCTTTAACTTTTGCAGGTCGTTTGCGTTTCGGGAACAGGTTATAATGTGGTAGCCTTCTTTAGCAAATTGCTCCACTACTGCCCTGCCTATTCCTTTGGTACCTCCTGTAACTAAAATATAGCGCTGCATGAGTATATGTTAAGGTTCATATGTTTTTCCATTTTAAACGTAATATAGGTATTAATAAAGTAATTTTGTTTAGAAACACGTTCTAAGCTGCAATACAACCAACATCCTGACACCATATGTTGCAACATTTAGGAAAGTATCTCCTGTTTATGTCTTCACTCCTTGTACGCGGGGAGTCGCCCAAAATAATATTTAACCGGACCTTAGACGAAGCGATACTGATAGGTATAAATTCAATTTTTATTGTAGGTATAGTTTCTACGTTCATAGGCGCCGTTACTTGTGTGCAGGTTTCCTATAACCTTACCAGCGCACTTATTCCACGCTCTACCATTGGTTTTATGGTACGCGAAATGACCATACTGGAGTTGGCCCCTACTATTACATCTATTGTACTGGCTGGAAAAGTAGGCTCTAACATTGCCGGCGGCCTTGGCACCATGCAGATTACCGAGCAGGTAGATGCCCTGGAAGTTATGGGTATCAACTCAGCTTCGTACCTCGTACTACCTAAGGTGCTGGCTGCACTGCTGGTTTTCCCAATGCTCGTGATCCTGTCCATGTTCCTGTCTATTGCAGGTGGCTATATTGCAGGCACGCTGTCAGGTGAGATATCGGCACAGGAGTATATTACCGGTATCCGTGAGGATTTTATACCTTACAACATCACGTTCGCGCTTATAAAATCAGTTGTTTTTGCGTTCCTGATCTCTTCTATATCTTCTTTCAGAGGATATTATACTTCAGGAGGCGCGCTGGAAGTAGGTGCCGCCAGTACGGCAGCTGTAACAAACAGCGTTATAGCTGTATTGATTGCAGATTTTGTTTGCGCCCAGTTACTTCTGTAAGGCACTCTTAACCATGATTGAAATACATAACATACATAAAGCATTTAGCGGCAAAAAGGTACTGGATGGCGTCAGTGGCGTTTTCGAGTCCGGCAAGGTAAATCTGTTGCTTGGGTCCAGCGGAACCGGTAAAAGCGTGCTTCTAAAATGCATTGTTGGCCTGATAAAGCCTGACCTAGGCAGTGTTACCTTTGATGGCACATACTTTACCAACAACAAGCTCGATATCCGGCAGGAGATCCGACGTAAAATCGGTATGCTTTTCCAGGGCTCTGCACTCTTCGACTCCATGACGGTTGAAGAAAACGTGGAATTCCCGCTAAAGATGCTGACCAAAATGAGCAAAAAAGAGCGCCAGGAGCGCGTAGACTTTTGCCTTAAACGTGTAGGCCTGGAGGGTTCTAACAAAAAGATGCCGGCTGAGCTAAGCGGCGGTATGAAAAAACGTGTGGGTATTGCCCGTGCCATTGCACCTAACTGTACCTACCTTTTCTGCGACGAGCCAAACTCGGGCCTCGACCCGCTTACGTCTATTAAAATAGATATGCTCATTAAAGAGATCACAGAGGAGTATAACATTACTACCATTATAGTAACGCACGATATGAACTCTGTGATTGAGATCGGTGATAAGATCTTTTTCCTGTATGAGGGCAAGAAACTATGGGAAGGCACCAAAGATGAGATCATGGATACCGATATACCTGAGCTGAACGAGTTTATATTTGCCAACCGCCTGATGCGCGATGCCAAAAAGCTGGAAGAGGAAGAAGAACAACGCGAAGAAGAGCAGGAACGGCTGGCTGAAGAAGGTAATAAACCATTGAAGTAAAGTATAGCCAAAGTATAAAAAAAGCCTCTCAATGTACTTGAGAGGCTTTTTTTATATAGTGAATTCAACTTAGATGCTGAACAACATACCAGCTACGGTAGCCGACATCATACATGCGATAGACGCACCTAATAGCGATAACAGACCAAGTTTAGAGATGTTACCCTGCTGGTTTGGTGCCATACCACCAATACCACCAACCTGTATAGCAATAGAGCTGAAGTTAGAGAAACCGCATAGAGCATAAGTTGCCATGATAATTGACTTCGTAGACAAGGTACCGGCAGCTTTCATATTGGCCAGGTCAAGGTAAGCCACAAACTCATTGATGGCTGTTTTCTGGCCAAGCAAGCTACCTACCTGCAGTGTATCAGCCCACGGAACACCCATGATAAAGGCAAATACCCTGAACACCTGCCCTAACAGGTATTGGAATGAAAAGCCATTGAAACGGCCATCGGTGCTGGAAACAACAAACTCATTAAGGCCTGTTACACCACCAAGCTTAAGCAAAATATAGTTAAGCAACGCGATAACTGCAATAAAAGCCAACAACATACCACCTACGTTAGCAGCAAGTCTTAAACCATCGGCAGCACCTCTGGAAAGGGCATCAATAATGTTCACGCCCAGCTGCTCTTCGTTCACCTCCAGGTGCGTATTAATTTTGTGTTGCTCTGTTTCAGGTACAAGCATTTTAGCTAGCACAATACCGGCAGGGGCATTCATGATAGACGCTGTAAGCAAGTGCGCCGCAAATATTGCCTGCTGGCCAGGATCGTTACCACCTAAGAAAGATACATAGGCTGCCAGTACACCACCAGCAAGCGTAGCCATACCACCCGTCATCAAGCACATTAACTCAGAGCGTGTCATGCGGCTGATGAACGGACGAACCAGCAAAGGTGCTTCAGTCTGACCCATGAAGATGTTACCGGCAGCAGAAAGGCTTTCCGCACCTGATAAACGCATACCCTTCGACATTACCCAGGCTATACCATAAACGATCTTCTGTAGAACGCCCAGGTAGTATAAACCAGAAGATACGGCCGAGAAGAAGATGATAGTTGGTAAAACAGAGAAGGCAAAAATGAAACCTAAACCGCCATTTTGTGCAGGATCGGCAAGGTTACCAAACAGGAACTTGGCACCTTCGTTAGAGAAGCTAAGTAGCTTAACAAATAGCTTACTTACAAAAGCGAAAGCATCGGCAACGAAAGGCACTTTTGTAACCAGTACCCCGAACAGGAGCTGCAGAAAAACACCGTAAGCTACCAGTTTCCAGTCAATAGACTTTCTGTTGGTAGAGAACAGAAACCCAATAGATAACAGGACTACAAGACCTATTAAACCCCTTAAAATATCAAACATAGAATGGCTAAAAATTTGACAAAAATACGGCTAATAGTTTAAAAAAAAAGTCCCTCCCTAATTCAGGGAAGGACTTTTTTCTGAACTCTATGTTGTGTTATCACTAATTTCGCTTGTTCAACTCGTCACGGATCTTGGCAGCGCGCTCGTAATCTTCTTTTTCAAGCGCCTCGTTCAACATTTTGTTAAGGTCTTCTACCGAAGTCTGGCTCAGCGATTCTTTACCTGATGCAACAGGTGCAGTGCTCTTTACAGCCATTTCTTCGCTTTCCTCCTCCTCGTCTTCAAGATCGCTAAGTATGATTCCTGCTTCAGACAGGACACTCTCCACAGTATAGATCGGAACACCGAAGCGTAAGCCAATAGCTATAGCATCTGAAGGACGGGCATCCAGTTCAAAATCCTTCACACCATCGGTGCACATGATCTTGGAGTAGAAAACGCCTTCTTTCAGATCCGAAATCAGAATTTCGGTAACGCTTACGTTTACCTGCTCGGCAAATGTTTTGAACAGGTCGTGGGTAAGCGGGCGGTTCGGGTTTATCTTTTCAATCTGAATGGCAATGGACTGAGCCTCAAACATACCTATTATGATAGGTAGTCTTCTGTTGCCGTCTCTCTCCCCTAGCACAAGGGCAAACGAACCCGTTTGCGACTGGCTGGATGAAAGACCGAGTATCTCTAGCTGAATTTTTTTCACAGTAAGTTCTTCTAAGTCTATTTGTCTAAAGCTTTGGCAGCTTCTATTAATTTCGGAACAACCTCAAGTGCATCGCCAACTATACCATAATCAGCGGCTTTGAAGAACGGTGCTTCCGGATCCTTATTAATAACGACAATCACTTTAGAAGAGTTAACCCCAGCCAGGTGCTGAATAGCTCCAGAGATACCTACAGCAATATACAAATTAGGGCTTACAGTTATACCTGTCTGGCCTACGTGCTCGTGGTGAGGGCGCCATCCGATATCAGCAACAGGCTTAGAGCAGGCAGTGGCAGCACCAAGTTCCTTCGCCAGTTCCTCGATCAGGTGCCAGTTCTCAGGACCTTTCAGACCACGGCCACCAGATACTACGATCTCTGCCTCAGGCAGCAATACGCCACCATCAGTATCCTGCATTATAGTTTCTTTAGGAGCAGCAGCAAAATCTGCATCTGTAAGGTCGGCAGAGAACTTTTCTACTGTTGCAGTACCACCCTGGTTAGTGATCTCAGTAGAGTTTTTCTTAACTGCGATGATCTTCACATCAGAAGTAAGCTCTACATCGGCAAAAGCCTTACCAGAGAACACACCACGCGTTACAGTAAACGAGCTGCCATTAATTTTAGGCAACTGCGTTACGTTTGTAGCCAATGATGCATTTAACCTAATAGCCAGCCTTGCACCTACAGCAGCACCAATGTTGGTGTTAGAGAATATAATAACTTTAGAATTTTCCTGAGAAGCTGCTTTTGCAATAACTTTTACATAAGCTTCTGTAACAAAATTGTTAAGGCGCGGGTCGTTGTCGTACAGCACACGGCTGATGCCCTGCTCGCCCAGCTTAGCCAGTGCCTCGTCGTGCACTTCGCCAATGGCAAGGGCTGTTGCTGTTGTACCCAGCGCGTTTGCTACCTGGCTACCATAAGAAGCTGCCTCCAGCGACGACTTCTTTATCTCACCGTTAAATCCTTCTACTAAAACTAAAACTGACATATCTTATAGTACTTTAGCTTCGTTTCTCAATAATGTAATCAATTCACCTGCATTTTCAGCATCAATCATACGTACACCGCCTTTTTTCTCAGGCTTGCTGAAGCTGGTGTAAGCTGTCTTTGCTTCGTTGCCAACAGGTTCTACCACTTTCAATGGCTTGGTACGGGCAGTCATGATACCACGCATGTTCGGGATGCGAGGCTCACTCATAGGCTGCTGTGCACTTGCCACAAACGGTAGCTGCACCTCTACAACCTCTTTACCGCCTTCGATCTCACGCTCTAAGCGAGCAGTATTATCGTTAACCATATCCAGTTTAAAGGCAGGAACAATTGAAGGTATGCCCAGAAGCTCACCCACCATACCATGCACCTGCGAGCCGTTGTAGTCGATAGACTCTTTGCCCATCAGGATCATGTCGTAGCCGCCTTCTTTAGCAACTGCTGCAATTTGTTGTGCTACAAAGAACGCATCTTTAGGGTGCGCATTTACACGTATGGCATCATCGGCACCAATTGCAAGGGCTTTACGAATGTTTGGTTCGGCATCTGCCTCTCCTACGTTCAGCACTGTAACTGTACCGCCTTTTGCTTCTTTAAGCTCTATAGCGCGTGTAAGTGCGTATTCATCCCATGGGTTGATCACGAACTGTACACCGTTCTTATCGAATTCCTTGTTATCGCCAGTAAAGTTGATTTTGGATGTAGTATCCGGAACGTTACTGATGCAAACTAATATTTTCATGGTTAGAAATGTTAGCTTAATTAAATTTAGATTTGTGCGAAGTTAATTAAAATATAGCCAAATAGAAATGTCTCAAAATAGATTAGAACAACTTTTCAACTTTCTGAAAGACGACCCGAACGACGCTTTTACGCTTTACGCCATTGCCACCGAATACCGCAACATCGATAAGCAGAAAGCCATGGAGTACTACGAAAAACTCCTTTCCGAGCACGAAAACTATGTTGGCACTTACTACCATGCCGCCAAACTATACGAAGAGTTCGGACAAACAGAGGCAGCAGAACGCATTTATAAAAAAGGTATGCAGATCAGCCGGCAAGAAGGCAACATGCACGCTTTTTCAGAACTGCAACAGGCTTACAATAAAATGATGGGCCTGGACTATGAAGACGATTAATCACCTGCATCAAAAATAGTATGCATGCAGCATATCTGCAAGTATAAAACAGCCATCCCTCAAAAAAGTTTATACTTCAGGCAATACTTCCTCAGGAAGCCGGCCTGAAGTATAAACAATTTTAAAATGGCTCAGCGCCTGGCATTTACCTGTTGCCGCTGAGCCATTTATACATTATCCTAAAGTAAGTACCAGGTCGTCGGTGTTCACCAGCGAACCCTCGGTTAAATGTATAGCCGAAACAGAGGTATCCTCAGAAGCTGTAATGGTCGTTTCCATTTTCATGGCCTCTATAATAAACAACGGCGTGTTCTTCTTGATCGGCTGCTCCTGCTGTACCAGTATTTTAGATAACAATCCCTGCAGCGGTGCTCCCACATGCTTCGGATTTGCCTTATCTACCTTCTGGTGCTCTACGCGCTCTACTTTCACCGATCTATCACGCACCTCGATATTACGTGTCTGGCCGTTCAACTTAAAGAACACGGTACGCATACCATCTTCGTTTACTGGGCTAAGCGACTGATACTTGATAACGATAGACTTACCACGCGCAATATCTATAATAGCCTCCTCGCCCGGTTGCATGCCATAGAAGAACAAGCGTGTCGGAATCTTAGAAACATCGCTGAACTGTTCGTAGTGCTTGTAGTATGCCTCGTATACTTTGGGGTAAAGCTGGTACGACAGGAAATCTGTATACTTGGTTTCTTTGCCAAATTTCTCCTGGAAGGCAGCAAATTCCTTGTCAATATCAATTGGCTCCATGTTCTCGTTCGGCCTGCCGGTATAAGGTTTACCACCTTTAAGTATGATATCCTGCAGCTTTTTAGGGAAACCTCCAACCGGCTGCCCCAGATCACCTTTAAAGAACGACTGAACCGATTCCGGGAACGAGATCTGATCGCCGCGCTCCAGCACATCAACTGTAGTCAGGCCATTAGACACCAGGTATAAAGCCATATCCCCTACTACTTTAGAGCTAGGCGTTACTTTCACGATGTCGCCAAAAAGTGCATTCACTTCGGCATAGGTTTCCTTTATCTCCTCCCACTTATGCCCTAAACCAAGTGCATTTGCCTGTGGACGCAGGTTAGAGTACTGGCCGCCTGGTATTTCGTGGTGGTATACTTCCGCAGTACCTGCTTTCAAGCCGGATTCAAAAGGATAGTAGTATTCGCGCACTGTTTCCCAGTAGTTGGAGTGGCGGTTCAGGCTTACCTGGTCGAACTCGCGGTGGCGCTCCTGGAAGCGCATCATCTCCACTATAGCGTTAAAGTTTGGCTGAGACGTAAGTCCTGACATGGAACCCAAAGCCACATCTACCACATCTACGCCAGCCTCTATCGCCTTTAAGTAAGTTGCTGATTGTATAGAGGAAGTATCGTGTGTGTGCAGGTGTATTGGCAGCTTAACCGTATCACGCAGGGCTTCTACCAGCACCTGTGCCGCATATGGTTTCAGAAGGCCGGCCATATCTTTAATAGCCAGTATGTGCGCCCCTGAATCTTCTATCTGCCTGGCCAGTTGCAGGTAATAATCGAGGTTATACTTTGTCTTGGATGGATTCAGGATGTCGCCGGTATAGCACATAGAAACCTCTGCCAGACCCTGCGTGCGCTTGCGTACAAAATCAATGCACGGCTTCATACTTTCCATCCAGTTCAGCGAATCAAAAATTCGGAAGATATCTATACCTGTCTCCCACGATTTCTCTACAAAAGACTCGATCAGGTTATCCGGGTAAGCTTTGTAACCCACGCCATTGGAACCACGGATAAGCATCTGCAGCAGGATATTCGGCACTGCCTTACGGATCTGGGCCAGTCTTTCCCACGGATCTTCGTGCAGGAAGCGCAGACAAACATCAAAAGTAGCGCCACCCCATACTTCCATACTAAAGGTCTGCGGATGGTCTTTGGCAAATGCTTCTGCCACTTTCATTATATCGAAAGTACGCATGCGCGTTGCCAGCAAAGACTGGTGTGCATCACGGAAAGTAGTATCGGTGTAATGGATCTGTTTTTCGTTGCGCAGCCATTTCGAGAACTCATCCGGACCCAGCATACGGAGCTTGTCTTTTGTACCTTCTTCGTATGGCTTGTTCAGGTTAAACCCATGGAAATCTGGTTTTGCCAGCACCTTGCTCGGGTCAGGGTTCTTGACATCAGGGTTACCATTCACGATCACTTCTGCCAGGAAGCTAAGCATTTTTGTAGCTCTGTCCTTGCTCTGTTTGAACACAAACAGTTCCGGATGATTCTTCACAAAATCAACGGTGGAATTGCCCGAAATAAACTCAGGATGGTTGATGATGTTCTGCAGGAACTGAATGTTGTGCTTAACCCCACGGATACGGAATTCATCGAGTGTACGCGACATCTTCATGGCAGCATGCCGCAACGTTGGTGCCTGTGCCGATACTTTTACCAGCAGCGAATCGAAGAACGGGCTGATCTTGGCTCCCTGATACACGCTACCCTGGTCGAGGCGAATACCGAAACCACCCGCACTACGGTAGGCGATGATGGTACCATAGTCTGGTTTGAAGTCGTTTTCAGGATCTTCGGTAGTAATGCGGCACTGAATAGCAACACCATTGGCTCTTACTTTATGCTCTGGCCCCAACAGCACTTCCTCATGATCCAGCGGATAGCCGTCGGCAATGTAAATCTGCGTTTTGATCAGGTCTATACCTGTAATCATTTCAGTTACCGTGTGCTCAACCTGGATACGTGGATTTACCTCAATAAAGAAGATGTTGTTCGTATGCGGCTCCACCAGGAACTCCACTGTACCTACGTTATTATAGTTTACCGCCTTACAGATGCTGATGGCATAGTCGTACAGCTTTCTTCTGGTTTCCTCGTTCAGACTAATAGCCGGAGCTACTTCCACTACTTTCTGGAAACGGCGCTGCACAGAGCAATCGCGCTCGAATAAGTGCGTAATGTTGCCAAAGTTATCGGCTACAATCTGCACCTCAATATGCTTCGGGTTCTCTACATACTTCTCCAGGAAAAGCGTATCGTCGCCGAATGCTTTCAGAGCTTCGTTTTTAGCTTCGAAGAAACCCTTCTCCAGCTGTTCATCATCGCGGATAACGCGCATACCACGGCCACCACCACCTGCTGCAGCTTTAAGCATAAGCGGATAGCCAATACGGTGGGCTTCGCTCAGGGCAACCTCATAGGTGGTAAGGTCCTGCTTGTTACTTTCGATAATTGGCACCTGGCAGCTAACTGCTACTTTCTTGGCAGCGATTTTATCACCCAACGAGGCCATAACCTGTGGTTTAGGCCCTATGAAGATGATGCCGTTATCGGCACAGCGCTGCGAAAAATACTGGTTCTCAGAAAGGAAACCATAACCCGGGTGTATGGCGTCTACACCATTTTCTTTGGCAATCCGGATGATGCCGTCGATGTCGAGGTAAGGTTGCAGCGGCTGGTTGTCTTTACCGATCTGGTAAGCTTCGTCGGCTTTGTAGCGGTGCAGCGAGTAACGGTCTTCATAAGTATAAATGGCTACCGTTTTAATGCCTAATTCAGTACAGGCACGCAGCACACGTATTGCAATCTCGCCTCGGTTGGCGACAAGAACTTTTTTAATATTCATATAGAAGGTGAGATGAGATAAAGTTTATTCATAGATTGTAATAGAACAACAGCTGAAAAAATACCTGTACATCTGGAAATTGTATGGCAAAAGCAGCTGCAGAAAGCGTAGCCACGGGCACTAAATCTTTTTGAGGCTGATGATAATATCGTATTTTTCTACAGAAGGTTATAATTCAATTTATACTATATCTGAGCGGTCTTTACAACGGAATAGTTATACTTTTACATCGACTACAACAAATCCTATACTCCAGAAGCAGTACATGTGGTTTTAAGAAAATTTTACGCTGTTTTATACTTTTAGTAAGAGGCAGTGAAAACTGGTAAACCGGTTGCACAACTTCAGATCTAATTCATTTGTGGGCTTTGCTTATCTTTGATGCCATGAGCCTGCGTTTACCTATACTTTCACTGCTGCTAGCCTTGCTGCTGTTTCGGCCAGCTATGGCAGTTACTTTACCAGATTCGGTAGACACGGCTGTGCAAAAACAGCGGCTGCTTATACTTGGCGGTGGCTTTGCAGCAGGTTATTCGGGCATGCTCATATCGCTTAACAAGGCCTGGTACCAGGATCAGGAACGTACTGATTTCCATTTTTTCAACGACAACCGCCAGTGGAGACAGGTAGATAAGGTGGGGCATTTCTGGGGTGCTTTTCACCAGAGCCGTGCAGGTATAGATATGCTTCGTTGGGCTGGCGTAGAAGATAACAAAGCTATACTTTACGGTGGACTTTTGGGTGTAGTACTGCAAACGCCTATTGAGGTTTTCGACGGTTATCAGTCGGATTATGGCGCATCTGTGGGCGATCTGGTGGCAAATACTATAGGTTCTGCAGCAGTTGTGGCACAGGAACTTGCCTGGCGCGAAGTACGCATAATGCCGAAATTTTCTTTTCATACTACCCGTTATGCCGATGTAAGGCCTAATGTGCTGGGCAGTAATCTTCCTGAGCAAATTCTAAAAGACTATAACGGCCAGACGTACTGGTTATCTGTTAATCCGGCTGCTTTCTTAAAAGAGGATAACAAATTTCCTAAATGGATAAGTATAGCCGTGGGTTATGGGGCAGAAGAGATTGTTTTTAACAGCGAAGCAGGAAATGAAGCCGCAGGCTATAACGCACACCGCCAGTTTTACCTGAGCCCCGACCTGAACCTGATGCACTTTAAAGGCAGAAGCAAAGTATGGAATACCGCTTTATACTTGCTTAGTGCCATAAAAGTGCCAGCCCCTACCCTGGAGTACAACAGAAAAAATGGCCTGAGAGGACACGTTTTATACTTCTAGAGCCTCTCTTGTTAACCAACGGCAGTGCCTGTTGCCGCCAAACATCGTATCTTTGTAAGAGAACGGGGAATACGCTGGTCCTGCAAAGAATCATCAACTTTCCCACAACTATAAATCCCATTAACTATGAACGTAGGAGACCGCGTGCGCTTGATGACCGGCAGAGAAGAAGGCATCATTACCCGCATTTTAGATAATAATATCATTGAAGTTGCCATAGACAACGATTTTACCATACCTGTTGCCCGCCGCGAGGTGGTGCTGATTGCTCCGGAAGAATCAAAGATGTTCCGCAACGAGGAGCCCGGTGCAAAACCAACTGCCCGAAAAGAACCACCTGCGCCTGTACTGGCAGAAAAAGGAATCTATCTGGCTATGGTACAGCAATCGGAAGAGCTTTTGGCTGCTACTGTCATCAACAACACCGATTACGATGTACTTTTTACCAGCGGCGAAGAGCGCAACAATAAATACCGTGGCCTGCAAAACGATAAACTGGCACCAAAAGCAACACGTGTAGTTGCACACTATCACCTGAAGGATTTTGAACAGTGGCCAAGCCTGCTGATCCAGTTTCTGCAGCACCGCAATGGCGCACAAACCTTATTTGAGCCGGTCACCAAACGGGTACAGTTCAGGGCAAACTCTTTCTACAAGAGCAAAAAAGCTGCCCCGGTACTTAACAAAGATGCCTATGTTTTCCAGCTCGACAGCAAACCAACTGCCGTTGATACCGATAAGATAAAGGAGCAGATGGCCGAGCCTACTGTACCAAAAGAGAACTTTAAACTGGAAGCACCGAACCACGAAGTTGATCTGCACATAGAAAAACTGGTAGAAGACCCAAGCAAGCTGAACAACACTTCTATGCTGAAACTGCAGATGGAGCACTTCCAGGATGCATTGGAGAGAGCCATGGCTGCCAATATGCATGAGATCGTGTTTATACATGGTGCCGGCAACGGCGTTCTGCGCAAAGAGATCCAGAAAGTGTTAAGCCGCACACCCGGCATAAAGTTCTTTGAGGATGCCAGGAAAGAAAAGTTCGGCTACGGCGCTACTTTAGTAAGACTGAAATAACGGTTACTCAGTAAACAGTTATTAGCGAACAGTAAGCAATTATTAAAGAGTAGTTATCAGAAACTAACTTTAAACTTGTTCAGAGTTTTTCAAAAGCTATACCATAAGCCAGCTGCGTGTTATTACCAGCAAGCATAGGCTGGGCATTGGGATTGTTGGTGAAAACACCAACAATGGCTATAGACAGTAAAAACAATTAACAGTAAAAAATAAGCACTAATCAGAAGTTAACTTTAAGTGATCTGTAAAAAACTTGGATCTGAAGTGGGAGAATTTTATGCTCTATTTATTGTTTACTGATAACTGTTAATTGTAATCAACTGTTGATTGAAATCGCTATTTTTGCAGTCATAAAGAAATTAACAACAAGCCGTCTTATCGCTGCTCATTAATGAGGAGAGGAAAGTCCGGGCAACATAGAGCATCCTACTTCCTAACGGGAAGGGGCTTTTCTGGAGACGGAAAAGCTACAGCCAGTGCCACAGAAAATTACCGCCAGCAGCAATGCTGGTAAGGGTGAAAAGGTGCGGTAAGAGCGCACCAGCGGCTGGGTGACCAGTCCGGCTGGGTAAACCTTAGGAGTTGAAAGACCAAATAGGCTGACAGCGCCTCGCTTCGGCGGGGCTAAGGGCTGCTCGTCCGATGTCAGTGGGTAGGTCGATGGAGCCTGTGCGCGAGTGCAGGCCTAGATAAATGATAAGACGTGGGGCTTCGGCCCTGCGACAGAACCCGGCTTACAGGCTTGTTGTTAATTTTTCTTTTTCCCCTTCTGCCCTGTTTATACTTCATCCTGTTCTTGATGCATCAATTTTTACCGATGCATAAGTATAAGCAGTATATTATTTAACATAACTAACCAACTACACACTTTTATACTTTAGGAGTAAGTATAAATAAATTCTCCGCTCCTGTTTTGCTATCTTTGCGGCACCAAACAGAAGTATAAATGACCGACTTAAAACTATACGACCCGTTCGAGAACATGCAGTTTAGCGACAGCCTCTGTTTCTTGTGCGGTACAACTATAACACCTGAGCAACGCACACCTGTTTTTGCCACCTGGATGCAGGAAAAGTATAACCTGCAGAACAAGGAGCTCCTGTTGCTTGATAAAAGCGTTACAACCTTCAGCCAGCTTACCATCCCCTGCTGCGACCATTGCCACACTACACACATTATTCCTCTTGAAAACGAGATAAAGCAAGCCGCTGAAAAAGGAATTGAAGGATGGCAGGCACTAGAAGAACAGAAGCTTTTCCAGTGGATCGGCAAAATGTACTATGGCACCCTGATCACAGAATTAATAAAGGAAGCTGATCCGCTGATCAGGCCGGAATATGCCGTGAGCGAGAACCCGAAAATGCTGGGCAAGTTCAGGTCGTTCTTCCAGGTGCTTCAGTCGTTGCGCGTGCCTATGGTTTTCTCTGATTTTGTGCCATGTTCGCTGTTCCTGCTGGAGGTAAACCCAGCTGAAGACGAGCTGCCTTTCGAGTACCAGGACGAGCTGACCACTATGGCTTTCAGTATTAAACTAGGCCCGGTAGTTATAGTTTGCACTTTGCTGGATAACAGCATTATCCGCAAAGCCCTTGGCAAAATGTACCGACTGGTGCAAGGCAAGCAACTGCACCCGATACAGGTAGCAGAATTTAAGGCACGTGTTTTCTATGCAGCCTATATTTTCAATGTGGTGCCTGAATACTTCATCCGCCCGGGCAAGCCAGACGACGATCACCTTATAATTGATTCTATTATTGATGATGTTACAAACGAGGTATTTAACCCATGGGAAATGCTGGCCTATGCCCACATGCTGGAAGAAATGCTGAAACCATGGGATATCCGGGAGAAAGATATACTGCAGGATCCGAAGCAGCCGCTAAGTTTTCTGACAGATGAAAACGGAGCTTTTAAAAGTATAGAAAAGCTTGAGCTTAAGTAACAAAAAAACCTCCTGCTATAGTAGCAGGAGGTTTTTTTATTCTATTTATATTTATTCAATAATAAAGCTTACTGCTACATTAGATGTAACTATAACTTCGCCACCAGCTATAGTTGGCCCGCCTGCTTCGTCATAAGCTGCAGATTCCATGGCCATAGCAGATTTGTATAATGGTCTTGGGCCGCCACCACCAACAGAACTTTCACTTATACTATAAACGCGGCCCAGTTTAGAACCCAGTTCAGAGGTTAATGCGGTTGCTTTTTGTTTGGCATCGGCTACGGCACGCTTACGTGCTTCGGCTTTGTGTTTCTCAATGTCAGCCACTCTGAAAGCGATGCCATCCACACGGTTTACACCCACACCATAAAGTCCCGACAACGTTTCATCAAACTTGTTCAGCTTTTTAATAACAACCGTCATCGTTTTCTGGGCCATGTAAAAATCAGGAGAGGTTTTGCCATAGTCGCCGCCGGTATAAATTGGCTGCACGCTCATGTATGATGTCTGGATGTTCTTGGCATCAACGCCCTGCTTTTTAAGGTATGAAATAACAGCTGCTGCTTTAGAATCGGTTTGCTTTCGGGCTACTTCCAATGATTTGTCGCGCATTTCTACTCCAAAGCTTAGCACCACTTCATCTGGTTGCAGTTTTACTTCGCCTACGCCGTTCACATTAATCAGTGGGGGCAAAACCTGTTGCTGGGCCTGCACTTGCAGGGCTGCTAACAGAAGCATAAACAGGGCTAATAAACTCGTCTTTTTCATAATTTCAGGTATTTGGTAGATGTATAGTTTTCAAAGTATAAAGCCTGAACAAGTATAGCCTTGGCCTATATAGTTAGGCAGATATCAAAACTTATACCACAATTTCAGATAAGTATAAACGCGTGCTAAATCGATGCTCAAGAACCCACAAAACCACTTCATAATCAAAACAATACATTTAATTATACTAAAATCAGGATTTAGTAACCCGCCAGGTTCAGATGTTCTGTTGGCTCTACAGGTACCCGCTGTCCCATCTTCTTCTGGATGATCTTGAAATGATGCGCTTCTTCAGGACTGATGAGGGAGATCGCCTGCCCCGATGCTTCGGCACGGCCTGTTCTACCTATGCGGTGCACATAATCTTTAGGCGAGCGCGGCAGCTCATAATTGATCACGAAAGGCAGAAACTTGATATCTATACCTCTGGAGGCCAGGTCAGTAGCAACAAGTACACGAAGCTTCCCTGCCTTAAACTTTGTTAATGCATCGGTTCTGGCTCCCTGGCTTTTATCGCCATGAAAAGCCGCCGCCTGTATACCTCTTTTCAGGAGTTTACCTACAATGTTATCAGCCGTTCTGATAGAAGATGCGAAAACCAGCACTTGCTGCATATCGCTTTCTTTAAGCAAATATCTTAGGAACGGTCCTTTTCTAGCGGCATCTACCTGGTACGCGATCTGGTTTATCAGTTCCGGTACAGTGGCTTCTTCTTCTATTTGAATTTTAAGTGGGTTGCTTAGCAGTCTATCAGCAAAAGATTCTACGTCACCACCAAGTGTAGCCGTAAAAAGCGCATTCTGCCGTTTAGCCGGCAACAAAGCCAGAATCTTATCAACTTCTTCTTTAAAGCCCAGGCTCAGGATTTTATCAGCTTCGTCGAGCACTAATATCTCCACTCCAGACAACTGCACCGCGTTTTGCGAAACCAGGTCCAGCAACCTGCCCGGAGTAGCAATAAGCACCTGGGTTCCGCTTAACTGCATCATCTGAGGGTTTATAGATACACCACCATATACTGCCAGCGATTTTACTTTCTGTGGAAGCTTTGAACTGAATGCCTGAAACACATCCTGTATTTGAATGGCAAGTTCGCGTGTAGGCACAAGTATAAGCGCTTTTACACGTCTGCCGGTTTTGGCGGTGCTGTTTTGCAGAAGCTGAAGTATAGGCAACGCAAAACTGGCTGTTTTTCCGGAACCCGTCTGGGCAATGCCGATGATGTCTTTACCCTGCAGGAAAGCAGGTATGGCCGCTTTCTGGATCGGGTAAGGCTGGGTATAGTTTTGTTCTTTAGTAGCCTTTACTAAAGCTTCTGATAAACCAAGATCCGAAAAAGCCATGCTGTTCCTGTAAATTAAAGTATAAAACCTGTTATGGAATTGTAAAGGTACAACATAAAGTGAACTTGGCGGGTGAGGTTTTATTGAAGCACTTTACTATACTTCAAGTTTGAAGTATAAATTGTGCAGGCATGCTCAATCCTGATTGGGAGCTGTGAGGGTACCGACTTTTGGCAGTATCTGAATAACAAAACGGCGGTCGCGGATGTCGCCGGTGCGGCCTGCACCTTCAAAACCGCTTCCGGCTGCAACTAATTCTACCCTTTCTTTCGGAAAATTGATACCGGAGCTTTGCCAGAATTTCATCAGAGCCAAGGCTCTCTGATAGCTCAACTGTAAAGCATACTCGCGCTGGGTTATATTGCGGGGGTCGCCTTTCGGAAAGCTGGCAGCACGTCCATCTATTACTATAAGGTACTTTACATCTTTGTCTTTAATAGAATTGACTACCTGGCTAAGATTAAAGCCGGCTCTGCGTAGAGGAGCCCGCGCACGATCAGGAATAATAGCACTGCTTTGCTCAAACAGAACATCTACCAGCAATTCGTGGCGCTTATACTTTTCGTTGTACTGGAAATATTTCTCATCCAGCCTGGAAAGGGCAGCTTTAATCTCATCCAGCTTTTTCTTCTCCCGTACTTCTACCTGCAATTTTGCAAGCATGTTCCGGTTCTCAGCGTCTTTGTCCTGGAAGCGCTTAAAGCTAAGTATAAACAGCACCAGCATCACCAGAAACAACACTGTCATCAGGTCTACATAACTGGGCCAGAAGAAATCCCTGCTTTCTTTGCTCATACTTATACTTTATCTTCTGGTTTGTCCGCCGCCGCCAAACATGCGCTGAAAAGCTGCTTTCAGCGGCCCCGGCTCCATACTTTTCATCATCAGCATGTTCATGGTCTGCAGCTGATTCAGTAATTGCTGCTGCACCACGGTATCTGCTTCAAGCTTCTGCAGCAGTCGGTCGTTGGTCTGCTTTATTTCCCCAGCCAGTTCCTGCTGTTTCACATTCAGCTGCTCCTGCTGCTTGTTCAGGTTCTCAAAAGGCTGCATGTAATCCAGGATACGCTGGTAAACATTGTCTTTGTTTAACCTGTGGAAATGCTCCTGCCACTTCTCGTAAGCATTCTGGGCATCGCGTTCCTGGTGCTGCAATCGTGCCTCCATCAGGTCGGTCAGGCGAAGGGCTGCTTTATCAAAATACTGCTCTATGCGGGCACCAATGTTATCTATTTCCTGCTGATGACGGCCAAAGAAATCAACCTGGCGTTGTATGGATTCATCATGTTTCTGCAGATAACCTGGCACTTTATCAAAGCCTTCCTGCAGGCTAACCAGTCGGCTCAGCACCTGCTCTATGTTGTGTGTTAATTCACCACCCTTCTGCACCGATTCGTTTAGTGCCACCTGGTAGTTCATAAAGTTCTGGAACAGCTGCTCGCTCTCCTTCAGTTTATCAAACACCTGCAGGTTAGCATTCGCCATTTGTGTAAAGCCGATCTCGTCGAGCTTCTGAATAAATTCTTTCTGTATGCTGATGTTCTCAGAGAGCGAATCTACGATCGGGCGGAAACCCAGTACCTTGTCCAGAAAATCTTTATTAAAGGAATCGAGAACCGACTTCAGGTTGCCCAGGCTGGCTGCCATATCAGAATTAAGCTTGGGCAGCAGATGCGTTTGCAGGAAAGTATAGTATCCATTCTTGTTTCGGTCGCGCAAGCTTCGGGCATTTTTGAGTGCATTGTTACCCAGCAACGTAAGCAGCAAGCCCAGGAAGCTACCTGACATGGCAATCAGGACCCCAAACAGGAAGGAAGGAATATTTTCATCTGTTATAAAAGAGCCTGCTGCAGCTCCGGTTTCATCTGCACCCGCCCCTGACCAGATCAAACTGGAAAGGCCGATAATTACACCGGAAAATGTACCCAATAAACCGACATAAAGCGGCGTAGCAATGGTAGATTGTACTTCATTGTCCATCGCTTCGGAATAGCGCTCCGACACATCCTTCAGTATCTCGAAATCGGCAGCAGCACCTTTGTTTCGTTTCAGGTACTCGTTGGTGTTCTTGATAATATTTGCGAACGTTTCAGATGGATTCCGAACTTCGATCACATCAATGGTACCAGTGCCTTTTCCGCCGGCAGCGGCTGTACTTACAAGTGCATCCGGATCTCCTTCAACAAGGTAGATATTACCGCCAGCCAGCAGCTTTTCGAACTTATCAGTAGCGATAGTATAAACCGGAACCGGACCACCTTTTGCCTCTATCTGCAGTACGCCATCCTGGTTCGAGACAACCCGTTTTACCACCGGGTTTGAAGGTGTGTATTCCCGAAAAGGTTTACCGGCGAGCAGTGCAGCCCATACCTGACCGGCGGACTTTGATTCGGCTGGTTTTATACTTGCATCGGATAACAGTTGCTCTCTTACCTCCAGCTGGTCTTCGGAAGGATACAGGTTGGCTATACTTTCTATCTTGCGCTTGTTGCCTTTGTAAACATACAGTTGATAGCCAAGTATAGCCAGTACTAAAATTGCCTCGAAAATAAAGATACCTTCCATGTGTGTTCTGAGTTCTGTAGCACAAGGGTTGCCCTCATGCATATAGCTCCGAAGCCACAGACTCCGGAGCTATACTTTAGCTGATGCTTTTCCTTACGAAGAGCACCAGTTATTATCTGAAATCTATTCTTGCTTTTTCCTGGATCTTCCAGCCGTTGTTTACTTTGGTAAGTACACCATCGCCCTGCAACACTACGCGGCTTACCATGCGGTTGGATGGTTTTTCGAAGTCAAAAGCATTTTCCAGCCTGTCTATACCCTGCGAGATCACAAAAGCATGATTGCCGGAAAGGTTAAAACGATAACCTGTCATGTTGCTGCCATCTGCCGGCACGTCTACTTCAATGTAACTATCAGAATCAGGGCGTTGCTGTAGCTGGTGCTGACGGATCACACCATCCTCCGGAATAATAGCGTATCTTTTTCCAGATTCTATATTCTCTGGCTGTACTTGCTGAACCGGTTGTACATGTTGGGGTGCTACTTTTCCTGCTGCCTGCTGTTCGAGCTCGGCCAGCAGATCGCCGCCTGCAACTTCCAGGTTAATGGCACTGGCAACTCTTGGTTCCTGCTGTTGACCTATCTCGTCATACTTGTTTGTTTCCATAGGTTCGTTGCGTCTGCGGTTCTCCTTCTTTTTCTTGGGTTGCTGCGGTTGCTCCTGCTTAGGTTGCTGCTGCCTTTCCTGTTGTTGGGTTTGTCTTTCCTGCTGAGGTTGTCTTTCCCGCTGTTTCTGACGTTGCTCTTGTCGTTCAGGCTGCTCCTGTCGCGGCTGGTTTCTAGGTACCGGCTCATTTACAGCAACTGCCGGTCTATTTCCTTTACCTGCAGAACCTTCCAGTTTTCTTACTCTGGCCTCCAGGTAGGTGTTCTTTTCTTTTAAAGACTCAATCCTTTTTCCCAGTATATGGTGCGAGCTGTTAGCCCTGATAAAAGCAAAACCTGCTCCTACCAGCGCCACTATACTTATGATCAATGCGATATAATCCATGAATTAATGCTGTCTGTTCTGATTTATACTTGTGATGTATTGCTAACTCTTATACCTACCTGCCAGGCATTTTTTTGATCATTTCGAGCCTTGGGAGAAATCTGAATTATACTTCATCTCCAAATCTCCACGAAGGCAGAAATGACAAATACCCTGTAGTTAGGAGACTTAACTTCAGGAAATAGCCGTTACCTGTGCCTGCTGTTTGTACAGCTCCTTAGACAGCAAGTATAGCGACTGCTTCAGTGGCATGAAGAACATGGTCTCGTGCAGCGGCTCGCGGTCTGTGAGGCCACGCACAGTGTCTTCCAGGATCATAGTATAGCTATCCTGCAGGTTAGAGCGCATGAATTCCAGCACACGTCTCGGGTCTACTTCCACACCCATCGAGCGCATAAGCGGCGAAATATCCGGATCGTCGAGCAGCATTTCCAGGCAGTTCATCACGTTGTCCATCACTTCCTGTCGCAACTGACCTGTGATCTGTGTTTTAGTTACCGGTGTCAGCGCATCCTGTATGTTGGACGAGCCAGTAGGACGCATGATCGGGATGTTGGTCAGGTCGTTCAGGTCGGTTCCTTCCAGTGCCATAGCACCGCCATTAGCTGTTACCTGCTTCGGATTGTCAACCAACACCAGTTTGAAGTTTGCCGGCGGCTCCTGCCCCGTCACTTTATGGAAGATGGCTTTGGCGTAGCGCTCCACATTCGAAAGATTGTTGCCAGCGCTCAACAGCTTAATGTACAAGCTACCGCGACCACTGAATGAGATGTAGCGTGGCACCTTTACATCCAGTTGCTGAACCAACTGCGCCAGGTGGTACATCAGCGAACCAAAGTGCAGGTAGAACATCAGTCGTAATTGGCGGGCCTGCAATAGCTGCGAGCTATAGTTCAGCTCCTTGTCGTAGCTGAACAGCAACGAGCTGATATCGGCAGAGTTGAAGTCCGGGTTATCCAACGCTGTCTCCAGGAACTTGCGGTACTCGCGTCCTTCTTCTGTTAAAGGTATGCGCAGCACGTGATCCACGCCATACTGCAGCAGACCATTGTCTTTTTGGGTCTTAACGGTAGCAAAGCCATCGCCCCAAAGGTCGTTGCCAGCAAAGCGGAACGAGGAGCTGTGCGAAGGTCTGCGGTTGGTGAACAGCAGCACGTCGGTCGTACCGCCACCTATATCCACGTTGATCAGGTTCTCATCCTGGCTCGGCACCACAGCACCGGTTCTGGACAGGAAGTAGAACGGTGCCACCGATTCGGTAATGCACACGGTTGTTCTGCCGTTCTTGAATACGCTGTTGTACACGCCGTCCCATACGTTCTGGAACATGTTGCGGGAATACTCATCAAAGCTCAGCGGCGCAAACCATACAATTTTAGTGCTGGCCACGTTGCCATGGTTCAACACCACCTTGTTCTTGATCAGGAGCATGATTTCGGTAAAGAACGCTTCGATACGGCGCTTGCCGGTGTTGGTCAGCGTTTCGCTCCACTTCAGGTCGGTGTGATACGTCTGCTTGTACTGGTCCTGGTGCGTGCCTTCGGTATTGATCGAGAAACCAATGTTGATGTTACCAAACAGGTTCGTAATCTGGTTCTCGAAATCCAGCGATTCGCAGGTAGCCGTACGGGTCGGGAAGTTATACAAAGAGCCACCAGAGCCGATGATCAGAGGTATAAACTCACGCTTGAGCAAAGTCTCCACGGCGAATAATCTGCCGAAACCACGCTTGTGGAAGCGCTGGTAATCTGTCAGTGAAGGATCGTCGGAAGGCTTGTTCAGCATGACCAGTTGCTGATCGTTGGCCGTGATAGAGAACTCGCGCGGTGGCTGGTTAGCGCCCGAAGTATAAGCAATGTGCGTGTTAGAAGTACCAAAGTCGATGGCAAAGGTAAAGTTGTGAATCCCCTGCTGCATTTCCTGGAACTTCGGCACGATGAGCGCTTTGCCCGTAAAGTCTACGCCGGCATGGGTAAATTCAGCAAAATCGAAGTGCGTACCGCGGACCTCGTAGTAGGTACTACCGGCGCTGCTATTGCTTTTCTTGGTTCTGCGGTGCGCAATGGCTGAGGTAATGCCACCTCCCGCTTCCAGTTGATTACCACCTACAAAGAAGCTGAGCGAATGGTTTTTGTTCACCAGCAGTGGGTCGATGTCTTCGTCCACAAGCATTACCTTGTAGAAGTCGTTGTACTGCACGGCGTCGGTGAACTTGTAGAACGGGAACACGCCCAAACCAATTCTGGACTTGAGGATATGTCCTTTCTCAGGTATCACGTTTCCGTGTGCGTCTTTCGAGTTAAGTGGGTTGTCGTAGTAGCTGCGCTCGTACACCACATCTCCTCTTTCGGTAGGCACGCGTAGCGTTACGCGCACGTGGTTCACGTCGATGTGGAAGGTCAGGTGGTTGGCAATGTCCTCTGGATTGAAGAACTCAAAGTATAAGCTGGTAACAGGCAGCAGGTAGTTGAAGGATTTCTCCGTGACGCCCGGCTGGTATACCACGGTACCGCTATAGAAACGACCGGTATTCACCTCGTACGGCACCTGCACCAGTGTCTCCTGCAGCAGGTCGTTGATGGTCAGGTATGGGTAATTGAAGCCTACACCCGGAAGTGAGCGGTTCTCCAGTGGTTTTTCGTCGGAATAGCCAACTACTGTATTAGTTGGCCAAGCTAAATTGTTGACATACTTGATGTTTGGCGCCAGACGCAGATCCGGCTTCAGTACGATTGGTCGATCGCCGGCAAAACCGGAATGGGTTGGGCGGATAAAGAGGTCGCTGCTCGTAACGGCGGTCTGGTCTTTTTTCACCAGGAAGTTGATATGCCCCACGTGCACCGGGTTCTGCTGGTAATCTACCAGTTGTAGGTATTCAGAAGCAATGGCGTTCTGTCCAACGTTGCCAGCCATGTTGATCTTGCGCAGCAGATTCTCGTCCAGTGCATTGTATACCGCCGGGAAAGCCTGTATCATGGCTGGGTTCGACACGAAAAGCTTGTGCACATACTCCCTGAAATCCTGCTCCCGGTCTTCCAGCGACACATAGTTATGGTCGAAGTACGTACCAATGTTCTGCGCACGGTTCATGCCTAGCGGCTGCACGTTCGGTGCCACAAACAGGAAAGTCAGCGGCGAAGTACCACCGATCAGCTGCATGTGTCGGTCGCCGCGTGGGGAAGTCGATTCGAAGAAGATCAGGAAGATGTCTTCCACGCCCTGGAAACGGCTGTCGTTCATGAACAACTCCAGCGTACGCCCCAGCAAGCTTGTGTTCGGGTTCGACTGCATGGCGCCCAGTTGCTGGTGTTTGTTCCAGCGGCGGATGACGATCTTGTTGCCGGCCTGCGCATAGCTCTGGTGGTTATACAGTAACTCCCACAAATCCCAGAAGTGCGTGACAAACTTGTGGTAAATGGTATTAGTGTTGTTGCCTGCCACGCCGCGCTTTACAAAATCGAAAGCGGTTTCGAACAGGTGCATGCGGGCAAATGGCGTAGGGATGGAGGCATTGATTTTCAAGGCTCTGCCACCAGCGCCATCGGTTATATCTTTTATCTCGGTGCTGGTGATCTGGCTGGTCTTAGCCCAGCCTTCCACGTTAGATCCGGTTTTATGTAGACGAAGTACTTTCGGCATGTTTGTCTCTTTTTGTGTAGTATTACCTTTATAAAGCAGTCACTGAAACTGCTTCTATAGTATTGTCAGTAAATAAGTACTTACCCTACCCTTTTGTCGTCCTGAAAGGATCTTGTGAGAAAGAACCAGTAAGGCCTGCTATCCCCATACATTCAGAAACAGCAGAGCAGGATTCTCTGTTTTTATCAATTGAAGCTTGTCTTCTCTACTCATGAGCTTTATCTCTTTCTCACGCTCTATAGCATGTTGTATATAAGTATAGCGTTCAAAGTATAGCAACTTATAGCAGAAGTAGCGTCCGGCAAATGTTTCCGGATTTCCCCGGTTTGCTTTGTGCTGTTCTATTCTCGCCTGCAAATCGTTTGTTACACCTACATACAGCACAGTTTTACCTGGGTTTGTAATGATGTAAACGAAGTAGTTGTGGCTCTTCATAGCTAGAGTCTATGCTGCTTGCTCACAAGATCCTTTCAGGATGACAATGAGAATAGCACTGATACCTTAACTATACTTCAGCTTCTCCTCTACCAGCGTATGCGTTGCAGACTCGAAAGCTTTTATAGTGGCCTTGAAAGCGTCGCGGTCGGAGATGGATTCAGAGGCGCGGTTAAGCTCTTTTACAAAGGAACCCTGGTGAATGCCTTTGTTAAGGAAGCCAGTCTCTACCTGCTTATCCGATACCATGCGGTTGAAGTCTGTTTCATTCAGGTTAAGGGCAGCAAAGGTTCTCTCCTTGCGGCTCAGCTCACGCAGCCATGCCTGGTAACCAAACTCCGGATTGGTCAGGAATTTATTCAACTCCCTGAACACCGGCTCGTTACGGATAGCGCTCGTCAGGTCCACACCTTTGGCGTAGGCTGCTTGTGCGTCACCTGGCAGGTGTGTTGTATAATAGCGTTCAAAGTAATGGAAACGAATCAACTGCTTGGCAATGCGGTCTCTGGTTTCGGTGTCCATGTGCTGGAACTGTACGTGGCTTACGTCTTCGCGCAGGCCATACTCGTGGTATACTTCGTTGCCGGAAAGCTCATTGTCTGAGTAATCCATAAAGTCCACGATTGCCAAGGCACTTAAAAGTTCTACCAGGTGCGCGTCGTTTCGCTGACTTGCACGGCCCGGGTTGTTCTCCATCGGCTTGTCCGGCGTGTCACCCATGTAGTACACCGCATTCACCCCGTTCAGGTGATTCTGGTAGTAAGAAAGCGCATCCTTTGCCTTGGTAGTAAAGGTGTTCGAGTCGATGAAATCAGCCTCTACCCCGGCAGCTGGTTGCTCCAGCGAGAAGTATGGCAACACCACCATAGCACCTGTAAGCGCAGTGTTTATACTTGCAGCGTTAGGCAACGTTGTGCGTGGGTCTTTGAAATTCTTAAGCAGCAGCGGGAAACCAGCGGCGCCTGTACCCCCAAAGATCGAGCTAACAAAAAAGATTCGGTCTCCTGGCTGAAAGTTAGAAGCAAAGAAGCGCATCTCCGGTGAATCGATGATCTCGTTGAGCACCACGCTGCCCACGTTCGGACTACCACGAAAGCCTACATCGAGGCTGTTGTTCAGGTTCTCGGGCGTAAACAGCAGGTCCATCAGCGCCTGGCTTTCGATGTCGAGCTGGTTGTAGCCTACATGATCTTTGAAAGGCTTGTTGATACCACCGAAATCATACACAAAGCTGTCACGGATCTTGGCTGTGCCATCGCCGGCTATACTGGATAGTGTGCTGATGTCGGTGTGGAAGAAACCTTCGTCGCGGCGGCCTAAAGCGTCGTGGATGTGCTTGTAAGTCTTGAGCAGCTCCACGGTGCGGTTCATGTCACCGTTCTGGGTGTCTGGATCAATAATGATCGGTACTATTTTATCACAATTCTGAATTTTGACACCTGCGGCCATCAGCATGACCAGCGAACGGATCACGCGGGAACCGGTGCCACCTATTCCGAATACAAAAAGCTTTGCCATAGTTATTTTTTGTTAGGCCATTTCATAGGAGTTGTCCATGCCTGCACGGAGCCCCTTTTGAGTAGTATAGAGAAAACGAAGAAAAGTATAAGACTGTATATCACGTTCACAAAAGCGAACATGTACGTGTAAGAGTGTGTCTCGATCTCATTGCCGCTCACCTGCGAAATCGGGATGATAAAGGCGATGATGGCGTTCAGAATCAGGAACATCACCCAGTGCTGTGTTTTATACAGGCCAGTGCTCATGGCGCGGTTCAGCACATAATAGTAAAGTATAACGATGCCCAGTGTAATGATGAACAACATCAGCCCCGTGTTCGGGAACACCACTTCGCGGTAGTCGTTGGTGAAGTTTGCAGGGATTGGCCGGCCTAAAACCAGTTCGTAGAGTCCAGAAAAAAACTTTTGTATCATGCTTGTTAGTCAGCTTTGTTAAATTGTATGGTTGCGTTAAAAACGAAGTCGCTCTGGTCGCGGTAAAGCGCCTGAACGCCATCGATTATCTTGGTTAACTGGTAAGTCTTTTTCTGCGCCGCTGCCGGGTTATTGTCATTGTCGGTCGACCAGGCCTTGATCCAGGTTGGTGTTACCTGCGGCAATTGCACAGATATAGTACCGGAGTTGGCTGTTAGCTCTGGCACGCGCACGCGCACAAAATGGCTATACTTTGCCAGGTCCGGAATGGATTTTATACTTTCATCAGCGGCCGTAACCGAAACTATAGCTGGCCTGCTGCCCGTGCTGCTTAGTTTCAGATTCTTTTTCAGGTACTCTATACTTTGCATAGACATCGGCAGTTGGCTCAGGTCCAGGCCTATGGCAAATTCTACCGGCTCCTTCTTCTCTGGCTGCAGATTCACAGAAGTACAAGGATCAGCATTTCGGCTGCTGCAGTATACCACTCCGGTAGGTCTGAACTGCTTCTCTTTTAATAATGCAGAGTAAGGGATAGACTTATACTCAAACCCAAAGTAAGCCTGCTGAGCCGGAAGGTTGCGCAGCACTTTGTTGGTAACTACCTGCACTTCCTGCTGCTTTCCGATCACCCAGATGTAATAAGGGATTTCTTCACCGTTCAGGGTGCGTCTGATCTCAGGCTTTTTTACGGCAGGGTGATAAGTACCGAAAAATGGTGATGAATTTGCAAGTATGGCAATGGCCAGTCCCTGGTGCTCGGCTTCTCTCAGGCTGCTCCTGATGTCCGAATCAAGTGAAATAAACTGTCCCTGGTCACGTGGGTCCGGGCCATGTATAAAATCAGAAATGATAATGCTTACAGCTCCCTGCTCAATAGACTTTTGCAAAGCAGATTGTAGTAAGGCCGGAAGCGGTGTGCCACGTACATCGTCTTTAATACCACTAACGATATAACTTTTCATGGTATTGTATGACACGCTATCCAGCACCGGACGGCTCTGGGCATCTTCCTTAGCCAGGTAAAAAGCTTTGTCAGCTACGTAGCGTCCGTCCTGTACTTCAGAGATCAGTTTGTTCAGGTTGTTCTGGAAAGTAGTGGCTTCTTTTCCGGCTGCCGGCGGAGGCACAAAGCCTTTCATGCCATTTGATATCTCCAGGTATACGTTCACGTTTACTTTAGCCGGAGCTGCCGTTTCTGCCGGAGTTGTAGTTGCTGCCGGTGCCTTGGCTGTAGCAGCAGGTTTTTCAGATTGCGCAGGAGCTGTGGTGGCAGGGTCGGTTTCTTCGTTGCCTGATTGCTTTTTAAAGCATCCAGTTAAGGCAAACATTGTAGTAAGTAGTAGCAAGCAGGAGCTGTGCTTAAACCTTTTTAGAAGCATGCAATAATATCTATATTAGCCGTTGGCAATACTATGAAATCGTTAATAAGGTTTTGTAGCACAAAATGTGCCTTAAATTGAGGTAAAATAATTTGCACCGCGCGGCTGAATTAACAATCTCCCACTGCGGCTTACTTATATGCAACTAAATGATGCTTAAACGGTAAGAAGCCTGCAAATAGTATACGCAGCCAAAACCAGAAAAGAAGTAATAGTTGCACTATTACTTATACTTGGATAAAGCAGGAAAAGATGAGATAAGTATAAACGGATTATAATTCGAAGCAGTAGCGGGCGCAAAGCAACGGCCGGATCAGGAACAGGTAAGTTCTGATACTAGGTATAATATAGGGAAAAAGTTAAGTATAAGTAACTGAGCTTATACTTATGACCACAGGCTCAGTTGCTGATCTCTAGGCTCTGATTTAATTTTTGCTGGTTGGTATACAACACTTCCCTGACCAGAAACAGGATTTTCGGAACAGGTTAAAGTATAAATCGGCGTTTCTTCGTAGCGGGAGGCAACTATAACTTCGGTACCATCAGCCTTCGCTGTAAACAGATCTTTTACCAGGTCAGGGCTGTTGTTGTCTTTTGAGAGGTGCGATAAGAACACATGGCTCATGAAGTCGGGCTTGTACGTTTCAAAAACCGCCAGCGCCTGTTTATTTGATAAGTGTCCTTTGCCCCCACTGATGCGCCGTTTGAGGTGGTATGGGTAGTAGCCGTTTTGCAGCATCTCAACATCGTAATTAGCCTCCAGAAAAGCGGCGTGGCACTGCTGAAAATAATGTATCAGCTGATCGCAGGGCGCACCAATATCTGTAAAAACACCAACTCTCAGGTTCTGGTAAGCAACTACAAAACTATGCGGGTCTGCTGCATCATGAAACTTCGGGAAAGCTGTAACTATAAGCTCGCCTACTTCTATGGGTTCGTGTGCTTCAAAAGGGATCAGAACCAGGTTTCCAAAATCCATACGGGAGTAGAGGGCGGTTCTATCGGTAATAAAAACCGGCAAACGGTACTTTTTAGCCAGCACCGGAATGCCACGGATATGATCGGAATGCTCATGCGATACAAAAATTGCCCGCACCTTGTGCATCGATAGTCCCAGGCGCTGCATACGTCGCTCTGTTTCGCGGCATGATAAACCTGCATCCACTAAAATTGCCTCATTGTCGTTGCCGATGTAGTAGCAGTTACCGTTGCTTCCGGAGTTGAGGGACGTGATGTACAATTGCATATTCTTACAAAGAAACCTGATTTACAACTCTTAATCAACTTTCAATAGTTCAAAAATTATAAAGTATAAAAGGTGTAGTTTTAAGTATAATATTGCTATTCACCAGGTTACCTCCTATACTTTTAAACTTTGGCACCGGCAGCAAACCTCATACACCAGCCTTCGTTAAAACCAACTATGAGCAGAGCATTTGTAAAAGAAGATGATGCAGGGCAACCGCCTATAATACCACCGCGGGCTTCGTTGCCGCCAGGCACACCTAATTATGTAACGCCACGCGGCCTTGAGCTGCTACGTGCTGAGCTGGCTGAACTTGAAGCAGCCAGAACAAAAGCAGAGGCAAACCGCGAAGACGAAGCAGACCGCACACGTCAGCTTACAATATTTAATGGCAGGATAAGCGCCCTGAATGCAAGACTGGCAACCGCTAAAGTTGTAGATCCTCAGAACCAGCCTGCTGATGAGGTACGTTTCGGAGCAACAGTTGTACTTAAAACGCTCAGCGGCGGCAAGCCGGGCACAGTGCGCACTTTCACTATTGTAGGCGTAGACGAGGCCTCTATAGCAGAAGGGCGTGTTGCATTTGTAGCGCCTATTGCAAGAGCCGTAACCGGCTTACGTGTCGGGCAAACGGCAACCTTACAAATGGGCAGGACGCACGAAGTGGTAGAGGTAACAGAGATTTCCTATAATAACGCAAAGTACAACCCAAGCGAAGCAGCCTAACCTAAGATTGCATTTTTACTACAATTCTGCAGTTGCCCTAATTATACCTGTGTAGTTTATACTCCTCTTCAAAACCATGTCCGTAAAAACTGGCAGTGCAGCTTGTTGCACACTATCTTATTAGTTATCACAGGTTTAGTTGCACAAAAAAATTGTTAGTAGTTAAGCTATACTTATAACCCCAGCATTTTAAAACTGCGTATAGTGTACTTCAGAGTACTACAACATTACTATACAAAATTAAAGCTATGGGCAAATTAAAGAATTTAGAAGAATTGTTCTTTCACGAACTGAAGGACCTATACAGCGCTGAAAAGCAACTGATTACAGCCTTACCAAAGATGGCTAAAAAGGCGTCAGACCCTAAACTTAAAAAGGCTTTTGAAATGCATCTGGAAGAAACAAAAGCACAGAAAGAGCGCCTCGAAAAAGTATGCGAGTTAATGAAAATCAGTCCGGGCCGTACAAAGTGCAAAGCCATGGAAGGCCTGATTGAGGAAGGCGAAGATATGATAGATGAAAAAGCAACTCCTGAAACCAAAGACGCTGGTCTTATTGCTTCGGCACAACGCATAGAACACTATGAGATCTCAGGTTACGGAACTGCTGCACACTTTGCAGAGCGCCTTGGTCATACAGAGGCTGCTAAACTGCTGAACCAGACATTGAAGGAAGAACAAAACACAGATACCAAACTTAATAAACTGGCCAAAAGCTTCATCAACCAGAAAGCAATGGAGAAATAAGCTAATCTGCCAAGTACATCAAGAAAAAGCCGCCTGTTTTGAACAAGCGGCTTTTTCTTTTAACAGGTATAGTTTATACTTTCAGAATCTTTTACTCAGTTTCCTAACACCTGCCTCCTCTCCTGCAACTCCATCAACTATATACTTTGAAACCTTTTCACAAAATTAGATGTATATACATTAAATGTTAGTACATTTGTAATACAAATCTAACAGTTACATTAAACGATAGAAATTATGGCAGATAAAACAACATGGGTAATAGACCCGGCCCACAGCGAAATTCAGTTCAAGGCAAAGCACCTGATGATCACAACTGTTACAGGTTACTTCGAAAAATTTAACCTGGTAGTTGAAACAGAGGGCGAAGATTTTACTACTGCATCGCGCATAGAATTCACAGCAGACATAGACTCTATTAATACAAATAACGCCCAGCGCGACACGCACCTGAAGTCAGGAGATTTTTTTGATGCTGAAAACCACTCGCAGCTTATATTTACAGGCACAAAGTATGAACACAACGGCGACGATGTTAAGCTGTATGGTGAGCTAAACATCAGAGGTGTGAAGAAGCCTGTAACCCTGAACGTAGAGTTTGGAGGTATAGTAGTAGATCCATACGGACAAACAAAAGCAGGCTTTACCGTCGATGGCAAGATCAGCCGCAAAGAGTTTGGCCTAACCTGGAATGCTGTAACCGAAGCCGGAAGTGTTGTGGTAAGCGACGAGATCCGTTTGCACGCAGAAGTACAGCTTGTAAAGCAGGCCTAAGGCACTAACTCAGGCACTGGCGTGTTAAAGGCAGAGATACGAAAGCAACAGTTTAAGTATAAATTTATACTTTGCTTTCGATCTCATTAAGAAAGAATAAGCATATGAATAAGAAGAAAATAAAGATAGATATAGTTTCTGACATCAACTGCCCATGGTGCTATATTGGTGAACAACGCCTGAAAAGTGCTATGGAAGCAGCCAGCAGCAGCTACGATTTTGAAGTATACTTTAAGCCTTTCGAGCTGAACCCAAACATACCGCAGGAGGGCCAAAGCAAAGAAGAATACTTTACTAACAGCTATGGCCCATCGTTTTTAAGCCAGCTGGATGCCATGAACCAGCGCATGACCGAAACAGGAAAAGCAGACGGTATTGAGTTTAACTTCGATAAAGCAATTAACCTGAGCAACACGTTTAACGGCCACCGCCTGATCTGGCTTGCTGATAAGTATGGCGTGCAGCAAAAAGTAGCAGATGCGCTTTTCTACAGTAACTTTACAGAAGGCAATAATATGAACGACATCAGTCTTTTAAAGAAGATTGGCGTTGAGCATGGCATTCCGGCTGAAAAATTAGAAGGCTTTTTTGAAAGCGAAGAAGGCAAAAAGGAAGTACGCGAAATGGAAGCCTGGGCACAGCAGGCAGGTATAAAAGGCGTACCTGCGTTCATCTTTAATGATAAGTACCTGGTAAGTGGCGCACAACCAGCCGATACATTTCTGGCTGTTTTCCCGCAGGCTGCTCCGGCTTTCGAAGAAATACAGGCAGAAGGTGGTAGTTGCGATATCAACGGCTATTGCTAAACCTGAACAGTAAGTATAAAACAAAGGGCTGCCCTATTCATAGTTTGAGCAGCCCTTTGTTTTTGTGCCGGCTACATGCCGTAGCCAGTAAACAAACACCTTCACCACAAAACCTGCCCCCCTTTCCAGATTTTAGCAGATCATGAAGCTTTTGTAACGGGTTGTAGTTAAACAGACTTTAGTCGCAGCTTTGGTTTACCAGTAATGGTCGAAATGCTTTCGCGATGGTTTCTCACGGCCATAAAGGTAATATACCAGATAAGCTATGGCGTAGAGCGCCAGCACCAGGCCTACAATTAACGTTTCCATGGGCTTCTATACATAAGGTGTTACATAATTATACATTAAACGCACAACAGATATTAAGTTAGAGATTTTCTAGAATTTTTTGATATCTGTTGAATATTTTTTTATACTTACTACGTATTTATCGCCATTTAGTAAGTACAAAGTACTAATATCTAAACATATTGCTTTGTAATTTATTAGGGATTAAGGTCGTTTGGTTTTATCTTGCCAGACTCATTATCTAATACAATTAATCTTACTTACTATGAAACTCAAAACACTGATCCTGACACCGATCATAGCACTTTCTTTTGCCAACCTGGCATCGGCACAGTTTAAATTACCAGAACTACCTTATGCTACCAATGCCCTGGAGGCAGCCATTGATCAGAAAACGATGGAAATACATCATGGTAAGCACCACGCAGGCTATGTAAACAACCTGAATGCAGCTATAAAAGGTACCGAAGCTGAAAAAATGCCATTAGAAAAGATTCTGGCTTCTGTGTCTAAATTTTCTCCGGCTGTGCGCAATAATGCCGGTGGCCACTATAACCACACACTGTTCTGGCAGATAATGACTCCTAAAGCTCCTGCCCCTTCTGCTACTTTCACTAAGGTTATCGAGCAGAATTTTGGATCTATGGATAAATTCAGAACAGCCTTTGCCGATACAGCAGCAAAACGCTTTGGCTCCGGCTGGGCATGGCTGATCGTAGGCCAGGATGGTAAACTTAAAATTACCAGCACAGCCAATCAGAATAACCCGCTAATGGATATCGAGCGTGTGAAAGGTACCCCGGTTCTTGGGCTGGATGTATGGGAACACGCATATTACCTGCGCTACCAGAACAAACGGCCTGATTACATTAGCGCGTGGTGGTCTGTAGTAAACTGGAAAGAAGTAGAGCGCCGCTACAACGAAGCAAAAAAATAAACAAACTTAAAGCTGTTGCCGGCTCAACAATTTATGGCGTTGGCATCAGTTTTTTTATTTTTACCACCAGTTGCATTGCCAGCTACGGCAACTAAAGCTAAACCAGTAACCCTATTTTATTACTTTTTAACCCTTAAATAAAGATGTCTGTAGACATACCGGCACCTTATGGTACTCAATGTGTTACCTTTCAGGTAACTGACCTGACCAAAGTGGAAGTTAGCACGCTGTTGCATTTGGGTGGCAAAACCCACAGCCTGTACTTATACTTTGGAAAAGGCAAAAATGAGCACTTCTGCCTTTTTAATTATTCGAGCTTAGATAATCTGCGCCAGGCTTACAACGCCTTAAAGGCAGCTAAGAAAAATTCTAAAGCCAAAAGCATAATCATGCGCCCTGAAACAACAAAGCCTAAAAAGAAAGCAAAGGCTTAAAACATTTACCTTTATCTGTATTTTAAAAGAAAAAGCGCATGCTCTAGGTATGCGCTTTTTCTTTTAAAGGTCTACCCTCTCTCAAACACCGGCTTGTTTTTTCTCACATATTTTACATTATACTTCCGCATATCGCCCCTTTTCTACAAAACATACAGCAACATAGCATGCAAGCAAAATTGCAACTAATCAATTGCTAAACCGTTGCAATCATATATATAAG
>CBINIP010000020.1:0-81013 GCA_966250805.1 uncultured Pontibacter sp. | reverse complement strand
GAGGCTGAGGCTGAGGCTGAGGCTGTGCCTGCTGGGCTTTTTTTAATTGGTTTAACAGCCGCTGCAGCAGTGCCGTAAAGTATAGCTTTCATGGTGCGGAGCATTGGCTTTGCAGCAGGTAGGTTGCCGCTGCCATAGTTGGTTTCGGTGGTAAAGTGTAGGTCTATCATCGTTTTATTTTGTGAATTTTGTGATAAGATTGAACGGCACAAAGGAAGCAAGCTGGAGAGGCGGGGCTGTTACACAATTCAGGATGTTATTTACATGATTTACAGGCGAGTGTACAACTAATAATTGCTAATTCTATCTTGCGGCCATTAAGAACTTAAATCCCTACTATGAAAAAGATCTATTTATTGTTCATCCTGCTGCTGCAACTGGCAACAACAAGTCGCGCACAATCAGCAAAAACAGATACCCTCAGCTTTACGTCTTATTTTAAGGAGGCAGAGGCCGCAACAAAAAAGCACCGCCAGCTTTGGGACAAGGATCTGTATTCTTCTATGCTGCTGGTTAACCCAAAGACCCGTGAGGTAATAGCAAACGAAGCCGACACAGCAGGAATCCTAACCGGAAATGCAGGATTATATACTGGCTACCTGCCGCCCAAGGTAAACATTGCCAACACGGCCCTGCATTGGAGCGGTAAACACTGGGCCATGCTCCTGCTTCCGCTGCCAAAGGATAAACATGAGCGGATAACCCTGCTAGCACATGAGTTGTACCATAAAGCGCAGCCATCTTTAGGTTTTGCGCTTCACAATACGGCCAACAACCACCTGGACGAGAAGGAAGGTAGAGTATACTTACGGCTGGAGCTGGAAGCACTTAAAAAGGCACTACAGGCTTCCTCCAGTCGTGAGCGAAGGCAACATCTCACCAGTGCCTTCACCTTCCGGGAATACCGCCACCAGCTTTACCCGGGCGCAGATTCTACAGAAAACCTGCTGGAGCTAAACGAGGGGCTGGCCGAGTACACAGGCTTTGTGATCAGCGACAGAAGCCGGAAGCAGGCAGCTGTGCACTTTGCGGCCAGCATGCAATCTTTCCTGGCAAACCCGACGTTTGTGCGCTCTTTCGCCTACCAGACCATTCCAGTATACGGTTACCTGCTAAGCAACCGGCAAAAGTACTGGAACAAGCAAATCACACCTGAGACTGATCTCACAAGCTATTTTGTAGAGGCTTTCAAAATCAAGTTACCAGATGATTTGAAGAGCGAATCAGAGCGAAGAGCAACAGCCTATAACGGTAAGCAAGTGGTGCTGGAAGAGACCAAACGGGCAGAAGCTAAAAGAAAGCTTATCTCTGAATACAAAGACAGATTTGTGGAGCAGCCGCACCTGGAGCTATACTTTGAAAAGATGAGCGTATCGTTTGATCCCCGAAACATGATGCCCCTAGAAGATAAAGGCACCGTTTACCCTACCATCCGTGTTACCGACAACTGGGGTGTTTTGAATGCAGAGAAAGGTGCGTTGATGAGCCCGGACTGGAAGAAGATCTCCCTCACATTACCGACAGATAGTAAAGGCAGCAAAATAACAGGAGACGGCTGGACGCTTGAATTGAACGAGCCTTACACACTGTCGAAGGACAGCAGCAGTGGCAACTTCATCTTGTCTAAAAAGAAGTAGCATATTATAACATACACATCTGCAACTGAGTTTTGTAAAATTCTGTAAAAGGCATTGGCAGGGAAGCAAATAGCCCCATAAAATCAGGACTGGACGAGGCATAAAAAAAGCCGCTCTCACCAGGCGGCTTTTCTATTAAAAACTATGTAACACGCTTATATTTTACCCACCGGTACGGTTCAGTTCTTCCAGGTTATTGCGTTTACGCTCTTCTACTTTCTGGCCTTTGTCAAAATTGTAGCGCAGGGTAAAGCCTATGGTTCTATTCCTGAAATACTGGTTAAAATCGTTCACGTTACCCTCTCCCACTTTTGCAGCCAGCTTTAAACGCTGCGTTTTAAAAACATCATTCACGTTCAGGCTCAGGTCCAGTTTGTCGTCCAGCAGGCTTTTCTTCAGGCCTATGTTCAACCACCAACGTGGCTCTACCACATATAAGGCATAAGCAGCTTTGCCCTGGTAGGTGCCGTTCAGCTCCATCTTAAAGTCCTTTGGCAACGCAATGTTGTGGTTCGATTGCAGCATGTAGTATACCTGGTCATTAATTACCTGCTCCTGCTCCACAATGGTGCTGTACTCGTTATAGGACACCAGAAAGGTGTTGTTCGTGTCCCAGTTCTTCAGGATCCGGATGGGCGCAATGGCTGTTAAACTAAGGTTCTTTGCGTCCTCCACGTTGCCTATAGTATAAATTGTAGTTGAGGATTCGGTTTCGATGATAGGAATTTCAGCAATCACATCCTGTATAAGCTGATAGTTTAGCGCCAGGTTGTAGTTCTTTTTGAACACCTGTGTTACACCTATAGAATGAGTATACTGTGCACGCAGCCCCGGATTGCCCAGCCAGTAAGTATAAGGATCGCGGTAAGCAAAAAACGGATTCAACTGGCCATAGTTCGGGCGCTGTATGCGGCGGCTATAATTGTAGCTGATCCCGTAGTTATCGGTTACTTTCTGCTTCACAAACAGGCTTGGGAAAAGGTCCAGGTAACTTCTGTCAGACTTCTCGCCGGTAGTGCGCAATTCCCCGTCCGCTACGGTTTGTTCTGCCCGTAAGCCAGCCTGCACGTCCACGTTTTCGCCCAGTTTGCTGCTCCAGTTTACATAGCCGGCATAAATGTTTTCGTCATAAATAAAGTGGTTGGTGCGCCGGATATCCAGCACCGGCGCATCGCCATTATTAAGATAAAATCGTGAATCTGCATCGGACACTACCTTACTTGCTTTAAGGCCCAGCTCCAGCTTTTTGCCTTTCGAGAAAGCTTTTGTGTAATCTGCTTTGGCTGAAAAAATATCAAATCCGCCGGGCGTTTCGGTGTAAAGAAAATCCTGTATAACAGGCTGGTCAGAAGTCAGCGAATCGTAGAAATTGTAGAAATTGCCATAGCCACGGTTAGTGATCCGCACATAATCAGCATCGGCGGTAAGCATGGTACCCACGGTATCAAATTTGCCTACGTAATGCAGGTTTGTAGTGAAGTTGGTAAAGCGGTTAGTGTTGAAATTGTCGGCATCAATAAACAGGTTTGGGTGGCCAGGCGTGTTACCCATGTACGTTTCAGTCAGGAAATCTGAGTGCATTTTGTTTGTAACATAATAGCCCATAAAGCCGATGCTGTGCTCCTCGTTCAGATTGTAGTCGGTACCCAACCGCACTGCAGGCGGTCCCTGCACTTCGAAGTTTCCGGTAGCTACCTGGTCAAAGTATACCGTTTCATTTTCTCCTTTAAATACGCGGGTAAAAGTAGCTTCGCGCCCGCCCACACGTTTCGATAGGTCCAGGTTCAGGAACGAATTCCAGGGGCCGGTTTTATAGTTGACGCGTGCCGTGGTGTTGTAGCCAAATTGCTTGCCGTTGTAGGTACCACCTACCGATACGTTGCCGTTTACGCCAAACATGGTGTTCTTTTTCAGGTTGATGTTCAGGATGCCTGAAGAGCCTTCGGCATCGTAACGGGCGGAGGGGTTGGTGATGATCTCGATGTTCTTGAGGTTTTCAGCCGACATACCTTCGAGCAAGGTGCGCAGGTCACGGGCCGAGAGATAAGTAAGCTTTCCGTCAATCATCACGGTAGTGCCGGGCCTGCCGTTCAGTTGTATATTGCCTTCCTGGTCTATATAGACTCCCGGCGAGGTAGCCAGCACATCGTAAGCTGTTTTGCCGGCGGCCAATGCAGTGCCTTCTATACTTACTATCATTTTGTCGGCTTCCTGTGTTATGGTAGGCCGCAGCGCCTGCACATTCACTTCTTTCAGCTGGGTTGCCGCCGGGCTGAAGCGTATGGCCTTCAGCGCCGCTTCAGGGTTCTGGTTGTTGATACTGATCTGTTTGATGGATTTGGTTTTGTATCCTATAAAGCTGATCGCCAGCTCATAAGTACCCGGTCTAAGTCCTGTAAACAAAAAACTTCCCTGCCCGTCCGTCATCTTCACATCTACCGACTGGCTTGTACCGGCTGCCAGCAATGCAACCGTAGCAAACTCAACCGGTTTGCTTGTAAGTGAATCTAACAACACGCCTGAGATCTTACCGGAAGCATCCGGAGCAGGTGCGCTTTGGGCAGAGGCCGTAGTGCCAGCGCTTGCGAACAGGCAAAGCAATGCCAGCAAAAAAAGTATCCTTTTTTTCATAGTAGTATTTTTAGAATATAAAAGAGTAAGGCAGAACCAGCAGTAATACAGTAAAGACAATAAAACTTTACCGACGTTGCATAGGGGTTATACTTTTTTAATAATTAATTTAAGTTTATGTTGCACCAGCAAATTGTAAGGGCAAAGGCATAGCTACCACAGCCGGCAGACTGCTATGCTATAGTTTATCCAACAAATTGAGGGAGAGTAAAACCAGGGCTGTTGCCGGGTACAGACTTAAAAGCTGGTTCATCAGTCTGTACCCGGTTAGCACTGTTTAATTATTCTTTTTCTTTCAGCGATTCCATAGCCATGCCGTGGATCTTGAGAGCAATATACTTATCTAAACTATTCAGATTATAGCCATTCTTCCTGGCTTTTTGAATAAATCCGCTGTTGATACCATGTATCTTAGCTTCGGCAGCTTTATTCAGGCTTATGTCAGCGAAACCGGCTTTTTTAAGATCATCCAGGTAAGCTTTGTCTACGCCATGTATTTTGGCTGAGATCATATCGTCAAAGTCAGCGTCTTTGTAACCCATCGCTCTGATGTCTTTTACTGAAGCTGCATCAAGTCCATGAATTTTAGCTTGCAGGTACTGGTCCATGGTCAGGTCTTTCAGACCGGCAGCACGCATTTCTTTTATATAATCTTCGTCTACACCATGTATGTTGAGCTGCATTATCTTATCGATGTCGAGTTCACCAAAACCAAGCGCTTTTACTTCTTTCACAGAGGCCGGTGTAACCCCATGTATTTTTGCCGCAATGATTTTATCCATAGAGAGATCTTTAAAACCTGCTTTTCTTAAACCATCAACATAAGCAGCATCTACACCATGTATTTTGGCTTCCATCATTTTCTTTATACTCAGGTCTTTATAACCTATACTTTGCAGCTCTTTTATATAAGCCTGATCTATGCCGTGAATGCGGGCTGCTATAATATCCTGTACAGATGGTTTTTTATTTCCATGCTTCTGGTAAAGCGCCAGGTATTCCTGAAACTGTTGCATCGTGATGCCGTGTACAGCCAGTTCCTCCAGCCGATCGCCATTGATATCGCTGTAGTTCTTTTTCAGGAAATCCACATACTTTTTATCCACGTCGCCGAAGAACAGCAGGAACATCGAGTTCTTATCAATTCCGGTGATGTTGTTCTTGTCCAGGTACTTGCGGAAGTCGCTGCTTTCAGTGAATTTATACTTGCCCTGCCCTACTTCCGAATCCAGGTTGCCATTAAGCTGCAGTATGCCTGTTTCTTTATTTACCACGAATACATCGTTGCCCTGTTTCTGGAACAGCCTAGTATCAAAGCAATCTGACATGTTCCAGTGCGAATTGCTTTTGTTACTGCCTTTGAAGCTGATGCAGTACTCGTTGCCTTCGCGGCTGCTGTAAAAGTATCCTTCCGACATATCTGCTCGGCCGCTGACGTTGAAGGAGTAGCCCTTCTTTTTACCAGCCTTCGCTTTCACCTTGTCCTTTTTATTATCTGAACCCTGGTCGTTCTGCGCTACGGCAGGCCCCGGATAAGGTGCTGGTCCCGGATCGGCAACTGCAGGAACAGGAGGATTTGGTACCTCAGCAGGTGCTGGTGGATTAGCAGGCAAGGATTGCTTTTCAGCGGTAGCATCTTCCGAAGAACCTTCAGAGAAAGGATCCAGAACACTTATTTTGCGTTCCGGATCCCGGCTCTGCGCAGGCTCGTTCATGAACAGTAGCGCTCCAAAGAATAGAGGCGCCAGGAAAGCGTATTTCCAATAGGCATGCGCAGTGGATCTTTTCGCATTCATCATCATAATTCGTTGTTTTAATAATGACTGATTATAGTTTGTTGTAATGCTCAGCGGCTTGTTTGGTACAGCAATCTGCAACAGGTTAAGCTGGTACTGCTCTTTCCTAACCTGCTCTTTTTCCAGCAGCAGCGCATCGGTCTGGTACTCGTTGTTCTTTTCTATTTCCTTTTTAAATAGCCAGACAAATGGATTAAACCAAAGTATAACTACCGCTATTTCGGCAAGCAGCAGGTCTAAGCTATGGCCCAGGCGGGCATGTATCTTTTCGTGTGCAATAATCTGCTCATAGGTTTCATAATCGTAATCCTCAGGATAGATGAAGATATACCGGAAGAAGGAACAGGGCGCGTGGCGGTGCGTCAGGTTCACGATCACAAAATCACCATCTGTTATCTTGTCTGATGAAGTATAGATCCTGTAGAAAATAGAGCCTACCTGAAACAGAAGCGTACAGGCAAAAACTGCCACCCCGAACAGGTATAACATGAGTAGCCAGAAGCCCCAACTGAATTCACTGCTACTGGTGTTTTCTGTTTCCAGGGCTGCGGTTTGTTGACCTTTGTTTTCTGGTAGCTTTTGACTTTCGGCTTTTACTGCATGCCTTTGTTCCTGTATACTTATGGTTGATGGAGTTTCAGGAGCGCCGGTTTCTGCGGAAGATAAAGCTATATCCGAAGTGCTTTCCAGGTTAAGGGCCCTGAAAAAGTAGCCCTGATGATCGATAAGTTTTGGCAGCGTAACAAAGGGCAGTGCGAAGGCCAGCGCCAGGCAGGCGAGCAGGTATAACCGGTTCGTAGCAAAAAAGCTTTCCTGCTGCAGCAGCAGTTTGTAGAACAGGAAAGCTATGCCAATAGTAAACGAGGATTTCAGCAGTAACTCGATCATGGCTTATACTTTTAAGTAGTTTTCTGTGATTTGATAATGCGTACCAACTCGTCTAACTCTTCATTTGAAAGGTTTTCTTCCTTTGCAAAATGCGCAATCATCCTGGTGAAGGAATTGCCAAAATATTTCTTCTTGATGGAGGCCACATCCTGCTCGCGGTACTCGGCCAGCGTTACCAGCGGTGTGTACTGGTAGGTGTTCCCGATCTTCTCCGCATTTAAAAAGCCTTTTTCGGTCAGGATCTTGACCATGGTAGCCACGGAGTTGTAGTGAGGCTTCGGCTCAGGCAATTCATCGATTATATCTTTAATAAATGCCTTCTCGAGTTTCCAGACAGCCTGCATGATTTGCTCTTCTCTTTTACCTAATTTCTGCATGACGTTATTATTTTTACAATACTACTAATTAGTTAGTAGTAATCCTAATGAATTAGTACGAAAACTAATCTATTAGGACTACTTTTTTTTACAATTTATCCTGCGCTGTATTATAAATATCAAAACTAGAGATCTGTAACAGCCTAAAAGGCAGAAATAATGCTTCCTAACATATTTACCACACTTGCTGCCTATGCTGCAAAAAATGAGCTTCAGATATGATTTAGATGGCTGGTAACAGGCAGCTATAAATTTTGACCAATGGCATTTTTTTCTTGATATGCTGCTGTATGTGTTACCTATAACTACTTTATACCTCCACCACTGACTGGATTTATGGGAAATTATTTTAATTTTTTCCCTTGTTTTGCCGCAAATTATGAGAACTAAACAAATAGCCACCACAAGGCACCTGATCATTTTCATCTGGAGTGTGCTTGCTGCCGTTATCCTGCTGAAGATAAACATGACGGCCATTATGCCGTTTAGTGCGAGCTTGGTTTATGTGGCCGTGCTGGTGCCAGCACACATGGCTGGTGCCCATATTTTAGCCGACCTGGCATTGCCTGTTTTCATGCAGAAGAAACAGATGTTCCGCTTCGCCCTGATCGTGTTGCTAACCAATGTTGCACTGGCCTTTGCACTCAGCTTTATTGATCTGTGGCTGGAGAAGTTGCTCCATTACCATCTCCTGAACTTCGACGGAGGCCACCTGGAATTCCTGCCCCGTGCTATGGGACTGTTTACTGGTCTGCTCCTGACAAGCGGCGCTATCTGCGGCATCCGGTTTTATACCGAACACAGCCGGATAGAGAAAAAACACCAGCAGCTGCGTGCCGAGCACCTGGAGGCAGAACTGAGATTGCTGCGCGACCAGATAAACCCACATTTCATGTTTAATGTGCTCAACAGCATTCACGTGCTTATGCACAAAGACACGCAAAAAGCATCGGAAGTATTGTTCCAGTTTGCTGATATGCTCCGTTACCAGCTCTACGATTGCTCACAGGCTTCTATTCCGCTGGAGCAGGAAATAGCTTACCTGCAGAACTATGCGCAGATAGAAAAGGTGCGGCATGGCAAGGAGCTTCGTCTGGAAACCGATTGGGGCACACTTCCCTATGGCCATACCATAGCGCCTTTTATACTTGCCCCATTTGTTGAGAATGCCTTTAAACATGTATCGCGGGTTGCGGAGAGCGGCAGTTATATAACCATAAAAGTAGCCATGAACACCAAAGGTGAACTGCAACTGGAAGTATGGAACAGTTACGACGAAGTACCTGTACACGAACCTAAACCAGGCGGCCTTGGATTGGAGAATGTAAAACGAAGGCTGCAGCTGCTTTACCCGGGCGGCCACCAGTTGCAGCTTGACCACGCATACAATGTTTATCATGTAAGCCTGAAGCTGGACCTGACAAATAACCAGCAACAGAAACAAGAACTATACGCCCTGAATGCCGGATGAAAATGAAGTGTATTATTGTAGACGATGAGGCGCTGGCCCGCGAAGGTATGGAGCGCTACCTGGCTGAGGTAGATTTTGTGGAGCATATTGGCAGCTATAACAGCGCACTGGCAGCACAAAGTGCTTTACAGCAGCAAAAAGCAGACCTGATGCTCCTGGACATTAACATGCCAAAGCTAACTGGCCTTAACCTGCTGGAGTTGTTGCCCCACCCTCCTATTACCATATTGGCTACAGCTTATCCGAACTTTGCGCTGGAGGGTTTCAGGCTGAATGTGCTCGATTACCTGTTAAAGCCGATCTCTTTTGAGCGTTTCCTGAAAGCTATGAACAAGGCAAGGGATTATTACCAGCTTACGCAAAGGCAAATGGCCGGACAACAGGTAGCTCCGGATGATTACTTTTTTGTGAAGCATAACAAAATGCTCGAGAAAGTGTTGCTGCAGGATATTCTGTATATAGAAGGTATGCAGAACTACATACAGATCTATACTACCACCCGTAAGCTGGTTGTGCACCTTACCTTTAAAGCAGTGGAAGAAAGCCTGCCACCACAACAGTTTTTCAGGATTCACAAATCTTACATTGTTAACCTGCACCATATACAGGCACTGAATGGCAACACCGTCAGGATCGGCGGAAATGAGCTGCCTTTGGCACGCAGCCAGCGCGAACAGCTCATGCACCAACTAGGCCACAAATTCCTTAAGAAGTAAAAAGAACATCCCTATAATCAGAACCAGGATGGAAAGAGAATTTATATGAAAGACACAACTACAGAAAATATGGCAAGTTCCTCTGAAGCAGCACACTCTGCACCGCCAGGAAAGCAGCCATTTACAAAGTATCAGGTTTTTATAATTGCCATACTTGCTATACTTCAGTTCACGATCATACTCGATTTTATGGTGCTGTCGCCATTGGGTGCACAGCTGATCAAGGAGCTATCCATTTCGCCGCAGCAGTTTGGCTGGGTGGTTTCGGCTTATGCTTTCAGTGCCGGGGCATCGGGTTTGCTGGCAGCTGGCTTTGCCGATAAATTCGACCGCAAAAAGCTGCTGATGTTCTTCTACACTGGCTTTGTGCTGGGCACCCTGTTCTGTGGTATAGCTCCCGATTATTATTCGTTGCTGGTAGCCCGGATAGTTACAGGTTTGTTTGGCGGAGTAATCGGTTCTATTTCCTTTGCCATTATCACGGATCTTTTCCCGATGCAGATGCGCGGGCGCGTAATGGGCTTTGTTCAAATAGCCTTTGCTGTGAGCCAGGTAATGGGTATCCCACTTAGTTTATACTTAGCAAATGCCTGGGGCTGGCACTCGCCTTTCCTGCTGCTGGTAGGTATAAGCGTGGTAGTGGGCCTGGCCATTGTAGTATACATGAAACCTATAAACGCTCACCTTAAACTTCAGCACGACCACAACGCTTTCCTGCACCTGGCTGGCATAGTTTCTAATACCCATTACCTGAAAGGTTTTGCCGCCATAACTTTGCTGGCAACAGGCGGTTTTATGCTGATGCCTTTTGGCAGTGCATTCACCGTTTACAACCTGGGCATCAGTATAGATGACCTGCCGTTCATCTACATGGTTACAGGCATTATCTCAATGATCACAGGACCCTTGGCAGGCAAGCTCAGCGACCAGGTGGGCAAGTATAAAGTGTTCTTCTGGGGCTCATTGCTTTCCATGGTGGTAATTGCCTTTTACTGCAACATGGGTGTTTCGCCGCTCTGGCTTGTTATACTTGTAAATGTGGTGGTATTTATTGGTGTAACTTCCAGAATGATCTCGGCCTCAGCTCTGATGACCGCGATACCTGAACCTGCCGACAGAGGTGCTTATATGAGTATACAGTCGTCGGTGCAGCAGATATCAGGCGGGCTTGCCTCGGCGCTGGCAGGGCTAATTGTGGTACAGACCAGCAGCGGCACGTTGCAGCACTACGATATACTTGGCTATGTAGTGGTGTTTGCCACCACCGTAACTATAGCTATGATGTATGTGATTGATCGCTCGGTAAAACAAAAAGCAAATGCCAAGGCAGTTACGCCTTCTGGGATAGCAGCTTAAAGAATGCTATACCTTTCTGCCCACGTTTCTTTCCGATAAATCAGATTTCCTGCTTTATCTTTGCCCGGTAAATATCCTGCTGGGGTATCAGCAACAGAGATCAGATCATACATGGAAACGCGATACAGCAAACAGAATATACCTTTGGAGGGTTGGGAACGTGAAGAGTCTTACCGGTTTTTCAGTACCATGACCCAGCCCTTCTTCAATGTTCATACAGAAATAGAGATCACGCCACTTTATCAGTACTGTAAAACTTATGGTTTATCGGTATCGCTTGCGTACATGCATGCTACTTTGGAGGCAGCGCGTGCTACCGATAATTTCCTGCTCAGGATAGAGAACGGACGAGTGGTGAAGTATAGCGGCCTGGATCTTTCCACCACCATCCTGAAAGATGACAAAAACATTGCCTTTACGCATTTCCCGTACCACGAAAAGCTGGAGGATTTCTGTAAGGAAGGAGCCGGAATTATTGCCGAGGTAAAGAAGAGCAGGAAACTGTTTAACGGCTACCAGGGCACAGACCTGCTACACATGACAACACTGCCCTGGTTCAAGTTCAAGGGTATGGAGCACGCATTCTCGACAGAGCAGGAAAACCCTGGGGTACCAAAAATAGGCTATGGTCGACTTGAAATGCAACAGGGCAAAGTTATACTTCCAATCAGTATTGGCCTGCACCACGCGCTGGCCGATGGTTACCACATGCACCTGTTCCTGCAGGAAATGGAAGCTGTGATCCGGAAGTATGAAGTATAATAACAAAAAGCTTTAAAACAGAAGAGCCGCCTGCATATCACAGGCGGCTCTTTCTATACTTACCAATTTATTATTTTTCAGGCTTCTGCAATGCGCCGTAAAGCACGGGGCTAAAGAACCTCAGGTTCTCCAGGATGCAGGCCATACCAAAAAACTTTTTTGGGTCTATTTCAGGACTTTCTGCCATTGCTTCCAAAATAGCATCCAGCGCTTCGGTATACTTTAATCTGAATTCTTCTTCCGTCATTTCCATATTCAGGCAGCTGCCTGCCTTTTATACTTAACCCTGTTTCTGCAAATATAATTTCATTTAAACCCAATCCGGTACTAAAACTTAAAATACATCCTGTAAAACACCTTTGCCTAAAGAAGTTTGTGCTTATACTTATTAAAGTCATACTTCAGCAGGGTTTAAAGCGAAATATGCACTGTTAAGAATGTTTCTATGCCGGGATTACGTATAAACTTACTCTGAACAGGAAGCAAACTCCGGCTACAAAGCTAAACAGGTATAAGTTGTTTAACAAAGGTTTAACAGTGAGCTAATGAGAGAGGAAGAAAGCCGTGAACCAGATAAAAATCTTCAGCCCAGGCCAGCACTGGGTATGGCCGATGCCATTGCCGTTATTGTAGGTATTGTGATTGGAGCAGGCATTTTCAGAACCCCGTCTATGGTAGCAACCAACACCGATAGCGGTGCCATGTTTCTTTTAACCTGGGTGTTTGGAGGACTTGTGTCGCTTATTGGGGCACTTTGCTATGCCGAGCTTACCACCACCTTCCCGCACACCGGCGGCGATTACCATTTCCTTACGCGGGCCTTTGGCAGGAAACTGGCTTTCTTGTTTGCCTGGTCGCGGATGAGTGTGATACAAACCGGTTCTATTGCGCTTCTATCTTTTATAGTGGGCGATTACCTGGCGCAGATCTACAGCATCGGCGAATACTCATCAGTTGTGTATGCGGCTATAGTTGTGGTAGCGCTCACCTGTATAAATATTGTAGGTGTAACATTCGGGGCTGGCACTCAAAAAGTGCTTACTACAATAGAGGTACTGGGTATACTTACAGTTGTTGTGGCCGGTTTCTTCTTTGCCCCTGCCGAGCCTGTTGCCACTACTGCCGCTTCTTCTACGCCATCGACCTCGTTGGGCCTGGCTATGGTATTTGTACTGTTAACCTTCGGCGGGTGGAACGAAGCTGCCTACATTTCAGCAGAATTAAAAACAGGCCGGAAAGGTATGGCTACCGCACTCATTATGGGCATTTTTATTATCACCTTAGTATACCTGCTTGTAAACCTGTCTTTCCTGAAAGCGCTTGGGCTAAATCGTATTGCAGGCTCCGATGCCGTGGCAGTCGACCTGATGCGTATTACGTTTGGCGAAGGCGGTGTTGTGTTGATTGGTGTATTGGTAGCAATTTCGGCTCTTACGTCGGCAAACGCTACCATATTCACAGGTGCCCGCACCAACTACGCCCTTGGTCGGGATTTTCCTGTTTTCGGTGCATTGGGTAAATGGAATACTAAAACATCATCGCCGGTGAATGCTTTTATAGTGCAGGGCATGATATCACTGGCACTGGTTGGCCTGGGTCTTTTTACCCGCAACGGCTTCGAAACTATAGTGGAGTATACGGCGCCGGTTTTCTGGTTTTTCCTGCTGATGGTGGGCATTTCGCTGTTCATACTTCGCAAAAAAGAGCCGCACCTGGACCGCCCTTTCAGAGTGCCACTGTATCCTGTGCTACCCATCATCTTCTGCCTTACAAGCGCTTACCTGCTATACTCCAGCCTGGTTTATACTGGTTTCGGTGCCCTGATAGGGGTTGGTGTATTGCTGGCTGGTGCGCTGTTGCTGTTGGCTATTCCGTCGCTAGAAAAGATAAAGCAGAAAAAGCCGCATGCTGTTAGTCAGTCGTAGTTTAAGTATATTGTTTATACTTCTAAAATCATACTTTAACCAGCTATGGTAACATATCGTATACCTAAACCTATCACTACTACCCCACTTCAGGCAAAATCTATACTTGCCTTTCCCATTTTCACCCTGGCTGCAGAATATTTTACTTTCTTAAATATCTAACCTCAAAAACCAAGCTTATGAAGGCAATGAAAACATCTTTCCTGACAGCAATTTTAGCATTTTGTATAGTAACACTAAATATGGCCCAGACTACCACAGCTCCTAAGCTAGACGTGCCATACGTGCCAACACGCCAGGTGGTGGTTGATGCAATGCTTGAACTGGCAAAAGTTTCTAAAAACGATGTGGTATATGACCTGGGCTGCGGCGACGGACGTATTGTGATAACTGCCGCCAAAAAGTATGGCGCCACAGGCAAAGGCATTGATATAAACCCGGAACGCATAAAAGAGGCGAAGCAAAATGCAGAGGAAGCCGGCGTAACAGATCAGGTGGAGTTTGAAGTTGGCGACCTGTTTAAAACAGATGTGAGCAAAGCATCGGTGGTTACTTTATACTTGCTGCCTTCTGTAAACATGAAGCTTAAGCCAATATTGCTGCAACAGCTTAAGCCTGGCACACGCATTGTTTCGCACGCTTTTGATATGGGCGACTGGGAGCCTGAGAAAACCATAAACGTAGATGGCTCTAATATTTATTTCTGGACAGTACCCGAGAAAAAAACAACTTCAACAACTAAGAAGCAGACAAGTATTAAAAAGCAATAACAGCTACACATAAACAAAAAAGCCCGGATGCACTTGGGCGCATCCGGGCTTTTTTATACTTAAGCTAGAACAGGTTTAGTTGCTGCCTCCTTTGCTTTCGCCACCCTTCAGGTCATCGTTCTTAATGCCGCGTTTAGTGCGCTTGATATCTTCCTTCAGCTTACCGAATTTATAGTTAAACCCAACACTAACACGACGGGTAATGTTCTTATGTTCTGATCGCTGGATAAAGTCAGGGGCTTCTAGTTCGCTGTAGGACACAAAATGCTTCTGGAAGGGGTTCTGCACCGACAAGCTGATGCTGGCTTTCTTATCTTTCAGGAAATCCTTGCTCGCAGAAAAGCCATGCCTGAATTGCCCCGCCGACTGCCCCTGCAGCAATACGCGTGGTGCATAGTAGCCCATGTTTGCGCTAACTCTCCAGTCTTTCGGCAATTTATAGCTGGCACCACTATACATATAGCCGCTCATGCCGCTGTTTTCCAGTTTCTGACCATTAATGCTACCGCTTAACTGCGTATAGATCAGTGTTCCGCCCAGGTTCAGGCTCAGGCTTTTGAATAAAGTGGAGTTACCACTCAGGGTTAAGGAGCTGGTGCTGTTTTTACCAATATTGCCATAGCTCGTGCTGCTGACAGAGTCGGCTGGGTTAAAGGTTGTATAGCTTTGGATGGCATTATCGGTGAAAGCGTGCGTAAAGGTTGAGTTAAGCGAATGGTTGCCTTTGAAGAAGTTGTGGCCGAGGCTGAACACATGGCTGGTAGCTGCCTCCAGGTTCGGGTTACCAAACGACACACTTTTCTCGTTGGTACGGTTTACGTAAGGGTTCAGGTACCATAAACTGGGCCGCTCAATACGCTGAGTATACGATATCCTTAAGTTGCCCATATTCTTGAGCGTGCGCGTTAAAGCTATACTTGGAATAAAGTTCACGTAATCCTGGTCGGCAGTGGTGCCGGAGCTGGCAAATTCAGCATTTACAACGGTGTTCTCCAGGCGTGTGCCCATACGCACCCCCCATTTCTTCAGGCGAAGGCTGGCAGAGGCATAGGCAGCGTAAATATTCTGGTTATAGTCGAACTGATTCGTTAATTCCGGTACCTCGATAAAGGAATTTGTTTCGTCGTTATAGTTGCGGTAAAAGTAATCGCTGCTGTTATCACGAAGTATAGTTTTAGCGCCTAATTCCAGCGTATGCTTCTTTATCGGGTGCACATAATCGAGCTGCATGGTTTGCTCCCTTGATGTCCCATCGTTTTGCGTGCTTGTGCTGGCAACATCGTGGTAGTTTTTAACAGGTACAAAATCGAGGTTGCTGTTGCTGTTATCGAAGTTGTTACCGACGTTGTACGACAGAGTAAGCAGTTGCTCTTTGTTACGCTTAAAAGTATGCTGATAATCCAGCCCTACTTCATAGTTACCCCAGTTGCCTTTGCTTAAGGTGTTACGCTCATAAGCTTTCGTAAGGATGCCGTCACTGTTAAGCTCGTTCAGAAGCTGATCACCATCCGACTCATAAAGACCTTTGCTTAAACGGAACTTGGCAGAAAGCAGATTAAGCGTATCTATTTCATAGCTCATTTCGCCATCGGCATAATTGTAGCTGTTCCAGCTATCGCCATTGCCTACCTGCGAGAGCGTTACACCGGTTCTGTTGTCGTGGCGCTCGAAGGTTGAAGTATAAGAAGGAGATGTAAATCTGTTGGAACCTGCATAACCCGAGAAACCGAACTTACCGGTTTTTGCTTTCAAATTTACGGAGCCATACCTGCTGTTAGGTGTGCTCTGCCCGGCATATACACTGCCATTATAACCGTTGTTCTGCTTATCTGTCGTGATGACGTTGATGATACCACCAATACCTTCTGCATCATACTTGGCTGGCGGGTCTGTTATCACTTCTATTCGCTTGATGGTATTGGCCGGCATGCTCCGGAAAACATCTTTCGGGTTGCGGGCAAACAGAGTTGATGCCTTTCCGTTTACCAGCACTTTAAAACTGCCGCTGCCGTTCACTTTAATGTTATCGTCTGCATCCAGGCTCAGCATAGGCACCTTGCGCAACATATCTAGTGCCGATAAGGTTTTGCTTTCCGGGTCTACTTCTACGTTATAGCTCAGCTTGTCTACATCCTGCGTTACGAGCAGTTTTTCGGTAACAACCTGTACCTCTTTCAGCTGTTGTGCAGAACTAACCAGCGTAATTCTACCTACATCGGCTACCGCTTTACCGGCTTCCAGGTCATTAACTGGTAAAATTTGTTGCTTATACCCTACAAAAGAAACGATGAGCTTATACTTGCCTGCTGGCACTGCTGCGAACTCAAAACTCCCATTATCCTTTGTGAAAGTACTTTTAAAAGGCTCGTTTTTGTCGGGGTGGCTGAGCACCACAGTTACGTAGCCCAATGGTTTCTGGTTGGCTGAATCGAGCACTGTACCTTTGATAGTGCCGGCAGGCGGACTTTGCGCCCAGACAAAAGAACTGATGAGTAGGCACAGGGCCAGCAATAAGTGTTGTTTCATGTGTATAGGTTAGTTGTAGAAAGCACGCAAAAGCCATTCGGTGCAGCAAAAAGGCAGCACTTTACCTTCAGGATCCCACCTATCACACATGCGCATGGTGTTATACCTGCTCATCCCTAAAAGCTTTTATCAGGTTCGCAAAGCAGATGTAAGCACCTTGCAAGTATAAAAGTAAACGAAATTGTTATAACACAAAGTATATATAGTAAAATATTTATTGTTTAAGCACAAATCCAATCAGCATTATAAGCATACATTTTAGTATTGCCTGCATAATAGTTAGCTGCTCTCAGATTTAAGCATTATTTTGCGGCCTGTTATAAAAATGAGCCCTGTTGCCTGTAAAAAGCAGGAACGATGCTATAAAAAACATAAAACCCTTTACTGTACATCATGGAGATTATTCAATATCTTATTGATTTTGTATTGCACATTGACCAGCACCTGGTAGAACTTGTGAAAGAGTACAAGAACTGGATCTACCTTATTCTGTTCATCATAATTTTCTGCGAAACCGGCCTGGTGGTAACACCTTTCCTGCCCGGCGACTCGCTTTTATTTGCTTTAGGGGCACTGGCAGCTATACCGGAGTATGGTCTTAATCTATACCTGCTCATCGGCCTGCTTTGTGTGGCAGCTATACTTGGCGACTCATTCAACTACTATACAGGCACAAAAATAGGCACCCGTGTTTACCTCCGCGATTTCTGGTTCCTGCGCCGCAAACACATAGATGAGACACAAAAATTCTATGAAAAGTATGGCGGCCGCACGATCATCTATGCCCGTTTTATGCCTATTGTCCGCACTTTTGCGCCATTTGTAGCCGGTATCGGTAAAATGAATTACCGCAAATTCCTGTCCTATAACGTTATTGGGGCCATCATCTGGATCGTATTTTTTATGGTGGTAGGCTACATCTTCGGTAACATTCCGGCCGTAAAAAGAAATTTCACCTTGTTAATTTTCGGTATTATAGCGCTATCACTTACCCCACCTATTATCGGAATTATAAAGAACTGGATCGGGAAAAAAAGGAACCCTAGCCTGTAACTTTCGGTTTGGGTTAGATGCAAAACATGTTAAGCCATAGTTCTTATCAACTATAGCTAAGCATGTTACTCAAAAACTAATTAAACCTGAAGATGGCATTAAACGAGCAAAAACTTCAGCGGCAATTCTCGGCACGTAAAATTTTGCTTCCTGTGGCGCTTGGGCTGGGGGTTGTTGGTTACATGCTATACCGCAACTACGAGCCCGATCAACTACAGACGCTGCTTCAGGCAAGTCCGCTTTGGCTGGGCATTACTTTACTGGTACTCTTTATCCGCGATTTTGGCTATATCTACCGTATCCGTTATATCACAGATAAGGAGCTTTCCTGGAAGCGAAGCTTTAATGTTATCATGCTATGGGAGTTTGCCTCATGTGCGCTTCCATCGGTGGTGGGTGGCTCAACGGTGGCTGCTTTTATACTTTACAAAGAGAAAATCCCTCTGGGTAAATCTATAGCACAGGTAATGGTTACAGCCCTACTCGATAACCTGTACTTTGTGCTGGCGGTGCCGGTAGTGTTGCTTTTAGCGGAGGGTTCTGCCATGCCTCCTTTGGATGCCCTTACGCCTGCTGTACGCAACAGCCTTGAAGTTGCCTTTCTGGTGAGTTATGTACTGGTGTCGCTTTATGCCGGACTCATGTCTTATGCACTGTTTTTTAACCCTAAAGGCGTTAAAAGGCTGCTCATACGCATTAGCATGGCAAAGTTTATGAGAAGATGGCGTACCAACCTCTTTAACCACGCCAACGAACTGCTCATTGCTTCGCGGCACATGCGCAACAAGAACTTTACGTACTGGGCACAGGCCAGCATCTCTACCTTCTTTGTCTGGACGGCCCGCTATGCTATCATTGGTTGTATGATTGCGGCCTTTACACATTTATCGGCAGATGAGCACTTGCTTGTTTTCTCGCGCAACCTGATATACAAAGTAGTTCTGATGATGTCGGTAACGCCGGGTGCTGCAGGGCTTGCAGAGATAGCTTTTCCGGCCTTTTTTGGTATGTTCCTGGGTGGGTTTACAACAGTTATCGTGCTCCTGTACCGCCTGCTTACCTATTACCTTTACCTAATGATCGGGGCAGTTGTATTTCCGCGCTGGGCAGCTCATGCTTTCCGTAAAAGCGAGACTAAAACAGAAGAAAAGGTTACCGCTTAGCAGCTCCGTAATCCATATTTATAGTTATAGACGTCAGCCATACTTTACTTTAAAGTATGGCTGATGTTTTTACAGGCAGCTCTGTGATCTCATTTTAAATTCTTAACTTCAGTTAGTTAAAAAACAGACCGAACTATGGAAGAAGACCTGAGTTTATACTTCGAGAGTAACCGCAACCTCTGGAATCAGAAAACACCTGTACATCTGTCATCGGAATTTTATAACATGGAGGCTTTCCTGGCTGGTAAAACATCGCTTAATACAATTGAGCTAAACGAAGTTGGGGATGTAGCTGGTAAATCGATCCTGCATTTGCAATGCCATTTCGGGCAGGATTCGCTTTCATGGGCAAGAATGGGTGCCAAAGTTACCGGTATAGATCTCTCTGACGAAGGTATAAAACAGGCAAAGCAACTTAATGAAAAGCTGGGCCTGGATGCCACTTTTGTACGCTCCAATATTTACGATCTGAAAGAAAACCTGCAAGGGCAGTTTGACATCGTTTTTACCTCTTACGGCACTATCGGCTGGCTACCAGACCTGGATAAATGGGCTGCTATTATCGCTCATTTCTTAAAACCCGAAGGCACTTTTTACATCGTGGAATTTCATCCGGTGATATGGATGTTTGATGAGAAATTTGAAAAAATAGAGTACGAGTACCTCAATTCGAATACACCTATAGTTACCGAAAGTATAGGCACATACGCCGACCGCGAAGCTCCTATTAAACATGTAGAATATGGCTGGAACCACGGCCTCGGAGAAGTAATAACGGCCTTAACTACTGCAGGGCTCAAAATAGAATTCCTTCACGAGTTTCCGTATTCGCCTTACAATTGCTTTGCAAATATGGTGCAGGGTGAAGATAGCAACTGGCGCATTAAAGGACTGGAAAATAAGATCCCGATGCTATACTCGATAAAGGCTACAAAATAGAGCTACTACATTCAAAAAAAGGCTCAGCACCAGGAAAAAATTAACCTGGAGCTGAGCCTTTTACTTTGCTATTAAATATGCTTATTCTACTTTCCCTTCCGCAGCAGATACAGCAGAAGCTCCGAAATAACCGATAGCGCCGTTGCTGATGTTGCCTGGAGCATTGGCTGGCGTACTTTCAAACGGACCACCGGCTGTGTTCTGTTGGTTTACCAGTGCCAGCCAGAAATCGTAGGCAGGTTTATCAATACCATGTAGTTCAATTTTTACCCTGTCGCCCTTCTGAATAGCAAAGCCCATGTCGGCGTGGCCATAGTTTCCATCGTAAAGCTCATCAGTTAGCACAGCTAATTCGTCAGGTGCCAGTATACCGTTAATGAACACGTTCAGGCGGTAATAGTTACCCTTGCCTGCCGGATCTCCGAAGTGAATGTATGGGTGGTAACCTTTATCTTCCTCATGCATAGAATCCTTGTACTCAAAGGTCAGCGAGTCGATTGGCGAAACAGTTGGCATATAGCTTTGAGCAGTGTATTCTTTACCACTCACGATGGCTTTCAGGAAGTAAGTATAGCCCGGTGTGCCCTGTATCTTGCTAGTCTGGTATAATCCGTCGCCTATGGCTTTCAGGGTATCGGTAGTACCGTGGTTATCTGAAACAATGACTAATGCACCGTTCACACCTGTGGTTCTGCCCTCGTCTAAGTAGCCTTTGGTGTTCGATAATCGGATATTGTACGGGCCCGGCTGGTTTGTTATCAAGCCTTCTATCACCAGCTTGGTTTCGGCAGTATCCAGTTCGTACTCTATTACTTCTTCGCAGCTTGTAAAGGCAAATGCGAGCAAGCTCAGGCTATATAGGATATATTTTTTCATCGTTTTATGCGGTTTATACTTTAAAAGTTAAAGTTGTAAGTTAGCGATGGCACTATGCCGAACAGGTAAGTTTTAACAGCCTCAGTTTTGCTTCTGTCGTCTTCGTTTTCGCGGAAGTAGATCGAGAAAGCATTTTTGCGGGCATAGGCATTGTAAATGCTCAGCGTCCAGGAACTGTTATACTTTTTGAATTCGTTTCGCGCCTTCTCGTAGGTGGCCGACAAATCGAGGCGGTGGTAGTCTGGCAGGCGGTAACCGTTGCGCTCTGAGTAAACCGGATAGGTTTTGCCGTTGTACTCATACTTGCCAACCGGCATGGTTATGGCGCCGCCGGTGCTGTAGGTCCAGTTGGCACCCAGGTTTATACTTGGGCTGAACTGGTAGGCCAGCACCAGGTTACCGGAATGGCGACGGTCGTAGCGCAGCGGGTAAGGATTATTGTTGTTAATGCCGGGCACCGTACGCTCTGTCTTTGACAAAGTATAGCTCAGCCAACCTGTCAGTAAACCTTTCTGTTTGCGCAGGTAAAACTCTGCACCGTAGGCCTCTCCTGTTCCGCGCAGCAATTCCGTTTCCAGTCTTTCGTTCAGCAGGATCTCAGCGTAGTCTTTGTAGTCGATCTGGTTGTCCATCCACTTGTAGTATACTTCCACCGAGCCTTCAAACATGTTGTCGCGGAAGTTGCGGAAGTAACCGGCTGCTACCTGGTCGGCAATCTGCGGCTTTACATAAGAGCTGCTTGGTACCCACACATCGAAAGGAAGCGAAGAAGTAGAATTAGAAACCAGGTGCAGGTACTGCAGCGTGCGGTTGTAAGAAGCTTTAATGGAGCTTACTTCGTTCAGTTCATACTTGGCTGCAATGCGTGGCTCCAGCCCGCCGTAGCTTTTAATTTTCTCGAAACGGTCATACTCAACGGTATCAACCGGTGTTTCGAATTTCTCGTCGTACAGGTATACTTTGCCCGGCCCCATGTTTGTGAATTTAGACAGGCGCAGACCGTAATCTAACGTTAGTTTATCCGTAATCTGGTGCTCGTTGCTCAGGTATAAAGCGCCTTCCAGTGCGCTGGTAGAGTTCAGTTTCAGTTCGTTTACATAAGACTCCGGACCCGGTTTTACCTCGGCTGGCATAAAGTTGTGGTAGGTAATATGCAAGCCAAAACGCAGCTGGTTTTTCGGATTCAGGAAGTAAGTATAATCGTTCTTGATACCGTAGTCCTTGATGTGCGACTTCCAGGTAAACTCCGACTCTTTCAGTTTTGAGCCCAGCGCATAATCAAAATCAGAGAAGATAAAGGTGGTGTTGGAGAACAGTCGGTCGTTGAAGAGGTGGTTCCAGCGCACAGTGGCCGTAGCATTGCCCCAGTTCATCATAAAATCTTTGGTACCGGCTTTATCTCGGCCAAAGTAACCCGACACGAACAGTCGGTTCTTCTCATTTAAAGTATAATTCAGCTTTGTGTTGAGATCGTAGAAGTATAACTGGTTGTTTTTGATGTTCTCGTCGCTGTTAAGGCCAAAGAATACATCGGCATAAGTACGGCGGCCGGAAACCATAAACGAACTTTTGTCTTTGATGATAGGCGCCTCCACTGTCAGTCGGCTGGAGATAGTACCAATACCGCCCGAAACTTCCAGGTTCTTGTTGTTGCCTTCCTTCATGCGGATATCAAGTAAGGAAGACAGTCTGCCACCATGTTGTGCCGGAATACCACCTTTGTAGAGCTGCACATCCTTGATGGCATCTGCATTGAAAACCGAGAAGAAGCCCATCAGGTGCGAGGCATTGTAAACCGGAGCTTCGTCGAGCAGGATCAGGTTCTGGTCTACGCCGCCACCGCGCACATAAAAGCCTGAAGTACCTTCACCGGCTGTCTGCACGCCCGGCATCATCTGCACCGCTTTTACCACGTCCACTTCACCCAGCAGCGCCGGCATACTTTTAATCTCCGACACCTGCATTTTCAGCGTGCTCATCTCCATCGAGCGCACGTTGTTATCTTCCTTGCGCGTCGTGATCTCCACTTCTTTCAGGGCAGTTGCGTTCTGGCCCAGCTCCGTATCCAGCTTGGTGTTTGCGTTAAGCTGAATGGTTTTGCTGATAGTAACATACCCCAGGTAGTTGAAGAGCAAGGTATAATTACCCTTTGGCAGTGTTAGCGAGTAGAAGCCGTATTCGTTTGTGCCTACTCCCACGCCCGGCAATTCCTGCACGCTTACCGAGGCACCGATCAGGCCCTCGCCTGAGGCTTTGTCTTTTACATAACCGCTAACGGTTACTTTCTCCTGGGCCAGTGCAGCTACTGAAAGCAGGCATAGCACCAGCAGCAGGCTAAACAGGATGGATACTTGTTTTTTCATGGTTTTATTTTGATGAATAGTGATTTCGGGCAGCGGGAGCTTGTTTATCAAAGCACGTTGCAAAGGTATAAGGCACAATCAGCCTTAGCTTTACACAATTTTTGCTATGTTTTATAAAATTTTGAGGGCACTCCCGTGAAGCTATAGTTCAGCTATAGCCAGTTAATAATCAAGCGTTTACTAATAAAGCATATAGGTGTGAAGCAGGCGGCAGAGCGATATTTGCCGGGGCAGTTGCAGAGGTGGGAAAAGCAACTATAAATAGCATTAGCCCCAACCGGGCTATTATACATTCTTTCATGGTTTTATTTTGTTGGTAGTAGGTTGCGCGTCGACTGCCAGAATGGTGTTTTCAGAAGCCTTTCCGGAAATCGGGCGCAAAAGTAGTGTTTATTTTATACTATTAAAAGGCGGGATATATATTATCCATAAAAATATACAAGCAGGCTATTTGTATAGATAAAGCAAGTATAACACGGGAAGTATAGAGGGTTGTGCTTCAGTTATTTTTTGCTCAGAGGCAACTGCAGGCTGTTCATCCAGTTTACCATGTACTCCACCACATCCGGGGCAAAGGTTTCCTCTATTTCCTTATACTCAGCAATAGTGCCTGTTCTGGCAGTCTGAAACAGGTGGTTCTTGTTTTCAAATTCTTTGATCGCATAGTTTTGATTACCACCTTTCTGAAGTACTTTTTCTATCCGTTGTAAGTTAACAGGCAACACCTGCAGATCTTTTGAGCCATTGATGGCCAGCACAGGGCATTTTAGTTTCTCAATTTCAGCAGCCAGGTTGTAAAACAAATCAACTCTGTAAGCCGGCGACATAAAATCAGAAAACTGTTGCGGCTTCAGCGGGTAAGGTAACTCTAATAGCTCACGTTCTTCAGGACTCAGTTTTGCTACCTCAGCATCCAGTTTTTTGAATTTTGCTGCTATTTTGGCCATTGCTTTTTCATTGTCTTTTTCTGTTCTGATAGTTTCGAACACCGCTTTTACAACCTTCTCATTCACCTCAATGCCTGTATTGCTAACTCCCATAGCTGAGTAAACTGCCCGAGCTTGCTCGTAGTAGCCCAAGTGAGCTGACTTGATAGCGGCTCCGGACATCAGTACTACAAAGGCAATATCTTCAGACTTGTTAGCAGCTATCGGGGCTATCTCTGTGCCCAGGCTGTGGCCAATCAAACCGATTCTCAATTTATCTACTTCAGGCCTGGTCTTAAGATAAGAGACAGAAGCCAGGGCGTCGCTTGCCAGGTCCACAATACTTGCTGTTTCGAAGTTGCCGGTAGATTTGTGTACTCCTCTGTCGTCAGCACGAAGAACAGCATATCCGGCTCTGGTTAATTGGTCGGCCAGTACCAGAAAAACTTTATGTCCGAAGATAGTCTGGTCCCGATCGTTGGGGCCGGAGCCGGGAATAAGCAAAACTGCAGGATGCGGGCCAGGGGTGTTGGGTATAGTAAGTGTTCCGGCTAAGGTTACATCTGCCTCAGGATTGTAGTAGCTTACTTCTTCTTCCAGGTATGGGTATGGTTTTACCGGCTCCTGTGGGCGCTTGGCTTTTGCTATCGGCAGTTTGTATACCTTCTTCATGTTCAGCGGGAAAGCGTTGGTGCTGTTCTGCGCCAGCCCGCCCTGTAGCGTGGTAGCATCCTGCAAAGTGCCTTTATAAGTGGCATTCAGCGCCTTTACCTGAAGTATAACATGCGGCCCCTCCACAGAGATTTCATCTACCGGAATGTCGTAAGCTTTCTGGTCGAGGCTGTGGATTAGTGCTTGCAGCTGATGGTTTTCATCCTGACTGATCTCGAAGGCAATGTTCATCTGCACATCCTTGTTCACAATCATTTTACCAAGCCAGATGCCCTGGAACTGCTGATGTTGCTGCGCTATAGTATAAATGGGCTGCAGGAATGCCAGCATCAGAATGAAAGAGAAGAAGCGTAAGGTTTTCATGATTTTATTTTGCTTTTAGATTTGAGGATCAGGCTCCTTGCCTGCTTTTCTTGCTTCAAACCTAGCACGCTTTTACCCACTCAAAAAATCAAATCCAGCAACCTAAAGTATAGCTATGCCAACTTTGTGTTTTATAATTTCAGTAACGTTTGTCCATACTTTTTCAAGTTCACATAAAATATAGTATAGTTCATCCATTAGGATATGTAAGGTGGAGTGGGTTTTATATCTTTAATCTGTAGTTGAGGGGAAGTAGGAGAAGGCAGAGAGGAAGTGAAGGGTGCTATATCAAACATTGAATTATTAAAAAGAACTAATACCCAATGCTGAAACGCAACTATATAGAGCCCCTTATTCATACGATCATTTGGCTTGCAGGCTACCTCGCCATCATACTTTGGGTAAATACGCTGGGCTCTTTCAGAAGCTCCGACGGCAGCATTTTTCTTCCGGTAACCATCGGCACGCTGCTCAACATCGTCCTGTTTTACACGACGGCATTGATACTTATTCCTCGCTACTCTGCTAACAAGAAAACAAGTACTTTCCTACTGAGCAGCATTTCGCTCTGGGTGGGGCTGACGGTGCTGGAGACAAGTATAGATTACTTCCTTTTTATAAATTATTACTCCACTGAAGATGAAGGCTTCACCGGGCAATTGCTGATAAACCTGCTGTTCAACTTTATTATTTTCTCCCTAGCGCTTGGCTACGGCTTCACAAAAAACTGGCTCCGTAACGAGAAGCAGCGACAGCAGTTGAAGGAGGAAATGCTGCAGGCAGAGCTTAACTTTCTAAAGGCGCAGGTAAATCCGCACTTCCTGTTTAATGTGCTGAACATGGCCTACGCCAGTGCGGCAGGCAACGGCGACGAGCGTACGGCAGGCATAGTAGAGAAGCTGGCTAACCTGATGCGCTACATGCTTTACGAAAGTAATGTGCAAAGCATTGAGCTGTCGCGGGAGGTGGAGTACATAGAGAGCTTTATGGAGCTGCAGAAAATGCGCTTATCGCCGGAAGTACAGGCTACAGTACAGTTCTGCGTACAGGGCGACCACAGCAAGTATAAGATCGCGCCGCTCATACTTATACCCTTCGTGGAGAATGCCTTCAAGCATGGCATCCGGCTCGATCAACCATCGGACATCCACATACGCCTAAAGCTGGAGCACAATACAATATACTTTGATGTGAAGAACAGTATCGCCAATAACAAGAACGAACTGGGTCACAAAACCGGCGGTGTGGGGCTGGAGAATGTAAGGAAAAGGCTGGCCCTGCTGTACCCCAACGCACACCAACTGGAAATTTCACAAAAAGATGATATCTTTAGTACAAAGCTCATACTTCAGCTGAATTAGTCGTTGTTGGTTGTTTGTTATTTAAGTATGGCAATTTCCTAACTCCTAAACGCTTTAACTTCCATGAAATGCATTGTAGTAGACGATGAACCTTTTGCGCTGGATCTGGCTGCCGATTATGTGCGCAAAACACCTTTTCTGGAACTGGCCGGCACGTTCAGCAATCCGGTAAAGGCGCTGGCATTTCTGATGGAACATGAGGTGGACCTGGTGTTTCTGGACATTAACATGCCGGAACTGTCGGGCATGCAGCTGCTGAACGCGCTGCCCCGCAAACCAATGGTGGTATTTACCACCGCGTACCCTGAATTTGGTGCCGAAAGCTACAACTACGATGCAGTGGACTATCTGCTCAAACCCATCAACTACGCCCGTTTTCTGAAGGCTGTGAATAAGGCGGTGGAACTACAGAACTTAAAGAAGAAAGACAAGCCTGCTCACGCCGAGCCTGCTGCCCATGCACCTGAAAAAGCCCATGTACTTATTAAAAGCGGCACGCAAACCTTTAAGGTTAAGCTGGATGATATATTGTATGTAGAAGGAGCTGGCAACTATATGGCTTTCTGCACCAGAGGCAAAAAAATACTTTCGCTGCTGACCATGAAAGAGGCGCTGGAACTACTGCCTGCTGACCAGTTTGTGCGGGTGCACAAGTCCTACATTGTTTCTCTACGCCACCTCGACGTGATCGAAAGGCACCAGGTAACGATAGCCGGCAAAACCATCCCGATAGGTCTTACCTACCGCGAACAATTCCTGGCAAAGGCGGAAGAAAAAATGTAAAGGTTCTCGCCTGTAGTTAAAGTATAAAGCCTCTGCTTAGTAAGCAAAATTGAAGCCCTTGTATATCCTGGGTATGCTCTAATCTGTTGGCAGGCACATCGGTATTATCATAAATATAGTTATCTACAGTAATGTAACACTTGGTGCCATACAATTTAACTGTTACACATCATGGAGAGCCTTATTTACAGATAAATCTTTTCTGTGAAGGAAGCATCTTATTACTTAGCAGAAGGTTCTGCTGCGTTACCTACGCTTCTGCTCGTTAAGCCAGAGCAGGCTGGGGTTATAAGCCATATCATGTACGCCCTTGTATAATACCAGCTTCACTTTACCGGACTCTCGTACAAATACAACCGGTGGATCTGCTTCGCCAAAGTATGGGTCTTTGTAAATGCCTTGCAGTTCTTGCGGCAATTCCTGGTTATTATCAATGTGGTCCATCTGCTCTTGCGTTATCTGGTCTTCGGGCTTTGCCAGCATGTTAAAAGCACGCATAGAGTGGCTAGGAGGCACCAGCGGATCGTTGATCCCATGTACAAAAAAGATAGGCACATCGGCCGCATTTTCAAGGTATGTAGAAGGGCTGCGGTGGCGCAACTCCTCCATTACTTTACTACCCAGCACGGGCTCGCCGCCGGCAGATGCCATGATCTGGTTATTGTACTGGCGGTGCGGGTATCGTTTATTGAATTCAAACCAATCTTTCAGATCAAGTACAGGTACCCAGGCAACTACTCCGGCCCAGATCTTCGGGTGCCGGCTGGCTGTAACCAGGGCCGTCATGGCTCCGCCGGACGAACCTACGAGATAAATTCTGGTAGTATCAATATCTGCACTGCCGCGGGCGTAGTTTACAGCATCCACAATATCCTGTACTGCCACATCAGAAGCCATCGCCTCCGGATGATCGAATTTGCCACGAAAGTTAGGATGTATAAAAGCCCAGCCTTCTGCCTTCGCCCATTTAGCATACGGTATACTTACCTGCTGCAAATAACCACTGCTCCAGCTATGCAGCACTACCAGCAAAGGCTTTTTCTGATTTGTTTTAGAAGCATAAAATAATGCCGGTTCCTTTTTGCCATCTATGGTTGAGGTGATCATCACTTCCTCTACATCCGGCATTTCTTTATGCCATACGGCAATGCTTTCGTCGCCATACTTTCCCGGATATTGTTTAGAAGTAGTGTACTCCTGCATGCGCTCTACAACGCCATCTTCCAGGGCAGGTCCTTTAGCTTCATTACTATAGCAGGAAACCATGCTTATACTAATGAATAGGCTAAGTATAGGTAATAATAGCCTGTGAAGGCCGGCATCATTTCTCATTGTCAAATTATACATTCGTAAGAAGGCAATCACTTACGTTACGTTCAACTTTTAACTGCTGTTGGCACGCTGAACTCTTGTACCCAATTATTTATACTTCAAAAACCAAGTAAACGGTTACAGAAGCGGTTATAACGAAGTTATACTTCAATTTGTAAAGAGCTGCTAAAATGCCCGGAAACTCACTTATAGTATCCGTTGAAATAGCACTTAATGTACTAAAACGAGAAATGATTTGCTAAAAGTATAGATAAATCAGTTAAAAATTTTTAACCTGAGGCAACACTTTACCCAAGAAAATTAATTGTAAAGGTGGTTACTTTTTTCTCCGGATCGCTTTCCAACGAGAAGGTAAAACCATGGTTCACCAATATCTCGCGTACCATAATCAGTCCAATACCCTGCCCATATTCTTTGGTGCTGAAAAATGGTGTAAATAAAGATGCACGAACATTATCCGGTATGCCGGAACCTGTGTCTGTAATGGTGAGTCTGGCTGGTGAAAGCTGGGTGTTTATAGTTATACTGCCGTTGTCACCTATGGCTTCCATGGCATTCTTGAGCACGTTCAGCAGTACCTGTTCCAGCTGTTGCGGATCCAGAAGTATAACCATAGGTTGTGAGGCTAACTCCAGTTTACAGCAAATGCTGTGGCGCTGAAATACCGGCTGCATAAGCAGCGACAGACTGCGCAGCATTTCGTTCAGGTCGGTAGGTGTTTTCTTTGGTTTTGGCAGGCGCACTACGTTGGCAAAGTTGGCCATAAAACGACTCAGGTTGGTATTGCGGTCAATGGCAACCTGCAGCGCATTATCGAAATCTTCACGGTGATCTTCTGAAAGTTGTGGGGCATAAAATTGCAGCGAGCCAAGTATAGAATTTACCGCACCCGCCGAGTTGTTCACCTCATGCGACATCATCCGGATCACTTTTTCATAAGCTTGCCGTTCGTTCTGAAGTATAGCCTCTGTCAGCTCCTCTATCAACACAAAGTAATGCTGAAAACCACGATCCAGGAAGTGCGCGCGGTGGCAGCGGTACGTCCGGAAACCGTTTACGCGGAAGGTAATAGAACTGCCGGTTTTTAACTGCGAAAGCTGCTCGGACCATACTTTAGGCAACTGGCTCACATGCTTGCCAACAAGGGTGCTGCCCGGCTGCTGCAAATACTGCTCTGCTGCAGGATTTACGTGCTCAACCTGATCATCAAACCCCAGAAGTATAATTCCGGCAGGCGAAGCCTGAATAAGTTTTTCAAGAAAATAATGCTTCTCGGCCTGTGCCACGCGCTCGTGCCGCAGCTGGTCGATCATGCGGTTGTACACGTTTATCAGCTCATCCAGCTCCTTCTGCCCCACCCCCATAAACTTGGTAGAAAAGTCTTTGTCTTTTATTGTCTCTATACCTGCACGGATCAGTCTGAGCGGCTTAAAGAAAGTACTGTATAACTGCGCGGTAATAAAGATGGAGCAAAGAATAAGTAACTCCATTCCCAAGAATAGATACTTGTTCTCCAGCAGCAGGAAGTACGCTGTTATGGCCAGAAGCAAATGTATGGCCACGGCAAAAAGTATAAACTTAGTCCTGAGACTCATACGGGATGTTGAACTTATCAAGGCGGCGGTAAAGGGCAGCGCGGCTCAGGCCCAAAGCCCGGGCTACTTTGCTGATGTTGTTGTGATAATGGTCCATGGATTTACGGATCATGCTGGCTTCCATTTCATCCAGGGTCATGGCACCAACGGCAGGCAAACTCTTGTCGCCGGGTTTGGCTGCACTTCGCTGTGCTTGTGCCTGAAAATCATCGGCTTCCAGCACGTCCCCGTCTGAAACCAGTACTGTGCGCTCAACCAGGTTTTTCAGCTCGCGGATGTTGCCCGGTAATGGCTGCTCTTTCAGCCACAGCAAAGCACTTTTGCTTATACTTAGCTCAGGCCGGTGGTATACTTTCTTCAGGTTATTCAGGAAGTATTGCACCAGCAACGGAATGTCTTCGGAGCGATCGCGCAGTGACGGCAGCTTTACCGTGATCAGGTTAATACGGTAAAAAAGGTCTTCGCGGAATTTGCCCTGGGCTACCATTTCTTCAAGGTTTCGATTAGTGGCACACACTACCCTGATATCCAGTTTGCGGGAGCGGCTGTCGCCAAGCACTTCGTAGGTTCTGTCCTGTAACACGCGCAACAGCTTTACCTGGCTGTTCATGTCGAGTTCACCAATTTCGTCCAGGAATATGGTGCCTTTGTTCGCCATTTCAAAACGGCCGATTCTATCTCCTTTGGCATCGGTAAAAGCACCGCGCTTATGGCCGAACATTTCGCTTTCGAACAAACTTGCAGAGATGCCCCCTAGGTTTACTTTAACAAATGGCTGGTTGCGGCGTGCGCTGTTCTGGTGTATGGCCTCTGCTATTAATTCTTTTCCGGTTCCGCTCTCCCCTTCTATCAGCACAGATGCATCGGTGGCAGCAATCTGGCCTATCTTCTTCAGCACTTTAAGCAGGTCAGGGTCCTGGCCAATTATGTTCGAGAAGTTATACTGCTGATCCAGCTTTTTGCGCGTCATAGCCTCGTCAGAAGTATGGTTTTGCTCCGATAAGCTCAGCGCCGTTCGCACCGATTGCAACAGGTACTCGTTGCTCCAGGGCTTTGTAATAAAATCGGAAGCCCCCAGGCGCATGCCCTCCACTGCCAGGCTGATAGAGCCCCAGCCAGTGATAAGTATAACCGGCAGGCCAGGATACTGCTTTTTAAAACTTTCCAGCAACATCAAACCATCATGGCCTGTGGTTTCAATCGAGAAGTTCATATCCATGATCACCAGCTGAAAAGGCTGCTGATCGGCCAGCTGAAGCGCCTCTTTGGGCGAGGCAGCTTCCTGCGTTTTAAAGCCATTCTGTTTCAGCATCAGGCTAAGCGAGGCACGCACTGCTACATCGTCATCAACAATCAGGATCATGGAAATTTTAAAAGATTTGTAAGTATAAAGATAGCTGATATAAGTATAAATAAACATGCAGCAGCCGGATTTTACAGCTGTAAAAAATCACAACTATAAATTCCGGTTACTGCATGTTCTGGTAATTAATCTTCGTGCAGGGCTATAGCCGGGTGTATGCCAGCAGCCTGACGGCTAGGGTAAAGTGCACAAAAGGCAGTTAGTAAGTATATGAGCACAACGGCCCCGGCCAGTGCTGTAAAGTATACTTCATCCTCTACCTGAAAGACCTGCAGTAAAGGAAACTGTATCGCGAAAAATGCACCTAACAGCAACCCGAAAGTAGCCAATACCAGCACCTCTCCTATAAACTGACGGTAGATCTGATTGGAAGAAGCACCGAGCGCACGACGCAAGCCGATCTCGCTGTTGCGGCGGCTGATGTTGTACCAAAGCACACCAAACAGGCCTAATGCTACATTCAAAATAAGGAAGCCGCAAACCAGGCCAAGGGCGATCATCGGGATTAAAGTAAGCTTGGCTTTATTCTGACGCATTTTTTCCAGTGTAGCCACTTCCAGTGCCCAGTCTTTACCTATACCTGATATCTCTTTCACCATTTTCTCTTCAAAGTCTATACCAGTGCCTGGCTTTACACGGATCAGGATTTCGTTATCAAAACGATTGGGATTCTTTTGAAGATTAATGCGCGTAAAAACCGCAGGAAATTCAGCAGCATATTCACTGCCAGCACGGAAGTAATCGGTTACGCCCACCACCTGGTATTTAGTAGTATCGTTTATATGAATTATTTTGCCTATAGCATCCTCCTCGCCAAACAGGCCCTGCTGAAACGCCTTGTTTATCACGATCGGCTCATGATGGTAGGCATTGTCCCTTGCGCCAAACCAGCGGCCCTGGCTTAACTGTAGCTGCATAACATCTTTATACTCATCCTGCACTTCATAAACATCCGATTCAATACGCTTAACATTTCCATAAGAGAAGTCGTTATTCATCCGGCTGAAAGAGAAAGGGGCATTGCTTGATGTTAAAGAGGCCTGTTCTACCTCTGGGAATGTGCGTACCAGCTGAAGAACCTGCTCCAGTATCTGTCTGTTCTGGGCTGTTGAATCGGTACCTGGGCGCATGGTAAGCAACCATACATTTTCATGTTCAAAACCAAGCGGCTTAGTATAGTTGCGAACGTTGTACACAATGAAGCTCAGCACTCCGAACAGCACCAGGAAACAAAAGAATATTTCTGTGATCAGCAGGAAATTGCTCTTCTTCCTGTTCCAGATCAGTTTAAAAAGATGGCGTATCATTTTGATCCTCCTTTCAGAGCCTCTACGGCATGTAAGCGTGACATTTTATAAGCCGGATAAACCCCGGAAATCAAACCAAAAACAAGGCAAAGCAGCAAACCGATAGCGAATACGCGCAGATTAAGTCCCAATTCTGCATACACAATAATGCCACTGTCGTTGATGAGCCAAAGAACCCCTGCCGATAATATAAAGCCCAGCAAGCCACCCAGCAGCGTCAGGAAAATATTCTCGACAATAAACTGCCCGATAATGGTGGAGGAAGAAGCACCAAAGGCTTTGCGCACACCGATCTCAGATGATCGCTCCATGATGCGGCTGATGTTAATGTTTACCAGGTTAATGGTTGGCAGCAGCATGAACAGCAGGGCCAGACCAGTCAGTATACCATACAGAATACCTACACCGGCATCTTTACCATTGCCTAAAAAAGTGCGGGCAAAGCTCTCCAGGAAAGTATCAGGAAAAGAGAAGAGTTTTGTTTCTTTACTGGGTTGCATGCTTTCCACTTGCTTCATCATGGCCGCATACTCTTCTTTTATCTTATCAATGTCGGCAGCGCTACGTGCTTTTATGGTGGCGAAGTATGTACCTCTTAGCCCGGGTTTATTAAAGTCCTGGCTTTTAAGCGTGATTGGCACCCATACATCGGCATAGGATTGAACGCGCAGCACTGGCACATTTTCTACAACGCCAACTACTTTATACTTTACCTGATCTACAACAATGTACTTGCCTACTGCCTCAGAATTACCAAAATACTGTTCGCGGGTGTTCTGGTTGATCACTGCTACCCGGTTGGCACTTTTTACATCCTGCTTACTGAAAGCATTACCTTCTACAAAATTAAAGTCAAGTATGTCCCAGAACTCACGATCCGTATACTTAATATCAAGCGCCAGTTTGCGATTATTAATGTAACTGTTCACCTGAAAGAACATGGAGTTGATGGATACTTTTTCAGGTGTTTTTAAGGTGCGTACATTACGGTCGAAGAAGTGGTAGCTGGGAGGACCACTGTTTGTATAGCCCTCCTTTACCTGCTCGCGCATCTGGTTAACAAAGAGCAGTTTGTCTGTTTCACGCTCAGGCATTTGAGGGCCAAAAGCATGATCAAAAAGGGAGGTAGCCACCATCAACACCATCAATGTAAAGCTGATGCCAAAGAGGCTGATGAAGGTAAAGAACTTGCGCCGCAAGAGCACCTTCCAGGCAATTTTTATGTAACTCTTAAGCATGACTATACTTGCTGAAGGTTAGCATACACTTTGGCATCGGACACCTGCTGCCCATCGAAGAAGCGAACCAAACGCTCTGTTTTCATTGCCATGTTCTCGTCGTGCGTTACCATTACTATGGTGGTTCCATCCTGGCGGTTCAGGTCCAGCAGAATGTTCATCACTTCCTCTCCCATCACTGAGTCCAGGTTACCGGTAGGTTCATCGGCAAGTATAATTTCAGGCTGACCAATTAGCGCACGGGCAATAGCTACACGCTGGCGCTGGCCACCGGAAAGCTGCGTTGGATAGTGTAGCGTGCGGGCACTTAAACCAACTTTCTCTAAAGCAATTTTGGCTCTTTTGGTACGCTCCGATCCTGAAATACCGCTACGGTAAAGCAAAGGCAGCTCCACGTTATCCAGCACGCTGAGGTCGTTTACCAGGTGGTAGCTCTGGAATACAAAGCCTATTTTCTGGTTCCGGATGTGCGCCAATTCTTTGTCTTTGTAGCTTTTGATTGGCTGCCCGTCTATTGTTACGATGCCGGAGCTTGGGACATCCAGCAGGCCCATAATGTTAAGCAGCGTAGATTTTCCGCAACCGGATGGCCCCATAATAGAAAGGAACTCTCCCTTCGGAACCGTCAGGTTTACGTTCTGCAAAGCCACCGTTTCGATAGTCTTTGTCTGGTAAACTTTCTCGATGTTTGATAACGTGATCATAGTTTTAAATTTATACCTTTTTGTTCTTAATTTTTATAGTTGCCGGGCATCTCTGCCAGAATAGGCTGTTGTTTCTCGAAATCGAAAAGGGTTAGTTGCCTTAAGCTGTAATGTGCTGTCCAGAACTGGCTGAGCGAAGTAATATAAGCACGGCGTGCCTGGTCTTTTTCGGCTAAGGCTATGTTAAGGTCGGTGATGCTGATGCGGCCAACCATGAAAATATTCTTCGTGATATCGTAGCGTTCCTGGGCAATCTGGTCGGCGGTAGCTGTGGTTGCCAGCCTGCGTTTCAGGGTGAGGTACTGGTTTGCCTGTGCCAGAACTGCCTGCTCAAAAGTGGCTTCTTCCTGCGTTACCGTATGCTGCACCAGCTGCCTGTTCAGATCGGCTACTTTATAGATAGAGCGCTGTCGTCCCCAGTCCAGAAGCGGCAAACTGAAACCAACACGGGCACGCTGTAAGTTTTCGGGTTGCTGGTATACATCCGTAAAATGGCTGGCGCTGTTCGAAAATCCGAAGGTGGCAAATACATTAACATTTAACCCATTATCACCTTTGGCTTTGGCAACAAGGCTTTCAGCCTCCAGTAACCTGCGCCTGAAACTGATTTCTTCTTTGCGGTTTTTCCTGGCTTCGGCAAGCGCCATTTCGGCAGAAACTATAGTTTCGGGTACGATATCTGGTACAGCCAACTCTAGCGCATCTGTATCTTTCAGGCCTACAAAAGTTTTAAGTGCAAGTGTAGCATTCAGTTCATCCAACTCAGCCTGGTCCTGGGCAAGGCTGGCGTTCAGCACCGACAGCCTGAGCTGCAGCATATCGTTTTTAGAGAGTCTTCCCAGGTTATACTTCTCTTCAGCAATCCTGAAAAGGGTATCGTTGTTGGCAAGGTTCTGTGTCGCGATCTGCTGGTTCACTTGTGCCAGCAGCAGGTCAAAGTATAACTTGGTGGCCTCAACAGCTATGGTTTCCTTATCCTCCACATACTGGCGCTGCGATTCCTGGTAACGCAAAGGCTCTACCTTTTTGGCCCAGGCAAACGGGTTATATGCGAACAGCGGCTGCTCTATTCCTATAATGGCGGGATTGCCGTTGTAGCGTGTTATGTCGCGGTCAAAATCATCGAAACGCTGCATCAGTGAATTTACAAAGATGCTGCCGCCTGTAGGGCCTATCACCTGCCGAAGCGTAAGCCCTGCTTCTGAGTTGTTAATAGCTACCGGTTTAAAGTCCGTGGTTCCGTCAGGCTGAATAACCGGCGTGTACGTTCTACTGAAATCGGGTAAAGTGCCGGTCAGGCTAAGCTGCGGCCGGTAATCAGATTTAAAACTGCGCCACTGCCAGTAGCTGCTTTCCTGGCTTACCTCTGCCTGCTTTGCTGTCGCCGACTGCTGCTGCGCCATCGCAATCACCTCCTGCAGATTTAATTTTCGCGCAGGTTGGGCTATACTTTGAGCGCAGCAGAGCAGCAACACAAACACCAAACAAGTAAAATATCTTTTCATAGTTTTATCCGGAATGCCTGTTAACGCTATACTTATCTGATCTTCAGTTTCTCCACGTGCTCGTACTCAGCCATATCTGAGATAACTACTTCATCACCGGCACGCACACCACTCTCCAGTTCCACAAAATCCACGTTGCTCACGCCTATAGTTGCAGCTTTTTTAACTATCTCATTTTCCCTCACCACAAAAACATGCTGCCCCGAAACGTTTGTAAAGTATGGTCCATTTTTCACTCGAAGCACCTTACCTTTAGCTGCGGTGTTTACATACACATCGGCTCTTAAACTTGGCCTTAGCAACTGATGCGCTTTGTCCTGAAGTGCCACATAAAACGTTACAATGCCATTAGTTACAGTAGGCTCTACAGACGATATAATCCCCTGAAGATCTATGTCATTGATGCGCACGGTAGCGTTACCACCAGCCTTTAACTGGTCGGCGTAAGTATCAGAAATAGTAGCTTTGATTTTATAGCTGCTCAAGTCGGCAAGGCGGGCAATCACGTCTCCGGCATTTACAGTGCTGCCTGTTTCGCTTTTAACCCATGTTATTACCCCGTTATGTCTGGCACGAACTTCGGCCTGCTCCATTTTGCGATGCAACTCTTCTATTGATCGGCCCTGCATGGCAAGGGTAAATCCAAGTTCCTGCTCATCGGCTTTCAGAAGCTCGCGCTCGCTCGCCATGTCGTGCTGTATCTCTGCTAGCTCCTGCTGAGCAATCTTCAGGTTAAGCTCTGCCTGGTTCACACTTTCCTGAGTGGTCCCTCCAATCTTGAGCAGGTACTTCTCGTCTTTTAGCTGCGCCTGCAGGCTCTTAACCCGCAGTTGTTTTATAGCCAGCTGAGATGCCAGGTTGTTCAATGTTTTGCGAAGGTTCAGGCGCAGCTGCACGCGTTTGTGCTGGTTCAGTTGCTGTTCGTCTTTCAGCTTATCGTAAGCCAATTGTGTGAAGGCCCTGTCGAGTAGCAGGATCTGGTCGCCTGGTTTAACCTGCTCTCCGGCTTTATGCAACACCTGCTCTATGCGGGCCTGAATCGGACTTGTGATTACCTGCTCCTGTTCCGGCACTACCAACCCTGAAGCTGTAATGGTAGCTACTACAGGGCCTAGCTCTACTACTGCGGTGCGCAATTCTGCTCTGCTAATAGTTGGAGTTATGAGGGTTCTGAAACCAAGTACAGCAAAAGCTATCATGGCTAAAGCTATACCTATCTGCCAGTAGCGGCGGCGTTTATTGGCTTTTTTTGTAGTTGAAGATAATTCTCGGTCCATAGTTTTAGGTTGTACTTGCTATGAACTTTTAGCCAACTTACATGCCATAATCACATATAATTGATTAACAACCATTTAGAAAAATTTCACGCATTTTTTTAGGTAAAACAGGTGTTCAATAATGAACAGGTATGTGCGCTTTTACAAGTATAAATTCCTTTGTTTTGAAGCTTGTTAAATCAGGTATAAATAAAGTTTAGCCCACAGCTGTAAAACAAAAAGCCCCTCTTTACGGAGGGGCTTTTATACTTGCTTTCTCTTGAAATTACTTACTACCTACAGCCTGGGCAGCGGTACCGGCAACAAGTTTTACATCAAGGGTAAAAGTATCGTAAATGATCTTGTCTGCAGCTGTACCTATTAGGCCAGAGCGATATTTGATGTCGTATTTGGTGCGGTCAACTTCTATTGTGGCACTCGCCTCTGCTGCCTTACCCGATACTTTTACAACAGCCGGAAACGTAACAGGGTTTGTAATGCCTTTAATAGTCAGGTCACCGGTTATAGTATAGTTTGCCTCTCCTGCCTTTCCCTTTATTGGTGAAGCCTTAGTTATTTTAAAAGTAGAGGTCGGGTGCTTTTCTACAGAAAAGAAATCGTCAGATTTTAAGTGGTCTGTAAGCCTTTTGTTTGAGTCTGGCTTGGTGATGTCCGTAACAACTATGTTGGTCATGTCGATGGTAAAGCTGCCTCCGATTAGTTTATTGCCGTTTACCTGCAGGGTACCGTCAGCTAACTTTATGGTTCCGTAGTGTTCACCTCCTACCTTCTTTGCATTCCAGTTCATGGTGCTGCTTTCGGTATCAACCTTTAAATTATTGGCCGCAAGCACAGAAACACTGTTGCTGTTACCAGGTTTATCGGTGGCGGTGGTAAATGAGGTGTTAAACAGAGCAGCCAGCAGCAATGCGCTTACAAAGATTGATTTCATAAGTTTTATTTATGGGATTAGAAAATGTGTTTAGGACAGACGAATATAATACATTCTCATAATATTCCAAGGGCGCTATGCTGCTAAAATTAAAATTTATCTACTGATTATAAGCAACATATAACTGAGGTAACTAAAAGTATAGCTTCAGTTTCCTTCACTTGAGTACTGTACAACTATAAAAGGGCTCTTTCCTGCTGGTTTTCATATCTTTTTTTAGACTCTTCAGCTTATAAGCAATAATCTAACTGAACCTGACACAGCCGTTTTGTGCGTTCGCTTAACTATTTTGCCCTTTCACCTGAGAAAAAGATCATTTAAAGCCTTTATAATGATACTTTCACTTAAATTATGAAAAATTTAAATTTATAGTGAACAATTCTGCCTACCTTTATGTCATTAGTACATAACAATCAAACACAATGAACAAAGGAACAGTAAAATTCTTTAATGAGACCAAGGGTTTCGGATTTATCAAAGAAGCAGATTCAGATCAGGAGTACTTCGTACACGTATCTGGCCTGGTAAACGAAATTAAAGAAAATGATGAAGTAACTTTCGAACTAAGAGAAGGAAGAAAGGGACTTAACGCCGTGAACGTGAAACTTGCTTAATATAAGCTATACACTACAAAAAAGCCTTACAGATCCATGTAAGGCTTTTTTGTTTACAGGGTTGACACTAAAAGTACATCCTGAAAACATTACTAACTATAACAAAAATAGATGAACAGGAAATATTTAGTTGATACCACAACCCGCGAATATCTCTGCGTTGCCTTACAGAAAGGACGCGAATGGGAACCTAACAATCAGGACACGCTAACAGAGTTTATGGCTTCCCGTGAAAACCAGGATACACCAGACTTTGAGCTTCTTTCAGGCGAGTACAACGATAACGCTTTCTTTGAAAAGTGGATCCGGAACGGCACTAACTACCTTTTCAGATACTAGCCATAGTTCTGAAAAACATCGTATATACTTTATAAAAAATAAACAACCGATTTAAATAACGAATGGGCAGATCACAAGAAACATTTAATAAAAAAGAAAAAGAGAAGAAAAGGCTAAAAAAGAGACAGGATAAGGAGCAGAAAAAAGAAGATCGCAAAGCCAACGCTTCTAAAGGTAAAGGCATTGATGAAATGCTGGCCTATATAGATGATGAAGGCAATATCACATCTACTCCACCAGATCCGAAACAGAAGAAAGTGATTAACCAGGAGGATATAGCCATTGGTGTTGCTAAACAAGCACCTGCTGACCCTGCCGACCTGATCAGAAGCGGAACCGTAACTTTCTTCAATACATCCAAAGGGTATGGCTTTATCAAAGATCAGAAAAGCCAGGAAAGTATCTTCGTTCACATGAACGGACTTGTAAACCAGATCAAAGACAACGACAGAGTTACCTTTGAAGTAGAGATGGGACAAAAAGGCCCTACGGCTGTAAATGTAAAACTTGCCAGCTAGTTTCCGTCTGTAAAACAGAATGTTCAGATGTTAGCTATACATCCGGGAACAGAAAAGCCCTGCAGCATATACTCATACTGCAAGGCTTTTTTTATTTAACTCAGAAGTGGTTTATTTTTGCTGCTGGCAAGTATAAACCAACTGACTTTCTCATTAATAGAACCTTAAGTTTAGAACAGGATTGGCCGAAGCCGCTTTCAATGCCTGGTAGCTGATGGTGACGAAGGCCAGGATGGCCGCTACCAAACCCGCAAGTATAAAAATCCAGATTGGGATGTCGATACGATAGGCGAAGTCCTGCAGCCACTGATGCATGGCATACCAGGCCAGCGGAAAGGCAATAAGTGCCGCCACTACCACCAGCTTCAAAAACTCTTTGGAGAGCAAAACTACGATCGAGGCATTTTCAGCCCCCATTACTTTGCGTATGCCTATTTCTTTCTTGCGGCGCTCAGCAGCATAGGAAGCTAGACCAAACAGGCCCAGGCAGGCGACAAATATGGCAATGCCGGTAAAGATCCACAACAGGGTTTTGAGCTTGTCTTCTGCCTTGTACATCTTAGCAAAAGTATCGTCCAGAAAAGTATATTCGATCGGGTAATCGGGCGCGAACTTATTCCATACCTGCTCTACCCGCCGTATGGTACCGGCTACATCGGCAGCATCAATTTTCACTGCTACCTTCACATAAGCGTCGGGGAAGATCTGGAGCACGGTTGGCTCTACCTTCTCATACAGACTCTTGAAATGGAAATCCTTCACCACGCCAATGATCTTTCCTTCACTCAGCGAATCAGGATTTTTATCGTTCCATACCTGCCAGATCAATGGCTTTCCGAGCGCCTGCTCCGGAGTGCCAAAACCCAGATCTCTTACAGCTGTCTCGTTTATCATATAAGCATTGCCGGCATCTGTTTTATAGTCTTTTGAAAAGTCTCTGCCTGCTATAACTTTTACATCGAGCGTGTTAATATAGTCGTAATCCACCATCAGCTGCGTAACCCTATGGTGTATCTTTTCACCATTTCTGGGCACAATAATCCTGTCGCCGGCTGTGGCATCACCAGGAAAACCATAGCCCACCGACACATTTTTCACGCCCGGTGCTTTCTTAAGCTCGTTCTTAAACGTCTCATAATTCTCGAACATGTTGTCTCCCCTCATCTGGAAAAACATGATCTGGTCCCGGTTAAAACCAAGATCTTTGTTGTGCAGGTAAGATACCTGTTTGAAAACTACTACCGCACAAATGATCAGGAATATCGACAAGGCAAACTGCACCACGATCAGCCCATGCCGCAGCCATTGTATCTTGCCCACCCGGGTATCAACTACCACAGCACTTTTTAGCACCTTAACAGGTTTGAAGCCCGACAACACCATAGCCGGATAGAAACCTGCCAGCACGCCGACCACCAGTGTCAGCAGAAGCAAAAGCAAGAGCAGCGATGGGTTAGTAAATACGTTAAAGGTCATATCTTTGCCCGTAAATGCATTAAGCGACGGCAGGAGCAACGAAGTAAGCGCCGCTGTAAAAATGACGCTGATAAGTGTCAGCAGCACGGTTTCGCCTAGGAACTGGACCATGAGCTGCCCCCTGCTGGCTCCTACAGCTTTCCGTACACCCACTTCTTTGCCTCGCTGCATAGACTTGGCTGTAGCCAGGTTCACGAAGTTGAAGCAGGCAATCAGGAGGATAAATACAGCGGTTATACTTAATGCCTTCACATAAGTGATATTCCCCTTAATGAACTTATCATACTCGAAATCAGAGGAATACAGGTATACTTCATCCAGGGGCTGAAAGTGCGGCACGTAATCATAAGGCTTGTTGTGGTCCGGGTCGATCTGCTTTCTGACTATACCTCTGAACTTGGATTGCGTGAGTTCCGGGTCTGTTCCTGACTTCAACTTAACATAAGTATAAAACTGCTGCCACGACCAGCTCTTCATTCGCTCTGCAGGCAGCTCAGCCGCTTCCAGAGGCAGTACAAAGTTTACCGGCATATGAAATTTCTCTTCGGTACTGAACACCCCTTTTACCAGGTAAGGCAGTTTGTTTACCGATACTTTCCGGCCAACAGGATCGATGTCTCCGAACACACGCTCAGCAAACTTATCAGATATTACGATGGATGAAGGATCATCGAGCGCCTTTTCGGGAGAGCCATACTTGAACGGAAGCTGGAATACCTTGAAGAAGTTGGGATCGGTATAGAAGCGCCCGCTTTCGTATATCCGCTTATCTCCTACCTCTACCAGGTTATTGGCTTCAAACTGTAGCATCAGGATACGCACAGTCTCCTCGACCTCCGGAAAGCTTTGCTCCAGCGTAGTGGCAAACATAGGAGGCACAGGCGCCAAGGTTGTATTGGCTTCCGCTGACCTGTCGTTGTAAATGCGGTAGATTCTTTCCCTCTCCGGCAGAAATTTATCGTATTGCAGCTCATCATACACAAACAGGCCGATAAGCAGGCAGGCAGTCAGGCCCAGCACCAGGCCGGCAATATTGATCACGGTGAACCCTTTATGTCTAAAGAGGTTGCGATAAGCCGTTTTGAAGTAGTTTCTGAACATACATTTGTGATTTGACTGTACTGGTGTTTGGTATAGTATTATTTTGTTTTCTCTGCTCCTGATTGGTGCGTAAGCATGATATGCTGTGCAAAAGGCACTTTCTATACTGTACTTCCAAGCTCAGAAGGCAGTATACACAAGCAATGCCAGAACAACATAAAGCTGAAATTGAGCAATTTGGACACTTTTATACTTAAGTGAGCGTGCAGAATCGCGCAGCAGGTGTGCGAAAATGCACACCCTAATCTGTATTAACAGCTGCTACCACTTCGCATTCAGCATGTTGTATAAATGGCATAATTATAGTTTCTTTATGTACAATACAACTTTAAAATAAGCACATGCTGTTAAATAAAGCTTCGGTACTGGTAGTAGATGATGATGCAGATGTACTGACTGCAGTGCGCCTGTTGCTGCGCCCGCAGGTAAAAGAGATTGTTACCGAGAAGAACCCGGAGCAGATTCCCGCACTTTTAAAGCAGCATACTTTTGATGTTATACTTCTGGACATGAACTTCCGGAGTGCTCTAAATACAGGTAATGAGGGTTTCTTCTGGCTGAAGAAAATAAAGGAGCTAAAGTCTGATGCGGCCGTTATTATGATCACAGCTTATGGCGATATTGACCTGGCCATACGCTCGCTTAAAGAGGGTGCTTACGATTTTGTGGTAAAACCCTGGCATAACGAGAAGCTTGTTAATACGCTGACAGAAGCTGTAACCCAGAGAAGAAGCGGTTCCGGAACAAAGCCGAGAACAACACCTGCACCAGCATTGGGAACTGAACTGTTAGGCGAATCAGAAGCCATGCAGGACATCCTGCTCAAGATAAGAAAAGTAGCTCCTACCGATGCGAACATACTTATACTTGGCGAGAACGGAACCGGCAAAGAGCTTGTCGCTAAAGCCATACACCAGCAATCATTAAGGGCCGATAAACCTTTTGTTAAAGTAGATGTGGGTGCTCTTACCGAGTCGCTTTTTGAAACCGAATTGTTTGGCCACAAAAAAGGCGCTTTTACCGATGCCCGCGAAGACCGCGCCGGCAGGTTTGAAGCAGCAGACAAAGGAACAATTTTCCTGGACGAGATTGGTAACATATCGCTGCACCAGCAATCTAAATTATTGAGTGTACTGCAAAACCGCCAGGTGATACGGGTAGGTGCCAACGAGCCTGTAGAAGTAGATGTACGCCTGCTTTGCGCCACCAACGTTCCGCTTGCAGAACTGGCCAACGAATCCCGTTTCCGGAAAGACCTGATTTATAGAATTAACACAGTAGAAATTACCATTCCGCCTCTTCGCAAACGCGGCAACGACATTATACTTTTAGCCAGGCACTTTGCCGTTGTTTACGCTAACAAATACATGAAACCCGTACCCGACTTTAGCCGCAGCGCGCTGGACAAACTGATGCATTACCATTATCCTGGCAACGTACGTGAGCTGCAATATGCTATCGAAAGAGCTGTGATTATGGCTGATAACTACACCCTGGAGCCGGACGATATACTCTTTTCTCCCATCGAATCTGCGCCGCAGCAGGTGGTTGCTGATAACCAGACAAACCTGGAAGAACTGGAGAAGATAACCATAAACAGGGTACTCGAAAAGCATGCCGGCAACTTAACGAAGGCCTCTAAGGAACTGGGTATTACGCGCACCGCTTTGTATCGCCGACTGGGAAAGTATGGGCTTTAAGAACTACAATGGTAAACTTATACTCAGGGTGCTGTTACTGCTCATTACCCTGAGCACACCTGCATTGGTTATCCTGCAGGGATGGCCGGAACTACTAGTGTTCATTCTTCCCCTGATCGTTTACCAGGTATATGATCTTATACATTTCCTGCGCCTTGCACAGGATGAACTCAACCTTTTTATTGAGTCTGTGCAATACCGCGACTTCTCACGCTATTTCGACGGAAAGCAAACCGTAACAAACCTGCAAACACTTCGGAAAGGCTTTAACGAGATAAATTCAGCTTTCAAAACCATTAACCTGGAGAAGGAAACACAGTACCAGAACCTGCAAAGAATCATGGAAATGGTGGAAACGGGCATCATTTCTTATGATGTTGAGAGTGCCGATGTACTGCTGATGAACGAGCCTTTAAAAAAGATGCTGCATGTGCCGTACATGAAAACCATCCATTACCTCAGCAAAAGAGATTCAGAGTTGTATACAGCAATACAGCAGGTACAACCCGGTACCACCCGAATTGTGACCGCCAACACTGATCACTTCGAGAAACAACCCATAAAATTACTGCTCTCTGCAACTACTTTTCAGAATGAAGGCCGCAAGTATAAACTGGTAGCTTTTCAGGATATAAACGAAGCGCTCGATGAAACAGAATCGCAGGCATGGCAGAAACTGCTGAACGTGATGACGCACGAGATCATGAATTCTGTTGCCCCCATCTCCTCGCTGGCAGATACTTTAAAAACAAGGCTACAGGATTCTGTGGTAACCGGAGCTACGTCCCATGACCTAAAAGATATGGAAGAAGGGATAACCACCATTAAGCGAAGAAGCGAAGGACTTTTGCGTTTTGCAGAAACCTATCGCAACCTTAACCGCATCACAAAACTGAACCTAGACAGGGTTTACATACGGGATCTTTTCGATAACCTGCAACGCCTGATGCAGCCAACTCTAGCACAGAAAAACATTGCGTTGGAAATTAATTTACCTGACCAGGATATCTCGCTTCAGGCAGACCCAACGCTACTGGACCAGGTCATGATAAACATGCTCGTAAACGCTATCGAAGCTGTAAAGGAAAGCGCTGAACCAAGGATAACACTGTCTGCCTACATCACACAGGATAAGAAAATAGCTATCAGAATCTCGGACAATGGCAAAGGCATGTCAAGAGAAGTGCAGGAGAAAATATTCATACCTTTTTTCACTACCCGAAAGCAAGGAAACGGCATTGGCCTGAGCCTGTGCAAACAGATCGTGATGCTGCATAAAGGCACCATTCAGGTACAATCAGCAGAAAACGAAGGCACCGCATTTACACTTAGGTTTGGCTAGCAATTTATACCTACAGGCTTCATTTTATACCTATCTTTCTAAGGCCGGTTTATACTTTATCAACCCGACTAGTGCCTAAATATGGATTGGCTAAAACAGCAATATCACTTTTTCTTATCCATTATAACTTACTAATACGTAAGACATTAGATTATAACAGGCTGCAATGGCAGCCTGCATCTATTGACTTGATTAGCTTGGTATGGATATAAATTCGCAGCATGTAGAAATTTGGGGAGGAATTGAATGTACCATAAACAGAGTTAAGAATGCTTACCACGACCAACTTCATTTTTCCGGTCACTACAACAGGCACAGCGATATAGAACACTTCGCAGATCTGGGTATAAAAAAGATCCGTTACCCGATCAACTGGGAAAAGCACCAGCCAACGCCTGATACAAGTATAGACTGGAGTTTTACAAGCCGCAACCTGAACAGGCTTAGAGAGCTGGGTATCCAACCTATTGCCGGCTTGGTACACCACGGCAGCGGACCCAAACATGCTCCCATTCATAAAGATAATTTTGCCACCAGGCTGGCTGATTATGCCCGCACGGTAGCTCAAAAATTTCCCTGGCTGGAGTACTACACGCCGGTGAACGAGCCCCTTACCACAGCACGCTTCTGTGGCCTGTACGGTATCTGGTATCCGCATTACAAAACAGATAAAAGTTTCCTGAAGCTCCTGATAAACGAATGCAAAGCTACAGTGCTGGCGATGCAGGCAATCCGGGAAATTAATCCTAACGCAAAGCTTGTGCAAACCGAAGACCTGAGCAAGACCTACAGCACGCCGCTGCTGCAGTACCAGGCTGATTTTGAGAACGAGCGACGCTGGCTTGGCTTTGATCTTATAACCGGCAAAGTAACTCCTGAGCACCCCCTTTGGTCTTACCTGATGTGGACCGGAATAAAACCGGAAGAACTTGATTTCTTTCAGCAGCACAACTGCCCAATAGATATTCTTGGCTTTAACTTTTACCCTACCTCGGAGCGATACCTGGATGAAAAACTGATGAACTACCCTGAGCATACGCACGGCGGCAACGGCAAACACAACTATGCCGATGTAGAGGCTGTTCGTGTAGATATGCCGCAGGAACATGGCATAAGAGTATTGCTTCGGGAGGCTTACGAACGCTTTAAAACTCCGATGGCTATAACCGAAGTACACTTGGGTTGCACACGCGAAGAGCAATTGAGGTGGTTACGCGATAGCTGGGAAACTGCCAATGAGCTTAAAAAAAAAGGAGTCGAAATACTAGCCATTACTGCCTGGGCCATGCTAGGGTCCTACGGCTGGAACAGGTTACTTACTGATAATAACTTTGATTACGAAACAGGCCTGTTTGATCTCCGATCAGGCACCCTGCGCGCTACAGCTTTGGCTAAAATGCTAAAAGAACTAGCCCATAGAAAAGAGTTTCAGCACCCGGTGTTGGAAGACGACGGCTGGTGGAAGAAAGAAAAACGACTCCTCTACAACTTAACTAAGCAAAACAAAATAAGCTCAGAAGCAAAGAGCTCTCAACCACTGCTGATTGTAGGTAAGAACGGTACATTGGGTAAAGCTTTTGCCCGTTTGTGTCAGCTCAGAGGCATTAATTATAAGTTGTTGAGCCGCGAGGAAATGGATATAACCGACGCCCTGAAAACTGAGAAAGTGATCAGGGAGAAAAGGCCCTGGGCTGTTATAAATGCGGCTGGTTTTGTCCGGGTAGATGATGCCGAAACCAACAGCTGCGACTGTTACCTTGCCAATACCTTAGGTCCAGCAAATCTAGCCTTACTTGCCGGCAAGTATAAATTCAAACTCCTCACCTTTTCTTCTGACCTTGTTTTTGACGGGTTAAAAGGCTGTTCCTATACTGAAAACGATGCAGTGTCGCCGCTGAATATCTATGGCAAAAGCAAGGCCCTTGCCGAACAGATTGTTTCAGAACGTAATCCTTCCGCCCTGATAGTAAGAACCAGTGCATTTTTCGGCCCCTGGGATAATTATAATTTCGTCACCAATGTGCTCAGATCATTAAGTCAGCAGAACTCCTTCAGTGCCGCCAGCGACCTTTACATCTCTCCTACCTACGTACCGGATCTGGTGCATGCAAGCCTGGATCTTATGGTGGACGATGAATGTGGGATCTGGCACCTGGCAAACGAAGGCGAAACAACCTGGGCTTCGCTGGCACAAGATGTGGCTAAACGGGTAGGTTATGATACCAATCTGATCATTCCTGTAACTGCGGATAAACTGGCTTACAAAGCCCCCCGACCAACTAACAGTGTACTCCATAGTGAAAAAGGCTTGCTACTACCTTCACTGGAAAATGCAATAAACCGTTACTTCCTGGAACAGGAGCTGCTTGATCTGGCAAGAGCCGGATAAATCATAAGGAAAAGTATGAGTATTAGACTATACTTTGCTATTCGTTTTATACTTCATATAGTTAAGGTTTAGTTTAACTGACTTTTAGCTAGGATTATTAATTATTCTTCTTTGTTTAAGTCATTCTTATAGTCGTAACCAGCATAACTTTCGTTATACATTGGGTAAATGATTGAGAAGATAACTGTTGGCCTGCTATGACTATTCCTACACACCAGAATTTCAACCCAACCGAAGGTATAGAACAACTTCATGACACAAAACTGAAGGATAACCCACTACCAAGGGCTGTACTTCGCCCCAACTCGCACTACCTGTTGGATGGCGAATGGAATTTTCAGCTTGACCCGGAAGACAGAGGCATGCAGGAGTCGTGGTACCTGGGGCACAGGTATGAGCATACAGCACATTGGCCTGGTTCTGTAGAAGCGCACATGGCACTTACCAGAGGTCAGCAGTTCCCGCTATGGCAGGACAGGGTTATTGCCTGGTACGAACGCGATTTCCCGAGGCCTGAACGCAGCTCTGAAACAGGCAAATCAATGTTCCAGATAACCTTTGGCGCCTGCGGCTACGAAACCCGCGTGTGGCTAAACGGACGCCTGCTGCGAACTATAAATGGCGAGGAAGTACACTACGGCGAGTATACTTCTTTTTCTTATGAGTTGAAGGAAGAACACCTTTTGCCTGTAAACTACCTGACGGTGCGAATCGTGTCATCTATGGATGCTGAAATACCACGCGGCAAACAGGAGTCGCATGTGTACAAACGGGGCGGCATCTGGTATCAGACCTATACAGGCGCAGTGCGCAGCGTATGGCTCGAAACCGTAGAGCGTAACAGGCTACGTTCCAGGGTGGGCGTGATCAGTGTGATAGAAGATTCGCTGGTGCGGTTCGGTATTACTACCCACATTCATGATCCGGGACAGTATACCCTCAGGTTAAAAGTATACGAATGGGAAGGAGAAAAAAAAGAACCTCTAACTTCTGCCGATTTCCCTTTAAGACTGGAGGCCGGCGAAAAGCAGCAGTACGTGGTAATGGAAGTACCAAACGCGGAGCTATGGTCGCCGGAGAGCCCGCACCTTTACCGCCTTGTAGCCCAGTTAATAGACTCCAGTGGTTATGCCGCTGAAATTCAGGCACACTTCGGTTTGCGCAAGTTCGAGGCAAGAGGCCGCCACCTATACCTGAACAACAAAGAAATCTACATAGATGGTATACTATACCAGCCAGGCACAGCCAATTACGAGGAAATGCGCCGGCACATGTTTGCCATGAAAGAACTGGGCTGCAACCTGGTACGCGTGCATATTGCCGGTATAGATCCACGAATTTATAACCTGGCTGATGAAATAGGTTTGCTTCTCTGGGTAGAGGTGCCTAGCCCCCACAGTTCCACCAAAAAAAGCCGCGAGAACCACAGAGCTGAGTTGCTGCGCATGCTCACCATGATCGAGACCAACCCTTCAGTTGTGATATGGAGCCTGTACAACGAAGACTGGGGCGCCCAGGACATAGCTACCAACCCCGAAACCCGCCAGTATATCATGGATGCATATCACTACATGAAAATAAAGTATCCGCAGTTTCTGGTAGTAGATAACGACGGCTGGCAACATATTTCTTATGAAGGCAAACTGAAATCCGATCTGCTCACGGCACACCTTTACACACCGGAACTGGAGAGGTGGAAGCAATTGCTGGATATGCTAACAGCCGGTCAAATGGAAGGCGTGGCTGTATTGCCGCTTGTAGTTGGCGATCCCTACTTTTACAGAGGACAGACACCAATCATAGTGAGCGAATGGGGAGGCTTTGGCTTCTCTGACTATGGCGGACCTAATAACCTGCAGGAGCGGGCCGCAAGTATAAAGGCTTTTAAACAAGAACTACGCAAACGCCCCATCGCAGGAGATGTCTATACCCAGGCTACCAACATAGAAGACGAGCGCAACGGTGTCATCGATCCTCAAACCGGGGAGTTATCCGTGCCTGCCGGCCTGCTTAGCTCAAGGGGAATAAACCAGTAGATTCAAAGTATAAAAGAACAGGGGCAGTTATAACTGCCCCTGTTCTTTTATACTTTAACTACTCTAGGTCAGCTCTTCACGCCTTTTGCCTTGCCGTTAACTTTAATTTTTGAAAGTAGGTTTTTAGCACCATTTGCAGTTTTCTCCTTGTCAGGTATTTTGGTCTCAGCTTTTACATTGATCAGCGTTTCTTTATCCGCCAGCTTTTTAAACAGCGTCAGGGCCTGTGCTGTAACCTGGTCCATGTTGTAGTAGCGGTAAGTTGCCAAACGGCCAACAAAGTGCACTCCTGGCGTAGCCTCTGCGAGTTTTTTGTACTGGCTGTAGATAGCTGCATTTTCCGGGCGCGGTACCGGGTAGTAAGGATCGCCATCAGCCTGAGGAAATTCATAAACTATACTTGTTTTAGGGTGCTGCTGGCCCGTTAAATATTTAAATTCCGTTACCCGAGTATAAGCATGCTCATTGGGATAATTAACAACTGCTACCGGCAAATGCACCGGCTTATCCAGCGTTTCATGCTTAAACTCCAGCGAGCGGTAAGGCAGCTTTCCAAAACAAAAATCAAAATATTCATCCACCGGGCCGGTATAGATCATCTCCTTGTAAGGAATCATATCAATAACCTCATGGTAGTCCGTGTTCAGCAAGATCTTGATGTTAGGGTGCGAGAGCATTTTCTCGAACATCTTTGTAAAACCATGCAGCGGCATGGCCTGGTAAGTATCTGTAAAATAGCGGTCGTCGCGGTTTGTTCTGACAGGCACGCGCGAGGTAACAGACTTATCGAGTTCAGATGGATCCATGCCCCATTGTTTGCGGGTATAGTGCCGGAAGAACTTTTCATACAGCTCACGCCCCACCCTGCTCACCACAACATCCTCCGAAGTACGCACCTGGTCCACCTCCTCTGCCACCGACTGAAAAAAGGAATCTACTTCAAAAGAGGTCAGGTTTAAACCATACAGTTTGTTTATAGTATCCAGGTTAATGGGTATAGGCAAAAGCTGGCCATCCACGCTGGCTTGTACGCGGTGCTCGTAAGGTCTCCAGGCAGTGAACAGCGAAAGGTAATCGAACACTTCACGTGAATTTGTATGAAAAATGTGCGGGCCATACTTATGTACTAAAAGTCCATCTTCATTGTAATGGTCGTAGGCATTGCCCCCAATGTGAGGGCGTTTATCAAGTATAAGCACTTTTTTATTTAGTTGTGAAGCCAGGCGCTCAGCCAGTACGCTTCCGGCAAACCCTGCCCCCACAATAAGGTAATCAAACATAGCTTTCTTTAAATAGAGTGTAAGGGGTGCGCGCGAAAAAATCAAAAACAGCAAGGCTGCAACAGTGGAGTATTATAAAGATATGGCTATAAACCATTAGCCCTTGTGGTGCAGGGCGTGCCTGCGATGCAGAGCACTTACCATCAGGGCAGCCATGCCTTGCCAGGTCTGCTGCCACGACATAGGCGCCATAAAAGCATCTACCCTTGCGAGCCATTCCCGGTCTTCCTGTTGCGCTAATGCTTTTTCAATAGCATTTATAAAATCAGCAGGAGTAGCAGCAATATGCACCAGCTCCTTCTGGCCATATGGGCGCACCACATCGCAAATAGGCGTTGAAACTACCGGTAAACCTGCTGCCAGGTACTCAGGTGTTTTGGTAGGGCTGATAAACTCCGTAGACTCGTTAAGGGCAAACGGCAGAAGCGCCACCTGCCAGTTGCTCAGGTATGCCGGCAGTTCTTTGTAGGATTTTCCACCCAGGTAATGAATGTTGGGTGCCTGAGGAAGTGTGGCAGGATCGATCTTAACTACTGGTCCGATCATAACCAGCTGCCATTCTGGTCGGGCTTTGGCAACGGCTTCTAATAGTTTCAGATCCATGCGTTCATCTATAACACCACAAAAACCAAGTCGCGGCTGCGGAATATGTGCCTGATCGGCAGGATCAGGAAGCGCTTTTCTGGCCTGAGCGAAATGGACTTTATCTATACTGCTCGGAAAGGCATGCACCGATGGATGTTGCTCTTTTTTTGCCTCATACAAACGATGGCCTCCGGTAAACACAAGGTCGGCACGGCGGAAAAGCTCCTGCTCCAGTTCGCGCAATCGTGGAGGTGCAAACCGGAAAGCCGATAGCTCATCCATACAATCGTAAACAGTTATAAGTGGCCTGAAATGTGAAGTAAAGCCCAGTGCCATAGGCGTATAATACCAGAAGAGGTAGCGCTCTATACTTTGCTCCTGAAAAAAGTTATTGAGCAGGTTGCGTTGCGCCGCTTCTACTTCTTCGGCTTCCATACCGTGTGCTAATTGCGGTACTACCACGCGTACGCCCGCCTCCCTCAGCGATACAGATAGCCACGGCTCCGGATGATCACCAAACTCAGGCTCTTCTACAAAGTATACGCGTCCGCAACTGGCAAACCGCGATAACAAATGCTGAGGCCGCTGGTATACAAAATCCCACCTCAGGTGAGAAAGGCATACAATTGCAGGCAAAGCTGGTAGCGCTTGCCCATTATTGTTGGAAGTAACCGAATTTATAGTTGCTGAAAGATTCTTCCCGTTGATCTTCAGGTCTGTATTATCTAATCCGTTTTGCTCAAAAATATCTTGTGTCTCTTTAAACATAGGCCTGACCTTATTTTAGCTTGAAGAAGGTAACTTCCATGGCTGTGACTACAGGTACATGGAAAGCAATATGATAAAGTCATACGCCAAAAATTTAAAATCAGACAAAATATAATGCAAAATTATCCCTATATATTATTCCTATACTTTAAAAAACTTATTATTTTACAATAACAATCATCAAATTTATATTATTTTAATGCAATGCACGTAGCCGGACAAGATGCTTCTATAGCTGAAGTTCAGGTATAGAAGCTTGGAGATTAAGTCTTATTTCGATCGTTAAATAAATACCAAGGCTGAGTCTTTACCTCGAACCTAAACCAGGCTTCTGAGGCGTTCGGCACTTGCTTCCGGTGTTATATCGCGCTGGGGCTCTCCCATCAGCTCATAACCAACCATAAATTTTTTTATAGTTGCTGAGCGCAGGAGCGGCGGGTAGAAGTGCATGTGAAAATGCCAGGCTGTATGATTATTGCCATCGGTGGGGCTTTGGTGCATGCCGGCAGAATACGGAAACGAAACATTGAATACTTTGTCGTAAACCATCGTCAGGTGTTTGATGCATGCGGCAAAGGCATCTTTTTCTGCATCGTTCATATGCCCGATGTGCTGCATGTGGCGCCTGCTGATTATCATGGTTTCGAAAGGCCATACGGCCCAGAAAGGTACCAGCACTACAAAATGCTCATTCTCCAATACAATCCGGGTTTTCTCTTCCAGTTCTAAAGTTAAGTAATCCTGTAAAAGGCTTCGCTGGTGCTGATCGTAGTATAGTTTCTGTTCCTGGGTTTCTTTGGCCACTTCACCGGGTATTGCCTGTTGTGCCCATATCTGCCCATGCGGGTGCGGATTACTGCAGCCCATTATACTTCCCTTGTTCTCGAAAATCTGGACGTAGTTTATAAAATCGAGCTTGCCCAGTTCTTCGTACTCCTGCTGCCAAAGGTCAACCACTTTGCGTATCTGTGCTACTTCCATGTCGGGCAGCGTCAGGTCGTGGCGTGGCGAGAAGCAGATTACTCTGGCTATACCTCTTTCGCTTTCGGCAAGTATAAGGTCGTCTTTTTTGTATGTACCGGGAGGAGTTTCAGCCTGCAAAGCGCCAAAATCATTATCAAAAACATAAGTGGAAGTATAATCCGGATTTCGCTCGCCACTGGCACGGACGTTAGTTGGGCACATGTAACAGGCCGGGTCGTACTCAGGTCTTGTTTCTTTACTAACCTCCTCCTGCTGCCCCTGCCAGGGCCGTTTGGTACGGTGCGGCGATACCAGTACCCATTCTCTTTTAAGCGGATTATACCTGCGGTGCGGATGTTCTCCCAGATCAAATGTTCCCATCTGTTTTGCCCTCTCTTATACTTCCAGTTTATACTTCATCATCATCAGCAGGCAGCAAACTACTTCCGTCCACTATCTGTGCCACGTAGGTTTTAAGCTCTATCCCAAACTGCTGCTTATAGGCCTTTGCCATCTGTTCCGTAAAGGCATTCAGTTCGCTGTTCTTTACAAGGTTAATGGTGCAGCCGCCAAAGCCTCCGCCCATCATCCGTGCCCCCAGAACCGCATCAGATTTTCTCGCCTGCTCTACCAGGAAGTCGAGTTCGGAACAGCTTACCTCGTAGTCGTGCTGCAAACCTTGGTGGGAGGAGTACATCTTCTCTCCGAACAGCTGCAGATCTCCCCGCTCAAGTGCCTGGCATGCCTCCTCTACCCTGTTGTTCTCACTCACTACATAAGTGCAACGTTTGTAAATTACAGGATCAAACTCATGCTGGTGCTGCTCCAACATAGCTATACTTGCATCCCGCAGACTGTGCACTTCCGGGTAATGTTTTTGAAGTATAGCCACACCTGCTTCACACTCCTGCCGGCGGGTGTTGTACTCCGAAGATGCCAGCGAATGCTTCACCTGTGTATCGCAAAGCACGATGTGGTAATCCTTCATTTCCAGCCTGTAGTAAGTGTATTCCAGCGAGCGGCAATCCAATTTAATAGCATGATCCTGTTTACCAAAAACGCTTGCAAACTGGTCCATGATGCCACACATTACGCCTGCATATTCATGCTCAGCCTTCTGCCCCATCTTTGCCAGACTAAGTTTATCTACACCAAGTTCATAGATATGATTAAGCGCAAAGCCTAGTCCGCACTCCATAGCTGCCGAAGAAGATAAGCCAGCCCCTATAGGTATATTACCACCGAACACAAGATCAAAGCCTTTTATAGTATAACCTGCCTTCTGAAACTGGGCAATTACGCCAAGCAGGTAATTAGCCCAGGCAGTGGCGGAAGGTTTTACAGCATCCAGGTTAAAAGAAATTTGCTCTTTGAGGTCGTAGGAATAAAAATTAGCGGTATCTGTATTGTTGGGTGCAATGGCAAAGTATATTTCTTTATTAACGGCTGCAGGAAGCACAAAACCATTGTTGTAGTCGGTATGTTCGCCAATCAGGTTCACGCGCCCCGGCGACCGGATTATGACCGGCTCCTGTTCATACAGTTCCCTGAATGTTGTGCGAATCTCATGTACCATACTTCGGTGTTTAATCTTTTTTAACAGAGAACCTGTACACGGTGCTTTCCTGATACTTCTCGCCTGGTTGTAGTATAGTGTTCGGGAAGTGCGGCTGGTTGGGTGAATCGGGGAAGTGCTGCGTTTCCAGGCAAAAGCCATAGTGCTTTACATACTTTACGTTGCCTTTGCCGGTTAAGCTGCCATCTAAAAAATTGCCTGAGTAAAACTGCACACCAGGTTGTGTGGTGTATACTTCCAGCATCCTTCCGCTTTCAGGCTCCACTACAGCAGCAGCCAGCTTCATTTTTTCAGAGGAGATATTGAGTACAAAATTATGGTCGTAGCCGCCTTCTACTTCGTTTAAAGCAGCACCAATTGGCTTAGGCGTGGTAAAATCCATTGCCGTACCAGCTACCTCACGGTTATCCCCGGTTGGTATCAGTGTATCATCCACTACAGTATACCTGTCAGCATTCAGGTACAGTTCGTGGTTAAGTATGTTTTCTGCTTTGCCGGCCGCCAGGTTAAAGTAGCTGTGGTTTGTCAGGTTTACCGGTGTAAGCTTATCGGTTTCTGCTTCATAATCTATCACAAGCTCATTGGAATCGGTAAGGCTATAGGTAACAACAACATGCAGGTTGCCGGGATAACCTTCTTCTCCATCGGAACTGGTATAGATAAACTTTACCGCATTTTCCGATAGTAGCGGCTCCGCTTGCCACATCACCTTATCAAAACCTTTGTTGCCGCCATGCAAATGGTTGGGGCCATTGTTGGTTGCCAACTGGTACTCTTTACCATTAAGCGTGAACCTGCCTTTCGCAATTCGGTTACCAAACCGCCCTACTATAGCACCAAAGTATGGCCCGTCCTTCAGGTAAGCATTGCTTTGGTAGCCACCAATCTCATCAAAACCCAGCACCACGTCTTCTATAGTACCATACTTATCGGGCACAAGTATAGCTACAACCGTGGCGCCGTAGTCGGTTATTTTAACCTGCATGCCGTTCCGGTTTGTCAGCGTGAAAAGCGTGGCTTCTGCTCCGTCACGGGTTGTACCAAAAGGCTGCTTTTTTATACTTATACTTTGCTGCTGGTCCTGCATGCTGATATTTATACTTAACAATAGTTGCTACCTTTAGCGAATACACTTTTATACTTTACTCCGCTTATTACTAATAGTTTATATTTTCCGGCATTTATACTTTCTGCTGCCCTAAGAATTAGGATGCAAGGCATCCTGTAAAAATCATACCTGCGCTAACCGCTACAAATGTTATCTGCACGTATTAGAGTTTGTTTAATTTAAACTGAAGGAAGACACATAAAACAGGTATCGGGAAATGGCATATGGCATAGTAGCATTACTCACTTGCTTTCTTGTGTTTGTAACGGTATTACCGCTGTGGCGCCACGAGGCCTGGTGGGTAAGGGGGCTTGATTTCCCGAGGATGCAGTTTACTGTATTTGCTTTTATACTACTCCTGCTCGACCTTTTTGTGCTCGATTTTTCGCATTACGATACATGGGCACTTACCGGAGCAAGTATGGCCTGCCTCTTTTTTCATGCCGGCTGGATACTGCCTTACACGCCCCTGTACCCAGCAGAGGTGAAACAGGCAAGAACGATAAGCCGCCTGAACAGGATCAGCATACTTACAGCCAATGTACTTACCCCTAACCGAAACGCTGCCGGTTTGCTGAAGCTGGTAAACAAGTACAAACCTGATGTGCTGGTAACGCTTGAAACAGACAACTGGTGGCAGGAGAAACTGCAGGTACTGGAGCAGGAATATACTTACAGTATAAAATGCCCCCAGGACAACCTATACGGCATGCACGTTTACTCAAAGTACCCGTTAGAGGATACGGCTATACAATACCTGGTAGAGCACGACGTGCCTTCGATACATGCACTGGTTAAGCTGCCTTCGGACAAAGGGGTGCGTATGCACTTTCTGCACCCTGCGCCGCCCAGTCCTACCGAAAACTCGGAATCTACGGAGCGCGATGCGGAGCTGATTGTGGTAGCCAAAAGTGTATCGGATGAATCGGGGCCTATTATAGTTGCGGGCGACCTGAACGATGTAGCCTGGTCTGAAACAACACGCCTTTTCCGGAAAATTAGCGGACTGCTGGACCCGCGCGTTGGCCGTGGCATGTTCAATACTTTTCATGCAAAGTACAGGTTTGCACGCTGGCCCCTGGACCACCTTTTCCATAGCGAGCATTTCACACTTTGCAGAATCGAAAGGCTCCCTTATTTTGGATCTGACCACTTCCCGATGTTTGTAGAACTGGCCTACGATGAGCATTACGGAGCTGACCAGGAAGGTATACAAGCCGATGAAGAAGACCACGAGTGGGCCGAAGAAAAGATGGAAGCCAAATCAGTAGATGAATCAGATGTGCACGAACCCGGGAAATGATTTTAAATATCGCGCTTAAGAAGCTACTCTTCCTGTATCCATTCGGCGGCTTCCCAGTAAGTTTCGAACTGCTGTACTTCAATTGCTGAAGAAAGTTTAACCTCCGACTCATACGCCAGGTCCATGAACTTAGGCAAATTATCGTCGGTAGTAATGCGGGCGAGTTTTTTAAGCGAAGAAGAGGCTATAACCGGAACCAGTTCTTCAATCACCCATAACAGATCATCTGCAGGCATATTACCCAGGCTGTCGGTATCCTGTATCCAGTACTCAATCCCTCACCCATTATATGATCTGCCAGAATACCGGTAGCCTCACGGTACTCAGCGCTGTTTGGTTTTCTTGTCCATTGCGAATAAAGCAGTTTTGTTTCCTTATCTACCATCAGGTGCAGATAAGAATTATGGAATTCAACCAATCCTTCTGGCATTATTTCTGGGTTCATGCTCATAGTTTAGCAGGAACAAAAGGTACAACAACCTGTCTCAGCCCTGCAATCTCAAGATTTTTCTGACAGAGAAGAAATATAAGCATTAAAACCTGAAAATCAAAGAGAACCGGCTACTATTAAATAACAATAGCTACACGCTTTTCTGCCAGCATTCACCCGGAGTTGTACCTTAGGTGGTGGCACACCTTTTAATTCATCCGGAAACACATTTCTAATATAATTATACTTACAGTTGCCATACTAAATAGGCAGGATATTACAACTGAATTTCTCTTGAAAAGCAGTTTCTTTGGGTGGATTATTAAGACTAAACTGTACTATGAAACGCTACGCTACCGGTATACTGCTTATACTTCTCTGCTGCCTGCAAATATCAGCTCAAACACCTTCGCAAACCATAGCGCTTAAAAAGCAGCTACAGGCAAGACTCGATTCACTGCAGAAAGTAAATGGTTTTCCGGGTGCTACTTTTGCTGCCGTTCTGCCCAGCGGCGAGAAAATTACCATTGCCACAGGTATAGCTGATTCGGCTAAAAACACACCTATGAGCCCCGATAACAGGATGCTCTCTGGCAGCAACGGCAAAACCCTTTTTGCAGCATCGGCATTGGTTCTGGCTGATCAGGGCTTGTTTAATTTAGACGACAAAATTGAAAAGTATATCGGGCAGGAGACGTGGTTCAGCAGGATACCCAATGCACAAAGTATAACCATGCGCATGTTGCTGAACCATACTTCCGGCCTGGAAGAATACCTGGAGCTGGGAGATTTCATGCAGCGGCTGAAGGACAACCCAACTCATACCTGGTCACCGACCGAGCAACTAAGTTACCTCTACGACCGCAAACCGCTTTTCGAAGCAGGCAAAAGCTTTGGCTACGCCGATGCCAACTATATACTTTTCGGCTACATCATGGAGAAAATCAGCGGTAAAAAGATGTATGATCTGATCAAGACCCACGTGATCAGGCCTTACAACCTGGGTGCTACAGAGCCATCTACAAAAATAAAGTATAACAAGCTGGCGGTAGGTTATGTGCGTAAAGGCGGACCATTTTTAGTTGAAGGGGCCATGGTTAAAAATGGCAAGATGGTGCTGAACCCGCAGTTTGAGTGGGCTGGCGGAGGTTTCGTTTCCAGCGCTGCAGATCTGGCAGCCTGGGCTAAGGCTTATTATAACCTAAAATCCATTTCGCCTGCTTTGCGTGAGCAGGTAAAACAGGGCGTGCCGGCCAACACAGGTAAAGACCACCAGTACGGCATTGCCATGCAGATCAGGCCCGGAGGCGAGGCAGGCATGGGGTACGGGCACAGCGGCTGGTTTCCGGGCTACGTGACAGATGCCGAATACTTCCCCGACCTGGACCTGGCAATGGCCATACAATTCAACACCGACGACTTCAGCAAGCTGAAAAAATCTACGCACGGTTACCTGCTAGAGATGGCAAAGATCATTTCGGCTGGCGCGAAGAAGAACAATTAATACAGACTACTACCAAAGATCAGTTTCCTGTTTCCCAACCCTGGCTACCTGTAAGGAGGCGAATACTATACTTGAAATCCCTCCTTTTCAGGTAGCCCTGGTAATTGCGCAAAGTACCTCACACGCTATTTCAAAATAAAACTATGAAAAATTTACTACTCACCGCCCTCCTCCTGGTGCTGCTCAGCCCAGCTGCTTTTGCCCAGCTAACGGGTCAGCTTAAAGACGAGAAAGGCACTGCACTGGGCTATGCAAACGTTGCCGTGCTCCAGGCCAGCGATTCATCAGGTGTAACCGGCGCTATGACCGATGCCGAAGGCAATTTCACCATCCCTTCTCCCGCCCAGGGCACCTACCTGCTCCGGCTAAGCGCCATCGGTTATACTACCTTATACACTGCACCTTTTCAGCTAACAGGTAGCCATGCCAGCAAAGCTTTTGGTGTGCTAGTCCTGAAGGAGGATGCAAAGGTATTAAGCGAGGTTACGGTAAAAGCACTGCGCCCAAGCATTGTGATGGAGGCAGATAAAATGGTGGTGAGTGTTGAAGGCACTGCCCTTGCAGCCGGTAGCTCTGCCTACGAGGTGCTGGAGAAATCGCCGGGTGTGTGGGTAGATCAGGAAGGTAACATACAGCTGCACGGCAAAGCAGGTGTACGCGTGATGATAGACGGTCGCCCCTCCTATTTATCAGCCAAGGAGTTGCAAAGTATGCTGGAAGCCATGTCGGCTGAAAACATTAAAAGTATAGAGGTCATCACCAACCCATCGGCTAAGTATGAAGCTGCCGGCAGCTCAGGTATCATCAACATCCGCCTGAAGCAAAATACAGCCCAGGGCATGAACGGCAGTGTGTACGCCAGCTACCAGTACAACAAAGCAAACGGCTATGCGGCAGGTATAAACCTCAACTATAAAAAAGGCGGCTGGAATTCTTATGTAAATGCAGATATGGCCGAACGTCCGAGGCTGCGCGAAGGTGTCATGATCAGGGAGTTTCACCAGGATGGTGCCAATGCACGCTTCCACCAGATCCGCAACGAGAACATGACCACGCAGTCTCCTGCCCTGCGCATGGGCACCGACTACGACATCAACAAAAGGCACAGTATAGGTGGTATGGTAAACTTCAGCCTGAACAGCACAGACCGCGCTTTCCTCTCAGATTCTGACCTGAACGACAGGACAAAGAACAGCCATACCAACGTGAAAGCCGGCAACTATAATGATATTACGAACAGCAGCGGCGCCTTTAACCTGCACTACAACGGCCAGCTCGATACAAGTGGCACAAACCTGGCCTTAAGTATAGATTATATTAAGCTTGATAACCAGACCGATGCCCGCTACGAAAACAACTATACCAACCTGCTAAGCAATGCAGTAGCCGAAGAAGTGCTGCGAACTGATAACCCCGGCTATTATAACATCTATTCTGCCAACGCTGATCTGAGCAAAAGTATAACGCCAAAAGCTAAGCTGGATGTGGGGCTGAAAGCCAGCCATGTGGAATCGGGTAATGAGCTTAACTTTTACATAGTTACGCCTGAAAAAGAAGAGCTGGACAGCAACAGAAGCGACAACTACCGCTATACCGAAAGGATATTTGCCGGGTATGTAAACTTCAACACAAGTATAGGTGCAAAATGGAACCTGCAGGCAGGACTCCGGGGCGAGCAGACACTGGGCAAAGGCAAACCGGTTGCCGGCGGAGAAGGCATTACCAAACGCTACTTCGACCTCTTCCCCAGCTTCTTCCTGACACAAAGGGTTAGCAATAATTACCAGCTCAGTTACAACTATAGCCGCCGCATCGACAGGCCCAATTATCGCTCGCTAAACCCTTTCATTTTTTACCAGGACCCTTACAGCTGGGCAGAAGGAAACCCAGATCTGAGGCCGCAATACACCAACTCATACCAGGTAACACAGACGTATAAAAACACTTACAGCCTGATACTTGGTTACTCCTTAACAAAAGATTTTTTTGCAGAAGTACCGGAGCAGAATTCGGAAAACAACACCACTGTGTACAAAGAGCGCAACATCGATAAAGCCGATAACTTCAGCGCCACCCTGGTTGCCCCTGTTAAAGTTTTACAAGGTTGGGACATCAGCAACAACGTGGTGGCAGGTTACCAGCGCAACAAGATACTGCTGCAGGAACAGGAGCTCCAGAACAAACAGTTTATAGTTACTGCCCAGTCTACGCACAATGTGCTGCTGCCATGGGGGCTGCAGCTACAGGCAACCGGTGGCTATAGTTCGCCCTCTACCTATGGCATATACCGCTTTAAAACCCAATGGTGGATGGATGCCGGCCTTAAAAAACAACTGCTGGATGAGAAGCTGGATGTAACACTGGCCGCCACCGACCTCTTCAGAACACGCGAAATACAGGGCGATGCCAGCTACAACGGCAACGTTTTCAGGTTTGTGAACTACTTTATGGTGCAAAGTATAAAACTGAACCTCCGATATAATTTCCAGCGTGGCCAGAGCTTTAAGACCAGGAACCGCAAAACCATCCTCGAAGAGCTTAACCGTGCCGGAGGCCAGTAATGTTGCATACTTAATTATAAGAGCTACAAAGGGAAACACCGCCAGTGTTTCCCTTCTTTTTTGGCGGCGCTTACTAAACCGGTGTTCTCTAAAAACAGCCTGATCCGTTTATTTAGCAAAACCAGCTATACTTCTCTATGAACCACGACCAGTTACTACGCGACCAATTGGTAAAGCTTTTGCGGGGCGGACAGGCCTTTACGCCGCTGCCGGAGCTGTTGCAGGGAATAACAGTGCAGGAAGCAGGTAAAAGTATAAACGGCCTGCCTTACACCATCTGGAAACTGATCGAGCACCTGCGCATAGCCTTGTATGATATCCTTGATTTCAGCCGCGATGCCACTTACGAATCGCCGGAATGGCCTGCCGGCTATTGGCCACAGGAAAATGCCCCTGCCGACGAGGCGGCCCTTGCTAAAAGTATAAAAGACATCTCAGATGGTATGGAGGCCATGATACAACTGGTGCAGGATTCCAAGAACGATCTTTATCAGCCTTTCGCACATGGCACCGGCCAGAACCTGCTCCGAGAAGCCATGCTTGTAGCCGAGCACAATGCTTACCACCTGGGCCAGATCATAGTGTTCAGAAGGCTGATCGGGAACTGGGAATAAACAAGTGCTGGCAGAAGATCAGATTAGAATAAATGCAGGTATGGCTTATAGGTTAACAGAACAATCTTTGAACAGAGAAGTATCTATGAATAACCAACCACCTGCAAGAAAATGAATAGTGATAATGAAATAGTAAAGAAAGGTACACTGCTCCCCGACCCAAAGGAGCTGGTACCGGAAACGCTAAGCGATACAAACGTGCTGTTTATGGGCCCCGTGGAGGACGGCTACTTTAAGCCTGTGCCCGATAAGTTGAACACGCCACCCCGCTGGGAACAAGGCACCTACAGCCTGGCAGCAGGCAAATGGCCATCACCAAACCTCAGCGCCGACCTCATGGACCTAGCCCCCTATAACGGTTACTCCATTATGGTCATAGCCTCCGCCTGGAACAAAGAGGTCATCAGCCACGCCCGCATCATCGGCGTACTCGACAACACCACCCAGGACGTGATCACAAAATTCGCCTTCGATAAGTTACAGGAAAAAGAAGACGAAATAGCCGGCTATGTTTCGGGGTTAAGTAATTAGGGTGTTTTCTGAAGGTTTGGGTTGTGTGGTCCAACCACACCATTAACAAACTCCTTATCTAATACTGGGAGCTTAAATTTACTGATTTCTTTCTGCTCTTTTCAACATTCTAAGGAACAATTCCCCTCCTCGGAGGGGTTAGGGGTGGGTCATTACACCATCTGGTTATCCAAAATCCAGGCCTCAGTTACCCGAAGTACATTAACCATTTCCTGCTTTACTTCCCGATCATCAAACCGCAGAAATCTGACTCCCATATCCTCCAATTCCCGCTGCCTGACTATGTCTTCATCATACTTATGGTTGTGGCTGTCGCCGTCAATTTCTATAGCAAGCATCAACTCATGGCAGTAAAAATCAACTATAAAATCGAGCAGAGGCACCTGGCGGTGGAATTGATAGCCCAACAGTTTACGCTCCTTGATTTCCTGCCAAAGCAGGATCTCGGAAAGGGTGCTATTTTTGCGTAGCTCCCGTGCTTTTGCCTTCAGGTCTTCTCTGTAAGGTATGATGTAATTCTTGGGCAAAGTATTGTTGTTTTAGTAGAAAATGCTATCATACAAATCCCCTCAACAAAAGTAACACCCCTATAGTCCCCTCAAGGGGACAGTTTTTCTTACTATTTCAAGAGTGCATCATACAACAACTTCTAACAAGTGTTAGCAACGAAGCGACTAATCCCAATACACCCAAAAGCAGAGACTGTCCCCTAGAGGGGACTACAGGGGTGTTTAAACAGGAACTATAGAACAATACTCCCAACTATAGCAAAAGCAGAAGTGTCCCCTTGAGGGGACTATAGGGGTGTAATCGTCCTTAGAAATCCCCTCCCGGGAGGGGTAGGGGTGGGTTAGTCGTGCACAGATAATCTTAAACTCCCCTCTCCCACTCCACCTCCGGAAACACTACCTCCAACTGCCGTTTGATCACACGGTAATTCCCTTTCCAGAATGTAGCCAGGTCAGAAACCTTAGTGATATACTTTAGTTCAGGTGTTAGCAGAACCAACTCCACCGTCATCTCGCCTTCATCTACTTTGGGACTTTCCTCCCAGCCCAGCACATCCTGCAGTCGTATCTCCAGCTTCGGCTGAGAACCATCCGGCTTATACTCCAGCTCGATCGAAGAACCATCCGGCAGCGTCAGATAAGCCGGAGCCAGTACGTCCAGCCTTGCACGTTGTTCTTCATTTAAAAACTTTTCCAGTATAGGCAACAGCTCCAGTTCCATCAACTCATCCGGGTGCTCGATATCGTATAAGTAAGGCTTCAGCCAGTCTGCATTTGTCATGAGCAGGGTGCTGGTGCTCACGTCGGGCCAGAACTCGGAAGGGCGCCATTTGCGGAGGCTCATCACACGGTTCTGCCATTGCGTTACATCGTGGTTGAAGTCCAGCAGGTGCTCGCCTTCTGCTTTGATCGCTTCGGACATGGCTGGTACGCGGTGCTTCTCGTCGGGTGATGGCAGCGGCTTGCTTTGCAAAACGATACTTCCGATGCGCGTGTCCAGCGAGGCGGTGAGCTCGCCGTCGTTTACGTCCCAGTGGTAGACTTCCTGCTGCTTTAACAGCGGAGCCAGGTCGCGGGGGTTGAGCGGCGAGGCCAGGAAAATGCGGCCCGGGTTATCTCCTGAACCTGCATGCATGTGTGCTACGGACAGCCAGGGCTCGTGCGCCAGGTCGTCGCGGTGACCGGCAGAAGCATACTGTCCGCTGGCCAGCTGGAACTGCGCGTTGTTGCCGGGGCGGGCGTAGGCGATGCGCTCGGGGTAGCAATGCGCCAGCAGCACACCGGTTTCATACTCATCGAAGGTGCCGTTATCGGGCTCCGCTTCAAACAGCTGGCGGTACGAGCGGGCTATCTTCTCGATCTTGCCGAAATGCTTGCCCTGCCCCTGCTCTTTTCTATACCTACGCAGGGCTTCCACTCTCAAATTAATGTCGATGCCGGCGTTGCGGTCCAGCGGGTCGCGCTCTTCCAGAACGGCGGCAATATCGGAGGCCAGCGGCACCTGGTGGGTTTCCTCGGCTTTGAGCAGCATGTGTGCGATGCGCGGGTGGCAAGGCAGCGTGTGCATGCGCTTGCCGTGCTCCGTAATGCGGCCATGCTCCAGCGCCTGCAGCTGGTGCAGCATGTCGGTGGCCGAAGCCAAAGCAGCGCGCGGCGGCGGGTTCAGCCAGGTAAGGCCCCTGATATCGGTAACGCCCCACTGCGCCATGTCCAGCACCAGGTTCGATAGGTCGGCTTCCATGATCTCGGGGGTGCGGTGCGGGGCCATGCGCTCCTGCGTGGTTTTGCTCCACATGCGGTAGGCGGTGCCGGGGCCCAGGCGTCCGGCGCGACCGGCGCGCTGGTCGGCGGCGTCTTTGGAGATGCGCACCGTTTCGAGGCGCGACAAACCGGACTTCGGATCGAAGCGGGAGGTTTTGCCGAAGCCCGTATCCACCACCACCGAAATGCCTTCTATAGTTAAGCTGGTCTCGGCTATACTTGTGGCCAGCACCACTTTGCGCCTGCCCTGGCGGTCGGGCATGATAGCGGCGTACTGCTTGCCGAAAGGCAGCATACCGAACAGCGGGTGTATCTGCACGCCGCGCAGCTGTTTACGCAGTATGATTTCTACTTTCCGGATGTCGTTTTCGCCGGGCAGGAATACGAGGATATCGCCTTCCTGCTCCTGCGCTGCCTGCTGCACCACTTTGGCCGTCATTTCGGGCAGCATGCGGTCGTCGGCGTCGCCGGTATAGATGGTGTTGATAGGGTATTGCCGCCCCATACTTTGCGCCACCGGGGCCTTGAGCAGGCTCGTTAGCTGGGGCATATCCAGGGTGGCCGACATCACCATAATGCGCAGGTCCGGGCGAAGCGTGTGCTGCGCCTCCCGGCTCAGGGCCATGGCTACATCGGCATGGATGCTGCGCTCATGAAACTCGTCGAAGATCACGATGCCGATGCCTGTGAGCGAGCGGTCGCTGTGGATCATGCGGGTGAGGATGCCTTCGGTAACGACCTCGATGCGGGTGGCAGCGGAGGTGCGGTTCTCGAAACGGATGCGGTAGCCGACGGTCTGGCCTACCTCCTCGCCCAGCAGCTGCGCCAGGCGCTCGGCAATGGTTTTGGCCGCCAGGCGCCGGGGCTCCAGCATGACGATCTTCTGATCTTTCAGCCATACTTCATCCAGCAAAGCCAGCGGCAGCAAGGTGCTTTTACCGGCTCCGGGTGGGGCGTTTACAATCAGCGTGTTCTGTGCCGCCAGGTGCTCCCTAACAGCAGGTATAATTTCCCGAACGGGTAAGTCTATGGTAAATGGGTTGAAGGGCAAAGGGGTATGGTTTAGTATTGTTTATTAACTTAAGATTTTTCAACTTACTTAACTACGACAAAGAAGATTTATAGAGTTAGTAGCTAGTAATCAAAAGTTGAAAACTCTGAAAACAAATTTAGTTGCTACATCGTTTATAGCCTTTCACTTAAATATATCATTATATGAATGGTATTAGATTTAAGCACAAGAACAACAATAAAGAGGTTGAATTAGAAGTAGGCTGGAAAAGTTTGCTTCTAGTTTCGATAGGTATATCGAGCTTTTTTAGCGGGTTTTGGCTGGCTGCAAAGAAAATAATTATTGCGGCAATGATAATCATCAGGGGCTTGTTTGCCCCTGATGATTTAAAAAGTAATACAACTACTAAAATTAAGTTGGCCTAGTGTACCTTCTTATTAAACTCCCATAAGAGGTCGTAGAATTAGATATATCCCAAAAACCAATTTGTTGATTTGTATTTGTCTTAAAACATTCAATCAATACTTGCTTTAGTAAAGGTTCTGCAAATTCAACTACAAATTCTTCATCATTCTTTGTCATAACATATTCCCCTATCTTGTTATGAGCAATACAACATCTTACTCTATATATCCAATATGCTATTAGTTTATAAATCAGTTGCTCATACTGCTGTTGAGTTGACAAATTTTTAAATTTGCTTTTAACATCTGTATAGGAAAATGATGTAATTCCTTTTAAATCATTGAATTTGTCAATATCCTTCAAAGGATTAGTTTCTTTACCGAAAGTATAAAATATTTCAACTGCTTTATCTTCGTAATTGAATACCTTTTGCAAGTGCGGAAGAATTGCAGACAAGTCCTTACATCTAACTTTTAAAACAGAGCTTAAACGTTCAAATTCTTTGTTACTATACTCATTTAACAAAGAGCCGATAAGATTTGAATTCATTTCTAAATTTAAACCTCGTATTCTCTTCACTAAATCATAATCAAAGTTGAGTTCAAGAAGATGATAGAATTTTAAATAACGTTCAAAGGCATGGACCTGCATTATTGCTCTTAAAGAGTTCTCAATAAAATAGCTCTCACCTAAGTCAATATCCTTAATAGCTACTAAGGAAACTATTTCCTTTTCATATGTAGAATTAACAGATACATTAGGATGTGGATGTATAAATCCCCCCCAAATTGACGATGTATCTCGGTAGCTTTCGATGTACTTATCATAGTAGTTTTTCTTAACTACCACATAATTTTTTTCAAATTTATAAAATGGAAGTAAACCATCGGCTTCAGTTAAATATGCTATAAATTGATTCTCTGTTAATTGATTAATATCAACTTCACCAAGTTCTTTAGTAAAAGTTAGAGTAGCTATTTCATAACCTGATTCGTCACTTATTGAAATGTCAGCGTTTTTCTTTATTCCTTGTGAGACATAGTCTACAGGTATTGCAATAAAATCATTTATAGATTTCTCGTTTTTATATAATTCACAGGAAGTAACGGAAAATGGTAACTGATATAGTCCAGGGTTATCTCTGAAGGGCACTAATTTATTCAGATTCATAATTAACTAGCACCTAGCTTCCAACATTCCTCGAAAGTAATATCTCCTTCTTCTCTAAAGAACTCTTTAAATCCATTCATTAGGATTTTCCTAGTTTCAAATCCAACGTTTATTTTCTTAGGATTTATTCCACTTCTTACAATACTAAGTTGCTTTAAATCTAAAGGATCATCTCCATTTTTGGATTCTTTAAGTTTGATAACCAGTTTATCTAGCGCAACTTCAATACGCTCTTTTTTCCTATCATCATTACCGAAACTAGAAAGAGCAGCAAAAAAAGAATTTATTACGTTTTCATCTGCAAGCCAATTTTTTACTGCTCTTTCCCCCCCATCTTGAAACGAAGAATATATTCTAAATACCTCTTCATCCATATCACAGTAATGTTGCAAATAATTAATAAAAAGGTTAAATGTATTTGCTAAATCTTCTTCGTTGGAGTCCATAACTGTTTGTTCATTCATTTGTTGAACAATTATATTATCTCTCTTGACTTCTGTAGATTTTGTAATAAAACTGTAATATGCTGTAACTAATCTGTCAAAAGGCAATTTTTTTGCTTTGTTACGCTTAGTTTCATCTCGCTCACTATAAATTTCTAAGTCAGCTATTTCACTTTGTAACTTTTGCTGCATTGTCATGAATAATAATTCAACCTGATGTCTCATTGACATCGGCTTTTGACCAGCATTAAGTACAATAAGTCGGTAAATTAAATGCTTAATATCATTCTCAAACCAAAATTCTAAAAGCAACTTTTGGTTATCTCTAAAATTGATACCTTCACTTTTTATATCGTTAATAATATAAGTTCTTTGAAGACCATCAAGAATATAAATTTGTTCAGAATCAACAAGAAGAGCTTTCAAATCTTCCTCATTTTGTTCTTCTACTAAATCAATGTACTTTTTTGCAACTTCAGGATTGATCGCAAGAGTAATCGTCGGTAATAGAGCACCATTTATAATATCGGTCCTCATTCTTTTATATGCACTATGATTTACTCTAGTTCTCTGAATTTCGAACCGGTCAAAATCCTCCCCTACTAATTTTATATAGTCATTGATACTAATTTGTGCATAAAGAACATTCGTATTAGTCCGTAAGTCCTTGGTATAACCAATTATAGATAAACTCTCCATACCTTATTTTTAAAACCATGCATTTATATTCAAAAATACTAATATAAAGCTATAATTCATATTATATGCATACCCAGTTATCATTCCCTGCTGCCGCAAGTATTACATGGTAAGGCTATACTTTATCAGTTTTGCCCCCGCTGGCGCGAGCTTGCAGCTAGTGCTTTTCTTTTCCACGCAGCAAACCTTCTTCAACTAACGTAACAGTACGAGCTACAAGCTCGCACTAGCATTAGTTCTCACTAGCGTCATACTTTCCAAACCCAAAACCCGGACACATCTGTTAAAAGTATAAGCAGGAACATGAGCCGGAAGTATACATTTCATAAAAAGGAAGGGCTATACTTTGTAAGCTTTGCGGTGGTGTACTGGATTGACGTGTTTACACGGGAGGAGTACTTTGCCCTGCTTACCGATAGCCTGGACTGACTCGTAAAACAAAGGCATAGAGATCTATGCCTGGTGCATCATGCCCAACCACGTGCACCTTATCTTCCGGTCAATAACCCAAGCGTGCTGCTGAAGGAGCTGAAAATGTATACTTCCAAACAATAAACATCCCCCTACCCCCTTCAAAGGCTGGGCCGTTTCAATCTACTTTTTTGTCATCCTGAAAGGATCTTGGTAGCGGGTAGTATAGGCTTAACCTCCCTTCTAACAAGTTTCTTAACAGAATGACAGTAAGTGTTGAGGCCATTTTTTTGAATAAACCCACTCCTGCCCCTCCCGGGAGGGGAATTCTACAAAAGGAATTTATTCCCCTCCTCGGAGGGGTTAGGGGTGGGTAAACTTATAGTATCAACTTATGCCCCAAGCTTCCGTGCTACTACTAAAGAAAAGTGCATTAGTAGCCGCTGGCTTTGTGTCGGAGCCGGAGCTTTGGAAGTATAGCAGTGCGATAGACTATAGCGACGGCAAAGGGGTGCAGCAAATTGATATTGCCTGACTTGTGGAGGCACCAGCTGCAAGCTCGCGCCAGCGGGGAGTTAGAAAGTATAATTATTCACTCACTCACCCACTCATTCAAAATTTATCTCCTATATAGGGAAGACAAAGCTGCTCAGAGGGAGAAGTTCCGGGAGTACATGCAGGCAACGGTAAAGGCCCGCCACGAAGCCGGGCAAAAGCAGGCAACAAGCCACAAACCCTTTACCAGAAAATAAAGGAAATGAACCAGCCCGAAGCTATTCGCAAGGGGCTGGAAAGCTATCTCCGGGAGGCTTTTCAGTAGGAGGCACAGCCTTACGATTATACCGGCGTGAACTGGTACAGCGCGTCCTGGTTTAACCGCAACCTGCGCATCTTCCGCAACATCCAGCGCATCACCAACAGCCACAAGAACCGCATGGTGATCTACGGTGCAGGCCACCTGGGCCCGCTGCAGCAGGCCGTGGAGAACTCGCCTTGGCATGAGTTGGTGCCGGCGGATAAGGTGCTAAGGTAGGTTGGCAGACCACGCAGCGTGCGCAGCTCCTGCGAACATCTTATTCTGGCTTCGTAGCTACTGTGGTCCAACCACCCCCAGCCCCTCAGAACTACGCTCGCTAGTTTCGAATTCTCGTTCTCACTAGTCTAAGGCGGGGAGCTCTATTCTTGCTATACTTTAGCTATAAATTTTATAGTTGCTGTTCCAACACCCCTGTAGTCCCCTCAAGGGGACAGTTTCTGCTTTTGGTCGGTAAGAAATCTATTGTGTCATTGCAAGCTTTCAGAAACTCTGGCTAAAAGAGGTACTTCTAACAAGTAGTAAGAAAAAAACTGTCCTCTTGAGGGGACCATAGGGGTGTTACTTTTGTTGAGAAGCGTAAATAACTTTAACTCTCAAGCAACTGCACTTTGAGCCAGAACCACATCATCCCCTACAGAGAAGAGCTGAAGACAAAAGCGAGGGAACTCCGCAAAAACAGCACCCTTTCTGAAATCCTGCTTTGGAATGAAATCAAAGAGCAAAAGATGTTTGGATACCAATTCCATCGCCAGGTGCCCATGCTGTATTTTATAGTTGATTTCTACTGCCATGAACTGAAGTTAGCAATTGAAATAGATGGAGACAGTCACAACTATAGCTATGATTACGATACGCAAAGGCAAACTGAGCTTGAAAAATATGGTGTTCAGTTCCTGCGTTTTGATGATCTGGAAGTTAAAAAGAACATGCAGAATGTTTTACGAACCCTGCGAGATTTTATACTCGATTTGAAAGCTACTGTAACAGTAAATCGAGTAACTTCAACAAGTAAGTAAAAACTCCTTCTCCTGCCTTAAGGATTGGGCCGGGGTTAGGTAAAACATCCGGGGGTGATTGGCCCCTTCCAGCTACAAAACAACCTAAGACAGCACTGCACTAAACCGCTGTCATCGGCTCATGAAGTGATGACAAAGAAAGAAGAACAAAACATCACAGAACCCCTCCCTCGTCTATCAGATCCGGAACATAAGTTTGAGGTGTTGCGAAACAGCACACAAGGCAGTACAGCATGTCCGGGAATGAACAACTATGAAAACTGAAAGTATGCCATTGTTAGGTAATAAGATAGTATTGTACTATATATAAGTTTGGCATGTAAATTGTGTGCATTGCTCTACAAAGTACAAATAAACCTATGAAAAACTTTACTAAGAATTTAAACCAGTACGTGCTGCTGGCCGGACTCAGCTTGTCTGTGTTCACTTTCTCCTCCTGCGACAAGGAAGATATTTTGCCTGCTACACCGGGCATACCTGCTACAGGCACACCACCACCTACCACTCCTACTACTCCGCCACCAGGTACAACGCCGCCTGCTAACCCCACACCTCCGCCTGTTACAACTAATAGTTTACTAAAGCAGTTGGGGACGAAGAATTTCAGGTACGATGCACAAAACCGGCTGGTAGAGCTAAGCTATTCTGATCTGACGTACCTGGGCTATACCGTGGAGTATGAGGGCGATAAACCTGTGCGGCTCAATTTTAAGACCGGTGGCAATTACCTGATCTATACCTACGACGGCGACAAAGTGGTAGAAGCTGTCCGGTACTACGGAGAGAACCTGGTAAACTACCGCTACAAATTTGAGTACAGCGGCAACAAGCTTGTGAAAAAGACTACCATGAGTTACGCCCGTTATGATGAAGGCAGGCTGGGTATTGAAGAGTATAAGTATGATACAAACGGCAACCTGACTGAAATTTCTGTGGCATGGTCTACGAGTAACAAGCCAGAAGATATTGGCCGACCGTCTGTTATCAGGTGGGGCAGTTATGACAATAAACCGAACCCGATGCCTTATGCTGAAAGCGACCTGTATCTGCCCGGAGTAAAGCTGTTTGTGAACAACCCGGGCTTCCGAGATGAAGAGCTTTATACCTATACTTACCACGAATCAGGTATGCCTAAGCAACGGTTCGCAAAGGTGCAGTCACACCCCAACGTGCCGGCTTTAGCAAGTACCTATCTGTACCAGTAACCTACGATGCCACGTGGGAGCTTAATAAGCTGTTGCAGTGGGCTGGGGTGTTGTTGGAAATTCTTAGACCTCGCAGCGTGCGCCACTCCTGCGAGGTCTGAAACCCACAGATATTATACTTCCTTTGCTACTTTCAACGCCAAAAGGCTGGAAAGATCATGTACCGCTACCTCCAGGTTACCCTGCACCTGCAAACGAAGGGAAAGATTCTCTTTCTTTGGAACAATGTCCTGTACCGTTACAGCTTCTACGGCACCTTTCAGTTTTAACCCTTTCAGCTCCATGCCTTGCTCCAGTTGGGTGTTTACTTTCTGCACCTCTGCCGCAATCATAGCTTTCAGATTAATTCTGGCCTTTTCGATGATCTGGTGATAAGCAACCTTGTTTACCAGCACTTCCAGGGCAGTGTTGTAAAAGCCGCTTGATGTGGCAGACTCCATCGAAAACTGCTGCACATATAGTTGCTGGGTGGCGTTGTCATAGCCTAAAGCAGCCGAGGCATAAAGATCAACTTTATCCCGCTTCAGTACGGTTCGCAGAACTCTGATCTGAACCCGCAGCAGAACAATATTGTCGCCTGCTTTACTGCCTGTTATACCTACGCTCAGCACCTGCGCATACGGGTTTTCAGTTATGTTGTCTTCGGGCCTGGGAATATACATACCCACCAGTTGCTGTTGCAGCACACTTTCCAGCGCAGAATAAGAAACAGAGAGGGGAATATCTAGTTGTATAGGTTGTTCCATAGGGTCAGGTTTAGGAGGAAAATTGTACGCATCAGCACTCGTTTTTGATTACAGAAATCAGGCTTACCTGCTGGTCAGAGCCTCATAGCAAAGCCTGTTCCTCCGGTGATAATTGCTTAAAGTTACGCAGAGATGTGTGGCAGGGCAAATCTAAACAGGATAAAGCGGTTGGTTTTCCGGCTGATTTATACTTGCCCCTCGCCTGTTTTAAGGGATTTGCGATAGCCTTGCAGCTAAAGATTTGATGCACATTTGTCCAACACAAGTAACTGTTTGTCCATTGAGCGGGAGGCATTACCGGTATAATTTTGTGCTATTAAAAAGCTACAGCCTGTTCTTCTGAAATTGTACTAAAAATAATCACTCTAAAGTATAGGCACTTGCTTAGATCATACTTAGAGCAGGCAACTTCTCTATAAAGTATAGCATCAACCACATAAGAAAACCTAATACCATACTATTATGAAAAAACTATTACTCGCGGTGGCCCTGATGGCGGGCAGTTACTTCACTCCTGCTCAGGCGCAGCATTCTAAAACAGGCAGCAAGGATGCGCGTGCGCAGGTAATGCTGTTGGGAACTTTCCATTTCTCGTACCGCAACCTCGACATCATCAAAACTGAAAAAGCTGACCAGATAGACTTTACTTCGGAAGAGAGCAGAAAAGACATACAGAAGATCACCGATCGGATGGCTAAGTTTAAACCCACTAAGATTGCCGTGGAGGTAATGCCGGAGAAGCAGGCTAAAATGGACTCGCTGTATCAGGCCTATTTAAATGGGAGCTACGAGCTTGAAATGGATGAAGTATACCAGATCGGTTTCAGGCTGGCAAAACAGCTGGGGCACCAGCGCGTGTACTGCATCAACGCCATGGGCGATATTGATACCTATCAGAAACCCGGAGTTACTAAGTTTGAAGTACGCGAAGATAAAAAAGAACGCATGGAAAAGTTCTGGACCTATATGCGCGCGAAAACAATAGAGCGTGCAGAAATTGATAAAGAGCTGTACCGCCAGAATGGCTCTGTTTACAAGGTCATTCAGAAATTCAACCAGCCAGAAACGATCCGCCGCCGGCACGAAAACTACTTCCGCGATGCTTTTCAGTACGAAGAGAAGGAGCACGATTATACCGGCGTAGACTGGTACAGCGCCACCTGGTTTAACCGTAACCTGCGCATTTTCCGCAACATCCAACGCATTACCGAAAGCCCCAACGACCGCATCCTGGTGATCTACGGAGCAGCCCATTTGGCAACAATCCAGCAGGCTGTAGAAAGCTCGCCTACACACCGCCTGGCACCTGCGCATAAGCTGCTAAGGTAAACAACAGCTATCCTTTTTCTCTTTGATGTTTTCAGGCACGGACTTATAGTTCGTGCCTTTTTTTATGAAGTATAATCTGAACGCTACCCTATAGCCATTCCTGGTGTTTTCACCAACAATCTAAACTGCAGCGGTAGTTGTACTTGCTGGTGAGAACACGCAGCAAGGGAAGGGCATAGCTCCTAATGGTATAGGCTCTGAAAATCCTAAACAAGTTCGAGTATAGTCATTAACCAGATCTTATTGCTTTTTTTACCCTTTGCCCTCGCCCGCGAGTGTGTGTAACAGAGCGGATTCTGTCCGCTGAGATTTATGCTTTTATACTTACTGTGTAACGTGCCTAGACGCCACCTTACAGCTCACACTCACCAGAGGCGAGCGAGGTCGCTAGTTAGGCAGTGGGCTTAAGGTGAAACGGAGCCTTTAAATAACCTATGCTTCACGATGCCAACCCTCCCGCCATACTGCGCGATCGTGGCCAGTACACCACTATACTTTATGTCGGGCAGAGCCTGCAATTAGCTGCCGAAATATTGCCACCTACTAGAAAAGGCCATGTAGCCGCTTTTATACTTTATCTGAATCGTATAATAGTATAATTCTAACTATCAATAATTTAACCTAACCAAATCATGAAACAGACCAACTCTAAGATCAGTGTTATGTTAGTTCTGGCTGGCTGTTGCCTGTTCAGCCAATGCACTGAAAAACCAAAAGCTGAAGAGGTACAGCAAGCGGGGCTTGCACCCTTAGCACTTACCGATAAGCAGTCTAAAACACAGGACCAGCTTAAGGAGCAGATAGCACTTGGCGAACACCTGGTACTAATAGCAGGCTGCCACGATTGCCATACGCCAAAGAAAATGACACCTAAAGGCCCGGTGTTAGATATGTCGCTGGCATTATCAGGACATCCATCAAAGATGCCTCCACCAGAAGTTAATCGCAGCGAAATGGAGAAGAAAGGATTGGCTGTAACACAGACGTTAACAGCCTGGGTAGGCCCATGGGGCATTTCATACGCCGCCAATTTAACATCAGATAAAACAGGTATCGGTAACTGGCAGGAGTCTAACTTTATTAACGCGATCAGGCAGGGAAAATTAAAAGGTATGGCTAACGGACGGCAGATATTACCTCCTATGCCCTGGGACATGTACCGCAACATGACCGACGAAGAGCTGAAGGCTATTTTTGCTTACTTAAAATCAACCAAGCCTGTACAAAATGTTGTTCCGGCACCGGAGCCTCCTGTAATTGCAGCTGCCCCTGCCAAAAAATAAACTTCTCCCTCCTACGCTGGCCGTTATTAAGCTGGTGCCTACTATACATTGATTGTTGTTGTGTTTTAACAGAACTAACAAGTATAAATCAACCTTAAAGCTTTTTAAATTCTCGCCTGGTAAGTATAAAGCTGGTAATAACGTCCTTGCTTCTCCAGTAGCTCTTCGTGACGACCTTGCTCCACGATGCGGCCTTGCTCTATAACCAGGATCTGGTCGGCTTGGCGGATGGTGCTGAGGCGGTGTGCGATAACGAAGGTGGTGCGGCCCTGCATCAGCGTTCTCAGGCTGGTTTGTATCAGGCTTTCGCTCTCGGTGTCGAGGTTAGAAGTTGCCTCGTCAAGTATAAGAATGCGCGGGTCGGCTAGTATAGCCCGGGCAATAGCAATGCGCTGCCGCTGTCCGCCGGAAAGCTTCACCCCCCGTTCGCCTATTCGTGTGTCCAGCCCATCAGGGAACCGGTCTGTAAACTCCTGCACATGCGCTGCATGCACGGCCTGCATTAACTGTGCTTCGGTAGCGTTTGGTCGTGGGAAAAGTATGTTTTCGCGAATGGTGCCTTCGAACAGAAAATCGTCCTGCAACACTACGCCCAGCTGGCTACGGTAGCTCTGCAGGCTGATGGTTTGAAGGTCGTGGCCATCTACGGTAATGGTGCCGCTTTCAGGGTTCAGGAAGGAAGCGGCCAGGCCCGCAATGGTGGTTTTACCAGAGCCGGAGGTACCCACTAACGCTGTAACCGAACCGGCAGGTGCTTTGAAACTTATTTCTTTTACCACATCCTTGCCATGTTCATAAGCAAAGGAAACGCGATCAAAAACAATATCACCATGGATGTTTTGTAGTTGCAATGTACGCTGACCGGCGGCATCCTCAAGGGGCGTATTCAGTATCTCCTGCGTGCGATCCAGGCCGGCAAAAGCTTCGGTAAACTGACTACCGATGTTGCTCATCTGCAGGATTGGCGCGATCATAAAACCTAAGTATAAAGTAAAGGCCAGAAAGTCACCAAAAGTTAGTTCTTCGTTCATGATCAGGTAACCGCCTATGCCCATAATGCCCGCAGAGGCCAGGCCCAAAAGCAGGGTAGCCGCTGAGGTGACCATACTTGTTGTGATCAGGCTTTTTTTCACGTTCAGGAAAAGTCGTGTTACGCCATCTTCAAAAGTCCTGATCTCCTGCGCTTCGGCGTTAAAACCTTTGATCACTCGTACGCCTCCCAGTGTTTCAGTAAGCCGGCCTGTAACTTCGGCATTGATAACACCACGCTCTCTGAAAATTGGCCGGATCTTACCGAAAGCTTTCAGTGAGATCAGCCCGAAAATAGCTACCGGAAGGAGTACATAAGCCGTCATGAGCGGGCTGATAACGATGAGCAGCACGAGGCAGATGAGCGCAGTAAGAACACCGCCTATCATCTGGGCAAAACCAGTACCTACCAGGTTCCGCACACCTTCTACATCGGTCATGATGCGCGATACCAGCTCACCGGTTTTGGTATTGTCGAAGAAGCGGATGGGCAGGTGCATGATGTGCCGCTGCACCTTGGCCCGCAACTGCGAAATAAGATGTTGTGCCTCCACGCTCAGTATCTGCGTAAGCGCAAAAGACGTGACCGCCTGAATAACAATGGCCGCAATTACAGCACCTATAAGCCACCAAAGCATGGTTGCATTGTTATTCGGTATTACCGAATCTACCAGGTACTTGCTGGCCCCCGGCAACACCAGCCCCGCTACCCTGCTGATGATGATCAGCACCAGGCCGATAAAAAGGTATTTCCTGCGGGGCCAGATGATGGTTTTGAATACCTGTGCTAAGGTAACGTTCTGAAGCTTTTTTGTTTTGGGCATGAGGTTGTTGCTGTTTGCAGGTGTAAAGGTACTTGTTTTTGCTCTGCTTGAAAGTCGCTCTTCAGCCTGAATTTTAAATGCGCTAACCCTGCTTGTGCCTGCTAAGGTGCTCCTGCTTTTACTTACTATGCTTTGTAGCAGAGCCTGAAAACAGAACAGCCGCTGCAGGTTTGCAGCGGCTGTTCTGTTAGTTTACGGTTTGCATTAATAACCTCTCTCGTCATAGTCCTGGCGGTATCTGTTGCGGTAGCTGTCTTCTGATCTGCCGCCACGGTTATACATGTCGTCGCGTCTTTGTCCATAGTTACTGGTTACCCTGTCTAACCACTCGCCGCTGTCAGGGTGTGAGTAACCTGAACGGTTTCCATAGTTTCTGTTTCCATAGCCAGAGCCACTGTAGTCTTCTGATGAGCCGGAATAGCTGGATCTGCTACCTGTTCTCCTTCTGTCGAAATCGCTCCCGTAGGTATTTTGCTGCCCCGGCCACGAACTGCCGCGATCTCGGTCGCTGCCCCAGTTCCTGTTTTCCATGCCACGGTTGTCCATACCACGATAGCTTCTGTAATCATCCTGATAGTTGCTATACATGTCGCGGTCCCGGGTGTAGTTTCTGCTGTAGTTCTGGTCGTGATCACGGTTGCGGTCCATGTCTCTGGAGAATCTTCTTACAAGGTCGCGGTCTTCGTTATCTACATCAGAATACCACCGGAAGCGACCAGCATCCTGCATGCGTCGCTCATACTCGTTGTTCGGATCATTGGTTTCATGGTAACTGCGCCTTGGCATGTTGCGGTCACGGTCCTGATCCTGATGACCTCCATGGTGGCGGTAATCCTGCTCAAACTCGTTAGTTAAATTTCTGCCATTGTGGTAATGCTCATCATCACGGCGGTAGTCTTTGTAGCTGCCATAATCATTGTAATCATTACGATCGTAGCGTTCTCTGTCTCGTCTGTCCATAGCTTTCAATTAGATTAGAGTCTAAATTCATTTTCCTTTTAAACGACTGACAGGCGCGGCGGTTTTATTTGAACAACTGGCAATCAGGTAGTAAGGCATGCGCACTTAGCTTTTCATCAAGAAATTTATTCTTGCGCAACGGGAAAAGCGGTGCTTTAAAAGAGCTTTGTTGAGAAATAAAATTCTGCTAGCGGTTACGCGCAACACAAAGCCGAAACTTATCAGGTAAATTTTTACAAAGTATAAATCCGGCAATATTTACCTACCTGATTTTAAAGGCGCTTCGCCCAATGTTAGCCTGCCATTTACAAATAGATAGGATTAATTTTATAGCACCCAAGCAACTACAGGCTCAACTTCTACATCTATAGTTCAATTCAGAATAAATTTATTGCTAAACAACTATAAAGGCTGCAGCCATCTGGCAGGTTGGTTATGGCCATTTGCCCTGCTAATTCACCAGCTATCCAATTAATACAGAACTATAAAAACTATGAAACACTTCTTCGTTTTACTGCTATTACTGGTAGTTTATAGCAGCACCATGGCACAATCTGCCACTCCTGCTAAAACCGGAAGCATTAGCGGTACTTTAATAGATTCTACATCATCGGCACCAGTTCCTTTTGCCAATGCGGTGCTCAAAGACAAGGACAAACTTATAACCGGTACAGCTGCCGACGCTAACGGGTCTTTCGAGCTGCCTAACCTGCCTCTTGGCAACTATACCCTGGAAATAACTTACTTAGGGTACCGGGCACAAAAACTGCCGGTGAAACTTACAGAGTCAAACCCTAATCTGCAACTCGGCAAAATAAAGCTAAGCTCCGCCAGCAAAGTGCTGAAAGCCGTGGAAGTAACAGCGATGAAAGCCCTGGTAGAAGATAAAGGCGACAGGCTGGTTTACAATGCAGAAAAAGATGCCTCCAACGCCGGTGGCACTGCAGCCGATGTGTTACGAAAAGTACCTACCCTAACCGTTGACCTGGATGGAAATGTACAGATGCGTGGCAATAGCAACATAAAAGTATTGGTAAATGGTAAACCTTCGGGCATGATGGCACGCAACCTGGCAGATGCCCTGCGTCAGATGCCAGCCGATGTAATAAAATCTGTGGAAGTGATCACAAGCCCTGGTGCAAAGTATGACGCTGAGGGCTCAGCGGGTGTAATCAACATCATTACTAAAAAAGGACTGCAGGGCTTCAATGGCTCCACAAACCTATCGGTAGGCAACTATAACCGCAGCCTCGGAACAAAACTGAACTACCAGAAAAAGAAGATAGGTGTATCGCTCTCGGCTAACGGCTACCAGTACCGCAACCGCTGGGAAAACAATACAATACGCACTACCTTCGCCAACGGGGAGCCTGCCTCTATACTTTCTCAACAAACAAAAACAGATAATACCGGAACCGGCGGCTACGGCGAAATGAGCCTTGACTACGACCCTGACTCTACCAGCCATATAAACTTTTCGGCTAACATGTGGGGCGGCGATTACCCTAACGATAACACTACTCAAAACAGGCTTACAGATGGCGCCGGAAATGAGCTGCTGGCCTACCGCACCGAAAGACGCTACCGCAACCCCTACGGCAACTCACAGCTGGACCTGGGCTATACCAAAACTTTTAAACCTGAACAGGAATTTTCGCTACTGACCCAGTACAGCCGCATGCCTGATAACTACTTTTACGATACCGATATCTATACCGAAGGAGATGAACTTACCTTCCGCCAGCACAGCACCAACTATAGCCGCAACAAGGAATACACCTTGCAAACCGACTATACCCACCCTTTTAAACTGAACGGCCTGAAAGATACCACTACCCTGAAACTGGAAATAGGTGCTAAAGCCATACGCCGTGATATTGGCAGTGAATTCGACGTAGAAGAATCACAGGATGGCAGCGGCCCGCTGGTACCTGACCCTACACAGTCAAACGATTTCAACTACTTTCAGCGGGTATACTCCGGCTATACTTCAGTAAACATGAGCACTAAAAGCAAGTGGAATGTTAGTGCCGGACTGCGCCTGGAGCAC
>CBINIP010000019.1:0-84613 GCA_966250805.1 uncultured Pontibacter sp. | reverse complement strand
CATCATCTGCTGATTCTTTAGAAAATTGTTGCTTATGACATAGAATACTGACACCGCTAAGACAGGTGTCTCTTGCTCATTTATAATACCTTAAACTGGCTCAATGAAGTGCTCATATCTTCCTATAGATCCGCCCTTAACCCAAAACAAGCAATGTGAAAAATAACATTAGACTTAAATATTTAAATAAGCTATATTTAAAATCTAAGATATTAAACATCAAATTCAGCTTATTAAATAAATGGTACATAATAGAGGTGCCCAATGGAGGATATGGGACTTACATGTTCACACTCCAGCTACTTATGGCGGGGAGTATGAGGAATTTATAAAGAACGCTCAAGAAAGCGAAGCTGCTGTTATTGGGCTTAACGACTACTGCACAGTTGAAGGGTATGAAACTGTCAAAGGGCTTGGTGGTATCCCAGGCAAGATCATTTTTCCTGTAGTTGAGTTTCGTATGCATAACCTACTCACCACCAAGCGCAATCCGAATGGAGTGAGAATAAATTTCCATATCATCTTTACCAATGATGATAGGATATTCCCTAAAATCAAAACTTGGGTACAGTCCCTGGATTGTCTTGATGAAAAAGGTGAACCCATACAATTGGGTACAGCTTCGGATCTTAAGAAAGTTAGTTTTGATTTCGAGAAAGTAATTAAAAGCCTGAAGGATTACAACCTTTACGAAGACCACGCACTGGTTTGGCTCCCTTATGATGAGTATGGCGGCATAGATGAGATCGATCCTAACTCAGATGGCTTCTTCAAGCTATCTCTTATAAAGAAAGCTCATATTATGGGATCCTCCACTAAAAAACAGATTGATTTCTTTAAATGGGAAGATGAAAAATTTTCAAAGGAGCAATTTGAAAACCTGTTTGATAAGCCGAAACCTTGCATCAAAGGATCAGATGCCCACAAAATCAACTACCCATTCGGGAAATTACAAAACAAAGATTCCCAACCCGACAACAAGTATTGCTGGATAAAAGCTGACACAACATTTGACGGCTTAAAGCAGATTATTATAGAGCCAGAAAGAGTGTTCATTGGGGAAGAGCCGGATCTTTTAAAGAGGGTAAGATCAAACAAAACAAAATTCATCAAGTCACTTGGCGTAAATAAGATTCCAAATGCAATCTTAGATGATGTTTGGTTTGACGATTACTATGTGGAGCTTAATAGCGCGTTGGTTGCAATAATTGGGAATAAAGGCGGTGGCAAAAGTGCTATTACAGATATCATCAGCTTATGTGGTAATACACACCAGGACCACACCCATTTTTCATTTTTGACGAAAGATAAATTCAGAAACCCGAAGCCTTTTAACTTATCTGAAAGATTTGAAGCTACCTTGACCTGGGAAGATGGAACAACATCAGTAAAGAAGCTGAACGAGAATCCCAACAAGGATTTATCAGAACGGGTGAAGTACATCCCGCAACATTTTCTGGAAAGGCTGTGCTCAAATGTTGATAGTGATGAATTTGAAAAGGAAATTAAACAAATCATTTTCACACATACTCCTGTTGACAACAGGTTCAACAAAAGTTCACTAGACGAGTTAATCAATTACAAATCCAGTTTGGTTTATGAGGAGATCTCTCAATTACTGAATGAAATCAGCAAAGTTAACTCTGAAGTTATTCGACTGGAAAAGATTTCATCTACAAGCTACAGAAGATCCGTTGAAGATAAGTTAAAGCTAAAGCGTGAAGAATTAGAAGCACACAAAACAATCTTTCCTACGAAGCCTTCAGTTGAGACAGAGGATGTAAAGGCTGGGATGAGCTTAAAGGAGTTGGAAGACCTTAGAGCAGAAATAACCAGTTGTGAAAATGAAATTGCAACACTCAAAGCTACCAGATCTGCCCTAGTTCTATCAATTGAAGAGTTAAACCAAACCCAGCAATATTATGAACAACTAGGGGAAAAACTGTCAAAGATCTCTAGTAGTGATCATCATAAAAATCTGGTAAAACATAAAGTTGATACAGCCCAAGTATTTAGCTATTCTATAAGTATTGAACCAATCAAGGACAAGCTTTCAGACTTTAGTCTTGAATTAGCCAAAATTGACGACCAATTAAACCAGAACTCCGAGAAGAGTAAAGTCAGTTATATAGTAACGTTGAACAACAAACTTTCAAAGCTTCAAGAAGAATTAGATAAACCTGCAAAAGAACATCAAAAATATTTAGATGATCTTAAAATTTGGGAAGCTACAAAGGCGAAAATTGAAGGTGACGCAACGACAGATGATTCCCTGAATTTTTACCAATACCAACTAATTTATCTGGATGGGCAATTAAACCTTGACCTCATTGAGGCACAAGGGAAGAGAATTGATCTTGTACATCAGTTGTATGATAAAAAAGAGTTGCTCGTTGCTATAAGGAAAGAACTGTTCAAGCCTGTCACCCAATTCATAGCCGATTTTAAAGAGTTAAAAGCCCGGTATGATGTAAAGCTTGATGTTTCTTTAGAGATGAAATCATTTTCAGACACTTTTTTCCTTAAGGTCAATCAACAAAAGAAAGGTACATTCTGTGGAAAGGAGGAAGGCTATAAGAAGTTATCCGAGATTGTTGAGAAAGCTTCCTTTAACTCAAAGGAAAGCTTTGTAAATTTTACCTCTGAAATAGTGGAAAACCTTCTCTTTGACAAGCGAAATAACAACAATGAAGGTTTGGAGATAGAAAGCCAGTTAAAAAAAGGAGTAGAATTAAATGAGCTTTATGACTTTATCTTCAGTTTCGAATATCTGCAGCCCGTTTACAATTTAAAGCTGGGTAGTAAAGCTTTAAAAGAGCTTTCTCCTGGGGAAAGAGGTGCTTTGCTTTTAATCTTCTATCTTGTCCTGGACAATGATGACATACCACTAATTATTGATCAGCCGGAAGAGAACCTTGACAATGAGAGTGTTTATCATATCTTAGTTCATTTCATTAAAAAGGTAAAAGAAAAGAGGCAGATCATCATTGTTACACATAATCCGAACCTGGCAATAGTTTGTGATGCGGATCAGATCATTCATATGAATATCGACAAGATGGATAAGAATTCCGTTAGGTATCACTGTGGAGCAATTGAAAATGCTGTCACCAATAAAACAGTAGTAAACATTCTAGAAGGCACGCTCCCAGCTTTCAATAACAGAGACCTAAAATACATAAGGTAACATCTCCCCTGTTGGTTATAAAAATAATCAACAGGGGCTTACTTTTTACTAAAGTTACCTAAGCTACATAGTTATCAGTAACCGCTATATATCCTTCAAAGACTTGCTTAGAAAGTTTCAACAACTCTCCTACCCGCTCAAACAGAAGCTTCAGCGTAGCAGCATCCATATGGAAACCAGGCTCATACCGTGCCTTCAGGTAGGCTTCTTCCAGCAGGTGCACCAGCTGCTTTTCTTCTGCCGTGTCGCGCGGAAATACGCTGCTTAGCCGCGGAGCAACACGGCGGCTGTGCCGGATCAGGGCCTTGATGGAGTGGGTGCGCATATCCTTCTTCATCAGCGAAAGCAGCACTGCCCTGTAGGTGAGTTCTGCGGCCTGGTGCAGCAGGAACGGCACTATTGCAACATCGGCACAGCTGCGGGCACAGTCATAAAAGGCAAGCGCTTTGCCGTAGTTCCCCCCGAAAGCCTGCTGGGCAGTCTTCCTTATCATCGGGTAGCGCTCCGCGGGCGTGGCGGGAAGCTCGCCGCTGCCATCGTCATAAACTAAGTTACTTGGCGTGCAGGAAAGGGAATAGAAGATGTGCCCCTGCTCCAATGCCTCCCGCACTGCGTCCGAGCGGTGCAGCGAGCAGCTCACGTGCCTGCCGCGCAGGTTGGCAAACTCCACCAGCCCCTGGTGCTCCCTGAAAAGGATATGGCTCCGGCAGGGTATCACCACCAGCAATTCCACATAGCCCACATCCTCCGCCCTATCCGGCAACGGGCTATTGAGCAGGAAAATCTTCTCGGGCCGGACTGTCTCGGCCAAAAATGCAACAAGCTGGCGCACCTCCGCTGCCAAATTTACAAGGGTACAGCGGTTATCTATACTTGAGTTCATTCCTGATTTCATCTGGCAGATGTTTCAGTCTCTGTGCTTTCTTCGTCCTGTACCGCCGCATCACGCAGGATGTCTTCCCCGGCGGCTAATAAGAGTTTAAAGTAATAGGCCACTTCCAGCAGCCGCTCCAGCTGCTCGTAGTGCAAAAGCAAATCATAGTTCTCCGTCTCCTGCAAAAGGCTGGTGGAACAGAGGGAGTACTCGGTCCACTCGCTGAGCAGGCCCTTCCAATCTTCGAGCGACAGCGTGTTGAAGAAATCCTTCAGTACCAGGACAGGGTAATTCAACTCCCGCTGCCTCAGCCGCTGGATACTGGCCCCGTACTCCTTTTCTATGCTACGGTACTCCAGGTTCATCTGCCGGTCGTCCTCCATCCACTCCGCTGTGCCGGGCGCAAAACAAGGTACTTCTACCTCCCCGTCCCGTGCTTCCTTTTCGCGGAGCAGGAGCCAGCTGGCTTCCATGAGCTTCTCCAGCCGCTTTTGCAGTACCACCGCGTCCAGTGGCTGGCGCATCCGGTGCCAGCCCATCTCGCTGGCGGAAGCCTTCAGGTACCGCCACAGGTATATCCGCAGGTGGCGCAGGGAGCAATAGTCAAACAGCTCCAAAATTACTTTTGCTGGCTCTTTCTGCTCCGCTTCCGAGAGGTGATTAATCCCGCTTTCTGTGTTAGTTTTCACACTTCCCATAGGTATGCTCATTTATAATACCCTAAATTGGTACTTTACACGCGCGTACCGAACCCATACCCCGGGTACTTTACTCAGAAGCAAGTTTTTCTTACTCATTCAAAAATACTATATTTGGTTTTATGGAAACGACAATGAAACCAGCACATATTGGCAGAAAGATCAGCCGCATTAGAGAACTGCGCGGCATCAAGCAGGAAACCCTGGCGCAGGAGATGGGCGTAAGCCAGCAAACGGTCTCACGTATTGAGACAAGCGAGACAGTGGAAGATGATATCCTGGCTAAAGTTGCCAAGATTCTAGGAGTTCAGCCTGAAGCTATCAAGAACTTTAGTGAAGAGGCTGTGTTCAATTACTTTAATACTTTCAATGATAGCAGCTTTAGTAACAGCAATGGGGCCTTCAATGCCAATAACTGCAATTTCAATCCGCTAGACAAGCTAATGGAAGTAATGGAAGAGAATAAGAAGCTTTATGAGCGTCTGCTGGAAAGCGAGCGCGAGAAAGTGGACTTACTGAAAGCTCAAAAAAAGGGTTAAGTATCTTCTTAAATAAATTACTACTTCCCACAACTATACTAAGCCCTGCTCTTGGATAAAGCTGCAGGGCTTTTTTGATCCTATTGAAAAGGAAAACTGTTTAGTGTTAACAATTTGCTAATAACTGTATTTCATGTAGCTAAAATATTGCAAGGGTATACATTACCAAAGCAGGCTGTTTCTCCCCTTTACTTCCGCCTCCCTACATTTGTAGAGATTTACTAGTTAAATTAATAATCATGAAAGCTAATGATCATTCCTTCTAGTTCATTATTAAGACATCCCCCGAAGATACTCAAGCCTGAACAAGTGGTTATATTTGATGCGCTGAGGTACAGCATCGATATTTGTGAAATCTCATATAGAAGGTTATTAGAGAATTTATCAATTATTACCATTAAGGATGCAATTAAGGAGCAGGATTTTCCAGAAGTATTCTTAGATGTATGGTCCATTATCAATAACAGTGAAATCTTCAGAAAGGTCCTATGCCGTGGCTTTGGAATTTCAACTCAAGAGCCATATTTAAGCGAAATCAACAAAGCCACGAATTTGAGAAATTCCAATCAACACCTGGATGAACGCGTGGAGGAAATCCTATCCTTAAAAGATTTGCCGGTTTATGGTTCGTTAAGCTGGCTAAGAATAAACCCACGAACGCAAACCTCTATTCAGTCAGTTATCTATTCCGGCACTTTCACTGATAAACAAGAAGCAACCATCCCCATCTCAAACAGGAAGGGTAAGGAGTTGCACGATGAAATTCAGAGGGTTGAATTTGTAGGTGTGGTGCGTGAAGGAAAGAAAGGAAGCTATACGTTTAGAGAAGAAAGCATTTTGATCAATACCATCATATCCGAGTTGAAATGGTGGGTGGCACATCTTGAGGAACAAATTGAAGAACAGTTCAGGGGATATGATACAACTGAAAGACACTTATCGGACTTCATTGTACAAATAAGAATCTGAATCTGTTGGACTACAGCCAAGCACATTCACTTGAGATAAATCACCCCAGCCTTTCATATATTGTTTTAAAGGAATCCTGCAATCGTAAGAAATGAAAACTACTATTTCAGCTGAAATCCTGTTGTAAATGCCAGTTTGTTATTTTTTGATATCTATTTCATTAAATATAAAGGGTATGTATACTTTTGCATCTGTGATAAGGAACTCATTATAAAATGAAATAAACTCCTCTACAATGGGAGAGCTTCTCTCTTGGCTTAGTGTCAACAGAAATTGCCTGAACTCTTCCCAGGTATTCCATACATATAACACAACATCACTAACCTTAAAGAGAGCTTTATCCCGCATTTCAGGCGTAATCATGGCAGACAGAAAACCTTCAGGATCCTTGTGGGCAGCAAATGCTTTTACAATGTCCTTTGCCCCATCAAGAAATATTTTCTCGGACATGTAAGAGCCGCCTCCCTGTGAAATCCACCGCTTGAAGCTGCAGACATGGAATAGCCTCCAGAAATGGTCATCGAGTCTGTCAAAGCGATCGCTGGATTCGCAGTAATTTCTCAAGTAAATAACCGCAATCTGTTTGAGTTCTTCCTTGGGAACAGGTAAATTCTCGTTAAAGTCATCCAACCATTCACTTACCAAAGCCCCCTCAAACACATAGGGGAATGGTGCGTTTTCCAATAGCGACCATACAAACAATTTAAACTCAGCTGGATCTTCATAGTATCTTTTAGTTATCCTGCCTTCTCCATTGTACAACTTGTCACTTACGCTTTTTACTCCTATACTTACTCCGAAGGTGTTATGCTCCAAAAGACTTGCCCGAAGTGTTGTTAAAAAGACTAATGCCCTGATAATCTTTTCAAAATCCTCCCTATCATCAAACTCGTTCACGCTATCCAGCTTCTCAGAAACCTCCTGTTCCAACCCCTGTTCTACCCAGCTTTTCAGCTCCTGTTCAAAGTCCTGTTGTGGCAGTCTCCTTGCCTTAGTAAAGGCAACCGCTGATACTTTACTATCTGTAACATGATATGTAAAGTACGTACTAAAATTGCTTGGGAATACAACTGAAAGGTATTCCTTGTCGCGGAAGTAGAATGAATTGTGAGCAAATACGACACCTAAAAGGTCCAATATCTTTCGAACGTCTCCTTCAGGAATAGAATACTTTACCAGATTAGCTTCCAGAAAAACTTTAAAGGCACTTCCCTTCTCATCCTTCAGTTCATACTTATATTTGTACTGGCGGTACTCTTTCATATCAAGGTATTTCCTGTGATTTCGGGAAAAATGCTCATACGCGGCAGGAAACTTTAACCTGAACAGTTCCAGATACAAAAACTCAGGAATGATTACCTCCCCTTGCAGCTCATGCAGTGTAGTGGATACAGCATTGGAGAACCTAGTTACGTCTCGCATGTTGGTAATCCAGTCATCTAAATTTACTCCCCCTATAAAGGGACGATTGAATAACAAACTTTTGACTTCTTCATGACAATCTGGCTGTAGAAAGGATTCTAGATTTTCATAAAGTTTTTCCCTGAATACGCGCCTGTCAAAGAAAGGCAGGTTAATCTCGAGTTGAAAAATCTTCTCTAAGAACATTTCGTAGTTGTGGGGGTTATAATCCTGTATGGCTCGTAAAACATACTCCCTGTCATAGGCAACTACGAAAAATGTATTCCGGAAACTGGCAGTGTTTCGAATCAGCCGCACTACTTCGATAATTTCCTGTTTATCCAACCGGTCCAAATCATCTATAAAGATGATAGCCCTCTTATTTATCTTCCTTAGCTTCTCATTTATTTGGGCATGTAACTCACTTGCTGTATCATGCCCTGTGAGAGTTCCAATAATTGATTTTATAAAACGGCTAATGGTGGTATCACTCACCGAAACAAGTTTATCTGAGTAATTGGTCAGCTGTTGGGCAAGTGAGCCGTAGTAGGGCCTGAACGCTTCCTGCAATGTATTGAAGAAATCCTGTACGATGGCCTGCGGGGAGCCGCTGTTCCAGGCATTGAAATCAATGATGATGTTCTGCTCCTGGTCAAGTTCCCGCTTCACCAGGTCAAAAAAGGAAGTCTTTCCCATTCCCCACTTTCCATTCACACCAATCGCGAAAGAATGATCCAGTTGTGTGGCCAATATCTTTTTTGCAATAGTTGTGGCATACCGGCTATATCCGAGCTTGTCAGCTTTATGCGCCTTTAAGGGTTCATCGTCAAAAAATGAAAATACCTCCCTACCCTCGTAGCCCGTTTCAGCAGATTCCCTGAGTTTTGCAAAAGTGAATAGCAGCGTTATCAGCAACAGGATATCGGCATACTTAAGGAACGGGAAAGTTTGAAAAGGAGTAAACTGCCATGCAGCATCTGATACACGATAATAAAGATAAAACAAGCTACAAGTCCAGAACAGCCAAAGTGCTTTTCCAGAAATAAAGTGCAGCCTGTTTCGCAAAACATAATATAGAGTTACAGAAGTAATAGCTACAAAAATCAGATCATTAAGAGGTGTACTCTCGCAGTAGTACAGTAGGTGTTTGACAATAATATTACTGAGTAATTTCTCTACTGGTTCGTGAAAAACCACTAGAAAAGCAACAATTAGTAGCTTTAAAAACCCAAAATCATTTATTGATTGCTTTAGATATGCAATTAAACGAGTCTTGGTAATGTTAGTAATAACCATTGCAGATTCAAAATACTAATACCTACAGATCTAAACGACTCTTTGACTGTTGTTTAATGAGCGCCATAAATGTGAGAATAAAATTTCAACAGCTAAAGACGACTCAAGCAACTTTAGTGTCTGTATATCTCTGTCCCCAACATTTCTATTTAACTATTTTAACTATTTTAACTATTTTTACTCTTTTCCCTCTTAGTTGCCTTGCCAGTAGGAAGAAGCCAATGCGGGCATGGAAGGGCTGCAGGTAAGGTGTTTTCTGGTGCTCGTGCAGCAGGTTGTACTGCATGAGCGCATAGCCCTGAATGGCTTTGTAGAAGGTATACCTCTTGCCTGCCCCCAGCAACAGCCCCGGTACCCAGTCCTGCTCCCGCGCTTCTGGCTGGCCTGCAACAGGTTTAACGGGTGCGGTGAGGTGCTCATATTGCACACGGGCAAAGATTCCTTTATATACATCCACATCGGTAAAGGCAAACACACCGCCTACCTTGTCCTGTGCGCTCACCCATGGCCTCTCCTTCAGGCTCACGCTCAGCCGATACTGCACGCCTGCACCCGAAGAGAACTTATCTGTCCAGCGCCAGGCGGCATACGGTGCTATATCTACCACAAAGCGCTCCTGGTTGCCAAACTGCCACTGGCTGCCCATGAATACCCGCTCGGGCCAAGGCTTGTCCTTCAGGGGGTTGAGCTTCAGGAACCCTTTGGGCATATCCTTCACACTCTCCACCTTATCGAAGCGTCCCTTGTAGCGATCAAGCTCCCGGCGGGCTTTATTTAGTTCTGTCTTGTGGCCGAGAAGGTGGTTGCCGGCAGCTTTCATGGCCCGGGCTCTGGCAAGCCCCTGCAGTTCCGGGGGAGCGAGAGGGGCAGGTACATTCAATGTTGGCGGAGATGGCAATGCCTGAAAACCAGCTTTGCCAGCCTGTTGCAGGGAGGTAAGGAAAGTCTGGGCTTCACCCGGCAGCAACTCGCGGGCAAGGGCAACGGTAGCCTTACTGACCTCTTCTTTAAGCTGTATTTCAGCATGATTTAGTGCGTTGATTACCGCGTGACGGCTGGTAAAAGCCTGCTCCAGGCTATCCGATCTTTGAGTTAAGGCAATGGAATCCGAGTATTGCTTCTGCAGGCTGTCCAGCGCTGGCTTGAGGGAAGCAGAATCCTGCACATTATCCGAAAGCGAGGCCAGGCTATCGCGCTGGTACTCGATCTCACCTAACAGGGCATTTGCCCTTGCTAATTCCGCTCGCAGTTGTTGAGCTTTTGGCGGGAGCTGTTGGGCGGGCGATGCCACCGAGGAAAGTAGTGAAAATAAGAGTAACAGGCAAACGCGAAGTAGCATGTGAAAGTAGAATTTAATCGAGTTCAAGATAAGGAAAAAGCAGGCGAAATCATACCTTGTAAAAGGCGCTTTTAGATATTGGTGCGCAAGCGCTCTTGTTTCTTCAATGGGAAATAAAGTAGGACAGCACATACAAGTAAAAGATCCCGAAACAGTTCCTTTTTGCAAGCAATTGGCGGCCCAGTTAGCCTTAAGGAATAGCCAAAACTATAGCACAACTAAGCTCATGGTTGATCCCGGGGCTTGGGATTTGATTTCAAACGAGAAGCCGCTGCGAGCGGAAGCCAGAGCCAGCCAGGAGGAGAATACCAGTGAGGGTGGACGGCTGGCTGCGCGGCGGCTGACCCGCAGGCGAGCAAAACGTGGGTTTTGGATTTTGGATATTGTTTTTTGTTTTTTGGCCTTGGCCCGCAGGGATCTAAACAACTCTAACAACAAAAGGAACAGACGTGAGGAGTACCGCAGGCTGGCAAGCTCTGGCCGAGGACACTCACTAACTTAACTAAACATACCAGGAACTTTCAAGTGGTAGTAGTGGTCGTCCCTAGGGTGTTGGCTTGCATTGTGGGCTTATTTTATGAAATGAGGCCAAAACAGCTCTAAGGAAAAAGAAAAAGCCCTCCTCCAGTAATGGAGACAGGCTTTCTTGTTGTATGGCTGGCTTACACGACCTCAACGGCGGTATTCCTCCTGATTCATTCAAAGTCTGTAGCCGCCATGCGGAAGACTACAGACAGCGGGGTGTATTTTTATTCGGTGCAGAACATAATAGTTATTAAAAACCCTAAACTTAGAAACAAGAATAAAAAAGCTAACCAATTTCCTCTGATATAATCTTCTGGTGTTAAGTCTACTTCTAACAGTTTCTTATTATTAATGCCAATTTGATAAACTAAAAATATAGACATAATCCAAACACCCATAAAGATAAAGTAATAAAACTCTGCGACAATTACTTTTAGATCTTGGTTTTTGAAGTAAAACAAAAACAACTCAAATAATCCTATGGTAATAAAAGTTATGATAATTCCGAAAACTCCCTTTGCCCATAATGCACTCAAGAAATGGGTTTCCTTTTTTCTATACCTTATGTATAGTGCTGCAATCATTTTATTAAAGATATTTAGCTCGCTCATTTTTGTCTCATACTGTTGTTATGGTATTCATTTATAAAAAACCTATAGTCTATTTCATTTGCTACAGCATCTTTAACTCCAGTAGCTTCAGCTACCCCACCAATAATTCCACCTAAAGGCCCAGCGAATAATAATCCTGCATCGACTGCTAAATTAAAAGCATTCCCAGCTGTTCTATTTTGAGAGAATTTATAAAATGATATGCCAACACTTGTTCCCCCAGTTATTTTTCCAATGGTCGAAAGATATTTCATATAACCTCCATTTTCAGCATAACCTGCAAGCTTAAATAATCCTTCCTTGACATCATTATTCATTCCTACATAATTCACCACCTTATTTGCCGCATCTAAACCTCCGTTTTCATTTCTTGCGTTCCAGTCTTTATCTATTTCATTCCAAGCTTTGAAAGCAGATTTGCCATCGGCAATATAATCAATCTCTCCATTGCCTCGTGTATAACCTGTGATGCCTATTTCGCTCACTAACTTAGTCCCATCGCTAAGGCGACCTAACCCACCTTCCATTTCACCTTCAACAAAGGAGTTTGCTTGATCGATGGAAGGAGAATTACCCAGAGCATTCCTTTCTACATCCAGGTAAGTCATGAAGCGTTCTATCTCATCCTTTTTATCAGTTTTATATCCTCCATTCGTTCCTTCCCAGAGCCCTAGGAGGTCAATATACCTTGCTGGGTTATTTAAGCCGTAGCGATATGGGGTCAAACTCTCAGCCCAATGGGAAACAGGATCTGGGGAGTGCCACCTACCAATTTGAGGATCATAATTTCTAAAACCATAATCTATCCAGTTCAGCCCCAGCTCGGTCTGCCGCTCCTTACCGTTGTAATGGAACAGGTGGTCAGGTGTTGCCTGACGCTCAATGCCAGCCAGGTTCAGGCCCCACGGATCGTAGTGGTTCTCCTGAAGCAGGATGCCCTGCCGGTGCTCCACTTCCAGATCATCGAAGTAAAGGTCGATGTTCTCTGCGGCCGCACCAGCCTTCATGCCTACCTCGATGTGGATAAAGCCCGGTTTGGTGATGTTGGTCACGGCCAGCGCCAGTTCCTGATGCGGGGCCGTGAGCGATGCCAGGTCCCACACTGCTGCCGAGCTGTTAATAGCCACGTAGCCCATGGCTCCCTGTATTGTGTCTCCTTTCTCATCCAACAGGAAGTAGCTCAGTCCAGCATCGGGTATCCCGGTTGTTTGGCTGCTTCCCAAGGTAGCAAGGGTCGTGCCAGCGCCGTTCTGGATCAGCGTCGCCCCTGTGCTGCCGTCAAGCACTGCATAATAACCCGTGGCAGTGCCCAGTAAAGCCCCTGCGATCACAGAAGCGTCTAATGAGCTTTGCTTTAGGTTCACGTACTTGGAGTGCACTTTTAGTAGTACTGTGTCGCCCGGCAACACGCGGAGCTGCAGCTTTGGGCTTGCCAAAGACCCACGTGCGGCATTCAGGCGCACCACCTTGGCCAGGTCATCGGCCGGATACGCCGTCTTGTGGGTGTGGTCATATGCCTTAGCCACCCCAACGCGCACATCCGGTTCCCCGAAACCGGAAAAGAAAAGGTTCTCCTCCGTCCGGCGCCCCTCTTCCATCGTGGCCATGTAGCGGGTCGTCTCCGGCTCTCCAAAAGTCACCCGAAGGTTGCCCAGGTGGTCCTTGATATGGTACTCGTAGCGCCACTGGCCTCCATCCAGCAGCACCCTTCCTTCAGAGGTATGGGCAAAGACCGTATCCTGCTGGTACAAGAACAGACCTGCGTAATCGGTGGTAGCTTTCAATTCTGGCCCGGCAGTGCCACCTGTGTCTTCAAAGACCTGTTTTTGCAGCTTGCGACCGTCTGCCGTGTAGGCGAAGGTAAGGTAGCCTTTTCCGGCCATATCCACCCGCTCCACCAAGTTGAGGTGATTATAAGTAACCGTGATTCCTTTGTTTGCATCACCTGTCATGTTGCCGTTGGCATCATAGCTGTATTCCCAGCTTAAGGGGTCGTTCTCTGAATAGGTCTTCTCTGCAGTGTTATCCCGAAAATCCCCAGCCGAATTGATGGCAGGATTGTTAGGTGTAACCTCATCGTTAACCACTGCCAAGCGGTTGCCTACGTAGTTGTAGGCCAGCTGGTCCACCAGGCCAAAATCACTCTGGTCAAAGCTGGTCCTGTTGTGGGCACTGCCCCGCAGGAGCCCATGTCGCACCAGTCCTCGGATATTGCCGTTGCCATCGTATCCCTGCTGCACCTTGCCATTTTCATCTGTCACTGCTGGAATCTCGACAGAAAAGTGGTCCATCTCGCCCGTCCAGCTTCCGTTTACCTTCGCCCGGTACAAGGCTTTGGTCAGGCGGCTGGCCTTGTCATACTGGTAACCATAGCCACGCTGCACGCCGTCGCCAATGCTCTTCCAGCGCATCTCCGCAATGTTGCCGTTATACTGGGTTTGTGTCAGGTTGAGCTCCTGCCCCTGATTGTAGCTTAGTTCCAGCCCAAACAAGTCCGGCCTTACCTGATGCCGGCTGTCATCATTCTTCTCCCCCCCGTCATTTGAAATAGTGCCGTTGTTGATGCTTGAAAGCCAGCCACGGATGTTGTAGCGGTAGTCCACACTCTGCAGAAATGTTTTGCCCTGATCGGTCGAATGCAGCCCCTTGTCCACCAACTGCCCCAGTTCATTATAAGAATTCTTAGCCAGCAGGACCTCCGGCTGTGCCATAATAGTGCCAGGATCGCTCCCGGTACGCTGTCTTGTTTCCAACAAGCGACCGCTATCATCATAGACAAAACTGTTATGAACTACATAAACATTGCCGCCATGGCTGGTACCTTTTGACTGGGTAAACAAAGTTTCTCTTATCCTGCCTGCAAAATCATAGCGTGTCGTTGTCCTGTCTGTTCCACCTAAATAGTTGTCCCCAACTGTCTGAATCAGTTCATGTTTGTCATTATAGTAGTTCACTGTAATCAGCCAGGTGTTGGTATTTAAAACTTTAACCTGCTTACCGGTCACCTGGCCAATAACAGATCGTTCCATGTTAACGTATGTCCTACCTTTGCTTATGTCATCGGTTACCCCAATCTCTGTTTTGAAAGCTTTGCCAGTTAGAGGGCTATGGTCATAGTGGTCATAGTACGTGTGGATAAGGGGCTCCTTTTGAACAGATGCCAGTTCATAGGGAGCAACACCGTGCACCTGAGACCAAGTATCCAGTTCTGCCTGCAGGGCTTGCCTGTCTAACGCTATTGCAGGACGGTATATACCCGCCTCAATTGGCCTGTTTGAATCATCATATATGGAATACCCCCACACAGCTTCTCCGTGTTGCCGCGCATCCTGGGTAAATATCAGGCGGTCACGGTTATCGTATACAAAGCGCGTCCACCCACTGCCTGGCACATGTTTTTCTACCAAGCGTCTTTTGGCATCATAAGAATATGCAAAGCACCAGGTGGACGCAAAAGCAGAAAGAGTATTAAATGAAATATGACCATCGGTGTTGACCAGGCTTGGCAGATGGCGGTATCCTTCAGGCTGAATAACAAGGGTCAGATTTCCAAAATCATCATAGATATAAGAGGTCAGAAGAAAATTGTCCTCACTAGTCGTTGAGTTTCCGTCTCCACTCTCCTGTACTTTCTTTAAAAGCAAACGGCCTTCCAGGTCTTTGTATTCAACAGTTATTGCATTTGCTTCATCCCTGGTTTCGGTTACTAAAAGTGTATTGGGTTCATAATAGCCTTTAGTCTCAAAGTTGTTTGCTCCACTAACATGGTTCCATATTCTTACCTCATCGGCCACATTGGTACGGAGAACAGTTTTGATACTATGATCTGTACTTACCGAAGCTGCTGCATCATCTGGCTGCCAGGCCATACCCGGAGCCCCGTGCTTTTCAACTTGGTTTAAAGGTGACGCATCAAAAACAGCTTGGGCATAAGGCGCGCTGTCTGTGGAGTGTTTCCCTGCAATAGCTTTTGTAGCCTGGTAAAAGGTATACTGATCACTTTTGGTGTAGCTGTTATCCTTAACTAGAGCGTTTGATTTAAAGAAGCCATTGCCGTCGTTAGCTGCATAAGGTAAATATGATTTTTCTTTTCGTCCATAAACATCATAAGCAAACGGCTGCACGAGATCTTTCCCTAAAGGGCTACCTTGTGTAATTATTGTTTGCACTTCCCTACCAAGTCCATCAAGATATGTAACATTCTGCTCCCGCTTATCTGCGCCTAATTGTTCTAAAGACTCAATTGTCTTATTCCCATCTTCTAAGATGGTATTGCTTACAACGTAATTGTAGTTATTTGGAGCAACAGTGATAGAAGCTTGGCTATAGCATGCGCCATTCCAAAAGGTCGCCGTATAAGTTGTTGGAACTACCGGATTGACAATGACAGTAGTATTAGCTCCATGGCTTGCTTCAAACTCCTCGTCTAAATTAAGATCTGGCGAGCGTGTCCATGAGCATGAAAGTGGAACTTGGTTCTGATCAGTGACCTTCAGAATGGTAGATAACTTTACTCCTTTTCCTTGCTCAGCTGTGATAGTCAAAGCGGGTTTAGTCAGAACGTCAAGAGCTAATTCTTTTACTTCACTCCACCCACACATTGTATTATATGCCTGAGTCCTGATGACCCATTTGCCAGGTGTAGTTAAATTCAGGGTAAAAGTGCTCCCAGGGGTTATATTATCATAGATATTCCATGTTATACCCCCATTATTTGATACCCAAAAATGGGGTATCCCATCGTACCCACTAACATGAATGGTGGTCGAGACATTTTCTCCAGCGCAGAATATGGTTCCGCCAGAAGAGGAAAGGGTTCCTGCTTTAGCTTCGTAAGCATCCAAGAATATAATATTTGAGGAAGCAGTAAGACTACCAGGAAGGCTGCTGGTAACCACCACAGAAACTTCATCATCGGTGTTAAATGGCCCTGAAGAAGTGAAGGTAGCACTATTTCCTCCAACATTATTACCGTTAAGTTTCCATTGATAGGAAGGGGAAGCACCCGCATTTGTTACTGTTGCTGTAAATGTAACACTACTATTCTTACAAACTATATTCCCTCCCGCATTAGATACAATTGAAACAGTAGGTGGCTGCGCTATCACTTGGATTTGTGTGGTGATGCTACCTGCATTGCTACCATAACCTTCTGAAACTACGTAGTAAGTCCCAGGCTGAAGGTAGCTGCTGAGGGAGGCGCGGCTGGTAGTACATACTGGCCCATTCCCTCCATTTGACTGCAGTAAATTCCCATTACTATCTAATAGATGCAGGTAGGTAGCAATGCTGGATGCACAATGGGATAATTGAATATTATTGGCTTCCGAAAGGGTAAATTTATAATAAATATCGTCACTTGGCTGGCCGTAATTTTGACAAAAATAATTACTTGAAATATTGCTTTGCGTATTAGAGTAAGGAACTCCACCTAATGAGATGGTTCCGGCATTGATCGCATTTTCTTTGGTAGATCCGGCACGAGCTGGTACACTTATCTGTGTCGTGATGCTGCCGTTATCCCCATATGCGCCCTCTGCTACAACATAATACACACCTGCTGCCAATGTTTTCCGAATAGATGCTTTTCCTGAACAAAGAGGGCCATTGCCATCGTTAAATTCAATTTCCTGAAAGGAATTGTTCAGCAGGTATAGAAATGTGCCAGGGAGAGCTGAACCGCAATGTGAGATTTCCACTTCCTGTTGCTCATTCAGCGTAAACTTGTAAAAAATATCGTCTCCTGTATCACCATAATCATCTGAATAATAGTTGGCAGGAATCATATTGGCCGTATGGATAAATGATTTGCAGGGTGTTATGACGCCTGCATCTACAGGGGTCTCCGCATATCCGCCAGGGGAGACGACATCTACTGTAAGTTCAAATTCCCCATCAGAATTAATATATTTTATAACATTGATACCGGGAGTTGTCCATTGTATATTAGTATAACTTTTTGAGGTATAGGTCTTCGTACCGCCGGTTACTTGCCAGGAATAGCTGTCGGGGAGATAGGTATCAACAAAATCATATGTATACGTTTGACCTACTGTACAAAAAGTAGGGCCATCTATATGCTGTGCAACAGCCAAGTTAACAATTAGCACCAAGGGAAGCAGAAGAAATCTTTTAACTTTTAATAAACTTGAGCTGATTGGCGTGTAATAAATCTTTTGCAAAGTTTCTTTTCGGTAGAAAGGGGTCATATATTTTAATGTATAAACAATCGAACGAAACTGTAACTGTGGGTAAAGGGAAAAGCTTGTGACAGTTATTGCCTGTACTTATACTCAAAGTACTTTACAATATTGCCATTACCATCTTTGACTTGCTTGAGGCGGTTAAAATCATCATACATGAAGAAGGTACTCGTATTATTGGCATCTGCATTTGAACTCATATTCCCGAAAAGATCATAGGTATAGGTAGTCATCATGGCCGATGCAGGATGTAGCCGGACATCATCCACATAGTTTAAACCGTTATTCGTGATGGTCACTGTCCCAGGATTTAGTAGCACCCATTTGTATTCCCTCCAATCACTCCCTACAGCTGGCATTATACTCACGGGTTCTTGTCCATTGACAGTAATGGGAGCCGTACCCTTTGCCCAAAGGCTGACCACGTAGGAGTTATCAGGAAGGGTCGCTTTGGAAAGAGTGCTTCCCTTATAACTATAATAGCCTGAATGGGATGTCCCGGATTCTTGACCTGGGCTATAAATCCAGCTGCCTGTGTTTGAGGCTTCTTCAAAGCTTGTAAAAGCAACCTCTCCTTCACTACCATGCAGCACCTGTGCCGTAGGAAACTGCTCATGATACCCCCACAGGTATGTTCCTTTAGCTGTTGTATTTCCATAGTGGTCAACCTGGCGATAGGAAAGAATATTGCCAGTACCATCATAGCGATCAAAAACGAGATAAGGCTTCATCCGTTGATCCAGGTTAAAAGCAGCGGTGGCCGGAGTATAGTCATCCAGCGCTGCGGCAGTCTCCAGTTTGAACTTCTGGGCGGGTTTAAATACTCCCCCTTCCAACAGGCCTGTCTCTGGGTCTGTTGTACAGCCGAAGCAACTGTAGGCCAGAGCCTCCCCTTCAACGACCTTACTATCTTTCAGGCGCAGGCTTTCTACCGGAGAACTAATCAGGTTGGCTTCTTTCATTGATTGAAACACTTGATTGTCCGTAAAGTTTGTCGGGTAACTGTACCGGGTTTTAAGCAGCTCCCCCTTGCTGTTGATGGTCTGCTCTTCTTTTACAAGTTTATAGATAGGGTCATACCCATAAGTTACAGCCGAAGAGATTGCATTTCCATTTCGGTAAGAGATGGTGGTCTGCCTTTTTAGATATGGGTAAAAGGTATAGATCTTCTTGGCAGCCAGACGGACAACGTGAGTATCTTCCCCCTTAAGTATTACATAGTTGATGCTTTTGACATAATCCTCATACCGTAAAGGATCATCGTTATATTCATAAATTGTCTCTGCAACGGGCTGATTGTTCTCGCTGAACACTTTTTTTGAAAGTAAAAGCCCGCGCTCCAACTCTCTTGATGTGATGGCGTTATAGATCATTTTACCTTCGGAGTTATAAAAGAAACCAAGTGGCGGCTCATCTGGGTAAAGGTCATTATTCGAGTAGTTGTAAACAGTATAGCCATTCCCAACCATCTTCTCCACCACCCTCGAATAGGTCACATGATTACCGTTGGTGCTGCTCATCGGGTACTGCGGGTATTCGGTATGTATCGAGTAAGTCTGTTCATACTCCCTATCAAAAGACATAAAGACAAGACCATCCCAAGAGGAATACTCAATATCGACCTGCTGCTTCCCAAAAGTCCTATAAACAGGCTTACCTGAAAGTATACCGCTTGATGTACCGTCTTCATTTACATATGAATACTCCCACACCATGGGTTTGGTGTCTGAAGGGGAAATGCGGGAAATGATTTTTTTGATGCGGAGCCCACCGGCAATACCGCTTTCATCCACCAACTCAAATGGGAATTGCTTGGCAAACTTTGAATAGTCATGTGCTTCAAACTTAAAAATCGTCTCACCTCCTGTCGGGTAGATAATCTTTTCCAGTATCTCTGCTTTCGTGAAGGCTGTATCAGCAGACCTGAACCCATACATTGCTTCGAAATCTGTTACATTTCCATAATACTTATTATTATAATAACCCCAATTATCACTTAGTTTACTATTAAAAGCAGGTAAACTGTGGGAATTATAGCTGAAGGCATAATTTTGCTTATTTGCTTCATCATTGGGAGGTGCAATTGTTAATTCCTGGAGCTTTAATCGCTGGTTTGCACTGCTTGTATAATTAAAAGTTGCTTCTATCCTTGGGTATACCCTTCCATCTGGCCCGCCGTCTATTTTTATTTTATCTAACTGCAGGTAATAGTTTCCGAGCAAAAACTCATCATGAAAAGGATCGGGCATGTCGTTGAATACATTCCGTAGATGTTGCTTGTCGCCGTAATCATATATCCGTTGATTGGATGGGCTCGTCTGAAACTCAACCGTTCTCCCATCTGGGGCAACAATCTTAGAAAGGTAGCTCGGATGTTGCAGGGAATAAGAGGTCTCCGTCTCATCTGTAATCTGTACCGGATAACATTCATCCCCTGTGTTATTATAACCACCAATGATACATTGCTGGCTTCTGTTCTTTGCCTGAATAAAAACATCTCCTTCTTTTTTATACTGTAGCGTAATGGCATATTTATCCGGCGACTCTATCTTCGTTAGATGCCAGCTGGTTGCAATAGTTGTAAAACTGCTTCCTGTTCTCACAGTGTTCATATCCATGGAGGTAACCTCCCCCCCGAAATGATACTTCATCCCGTTCGAGCGGATGATAGTGAAGCCCATAAAGGACCGCTCCATCTTAGCTTTATAATCATGTTCACGATCTTCCCACTTCATAAAAATGGATAATTCGACACGGGAAGTAGAGACAACGGGTTCAATTTTTAGATGCTCACCGCTCTTTGACTTTACCTTCACCACCAGATTTCCGTGCTGATCTCGAACCATAAAAAAGCTTCCACTTAAGTCTCCTGCATTAAAAATAAATTCATCTGGCTCTGCGTCAAAGGGCATTAAGCCTGAATATAAGAGATTATTATTTTCTACATAATTAACCATGAAGGCTTGGGTGAACCAATTTGGATTGTCTAACTTATCTGAATGATAAAAGTATCCGTAGTCCTTAGCGATGTCATATCCAGCTCCGCTACTTACGGTCTTATTAAGATCATTGGTATGGATTTCATCATGCTTCCCGTTCACAATACGAGTAATGGAGCCTCCTGCATTCAACGTCCACCCTAACCCTACCCAACCTGGGTAATCTTCCGTTCTGTTCCCGCCTGCATGGTAACTTAAACTGATTGGCAGATAAATGTCCTTATAGCGAAAGTCGTAGATTGGAATAGAAATGGAAGTAAGGCCATTAAAGGTACTCACCGGTACCTGCCCGTACTGCCCCAGGCTGGCAGCATTTGGCGTGGGAATATCAACAATGGACTGTTTTTGGGAAACTGCAGGCACTGCAAGGAACAAAAAGAGGACACCAACCAAGCAGGCTTTTCGATATTGATTCGCAATGCTGAGTGTACTTGCTCGAAAGTAAAATAACAGAGAGTGTAGAGGACTAAAGGTGATGTCTGTCTTCCAGGTTTTCATCGTGGTTAAAGTATAGGCCTAATATATAAGTAAAGCTATATATTTACCTTCGACTTTTCACTACATAGTTGATGAAAAAATTTAGGCTCTTTCTTTAAATTATTTTGAAACTTAGAGAAAAAATTCAGGGCAAAGTCTCAAGCATAATTATGCTATGCTATTGACTTAGTTTATCAAATAGTTTACCTTTATTTGAAAGTATTTGCAGCCAGATTTAAAGAGAAAAAGTGGTGCGTAATTCGGTGAGTTGAAATCCCTATGCCACTTAAGTGATTGATAATAAGATATGTTCGCAGGAAATAACGATTCCCCTACGGACTACTACTATAAAAAAGCCGCTTCACTTCAAATGGAGCGGCTTTTTGGGTTCGATAATTTTCCCCTTTGGTTAAGCTTATCAAACTTGCAACGATTCAGAAGTCACAGTTTGGTAAAAACAGACTTTTTCATTTCCACACAAACTCCCGATCGAGATGCTTAGATGATTCTAACTTTTTATGCTTTGCATCGAATTCAAAACTTGCTTATTATGGTAAAGAAGCAGGTGTTAGTTTCCAGTGTAATAGAAAGTGTTTACTGGAAGTTAATGACTATATATTTTCTAACTTGTTGCTTCAGCCGTCTACACGGAATTACATTTTAAGGTGGATATAATTTAACCACACCATTCTATGACAGAAGCCCTTTCAGTAAATAAATAGAAAGAAGTTGACACTGAATTTTAGGCGTTCTGAAAATACATTCTAGTAGCTACTTTGTAAGCCGCCAAACCACGACCTTCCTGTCTTCGCTCCCACTTGCTATCCATTTACCATCATTGCTAAAAGCAACCGCATTCACATCATTTGCACTTTCAGAGAGCCCATCTAAGAGCTTGCCGTTTTCTATATCCCAAAATCGGACAGTTACTCCTTTATTCCTTTCTGACTGACCGAAGATATTTTGTATGAACTCACCTATTAATCCTTTGTCCCTGCTGCCGCTAATTAGATATTTCCCACTGGGGCTGAAAGCTACGGAGTAAACACATTCAGATCTTCCGGTTAAGCTCTGTTGCAAGCTCCAATCCTCCAAGCTCCAAATTTTTACGGTTTTATCATCGCTGCCGCTCGCCAGCTTTTTACCATCCGGACTAAAAGCAACAGATATTACAGCCTGGTTATGGTCTGTTAAATCCTTGATTAGTGTGCCAGTTGCAGCATCCCAAATCTTTATACTTTCATCAAAACTTCCACTTGCTATATAGTTACCATCCGGGCTGAAAGCTACAGACCAAATGTTTAACGTGTGGCCCTTCAAAGTGGTCTGCAGACTCCCCTGCTCAACATTCCACAGTTTAACAGTCTTATCTTCTCCGCAGCTGGCCAGTCTCTTTCCATCTGGGCTAAAAGCAACGTCCCATACGGTACCTTTATGTCCATTATATACCTTTACGAGTTTGCCATCTGATACCCGCCACTTTCTTAGCTTACCGTCATAGCAACTTGTTGCCAGGTAGGCACCGTCTGGACTAAAGGCAACTGATGTCACCCCGATCGGGTGCCTGAAAGTGTGCAGAACTTTACCATCAGCTGCCTGCCATATCTTGGCTGTACTGTCTATACTCCCGCTTGCCAATAATTCGCCATTCGGGCTGAACTTAATGTCCCAGATACTGGCACTGTGTACTGAATAAACCTGGTGCAGCCTTGCCCTGTTTTTCTTTGGATAGGACGATTGGCCGTTACATGAAAATAATAAAGCTGGGAAGATCATAAGAATAAAAAGTGAACAAATAGCTTTTTTGTTCTGTAATACATTTGGAGCTAAACTGATCATGTATTTAAATTTATAGTTGTCGAAAAAAAAGGGAACAATTGATTAGTCCAGTTGCTACTGAATAGGCATTTCATTGTCTTCGATGAACAACTCCATGTTCTTAAGCTTGGGGTCAAGCACGAGCAACACAGGCTTTTGATTTGTAATAACCTTACCTACTATTTTGCCTTTCACTACAGGAAAGACTTTCACAACCTGGCCGCCATCAGCATTGGTAATACCAACTTCTAAATAAGGGTCAGGTGTAACGGCTTGCTGTTTGGCACTACCTGTAGTCTCATACTTACTCATAGTTGCTTTGAAGGAGACTTCATAGCCCCCAGCTTTTAGCTGCTGCACACTTACACTTTTCACCTTTGCATCATAGGTAATGACCTGCTTGAACAGTTCATCTATTTTAGGATGTGCATCAGCTGGTGCTACAGTGTAAAAGCAGTTTAAAAGGTCCATAGATTTTGGAGCCGGGCATGGATACCTGTGCTTGCTGTAGAAGTCTTTCAATGCCTTGTTTACCTTGGCTTCGCCTAATAGCTGTTCGAGTTGGTGCATTACCACCATGCCTTTGTTATAGGTAACATGCGGACTTTCAAAGTCTACTTTATAAAGAGGCATCTCTCTGCCATACCCTCTTCCACTTAAGTATAGATCAAGGTGCACTTTCAGTAACTCCAGGCTTTTATCATAGCCATGTGCTCTGCGGTAAAGCATGAGCTCGGTGTACTGCGCCAGTGTCTCCGTCATTAAACTATGGCCTTCGCGAATGTCAGGGTTAACCTGTGCGCTTCCCCACCACAGGTGCGCTAGCTCATGGCCAGCTAATTGGTTGGTTATGTCCTGTTCATCTCCGTTGCGCAAATCTGCCTGAAAGCCCTGATCTTCCTTTGAGAAAATAATGGTAGGATAAGCCGTAGCGGCAAAGCCTGTGGCAAAAGATGATATTTCTGCAAACCGAATAGTTTTATGTGGGTAAGGTCCGAAATTCGCCTGTCCATACGCTAAAGTTGATTTTGCATTCTCTATTAGCTTGCCCACGTTCTGGTAGTGCCGCTTATCATAGTATACTTCGATACCAATTCCCTGAAGACTATCTTTTTTAACTTTATATCTCGCAGAAGAAACAGCAAAACGGAAAGGTATAGGGCGATCAGTTTTAAAGTGGGCGTAGGTTCTTTCCTGCTTTCGCCAAGTGTTGATCAACTCTCCCACTCCCAAAGGTATTTGGTCTTTATTGGTAGAAATGGTTGCATCTAACATGATGAATTGGTATGGATCAACATCACCTGCAAGTGCCTGCTTAAGCGGCTCCTGAGCCGGCAGTCTCCGCTCCTGCCTTTCCTTTAGGTTATCTATCTCATAGTCCGGCTGGTATCCGAATACAGGATAATACCTGCTGATTCTCATGAAGGAGCCATTCGCTAAAATGGCGTTTGTGGGTACATGCTGCTGTAAAGGAGACCAGGCAGCCGAAAAGCTAAACGCTATAGTTAAGCTATCGTGCGGTAACAGGGGCACATGCAGGCGATAGGTGCTATGCCCAAATTCCTTATCTACCCAGATCAAGCTGGCATTCTCGATTTTAAAGGAAGTAAGATCAATGTTCTTGTCAAATGAAATCAGCAGGCTATCTATTGGTACTGCTTGCTTATTAACAGCTTTATACTTGCCTGTTACTTTATAAAGATGTTCATCCGGGTATAAATCAATAGCTGTAGTAACATGGGTGATCGTTGGTTGTGGAAGGTTTTCGTACGGTTTATACTTCAGCTCATACGCATGCCGCCAATCAAATCTTTCTTCTTGTGAAATGCTTTGCGGATCTCGTGCTACCTGCTGAAAGATATAGACAGAGCTGGAAAGCACAAATACAGCTGCTGAACCTAACAGCACAGTAGTGGCCCAGGTTATTGTTACGCATCGCATGCGACGGAGAAGTGCCACTACCTGATTTCTATTCCAGAGCAGGATCGTAGCAATCAGAAGTATAACAGCTAAAGAGACTTCGTGCAGCATCTGCCAGTGAAAAGAGATATTATAGTTGTCAAAGCCATTCATCTCGAACAAGGGCTCATCCAGGGTATTTGCAAATCGTAGCAAGGGATGCTGAATGCCCAAAGCCACCCCTAACTTGCTGTTAAGCAGCAGTACAATAATAGCACCTGCTAGCAACGCCAGGTACTTGTTTGAAAACAGGTTCTGAACGAATAGCAATAGGATAATTAAAAGCAGCATCGGTAGCCCTATGTAGTAAAACAGAGAAGCATATACTTGCCAATCAATGACCTGATATTTATAATAAAACTGCATCCCGATGGCTAAACTTATACTCCACCCCACTAATCCAAAGGTTAGAAGGCTAAGCGTTAGCAGTTTAGATAGGTAAAGGGCCGCATTGTGAACAGGCGTTGCACTTACTATGGAAAGAAAATTAACGCTCTTGCACTTCCAAAGCAGTTCGCTGGTATAAAAAAGTAGTATCAGGCTTCCCATAAAAGGCACCGTCTCAAAAATAGCTGTCGCCATCAATCTAGAGTGCGCAAAGTGTGCGGCAAAACGGGTCCCGCCATCAACTTTATTAGCCATCTCTATTGTTAAAAGACCAGTTACCATGAGCAGTATTAGTAAAAACGATATCCCCTTTACCACCTGATTAAACTCAATTCTTATCAAGCTCCAACTACTTTTAAAAATTTGCGTCGACCGATTTACTTGTATATGAATGGGGCTATAACTGGCAGGCACTTCTGCCATTGAACTTTGCACGGCAACTTTGTTAGATGTGGCAGTTTTCAGGTTTCTGAAGGAAAACAATCTGTATGAAAATGCGACTATAGCTAGAGAAATACCAAGCCACATAACTCTGTTGAACAGAAAGTCTCCTTCCAGCGCCAGGAGCTTGAAGTTCCGGCTTTCTATAGTCCAGTACCGGGTCTGCTCAAAAAATGCGGCTAACCCAAAGGGATCAAGTTTTGCCATTAAGGCCATTGCTTCAGGGGATGCAGGAGAAGCGCCTGCCATAAGCGGAGAGTTAGAAAAAATAGACCCGGCTATGTACAAGATGTAAAGCAGCAGCCCACCCGTGTATACGCCCAAGGCACTTTTACCTAGCCAAGCAATACCGGCTGTAAGCGAAATACATAATAGGATGTTGGGCACCGATAGGACCAGTATCGGCCATAGGTAATGCGCTATCAAAAAAGGGCCTCGCTCTGAGTCCGGCAACCAGGGCATGTATGTTCCTATTACAATCCCCATTACCCCAATGCAAAGTATAAAAAGAGTAGAGCCAAACAACGCCAGCAATTGGCTGAACAGGTAGCTGCTCTTATCTATTGCCGTGGCATACAAAATGCTTTCGAACTTAGACTCCCTATCCTTCAGGAAGGTCTGTGCTACCGTCACGGTTACTGGAAAAATTAGTGCCAAGGTGAGGATGCCAACCATATAGGTAATGCTGTAAGAAGCATTGCGGTATACATCCGGATAAGGTAAGTGGCGGACACTACCCATCATAAAGCCGAAGAGCAGAAAGAATACCGACGTGATGTAGGTCAAAGGCCTAAGCAGTTGGTACCTAAACTCAAACCCGGTTAAATATTTCAGCATAACGCAGCAGCTTTAAGGTTAGGAGATAGTAACGTGCTGAAGTATACATCTTCCAGATCCGGGGTAACAAGTTCAAAACCATCGCCGGGCTTCTCGTCTGCCAGTACATGAACTTTGGTTTTACCGGCGAAGAACCGTTTGGATATGATGTTTAAATGATCATGTTCGGCTAGTTCAGCTTTACCTAAGGTTTTTGCCCACACTTTATCCTGTAACTCCTGGATGAAAGAATCCGGTGCGCCTTGCGCCAATACATTACCCTGACTGATGATCGCCATCTGCGGACATAGATCCCGCACATCTTCCACAATGTGTGTCGATAGAATTATGATCACTTGTTCCCCTATCTCCAGTAACAAATTGTGAAAGCGGTTACGCTCCTCCGGATCTAGGCCAGCGGTAGGTTCGTCGGCAATGATGATTTTAGGATTACCCAGAAGCGCCTGGGCAATGCCGAAGCGCTGCCGCATTCCGCCCGAAAAAGAGCTAACCGCTTTATCTTTGTGCTGCCATAAGTTAGTTTGATGCAGCAATTGTGTAATCTGCTTTTTTCGGTCGCTATAGTTCAGGATTCCTTTTAGGAGAGCGATGTGATCCAGTAACTGGAAAGCTGATACTTTTGGGTATACTCCAAACTCCTGGGGCAGGTACCCTAAGTGCCTGCGCATGTAGTCGGGCTCTCTGAGCACATCTACGCCGTTCATAGTTATAGTTCCGGCATCAGGCTCCTGTAGAGCAGCAATGGTGCGCATCAGCGTTGACTTGCCAGCCCCGTTTGGCCCTAGTAAGCCAAACATCCCGTTGTTTATTTCCAGCGTTACCTGGTTAAGAGCAGTTTGCCCGTTGGGGTATGTTTTCCGGATATTCTTTATACACAGCGTGTTCATCTTAACATAGTCTAAAGTTTCAGCTTAAAAATTTGGCAAAGAGTAGCCTGTCCGGCTTTTGATAAGCTGGATTAGTTGAAAAGTGCAGGCAAAGTAGGGTCTGTTCAGCCCTTGGCAGAGCTGAAAATTTGTGGTGTTATATTGTGATTATTACTCTTCCCGGAATTCCAGAATATCTCCTGGTTGGCAGTCTAAAGCACGACAGATATTCTCCAGCGTGGTAAGCTTTACAGCTTTCGCCTTTCCAGTTTTAAGTATAGATAAGTTAGCTGTTGTCAGACCAATGATCTCAGCCAACTCATTCGATTTCATTTTCCGTTTTGCAAGCATCACGTCTAAGTTAATGATAATGGGCATAGCTAAATGGTAAGATCCTGGTCGTTTTGCAGTAGAAGCCCCTGATTAAATATACTGGCCATAAAGTAAGCAAATACACCTATTACAGCGTGTAACAGCGTAAATACGATCAGGTACTGGATGTAATCTTCGAAGAAAAGGCTAATAAGCAATACTGTTATGGGTACGATAAAATTAGCCGCATAGAAAACTGTAAGTGTATGTACCCCTTGCTGTGTAAAAAGCTTTTCCTGTCTAAACACTTTGAACACCTCACTAAGTAGCCACGCAAACACGCCATAACCTACTACACCAAGCATCATCATCAGCATGAATTCTCCGTGATACTCTCCAAGAAGAAAGGCAGTCTTCGTGAAAGGATACATGATCGTAAAGCGCCCTTGCTGGGTAATTTCGATCCAACTGATGCCGGAAAAAGCTTCATTAATAGCAATTACAAGCATGGCATATACCGCTGTGGCTAAATACACCACCGCTACCGCTCTGCTGATCAGGAAAAGGATGCTAGCGATAATTCTTACATTTTTCATGGCCTTTGCATTTAGGACACTCAAACGTAAACATAAATTATCGAAATACAATAAATTTTTACTGAATTTTAGTAAAGTTTAATTAATTGGATGATAGATTTTAGATTAAATAGATACATGAGTTCTATGCTTTAAGCTTAACATGATGGCTTTCTAAAAACATACTTCGCCAACCTGCTCTTGCCAAAACAGAAAGTGCTCATTGCAAATTGGCAGAGCCTTACATGGAGAAATAAAGCACTACTCCTCTCCTTTCTGTAAATACCCTTCTAAAACCTCCAGATCCCTTTGAATAAAATTCGATAATTCCATCCTTTGGTCTACAAAACCCGCAATCAAGGGCAACAAGAAAGGAAAGCTATTTTAGCCTTCCTTTCTTGTTTTAGCCCATTTTTAACTTTTTCCTTTCTCTTCTTTGCCCTTGTTTGCTTAATTTCTGTTACTCTCTTGTTTCCTGTTTCTTTGTACTTTGCTTCCCCTACAGGGAAGTTTTAAGCAAAAACAAAGACCAAAATGAGCGTTACATTAAGAAAGATTGCACTGGCCAGCGGCAAGTACAGCTATTACCTAGACTACTATGTTAACGGGGAAAGAAAGTTCGAGTTCCTCAAGCTCAAGATCCACAAGCGCCCTTTGGACTAGACCGAAAAGCAGCATAACAAGGAGACGACCAAGCTGGCTGAAAGCATCTGCTCTAAGCGCCTGTGCTGCAGATCAACTCTTCTGAGCATGGTTTTGAGGCCGTGCTGCAAAAGACATCAATTTTCTCTCCTAATTAATTATGAGCAGTTCGTAGCTAACTACCCAAAGAAAGACAAGCGCCTGGCTTCTGTCTACATAAAGTACTTCAAAGCCTTAATGGGCAAAGATTTTATCAAGCCTGCTGATGTGCCAGGACAGCATTGTAATAACTTTAAAGAGGATTAGCCTGTAACTTTCATCAATCGATAACCAAGGGACTAAGTATAAGGCAACGCGAAACCATGACCTAAACCACATGATACATGTTCAAACAGGTGAAGGCATATTGGCTGTAGCTACTTGCCCGGAATAACTAGTGCTGTTGGCCGATCAGCAACACTTCATTTGTTGTTGCCCTTCCGTCAGCAAAATCAGAAAGATTCTTCATGGTGGTGGCAGCTATCTGTTCCAGGGCCTCTTTGGTAAAAAAACCCTGATGTGCTGTAATTAATACGTTGGGGAACGTCATGAGGCGGGCAATCAGGTCGTCTAACACAATACTTTCGGACAAGTCTCTGAAAAACAGGTTTTCTTCCTGTTCGTACACATCAATTCCAAGATAGCCCAGCTTCTCTGTTTTTAGCGCTTCTACAGCATCCTGGGTATTGATGACAGCACCTCTGCTGGTATTGATCAGCATCACACCTTTCTTCATAATGTCAAACCCGTTTTTGTTGATTAGATGGTGGGTGTCGGGAGTGAGCGGACAATGCAAGGAAATGATATCTGACGCTTGCAGAAGCACTGGAAGAGGCATATAGTTAACCCCCATGGCACTTAACTCAGGAACTTCCCGAATATCATTTGCCAATACCTTGCAGCCAAAGCCCAGCATGATACGGCAGAAAGCTGCGCCAATCTGTCCTGTTCCTATCACCCCAACTGTTTTCCCCAACAGGTTGAAGCCTATCAGTCTTTCAAGCGAGAAATTGTTTTCCCTGATCCGGTTATAAGCCTTGTGTGTTTTCCTGTTCAGCGTCAGGATAAGGGCTACGGTATGCTCTGCAACAGCTTGGGGCGAATAGGCAGGAACACGGTAAACTTTTATATTCCTTTCCTGCACAGCGGCTAAGTCGATATTGTTAAAGCCTGCGCAGCGGAGCATTATGCCTTTTACCCCATTAGCGGAAAGTTTCTCGGCAGTTGCTTTATCTACCCTGTCATTGACAAAGAGGCAAACGGCATCAAAGCCTTGTGTTAAGTTAGTAGTACTCTCATTCAGGGGAGCCTCGAAATAGGTAAGCTGGTGGCGAAAAGATTTATTGTTGCTGTCAAGATACTGACGGTCATAGGACTTTGTACTGAACACGGCCACTTTCATTACGCATTATCAATAAAGGCTTCTTGTAGCTTCTATACGTTTCAGAACTAATTTCAGCAGCAATTAAATTATTGTAGATGATTTGCTCGGCAGCATCTAATATGATGCGGACAAACTTTTTTGTGCTAGAGACACTGAATAGTTGTCACAAACGGTATCATTTATTTTATGGCTCTGAAATCCAATCCTGTTTCCCAGTCGTTTGTATTTTCCATTTATAATCTTTTCAAAATATGGAATCAATCAATATTATATTATTCATCGGGGGTTTGGGTGGTACAGAGGTTCTACTTATTGTACTTGCAATTCTTTTGTTGTTTGGTGCAAAGCGAATTCCTGAACTGGCGAAAGGTCTGGGTCGCGGTATTCGGGAGTTTAAGGATGCTTCTAGAGAGATCAAAAATGATTTGGAGCATCCAGTAGAGGCAAAAACTCCATCTCATGCAGAAAATAATCAGAATAAAAAACCTGAAGCGTGATGTAGTAGTAGCTTACTGCTTTTAGCAGGCTTCTAACACCTATATTTTTAAATAAAAAACCTTACCTCATGTTCTAACGAGCGAAGGGTTCACAATTATCCCCCTCTCCGGCCGATGACTGCTTGGATATAAGTTTGACCAAGACAAGTTTTTAATGCGCAATCCCACGGCTACTTTCCTCCTGCGGATAAAGGGCAACCCGATAAGCCACGAAGTGGAAGTGGAAGTGGAAGTGGACATGCTTGTAGTATGAAAATCCCTTAAGTCAGCCAGTTTTATGATTTCCAATAACGACTGCTGCGTAATTTCTTAGAAAAGGTGCTAACCGCTACTAAAATCGCAATGTAGCCACCAAAGGCAAATGATCTGAGGCGTAGCGTTCAGGTATAACCTGCTGCGATACCACTTGTAAACCCGACTCCTTCGTAAAGGCGATAAAATCGATAGTACGGTCGGCTACGTCCTGAGGGAAAGTATAGGCGCAGTTGCTCTGGCAGGTGCGGCTGAAAATCTTGTCGAGTTCGGCGATAGCCTGGCTCTCGGGCAGGTCGTTGAAGTCGCCGGCAAGTATAAATGGCCGCTTCTCCTGGTCAGCAATCTGGCTGATGGTTTGCACCTGCTGCAGGCGGTTTGCTGCGTTCTCCACATCCAGGTGTGTGCTGCCGAAGCGGATGGTTTTACCGCTAGGTAAAGTAACTGTAGCGATGGCTAACACGCGGTCTTCGGACCTGGGCGCGGCATCTTCAGGCAAAGGTATTGTTTCCATTTCAGACAACGGATGTCTGGAAAGGATAGCTACGCCATACTTGCCGCCGTCGAAATCGATGGCACGGGCAAAGTAGAAATTCATGCCTAGCAGCTGAGCAAGGGCTGATGCCTGATTCACCTTACCGGAGCGGCTGGTATTTACATCAACCTCCTGTAGCGCCACCAGGTCGGGCTTCTGGTCACGGATTACACGGGCAATGGCCTCCAGGTCTATCACCCCTTTGTGGCCCGGCGGGTTAGCGTGGTGTATGTTGTAGCTCATCACCTTTATTTCCTGCAACTGTTCACTGGTCTGAGACCCTACAGTTTTACCAGCGCAACCAGTCAGCGCCAGGCAGGCAGCAAGTATAAAATTATAAAGTATAGTTCTCATGATGAAGTATAGCTGGTATTTAGGGCTTAAGCTAAACAATATATATGGTTTTTGCTATGCTTTTAAATAGTGCCTAAAAAATCATGATATTCCTCGAATGGATAGGTCCTGACCTGTCCGCACAGCGACCTCAGCAATGAAAAAACAAAATCAGATACAGCAAATGTCGATGCAGGAAAGCTTCAAGCATAAAGGCTGCTGAAGTATAAATTGTTGATGAGAACACCAAAAACGGCGGGCTGTCCGCAAAATGTCCACAGCTATAAAACTTATACTTTAACCGCGACAGTTGCAGTCCCCTCCTTGGGAAAGGAGGGGCAGGGGTGGTTGGCCCCCTTACTGCAGAACATCCTGTTCATCCATTAATCTTGCAAATCCTGATTCAGATTATTATTACCTTATGCACGAGAACCCACCCCTACCCCTCCCAAGAGGGGATTTTTGGTACCTTCAAACGCGGATAATATAAGCATTACATGAAAAATGCCTCACCGGAAATGGAGAGGCATATTTGTTTTGCAACTGGTATCTAGTTGTTCAGCAGTTGCTCTATAACTGAGTAGCGTTAAAAGTATCGCCTTGTGACACATCGCCTGTCTCGAAGCCTTTTCTGAACCAGCGGACTCTTTGGGCAGAGGTACCATGCGTGAATGAATCTGGCACTACTCTTCCTGTGGCTTGCTTCTGAAGACGGTCATCACCAATAGCACTGGCTGCATTCAGGGCTTCTTCCAGGTCGCCGGGCTCCATAAATCCTGTTGCTTTTTGAGTATGATGCGCCCACACACCTGCATAGAAATCAGCCTGTAGCTCTACTCTTACCATAAGCTTGTTAAATTCCACTTCGGATAGTTTGCCCCGCATGGCGTTTACCTGCTCCATAGTACCCGTAATCTTCTGAATATGGTGCCCTACCTCATGACCCACCACATAAGCCTGGGCAAAGTCTCCTGCAGCACCAAACTTGTCTTCCATTTCGTTAAAAAAGCTGAGATCGATGTACAGTTTTTCATCACCTGGACAGTAAAATGGCCCTGAGGCGGAAGATGCAAGCCCACAAGCCGAGTTTACCTGCCCCGAAAACAGCACCAGGGTAGGTTCTCTGTACCCTTGTATCGTCTTGCCCCAGAAATCTTCGGTATCTGCCAGCACCACGGCCGTCTGGTCGGCCAGCGCCTGCTCTTCCGGGCTTGGCTGGTAGTCGGTTGATTGAGCATACTGCGGCTGACCACCCACAAACTGCTGCAGGAGCGCTATGGGGTTAGTTCCTGTCAAAAACATGAACAGCAACAGCACCCCCACAATTATCAACCCCACTTTTGAGAAAAGGAGCCGGAACAAAGGTATAAGCAACATGGGGTTTATGCCTCTGCCACCACCTCCAAAACCACCTGCTGATTGTCCTCTACGGTCTTCTATATTGCTGCTTTTTCTTCTGCCTTGCCATTTCATAAAATCTTTTTTGTGAAGTGAATGATAATAGGTTTGCCTGTTTTCATCTTGCAACAGTAGGATTTATACCTATATACGAGCAGTTAACGGTGAGCAGCTTCACTCGGATGCCTGCATTTTATTCAGTATCCCTATATCAGTATGTAGGGGATGTATTTATACATCACTTTGCCAGTCTCCCATACCTTGCCTCCCGATTCTTCGTTCCCACACGTTTTCTTTTAATTGCTCTCATACTGAGAGGACAAACATTTATACTTAGTATGCTATGACCTTCATACTTATGATTATAACTTACATCATTAGCACCATCATCAAATTTGCATAGCAGGCCTTGATACCCTGATCAAAACCCAGCAAAAATCCCGAACTACACCTGACACGCACATCTTGTTTTAGCCTATTTCGTTACAACAATACCAGCTTAAAGTATAAAACTATGAAAACAAATGATTTACAGGTATTATATACATCTTTTTGTCTTCTGTCGGTGATGCTGTTTACTAGCTGCCAAACCAGCTCGGCACCAACCGAAACTTCCAGCTCTGAGACACAGCAGTATAAGAGCCTGGCGCCGCAGCGGGTAGATATAAGGGGTACCATTTTAACAAGGCACTATGACCAAGGGCAGGTAATGCTGGAAGTAGAAGGCTTTCCATCTACAGATTCGCGCTATAACCGGGCATATGTGCTTGTGTTGCCAACTACACAGATAGTAGATACAGATGGACAGTCAATCAGCCTGAACGAGATAACGCAGGGGCAAAATGTAGCTATATTGTTAAGAGGCGGCGGCAGAGGGAATTATGTGGGCCTTGGCGTTGCCCGGAAGATGTGGATTGAAGAGATGTATTGATTTTTCAGATCATCAGCTACTTCAGGCTTAAAGGGTGCGCCGGAAAACAACCACAGCTTGGCAAGTATATTAACAATAATAATTCAGATCACCAACCTGACACCTCCTAGCTCTTCCAGTCCGTAAGGAAAGTGGTCGCCGGGCGAGCCGATGAACATAAAATTTTTCGGAATTCCCCACATAACAGATAGCTTCTGGATCAGATCTGGCCCAAACTGCCCCCTGAGAACCACAAAATCAACAACCAGCTCGGGATATGCTTTATCAAGCACTTCTACCTCGTGCATCAGCTTTTTTGGTGGCTCCTCTCCTTCGCGCAGCACATTTACGAGTTTTAAACGATTGGTATGCTCATTTTCTACAATATAGCGCATCACCTTGTTAATGTTAGCAATATTATCGCCCCTGGTAAAGAACACGAACTCCTGCGACCTGATCGTGTTGATCAGACGCATGGTAGCATAAGGTTTGAAAGGAAGTATCCTTTTTAATGGTCGCTCTATTTGCCGTAAGATGAAGGTAATTACAATCAGCAACTCTATCCGGTAAAGCATGATAAATACGAGCGACACCGTCGGAATAAAGTACTTAAGGAAGATCCAGACATAAGCCGGATTAAGTATAGCATTCCCCATTAAAGCCGCCAGTACAGCAGAGATAGCCAGGAATACTACCAAGCCAGATGCTCGCACAGGGCGGGGCAAGCGGTTTCTGCGTATTTTAAGCAATATATTGCCAAGCCCAAACAAAGCCATAACAGATAAGAACGAGATAGTATAAACACCTGCCAACGCTGCTACATCGCCTTTGGTAATAAGCAGAATAGATACGCAGAGCAGAAAAAAACTGATCATGATCAGGTATGCTGAGCCTCGTTTGTTCGTAGCCAACAGAAACTGAGGAAGACAGCGGTCCAGTGTCATGCGTTGCACCAGCCCCGTTACTCCGACATAAGAAGTAAGTACTGCACCGCTGAGAACCATGGCAGCATCAACAGAAACCAGAATAGCCAGCCAGTTACCACCAGCCACCTCTCCTAAGTAAGCCAGAAGCGCCGTCTGGTGCTCACCCACCTCAACCATCGGAAGTATGGCAATGGCCAGAAAAGCTGTAAGCGGGTTAAAGATGGTTACAGCCAGCCACATATTGCGCAAAGTTTTCGGGAAAACGCCCGGCGCCTGTTCCTCCACAAAGTTAGCGGAACTCTCGAAACCGGATATACCGAGCATGGCTGCGGCAAAGCCGAAAAAAAGTGCTCTCCAGATACTGCCTTGTAAGGGCTGGCTGTAGTTCAGAGTCAGCGTATCAAACCCATGATCGAACAGAAAGATAAACCCGACCACTACTAAAAGCGACAGCGTAAGTATGTGCGTTACAAAAATGATGACCGCAACTATAGCAGACTCGCCGATTCCCATAATAGTAAGGCCCATAAAAACTGCTAACAGCCCTATAGTTGCATAAATGATCGGAAGCCCTTCCCACAGATGGTGAACGTAATGCATAGCCTCGCTTGCTGATATAACAGCCGTGGCCATATAGGATAGCAGCGTGAGGCAGGCCGCCAGAGAGGCCGTTTGTTTACTGGTTGTATTTAACAAAGCGTTGTAGGCACCACCGTTCAGGGGCAGCGCTCCTACCACTTCTCCATAAATGCTTCGAAACAAATACAGAACCCCTCCAACGAGCAGGAGCGCCAGCCAGGCATACTGCCCCGCATAAACTATAGCCAGTGCCGACACATACAAACAGGAGGAAGTTATATCGTTTCCGCAAATAGCGGTAGCCGGCAGTTCTTTCAGTTTGGCTACGTGTGAGGGAGAGGTTGCGCCTTGTTGTTCTTTGTTCATATTTCCGGATAAAATCTAAGCAGTATACGCGCTTATAGGAAGAGGTTGTTCAGAGTGTTTATGTACTTGTATTGGCTTTTAAAACATACTAAACTGAAGCTAACAATAGTAGTCATCTTATAACATATTCATTACAGAGATCTCAGCAGGATTATACTTTATAAACATAGCTGTTGCCGCTTAGTGGCTATTGATAACCAGCTGATTTAAGAATAATATTTATTTATGAATATATTAATAAAAAATAAAACATATTAAGCAAGTATTCGTTATGCTCTCAAATACATTCATTTATTAATATATAATAGTTCATACATACAAAACAAAGAGTAATTATATCAGTTTAAGCTTTACAATGAAAAGAGTACTGATTATAACGTTTGTGTTTTTAGCAATTTTTGCTACTAAAACATTTGCACAAAAAGCACTTAACTATACAGAAGTAGTTAAAGTGGAGGGCATAAGTAAAGAAGAGCTCTACAACAGGGCAAAATACTGGTTTGTTACCAAGTACCACTACTCGCAGGATGCCTTACAACTAGACAAGGGCAAAGGCCAGATTACAGGTAAAGCAACTATAGATTATACTCCGTCGGTTGTAACAGGCAGCAGGCAAACTGCAGGAAATATTCAGTATAAAATAAAGCTGTTTGTTGCCGATGAGTACTACAAGTATGAAATAACAGAGTTCATACATAACCCATCTGCAGCTGAAGACGGAAAGGTTAGCCTAGGTTTACTGACAACCGACGAAAATTGTCCAAACGCTGTACCTATGACTACCAAAGGCTGGAGAAACAAAGTATGGGTAGACCTTAAAAAACGGGTACAAAGCAATGCGATCCCTCTTATTGCCAACCTGAAAGAAAGTATGAAAGTACCTGCAGGTACTACAAGCGAGAAACCATTGTTTACTGAAAACTAATTGCCGGTACTTTTCTGAAGCATAAATCCTGCATTAAGTATTCACTTAGAAGCTCTTTTAGCTATTTAGCCATTGTTGGTGTTTTCACCAACAATTCACACCAGCAACCTTCCTTATACTTGCTGGTGTGAACACGCAGCAAGGGCAAATGGTATAGCTTCTGAAAAACGCTAAACAAGTTCAGCTTATACTTGAGTTAACTATAAACTTCTGGCCATACTTTAAGAAAGTGCCTGCGGCGAAGGATTTCCTGCTGGCCGTGATTTATCTTCAGGAAGTGGCACAAATTCCAGGTTATCGGTAGGTGGTAATAGTATTCTGCCCTCTTTCCAGTCGGCTTTGGCCTGCTCTATGCGCTCTTTCCTGGAAGAAACAAAATTCCACCAGATATACCTTTCGCCGAGTGGTTCGCCGCCCAGCAGCATAAGTGTAGCAGGTTCTTTGGCAAGTATAACAGGGTCTACACCTTTATTAAACACAAGCATCTGTCCTGCCTTATAAGTGTTTCCTGCTACTTCTATACTTCCTTTGGCAACGTAAACGCCACGTTCTGCATGCTCTTTGGGCAACCCGAATACAGCTCCCTGGTCCAGTACAACATGCAGGTAAAACATTGGCGAGTGAGTATGTACATTGCTTTTTAAGCCATAGGCGTTACCGGCTATCAGCCTCATCCAAACCCCCTTATCTGTAAAAATGGGCAACTGGTCTGGTTTGTAGTTATGAAAGCTGGGAGCAGCCTCTTCTTCCTTTTCAGGTAGTGCCACCCATGTCTGTATCATTTCGAGTTTACCGCCTGCCAATGCCGCCGGATCTTCGAAACGTTCTGAATGAGCAATGCCGCTGCCTGCTGTCATCCAGTTTACTTCGCCCGGACGTATTACCTGCTCTACTCCCAAACTATCGCGGTGCGTAACCTGCCCGCCAAATAAATAACTGACCGTAGACAAGCCAATGTGCGGATGCGGCAGAACATCCATAGACGTAGCCTGCTCCGGCTGCACACTAACCGGACCTGCATGATCCATAAAAATGAAGGGACCCACCATCCGGCGGAAACGGAATGGCAGTATCCTGCGCACATCCATGCCCGGCGCGAGAGACGCTCTACGTGCTTCTATAACTAAATCCAGCATATTAAGAGCCTACGGTTTTTCTGCGGCAAAAGGTATCTTTAAAGCAGCAGAAAAAAGTAGTAAACCGAAACAGCGGAAGGTTCTATTTTCAGTTTGCGTCTTAGTTTGTCACCAGCCAGCTGATGGCCTCTGGCCTGCTGGAAAAGCTTTGCAACTGGAACGGGAACTGATGTTTCTCTTTAATGTGCCTGATCTGCACAAGGCTTTTAGCCTCTGTTGTATTGCTTAACGGTCTCACACGTGCCATCCTTTGCAGGCGGGTCTTGGCTATAGCGGTAGCCAGGTATAAAGCTACCTCCATACTTTCCTCTTCTTTACCCGAAGGAACAGAATTAGTAGAGTCCAGCAGGAGTTTCTTTATATCGTAGTTCTTTGCTGTATCTACCAATACATCAATGCTGTGTTTGATCTCGTGGAGCAGATAACCGTGCAGATCAGGACATTCGGCCAAAAGAATATCTGTAGCGGGGTCGTAGTTTAACCTGATAAGGCTGTTATCAAACAGAATCATCTGTGCGTGGGTGAGTAATGGTGCCATATTAGTTTAAATTACGAGTGGTTAATAAATATAATGCCGCTGGTTAAGACCTCTTCCTGAAGCGATGCGCTCTGTTATGAAGCCACATTGTAAATTCACGACCAGCGTAAGGCGATGAAAATCTGGCCATAAGCCGTTTCAGCGACTCCTCAGACAGCGGTTTTACGACATAGTCGATCACACCCGGATATCCTAGCAAAGCTTTGGAATCTGATTGCTGCCCGGGTGTGGTTAGTATACATATTTTGGTACTGAGAGACCTGGTGTAACCAAGCTTCTGATAATGTTCCAGAAAGTCAAATCCGTCCTTTTCAGGCATGTCTATATCCATCAGTATCAGTTCCGGAGCGGGTATTCCACTGTTTATACAGGCAGCCAGATAATCAAAGGCCTCCAGCACGCTTGTACAGGCATGCGCATCATCGGTTATGCCTGCATGCTCTATGACGATCCTGCAAAAAAGATTGCTTACTTCATCATCGTCTACAATCAGTACCTGATTTAGCTTTTTCACATCGGTTGGTCTTTAGGTATCAGGATTCTGTAGGTAGAGCCGGCGTCCTCTTCCCCCACCAGTTCTATACTTGCCGAAGCAGTTGCAACCAATCGCTTCAGGTTATATAAGCCCAGCTCAAGCCAGTTCGCGCTTACGTCGCTTTTCTTGCTCAGAAAAACATCGTTGAACTTGCACAGCAATTCTTCGGGAATACCAGGGCCATTATCTGATATTTCAATTGCAATGCAATCGGCCTCCTCAAGCACCATTACCAGCACAAAACGCTCCTCCCCTTCCGGATAATGGTTCTCGATAGCACATCGGATAAGAGTATACAGCACACTGCTCAGGAGCGCTTTATTGGCAGGCACTACAATATTTTCTCTTTTAAAAACCTTTACCTTAATTCCATTAGCCTTTTCTATTGAACATAACTTCCCTACTACACCCGGTATCAGTGTATCTAGGTTAACGAAATTGCGGCTGGTTCTTTTATTGATTACAGGTTTTGGGTGGGTAAGCTTATTCTTTGCCCTCAGCTCATCGCTACAGGCTATACCTGACTCCAGGAGCTCTAAATCATTGAGTATATTTCTGATACTTTTCTCCATTAATAATCTTTAAGAAGCTGATACAATTTTCAAAGAAATACCTTGAAGTTTCAGTCCTACTAAAGATTGAACTTTACCTGCAAAGTATGTTACTAATATACTTTAACAGATAGGGAAAAGGTCGGCCTGTAATTAGGATATTGCTACAGAAGAACTATAAAAAGAATGTAATAAAATTTATGACACCGTATAACTATACTTATATCTCATTTAATTTAATAATCAAAAACAGTTGCAATATGTAAAGCCTAAGTATAAGCAAAAAGTTAAATGGAATCGAGCAAATTATGGGTTATACAATATTTAGTGAGGTCCGGAATGGTGGTGAGGCCCATTTTCTTAAAGATCCTGGTTTTGTAAGTATGGGTAGTGCTGATGGTGATGTTCAGAGCCTCTGAAATGTTTTTTATACTTTCTCCGGCTGCCAGCTTACACATGATCTGAAACTCTTTATCGGTTAACAAATCGTGCTTTTGCCCGGCGCTTCCGCCTGTTCGCAACGACTCTACCAGGTACTCTGCCAGCACAGGTGAAACATACTTACCGCCGTCGCATACTTTGCGTATGGCAACTATAAGCTCGCGTGCAGCGCTTTCTTTAGTTAAATAACCGGCAGCCCCCGACATCATTGAGCGCACTGCGTATTTCTTTTCAGAATGCATGGTAAGTATAAGCACCGGCAATGTAGGGTAAAACTTACTGATGTCTTTGAGCACATCTATACCTTCCCTTACCGGCATGCTGATATCAAGTACAACAACATCCACTTCGTTCTTCTGAAGTAAACGCATTACTTCGCCGCCGTGGGTTGCTTCGGCTACAACTTCCATATCAGGCTCGCGCTTTACAACTTTCTTCAGCCCTTCCCTTATCAGGACATAATCATCGGCAATAAGTATCTTGATCATAGCTAGTTAAGTTTGATTTGAGTAGTGGCATCAATCAGCAGTTCAACGGTTGTTCCTTTTCCGGGGCAGGAATCTATGTCTAAGCTGGCGCCTATTCTTTGTGCACGCTCTTTTATGCCCATTATGCCAAATGTCTGTTTACCTGCAAGTTCTTCTTCATTAAACCCAACGCCATTGTCTGATACCAGGAACCTGAACTTATCCTGCTCTTTTGTTATCTCGATGGTGGCAGCAGATGCCCGAGCATGCTTGATGATGTTGGTGACAGACTCCTGTATAACCCTGAAAACTTCTATGGCAATGTGGGCTTCGATTTCGATGTTCTCCACCTCCGACCGCACTTCAATAGAAATTCCAAGCCGTTTGCCAAGGTCCGCAACAAGTCGCTGTATCTCGTAAACAAGCTCCAGGTCATCTGACATAGAGGGGCGCAACTTGGTAATGATTCTGCGCATTGATGCCAGAGACTCGTCCAATGCCTGCTCCATACTTTTCAGGCTGTCCAGCATGGTATCCTTATACTTGCTCCTGCTATCGGCAACCCTGTCATAAAGCAGGGATATTTCGATCTTAAATGCTGAAAGCGCCTGCCCCAGGTCATCGTGAATCTCCCGGGCTATGAGTTTTCTTTCGTTCTCGCGCAGGTCCTGCAGATAAGAGGTAAGCGACTGAAGCTGCTCGTGCGAACGGATCAGCTCCTGCTTCCGGCGTTTCTTTTCTTCGATCTCTTTTTTAAGCTGGGCATTACTTTGCATTAGCTCACGAGTGCGCAGTTCTACCCGCTCCACCAGCTCTTTGTTATAGTTATCTACTACAGCTTCTGCCCATTTACGCTCTGTTATATCGGTACAGGCGCCGATATACCCCAGAAACTGCCCCTGCTCTGTAAAACGCGGTATACCATTATCCAGCAGCCACCGGTACTCGCCATCCTTGTTAAGCAGCCTGTACTCCATGCTGAAGGTCTTACCGGCTTTAAAAGCACTTGTATAGATTTGCATACAGGCTTCTACATCATCAGGGTGCACGCCTTCTACCCAGCCGTTTCCGTACTCCTCCTCCATTGTTCTCCCCCTGAACTCAAGCCATTTGTTATTAAAAAAGTGGCAGAGCATATCGGTATCAGACATCCAGATCAGCACAGGGGCCGCATTTGCCACTTCCCAGAATCTTTTTTCTGATTCGGAATGGGCTTGCTCCTCCAGCTTTCGGTCTGTTATATCGGCAAAGTATGCAGATGAGCCGGCCGGACCTGGATGCAACCGACAATCAAACCACCTGTCCAGCATTTTATCATAATATTCCATCGCCACAGGCTGCAGGGTTCTCATAGATTCAAGAATCTTCTTATAAAGTTTGCTGTCGGCCAGGTATGGGTACACATCCAGCACTTTTTTGCCTATGTGCTCTTCGCGTGTTTTGTTCGTTATTTCCAGTGCCCGGTTATTTACATACACAAACTCAAGGTCATTATCAACTAGGTAAAAAGCATCGCTTATACTGCTAAGTATAGATTCGAGCAGCTGTTTTCGATGGGCGGTATCCTTCAGCAGGCTTTGTTCTTTTTGCTGCCACTCGTTTCGCTGCTTCGCATTCCGGATGTTCGAATTTATGCGGGTGATGAGCTCGCTCGCACTGAATGGTTTTACCAGGTAATCGTCGGCACCGGTGTTAAAGCCACGGAATTTGTCTTCGTTTCCTGCCCTTGCAGATAAAAGTATAACAGGTATAGAAACGTATTCAGGTATACTTCGCAGCTTGTTCAGCAGCGTTACGCCATCCATCACAGGCATCATGATATCCGACAGAATCAGGTCCGGTTTCTGCTGTTCCATCACGTTCAGCGCCTGCTGCCCGTTAGCCGCTGTTAGCACACGATAATCCTTTTCGATCAACCTGGCCACATAGTTAAGCATATCCGGGTTGTCATCTACCAACAGCACCACAGGCAGGTTTGCATTGCTGTTACAATTAATGGCGGTGCGCGCAGGCTTATCTATACTTGCTGCATACTGCGGTCCAGAAATCAACCACGATAAGCCATCTGGCTGATGCGTTTTAAGGGTACTTACTTTCTTGTCTGCATCAGCTACCGCGCCTACCCTATCCTGTGGAAGGTGATCCACTCCTTTAGGTATTGAAACTATAAAATGGCTCCCGTTGCCCACTTCGCTCAGTACCCTGATGCTGCCGCCTTGCAGTTTAACCAGCTCGGCTACCAGGGCCAAACCAATTCCGGATCCATCTATACTTCTGCCTGCATTCTGCTCTACTCTGTGGAAGCGCTCGAACAGGTGCGGCAGGTCTTTATGCGGTATTCCTACGCCGGTATCTCTTACATGCAGCTCTGCTCCTTTTTCCGTTTCGGCCAGTTCTATACTTATACTTCCGGATAAAGTAAATTTGTAGGCGTTAGACAGCAGGTTCAGCACGATTATTTCCCAGATCTCGGCATCAATATAAACAGGTTCTGAAACTGCTTCACATGCTATGGTGTACTCCAAACCGGCCTGCTGCATAACGGAGCGGAATGTGCTGGCAAGCTCAGAGGTAAGTTTTGCAAGATCGGTAGCCACGAAGCTGGCTTTATACTTGCCCGCCTCAACAAAAGAGAAATTGAGCAGCGTATTTACCTGTTTCAGAAGCCGTATGCCATTGCGCTGCATAATCTGCAGGCTTTCCCTGTCTTCGTCCGAAAAACTATCAGCTTTACTTAGCAGTACTTCAAGTGGTCCCATGATCAGGGTGAGCGGCGTTCGGAACTCGTGACTGATATTACTGAAGAAATCTGTTTTAGCTTTGTCGAGCTCCAGTAGCTTTTTAGATAGCAAACGCTCCTGCTCCAGCGCTTTTATACTTGTAGCCGTTGCATTAAGCTGCGCCGACAAAAGCTTTAGGAACTTAAGGTATTCGCCATCAAAAGGCAGTATGGGGCTTATTCCCGTTACCAGATAGCCGGTTACCAGGTTCTTGCCCACTTCTTTTACAGGAATAACCATAGCCCACTTAGGCAGTACCCCATGCGAAGGCAACTTCAGCATGTTCTTCAGACAGCAAGGGATTTCTACCGAGATCAGATCTTGGATTTTATCTAAATGGCAAAAGCTGCCATTTAGTAGTGCTGGTTCATCAAAAAGGTTGGTTGAAAATGCAGTTTCAGTATAGTTATCAAGTATAATTTCTCCGTCAGTTACTTTATAGAGCAACGCAAAAGGGAAATCGTTTGGGTTTTCGGAAATAGCAGCCAATACCTCGGTTCGGGCAGCATCAGTTGATATGTCGGTGGAGATACCGGAAATACTGGCAATGGTGTTAAGCCTGCGCTCGCTTAGTACCTGTGGTGTGTCTTCGTAACAGGAGCAGAACACACCGCTTATTTTACCATCTTCTTCTATTATCGGGCTGTAGGAATAAGTATAGTAGGTCTCTTCTTTAAAACCATTCCTTTCCATTAAGAAGAGGCTTTTCTCTTCAAAAATGGTTTCGCCTTTGTACATCACCCGCTCCATCAGAGGGCCGATCTTATTCCAGATCTCCGCCCATACTTCCTTTCCCGGTCGCCCTAAAGCATTCGGATGCTTTGAACCCAGAGCTGTCATGTAGGCATCGTTGTAGAACACTACCAGTTCTTCGCCCCACCACACAAACATGGGGTAAGAGGAGGTTAAAATAAGCCTGAGGGAAGTTTTAAGTGTTACAGACCATTCGCTTACTGGCCCTATAAGTGAGTTATCCCAGTTAACCTTTCGCATGGCAGCAGCCATAGCGCTGTTACCTAAAAAAACACTCTCCAGTTGGTTAATCTCATTTACAGCACTGGTTTCCGGTAAAGTTGTTTTCATAAACTTGCAGGTAATGGTAGCTCTTGGTATTAACTTTTTGTGGTTTCATCCTTAAAACAAGAATCTTCACCAAAGTATAATACCTAGCTAATATATAAATAAATCCTATACATGCAAGTATAAAAGTGCAATTTTAAATCGCCCTCCTGTACAATTCTTATTTTACAGCCACTACCTGTTTAAAACATTTGCGAATTCAATATTCCCGACAATAAAAAAAAGTCGCTCCATAAAGTATGAAGCGACTTTTAACAACAGCTAATATTTAAACTAATTTTATACCACCTGCAGTTGCTGCATATAAGATGCCCCGACCGGCACTTCGTTGCTTTTTATAGTTACCTGGTGGCGCTCGATCTTCTCTATCTTCTCTTTTGCCACGATATAGGAACGGTGCACGCGCACGAATTTCTCAGTTGGTAGCAGGTCAGTAGCTTCGCTGATGGTCATGCGGGTGAGCAGCTTTTTATCCTGGAGCACAAAAGTTATATAGTTGCCGGCGGCCTCTAAGTATAGAATCTCATCGAAATATACTTTTACCTGCTCATAGCCTGTCTTCAGGAAAACATAGTCTTTGGCTGGTGCCGGTGCACCTCGCAGTTGCAGCAGTTCCTGGGCTTTGTTGCAGGCTTTAATGAACCGGGGCAACGAGAATGGCTTTAGTAGGTAATCTATGGCATCGAGTTCGAAACTGGTAACGGCGTGCTCTGAGTATGCAGTGGTAAAAATTACCATAGGCTTTTTCTGAAGGCTGGTAACAAACTCCAACCCGGAAATGTCAGGCATTTTAATATCCAGGAACAGCAGATCTACAGGTTCGTTCTGCAGATACTCCAGCGCCTTGAAGGCATCGGTAAAACAGGCAGCCAGTTCGAGAAAAGGCACCTTTGCGGCGTGCGATCGCACCACTTCCAGCGCCATGGGTTCGTCGTCTATTGCAATTGCTCTCATACCTGCTTTTATACTTTCTACTGAAATATACTGCGTCTATACTTATACTTACAACTCCAGCGTGAGGTGCACAAAGAATTCTTCCGGTGTTTCGCGGATGATCAGCTCGTGTTTGTTCGGGTACAGCAGTTCCAGGCGCTGCTTCACGTTCTTCAGCCCGATACCTGATTTGTTCTTCTCCGGGTCCTGCTCCGACTTTTTATGGGTGCTGTTGTAAACATCAAAGTATAGCTTGTTCTGTTCGCAGTGCAGGCTTATCCTGATCCAGGACTTTTGCTGCAGGCTGATGCCGTGTTTAAAAGCATTCTCTACAAAAGGTATAAGCAGCATGGGCGCAATATACTTCTGCTCCAGCACCTCTTCTATTTTTGTCTCGATCACAATATTTGGAGATGAAGATGTGCGCAGTAGTTGCAGGTTGATGTAGTTCTCTAGATACTCCGTTTCGCGCGAGATCAGGATCTTTTGCTGCAGATTTTCGTGGAGCATAAAGCGCATCATATCGCCAAGCATTTGTATACCTTGTGCCGTGCGCTCGCTGTTCTCCTGCAGGGCGGTGCCGTAAAGCGTGTTCAGGGCGTTGAACAAAAAGTGTGGGTTTATCTGTGAACGAAGGAAATCGAGGTTTGCGGCAGAATAACCCAGTTCCTTTTTCAGCACAAAAACTTCTTCCTTGCCTTTTAGCTGACGCTTGTACAAAAACCAGGTGGCAGGCGCAACAATTACCAGTTGGAACAGGGCGTTGAAGAAACTTATACCAAACGCAGAATCTTCGTCGTGCAGCAACGGTAATAGCAGGAAAGCTACCGGCAAATAAGCTAGCACAAGTATCAGCAGCACCCTCAGCCCATAAGACAAAGCCGGGCGTTTTGCTGCCAGTGATTTTGGTATCAGTTTGTAAAAAGAGAAGAAGTATAAAAGCATGGCGCAAAGCGATACTACAGCCCAGACTACTGTTATTTCCTCTCCTACATCCAGCACCAGCAGAATAAATACACTTACCATCCATACCATAAAAGCCGTCAGTGCATCCTGCGTTATCATCCGGTATCTGGCCTGTATGGCAACAGAGTTCTCTACCAGGTACATGCCTATAAATTTAATAGCGGTATAGAAGCCGAAGATCAGCAGCAACCGGAATGTATTAAAGAAACTTTCCTGAAAAATGTAGTTCCAGGTATCGTTATCGGTTTCAAACCTTCTGAAAAGGTAAGCTTTATAGTAGGTATCGGCAATACCGGTGATCAGCCCCACCGCACAATAGGTCAGCAGTAGCAGGAAAGCGTTCAGCCATATTGCTTCTTTTCTGATCAGGCGCGGGACTACCTTAAAATTGAGCAGCTGAAATGCCAGGTATAACGTCGTAAACCGGACCAGCTGCGGCCAGAAGAAATGCTTGTAAAACTGGAACCGGATACCGGCTTCGTCGAAATCCAGCCTGTTAGGGCTACTCTCGATGGAGAGCGAAAACAGCGCAAACACAAAAATGGTTGTAGCTGCCCAGAACTCTACCCGACTGCGTTGGATAGGTTCAGCGATGAAGTTTTTTATTGCCAGATCATTCATGGATCAATGATAACAGAAAGCATTTTTGAAAAATAATAAAAGTGATGAAACACCCTTAAGATGTGATGAACAAGCAGTAGCCTCCTGTTTATTGACGAAACATGTGTATCAGGTATTTCTACAGCAAACATATGTAATACCTTAATGCTAGGTAAAGCTCCTGATTGATGGTACCTTTGTGTCTGTTTCCGCTGATCAATACCAGGATCAGCCTCAGATTAAAAGCTTATTATTAATGAAATACCGCGCTCTCTGCACCGATATAGATGGTACTCTCCTGAACTGCCACCGCGAATTATCCGAAAGAACCATAGCTGCAATCCGAAAACTGGACAAAGATATACCTGTTATACTTGCCTCCTCCCGCATGCCGGCAGCTATGCGCCATTTGCAACAGCAACTGAACATCCTGCACCATCCGCTTATCTGTTTTAACGGGGGTTATGTGCTCGGTTCTGAAGGTGGTTCTGCTACGCCAACTGTTGTTGATACCATTCAAATACCGGCTGAAACCTGTTCAGCTATACTTGCCATGGCGCATAATACAGCTATCCATACCAGCTTATACGCTGATGATAATTGGTTCGCACCCCAAATGGACCAGTGGACCGATAAAGAGCAGCGGGTTACAAAAGTCAAAGCAAATATAACAGACCTGCGCCCTGTGCTGGAAGAATGGCAAACTACAGGAACAGGAGCGCATAAAGTAATGTGCATGGGTCCTGAAGAGGAGATCTTTGAAATGGCTGCCAGGCTGGAGGCGCAGTTCTCCGACCATATTCACATCTACAGATCAAAATCTACTTACCTGGAGCTTGCACCCAAAGCTATCTCAAAAGCTACAGCGCTGGAAATGATCCTCGGCAGGAACTTTGGCATAGATATTTCAGAGGTAGTGGCCTTCGGAGATAACTATAACGACATTGATATGCTACACGCTGCCGGCCTGGGCATTGCCGTGGAAAACGCCCGTGAAGAAGTAAAATCCGCAGCCGATGAAGTAACACTAAAAAGTATAGAAGACGGTGTGGCCGTGGCCATAGAAAAGTATTTCCTGTAGCATGTATAAATGCAGGAAGGATTTTAGCAGGAATTTATACTTTGCCTATACTTAATTCCTGCTGTTGCCTATACCAGGCAACGGTTTTGGTAAGCCCTTCCTTTAAGGTGATTTGGGGCTGCCACCCTAATATTTTGGCAGAATTACCTATATCGGCAGTGCGCATTTGCCCTGCCGTGCGGTCTGGCAGAGAGCCGAAAATCGGGTCTAAAGGAGAGCCTATGATGTCTTTCAGCATTAGTGCTATATCCTTTACGGAAGCCGTTTCGCCTGAAGCCAGGTCAAAAGTTTGTCCCTCAATGCCGGGCACAGTAGCAGCCTTTATTAAGCCATCTACCAGGTCTGAGATGTAGATCCAATCGGTAGTGAAGCTGCCACTTGTGAGCATTGGAGGCAACCCCGATAAATATGAGTTAATAGTGCTGGGTATAACCTTAGCCGGATTTTGCCCCGGCCCGTAGCCCATAAACAGCCTGAGTATAACCACCGGTGTTTTGTAAAGCCTGTGAAACATGCGTGCGTAGCTGCAGCTCATCCATTTGGCAGCACTGTAAGGCGATGTAGGTACGGCATCTACTCCGCCTACCGGCTCATTTAAAGATCCTGTAAGTATAAGCCGTCGGCTACCTTTTGTAGTTACTGCCTCCAAGAAATAGAGCGTGGATTGCAGCAGGCTCTCAAAAGTTGTTTGTACCATTTGCAGCTCTTCGGATGCAGTTATGGCTCCGGATAAATGGTAAACGATCTCCGCCTGTGTTTCATCAAGCAAATCTTCGACTTCTGACTTTGTAGCCAGGTTACGCCTCCACCAGGTCATACCTTCTCCGGGGGGCTGCTCTTTCCGGGAAACAGCATGTACCAGAGCTCCCTGTTTTTGCAGCGCCACACATAAATGTGTTCCGATAAAACCCGAGGCTCCTGTTACCAGAACAGGTACACCGCTCAGAGATTGATCTGTAACTACACCCTGCTGCATTATACTTCCTGATCTTGAACTGCCCGGAGCAAACCATGCGCCTCCAGTAAGTGCGCTACCTCTTTAATTGTTCTGAACGGAATTTTTGCTCTCTCCGCAATCTGCAGTAAGCTATACCTGCCATCCGACAGGTTCAGTACCCAGAACATTGCCATTTCCCTGGACTTAGTATCTGTTTTGCCCACCAGCGAATCGTATAATCCCCTTTTCCCAAGTTGAGGCTCGCACTTCGGGTTCGTGTTCAGGTAAACAGCGTCATGCTCCAGTACGTCTGCCATATCCTGCAGAAGTGCAAGCGACTCTTCGAGCGAGGCAGGCTTTACAAAATCCAGGTTATCTGCTGAGGTATGATACTCCGGAAACTGCCCGTGTTGCGAACGCATGATGCAACCTACCGGTAGGTTAAAACCTGGAGAACAATACTGTCGCTCATCATAACCGTACGGAAAAAAATCTATGATCTGGTGCTGCTTACCGCTTACTGTAAGCAGATGCTCCATTATCCTGTCAATTTTATAGTTCCCTTCACGTGAGCGCTTATAAGTAAAGCCTGCCGGATCGCCTAATAGTGTTGCCACCAGGCCATGTTTTATACTTTGCACACGCCCCTCGTTCAGGCAAAGCCATGTAATTGCCCCGATGGTGCCGGGCACAAACAAAAATCTGTAAGTGTAGCGATTTACCTGTTGCTGCAATGCTTTAGCCAGGAAAGTAGCCACCGAAATACCAGACAAATTATCGTTGCATAGAGATGGATGGCAAACATGGCAGGAGATCAGCACTTCATATGTACTTTCTCCCGGAATAAGATACTCGCCATAGGTAAGGTAACCATCTTCCAGGGTAGCATCAATCTTTACTTCATACATTCCCTCCTGCAGGGCCTCGTACTGCTTATGGGGCAAGCAGAATCCCCAGTTTGGTTTATAGTAGGATGTTCTGTAAGGTATTAGTTCCGGCTGATCAGGGAGCGTAAACAGGTGCTTTTTCAGCTCATCCAGCGGCAGGCAGGCTTCTACAGGCAAGCTATAGTTTACTACTTGCAGGTTGTGTTTAGCGAAATCAACTATCTTCTCACCTTTATCATTTTTGATGTACGCATCCCTGATGTTCCACTCCTTTGGCACCACCCAATCGGACACTGTTGTGCCGCTGGGCACTTCTACTATTTCCAGCGGAATGTGCTTTTGAAGTATACGCAAAGTCTGGCGCACACCCTCCCCGGTAATGCTTCTGCATATAGGATATAACTCCCTGATAAGGTCGTATAGCTGGTGCCCCTTGCTTTCAGTGCTGGTTTTATACTGCGGCTGTTTCAGGTCTAAAGTCATGGATCCGGATGCTAGGTATACAGGTTACAAAACGGCAACCCCAGGCCGTAGTATAGGAAAGCTGTGCCATAACTTCTTCTTTCAGGTTCCAGGGCAGGATAAGTATAAAATCCGGCTGGTACTCCCGGATCTTGCTTTCATTGCAAACAGGAATATGGCTGCCGGGTAAATATTTGCCTTGTTTAGATGGAGCTGCATCTACCACAAATGAAATCAGATCTGTGCCCTTGATGCCGGCATAGTTGAGCAGGGTATTGCCTTTGGCAGCAGCACCGTATGCTATTACTTTCCGGCCCGTTTGTTTCTGCTCCAGCAAAAAGTTCAGCAGGCCATACTTTATAGCATCTGCCCGCTCCTGGAAATTCTCATAGAATGCAGCTGTTGTTATACCTGCCGCTTCTTCCTTCGCCAGCAATGCCTGCACATTGGGTGAGATCGGTTTACTGGTATCCTTTTTATGCTTGGCAAATATTCTTAACGAGCCACCGTGCGTAGGCACCTCCTGCACGTCAAACATCTCAAGAGCATGTGCTTCAAATATTTTCTTTACTGTTGTGAAAGATAGGTAGGAGAAGTGCTCGTGGTAGATAGTATCAAACTGGCAGTCTTCTACCAGGCGCAGCAAATGCGGGAACTCCATCGTGATGACCCCGTTGCGGCGCAGAGCTACTTTTAATCCTTCCACAAAGTCATCGATATCGGGTACATGAGCCAGCACGTTGTTACCGATAAGCAAATTACCTTTCTGCCGGCGTTTGCTTAGTTTATGAGCTAGTTCAGAGCCAAAATATTCGGTTATAGTTGGTATACCTTTATTTCTGGCTACTTCGGCTGTGTTTCTGGTTGGTTCTATGCCTAATACCGGCACGCCACGCGCTACAAAATGCTGCAGCAGGTAACCGTCATTCGAAGCGATCTCGACAACGTGCGATTCTTCATTATAACCAAACCTGGTGATCATATCCTCTACATAAAGCCGGGCATGTTCTACCCAACTCTTAGAGAAAGAGGAAAAATATACATACTCATCGCTGAATATTTCCTTTGCCTTTTTATACTCATCTACCTGCACCAGAAAGCAGTTTGTGCAGGCATAAATAGTAAGCGGATAGTATGGTTCCGGCTCGTTTAGTTGCTCTTGTGTAAGAAATGAATTTGAAGGAGGCGAGTTAACCAGGTCCAGAAACTTGTTGTTGAGCGGCTGTTTGCAAAAACGGCAATTCATAACAGTTATGGTAAAAGTTAAATGACTTTGTTAAGTAACAGATCATACACTCACAGCAGCCAGGAAGATGATTATAAATTTCCTTTCGGTTTCTGTTTCATCGGGATTGCCAGCACTTATGTACAATTAAAAAGCATAGTATTTATTACGATTTTAACCATAAATAGAATGCTTATTTTTATACTTAATAAAGAAAATTATTAACTCCACAGGTTAGCAAGTAATGTATGTACCTCTACCCCTCAAATGCATCTATTTATAGTTTCATAAAACAAAAAGCGGCTTAAACAATAGCTTAAGCCGCCTTCTATACTTTGTCTATACTTTACTTTTTCACTTTCTCGCCTGGGTGGTACGTTGCTTTTGCACGCTTTTCTACATCCTCGCGGTAGTAAGCAACATCTTTAAACTTCACATCGGCATAACGCTGTGCCTGGTCATCGAAGTGGGGTGAGTTCGGGTCGCCGCTCTGGCCGCCGGCCAGCATACTTTTTGCCTTTACCTTATCGCCAAATTCCACTACGGCCACAAAGCTGTTGCCCGATGTGCCGTAAAGGCGTTTTGTGTTGTAAGAATTAGAACCGTAAGAGGCCAGCGCTCCCCAGTTTCCGGAAGCCATACCTATTGGCAGGCTCGGCTTGCTATCATCAAAAGCCTGCTTAATGTCGCCGTTAAGACGCTGGTAGCGGTTGATCTCGCCCCACGGAGTATTCCACTTGCCAAAGTCTTTTTCCAGTTGTGCTATCGTCTGGCTGAAAATTTTCAGGCGTTCCTGCTCAGGTGCAGTATTGGTATAGTAATCAAATCGCTCCATCAGGCCCATACTTTTAGGGGCGCTGCCGTTCTTGGTTAAATTAGTTGCATAAAAGTGAGCCAGCGACATCGCCACCGATTCTTTTGAAACCGCATAATCCCACTTGCGCATTACCTCTATGGCTTCCTTCAACTTCGGGTCGGTTGGTCTCTGTTTGTCGTATGCTTTTACAAGTCCCGGTATCAGTACTTCGAAGCCCGGCAGGTAGGGGTCGTATGCCAATTCGATCAGCTTGTCCAGGGTCAGGTTGTTTGCTTTTTTGAGCAGGCGCACTGCATGTACACCACGGAAGTTTTCCGGTGCTGGTGCCATGTATACCGGGTAATCTTCTTTTTTCGGGCTAAACTCCCCAGCACTGGTAAACGGTGTTGAGTTACAGTTCTGTATCCAGCCATTCGGCGGGTTGATCAAACGTATAGTTTCTTCCAGATCATGCAGACCGTTCCAGTCTGTTTTAGGGTTGCTGCCATCAACCGGCTTAGAGTAGTCGAATGAGGTGTCGCGACGCGGGAAAAAGTTGCCGTGGTAGTAAGCAATGTTACCATCTGCATCAGCGTACACCGTGGCGTTAGAGGAGTTGGTACGCATCTTCATCATCTCGTTAAACTCCTGCAGGTTGGTCTGCTTAGTGCGGATGTACGACTGCGTCAGGGCCTCTACCGGTTTCCACATCAGGGCTGTGGCTACCCATTTGTCGCCGTTCTGGTGCGTGATCGGGCCGTGGTGCGTGCGGTAGGTGGTAAAGGTCTTCTGCTTTACTACGTTTCCGGTTTTGTACGACAGTGTTACTTCAGAAGTGGTAACAGGGCGAAGCTCTTCGCCATACTTGTAAAACAGCTTGCCATCCTGCTTCACAATGTCTTCTTCAAACTCATCGATCACATCAGAGTAAGCAGAAGTATGCATCCAGCCAAGCTTCTCGTTGAAGCCCTGGTATACAAAAAATTGTCCCCAGGTAACGGCGCCATAGGCATTCAATCCTTCCTCGCTTACGGCATGTACTTCGCCACGGAAAAAGAAAGAAGTATGCGGGTTAATAAGCAGCATGGCATTGCCTGAAGCTGTATGTTTTCCGGAGATCGAGAATCCGTTGGAGCCTTTTGGTTCGTCAAGTATACCTGGTTTTACCAACCCTGTTTTATAGTTGTTGTAGCCCAACGATTTCTGGCTTCCATAAAAGGCTTTGATCCTTTCGGTAGATATACTTTCGATATCGCCACCAATAGAGCCTTCGGTAAAGTACATCGGCATCCATGGCTCGAAACGTGTGAGGAGCTTAGGTTTTACTTCCGGGTGGGTGTGCAGGTAATAGTTTATACCATCGGCATAAGCCTGGCAAAGCTTTTTTAACCATTCCGGGCTTTTTTCATAGTTCTGGATTGCTTCTTCTTTGCTCATGTACAGTTTTGCACGCAGGTCGCTGTACAGCATTTCCTCCCCTTCTACCTCTGCCAGCCGGCCAATTGCCCACAGGTAATTGCGCTCTACGCGGTTAAAATCGTCTTCGCACTGGGCGTACAACAAACCGAAAACAGCATCTGCATCTGATTTGCCATAAACGTGGGGCACACCAAAATCATCGCGGATAATGGTAACGCGTGCCGCCTGCTCTTCCCATTTCTTTACTTCGGTGCTCGAAGCAACCTGTTCGTTTACTGAGCATGAGAAAAGGAAGGTGATAAAAAGGAGTAGCGGTAAGGTACTCTTTCTGAAGTATTTCATAGGTTGTTTAAAGAAGAGGTTAACGAACTCACAATTTAGCCAGTTTTGTCAGAAAATTATAAAATTATACTTCCTGATTTAAGTATAGGCCAAGTATAGACTATCCTGAAAAAGAAACGTTTCTTCTATCTGCTGATAAGCAGGATGCCACAAGTATACAATTGGTTATATCTGAATTTTTATTTAAACTTAGAAGTATAAAACCGGCGATATGAAAAAACTTTTCACCCTCTTTATTTTTGTTGCCTCCTCTTTTATTGCCTCTGCACAGCAAACGCAAAAGCCTGTACTGCATGGCAAAAACTGGATGGCCATTACAGGTAAACCACTGGCTGCTACAGCCGGCGCCATGACCTTCCAGAAAGGCGGTAATGCCGTTGATGCGGCCTGTGCCATGCTGGCTGCCACCTGCACCATGTGGGATGTACTGAGTTGGGGAGGCGAAACGCAGGCCCTGATTTACAACCCTAAGACCAAAAAAGTAATTGCCATTAATGCCATGGGTGTTGCCCCTACAGGCGCCACGCCAAAGTTCTTCAAAAGCAAAGGCTATAACTTTCCGCCTGAGTATGGGCCTTTGGCTGCCACCACTCCCGGCACTCCCGGCGGACTTTTATACATGCTCGCAAACTATGGCACCCTGAGCCTGGAGCAGGTGCTGGCACCCGCTATGGAAATGGCAGCCGGTTACCCTATCGAGGCCCAGACAGCCAATAGCATCGAAAAGAACAAAGACCGCATCAAGCAGTGGCCTTATAGCAAAAAGGTATTCCTGACGCACCCCGGCGAGAAACGGGAAGCACCGGAACCAGGTGAGATTTTCGTGCAAAAAGACCTGCTGCAAACTCTTACCAAAATGGTGGAAGCCGAACGCCAGGCACTGAAGCAGGGCAAGAGCCGCAAAGACGCTATCATGGCTGCGTACGACCGTTTTTATAAGGGCGACATAGCCGAAGAATTTGTACGCGGCAGCAAAGAGCAGGGCGGCCTGATAACTATGCAGGACCTGGCCAAATGGAAGCCAATTGAGGAAGAGCCGCTGAAGGTAAACTATAAAGGCGTAGAAGTATACAAACTACAGCAGTGGACACAAGGCCCTGTTATGCTGCAGGCCCTGAACATACTTGAAAACTTCGACCTCAAAAAGATGGGCTACAACAGCCCGCAGTATATTCATACGCTGTACCAGGCTATGAACCTCTCCTTTGCCGACAGAGACTTTTATTACGGCGATTCATACTTCGCGCCTCAGGAGCCTATGAAAGGTCTGTTAAGTAAAGCTTATGCCAAGCAACGTGCTGGTCTTATTCAGTTCGACAAGAACAACCCAAGTATAGGACCCGGTGACCCTTACGCATTCGAAGGCAAAAAGAATCCATACCTGAAACTGCTGAAGAAACGTGGTTTTGAAATGGATACTACCAAACGCAACTTCGCTCCTACCCACGACATCCGCAACGGCTCCTCTTCGATAGAGGAATACCAGGACAGATTGTGGCGTGGTACTACAACCGTAGAGGCTGCCGATAAAGAAGGCTGGGTAGTTTCGATTACGCCGAGCGGCGGTTGGTTGCCAGCTACTATTGCCGGAAATACAGGTATAGGTATGAGCCAACGCATGCAAAGCTTTGTACTTGACGAAAACCTGAACCCGTTTAACGTGGTGGAACCGGGCAAGCGGCCAAGGGTAACTTTAACACCATCCATGGCGCTGAAAGATGGTAAGCCATTTCTGTCTTTTGCGGTACAGGGCGGCGACACGCAGGACCAGAACCTGCTGCAGTTTTTCCTGAATGTGGTAGAATTTGGTATGAACGTGCAACAGGCTGCCGAAGCGGCAAACATCAACACAAACCAACTATGGCTGTCGTTGGGTGGCTCTAAAACCGAGGACCGTCAGCCAAAACCGGGGCAGATCTTACTGCACGACAGCACACCGGAGGAAGTACGCGCTCAGCTTAAGAAAATGGGCTACAACATGAGCTTCGACGACCGTACCAGCGGACCAATAAACGCTATATACTTCGATTGGGAACATGGCAGTTTCTGGGGCGGCTCCAGCAACCACGGCGAAGATTATGGCATAGGCTGGTAAGCTAGCTTATACTTCGAAAGCAATAACTAAATGCATAAAAGCCACTCCTCTGATGTTTGATGGAGTGGCTTTTTAATTTTATACTTACAAAACCTTTTCTGATTAATCAGCTAAAGGTATAAAAGCTTCGGATTGATAAAAACCAGCATATGACCTACGACCTTCTTATAGCCAACGCCTCTGTAATTGACGGAACAGGTAAGCCTGCCTACGCTGCCAACGTTTATGTAAAGGATGATACCATCGCCCTTATTGAGACAGATACTTCGGCCCCGAAACAGGCGGATAAAACTATAAATGCAGAAGGTCTGGTACTTACGCCCGGCTTTATCGATGCCCACGCACATGGCAACCCACTGAAAACACCCGAATTCCAGAACTTCTTTTCTATGGGCATTACAACTATTTGCTTGGGTCAGGACGGCTTTTGCCCAGACATCAATTTTGGAGAGGAGGAATCTGTAAAAGAACAGGCAGATGTGCGCCCCTGGATGGACAGTGTTGATGCCGTAAAACCAGCCATAAACATTGCGCTATTTGCTGGCCATAACACCATCAGGATGCTATCAGGTACAGAATATAAACCAGTGCCTACAGAGGAGGACTTTGTAACTATGGAGCGTATGCTATCTTACGCCCTGGATGCCGGCTGCTTTGGCATGACGACAGGTTTAGAGTATAACCCCGGATATTATACTGAGAGTGCAGAGCTGGAAAGGTTGGCTAAAACTGTTGGGGTGAAAGGTGGTATGATCATGAGCCACATGCGTAGCGAAGACAATGCAACTATAGACGCAGCCATTAACGAACTTTTAGCTCAAGGGAAGTATTGTCCTGTGCAGATCTCTCACATCAAGGTTGTGTATGGCAAAGGAAAAGAACGCGGCGAAGAGATAGTGCAGCTCCTGGAAACTGCCCGAAAGAATGGCATCAAAGTTACTGCTGATTTTTACCCTTACACAGCCAGCTATACTTCCATCGAGATATTATTTCCGGAGTGGGCAAAAGAGCCTTTCAACTATACCGAAGAGCTGGAAGCCAGGGGCGATGAGCTCAGAGATTTCCTGAAGAACAAGATCCTGCAACGCAACGGACCCGAAGCCACTCTTATAGGTACAGGCCCTTTCCGTGGTAAAACGCTTGGCCAGATAGCTGCTGAACTGAACAAACCTTTTGAAGAAGTACTGATGCACGACATTGGCCCTTACGGAGCTTATGGCGCATACTTTATTATGGACGAAGCACTTCAGGAAACCTTGCTGAAGTACCCGCACACCATGTTGTGCACCGATGGCAGTCCCGGCATGAACCACCCGCGAAGCTTCGGGTCATTTGCCAAAATGATAGAAACATTCGTGCTTAAAAAGAAGCTTTTGCCATTGGAAGAAGCCATCCGGAAAATGACAGGCTTAACGGCAGAAACCATCGGGCTTAAAAACCGCGGTATTGTCAGGGAAGGCTATAAAGCAGACATACTTGTTTTTGATCCGGCGGAAGTAAAGGAAAACACCACTTACGAAGAACCTCAGCAATTTGCAACCGGCTTCAGATACATTATAGTTAACGGAAAGCTTGCAAAGGATAATGAACAGATAAATACAGAAAGATCAGGCAGAATGCTCCGCAAAGCCATCAATAGCTGATGTTAAGTATACTTCAACTTCAATTCGCTGCGTGTAAATCAGAATTCATCTGATAACCTATATAATCCTGCACCTGTAAACTATAAACTATAGGTAAGTTTTAAAGCAGGAAAGTATGAAACAGCAGGAAGTAATGGTTCAGGAAGAGCAACTGGCTCCGTACGAGGACCTGAACAAACAGTTTATAAACGGGGAATGGATTGAGGGAAGTGAAAACCATACTGTTGACAACCTGAACCCCTATAACGAAGAAGTTATAAACACCTTTAAAGGCGCCAGCACCGGCGATGTAGACAGGGCTTTTCAGGTTGCCAAAGAGGCAGGCAAAGCATGGGCCGCTACCAACCCTACTGAAAAGCGCGAGATCATGCTGCGGGCGGCTGCCATACTTAAACAGCGGAAAGAGGAAGTTGTAGAGTGGCTGGTAAAAGAAGTAGGAAGTACCCATCTGAAGGCCAATGTAGAGTATCAGCAGACCTATGATATGATCCTGGAGGCCTCCTCCTTCCCTACCCGCATGCAGGGCATCATCACGCCGTCTTCTGTTCCCGGCAAAGAGAACTATGTATACCGCAAACCATTGGGTGTGATCGGCATCATCAGTCCTTGGAATTTTCCGCTATACTTGTCTATGCGCTCCATAGCTCCTGCCATTGCCGTGGGCAACTCGGTGGTGGTAAAACCTGCTTCGCAATCGCCTGTTACAGGTGGTACGCTGGCTGCCAGAATATTTGAAGAGGCTGGTTTACCTGCAGGCGTGTTCAACGTGGTGGTAGGCAAATCGAGCGTTATTGGCGATTACTTTACAGGGCATCCAACTTCCAAGCTGATCTCTTTTACAGGCTCTACCCCCGTGGGCAAAGGTATAGGCAAAATAGGTGGCGAAGGTCTGAAAAAGCTGGCACTGGAACTAGGTGGCAACAATGCTTTTATCGTGCTGGACGATGCCGATGTAGACCGTGCCGTGGACGCCGCCATTTTCGGACGTTTTATGCACCAGGCAGAGATTTGCATGTCTACAAACCGAATTCTTGTTCACGAAAGCCTGTACGATGAGTTCCGGGAGAAATTTGTGCAGCGGGCCAGGAACCTGAAGTATGGCGACCCTCGCAACGAAGACACTGTACTGGGACCGCTGATTGATAACAAAGCCGCCAAACGTGTGGTAGACCTGATCGATAGAACTATAAAGGCAGGCGGAAAACTGGAAACCGGCGGCAAGGCCGATGGCAACGTGGTACAGCCCACAGTACTTTCCGGTATAACACGCGACATGCCTATTTTTCAGGAAGAAGTTTTCGGGCCGGCAGTAGGGTTGGTATCCTTTAAAGATGATAAAGAAGCCATTGAGCTGGCAAATGCTACTGAGTTTGGCCTCAGCGGAGCATTGCACACCCGCGACATACAGCGTGGCCTGGAAGTAGCCCGCTGCGTAGAAACCGGCATGATCCACATCAACGATCAGTCTGTGAACGATGAGCCGCAAACGCCTTTCGGTGGCGAGAAAAACTCAGGCGTAGGCCGCTTTGGCAACGAGTTTATACTTGATGAAATGACTACCGTGCAGTGGGTAAGTATACAAATGAAGCCAAGGGAATACCCGATCTAAGTATAGGGTAATAGCTGCAAAAGCGCCTGCTCTACACAAGCAGGCGCTTTTGTTTTATACTTTTACTTATACTCTCACAAGTATAAATCTGTAGGTATTAGATAACGGTTTTGTGCGTGATGGTTTCCGCAACGGGTATGTTTTCCTGCTTATGGCCAAGTATAAGGCGGTTATCGGAGTTGAAGGTAAAGTAATTCCACACCCAGTTTGCTACTACCCCCAGCTTATTCCGAAAGCCAATGATCGAGATCAGATGGATGAACATCCAGATCAGCCAGGCCATAAACCCCTGTGTTTTGATCTCCTTATTGAACAGCTTAAGGTCTGCCACTGCCCGGTTTCGGCCTATAGTTGCCATAGATCCCTGGTCTTTATACCTGAAGGGCTGCAGAGGTTTTCCGGATATTAAGTTGGCAATGTTTTTCCCTAAGAGTTCGCCTTGCTGCATAGCTGGCTGGGCAAGCATTGGGTGGCCATGCGGTTCAGCATCCGTAACCATAGCAGCTACATCGCCTATGGCAAACACATTTTCATACCCTAATACCCTGTTAAATTCATCCACTTGCAGGCGGTCTCCTTTCAAAAGACTTTCTGCGCGTATACCGTTCACAGGTGCACCCTTCACCCCTGCCGCCCAAATCAGCGTGCGTGTAATTAGTGTTTCGCCCGAATCCATAGTTACCGTATAGCCGTCGTAAGTTTTCACACGTCGGTTTAACCATACCTTCACGCCCATACTTTGCAGATATTCCAGAGATTTTCTGGAAGCTTCTTCCGACATACCTTTCAGCAGTTGCCCGCCGCTCTGTATCAGATGTATGTCCATATTCTTAAAATTCAGTTCGCGGTAGTCTTTCGGAAATACATGCGCACGTAGTTCGCATAAGGCACCTGCCAGCTCTACGCCGGTAGGCCCGCCACCTACGATCACATAGTCCATCAGGCTGTTCAACTGCTCTTCATCGTCAAGTTGCAGGGCATTTTCGAAATTGCAAAGTATGGTGTTCCGGAGTGTGGTAGCGTCCGTTATGTTCTTCATCGAGATGGCGTTCTGCTCCATCTGTGTGTTACCCAGGAAATTGGTTGTAGCGCCGGTTGCCAGCACCAGGAAATCATACTTTACCAGGCCTATGGATGTCTCCACAAACTGTTTCTCGGTATCTATGCGCTCTACTTCTGCCAGCCTGAAATAGAAATTCTCCTGGTGGTAGAATATCTTTCGGAAAGGGTGGATAATAGAGTCTGCCTCTACGCCGGTAGTTGCCACCTGGTAAAGCAGTGGCTGAAAAGTATGGTAGTTCTGCTTATCAATAAGTATAACCTGTACATCCGCCTTACGCAGTGATTTTACCAGTTCCAGCCCGCCAAAACCGCCGCCAACTACCACCACGCGTGGCTGTCCTGTTTCCGCTATTCTTGCATAATTCACCATAGGCTACCGTTCATCAGTAATACCTTGTTTACTTTAACTATAACTGATGAGTTGTACCTATTGCGACGCCTGACATTATCTGTTTGATATCCAACAACTAACAAAACAATCTCTTTCTTTTGCCTTTTTATTCATTTCATATGATAGTCGCGACACCAAACGCACACGTATAACCTGACCCGAGCAATGCCAAATTCCTTCTGTTGCTCAATAAAATCAGTTTACCCGAATAGCCTATAGCACTGCCTGGCTGATCTGTACTTAAAGAATACTATGGATTTGTCGTTTTTAGATTCGAATGAGATCAATATAAGCAACATCATTTTCAGGTTGTTTCTGAGCACCATATTGGGTGGCTTGCTGGGGCTTGAAAGGGAAAGCCGGAGACAACACGCCGGTTTAAGAACCCATATGATTATTTGTGCCGGCTCTTGCCTACTGATGCTTATCTCTATTTACATTCCGCAAACATTCAGTGATTACCGCAACGTAGACCCTGGAAGAATCGCAGCTCAGGTTGTATCAGGTATCGGTTTTCTGGGTGCCGGGGCTATTTTCAGGCTTGGAGGCAACACGCACGGGCTAACTACAGCCGCCACCATCTGGGCTGTTGCTGCAGTGGGTTTATCGGTTGGGTCCGGTATGTATGGCGCTGCCGTAACCGTTACGCTGCTACTTTTATTCGTGCTTTCTATACTTGATAAAGTTGGCAAGAAATTCTTTAACGGTGGGCCTCTCAAAACATTGATGATCAGCTACCATTCAGCCAAAATCGAAACCAGCAAGATTTTTGAGATACTTGAAAAGCACGAAGTAGTTACCAAGAACATCAACGTTGTGCAATCTACAAACAAACAGAATTCTAAAATAAAGCTTTATGTTTTTGTGCCGGAAAACCTGAATGTAAAGCGGTTTTACAAAGATCTTAATGAGCTTAAGAATGTAGGGCAAATATCGCTCGGCCAGGATTTTTAATCTATACCTAGTGGATCAGTGGACTGACCATTACAGCATATGCTTACCTAAAACAAAAGAGGCTGCCCACAATCCGGGACAGCCTCTTGTTGCATGAAAAAGGAATAGGTTAGGCTTGCTTTACAAGCTGTACTTCGCCTTGTATTTTCAGTTCTTCGCCAAGCATTACGCCGCCTGTTTCAAGGGCTGCGTTATAGTTAATGCCCCAGTCTTTACGGTTGATCTTGCCGCTGATAGAGAAACCCGCTTTTACATTGCCCCAAGGGTCTGTAGCAACACCGTTATCTTCAACAGAAAGCTTCACAGGTTTTGTAGTGTCCTTTATAGTAAGGTCGCCATAAAGGTTAAAAGTATCGTCATCTACTTTTTCTACTTTAGTAGATACAAATTTCATAGTAGGGTGAGCGCCTACCTCAAAAAAGTCTGCATTGCGCAGGTGCTCGTCGCGCTGATCGTTGTTCGTGTTGATAGAAGCAACATCAATGTTTGCTACCACTTTTGCATTTGAAAACTCACTTCCTTCGGTTTCAGCTTCTACATCAAACTGTGTAAACTTACCTGTAACATTTGAGATCATCAGGTGCTTAATTTTAAAACCCAGTTCGCTGTGAGACAGGTCCAGAGACCATTTCGTTGTTGCCATGTTTATTGTACTTGTATTAATTTATGTGTAAAATTTATTATTGATATTTTTTCTAACAGTGTTAGGTATAAGAGCAAAAAAATTATGCTTTCATACCTGATATAAAACCTCTGATAAAATCCTTTAGTACTAACTGGTTTAATTCTTCTTTGCTTTCGCCGCTGCCCATCATGTTAATAGAGATCAGCCCGTGCAACATAGACCAGAAGGTATGCAGTTTCAGAAAAGGATCTGTTCCGGGGTTATTGCCAGCCGCTATCAGTTCCTTGATCGGTTGTAGGATCAGGTCGCTGAAAGTGCTTAGCTCATTTATCTGGTTCACCGTTTCGCAGGAAGGCATACCTAAGCCATACATTACCTGGTAATAAGCTTTGTTCTCAAAAGCAAATTTCCAGTAGGCATAGGCCATAGCTTCTATCTGCTCTTCTATAGTAGCTGCGCTTTCCTGAGCCTTTACCAGCTCCGTGTTTAGCTTGCTGAAGCCCTGCTTTGTCAGCTCCAGCAAGATAGCCTCCTTGTTCGCAAAGTGGTCGTAAATAACCGGAACGCTGTACTCGATAGCCTCGGCAATCTTACGAATAGATAGCGCCTGCCATCCCTCCTGCACCACCAGTTGCCAGGCAGCCTCAAGTATGGAAGCACGCACTTCTTCTTTATGCCGTAGTTTTCTTTCTGCTATTCCCATTTTACCTCTGTTATTTTACCTAACAGTGTTAGCAAAACTATGAAACGTATCTATAAGTTCAAAACAGATGAAAATTTAAAGTTTCAGTTTATACTGCGGGTTCATGTCTGATTAAACCTCAACATCAAATAACCATTCGCCTGCTCTATACTGGTTCCCAACACCTTGCATTCTCTGTTCAGCACTGTGGCCAACCAATCAACATCTTGTGGAGTGGCAAAATTTAGCTTGAAATTCTTTATCTGCATGGGTACCATTTGTAAAGAAATCAGCTTACCTGAGGCTGAATCTAGTTGAGGATAGTACATCAGGGAGAGGTCGCTGCGAAACTGCTCGTGCCCACGTATGCCTTCGTAATCGTTGATGAAGTCTCCGGCGCCATAGATGATTAGTTTGCCCTTGTATACTTCTAAGCCAAGCGGATGATGAGAGGAATGGCCGAAAACTAAATCAACGCCGGCTTCATCGATCAACTGGTGGGCAAAGTTCTGCTGGTAAGGATAAATATCGTAGCCCCAGTTGCTGCCCCAATGGATGGAAAAAACCACCACATCTCCCGGCTGCTTAAGCTCCTCTACCTGCCTGGCTATACTTTGCACAGTATCTTCCGTTAGCCGGGTGATCAGATTTATACCTGATTGTTTTTCTGTTGCAGCCCACTCTAAGGGTATACCGCTTGTTACAGAACCATAGCACAACACGATCACGCGACTGTTACGGGCAGGAAGTATGGCCGGAGCTCTGCCCTCGTTTATACTTTCCCCTGCTCCGCCAAAAGGAATATGAGCTGCTTGCAGCGTTTGCATTGTTTCCAGAAGCCCCGTTCTGCCCCAGTCCAACGTGTGGTTATTGGCAAGGGAGCAAAAATCTATACCTGCGGCTTTCAGCACAGCTACATTGTTAGGGTGCATCTTGTACTGCACTTCTTTATCCGGCCAGGGGCTTAATGCTTCTGTTATACTTGTTTCGAGGTTTATGATCTTCAGGTCGGGTTGCAGCTGTGCCCATATTTGCAGGGCATCTCCCCAGATGTAAGTATAATTCACTGGCTTTATTATGTTACCGTTCAGCCGTTCAGCCAGCCGAACATACTCCCTAGCATCTTTAACATAAGACTCATAAAGGCGCGGATCAACAGAATCTGGCAAAACCTGGTCTATGCCACGACCGGTCATTACATCACCAGCTAAAAATAAAGTGATGCCCTGGTGCTTATGGTTAAAATCGGCATTCATGTATTTGAACCGGAATGGTGAAAGCAGCAATGAAGTACCTTCATTTGAAGGCTAGAACTAGCCATGTACCTGTTCCTGTTTCCATTTCTCCATAAAAGCCAGCGCCTCCTGGTCGGACAGGTTTCGGAAGTACTCATAGTCCTGCGACACGCCATAATAAAAGTCAGGTGTTTCAAGTATAACTACTTCATCGGCTTCCTTCAACAGCTGCCTTTTCTTCTCCCTTCCCGAAACCGGAGCCGCTACTACAATATTGGCAGCGCCCTGCTTTCTGCACATCCGGATGGCGGCAAAAATAGTGGAACCTGTAGCTATACCATCGTCAACAAGCAGTACTGTCTTCTTTTTGAGGTCCGGCAGCGGTTTGCCCTGCCTTAGTATCTTTATCCTCCTCTCAATCTCTTCTTTCTGCCGCTCTATAGCCCGCTCTATTATTTCGTCGGTAATACCGGCCTGGGCGGTTTCGTTTATGTAAATGCTGCCATCTTCAGCTATTGCCCCAATGGCGTATTCGGGGTTGTTTGGGTGGCCCAGCTTCCTGGAAACCAACAATGACAGCTCTGCATGCAGATGCCTGGCAACAAAGTAAGCTGTTTCTGCTCCTCCTCTTGGTATGCCTAACACAATTGCCCCTGTGCCCTTATACTTCTCAAGCGCCTTTGCCAATTGCAAGGCCGCATTTTTCCTGTCTCTGAACATGGCCTTTATTTAATTCTATACTTTCTTCTGATCAGCTTCCACTGCGCTTCTGCATCTATTATTCATAAAACAACTATAAATTATACCTAAGCTTATTTATTCTACGTTCGAATCCGTATGCCGGAAGTATAAATGCTACTTGTTGATAATGAGTCTAAAACAGAAAATTTGATATGCTTTCCTTCTCCGTAGGCGGCACCTATACCGAGAGGCATAGAATTGATAGCAGGCGCTTGCAGGCTTGTTTTCCACTCTGAAATTATAATGATCAACCTAAAGCAAAGAATACTAACCGGCCTTGTGCTGATTCTGGTGATATCAGGCAGTATTTTGGCTGGAGCTTATACTTTTACCTTGTTGCTGCTGCTATTGAACACTCTTGGTCTGCTGGAGTTTTACCGACTGTTTCAGACTGCAGGCATCTCTCCACACAAAGTCAGCGGACTGGTGCTGGCTGGCTTTATACTTATAACTACAGCGCTCGTTTTATTACAGTACCTGAGTGAACTATACCTGTTACTACCATTTCCGGCAGCTTTCCTGATTTTTGTGTTCGAGCTTTACAGCAGATCAGCCACTCCTTTTCAGAACCTGGCTATTACGTTTCTAGGTATACTTTGCATTACGGTGCCGCTTTGTTTTTTTCAGAGTTCCGCTATTTTGCCCTGGCCAAATAATACGTACCAACCAGCTTTTATACTTGGCTATTTCTGCCTGCTCTGGGCCAGCGACAGCGGCGCTTACATAACAGGAAACTGGCTGGGCAAGCATAAATTGTTTCTGCGTGTATCGCCGGGCAAAACCTGGGAAGGCAGCGCAGGTGGAGCAGCCTGTGCACTACTTGTCGCCTACCTCAACGCGCAGTTCCTGGATGTGCTAAGTATAAGGCATTGGATATTTATGGCTATACTTATTGTTGTTACCGGCACGTACGGCGACTTAATAAAATCGATGATGAAGCGCAGCCTGGGGGTGAAAGATTCGGGCACTATACTTCCCGGCCACGGTGGCATTATCGACCGTTTTGATTCTTTGCTGGGTTCGTCGCCTTTTGTATTCCTGTACCTGATGCTGGTATACTTTCAGAGGTAACCAGGGCTATGAGTACTCACTCAAAAATGAGCGCAGCTATAAGTATAAACTATACCTGTTGATCAGAAAGATTCAAATTAAAGCTATGCCCCGAGCGGGAAGTTCAGCACGAAAACTGTGCCGTCAGGTGTCATGCCGTCCAGGCGCACCATGTTGCTTCTGGTAGCGCTTAAGGCTTTGTTCATATCGGCAACGCTGTTTACGGGACGGCCATTTACACGGGTAATAATTGTTCCCCTTGGTATACCTGCCGAAGCAAAAAATCCGCCCTCCTGCACATCGGTTACATACACACCGGAAGAAAGGCCGTAACGCTCTTTAATGCGGTCTGGTACAGCCTCGAAACTGGCACCAAGCTTGGCTGCTATGCCGGTGGTTTCCACAGCAGTATCTTTATGCTCTTCTTCTCCTTTCAGCGTTACGTTGGCGGTGCCCGATTTGCCATTGCGCACATAATTGAGTTTGATCTTATCTCCGGGGCGGTGGCGGGCAATTCTTTCCGAAAGCTCTGCCGATGAAATAACTTTTACACCATCTATACTTTGGATAATGTCGCCCTCTTTTAATCCGGCCGCTGCTGCCCCGCTGCCAGGCTGTACGCCAATAATATACACGCCTTTAACCGATGCCGGATCTATGCCACGCGCCTGAAGTATCTGATCCTCAACAGCAGGGGCAGGAAAATTAACCCCCAGGTAACCGCGCCTAACTTCGCCATACTTCCTGAAATCGTCTACAACCTTACGCATCAGGTTTACAGGTATAGCAAAACCATAACCGGCATAACTACCTGTCTGCGAGGCGATGGCTGCATTTATACCTACCAATCGTCCTTCGGCATTTACCAGTGCGCCGCCGCTGTTACCAGCATTAATGGCAGCATCTGTCTGTATGAAAGATTCTATGGCTGTGTTCACGCCTCCCTGTGAGGGATCGTAAGGGTTCTCCTGGCTGGGGCGGTTAAGTATACCTATACTGCGGCCTTTGGCACTTACAATACCAGCCGTAACTGTTGTATTCAGCGAAAAAGGGTAGCCAACTGCCAGCACCCACTCCCCTACCTGCACGCTATCAGAGTTGCCCAGCCGCACAACCGGAAAGTTCTTTCCTGAAACCTTAACCAAGGCCAGGTCTGTGCCGGGGTCGCGACCTATAAGTTTACCTTTAAGGCTTCTTTTATCAGGCAGCACCACTTCTATGTTTGCTGCATTTTCTATAACGTGGTTATTAGTAACAATATAACCATCAGCCGAGATCAATACACCGGAGCCGGAACCTTGCGCTACAGAAGACCCTTGTGGCATACCGAAAAGTTCCAGTATAGGATTGCCGGAGCTGTTAGCCATTTCATAGGTAGTTTTAATATGCACAACGGCAGGAGTTACCATGGCAGATGCCCGCACAAAATCAGGGTTGCCAGCCGAAGAAATAACGGCAGCCCTGTTTCCTGTGAAACTGTAGAGATCTTCTCCGGCAGCGATGGGTTGGTCTTTTCTATCGAGGTACCTGTATCCGGCTATAGCTAACGCCGCCGAAAGCACGGCAATAATTATGATCAGAAGTATAATACCGGCTCTTTTCATACTTTGTATAAGGGTTGCAACAACTTAAATCCTATTATGTAACGTGCAGATAATTTGAATGTTCTGGATTGATTTACTTACTGCATTAGCGGTAAAACATACTTTTGGATCATCTCTCGGTTGCACGGGTAGTGCTTTTTGAAGCGATACATTTGCCGATTGCGCTTATATTTACCTGTAGCCAAAGTATAATGTCCTTCCGGTTTCCTATTGTCCCCGACCATAGAGGGCTCACTTAATATTTCGCATGATCAACTATAACCCTAAAGACTGGTTCATTTTCATATTCAGGTTTACAAAAGCCGATACCTTTAGAAGGCTGCTGCCTCTTATGCTGGCAGTAAGTGTTTATTCCGGCGCCATTGCTTATTTAGAGCTTAATTACCTGAACACTACAGAGTCACAGTTTTTACGCAATGTAGGGCTGATGCACAGCGTGTTAGGGTTTGTAATTTCGCTGCTGCTGGTTTTCAGAACCAACACCGCCTACGACCGTTGGTGGGAAGGCCGCAAAATATGGGGTGGTATTACAAACAGCTCGCGCAACCTTGCTATTAAACTACAGGCCATGGCCACCAATCCTAAAGACAGGCAGTTTTTCCGGCTGATGATACCCAACTATAGCTTTGCACTGAAGAACATGCTGCGCGAGAACGAGGATTTTCATGAACTGGACCCCGTGCTGGACCTGAAAAAGGAAAGACACCTGCCCAACCAGTTAGCTGCTGCTCTTTATACTAGGATCAACACCATGCATACAGAAGAAAAGCTGACAAGCGCGCAGTTGCTTATTTTATCAGAAGATGTAAAAGCACTTACAGATCATTGCGGAGCATGCGAGCGGGTTAAAAACACTCCTATACCTTTTACCTATAGTGTCTTCATCAAGAAGTTTGTGTTCTTTTATGTAATGACATTACCATTCGGTTGGGCCTTCAGCATGGGATACTTTATTATACCTGTAGTGGTGCTTATACTTTATGCGCTGGCCAGCCTTGAACTGATTGCCGAAGAAATAGAAAACCCCTTCGGCACCGACGAGAACGACCTGCCCATAGACCAGATATGCCACAACATCCGCAAGCATGTGGGTGAGCTTTTGGGGTAACAGCTTTTGTTAAGTAAATAGTTGGAAAAAAAGAAAAGTATAGATGGAATATAATACTGGAAGCCACAACGGGTTTTTCTGGTTTGAAACCCACGAAATTAGTTTAGGTCAATTAATTGCAGAACTGCCAGAAATCTTTCTTCAAAAGTATCTAATAAGCCTATACTTTGATGGAGCACCTGTAGAACTTGAATCAATTTATATAAATGATTCAAGAGTGTTAGATAAAATTCAAACAGACAACTATGACCAATTGATATTATTAAAAGAGAAGTTACAAATTTCAAAAGCTACTGACTTCGTGAATTTCACTTACTTCTCGTTAGTGGATTGGGAAACAGAGATTAATACTCTGCAAGATGAAGAAGACAGAAAGTTTATTCAGCTTTACTTTCGTGAGAGGAAAAAGCTTAAGGAACAATTTTGGAAGGAATTAGAAGTAATTAATCCATTTAACTTTATCTCAGATGGCAGTAAGTTAATTTATGTAACCAAAGATAAAGTTGAAGTGGAAAAAATAGTAACCACTTTCACCAACAAAGTTCAGCTTTAACCCTCGCTTCGACTTTAACGGTATTTATAAGTATAAAAAAGGCAGCGCCCATGAGCCGCTGCCTTTTTTATTATCCACTCATATTAGTTACCGGTGCGGTTAAGCTCCTCCAGGTTTACATTGCGTTTTTTAGCCTCGAACTTAGTGCCTTTGCTAAAGCGGTAGCGCAGGTTAAAGCGAACACTTCGCGAGCCGCGGTACTGATCTATGGCATTGGTATTGCCGTCTACGTTAGTTTCTATTTGCATAACACGGCCTTTAAAAATATCTGTAACGTTCAGGCTCAAAATCAGCTTATCATCCATAAAGCCTCGTTTTACACCTGCATCTACCCACCACTGATCTTCAATATCATACAGGCCAAAAACAGCCGGGCTCTGGTAGCCACCGTTTAATTCCAGCTTAAAGTCTTTAGGCAGCATTAAGCTATGGTTACTTTGTATAATGGCTGTTACTTTGTCTTTTACAATAACATTACCTCTTGATATATTGGTGAACTCCTGATACATGGTCATGATATTGTTGCTTACCTCCCATTTCTTCGAGATTGTGATCGGAGCTATCAGGGTAGCAGTTGCGCTTTTCAGGTCCTTCACGTTCTGCTGCTGGAAAACCGTAGTATTATCCTCAGGGTTTTGCTGCGGAACTTCAGCCATAAAATCCTTCGTGTTAGCATAACCTAAGTTCAGGTTAAAACGCTGTTTAAAGGTCTGGGTAAGCTCAAAAGAATTAACGTACTGTGGCTTCAGGTCAGGATTTCCTTTGGCAGAAGTATAAGGGTCTAAGTAAAAGATGAACGGGTTAAGCGCCTGGTAAAATGGTCTGTTGATACGGCGGCTGAACTTATACCCTATCTGGTAGTTTTCATTTACTTTCTGCTGCAGGAAAATGCTTGGGAACAGGTCCAGGTAGTTTCTGTCGTTCTCTTGGTCTTTTGTTACAAGCAAGCCTGTAGATACTGTTTGCTCTGCACGTAAACCTGCCTGCATCGTTAACTTTTTGCTAAGCGTTGCCGATACGTTGGCATAGGCAGCATAAATATTTTCTTCGTAGATAAAATGGTTGCTTCGCTTAGGGTCAAGTATTTTCTGATCATCAGCTATCTCAAAGAACTGCAGTTCATTATCAGATTTTACATGGCTGGCCTTTGCACCCAGTTCTACTTTAGCCTTACCTATAGTTTTGGCAAAATCTACTTTAGCAGAATAAATATTGTAAGCCACCGGGTTTATACTTTGCAGTTCTTCACGTGTTTCAGGCTCGCTGTTATCCATAAGCTTCTGTGTGTTATCAAAGAACATCGAGTTATCGCTGGTGATGTTCACATAATCCAGATCAGCAGAAAGCGTTGTGCCAAGTGTATCCAGTTTGCCTAAATAGTGCAGGTTGTAAGTGCCGTTCCTGTATTTTTCGCCGGTGGTATTAACAGCATGTATGGTTTTATCTTCTCCGCTGCGTAAGATGGTGTTTGTTGTAAAACTGCCGTCGTTTTCGCCAAAGTTAAAGCTGGCCATTGCACCAATGCTGTGTTGGTCGTTAAGGTCGTAGTCTGTGCCAATACGTAATGCCGGCTGATACCCTTTTCTTTTCTCGTAGGCTGTTTGCTCCAGCGTGCTAACGTTGCCGTTCTCATTCCTGAAAGATCTGGAGAATATGGCATCGCGGTACCCCATGCGGCGGGCTAAATCTATACTTGCAAACGAATTCCACTTACCGGTTTTGTGGCTCAGCTCGGCGCCGGTAGTATAAGTGCTAAGCTTGTTGTACTGGTAAGTTGCATACGCGCTCCCGTTCATGCCTGCCATCTGTGCCTTTTTAAGATTGATGTTGATGATACCTGAAGCCCCTTCAGCATCATATTTAGAAGATGGGTTTGTGATGATCTCCAGGTCCTTGATGTTTTCGGCAGTCATGCCCTGCAGCAGGTTCTGCAATTCTTTACCTGAAAGAAAAGAGCGCTTGCCGTTGATCATCACCTGCACCCCTGCTTTGCCATTCAGCTGGATGTTACCATCCTGGTCTACCCATACACCCGGCGATTTTTCCAGCACTTCGTATGCTGTGCTGCCGCTTGCAAGGGCTGTACCTTCCACACTCACCACCGTTTTATCTGGATGGTTGGTTACAGTTGGGCGCATTGTCTGTACCTGCACCTCTGCAAGCACCTTGGTATCGGTCTTAATCTGTAGTTTGCCAAAGTCTTTTGCAAAGCTTGTTCCGGTCACATCAAAAGCAGGCGTTTTAAACTCAGTATAACCCAACCCGCTGATCTTTAACTGGTATTTACCTGCAGCAGGAGTTTTGATCTGGAACTTGCCATCCATATCGGCAATGGCACCGGTTACAACTTTAGCTGTGCTTACTTCTAGAACAGCCACGTTTACAAAGCCCGCCGGCTGCTGCTTCTCATCTGAAACAGCGCCGGTTAAATAGCCTTCTGATTGGGCCCAGGCTCTATTGCCGGCTATCACCAGCGATAAGAGGAATAATAGGTATAACTTTTTCATAGTTTTGTTTTGGTTAGCGGTAATTAATTGAGTGATCTAGTGCTACAAAATTAAGTATAGTACTTTGTAATGCAAGGTACTGTTGAATATTTTCCCCACTTTTAGACGAATTGCTATTTTTTATCTGTGAACAAGGCCGGGCAGCTGGCCAGAAGCAGCGTACAAACTGCTTATAGAGAAGACTTCAGCTACCAGATGAAATATGTATAGGTGAGGTTGCCTGAGCAGGTAATAGTGATGAGAAATTTTTACGAGGAGAGAAGTTAACGACTAGCTCCAGACTCAGGCTTATATCAAAATAATTATACTCTTGAACTATACTTAATATAGAACATTTGCACTCCAGCTTATCAGTGAGTGAAGCTGCAAGTATAAAATCAGCAGGATCAGGAAACAAAATAAGCGAAGCTCAAGCAGCAATTAACATCCTTATTATATGACACATAAAAGCAAAACACGGCTCTTTTTCTGTAAAACCGAATACTTATTATCTTACTTAAAAGGCCGTAGCCTTACGGCTTTTTACTAAAAAGGTTTGTTGTAAAACAATAAAAAAATCAGATATAGGGTTTATTAAATAACTGCAGCGTGCAAATATGTAAATATAGCACCTGCAAAGAGAAGTGATTTTCAACTTAAGAGCCAGCCCCATGATCATAGATTTCATACTTACCATAATCGGAGTTTTCGGAACACTAACTATAGTTGCTTACCTGAGGCAGGTAGAAGCCGGAATTGCAGAATTAGGTAACCAGGCAGATTTACCCCCTATTTGCCCTGTATGCCATGTTTCGCACAGCACCAGGAACCATAAAAGCATGCACAGGAGCTTCAGGAAAATGAAAATATATTACAAACGCAAAAGCAAAGTAGCTTACAACAGCCTTAAGCGTACGAAGTAGCAACCTCCTTCGCTATTACTTTTATAGTTATCAAACCAGGATACAAGGCGCAGAGCAAGACTCAATAACTTAATCCTCAAGCTTTACAACCACCTTGCCTACAGTTTTGCCCCGCTGGAAGAGGTGTATGGCGTCATGCATATCCTTAAAGTTAAAGACATGGCCAATGTGCTGAGGCTTTAGTTGCAGCGCCTGTAATTCGTGCAGCAACTGGTGCATCATGTCTGTTTGTTCATAGAGGTAAATGAGGTTAAAGCCCATAAGCGACTTGTTCTCGGTTGGCAAACGCAGTGGGTCTATTTTGGGGCGCCTCAAAAACCTCCAAATAAGGCTCGGGTAATTTGGCCTGGAACTATGGCTGGAGAAGCTGGCATTGCCATACACTACCATCCGGCCTAAAGGTGCCATAGTCTTCCACCCCTGAGCCAGAATTTTACCGCCTATACATTCCATGATCAGTTGTAGCGGGCGGCCTTGGAGTTCTTTATTCAACTTAACATAAAAATCATTATCGCGAACAATTACAGCATCGTATGCTTCATCTTTAAGTAAAAAATCTACTTTACTTGCCCGGCCGACAGTGCCTATAGTATAGGCTCCATACTTTTTACAGATGCGGTTGGCTAGTATGCCTACTCCTCCTGCTGCGCTATGGATGAGCACATTCATACCTTTCTGCAAATTGCCCAGCGTTACAAGCGCATAATATGCTGTAAGCCCCTGCACCAGAAAACCGGCTCCTTCTTCAAAGCTCCATTCTTCTGGAAGAGGTATAACATACCGATGGCTTATATTGATATGCGATACATAGCCGCCAAACTTTGTAACCCCCATCACTCTGTCGCCTACTTTCCACTCGCTTACCCCCTCACCTACTGCTATAATTTCGCCAGAGAACTCCAAGCCAGGTATAAAAGAGCCTTTGGGAGTAGCACTGTATAAACCCTGCATGGCAAATATATCGGCAAAGTTTAACCCTATGGCCTTTACGTTTACACATACTTCACCAGGTGCTGGTTGGCTCAGTTCTTCTGTTTGTAGTGCAAGATCGTTGATAGAGCCGGCTTTGGGCATTCGGTATACCTGGCGTTGGAGCATATTTATACTTCTTGAGTTTATGAGTGTAACTTAAGAAGTATAAACCAGATTGCAAGGGGGTGAAGCTTTCATATTCATAAAGCTTATACCTGAAAGGAAGTATAAAATACAATGAGGCAGGAACAAAGCTCTCCTGCCTCTCTGACAATTCAGAGCGAAACAAGGTTCTACGAATGCCATACCTGACCGTAGTGGCTGCTTGTTTTAATCTTCAAACCCTGTCCGGAAGCCTTTCATGTGTGCATAACAGATGGGGCTGCTATACTCGCATAGTTCCTCCATTACAGAAGACGTTTCCGGAAAAGATTCGCCGGGAACAGCGGTAGACAGCTGCAGCTTATACAAGGGCAGCAGATTCTGAGCCTTTTCCCTGAAAGCTTTGCCAGCTACCTGGCGCGGATAAAGAAGGTAGTGCTGCATCATTTGTTAGACTGTTTTTACAGTATTTATACGGAGTATAATAAACTTGTATACATTGCCATGCAGCACGCCAGGTATTATAATGCTAGCTTACCGAAGTATAGCTTCAGGTTTAGAAACATCCTTTATTAGCTGAAGTAAATCCTGTTGCAGAGCCTGACTGCGGTCTTTGGCATACCATAGTTGTACTTGCTGTACCAGTTCATCGTGGCCGGCATCTGGATTTTCGGCTTTAAACTGTTTTACCTGCTCCTGTATAGCAGTTGGCCTGGCCCCCCAGGTAAACAACCGCTCACCAGTTTCAGCATCTTCACAAATCAACTTCGGTATTGATCTGCTACCATTTGTCAAACAGGTGTTCATCAGTTCGGGGTTTTCATCGCGCAGCAGTACTGTCAGGGTTATGCCCGGAGTTTGGTCGGCAATGGCAGCAATGGCAGGCAGTAACTGGGCTCCATCTCCGCACCAGGCTTCTACCAGCACCAGCCAGTTCCAGTTCTGGTTATTTTGTGCCAGTAGCTCACTTAGTTCAGGCTGCATTACAAACTGCTTCTCCACCCGCTTCATGCGCTGCAGGTTCAATTTAGTAAAGTTTATCTTCTGCTCCGTTTGCTCATCACCTGTTGTCTTTGCCTGCGTAACCAGCGCTTCGGTTAATGCTTTAAATTCCTGGTAAGTCATGGGGTTTACCAACTCGCTATAGTATGTTTCTGAAGACATAATGATGTGAATATTTCAACACTGCAAGTCTAACATAACCTACTAACTAATAAAGTGATACAAGTCACTTCTGGTAAGTATTTTATCATCTTTCTATAGCGTTTCTGAGATAATACCGGGTAGATGATGGATGTCACTGGTGTGACTGACGATGCTCATTTCTGGTAGGTATAAGGATGGGTATATTGCTGTATGTAGCAGCACTAAAATCACAGCTTATGCCTGATCGCATATACTGGCACAACCACACTTACAGCCATTTAAATATGAACAATACAACTGCACAACAACCTGTCCATCGTTTCGATCCGAATAACCTGCAGGTGGCATTCTGCACCAAAACTAACGAAGAGCTGAAACTGGCCAACTTCCTGTTTACCATGATGGGCAAACCAATGCTGGTAAAAATGGGCGGTGTTGCTACCAACTGGGCCCTAAAGCTAGGCCTGCCAGTTAAAGGCCTGATCCGGAAAACGATTTACAGGCATTTTTGCGGTGGAGAAACCGTACAGGAAGCTCAGCAAGTTGTTGCCAGGTTAGCTGCAGCTCGCGTGCACACAGTACTTGATTATGCCGCCGAAGCTCAGGAAAACGAAGCAGGATTTGACGCCGTTCGAGACGAAATTTTAGCCAACATTGCCCTGGCTGATAAAACCAAGTCGTTCTCTTATCTCAGCATTAAACTGACTGGTATAGGCCATAAAGCTATCTTCCAGAAGCTGCACGAAAAGCAACCGCTTACGCAGCAGGAGCAACACGCTTATGCAAGAACAGAAAAGCGCCTGGACTATGTTTGCAAAGCTGTAGCCGATGCTGATCTTACACTATACATAGATGCCGAAGAAAGCTGGATGCAGGACCCTATGGATGAGCTGGCGGAGAAGATGATGTACAAGTATAACCAGCACCGGGCTGTTATTTTTAATACCCTGCAAATGTACCGCACAAACCGCCTAGCATACTTACAGGCTTGCATAAAACGATGTGCAGATGCCGGTGTAATTGCAGGCATTAAAATAGTACGTGGCGCATACCTGGAAAAAGAGCAGGAACGTGCTGAAAAGTATAACTATCCTTGCCCGGTATTTACAGTTAAAGCCGATACCGACAACAGCTTTAACCAAGCCATTGATATCACCCTGAATCACCTGCACCAGGCCGAACTTTGCGCTGCTACACATAACGAGTATAGCACCACCTACCTTACCAAACGAATCCGGAAAGACAACATTGAGAACCAGCAGAAGCGCATCCATTTCTCGCAACTATACGGCATGAGCGATAACCTGACCTTTAACCTTGCCGATGCCGGTTTTAATGCATCTAAGTATGTGCCTTACGGCGATGTCGCAACCGCCGTGCCCTATCTTATCCGAAGAGCCGAAGAAAACACATCCATCGCAGGTCAGATGGGTCGTGAGTTAAGTATGTTACAGAAAGAGATGAGCAGGCGCAAACTATGAAACCATGCCAGATATGATTAGTTAAGAAGCATTATGTGGACATTAAATCTATTATTCTCAGAATGCTTTATGGGTAAAACCACCAACTGCTTATATCCCTGCAACCTAGCGAATTGCAGTTCGTTTTTCATATTTTGACAGACATCTTGATCATGAAAAAAGTACTGATTGTAGCGCTTGGCTTTTTAACCTTTGCCTGCGGCGAATCGGGTAACACTGCTGGAAATTCAAATAACGGAACCAATATTGATGAAAGTGTAGAAAAGGGAGCAGGCAATGAAGTATCTCCGCAACTACAGACGGAAGGTGATTCTGCTACCCGCCTGGAGGTTGATACAGTCTCTTCTTCTACAGAAGCAAACCAGCAAAAACAGTAAACAATTACTTAATTATAAAAGTAAAAAGAGCGCCTGGCCTAAACCCTGCGCTCTTTTTAATTCACCAAAACACTTTTTACTTACTGTACTACAAATCTCGTCTCGAAAAAATTCGTCTGGAGCTAAATAAAGGTATTATTACCCACAGCAGCAGCAGGCCAAAGGCCAGGCCTATCCCCCACAGGTTGCCCAACAGGCTCTTATAAAGCGCACCGGTATACCCCATCAGCGCCGATACATCCAGGTTCAGCAGCACGATTATTCTGCCCAGGTCAACCGGGTTAAGTGCAGTTAAGGCAAGTGTTGCGTTCTCCAGCGGGTAATCGCTGAAAGAGTAAAGTATAAACAGCACGATGCCATCATAGATCAGAGCAAAGTAAAACCACAGCAGCAGCGCTATACCTATACCTTTGGCTTTATCGCGGGTTATAACAGATGCCAGGAAGGCCATGGCTACAAATATGAACGTAATGAAAACCCCTGTAAGCAACAGGTATAAACCTGTTATACTTGCACCCAACAATAACATAGGCACACCCACACCAAGTATAAATGCCCCCGAAAGTGAACAAGCCACGCCTAAGTATTCGCTCATGAATATCTTTTTGCGGTTTACTGGCTGGGCTACCAGCAGCTCCATAAACTCATAAGAGTTGTAAAAGTGCGTAGTGGCAAAAACTATACTTATCAGCGGCACAGTTAGCAGCACAATGTTCAGCAGGCTAAGTATGGCTTTATCAGCGTTGCCGCCCAGGTTAAACAATCCAATGGTAAGCAACAGCAGAAACAAAGTATAAGCAACAATGATCTTGTTGCGGATAATGTCGTAGAAAACGTATTTTATGATCTTGTTCATAGCTTAGTCCTCCTCGTTCAGGATTTTGGCAATAGCACGGCCCAGTCGATCTTCTTGCGCCTGTGCTTTAATGGAAGCAATCGTCTCGTGAAATTTCACTTGGCCATCAACCATACACATTACTTCATCGGCCACTTCTTCTACCTCGCTCATAATGTGTGAGGTGATAAGTATAAGTTTGCCTTTTTTCTTCTCTTTCAGGATCTTGCTTTTAAGTATCTCAGATGAGATCGGGTCAAGGCCGGCTGTTGGCTCATCCAGTATCAGTATCTTCGGATCAAACATAAAGGCCAGTGCAGCACTTACTTTCTGCTTGGTACCACCAGACAAAGCTCCCATACGCTTTTCATACATATCCTTCAGCCCGTACAACCCGATCAGCTCCTCGTCTACCTGTTTTACATCTTTGCGTATGTCGCGTATCATCTCGATCACCTGGCGGATCTTCATGTTTTCCGGGTAGCGACCAATCTGTGGCATATAACCGATCTGGCTGCGGTAGGCATGCTTCTTTAGTACACTTTCTCCGTTGATGTTAATGTTGCCGCTATCGGGCAGTACCATACCAAGTATACATTTGCTCAGGGTGGTTTTTCCAGAGCCGTTCGGACCAATTACAGATACAATTCTGCCTACTCCGAAGCTAACGTTCACATCATTCAGTACCTGAAGCTTACCGTACGACTTGCGCAAGTTTTCTATCGTTATCATAACTTATCTTCCTCATCATGGGCTGTTCATCAATCAGGCTCTCCGGTATAAAGCTCGGTAGCACTTTTTCTATGTTGTCCATCAGGTCAACCATAAAGCTGCGCATAAACATAACCGAAGGAGGCATTTTCTCTACCAGCATCGAGTATAAACTTACCGGGCGATATGGCACATCTCCTACCCTGTTTTTATCCAGGTCGTAGCCGTTATACTTGTCCCAGTAATTGTTCTCGAACAGGTTCATAGTTGGGGTACCGTTCGTGCTCACATCAAAAGAATTACCTGTGAAGTTGTTAAGTCTGAAGGTATCCTGTATGCAGCTGCTCAGCAACCTGATGGCCCAGCCGTTCTTATCAAATTGATTCCTTTGTATATCCAGCCGGCTCGAGCTTTCCATGTAAATGCCGGTGGTGTTTCTGCGGAATGTATTACTTTTAATTACACTGTTGGTGATCTCTTTTAAAAGCAGACCATAGGCAGCAGCGCCCCAGTTTCCTTCAAAAGTGTTGTGCTCCATCCGGATGTTGTGGGTATACATTACGGCCACACCTGCACCGTTTTTCCGGAAAGTGTTATGTGTATACACGTTGCCATCCGAGAACATGAAGTGCAGCCCGTAGCGCAGGTTGTTCTCACTCAGGTTATTCTTTATTTCGCTGTCCTTCACAAACTCCAGGTAAATGCCATCGCGGTGGCCTTTCACAGTGTTGTTGCTGATGTCTGCGTTGTTGCAATACCAGAGATGTATGGCATTACCTAAAGCTGATTCGTTTAAGCCGGTTACATCCCTGCCTGATACCACATTGCCTTTCACGACACAGTTATCAGAGTTCTGCAGGTAAATGCCGAAGTATGTATTAAGTATAGTATTGTTAAGTATACGGATGTTGCTGCGCTCTACAACGCGTATGGCAGCATCGTCTTGCCGGTAGCTGGTGGCAATGTTTTTAATTATAAGCCCTTCAATGGTTACATTATCAGCAGTAACGGTAATGATCTGGCCTTTATAGTTTCCGTCTATTACAGGCTTGTTCTGGCCAAGCACGGTCAGCGGCTTATTTATCTCTATTCCCTGTTCAGTGTACACACCTCCCTGTATCAGGACAGTATCGCCGGGTTTAGCCTTTTTTACTGCCTGTTTTACCGAAGTATAAGTACAGCTTTTACACACTTTTAGCGTACTGCCGTTGACAGCATTTGCCAGCAGCAGCAACACCAAAGTGCAAAGTATAAAACTATAGTTACTCAGGTTTTTCATTGTTTTTCACGGCTAAAACCGCCTCATTCCAGGTTAGCAGTCGCCCGCCATATTCCTGTTTCATTTTGACCGCAGCCCCTTTATCGGCTACGGCTGTTAAGTACATCCCCATCGGGCTTGGCAGCTCCTTAGATTGCAGAAACTGCGCATTTCGGGCATCTGTTAACTTGCCCGGATTTGTAAAATCACTGACAAGTACAAAGGCTGCTTTTTCACCTAATTCAGGTTGTTCGTTTATGTAGGCCAGCAGGCACTCTGCCGAATCGAAAAAGAATGCTTTGCCTTTATCGTTTACCAGTTCTGCGCCATAGCGGTTATCGGCTACAGTCATGTTGCAGTGCGCACAGTTGGCGGCTCCGTATGGTATTGGTTTCTGCTCTGGCTTGCAACCAACGGCAAAGCAAAGTATAAACAGCAACCCAACTATAGTTACAACAGGTTTCATGCGGCTAAGTGAACTGGTTTATTAACTGTTTCTTTTTTACTTGATCTGTAACTGAGATAAAATGCAAGTAAGCTGAAAACGATGCCAAACAGTATACCTGCACTACCAAGTGCTGGTAAAGACAGAGCCTCAAAATTCAGCAATGTTTTATTGCCCAGCAGCGGCGGAATATAAGTCATGCCAGGTACTTTTATAGGAGCTTGTGGGCTCAGGTTGGTGCCAAACTTTACAAGCCATAAATAAAAGTCAAGTATACCGACGGCTCCGGCTCCCATTAGTAAACCAGCCCATGCTCCTGCAAAATTGCGCTTGCCGATAAGTGCAACTATAACCCCGGTTATCATAAAGAAGACAACGATGTAGGGCATAAACTTGAGCTCAGCAAACGAATCAGCATGTATAGGCTCCATACCAATGTAGTGGTTCAGGATATTGAAGTTCTGAAGTATACCTTCTGAGCTACCGCCTATTTTGTTAACCCAGATGTGCATTTCCAAACCTTCGGGATATTGGGGGGCTTTCAGGTATATCTTCCACATCGGGAACATAAACAAGAGGCCCAGAGAAAGTGCTGCTATTATCATCAGCAGCCTGTGTGTAGTTTTCATCCTTGAAAAATTTAAGGTGAAACATTTTAAAATATTCAGCGGAGGCCACCTGGGCGACCTCCGCTGAATGCCCAGCTATTATGCTATCTTACAGAAGCTGTGGCTGGTGGAACAGGCTTCTTCTGTCCGGTAGAGAATTTGATCGGTACGTTAGATCCTTTTGGAGATACTCTTATGTAACCCTGCATCTCCTGGTGCAGTGCAGAGCAGAAGTCAGTACAGTACATAGGATACACACCTGCTTTTTTAGGTACCCATCTCAGAGTTTGGGTGGCACCCGGCATGATCAGAGTTTCTGCGGTATTAGCGCCCATCACTGCAAATCCGTGAGGCACATCCCAGTCCTGCTCAAGGTTAGTTACGTGGAAGAGTACGGTATCACCAACCTGCACACCTTCAATGTTATCTGGTGTAAAGTGGCTTCGGATAGAGGTCATCTTCGCATGTACTACATTTCCTTTACGTGTAACGGTAGCTTCACTTTCCTTTTTAGCAGCGTGAGGGTGTTTGTTCTCATCCAGTTTATGGAACTTCACACTGTTTGGCGCTACTTTTTCGGCGGCTATTGCCTGTGCATAGTGTGGTTCAGCTACAGTCGGGAAGTCAAGCAGAAGCTTCATTTTCTCGCCAGAGATGTCAATCAGCTGCGCAGAGTGCGCCAGTTCAGGTCCTGTTGGCAGGTAACGATCTTTAGTGATCTTGTTCATTGCTACCAGGTATTTACCCATCGGCTCTTTTGTATCGCCACCAGGTATCATTAAGTGACCAACTGAATAGTATACCGGGATTCTGTCTACTACTTTTAATTCTTCCAGCTTCCATTTCACCACCTCAGATGACACGAACATAGAAGTATAAGCATTGCCCTTACCGTCGAATTCTGTGTGCAGTGGTCCTAAACCTGGCTCTTTCACTTCGCCTTTTAGTACAGATTCATACTTCAGCACCGGAATACCGTTCTTCTCACCATCGAATTGCTTATTTTTGATAGCATTCTGCATTTTAGCGAAAGAGAACACAGGTATAGCTGATGCAAGTTTACCACTTACTACCATGTACTGACCGCTTGGGTCTACGTCGATACCGTGTGGAGATTTAGGTGCAGGTAATAAGTACATCAGACCTGGACACTCTTCAGGTAACAAGTAACGCACTTTCTTCTTCACAGTAGATTTAGCAGTGTGCGTTCCCTTATCCATTTTGTTATGGTAGTAATTTGCTGGCATTTCGTGCAGCTTACCTTCTTTGGCATACTTGGCAGCCAGTTTCCAGTTTATAGCAGCCAGGTAGTCTTTATCATTCTGAGAGGCGCCGATCTCTTTTAAAGTACCGGATTTCTCAGAGTTGTAAGTAGTAAAGAATACCCAATCCTCTGAAGGGCCTTTACCACCATTTGCAAGGTCGTAGTCGAAACCAGGAACCAGGATCTGGAAATCAAGGTCCATGTCGCCACTCTCTTTGTCTACTTTAATAAAGGAGATAGAACCGCGGAACTTGTCTTTGTAACTTTCCAAACTCTCATCGCTAGTACCACCTTTCATATCCAGCGGTACAGAGAAACGGGTACCTGCAATAACGTACTCGTTGTTGTTGGTTGGATATGGCGAACAGTGGTTACCGGCTGAGTTCGGAATCTCCATTATCTCAACGGTCTCGAATGTTGTAAGGTCTACCCGGGCTACACGTGGCGTGTTGTTACCATTCACGAATAACCATCGGCCATCAGTCATACCATCCGTACGGGATAGTTTCGGGTGGTGCAGGTCATCCCAAGGCACAAAACCGTGAGAGGTTTGAAGCATAGCCTTGGTCTCTTCGTTGTAACCATAACCGTTCTCAGCGTGCTGCGAGAACACCGGGATGATCTTTAACAATCTGCCTGAAGGCAAACCATAAACCGATACCTGCCCGTTAAAACCACCTGACAGGAAAGAATAAAGCTCATCGTGCTTGCCCGGCGCTACATACACCGCTGAAGCAGCATCTGAAGATAAGGCATCAGCAGTTGCACCGCCATTACCACCGTCAGATTTAGTGCAGCTCTGAAGTGCTGTGCCGGCAGCCAGGGCCATCAGCAGAGCAGCTTTAGGAGCTGCAGATTTGAATTTATTGATTAGAGTTTCCATGATATTATGGTTGACTTATTTTTAACTTGCTTTGTCGTTCTGTCTCAGGAACTCAAGAATAGCTCTGGCATCCTGTTCGTTCACATTTTGGTTGGTCATCTGTGTCAGGTGCTCAGCCAGAAGTTTTTTAGCAGTTGGGTCTTTCTTGGTCATTTCTTCCGGATTAATGATCATGTTCATAATCCACTCCGGCTGACGGCGCTCTGTTACACCAGCAAGACCAGGACCTACTATCTTTTGATCAGTTAATTGGTGACATGCAGAACATTTGCCCTCAAACAAGGATTTACCGTTTGTAGCAAGTGCCTGATCTATATCTGCACCAACTTCTACTGTTGTAACAGGTCCTACACCTTTACCATTATCAGCAGTTGCAGTTTCTTCAGCAGGAGATTCTGCTGCAGGCGCCTGCTCCTGTTGTGCAAGACCAGTCTCTTCCTGGGCTTCACCTTGACTTTCGTTTCCACCTGAAGAGCAGCTATAAAGTAACATCGCGCCTAAAAATAGCATCGCGACTGATTTTAATGGTTTAATTCTGGCTGTGTTTTTGAACTTGTTTTTCATAACAATCTCTGTTTTAACATCTTAAAAAAATCGTATTTATTAAAATAGTCTACTCGTTCAGTTTCTTTAATAGAACTGTACCAATAAATAAAATGATGATTTTGGCTTTTCTAATGATTCAAAGGTATAGCCAGAATAGCTCAAAATAAAAGACATTAGTCTCTTTTAATGATGATAATTATCATTTTTCAGACTCTGCCAAAATGGGATTTTGCGAAAAAGATAAAAACTGTCGAAACAGGTTCAGAAAGTACCTAGACAGACAAAACCAAGCTATGTGATCACCTATAGAAAGAGAACTATTGGTTTGTTTTCAGAAGAAAAACAGCCTTGGTCGTCACATTAATGAAGAAAAGCAAAAGAAGAGTAAACTGTAAAGAGATATAAAAGAGGAAAAGAAAATAAGTAAGATCTGTAGTAAAAATTAAAACTTTAGAAATTTTATCGTTCAGAAACAGCCGTTGCTATTAAGAACAATAATAACAACTATAGATCGATAGAAATATGTTTGTCCAACCTAATAACTGAGAAGCTATTTATTAAAATCCGAAGTATGATTTGAGTATAAATGCCGAGTGTCAGAGATAGGAAAGTAAAGGATAGTCAAATCTAATAATAAACGACATCAGGGATTCGATCAGGGAGACAAGTACAAGCACCTGGTGCTGCACGGCTTGGATGGGGATCATTACAACCGGCTGCTGGCCACGATCCGCAGCATGGACAGCGGGGAGCTGCAGCGCCTGGCCCGCCGGTACCTGGCCATAGAAGAGCTCAGCATTGCCGTGGCTGGCAAACGGTAACATTGTCATCAACGCTTTAGATTTACAAACAACAAAAGCCACCCTTCATCGAAAGGTGGCTCTGTTTATTTTACGCTGTCCCGTCTCTTTAAAACGGCAGCACCCCTTGCTCTTGGGAGAACAAGGGG
>CBINIP010000018.1:0-88526 GCA_966250805.1 uncultured Pontibacter sp. | reverse complement strand
TCGAAGTGTCTTGATTCTTTTGCTTACTTTTCTCATCAAGGAGAAAAGTAAGGCCTAGCCGGCGAGGCGAAAGCACAATTAAAGCATCGAAGTTGAAATCTAAGCTTACCATTTGCAAAGAACTATCTAGCCATCATCCTCAGATGAGAGGGCTAGGGTGAGGTGAAAACAGCAAGAGCAGGTAAAAGCACCAAACAAAAAAGCAGAAGCTTTATACTTCTGCTTATACTTTCTTCAAGGTATGGCTTACTCTAAAAGTACTTTCTGCGGTCTTTTTTGTTCGGGAAAATGGCATTGTCCAGGCTATACTTGCCGGGGCCGATGAACATAAGCGAGAAGAATAAAATAGCAGCCTCGGCAGCGTGCGAATAACCTCCAAAACCATCGCCGGCTACTATGTGCCTTGTGGTAGCCACAATCATGGTAATGAAAAGAAGTATAGCAACCGGCCGGAAGAATAATCCCAGCATCAGCAGGAAACCTCCTACGGCTTCTGCAAAGCCAGCCATAAAGCCCCAGAAAACAGGAGCGAAGGTTACTCCGAAGACCTCCATAGAGCTTCCTACCTGAGCCCATTTCTCTGGGCCTCCCATAAGTTTAGGCCAGCCGTGCAGAATAAACATAAAGCCAATGCCTAACCTGAGCAGTAAAAGGCCAAGCGGTCTGTAATTATATCGGGATCGAAGTAGTGCCATAGGAGCAATGTTACGAATATTAGCTAAATATTGCAAAAAGCTAATATACTAATATGCCTGTTACCAGGGTGTTGGCTGGCACATCATCTGGCTTCAGTTTTGCCGGATTACCTTTGGGTAGTTGAGACTCGTCAAGTATAAAACTCAAGCCTGCTTCTTCGGCTACTGCTACAAACTTACCTTCGCCGGGGCTAACGTACTTTATGGTATACTTCTGGCGTACCTCATCATACTTAGAGCCTATACCTATGCCACTGGCAGTTTTAAATTCGGGGCTGTTCACGTTAATGCGCCATACTTTGCACGATGGTTCACAAAGCTGCTCAACAAGCAAGCCGTGGCCCTGGCCGGAGATATGCAAAGTATAAGCTGTGTACTGCTGGCCTTCCTGTTGAAGCGTGGTGTCGGCAATGGTTAAGCCTGCAGGTACATTCTGGCGCATCTGATCTATAGGCGTACCAATTTTTATACTTCCTACCTGTCCTTTCGAAATAACTAACAGAGCTGGGTCAATAGCCGAAGCTTCTTCTTCCTGAGGTATAGTTGTACTTTGTTCCTGGGCAGTGGCAGCATTCTCTTCAGCGTTTTTTTCGCGACTATCCAGGCAGGCTGCCATGCCAACTCCTACCAGTATCGCGAAAAATATGTGCTTCAACATCTTATCTGTCGTAATAAAGTTAAATTACTGTTAAACCTTGATGCCCTGTAAAGGGTTGTCGTATATTAGCACGAATTCATATTTAGTTTATTATATCATACTTTAACTTTATATTATAGAATGGCTAAAAAACCATTGATCTTGGTATCGAACGACGACGGTATTACCGCACCCGGCATCCGGACGCTGGTAAAAGTGGCGATGAAAGTGGGTGATGTAGTGGTGGTTGCACCAGATGGGCCGCAGTCAGGTATGGGGCATGCAATTACAATCGGAAATACACTGCGCCTGGATAAATCTATTGCATTTAAAGATCTTGATGTAGAAGCCTATGAGTGCTCGGGCACACCAGCCGATTGCGTAAAGTTGGCCAAACATCATGTGTTAAAGGATAGAAGACCTGACCTGGTAGTGAGTGGTATTAACCATGGCTCCAACTCAAGTATAAGCGTGCTGTATTCGGGTACTATGTCGGCGGCTATAGAGGCGGCAATAGAAGGTATGCCGGCTATTGGTTTTTCGCTGTGTGATTACGGCCACGAAGCAGATTTTTCGCACACTGAAAATTATGTGGAGCTGATCATCAGGGAGGCAATAAAGAATGGTATACCTGAGAACACTGCCCTGAATGTTAACTTCCCGATGAAGAGCAAGGAAAAGATAAAGGGGGTAAAAGTATGCCGTCAGGCGCATGCCAAATGGCAGGAAGAATTTGATGAGCGCCTGGACCCACGCAACCGCAAATATTTCTGGATGACAGGCAGCTTTGTAAACTACGATAAAGGAGAAGACACCGACGAATGGGCTATTGCAAACAATTACGTTTCGGTAGTGCCTTGCCAGTTTGATATGACGGCCCACCACGCTATTTCTATCTTGAATGAATGGGATATTTAGTGTTGGTAAAACCGATAAAAGATAAAGCGCCGGCTAAAGTATAGCAGCCGGCGCTTTATCTTTATATTTCAGCTCTTACGTTAGGTAGGACTGAGCCAGGTATTTATTTCTGCTTCGTTACCACTACATCAGCTTTCGGAGCATCTTTATCTACCGGTTTTGCAGTACCATCTTTAACCACAAACTGAATGGTAAAAGTTTTAGAAACTGTTACAGGCTGACCGTCTACTTTGCCAGGTATCCATTTGCCTTCCATCAATTTAGCTACCCTTTCTAATTCTTTATAGACAATGAATTCTTCTTTGCTAAAGTTAGATGTAGGACTCAGAGAAGGACCAGAAATACTGCCATCTGCATTGATAGTTATACTTGCTTTTAAGATTCCTTCATACGCTGCATTAGCAGGGTAACGCAGGTTTTTAGCCAGGAACTTTTCAAACGATCCGTCTTTATAAGTATAATATGCTTTGACATACTTTGTTACAGTTGGGGTAGCTATTTGCTTTTCGGTTGCACTTCCTTTTGCCCCTATAAACTGAATAGGTAACACTACTTCTGCGTGAACAGGTTGGGCATTTCTGGTGGCTGGTTCCCATTTGCCCGATGTTGCCTTTACAGCAGCCATGGCAGCCTCAGAAAGTTTTACCAGCAGGGCTTTATCTGCAAGCTTAAAGGTAGAGGCATCCATATAATCCAGCTCAGAGTCGGGGCCTACTACTTTTTTAAGCTTTGTTCCCTCCAGCCTTATATTAGATACGCTCCCGTCTTTATCAATGTAAAATTTCACCATTACGCGTGCATTCAGATTCTCTTTTTTAGCCTCTTCAGGTAGTGCCAGGTAGGAGCTAATAGTTTGTATCATAGCCTCGCTTCCGCCTTTAAAGTTCGGAGCCCTGTTTGCTATGTCGGCTGTAGCAGCTCTGTCAGATGCATTAAGCGTAAACCTTACAGGAAGGGTATATCTGACCCGAACAGGATTGCCTTTTTGCTTACCAATCGACCATTTCCCGTTCATCAGCTGTACCACACGTGCGGCCTCCTCATCGGTGCCACGGCCCAGCTTTTTCACGGTTTGTATGTCAGAAATACTTCCGTCGGTTTCCACCACAAAACTCATCACAACCAAACCCTCCAAACCGGCTGCCTGCGCTTCTGATGGGTACTGTATATTACTCGATAAAAACTTCAACATACCTTCTGTACCTCCTTCAAAAGCAGGCATCTCTTCTACATAAGAGTATATTTTATCAGCATCCTTCTTACCAGATGCGTTTTGTGCGAAAGCTTCCGTCTGTGGCATAATGGCCAGGGAGGTTGCAAATAGTGCTGCAGCCAGTACAAATCTGAGCGAGTTTCTTGTTTTCATGAAGTTGTAGATGTGCATTATGGGCTGAAGCTTATGGATTTTAATATTAATATAGGTTAATTAATATTAAATCACAAAAATTTTGAATCTAATTAGGAGGAATAGTGAGATAGTCAGCAAGTAAAGTATAAATACAAAAAGAGGGCCTGCTACCAAGCCCTCTTTTTTGTGTAAAGGTATGCTGTTAATAGCCTGTATTTTGCTGCAGCTGGCCGCCACTGGCATCAATCTCACGTTGTGGGATAGGCAGTACAATTGTTGGGTCGTTCCAAGGGATAGTATAAATAACTTCTCCGGTATCAGCATCACGACCCTGCAGATTGGTCTGTGTTCTTCTCAGGTCATGTATTCTTACTCCTTCATAGGCAAGCTCCAGACGGCGCTCCAGTAAGATGTTTTCTAATGTTATACTTGTGAGTTCTACCGCACCTGCTCTTCGGCGAATAGCATTAATATCTTCTAAAGGTGGTGCACCTATAGCTGTGCCAAGCCTTAGATTTGCTTCCGCACGTATCAAAAGCATTTCTGCCAGCCTAACAATAGGCAGGTTCTGACCAGGACTTAACCACTTACTTGAGTAAATCCGACCGGCACGGCGGCCTGTACCAATATAGTAAAGATCGGTCAGGCGCGTATCATTTTCCTCGTACAGGTCATAGGTAGTATAGCGGTTCGGATTGGCTTCAGGATCAAAATCACTGATTATCTGAACATCGCCACGCCCTATGCCTGGAAGGCTGGCATAAAAAGTAGACATTCCATCGTTTGCATCACCCGCATTATTCTGGTCATTCTGCTGTATCTCAAAAATAGATTCTGCGGTATTATCGTTCTGGAAAGCAGCAGTTACAGTAGGGTTAAGTCTGTACAGGCCACTGGCTATTACACGATCTGCTTCGTCACGAGCTAGTGCAAAATCGCTTTTTTGCAGGTGTACCCTTGCCAGGTAAGCACTGGCAGCATAAGTTGAGGCACGGTTTTCATTTATTTCCGGCAACAGTTCTTTGGCTCTTTGCAGGTCTTGTATTACCTGTGCATAAACAGCAGCTACATTTGTGCGATCATATAAGGTGCGGGCTTCGTTTTCAGTAGTGGCTGGTGTTGTTCTGATAGGTACCCCAGGGTTTTGTGCAGGATCACCATCGTGCCAATCCCTGGCAAAAAGCCTTACCAGTTCAAAATGCATTATACCTCTTACAAAAAGCGCTTCACCTTCTATCCGGTTGCGCTGTTCCTGGTCTTCCACAACATCCAGGTTACTTAGCACAATGTTAGCGAGGTTTATTGCATTGTAGGCAGCTATCCAGGTTCGGCTTGCTTCAGTGTTATTAGAGGTCATTCCTTTAGATTCCAGCTCACGATAACTCTGAAAAGTACCGCGCCAGCGCAGGTGTTCTTCTGCCCCCAGCAGATCTGGTATGATCAGAAGATTAGTTCCGTATAATTCAGGCCCTCCCAGTACAGAGTACATGCCAATTACAGCACTTTCCAGGTCATCAGCTGTATTGATGGCATTTTCGGCACTGACGCCTTGCTCAGGTTCTACATCCAGCAGGTCGTCGCAGGCAGTTGTACCCAGTAGTGCCAGTATAAAGATTGTTAGTATGTTATATCTCAGTTTCATGATTCCAGTTTTTTAATTACAGACCGATATTAATGCCTATTGTAAATGTCTTGGCTAGAGGCGGAGTATAAAAATCGTGGCCAAGTGTTACATTGCTACGGCCAAAGTAGGTGGTATTTACCTCTGGGTCATAACCTTCGTAATCAGTGAATGTGGCTAAATTGGTTGCCTGCAGGTATACTTTAGCTGAAGACATCTTGATTCTGCTAAGCAGCTCAGAAGGAATATTATAGCCGAAGTTTACATAGTTAATGCGCAGGAAAGAGCCATCCTGTACCCACCTTGAAGATTTTCCCGATCCGTTGCCTGCATATAGTCTGGCCTGCGGTACATCCGTAATATCTCCCGGCTGCTGCCATCTGTCAAGCTGGTCTACAGTCTGGTTGTCAAAATAATCTGCGTTAACTGATTGGAAATAGCCGGCTACATTGTAAAGATCGTTGCCATAAACAAATTGCATCAGAATGCCGAGATCAAAACCTTTAAAAGAGAAATTATTGGTTAAACCACCTAAAAACTCAGGGTTAGGGTCTCCAATTTTCTGATCTTCTGCCAGGCTGTAATCGTTTGTTGTTTCATCGCTGCCTGCTCTCACATAGTAAAGGGCATCGCCATTCTGTGGATCGGCACCTGCAAATTTAGGTCCCCAGAAGACACCCATAGGCTCGCCTTCCCTGATCTGGCCTACAAAGCGGTCGCCTCCAAAAATAGTAGAGCCATTAAGGTCGGTAACTTTGTTCCTGTTGCGGGATATGTTAAAGTTTGTTGTCCACTCGAAGGCTCCAACCAGGTTGCGCGAGTTTATAACAAACTCCAAACCTTTGTTCTCCAGCTTGCCAAGGTTTTTAGTTATAATGGTAAAACCATTGTAGGCAGGTATTGGCAGGTTTAGCAAAAGGTCGTTCGTATTTTTAATATAATAATCTATCTCGCCAGTTATCCTGTCATCTAAAAATCCATAGTCAAGGCCAAGATCGAATTGGGTTGTTTTTTCCCATTGTAGGGCATTGTTAGGCAAGGTGGTGAGTACGATACCGGCCTGATCTTCGTAAAAGTTAGCTTCATATAATGCCAGAGGAGCAAAGTTTCCAATCTCGGCGTTACCGGTAATACCATAGCTGGCTCTCAGTTTAAGGAAGCTGAGTACATCCACACCTCCCAGGAAAGGCTCCTGCGTAATAATCCATCCTACAGAACCTGCCGGAAAAGTACCATATCGGTTACCTTCGCCAAATCTTGAGGAACCATCTACGCGAACACTGCCGCTGAACAGGTAACGCTCTTTAAGCACATAATTGGCACGGGCAAAGTATGATGCAAAGTTATAGCCTGTACCAGTAGTTGAGCCACTGGTAATACGGGCGGCACTGGCTATCTTTTTAAAGTTATCATTAGGGAAACCGCGTCCTTCTACTGAGCCGGCGTCTGTTCTGCTGCGCTGGTAACTGAAGCCGCCAAGTAACTCTAATTTATGTATATCATTAAAAAGCGTATTAAAGGTGAGTGTGTTGTTTGTATTATAATTGGTAGATGTGAGTTGGTTCTGGTAACCATAGCCGGTTGGTCCACCGTCTTCCGTGTTACGACCCAGGTAAATTTCCTCGTTCAGGTTCAGGTAGTCTATACCATGTTCTGTTCTGAAGGTAAGTCCTTTAACTAAGTCATATTCAAGAAAAGCATTGCTGATTGTTCTGTGGGTAACAGCTTCGTTAAAACCATCTTCCTGATCTATCAGGTTATTGTAGTACAGCGTGTTTTTATTAAGCTCACCAGTTGCTGGGTCTATTTTGGGCTGTATGGGAGGGATGGCATTTAACTGTACTGGATTTGAGAAAGCATTATCATCAGATACACGCTGATTGAGTGTGCGGATCAAAGCAATATTAGTTCCGATTCTGAAGCGATCGCTTATACTATGGTCAAGGTTAAAGCGACCAGAGGCCCTGTCAAACTCATTGCCGATGATGATACCATCCTGCGTGTTATAGTTACCGTTTATGTAAAAGCGCGTTCTTTCGGTTCCGCCATTCAGTGTAACCTCATACTGAGAAACACTACCTGTTTCAAAAGCCTCTTCCCACCATTTCTGGTTATATGGTGAGTTAATATCCAGCCCGTTGCCTTCAAATTCTTCGGCAGCATCGTAGCCTTCATTTTCGGCTGCTTCAGTAAAGAGTTCAATGTACTGCTCCGCATTCAGGAACTCTCTGACTCGGGTAGGTTTACTAAAACCAGTATAGTAGTTAAAGTTAATATTTGTTTTGCCGGCCTTTCCACTTTTAGTTGTAATAAGCACAACACCGTTCGATGCCCTTGATCCATAAATGGCAGCAGCAGAGGCATCTTTCAGAATTTCAATTGATTCGATATCATTCGGGTTAATATCGGCTATAGGGTTTAGTGGTTCGGCGTTTGAAGTACCTAAGTCAGCAGATGTAACAGGTATACCATCAACTACATAAAGTGGCTGGTTACTCGCCGAAACAGATGAGGCACCTCTGATGCGAATATTCATCCCCTGACCTAACTTGCCGCTGCCCTGGTTTATGTATACGCCCGCTGCCCGGCCCTGCAATGTAGACTCCAGAGTAGGAGTAGGAATGTTTGCAATTTCCTCACCCGACACCCTGGCAATATTACCCGTAAGTTCCTGCTTAAGCTGCGTACCATAACCTGTTACCACAACTTCGCTTAGCTGTTTTTCATCGGTGCGAAGTGTTACATTTATAGTTGAACGCCCATTTACTGCAACCTCCTGTGTAGCCATACCAATAAAGCTAAATACCAGCGTAGCATTAGTAGGTACAGTCAGGTTGAATTCTCCATTAGAGCCTGTAGTAGTGCCATTGCTCGTTCCTCTTTCTAGTACAGTAACACCTGGCAGGGGAGCACCATCGGTACCAGATGTTACCCTACCGGAAACCAACAACGTTTGTGCCCACCCTTTACTAACCAAGAAAAGGTATAGAGCCAGCAAGAGTAAAATTCTTTTCATGTTTCAGAAGATATTAATTGATGATCTTATAGGAATATATTTTAAACGGATTTGATTATATAAAGGTGATAATGAGGGGGCTTTTAGTTTAGATGCAGCAAATACGTGGGTGAGAGTAAGATTATTGGGAAAAAGATTAATGCAGTTCCAGATATGTTTCACAGGATTTTTGGCCTATAGACATACTGTTCAAACATAAGTAATAGATGAGCTATATAACTATAATTAGTCTTATATAACTATTTTAATAAGCTTTTAATTTTTTTTGAATAGGGTTGCACCGAAATTTACATGTTGCGTATAGATATTGCGCTTGTATCCAAGGATATATATAGGAATATTTATATTGTTGGATGGTTTGTGCGAAAAAATTATGGTATCCATCAGGAAAGGCTTCTCTGATGCACAATTTGTTTCATTTAAACCCCCTAAACCCTATGAAAAGATTGTTACTTATGGTTTTTGCAAGTATGCTCTTCCTGGTGCAACAGGTAGCAGCACAAAGCAGGACAGTATCGGGTACGGTAACAGAACAAGGTACAGGTCAGCCATTGCCTGGTGTATCTGTTAGCATTAAAGGTACAACTGCCGGTGCAAACACAGATGCAAACGGTAATTTCACAGTACCTATACCGGATAATGTTGCAAACCCTACTATAGTTGTACGGTTTGTTGGTATGGCAACGCAGGAAATTGCAGTAGGAGACAGAACAACTATAAACGTAACGCTGGCTCCTGATACCCGACAACTGTCAGAGGTTGTGGTAACAGGTTATACCACTCAAAACCAACGCGAAGTAGTTGGTTCTGTAACAACAGTTAAAGCCGAAGAGATAGCACAGGTGCCTGTGGCTTCTTTTGACCAGGCATTACAGGGCCGTGCTCCGGGTATACTTGTACAGGCGCAGTCGGGTCAGCCGGGTGCTGCTGCAAACGTAACCATACGCGGTAGCGGCTCCATTATAGGTAGCAATACACCTTTGTTCATCATGGATGGTATTGAGATCTCTGCCGGCGACTTTTCTACGCTCAACCCTAACGACTTCGAGAGCCTTACAGTGCTGAAAGATGCATCTGCTACATCAATTTATGGATCCAGGGGTGCGAACGGCGTAGTGGTTATAACTACTAAAAAAGGTGCCACAGGTGCTACGCGCATTAACTACGATGTGCAGTACGGTTTCTCTAAAGCCCCTGATAACAAGCTTGAGGTAATGAATGCAGCAGAAAAGCTGGAGTACGAGCTGAGAAGAGGCAACCCTTATGGTTGGACTGATGAAGAAGTAGAAGAATTAAAACAAAGAGATACAGACTGGGAGGATGTTTTCTTTAGAACAGGCCATACGCAGAACCATACTTTAAGTGCCTCAGGTGGTACCGATATAACAAAGTACTTCATTTCAGGCTCTATCTTCGACCAGACAGGTACAGTAAGAAACACTGGTTTGGAGCGCTATACAGGTAGAGCAAACGTAGAGAGTTCTGCAGGGGATTTCAGCTTCGGTATTAACTCTACCTTTGGTTACTCAGAGTTCAGTAACACTTCTGAAAACACATCTTTCATCGGCGACCCGCTAAACGCGATCCGTTGGACTAACCCATACGAAACGCCTTACGATGAAGAAGGTAACTATACCGAGATAACTTCAGGTCAGCCAAACGCGCTGCAGGAACTGCTGGAAAATAAACGCGACCGCCAGCAGCTTAAAGCTATCGGTAACATCTATGTTAGTTATGCTGCTCCATTCCTGAAAGGGTTAACACTAAGAACTAACTGGGGTGGCGACTTCACTTCTAACGAAAACTTTGTATTCCTGGACCCACAGACATATAGCGGTTCTATAGTTACCGGCCGTGCAGGAAGCTTAAACCGAAACCTGAACAGGGTCTTCAGATACACTGGTACAACCTCAGCAAGCTACGAAACCAGCTTTGGCGACCATACCCTGAGAGTAGGCTTGTTTAATGAAGTAGTTAAAAGAAAAGGACGTTCGTTTGGCTTTACAGGTTATGGTTTAAGAGGTCCGTTCGAAAATGAATCTGGTATAACTCCTGGTACTGCTGATAATGGCTTTATTCCGATAGTGAACGGTGTAGGTAGCGAGAACGCGCTTTTATCGTACTTCACAGACATCGCCTATGGTTATAAAGATAGATACTTCCTTAATGTTGGTGCCCGCCGCGATGGTTCTTCACGCTTTGGTGCCGACAGACGTTGGGCAAACTTTGGCTCTGTTGGTTTCAGCTGGATAGTTTCAGACGAACCTTTCATGGAAGCCCTTCAGGGAGATGTGTTCAACGAAGCTAAGTTTAAGATTAGTTATGGATCAGCTGGTAACCAGGCAATTACAACTGACTTTGCATCAAGAGAGCTTTATGGTCGTGCTACATATGGTGGTTTTAGTGGTTTGATACTAACCAACCTGCCTAACCCGGAATTGCAGTGGGAACGAAGAAAAACCTTTAATACCGGCTTAGAACTTACCATGTTCAATGGCCGCTTAGGTGCTACGTTTGAGTTCTACAACAGCTTAACAACCGATCTGTTCCTGAACCGTCAGCTCTCCAGAACAACAGGTTTCCAGTTCTTAACATCTAACGTAGGCGAGCTTCAGAACAGAGGTATAGAAGTAGGAGTGCAGGGCGATGTGATCAGTACTGATAACTTTACCTGGAGCCTGAATGTTAGCCTGACTCATAATAATAACGAGATCAAGAAGCTGTATGGCGAAACAAATGAGATCGAGGATGGCTTGGTTATAAACAGAGTAGGCGAGCCTATAAATTCTTATTACCTGGTTAGGTATGCAGGAGTTGACCAGGCTACCGGCGAGGCTTTATACTATACTAAAGATGGGGCAACCACAAATGTTTATGACCCTAACGACAGAGTTATAGTAGGATCAACAGAAGCGCCGTTCTTTGGTGGTTTTGGCAGTGCCATACGTCTTGCAGGTTTCGAGGTGAATGCCTTCTTCAGCTTTGTAAGAGGCAACAAGATTTATAACAACGACCGTGCAAACGTAGAGAACCCAGATTACCTGTTTGATAACCTGTCCAGAGACTTGCTGAATGAGTGGCAGAACCCAGGGGATGTAACCGATATTCCGGATCCTAACAATACCTTCTTTGGGGAAACCACCCGCTTTATTGAAGATGGCGACTTCCTGCGCCTGCGCAACCTGAACGTATCTTATACTCTACCGAGCAGCCTGCTGTCTCCATTAAAGTTAAGTTCGGTAAGAGTGTTTGCACAGGGCCAGAACCTGGCCACCTGGACCGATTTCAGAGGCTTTGACCCTGAAATATCAACAGGTACTTTGGTAGGTTCTCAGTACCCTGCATTGCGCACTGTTACTTTCGGTTTAAATGTTGGATTCTAACTGTTTAGTCAAATGAAAATTAAGCACTTAATTATAGGTTTAAGCTTGGGGTGCGCGCTTGTGTTTCCCTCTTGCGAAGATGTACTGGATGTAGAGCCAGAGTTCGAGAAAGATGTTTCGGAAACTTTCCAGACGCTGGATGATTATGAGTTCGCTTTAACCGGGGCCTATGCAAGGTTCAGACAAAGTGGTTACTATAGCACAGCTGGTAACGGAACAGGCTCTTACTCTCAGTTACCTGATATGATGTCTGATAACGTGGCCGAAACCGGCGAATCTCTGGCAAACTATATATCGATTACAGACTGGGTTTACACTGCAGATAACTCGATCATAGAAGAAACATGGCGCCATGCTTATTCTGTTGTAAACCAAGCCAACATTGTGCTGCGCGATCTGGATAGATTTGCAGAAGAAGACCCGGCAAGAGTGAACAGAATAAAAGGACAGGCTCTGGCAATCAGAGGTTTTGTGCACTTCGACATCCTGCGCTACTGGGGAGAAGATTTTGATCGCAATTCTACAGCCCAGGGTATTCCTTACAGAGAAACCACTGACTATGAAGACCAGCCGGCAAGATTAACTGTAAAAGAGACCTACGACAGAATTTTCACTGATCTTGAGCAGGCTGAAGCTTTGTTAGGTGATATTGATCAACCAATTGGCCGATCACAGATTTCGCAGTTAGCAGTGCAGGCTATGCTGGCAAGAATTAACCTGTATGCGAAGCAATATGCAGAAGCCGAAGCTTACGCAACGCTGGTTATAGATGAAGTACCGCTTGCGCCCAGAGACGTTTTTCCAAACATATGGAAAGATGCATCTACAGCTGAGGTGATCTGGTCTATCCAGTTTAATGCCGGTGAAGGTAGCCCATCGCAGAACACTTACTTTGCAAGTGGTAACCGCAACAGCTATCAACCTTCTTCTGACCTGCTCGAGCAGTACGACGAGAACAACGATATAAGGTATAACTCTTACTTTGCTACCATAAACAGCAGAGGCGGCACACCTAGAGTGGTTTTAAGCAAATTTCTGGGCAGAGGCACCGCAAGAGATAACTTAGTTAACTTTAAAGTATTCAGAGTTGCTGAAATGTACCTGATCCGTGCTGAGGCAAGAGCATTAAACGGAAATCCTGTTGGTGCGCTGCTTGACCTGAACACCTTGCGTGCTGCCCGCATTGCTAACTATGTGCCTGTTGTGCTGGCTGGCCAGCCCTTATTAGATGCCATTGCTTTAGAGCGCCAGAAAGAGTTAATTGGCGAGGGCCACAGATGGTTTGACCTGAAGCGTACTACACGAACCATTGTGCGCGAAGACTGCGAAGTAGCTTCTAATTGCGAGTTAGGTCCTGAGGCTCGTGAGTGGGCATGGCCCATCCCGCAAAGCGAACTTATAGCGAACGCTAACATCAGGAACCAACAGACTACTGGCTATTAAGCTCAGCTTATACTTAGCAAAAACTCCGGCTATACTTTAAATAGCCGGAGTTTTTGTTTTAAAGCTCTGGCAGAAGTACAAAGTATACTATAAGTATAAACTTGCTAAAGTATAAGCTACCTCCCCAGCACGCTTACTCCCAGGTAACCTCTGCCTCCTTTTTCTACTACTTCCCAACCCATGCGGCGAAGCGCTCTTGTTATAAAATGATTTAGTAAACCATGTGCTACCAGCACCGCTGTATCGTTTTCTTCGGCTTCTGCGGAAAGTATAGTTGCTGCCGCTTTGGCGCGTTGCCTGGCCTGCCGGAAGGTTTCTATGTTTCGGTTGTTGAAGCCTAGGAACCAAAGTACACGTACAGCTATAAGCCAGAAACTGATAGGCATTTTTATGAGCGGCAGCGAGAAAACACTGCGCTCGAACTCCCGGAAAGTATGATCAATAACAAGCTGAATGTCTGGCCCGAAAATAGCCTTGGCTGTGAGTTGCGACCTGATAAGTGTGCTGCAGTAAACCTTCTTTATCTGTTTATAAGGTATAGCTTCATGGTTTAGTACAAACTCTTCTACCACAGCAGCATCGTAATCAGAAGTATACTTTCGGGCAGCTGAGGCTGAAAACCAACCTTTCCTGGAAACCTCAGGCCGCGCATGCCGGATAAGTATAATCCGGCGGCTGGTGGAGTTGTCAGATTCTGCTTCGTTCATGGGTAAGTATACTTTGTGTGGCGGTAGTATACCTACGCAGGAAGCCTTGCTTTGGGATTATACTTTGTAGCTGAATTGCATGTCCGGGAAAATAGTGTGTTTGATGTGCTGCCACTCGTGCCGAAGTATACTATAATATATGGTATCACGGCGGCGGCCGTCATGCATTAAAGTATGGCTGCGGAGTATGCCTTCTTCGGTAGCACCAAGTTTCAGCATGGCTTTTCGCGAACGTTGGTTAAGTACATCGGTCTTTAACTCTACACGCTCAAACTGTAACACATCAAAAACATAAGAAAGCAGCAGGAATTTGCAATGCCGGTTCAGACCGCTTCCCCTGAAAAGTTTGCCCAGCCAGGTCCAGCCAATTTCAAGGCGTTTATCCGGAACAGAAATATTGCCATAGCTAGTGCTCCCTGCCAGCAAATTGCTCTCTTTATCGAGTATGGCAAATGTATAACGTAGCCTGGCCTCCCTGTTTCGTATGGCATCTTCTGCCCATCGCTGTAGTTCCTCTTCGCTGCTTATGCGGCTCACATTATATTTCCAGGTGTCTTCATCCAGTGCCATAGGCTTTAACTGAGCTACATCAGAAAGTAGCAGCGGGCGCAGCAATACGCGGTTATCTTCTAAAACTATATCCTGGCTGAAGTTCATGTAAAGACTGTTAGTATACTTTGCTTTTTTTACCCTCTCAATATAAAGAATATGTGCGACCTAAGTACAAACATTTCATAGCTCTTGGTGCTGGAACTGCTTGTAATTTTTGGCTTAAAATATTTGATCTTCTCCCTTAATATTAGGGCTGCTTGCTATACTAAAGCAGATTGTCTATAAGGCTTTACCAATATAGAATAGGATTTAACTGATGCAATATCGTAAAGTATAAATAGACTAACATTGCTGTTTTTACCATTTTATGTATTAAGCTTTTATGGATGACGTGGAAAAGTTTATACAAAATGTAGCATACTCTATTGAGCCTTTCAGGCAAAAGTTAATAATAGTACTACTTCTGGCACTGATCACGGCTTCTTTGGGTGTGCTGGAACCTTTAATCTTCAAATATTTTATTGATGAGCTGTCTGTCAATCCGGTCAGAGCTTATAAAGTTATCTCTGTAACTGTTGGAGCCATTCTGAGTCTGTTTGTTATAAGAGAATTAACTGCAGGTGTGCAGAATTACCTGATGTGGAAAATAAGGCTACGGATGCAGACAAACCTACAGGCGAGGGTAATAGAAAAGCTTTATGCTTTACCCGCTTCTTATCATGGGAAGGAGGGTGTTGGCGCCACCATGACAAAATTTGACAGGGCCATCAGCAATTATGTAGGTGCCTTCTGCGAGATTGTCTTCCATATTTTCCCTATGCTCTGCTTTCTGATTGCCTCTCTGGTAGTGATGTTTGAGCTGAACTGGCAGCTTTCGCTGGTAGTCTTATTTTTTGCCCCATTGCCTGCTGCCATCGGCTTTTGGGCATCGAAAGAGCAAACCGTGCGCGAGAAAATGTTGCTGGAAGCGTGGGCTAAGATCTATGGCCGTTTAAGCGAAACATTCTCTTCTATTTTAACTGTCAAAACCTTTGCTATGGAAAAGGCCGAAAAGGATATGTTCCTGGCAAAAGTGGTTAAAACAAACGATCATGTAATGAAGGGTATTGAAACAGATACAAGAATAGGTGCCTTTAAAAGTATAACCATCACCCTGGCACGCATAGCTGCTATTGCGTTTGGCGGTTACCTTATCGTGCAAGGCAAAATTACAATGGGTACATTACTGGCATTTCTGGGTTACATTGGCAATTTATTCGGTCCTGTGCAAGGGCTTACAAATGTTTACCAGACTTACCGTAAGGCTTCCATCTCGCTACACATCCTGGACTCCATTTTTAATGCTGAAGACACAGTTGCCGATCAGCCGGGTGCGGAAGAGATACGCAACGGTATTGAAGAAATCAGTTTCGATCAGGTAAGTTTTTGCTACCACCCAGGCAAACCGGTACTTGCTAACCTGAACCTGACTGTGAGAAAAGGTGAAACTGTTGCTATTGTCGGACCTAGCGGAGTAGGGAAAACTACATTAATGTCGCTGATGCTAAGGCTGCTGAACCCAACTGATGGGGTAATAACATTCAACGGGCAGGATATCCGGAAGCTTAAGCAAAGCTCTATCAGGGAGCATGTAAGTGTTGTGCTTCAGGATTCACACTTATTTAACGATACAATAAGGAACAACATCATTTATGGAACAGAAAACGCATCACAGCAGGAAATAGAACAAGCAGCTATTCTGGCCAATGCGCATGATTTTATAATGCAGTTTCAGGATGGCTATGACACCATGGTCGGGGAAAGAGGTAATAATCTTTCGGGGGGACAGAAACAACGGATAGCAATTGCGCGGGCTATACTTAAAAACCCGTCGGTACTAATTTTAGATGAAGCAACGTCGGCACTGGATGCAGAAACCGATGAGCTGGTGCAGCAGGCTTTCAGACAATTAGTAAGAGGCCGCACCACCTTTGTGATATCGCACAGGATGACAAATATTGTTGATGCAGACAGAATTGTAGTTCTCAAGAATGGCACGATCGAGAGAATTATCCAGCAGCGGGAAACTGCGGAAAAAGAGGAGCTCTATGCATATAATTAAGGATGGCCAGTTGAGTACTTTATAGATTGAAAACATCAGCCATTGCCCGCTCTTTATTGCATCATTTTTAATCTGCACCAGTACAAAATCTCCTCATACAGCAACTAAAAGCACATTTCGTGTCCTTTAGCAGCTTCTTCTACAACCCTTACTGCCTGTCCTACGTTTCTACCTAAAATTATAGATTAAATTATTCTAATATATAGAATAACATTTTTACATACCACGTGCACAATTTAAAAGGGAAAACAGCCTTGGTTAGTGGCGGTGGCTCAGGTATAGGCCGGGCAATTGCAGAAAAGCTGGCAGGCTCGCATGTTAAAGTAGCTGTTGCAGACATCAATTTACCTGATGGTTTGCCGGATACTGTTGTGCCTTTTAAATGTGACGTAACCTCCGGACCGGCCATCGATACTCTGTATGCGCAGGTTCATGAACAGCTAAGCTCACCCGATATACTTGTATGCAGTGCAGGCCGCGGCATCCATGAAAAGCTTACCGAAGGAGACCCTGAAAAGTGGCAGCAAATCATCCAGACTAATCTTTTAGGGGCGCTGCGCATGGTGCGTGCATTTGTTCCGGGTATGCTGGAGGCAGGTGGCGGCGATGTTGTTTTTGTCTCGTCGGTGGCGGCAGGGCAGTCTTACCCTTACGGTGGAGTTTATGCAGCTACAAAATCAGCGCTGGAGGTAGTGGCCGAAACACTCAGGCAGGAGGTGCTGCCAACTATAAGGGTAACCGTTATTGCACCCGGCGTTACCGATACTAACTTCTTTAAGAACACAATTTCCGGATTTCATACGGCTGAAGACATTGGCTATGGTTCCATTTCTGCTGACGAGGTGGCTAGTGCTGTTTTATATGCGCTGAGCTGCCCGCAGGAGGTGTCTGTGAACCATATAACTATAAGGCCAACGGCACAGCCATTTTAAATCGACCTATTAATAAATAAAACTATGAAACAAAAGATTTTGATCACAGGTGGTGCAGGCTTTATTGGGTCGCACTTGGCAGATGAACTGATAAACCACGGTTATGCAGTAAGAGCGTTGGATAACCTGAGCGAACAGGTGCACGGCAAAGATTGCCAGCGTCCTGAATACCTGCACGAAGATGTGGAGCTGATGATAGGTGATGTGCGCAACCCTGAAGATGTAGCACGTGCACTGGATGGTGTTGATGCCGTTTTCCACTTTGCGGCCATGGTTGGCGTGGGGCAAAGCATGTATGAAATTAGAGAGTACACCGATGTGAACAACATGGGTACAGCTGTTTTGCTGGAGGCGCTTATCAAGAATCCGGTAAAAAAACTAATAGTAGCCAGCAGCATGAGCATCTATGGAGAAGGCTTGTATAAAAATGCGGCAGGCGAGCAGGTTGCCGTAAGCGAGCGCCCGCTGGAGCAGCTGAAAGCAGCCGATTGGGAGCTTTACGATGAGGACAAACAGAAGCTGCAACCATTGCCAACTCCTGAAACAAAAGCTCCATGCCTGTCTTCGGTGTATGCACTTTCTAAGTATGACCAGGAACGCCTTTGCCTGATGGTGGGCCGTGCTTATAATATACCAACAGTTGCTATGCGCTTCTTTAACGTGTATGGTACACGCCAGGCACTATCAAACCCGTACACAGGTGTGCTTGCCATTTTTGCTTCAAGGCTGCTGAATAACAACTCCCCGATGATCTTTGAAGACGGTTACCAGCAGCGCGACTTTGTGCATGTGCGCGATGTAGCATTGGCCTGCAGATTGGCACTTGAGAAAGAGGAAGCAACCGGACAGGTATTTAACGTAGGCAGCGGCAATAACTATACTATCAGAGAAATAGCTGAGCGCCTGGCCACCGTAATGGACAAAACACACCTTATACCAGAGATCACGGGCAAGTATAGAGTAGGCGATATCCGACACTGCTACGCTGACATTTCGCTGGCTAAAGAGGTGTTAGGTTTTTATCCGCAGGTAGAGTTCAACAGCGGTTTAGATGAACTGGCCACATGGCTGGAAGGACAAATCGCTTATGATCGTGTAAGTGAGGCAAGTGCAGAGTTAGCCGCCCGCGGCCTTACAGTTTAAGTATAAACTGCCTCGCATTATAAATCAACCAAAAGGATGAAAACTATGAATATAGATACACATACAAAAACTACAGCGCCACTACCTGCCATTGGTCTGGTTGAGTGGTTCCGGATTGGAGAGAAGGAGCACGTAAAACAGGTGCTTACTGATCTGAAAGAACTTGGCGTTACCGAACTTAGAACCGGCGTATCGTGGGCCGATTACTATACACCTGAAGGCAAGGAGTGGTATAACTGGCTGATTCCAACGCTAGCTAAAGAGGTTAAAGTGCTGCCATGCTTCTTATATACACCGCCATCTATAGGCATGCGCCCACGTACTTCTGCACCACCAAAAAATCTGAAAGCTTATGCCGATTTTCTGGATGTTTTCATTACAGAGTTGGGCGAGCACTTCGAGTGGGTAGAGCTATGGAACGAGCCTAACAATAAGGTAGAGTACGACTTTACCTTAGATTATGGCTGGTACAAGTTTGCTGAAATGGTAGGCGGTGCAGCTTACTGGTGCAAGCAGCGTGGTAAGAAAACCCTGCTAGGCGGCATGAGTCCGATCGACCCAAACTGGCTGCAGGTTATGTTCGAGCGTGGCGTAATGCAGTACATTGATGCCGTAGGTATACATGGCTTCCCGGATGTGTTTGACCAGATGTGGGAAGGCTGGGCTGAGAACATTAAAAGTATACGTGAGGTGCTGGATGCGCATGGTGCTAAAGCTGAACTATGGATCACAGAAGCAGGCTTCTCTACCTGGCAATACGACGAGTATAAGCAACTGCAGGAATTTAAAAATGCACTAAAAGCCGATGTAAACAGAGTATACTGGTATGGCATAAACGACCTGGATGCAAGCTTGCCAACTGTAGGGGGCTTTCATGTAGATGATCGTGAATACCATTTTGGTCTTAAAAAAGCTGATGGCACCCCAAAACTGCTTTATCGCTTATGGGCGCAGTATGGCGTAGAAGGGTTGGAACAGCTGAACTACATTAAGCGTACTATAGATGATTTCAGCGGAGAACCTTATACTTTAATAACAGGTGGGGCTGGCTTTGTAGGTACAAACCTGGCAAAACGCCTGCTGGAAGAAGGAAAGCGTGTACTTATTTTCGATAACCTGTCGCGTGCGGGTGTTGAGCGCAACCTGCAGTGGCTACACGATAATTATGGCGACCGACTGGAAGTATACGTAGGCGATATCCGCGACCTGCAGACAGTGCGCAAAGTAATGAAGCATGCCGAGGCTGTATTTCATTTTGCAGCACAGGTTGCCGTTACTACTTCGCTTGATCTACCAATCAATGATTTTGAGATCAACGCCAGAGGTATTATTAACGTGCTGGAAGCCATTCGTGAGCAGGATAACCCGCCGCCGCTTGTATTTACCTCTACAAACAAAGTATACGGAGGCCTTGAGGATCTTCAGTTTATCTCAAACGGCTCGCGCTACTATCCTGCCGATAAAACTATAAAAGCACACGGTATAAGCGAAGCGCGCCACCTCGATTTCCACAGCCCGTATGGTTGCTCAAAAGGCGCTGCCGACCAATATGTAATAGACTACGCCCGTACCTATAACCTGCCAATGGTGGTGTTCCGTATGAGCTGCATCTATGGTCCTCACCAGTATGGCAATGAAGATCAAGGCTGGGTAGCTCACTTTGCTATCAGAGCTATCGAGAACAAGCCGATCAATATTTACGGCGATGGCAAGCAGGTGCGCGATATACTTTTTGTAGAAGACCTGGTAGATGCCTTCCTGCTGGCCCAGGAGCACATGCCGCAGATTAGCGGACAGGCCTTTAACATAGGTGGTGGCGCGCAGAACACGGTTAGCTTATTGGAGCTGCTCAAAACTATAGGCGACTTCCGCAGCGAGACCTTACCCCTCACTTTCGGCGACTGGCGCCCGGGCGATCAGCATTATTATGTGTCCGACATCCGTAAGTTTGGCAAAGCTACAGGCTGGTATCCGAAGCACAATGTGCAGGCAGGTGTAGCCAAACTATACCAGTGGCTGTGTGAGAGCCGTGGCTTGGAGGTACCTATGATTCTGACCACATCCAAGAAAGAAGAAACTATAAAAGTAGAAACCGAAAACAAAGCAGCAGTAGCATAATGCATCCAGACACCCTTACAACTGAGAAATCAGCAGTGGCCGGCACAACGGCTACCACCATGCAGGCAGCTGTTATAACAGCACCTAAAAGTATAGAAGTACAAGAGGTTACCTTGCCCGAGCCACAGGCCGGGCAGGTGCGCCTGCAACTGGAAGGTTGCGGGCTTTGCGCCTCTAACATACCAGTTTATGAAGGCCGCGAGTGGTTTACTTATCCGGTAGAGGCTGGTAACCCGGGACACGAAGGCTGGGGCGTGGTAGATGCCGTAGGCGAAGGCGTAACCAATGTAAAAGTTGGCGACCGCGTAGCTGCACTCTCTTATAAGTCTTATGCACAGTACGATGTTGCCGATGCCGATAAAGTAGTAAAGTTACCAGAAGCACTTGCTGGTAAACCTTTTCCGGGCGAGCCGCTGGGTTGCGCCATGAACATCTTCAAACGCAGCCGTATAGAGGCCGGGCAAACAGTAGCTATACTTGGTATTGGCTTTCTGGGTGCCTTGCTGGTGCAGTTGGCAAAACACGCTGGCGCAAAGGTAATTGCAGTTTCTCAGCGCGATTTTTCATTGGATATTGCCCGGGAATGCGGAGCCGATGAACTGGTCAAAATGGACGATCACTGGAAAATTATTCAAAAAGTGAGCGACTTAACCAACGGAAAGTTCTGTGATCGCGTAATAGAGTGCACCGGAAAAGAATGGCCGCTAAACCTGGCCGGCGAGCTGACCGCAGAAAGAGGTATGCTCATCATAGCCGGTTTCCACCAGGATGGCATGCGGCAGGTAAACATCCAACTCTGGAACTGGCGGGGCATCGATGTCATCAATGCCCATGAGCGCGATCCAAAAGAATATATAAAAGGTATAGAAGCAGCTGTAGAGGCTGTAGAGCAAGGTATCATCAATCCTGACCTGCTTTATACCCATACCTATACTTTAGAAAACATAGATAAAGCATTCGAACAGTTAACTACCCGTCCTGACGGATTTGTAAAAGCCCTTATAACCTTTTAGCATGGAAGAAACTGTACTTGACCAGAATCAACTTACTGCCACCGAAACAGCACACAAACCTAAACTTGGTTTTTTAGGTGTAGGCTGGATCGGGAGAAACCGCATGGAGGTAATTGCCAGAAACAATGCCGGGGAGGTCTCTTTTATTGCTGATGCTACCCCGCAAAATGCTGAGGAAGCTCACAAAAGCGCACCTGCCGCACAGGTAGTAAACACCCTTGATAACATACTGGAGCACTCTGAAGTGGATGGCGTGGTAATAGCTACACCAAGCGCTTTTCATGCAGAGCAAACCATGCTGGCACTGGAGGCAGGCAAATCTGTTTTCTGCCAGAAACCCCTTGGCCGCAGCGCCGAAGAAACAAAACGTGTAGTAGAAACTGCCCGTCAGACAAATAAGCTGTTGGGTGTAGATCTCTCTTACCGCTATACCGAGGCAATGCAGCAGGTATACAAAGTGGTGCAGTCGGGTGAGCTGGGCCATATTTATGCTGTAGAACTGGTTTTTCATAATGCCTATGGCCCTGATAAGGCCTGGTTCTATGAGCCAAAACTATCAGGTGGCGGCTGCGTGATCGATCTGGGCGTGCACCTGGTAGACCTGGCTTTATGGTCGCTGAACTTCCCGGAAGTAAAAGACGTAACAAGCCACTTGTATGCCAAAGGCAAAGCAATTACGCTGGCCGATGGTAAGGTAGAAGATTACGCCACAGCAAGTATAGAACTCGAAACCGGCACGCATTTGCAGCTCAGCTGCTCCTGGAATTTACCAGCTGGTCAGGAAGCCATCATCAGTGCTACTTTTTATGGCACAGAAGGCGGTGTAGCCCTGAAAAATATCAACGGATCATTTTATGATTTTGTAGCAGAGCGCTATTACGGCACCAGAACCGAGCGTCTGTGCTCGCCACCGGATGAGTGGTCGGGCAGGGCAGGAGTGGCCTGGGCTGAGCGTTTGGCAAAGGGTGAAGGCTTTAATGAAGAGGCAGAAGAGTTTGTGAAAGTAGCAGAAGTTTTAGATAAAATATACGGAAGATAATATCATGGAAGCACATCATCCTTCAAAGATCTTAATGACAGCAGATACCGTTGGCGGTGTCTGGACGTACGCACTGGAGCTGGTAAGAGCCTTAGCTCCCTTTGGCACACAGGTAGCACTGGCTACTATGGGCTCGCCGCTAAGCGAAGAGCAGCGCCGCGAAACCGAAGAAATACCAAACCTGACCATTTACGAAAGCAAGTATAAGCTGGAGTGGATGGACGAACCATGGGAAGACGTGGAAAAAGCAGGCGAATGGCTGCTGCAACTCAGAGATGAAGTACAGCCAGACCTGATCCACCTGAACGGCATGGTACACGGTAGCCTTAACTGGGGCAAACCAGTGGTTGTGGTAGTGCACTCGTGCGTAATGTCGTGGTGGAGAGCTGTGAAGGATGAAGAAGCTCCGAAAGAATGGAACAAGTATAAAGAGCTTGTAGCAAAAGGCTTGCAGGCAGCTGATGTGGTAGTAGCCCCAACTCAGGCTATGATGCACCAGGCCGAAGAACTTTACGGACCTTTCAAGCAAAGCTCTGTAATTTACAATGGCCGTGGCCAGCATCACTTCCAGTTTGGTCGCAAAGAGCCGTTCATCTTTAGCATGGGCCGCGTTTGGGACGAAGCAAAGAACATCTCGATGCTTGCTCATATTGCCTCTGAACTGCAATGGCCGGTATACATTGCCGGCGAAGACAAACACCCTGCTACAGGTAAAGCTGTAGAACTGGATAACGTACACTTCCTGGGCCACTTGACGAATAAAGAAGTATCAGACTGGTTATCAAGAGCATCTATTTATGCGCTTCCTGCCAAGTATGAGCCGTTTGGTTTAACTATTCTGGAAGCTGCTATGTCGGGTTGTGCACTGGTGATTGGTAAAACAGAAAGCCAGGCCGAAATATGGGGCAATGCTGCCAAGTATGTTAATCCACAGGATGCCGACGAACTGCGCGACAGCATCAACAAGCTGATAGATGATGAGTTTTGCCGTAACATTATGGCCTGCCGCTCAGTGAAACGTTCACATGGTTATACTTCCGACCAGATGGCACAGGACTACGGCCACATCTATCGCCAGTTAATGAAGACTCCTGTAACGGCTTAGAGAAATTTTGAATAACTGAATTTTGAATGACAGAATAAATATCATCTGTGTCATCTATACGAGCTTGAGAAATCTGCATTGGATTTGAGATTTCTCTCAGCTACGCTGGCATTCTTCAAGAGTAACTCGAAGTGACATTCAAAATTCATTCACTTCATCAATATTCAGTCTATTCATTATTGAGCATTCAAAATTCGGTTATTCAATTATTCAAAATTAAACTATGAACATCACCCTTTTCTACCACTCTATACTTTCTGACTGGAACCATGGCAATGCACATTTCTTGAGAGGAATTGTACGCGAACTGCAGGAGCGGGGCCATCAGGTAAAAGTATACGAACCTAAAAACGGATGGAGCCTGCAAAACTTAGTAGAAGGTTACGGAGAGGAGAAACTGGAGGAGTTGCAGCAATACTACCCGGGCATCAGCACCAATTTTTATACATTGAATAGCCTGGATCTGAACGAAGTGCTGGCAGATGCCGACCTGGTACTGGTGCACGAATGGAGCGAGCACGAACTGGTAAAGCGCATCGGGGAGCACCGCGCAGACGGCGGCAAGTATAAACTCATTTTCCATGATACCCACCACCGTGCCGTAACAGAGCGCGAAAGTATGGCCAAGTATGACCTGACACATTATGACGGCGTGCTGGCCTTTGGCGAGGTTATCAAGAATTTATACTTGCAGGAAGGCTGGACCACTAAAGCCTGGACCTGGCACGAAGCTGCAGATACGTCGGTGTTCTATCCGCACGAACGAAAAGAGTATGAAGGCGACCTTGTCTGGATAGGTAACTGGGGCGACGAAGAACGCACTGCCGAGCTGCACGAGTTCCTGATAAATCCGGTTAAAGAACTGGGCCTGAAAGCAAAGATCTACGGTGTGCGTTACCTGGAACATGCCCGCAAAGCTCTTTCTGATGCAGGTATCGAATACGGTGGCTGGTTGCCAAACTATAAAGCTGCCGAAGAATTTGCCAAGTATAAAGTAACGGTGCATGTGCCACGCAGACCTTATGTTGAGGCGTTGCCGGGCATTCCAACAATTCGACCTTTCGAAGCGATGGCCTGCGGTATTCCGCTGATATCATCGCCCTGGGATGATGCTGAAAACTTGTTCACACCGGGAGAAGACTTCCTGGTTGCCCGCACCGGCGAAGAAATGAAGCAGTACCTGCAAACTATACTTACCGATACTGAAAAAGCAAAAGAACTGGCTGCGCATGGCTTAGAAACTATACGCAACCGCCATACCTGTGCCCACCGTGTAAATGAGCTGGAGAAAGTGTGTGAAGAACTGGGCATTGACGCTACAAAAATCTACCTCACCCAAAAAGAACAGACTTTACATGAAGCATAAGAAACTCAACATCGCCTTCTTTGGCTCCAGCCTGGTATCTGCTTACTGGAATGGCGCAGCTACATATTACAGAGGTATAGTTCGTGCTTTGAGCGAGCGCGGCCATCAGGTAACTTTTTATGAACCTGATGCTTACGACCGCCAGCAGAACCGCGACATGGATGACCCGGAATGGGCAAAAGTGGTGGTATACGAAGCTACCGAAGATGCCGTGTACAAATGCCTTGCACAAGCAGCCGAGGCCGATATGGTGGTAAAAGCCAGTGGCGTAGGTGTGTTTGATGAACTGCTGGAGCGCGAAGTACTGAAGCTGAAAACAGACGAGCGCCTGGTAGTGTTCTGGGATGTGGATGCGCCTGCAACATTAGACCGTGTGCACAACAACCTCACAGACCAGTTCCTGGGCCTGATCCCGCAGTACGACATGATCCTGACCTATGGCGGCGGCGACCCGGTAGTTAATGCTTACGAAGCCTTGGGTGCTAAGAAATGTGTTCCGATTTATAATGCACTGGATACTGCCACACATTTTCCGGTAGAGCCGAACGAGCGCTTTGCTTGTGACCTTGCCTTTTTAGGAAACCGCCTGCCAGACCGCGAAGCCCGCGTAGAAGAATTTTTCCTGAATCCTGCAGCAGCCACTCCTGGTAAGAAATTTATTATCGGCGGCAGCGGCTGGGGCGATAAGCCGATGAGCGAGAACGTGAAGTACATCGGCCACGTGTATACAAACGACCACAATGCTTTTAACTGCACACCAAAGGCTGTTCTAAACATCAGCCGCGAAAGTATGGCTCGCTATGGTTTCTCGCCGGCTACGCGCGTGTTTGAGGCAGCCGGGGCAGGTGCCTGCATCATCACTGATTACTGGGAAGGAATAGACTTCTTTTTTGAGCCGGAAAAGGAAATTCTGGTAGCTAAAAACGGGGCCGAAGTAGCAACTATACTTTCTGAATTAACAGCAGAAAGAGCAAAAGCTATCGGCGAGGCAGCCTACAAAAAAGTATTGGCCGCTCATACTTACAACCATCGTGCAGAGCAGTTGGAAACACTGCTGTATGCAAAAATACAACAACAAGACGAGGCATTAGCATGAACATTGTAATACTTGGCTTAACTATAACTTCTTCCTGGGGCAACGGCCACGCCACTACTTTTCGTGGTTTAGTTCGCGAGCTTAAAAACAGGGGACACGAAGTACTGTTCCTGGAGCGCGATAAACCCTGGTATGCCGATAACCGTGATCTGCCCAACCCTGACTACTGCCAGACCGAGCTTTATACTTCGCTGGATGATCTGAAGCTGCGTTTTACCGAACAGGTACGCGAGGCGGATATGGTTATAGTTGGTTCGTATGTGCCGGAAGGCGTGCAGGTGGGAGAGTGGGCGATACAAACAGCCCATGGTATAAAAGCCTTTTACGACATCGATACGCCGGTTACGCTGGCAAAACTGGAGCGTGAAGATTACGAGTACCTGCACCCGAATCTGATACCGCAATACGATTTATACTTGTCTTTTACTGGTGGCCCAACGCTGGACCTGCTGGAGAAGAAGTATGGTTCGCCGGCAGCACGGGCGCTTTACTGCTCTTTCGATCCGGAGCTATACTATCCCGAGTATCAGCAGCTAAAATGGGATTTAGGTTACCTGGGTACCTACTCCGATGACCGCCAGCCACCTTTAGAAAAACTGATGCTGGACGCTGCGCGCCAATGGCCGGAGGGAAGATTTGTAGTTGCTGGTCCGCAATACCCGGCAAGTATACAGTGGCCTGCTAATACCCAGCATATTCATCACTTGCCACCAGCCGAACACCGCAGGTTCTACAACAGCCAGCGCTTTACACAAAACATTACGCGTGCCGATATGATCAAAGCTGGTTATTCGCCGAGTGTGCGCTTGTTCGAAGCCGCTGCCTGCTGCACGCCAATTATTTCTGATTACTGGGACGGTCTGGATTCTCTTTTCGAGTTCGGAAGTGAGATACTAGTATCCTATTCAGCAAAAGATACGCTTAGCTATCTGCGTGAAATCTGCAACTCAGAGCGTAAAGCTATAGGTGCGCGTGCCCGTAAAAAAGTAATGGCGCACCACACAGCAGCCCACCGAGCGCAGGAGCTTGAAAACTATGCGCGCGAACTGATGACCGTTAACAGTAAACAGTTACAGGTAAACAGTTAAAAATTCACCCAATCACTCATTCAAAGTTAAAATATGAAGGAGATAGAGGAGCTTGGTCCCTGGTTTCATAATTTACACTTGCCTAATGGCGAACAAACAGCACCCAACCATTTTTTAGGAGATTTTCCCTCTTTTAAATGGGAGCAGATAGAAAAGTATATTCCTGAAGACCTGACGGGTTGGGAGGTGCTGGACATAGGCTGCAATGCTGGTTTTTATAGTATAGAGCTGGCCAAGCGCGGTGCTAATGTTCTGGGTATAGATGTAGATCCGCATTACCTGCGCCAGGCAGCATGGGCCGCAAAACAGTTCGGGCTGGAAGATAAGATCGAGCTGAAGCAGATGCAGGTGTATGATGTAGCCCGCCTCGACCGTAAGTTCGACTTGATCTGGTATATGGGTGTTCTGTACCACCTGCGTTATCCATTGCTTTCCCTGGATATCCTGTCGCAGAAATTGCGGAAAATGATGGTGTTCCAGACGCTGACCATGCCAGGCGGTAAGGATGCGAAAGAAACGCCTGAAGATTTTGGTATAAACGACCGTGAGCGAATGCTGGACGAGAGCTGGCCTAAAATGGCTTTCATTGAAAAACGTATGGCCGGGGACCTGACTAACTGGTGGGCACCTAACCATGCCTGCATAGAAGCCATGATGCGCTCCTGCGGCTTAAAAGTAACAGAACAGCCGGGCCACGAAATTTACATTTGTGAAGCAGACGAGCAACTACGGCAGAACCAGCAATGGAACCAGTCGGAGTATTTGTCGGCCGTTGGGCTGGACTGGCAGGAAGCTGTAAAAGAAAAAGTAGCTGAAAAGAACACCTACATGGTTGCCGGCGCTAACGGCGAATAATGAATCTCACCTTAAACAAACTGCCACGCCCGTTGCACTATGTAATGGCGTGGCTTTGTTTTGAAGTATAAATTGCACCCTTGTTTAAAGTATAAAAATGGTAAAGGAAATAGAGCGTTGGAAAACGCTTAAATCAGATATAGTTTTTGATCATAAGTGGTATAAACTGCGCCGCGACCACGTGGAGCTGCCCGATGGGCAGGTGCTGGACGATTATTTTGTAAGCGTACGCCCGAATGTAGTGCTGACCTTCCCGGTTACGGAAGACAACCATGTGATTTTTGTGCGCCAGTACAAGCACGCTGCCGGGGATATTTTTATTGAACTGCCAGGCGGCGTGATTGATGAGGGCGAAACAGACCCCAAAGCTGCTGCTGCCCGCGAGATGCTGGAAGAAACCGGCTATACTTCAGATGAATTGGAGCCGCTGCTGGAGGTAATTGATAACCCAACTAAAGACACCAACAAGATCTACTTCTTTCTGGCACGCAACGCGAAAAAAGTAGCCGAGCAGGACCTTGACGAAACAGAAAGTATAGAAGTTCTGAAAGTGCCTCTGAGCGAAGTGGAGAAGATGGTGCTAACCGGTAAGATCAATGTTTCCGGTTCTGTAGCACTTTGCCTGCTGGCACTAAAACATTTAACAATGAACAGTAAACAGTAAGATCAGTAAACAGGTAACAGTAAATAGTTATCAGTTGCTATACTTGTGTGAGCTATTGAGGGGCGGGATGCCCCTCATTGCATTTTAAACGTCCAGCGTACGTTTGTGCATCCGCATTCGTGAAAGCTATTTAAAACTACAGCCTGAAGTATAAAAGCCTGTTAGCTCCCACCACATCGGATCACTGCTAACTGTTCACTGATTACTGTTAATTGTTAGTTGTCCACGCTGTAGAGGCTACTATAGGGGTACCTTTCCAGTGTAAAGTATAACCGGCAATGTTTGGCTCCAGCGAGAAGTGCTCGTGCAGATTAAGTGCCGATGCAATTGCTGGCGCAAATTCGCCGGGTTGTAGTGGCGTAAAACCTGTTCTGTTGAGGCGGTGCTGCCAGGCTTCATGGCGTTCATGGCGTTCTACGCGCTCGCTTCCTTCGTAGGCAACAACATTAATGATCTCCCGCCCGAAGAATTCCTGCTCTATAGTTTTACGTTCCGGTAAATGCGGGGGCAGCAGGGTATCCAGCGCATCAAAAACGTGGTAGTAATGCCGCAACGATTCGCGCAGGCGCGGCATAAAGCTTAACTTGTTATGCTCGGAGCTGGGTTCTGTTAGCGTGAAAACAGCTGGCTGCAACTCCTTGATCTGCCGAAGTATAAAATCACGGTAATTATCTTCTGACACCAACTGATCGGGAATGTGGTGCAGGGTAAAAGCAGCATTAACTACAAGCACTGCATCCGGTTCTATACTTAGGTCCAGCAGGTTTACATCTTCGAGCCGCGAGGCAATTGCTTTATAGTTCAGCCTGATGCCACGTGCACCAGCATAAGCTAAAAGCCTGTCTCGGGTTTCGTTCAGGTAGCGCTCATAATCATCGCCTGGTGCCGGAATGTCTATACCTGTAATGGATACCTCGGGTGCACCTTCAGGCCGTGTTGCCAGAATATCGAACAGGTGCAGCCACTGCAAACCACTTCCAATACCTAGATCCAGTATATGTATTCTTTCTGCTTTTTCAACTTGTCTGGCTATAGTTAAGTTAGCGAACTGGTGCCCGAAAGTTACCAGTGGCGTAGCCCTGATGAGCACACTAAAAGCAGAGATCATATCTGTTTCGCCAATACTGGAACTGTATAAATTGCCCATGTGGTAGTGGTTGTTCAGCGTAAGTCTTGTTTCCAGGGCGCGGGCAAAAGCCAGGCCTGCTCTTTCGGCTGAGCTACCGGCTGCATGATCTGCATTCGCAAAACCCTGTACTATAGCTATAGCCTGTGCTTCGTCAGAAACCGAAATAGCTTTACCTGCTTCAAGTATAGGTGCCAGGTGCTGGTGGTCGGCTAATGCTGCTGGCGTTAAAATCTCCTCTAAAGTACGCTCCAGGTATAGCTGATGCTCTGGCGGACCTACCGTAATTCGCAGCGCAAATGGGTCTTGTGTCTGGCGAACCTGTATGCCACGTTGCTGTAGTGTATCGTATAGTTGCTGCGCTTTCAGGCCGGCATCTGCAAGTATAAAATTACCCTCAGATGGCCAGTAATGGATGCCAAGTTTATGCAGTATCTGCTGCAGGTGTGCTTTGCCTGCTTGTGTTTCGTTTAAAGTATAAGCTAAAAAGTCTTCGTCCTGTAAAGCGGCAACGGCAGCTACCTGCGCCATGTGGTTTACATTAAAAGGCTGTTTTACCTGCGCAATCTCCTGAACCAGTGCTGCCTGAGCTATCATATAACCAACCCGTAAAGCTGCCAGGCCATAGGCTTTAGAAAAAGTGCGAAGTATAACCAGGTTCGGGCGCTGGTGCAGGTAATTCAGGGCACTTCTGAAGTTCGGGTCAGTTGCAAACTCTGCGTAAGCTTCATCCAGCACAAGGGTAACATGCGCCGGTAAAGTATAAATCAGCTTTTCTAGCTGCGCCTGAGCAAGGAAAGAACCTGTTGGGTTATTAGGGTTAGAGATGAAACAGAGTCGGGTAGTGGCATCTGCAGCGGCAAGTATAGCATCTGCATCAAACTGGTAGTTGCTATCCAGCGGCACAGCCTTATACTTTACACCCAGCGCCTCGGCCTCTGCCTGATATAATGGGTAGGTCGGGCTAACTGAAAGTATAGATGATGTATGAACAGGCCTGCAAAAAGTTCGGATGAGCAATGAGATAAGCTCTGCGGAGCCGCTGCCGACCAATACTTCTTCTATAGTTACACCAAATTTACCTGCAATGGCCTCCCGTAGTGGCAGGGCATCGGGGCTGGGGTAGTGGTGTAGGTTATGCAGTGCTTGTTGCAAAGCTTCTGTAACCCGAGGCGAGGCACCGAATAAATTTTCGTTAGCGTCTGCCCGGTAATTTATCTTTATGTTGTTTCCTTTCATAGCTCCAACCTGTCTTAGTCATCAACTACTGCTAATATATAGCAATTTTGCTATTCACATTATAGAAACATTCCTTTAGCTTATTTTGCTTCCAATACTGCTGATGATTTTAAAAGAATATTTTGAAAATTTAAACTATGTATGTACATTTGATGTATATACATGTAAATTAGATGTGATATTTAAACCGGTCTGGCAGCAAGTATAAAATCTACTTACCGGCAAGGCCGTAGCAGGTATAAGAAAGGAAGAATAAAACAATGAGCACTAAGGTAATACATAAAGGAAATACACGAGGCCACGCTTACCACGGCTGGCTCGACTCGCACCACACATTTAGCTTTGCACGCTATTATAACCCGGAGCGAATGGGTTTTGGCATGCTGCGCGTCATCAACGACGATATTGTGGCACCGGGCATGGGCTTTGGAACACACCCACACGATAACATGGAAATTATTTCTATACCGTTGGCAGGTGCGCTGGAGCATAAAGACTCTACCGGCACACGCGAGGTTATCCATACAGGTGATGTACAGATCATGTCGGCGGGTAGCGGTTTGTCGCACTCAGAGTATAACCACTCCAAAACAGAGCAGGTAAATTTCCTACAGATCTGGGTACTGCCGAAAGAGTATGATATAAAGCCGCGCTACGAGCAGAAGACTTTTTCAGAAGAGGACAGACAAAATAAATTCCAGACGGTGGTATCGCCTGAAAAAGATAATGGCTCCATCTGGATTAACCAGGATGCATGGTTCTCGCTTGGCAACCTGAATACCGGCACCGAGCTTAGCTATACTTTGCATAAGCAGGGGCAGGGTGTTTATGTGTTCGTGCTGGAGGGCGATGTTGAAGTAGATGGCGAAAAGCTAAGCCGCCGCGATGGCATGGGCATCTGGGATACTAACTCAGTAAACTTTAAGGCAACAGCTGATGCAAAACTGCTGCTGATGGAAGTGCCAATGAGTTAATTTTTCATAGTTAAAAAACTCCTACGGGGTGTTAGGCAGGCTCTTTTTCTGCTTAGCACCCTTTTTTCATTCAGGCTCAGAAAGTTATTAAACAGTAAAGTTTATTAAGTATAAATGCTTCGGAAAGTATAATTGAGGTTGATGTAAAGTCAGGTTATATTAAATATAGTATATTATAAAGGTCTAATATTTGAGCTTTTCGTGGCTAAGAATAAAGTTTAGATACTTTTACTAAATAGTATATACATAAAGCCACTTTTTCAAAGCTTCGCCGTAATTAAGATAAACCTATTTTCTAATAGATGATAATCTGATTATTTAACTATTCTTATTTTCTTAAGCTCTCTTTAGCTACGTGTTATTCGCCAAAATTTATAACCTAAACCATCACTTTATTTTATGAGCAAACCTGTAAACATGCTGTGGACAAGCGGTTGGGATTCTACGTTCAGATTGCTGCAACTGCTCCTGATGGAAAAAAAAGAAGTACAGACCTATTACATCATAGATTCGAACAGGAAATCGACGCCGGTGGAGTTGAAAACGATGAAGAAGATTCGCAGGCTTGTGGAAACCAACTGGCCACAGGAGGCAAAATTAATGCTGCCAACAAAGATTATCCAGAAAGAAAGTATCGAAGCAAACGACACCATTACACAGCAGTACTGGCGCATGGCTACAAAAGAGCGCCTGGGTATACAGTATGAGTGGATTGCCCGAATGGCGCACCAATACGGCATAAACGACCTGGAGCTTTCGATAGAGGCACGCCAGAATAACTTCGTATGGCGCAATATCAGGCCGTTCCTGGAGCGCGAAAATCCTGAAGACAGAACATCTTACCGCCTGGCACACCAGCCGCTTAACCCTGATGTAGTGCTGTTCAGTTGCTTCAGATGGCCTATTATCGAGCTAACCAAGCTGGATATGAAAGACATAGCTACCAAGAATGGCTTTATACATGTGCTTAACAAAACCTGGTTCTGCCATAAACCTACAAAACTTGGTATACCATGTGGTGTTTGCATGCCTTGCCGCATAGCTGTTGAAGATGGCATGAGCCACCGCCTGCCTATGATTAGCCGTGCGCGTAATTATTATGAAGTACAGCTGAAGCCAAGAGTTAAACACGCGTTACAGCATGCTGCTGTGTTGCTGCCTTTTTTAGCTGAATAACTCAATATCAAAATTATTTCTATGGGATAAAAGTATACAAGTATAGCTCGCTCTACCGGCCCAGATAAGGTACTTAAAGCATAAAAGCCCCTGCACTTATAAACTGCAGGGGCTTTGTCTTTTATTAGCTGCTGCCTCACCGGTTACCGCCTAACCTGCTCAGGCAGGAATCGTTATTAATAACCAAACTATACAACAGAAAGCTAATGGAACAAGAACAGACCACGCTGCTAAAAGATTATAGCATAGAAGAAAAAGGCGCCTACTTTGGGGCAATGGCAACTATAGCATCAGCCGATGGCCATGCCTCTGACGAGGAACTGGAGTTTCTGGAGTTGATGGGCGAGGCTGCCGAACTGCCCCAGAACCTGCAGCAGGAGCTGGTGCAAATTGCCAGAAATCCATCGCAGATCAGCCTGCAGAAATGCCTTGATACGCTGAAGAACAGCCAGCTGCGCTTTACGTTTGTAACCGACATTATCAGCTTTGCCAAATCTGATGGGAAGTATACGCCCGACGAGCAGAAACGCATAGAGGAGATAGCAGAGTACCTGGGCATTAACCAGAAGCAGTTCAGCATACTGGACCAGTACGTTAACAAAGCCGATGAAGCTCAGCAAAAGGGCGAAGACCCTACCTCTCAGGCGTACATGAGCAAGAGCGGTTTTGGCGATATGTTTAAAAATGCAGGCATTTCGCCGCAGATGGTGCAAGGTATGTTAGGTATACTGGCGCCTCTGGTATTAGCCAAAGTAATGAGCGGTGGCCGCAGGCGCAGTGGTGGCTTTATGGGTGGCGGAATGGGCACTATGGGCGGCGGCTTGTTAGGTGGCCTGCTCGGCGGAGGCATGATGGGCGGCGGTATGATGGGAGGGGGCAGATACCGCACCAGCGGCGGCCTTGGCTCACTTATATCGGTGCTGGGTGGGCTGAACGGAAGGCGCGGCTACGGAGGCATGGGCTCGGGCGGATTAGGTTCGCTATTAGGTGGTATACTTGGTGGCGGCAAACGAAAACCGGGTTGGTAGTAGTCTTATACTTTCAATAAAAATGGCTGGAGCAGGTATAGCTCCAGCCATTTTTTGTTTTGTGCTCCGAAACATCAGGTATAGAACTTCTCTTAATTCTGGCGTACTTAATGTTTTTCTTGATACTGAATTAACCTTATTATTGATTGGATTTTTAACGATTAAAATGCAAGTAAGTATTGTTATACTTTTATCGTAAGTGTTCGTATATGTAAATCTATAAATAAAGTAGTAAACTATTGAAAACCAGATTGCTTATTGGATAATTATACAAGGTATACATATGGCTGCAATTGCAAATCTGTTATGGACAGGTGGCTGGGACTCTACCTACAGGTTATTAGAGCTTCTGCTACTCGAGAAGAGAAAAGTACAACCATTTTATGTGATAGATAATAAACGTCCCTCATTCAATAAAGAGCTCGACACAATGTCCCGGATCAGGGATATGATCATTAAAGACTGGCCTGAAACTGCTGACAGGTTAATGCCTGCCAAAGTTTTCGGAAAGGATGATATTGAGCCTAACGCTGCTATCACACAACTATACAACCAGATCAGGAAAAAAGAGCGGTTGGGAGAACAGTACGAGTGGCTGGCCCGCATGGCGGCACAACTAGGTATAAACGACCTGGAGCTATCTATCGAAACACCTCTACCGCATACTTTTGTTGGCCGACACATCAGGCCATTTCTGGCGCGCGAAAACCCGGATGACCGAACATCCTATCGGTTACTTCACAAGCCTGCTTTACCGGAGGTTTCTTTATTCAGCTGCTTTAAATGGCCGGTTATCGAAATTACAAAACTGGATATGCAGGCCAATGCCATCAAGTACGGCTTTTTGCATGTAATGCAGCAAACCTGGTTTTGCCACCGGCCCAACCGGTTGCAGAAACCCTGCGGTGTTTGCATGCCATGCCATATTGCTATTCTGGAAGGTATGGGCCACCGTGTGCCGCTAACCAGCCGGATCTATAACTATTACGAATTTAAGATAAGACGCCCTCTGCGTGATGCTTTTAAAGTATGCGCTGTAGCCGGAGCTTAATATAGCAGGTAAAACGGCACCCGGGAAGCTGCTTTACTCCCCGGGTGCCGTTTTACCTGCTATTCCCCTTTACTGACTCTTCGACTAAACCTGACCTGGTTATACTTTGAACTGGCATACATTGGAGATTTTGAGCTTTCAGGATTGTGTTAAGTATGGTAGATGTTGTAAACTTGTTCTGGACGGGTGGCTGGGACTCGACTTTCAGGCTGCTGGAAACGGTGGTCCTTAACCAAAAATGTGCGCAGCCTTATTACATTGTCGATCCTAAGCGTGCATCTTATAAAATTGAGCTGCAGGTGATGGAGAACATCAGGAAAATGATCACACAATATTGGCCTGAAGCTGCAGATCTTGTAAGAGCTACCGCACTCTATTATCTGAAAGACATTGCCCCTTGCCCGGAAATTACTCAGCTTTATAAAAGTATAACAGCCCGCGAACGGCTGGGCGGACAGTACGAGTGGATGGCGCGGCTGGCAAAACAGTTAAACTTAAACAACCTGGAAGTAGCGCTTGAAAAAGATATAGATGCCGGCACAAGCAAAACAGACTACATTGGCAGAAACGTAATGCCATACCTGGTTCTGGAAGACCCGGAAGATCCAACCTCATTTTGCCTGAAGGATCCCTACCCCGACCCGAACGCAGCATTGTTTTCGCGGTTCCGGTTTCCGATAGTGCGCCTGACTAAACTTGATATGCAGCGGCTTGCCCAGGCGCACGGATTCTACCATGTAATGAAGCAAACCTGGTTCTGCCACAAACCAACTACAGCCAGCAAACCTTGTGGCGTATGCGTACCCTGCCAGGTTGTAGTAGAAGAAGGTATGAGTTACCGCCTCCCATTCAGAAGCAGGATGCTGCACTTCTATGAAATAAGAGTAAAGAGACAGCTAAAACAGTTTATTAAATCATCTTTAGCCTTTAAATATCCGGAAGCGGTTTAGTTTGCTGGGGCAATACCCAAACAAATCCGGTGAAGCACAGCAAAAGATCGAAGTGATTTATACTTCAAATTCCTGCCTGAGATCGCTTCTGCTACCTATACTTCTATATCTGAGAGATGTTGATTCAATTATTCAAGTAATAGCTTATATAGTTATACTTATAATCTGGTAAAGTCCGTAAGGTATTAGATAAAAGTTGAATTTTACTTCACTTATCTGATATTCAATCAGGTAGATAACTTGGTTATAAATGAAATATACTTCTAATTTATTATGGACAGGTGGTTGGGACTCTACTTATAGGTTACTCGAACTCCTTTTAGTGGAGCATGAGCAGGTGCGGACATACTATGTAATTGATTCTAATAGATCCTCGACAGCTATCGAATTGCAGACGATGCAAAAGATCCGGGATAAGGTGATAAAGAAATACCCGAAGGTTAAAGAACAATTTCCTGAAAGCCATATCATCAGGTGTGAAGACATCAAGCCTGACCCGGAAATAACTGAGAGCTACTGGCGTATGGCCAGCAAAGAGCGCTTAGGTATACAATATGAGTGGCTGGCAAGGCTGGCACAGCAGTTCGGAATTAACAATTTACAACTTTCTGTAGAGCGCAGGCCAGACAGCTTTTTAGGCCGTAACGTGTACCCATACCTGGAAAGGGAGGAGGCTGCAAACAGAGGTAGCTATCGTTTAAAAAGTACACCTGCAAACCCCGATGTTAACTTCTTCAGCAATTTTGAATACCCGCTAATCGAGCTTACAAAACAGGATATGCGACAACATGCCATCAGGTATAAGTTCGAAGATATTATGAATCATACCTGGTTCTGCCATAAGCCAACAAAAGCAAAAGAATCATGTGGTGTTTGTGTGCCCTGCAGTTTAGTTATAAAAGATGGCATGGGCTACAGGTTACCAATCAGCAGCAGGGCAAGGCATTTCTTTGAATACAGCATAAAGCAACCTATCAAGAAACTAATAAAACCTGCCTAACTGCCTCTTGATCTGAAATAACGAAGCTGATTTATACTTTGGAGTCAGCTTCCAGTTCCTGCTCAATCAGCTTCCGCAAATCTTGCTGGCGAAGCAAACCCCTCACTTTTTTGTTGCCGATAATAAATGTTGGTACTGCCGTGATTTCTGCTTCTTCGTAAGCCTGCCGCAACGCCTGTTGGTGTATGGTTTTATACTTCCTTTCTTCCAGCGCCTGCTTAAACCCATCTTTATCCAAGCCAATTTCCTGTGCCAGTTCTGTAAGTACAGGTATTTCGCCTATATTTTTCTCCTCCTGAAAGAAAGCTCTCAGCAACCTGTCGGTGTAGGCTACTCCTTTGCCTTGTTTTTTCGCATATTGGTAACCTTCGAAAGCGAGGTGGGTGTAAGGCTGCGGCGAAACATTAGGTAACACAATATCAACATCCAGTTGCTTAGCCATGGGGTAAACAGAATGCTCCCAGGTTGTTTGCAGGTATTCTTCTTCGGGTTTCAGTGTGGGTGTCGGGTAAGGGCGCAGCTCAAAAGGCATCCATTCAATCTCAACTTTGTCTTCTATACCTTGCAAGGCCCTGTCCAGCACTACCTCTCCCAAGAAGCAGTAGGGGCAAACGAAATCAGAATATACTTTAATCTGTAGCATCAGCGAGAATTTACTTTGTGTGTTTTGTTCAAGTATAAACTTCTTTCTACGGATAGGCTATAGCGTGGGTAAGTTTCTTTTTGTAGATTGAAAGTGCAAAACTATAATCATTCCGATAGATGATAAAGAAATCGATCTACGTACTGGCGCTGGCGGTAAGTATGCTGGCATGCAAGCAGCAGCCTCCGCAATCCGTTGAGCAAAGCCAGGTAACAGAAGCTAAAGTATACTTCCCGGGCAAAGGAAACGACTGGGAGAAAAAGCAACCTGAACAGGTAGGTATGGATGCTGCCCTGTTGCAGCAGGCCGTAGACTGGGCAAAAACCCAGGAAACTACCCAAATGAAAAAGGACTTCTCTACTCAGAAAGAGATCTTTGGAGAACCACTTGGCCCATTGCCTACCGACCGTGCCAGCACAAACGGCATCATTATAAAGAACGGGTACATTGTGGCAGAGTGGGGCGAAACCATGCGCGCTGACCCTACCTACAGCGTAGCCAAAAGTGTGCTCTCCACTATACTTGGCATAACTATAGACAAGGGGATGATCCAAAGTATAAACGACCCTGTGGCCAAGTATATTAAAGATGGTGGCTACGACTCGGAGCAGAACAGCAAAGTAACCTGGGAGCACCATGCGCGCCAGACCAGCGAGTGGGAAGGTGAGATGTGGGGCAAGAAACATGATTTTGTTGGTAAGGAAGCTTTTGGCCGCGGCGAGCGCAAACCACGCGAGTTGCAGGAGCCAGGTACTTTCTATGAGTATAATGATGTGCGCATTAACCGCCTGGCGCTGTCATTGCTGCGCCTTTGGGAAAAACCACTGCCGGAAGTGCTTAAGGATGAAATAATGAACCCGATAGGTGCTTCTGATACCTGGAAGTATGTGCCCTACAGAAACTCGATTGCAGAAGTGAACGGGAAACAAATGCCATCGGTAAGCGGCGGTACGCGCTGGGGTGGCGGCCTCTGGATTAACACCCGCGATGAAGCTCGTTTTGGCTACCTGTTCCTGCGAAACGGCCAGTGGAAAGATAAGCAGATTGTATCGGAGAAATGGGTGAAAGAAGCAACTACCAAACGTGGCCCTGTTGGCCCTGATTACGGTTACCTGTGGTGGCTGAACACAGAAGGCAAAGCCTGGCCAAGTGCACCAACAACAAGCTATGCTGCTTTAGGCGCTGGCCAAAACACAATTTGGGTAGACCCGGAGCATGACATGGTTATAGTTTGGCGCTGGCACAACGGCAATCCTGATGAACTGATAAAGCGGGTATTGGCGGCAGTTAAATAGCCATAGTACTTGTAGTATAAAAACAGGAAAGGCAGCCATTATTGGCTGCCTTTCCTGTTTTTATATTTTAGGTTATTACTTCCCGCGTACTTCAAAGTCTGTTCGGTGGGTGTTGTGCAGCTCGTAGAGCATGCGGCCGATCTCGAACAGGCGCTCATCCTGCAAACCTGCATTGTTACGGGCTACAAGCTCTTTTTCTTCGCGGCTGAGCGGGCTGCTGGTTGCGTTTAAAACATCAAGCTTTTGCTTATAGGTGCCATAGGCTGCCTGTATATGCTTCAGGTAACCGTTCAGTTCTTCCAAAGCATTTTCTTTCTGCTCTGTATCTGTTTGCTCAGTTGCAGGTAAAATTTCGTTAAGCATCACAAATCCGAAGCTGTTTTCCTCCAGGCGCCCGCTGGCATCGCGTATCTGTGGAGAAAATACTTCAAAGTAATGTTTATCAATTAAAAGCGTTTCGCCAAAGTCCTCTTCCAGGTCTACCTCATAAGTCAGTTCGTCGAACTTGTTGGCTTCTGATAATCTGCTGGTGTGGTTCAGAATTTCGGCACCGAGTGGGTGGTATAGCAGCATCAGCGTCTCAAAATCTTCCAGCTGCAACCCAACCGTCAGTGATTCCTTGCTGTTATACTTCTGCACCTTTACCACCATACTTATATTCGTCTGATCTATGCAAACGATTCGCTCTATCACCAGCGGGTATTTGATCAGGTATGGCGTTGGAGCCGGTACTTCAGTCTCATCTGCAAGTTCCTCCTCCTCTTGTTCACCATAAAGCAGATGATCCAGGTAAGCATCCAAAAACTGGAGCTGGCCCTTAAGCTGGCGGTAAGTTTTGGTGCGCCTCGGATTAGTTTTGTAAGACATATAAGCTATATCGCCTAAGCAATCCAGTTCCTTTGTCTTTTCTAGTTCCTGAAGTATAGCCTCAGGGCTGGCCTCTTCGTTCAGCAGCAGCTGTTCGTACAGGTAAAGAGTATAGGTATGGGTGATATAACCAAGCTCAGGCAGCACATCGAAAGGGTTTAGCTGCTCCTGCTGTGCCTGCCGCAGCACCTCTGCAGCAGTATGTACAGGAGAAAGCAAGTGCGTTTCAGCGGCCTGCTGTAGTTTGGCAATAATGTCCTGCATCTTCTTTTTCTGGAAAGTATCGGGTGCGGTTAGCTCCCAGAGCAGCTTCCGGTACTTATCGGAGATAGGCAGGCCGAAATGCGCTAGTATCTGCTGTTCCTGCCACAAAAGCTCCTCAAACAGGTCGGTGTTACGTTCCACACCACCGTTGGCTTCCAAGCGTTTGGTATCCTTAAAGTATTTTTTCAGTTCTTTTTCGAGTTGCATAAATATGATCCAGATCAGCAGCCGGTTCTGATGATTTGCGGGTTAAAAGATAAATATAACGGATATGCCTGGTGGTTGGCAGGTATTTCGATCTTAATTTACAAAGTTAGGCACAGTTATATAACAAAACTGCCGCCTTTGCAGTTGCAGAGGCGGCAGTTAGTTTTAAGTATAATCAGAAATTAGTGGCGGCAGGTGCAGTGCTCGCCGGCTATACCTTCTGTGCGGGTATCGGTACCTTCGTGCCAGTCAAAAGCAGTTGCGTACTTGTTGTTTTCCCACCAGAATTTGCTCGGCTTTTTGTCGTAATTTCCGGTTTCAGCCATAGTAGCAGCGTCGTATAAGCGGCCGTTAACCATCGTGTACTTCACGTTCTCAGAGTTACGGATATCTTCGAGCGGGTTTTTGTCCAGCACGATCAGGTCTGCTAGCTTACCAACCTCAAGCGATCCCAGCTCTTTACCCATACCTAAATACTCAGCACCGTTTAGTGTAGCTGCACGAAGCGCTTCAAGGTTGGTCATGCCGCCTTGCTGCAGCATCCATAGTTCCCAGTGTGCGCCCAAGCCTTGTAGCTGGCCGTGTGCACCTAAGTTTACTTTTACGCCGTTATCGGTAAGCTTTTTGCAGGCCTGCGATGTCAGGAAGTAGCCATTTTCATACTCTTCATCCGGTGTCATCATCACACGGCGCGAGCGGCCATCAATAACAGAACGTGGTGTAAACTTCAGCAGGCGATCTTTTTCCCAAACATTGGTTTTCTGATACCAGTAGTACTCGCCGGAGTTAGCGCCATAGTTCACGATCAGGGTAGGGGTGTAGCCGGTTTTAGAGGCTTTCCATACTTCTACCACGTCTTTGTAAAGCGGTGCTACCGGAATATTGTGCTCTATACCTGAGTGGCCGTCCAGGATCATGCTCATGTTGTGGAAGAACGTAGAACCACCTTCCGGCACCACGCTCATATCTAACTCTCGGGCAGCCTGAATAACCTGCTGGCGCTGCTCGCGGCGTGGCTGGTTGTAGCTCTTAACAGAGAAGCCACCAACTGCCTTTATGCGGCGCAGGTGCGAACGGGCATCATCCAGGCTATTAATTACGGCTTTAAAGTTGCCATCGGCACCGTAAAGTATAGTTCCGGTAGAGAAGATGCGCGGACCAACCATAGCACCTGACTTAACAGCTTCAGACTGGCTGAAAACCATTTCGGTAGTAGATGAAGGGTCGTGGGTGGTGGTTACACCGTAGGCAAGGTTCGCATAGTATGACCACTGCTTCTGCGGGCTCATACCTAAACGGAAAGTACCTAAGTGTGCATGTACATCCACTAAACCAGGCATAATAGTTTTGCCGTTGGCGTCTATTACTTTGGCATCTTTTGGTACCTGTACATTTTTGCCGACTGCCACAATGCGGTTGCCATCTACAACTATAGTTCCGCCTTCAATTACTTCATCGCCTTTCATGGTGATGATGCGTGCATTGGTGAAAGCTACTTTACCTTCCGGAGCATCGGTTTTAAGCTCCAGGCCGATCTTTATACCTGTAGTGTCTATGGCAGGAAGATTTTCCGGCGCACCCTCTACAAACTTAAAGCGGTCTTTCAGGTTGTTTGAGTAGTACTCATCGCCCAAAACCCAATTAACTTTCTTGCTGTCCGAAGACCAGTGTATACTTGTACCGGCATCGCGGGTAAAACGGGCAACTGGCATTGCTTTACTTTCAGCGCTCAGGTCCATGCCCTTGCCGTTAGCTGTGAACGGAGCAACATAACCGTTGAACAGCTCTATAAAAGCTATCCATTTATTGTCAGGGCTTGGATAAAACTGGTCGGTATACTTAGAAGTATAGTGTGTTACTTCTTCTTTGCCCTGCAGGTCTACGCTCTTGAAAGCATAGTTCTCGCCCTGCGATGCGGTAAAGAAAATTCGGTCTGATGTAGCATTGAAGAGCGGAGAAGAGCCACGTTTCTGTACCAGCGTTGGCTTGCCGCCGTTTGCCGGCATATAGTAAATGCCTTTTTCTTTGCTGTGCGTGTAACCCATGTGGTTGTTACCTCCCTCACGTGTATACACAATGTACTTGCCATTTGGCGAGAAAGAAGGCTCAGCATAAAAGCCTTTTTCAGTGGTCAGTTTTACAGGCTTCGGGTTCTTCTTGTTGATGTCCAGTTTGTAGATCGCACTGAAGTTGTCATCGTTCCAGGTAGCGTAAACTATACTTTTGCCATCCGGCGAGAACGAAGGGTAAAACTCAAAATCTTGGCTTTTGGTAATGCGCACCGGCTTACCGTTTGGCAACTCTTTTTTGTAGATATAACCAGCTGCGTTGAATACCAGCGTTTTACCATCAGGCGAGGTTACAGCGTGGCGGATTGCTTTTGCCGTGAACTCTTTAGGAGATACACCGCCATTCTTGCTGAAATCGTGGCGAACGGCTTCTGCGATCTGGTGCGTGGCAGTGGCCTCGAAAGGTATGTTTGTAACTTTCTGAGTAGCTACGTCTACTTTGTTGATCTTGCCATTGGCCCAGAACACGATGTTCTTGTTGTCCGGAGTCCAGGAGAAGTATGGATAAACGCCAAAAATAGCCCACGCTTCCTGCTGGTCGCGGCTCAGGTTATCTACAACAGGCCATTCTTCTCCGGTTTTCATATCCTGCACAAACAGCACCGATTTAGTGCGTACACGGCGCACAAAAGCCATATACTTGCCATCGCGGGAGATAACCGGGCGAACTGCACCACCATTACCAGTTACCACATTTTCTATTTCGCCGGTGTTACGGTCTACTCTCCGGATGATGTAGATCTGGCCGTTAGGATCTTTGTTATACTCGAAGGTGGTGCCGCCGCTCATGTCTTCAGAGAAGTATACATACTTTCCGTCTGGCGATACAAATGGCTCGCCGGCATCCTGCTGGTCGTTTTTGCGCTTGGTTAATTGCACGCCAGTGCCACCTGTGCGGTGGTACATCCACATTTCGCCGGCACCCAGCGAGCGGGTGTTGGTAAAGTGCTTGCGGGCAACTATATACTCGCCATCCGGAGTCCAGACAGCGTTGTTAAGTAAGCGGAAATTCTCGTTTGTGATCTGTTTGGCATCAGAGCCATCGCGTTTCATGATCCAGATGTTGTCGCCGCCGCCTGCATCAGAAGTAAAGGAAATATACTTGCCGTTCGGGCTGAAACGTGGCTGTACTTCGTATGGTCGGCCGCTTCTCAGGAGCTTTGCTTTTCCACCTGAAATTGGCATAATGTAGATGTCGCCGAGCATGTCGAACACGATCTCTTTGCCATCCGGACTCACGTCTACGCTCATCCAGGTTCCTTCGTCGGTGGTTACGGTTATTGCATTTTCTGTTCCGTGGACGGCATCCACTTTCCATTTCGCATCTTCTTTTTTGTCCTGAGCCAATGCGGAACCCGAAGGGAGAGCAAGCGCCGCCGCCAGAAACATACTCAGATAAGTACGTTTGTTCATGATGTTGATAAACAGTTAGGTTAGTTAGTCTTCAAATCTAATGATTTTGCACCAGAATTGATAGCATAGCAAAAAGATGATGTTCTGACTGTTATCAGCAGCAGCGAAATAATGTGGCACAGGTATGCCTGAAGTCGGAGGGGAGGGCAGATCTATTCTTTATACTTCCCTTAGTTAATCAACCTGAAAAGTAGCAGGTAAACTGAAGGAAAGTGGTTTGTTGCGGTTGTGTATCTGCTGCAGGTAATCATCAAGCTGGTCTTTATACTCCAGGTGGTAATCCTCGTGCAGGTTTTTCCGGATGAGCTGAATGGTGCGCAGCAGCAATCTCGCCGACGAAGTATAAAAAACCTTATAGTAGCTGTCGAACTGTCCGGTAAAGTTATCGAAGATAAGGCGAAGCAAGTATAAATGCAGTTCTACCTCGGCTTTCGGGTCTTTGGTGATGCGCTTGAAACGGGCTATTTCTTTTACTGCTTTGCGCAAGGCTTTAGCTAATGCTTTGCTCAGGCTGCGGCCACTGGCATTAATCATGAGCTCATGTATAGTGTCAGCGCTCTTGTCGTATACTTCTTCCAGCGTGGTTTCTTCAAGCTCGTACTGCAACAGGTCATATAGCTCGGCATCGCGGCGAACGGCTTTCAGTATGATTGCTTCTTTTTCCTTCTCACTAAGCTTCTGAACAGCCTTTTTAAATGCGGATGATGGAGCTGGCATGTTGTATTTCTGGTAAGTATATCAAGTGAAGAAGAAAAAAAGCGTGGTACTGTTTGTACAATACCACGCTCAAAATTAGAAACAAAAAGCCTTAAAATCAAAGAGCTGCAGTTGGCTCCGGTTTCAGGGTCTCGTCCAGGTACTGGGTAACCTTGCGCATCAGGTGCACGCGGTCTTTACCTCTTACATTGTGCGGGTGGCCAGGATAAACAAAATAATCCAGCAGCACGCCTTCGTCCACAGCTTTTTTCAGGAACGACAGACTGTGCTGCCAAACCACCACGTCATCTACAGTACCGTGAATCATCAGAAGCTTGCCTTTCAGGTTCGGGATGTAGTTCAGCAGGTTTGCTTTTTCGTAGCCTTCCTTGTTCTGCTCGGGCGTATCCATGTAACGCTCTGTGTACATAATTTCATAGTACTTCCAGTCGATAACCGGGCCACCGGCCACACCTACTTTAAATGTTTCAGGTGAGCGCAGCATCAGGCTTGTAGTCATAAATCCTCCGAAGCTCCAGCCATGTATGCCCATGCGGTTGGCATCTACATAAGGCAACGATTTCAGGTACTCCACACCACGCAGTTGATCGGCCATTTCTACGGTACCCAGTTGGCGGAAAGTAGCATTTTCGAAAGCAAGGCCACGGCTGCCTGAGCCACGCGAATCAATAGTGAAAACTACGTAGCCTTTCTGTGCCATCAGGTGCATCCAAAGGTTGGCACCGGCAAGCCAACTGTTTGTTACCAGCTGCACGTGAGGCCCGCCATACAGGTATACCACCACCGGATATTTCTTGGTTTTATCAAAATTCGGAGGGGTGATCATACGTGAGTAAAGATCAGTGCCATCATCAGCTTTGATCGGGAAAACTGTTGTTTCGCCCAGTTTGTAAGCCGTAAGCGGATCTTTAGCAGTTAGCAGTGTCTGGCGGGTTTTACCTTTTGTATCTACTAACCAGATCTTACGTGGTGTAGCTTCGCTGCTATAGTTATCTATAAAATAGTTGCCTGCAGGGCTAAGGCTGGCAGTGTGTGTGCCGCTGCCTTGTGTAAGCCTTGTTGATCTGCCTTTATCCAATGAGACTGCATATACATGGCGCTCCAGTGGGCTTTCTGCTGTAGAAGTATAGTATAGCTCTTTGCCGTTTTTGCTGAAGCCAAGTATATCGGTTACCATCCAGTTGCCGTTTGTAAGCTGGCGCAATTGCTTGCCGTTAGTGTCGTACAAGTATAAATGATCGAAACCGCTGCGCTCGCTCACCCACACAAAGTGGTTATTTTTGCTGGGCACAAAGTATAAACCATGCTCAGGCTCCACATACTTCTCGTGCTTCTCTTCAAAAAGCGTTTTTACGAAGTTTCCTGAAGCAGCATCATACTGGTTCAGCTTCATGTGGTTCTGATCACGGTTAACTACAGCAATGTAAATCGATTTCTCATCCGGGCTCCAGGTAATGTTAGTCAGGTACTGGTCGGCTGGTTCGCCTGTTTTAAGGAAGGTAGTCTTCTTTGAGTTCAGGTTATAAACGCCCACTGTTACATGATGGCTTTTGCCGCCTGCCATTGGGTACTTAATGTTGTTAAGCTTTGCCGGAAGCGGAGTGATATCAACCAAAGGATAATCAGTTACCATGGTTTGATCCATGCGGTAAAAGGCCAGGTTATTGCCGCTCGGCGACCAGAAAGTGCCTTTGTGGATTCCGAATTCAGAACGGTGTGCTGCTTGTCCGTTTACAATGGCTTCGTTTTGCTCGTTTGTAATGGCTACATCTGGTGTGCCTGCTGCCGAAATGTACAGGTTGTTGCCTTTTGTATAAGCCAGACGCTGCAGGGTAGGGTCGAATTCGGTATTCTCGGCCTCGGCTGCATAAGTTGTTACAACCTGAGCTTTCCCAGCTTTCAGATCATACTTGTATACTTTGTTCTGGGCAGTAACTATAAATGTATTGTTGTTTGCCCACTGCACCTGCGGAAAACTTTTCAGCGCCTCGGCGCCAGCTGCCTGTAGTGCAGTGTTAAGCTTAGCCAGCGTAAGTATTTCCTGTTGCCTGGTAGAGGTGGCGTTGCCGCGCATCAATACTGTGTTCTGGCCGTTCTGCTTCAGGTAAGAGAAATCGTTTGTACCTTTTATCCAGTTTAGCTGACGCAGGTTCTCAGGCATCAGGGCAGGGTTAATAATGGCATCTTCCATGGTCAGCATCTTGTCCTGGGCCTGCAGCTGAAGGGCAGCTGTTAGCAGCAGTGCAAAAAATGCAAACCGTTTAAAGTGTTCTTTAAATAGCATATTCACAATGATATGGTTGTGTAAAAATGTAGGTATCAAAATGCTAAGAAAGCTGGATTATACTTACAGAACAAAAAACGCGCCCGAACATTCAACTTCAGGCTCTTTCAGAGAGGATCAAAGTATGAAAACAGGAATTATGAGCAGCTGAAAATTGTTAAGAACTATACCCTAACCAGGAGGTTTATGTGCTGAAACACATGGTATATAGTTGTGTTTTATGTTCCTAAAATCCTTTAATTTCCGTAAATTTGCACTATGAATATTGAAACTGAGATTTTACACCAAGAAGATGTAGTTGTGCTGGAAGAAAGCACTGACCTGCGTAACCTGGTAGTATATAATGATGATGTGAACACGTTTGACCACGTGATAGAGACACTCATTAAAGTATGCGGCCACACGGCAGAGCAGGCAGAGCAATGCACGCTTCTGATTCATTATAAAGGGCAATGTACGGTAAAGGTTGGTTCTTACGAGGAGCTGGCCGGCATGTGCACAGCCCTGCATGATAAAGATTTGTCTGCGGACATTCAGTAACGATAGGAGGTCAGATGAATTTTCCGTCGAAGCTGATTGAGAATGCCGTGGAAGAGCTGGCAAAGCTGCCTGGCGTTGGCCGTAAAACTGCTCTGCGTCTGGCCCTGCACCTGCTCAAAGAAGAGTCAGAAGATACGTTTTTGCTGGCTGAGGCGCTGGTAAAAATGCGTACCGAAGTGAAGCATTGTAAGCAGTGCCATAATATTTCGGATACAGAAGTATGCAGTATTTGCAGCAACCCGCTCCGCGACCGTAGCCTGCTGTGCGTTGTGAGTGATATCCGGGATGTGATCGCAATTGAGAATACAGCCCAGTATAAAGGTCTGTACCATGTGCTGGGTGGCGTTATTTCTCCTATTGAAGGAGTTGGCCCATCAGACCTGCACATAGATTCGCTGCTGGAGCGCCTGCCAAACTCAGAAGTAAAAGAAATTATGCTGGCCATTAGCCCGACTATGGAGGGCGATACTACGGCCTTTTACCTTACCCGAAAACTGCGCGACATGCCAGTACGCATAACCTCTATAGCAAGGGGCGTGCCTGTAGGCGGCGAGTTGGAATACACCGATGAAATAACCCTGGGCCGCAGCATTGTAGAGCGAACGGCCTACGGCAAAAGCTAAAACGAAATCGCCACAACTTGTTGTGGCGATTTCGTTTTATATCATTCTGTACTTCCGCAAATCAAACTTGTTTAGATTTAAAAGAAGCTATACCATTAGCCCTTGCTGCGTTTTCTCACCAGTAAGCATATCGTATCGGGCGCCGAAGTATAAGTTGTTAGTGAGAACACCAACAACGGCAGTTTTTTATTCCAGCAACTGTAACTCTAAACACCTTCATCTATCTAAGTCAATCGAAGCAAAATTGTTTCCAGCTTTTCTGTGAGGCGCCTTGTAGATGTTGCTGTGCCTGAAGGGCAGCCGGAGCAGCGCTATAAAGGGCCCCTACCCCCGGCAGCTTCAGCTACACAGTGCCGAGCAGGAAAACGAGTCCCCGCTAAATAGGGCCCCTTACCCCAACATGGAGCGCACCAAAGTATACTATAAAACTATAGTCAAATAAAACTGAGGAGTAACAGAAACTACAATGCAAAACCTGATTTATACTTCCCTCACCATAACCAATACCCGCTACATTGGAAAGTCTGTTTTATAATAAGTAACTTTGGCACCTAAATATTAAATCACATGCACGAGACCAAAGAAGTAAGCAGTATTTTATCAGACAGAATTGCTGCTTTGGCAGAGTCACAAACTATTGCAATGGCTAAAAAAGCGCGTGAATTAGCTGCCCAAGGCCATGATGTTATAAACCTGAGCTTCGGAGAACCCGATTTCCAGACGCCACAGTATATTAAAGATGCCGCTAAAAAAGCCATCGACGATGGTTTTACTTTTTATACACCTGTAGCTGGTTACCCTGAGCTGCGCCAGGCTATTGCCGAAAAATTCAAGAGAGATAACAACCTCGACTATAAGCCCGAAAATATTGTAGTATCAACAGGAGCAAAGCAAAGTATAGCTAATGCTATTTTGTGCCTTGTTAACCCTGGCGATGAAGTTATCATTTTCTCGCCTTACTGGGTTTCTTACGAAGAGATTGTGAAGCTGGCAGAAGGTGTGCCGGTGCCTTTAATGGGGCGCCTGGAGAACGAGTATAAAGTTACGCCTGAACAACTGGAGAGCGCCATAACCTCCAGCACAAAAGTGATCATGTTCTCTTCGCCTTGCAATCCTACCGGTTCTGTTTTTGAGGAAGAGGAATTGTATGCATTGGCAAAGGTGCTGGAGAAATATCCACAGGTGCATGTAATTGCCGATGAGATCTATGAATACATTAACTTCGAGGGCAAGCATGCCAGCATGGCCAGCTTCGATTTTATCAAAGATCGTGTAATCACCGTCAACGGTTTCTCTAAAGGCTACGCCATGACGGGATGGCGTGTTGGTTACCTAGCTGCAAGCAAAGAAATTGCCGCTGCCTGCGATAAAATGCAAAGCCAGATCACATCGGGTACTTGTTCTATTGCTCAAAAAGCTGCCTATGCTGCTTTACAGGGCGGAACTGCATCGGCAGAGGAAATGCGTGAGGCATACCGCCGCCGCCGTAACCTAGTGCTGGACCTGATGAACGAGATACCAGGCTTCAAGACTTATGTGCCGGCCGGCGCTTTCTATATTTTCCCGGATGTGAGCTACTACTTTGGCAAAACCTATAACGGGAACACGATAAAAAACGCCTTAGACCTGAGCATGTACCTGCTTACTGATGCTTTTGTGGCTGTGGTAAGTGGCGAGGCATTCGGGGCACCTCAGTGCATCCGTTTCTCTTACGCCACCTCCGACGAAAAACTGACAGAAGCATTGCGCCGCATTAAACTTAGCCTCGAAAAGCTACAGTAATGAACCAGATTTCAAGTTTAGAAGATATTTTTGCCGCCTTCGATAAGCTAACGGTGCTTATAGTTGGCGATGTTATGATTGACTCCTACCTGTGGGGAAAATCTACCCGTATTTCGCCTGAAGCACCTGTTCCGATCGTGAATGTGGTAAAGCGGGAAAAACGCCTTGGCGGTGCTGCCAACGTAGCCCTTAACGTACAGGCACTAGGCGCTACGCCTTTGCTTTGCTCTGTAATTGGCGATGACCAGGATGGTGCTGATTTTTTGCGCCTGATGGAGGAGAAGGAGCTGAAAACCGAAGGCATTGTGCAGAGCCCGGAGCGCATTACAACTATAAAGCACCGTATTATTGCCGGTGCACAGCAGTTGCTTCGCGTTGATTCGGAAATAGAACACAACCTGGCCGATTACGAAGAACGCCATTTGGAAGAACGTTACCAGAAGTTATTGGAAAAGGCTGATGTAGTAGTGTTCGAAGACTACGATAAAGGCGTGTTCTCTGAAGCAGGTATAAAACGTTTTATACAGCTGGCACAAGAGCGCAATATACCTACCGTAGTAGATCCTAAGAAAAAGAATTTCCTGAGCTATGCAGGCTGTTCGTTGTTCAAGCCAAACCTTAAAGAGCTGAAAGAAGGCCTTAAGGTTGAGTTTGCCGATGAGAACCTGCATGCTTTTGAAGAAGCTGTTGCCAGTTTACAGCAACGCCTTCAGGTAAAGCAGGTGCTGGTTACTTTATCAGAAAGAGGAGTTTTTATAGCCGAAGAACAGGAACGTACGTACATTGAGGCGCATCGCCGCGCTATAGCCGATGTATCGGGTGCCGGCGACACGGTTATAAGTATAGCAGCGCTGTGTATGGCTTTGCAAACCTCTATGCCTTTCCTGGCTGGCCTGAGCAACCTTGGCGGCGGACTGGTATGCGAGCAAGTTGGCGTGGTACCTGTAAACAGACAGAAGCTTTTTGAAGAAGCAAAGCAGATAAGCCTATACAGCACCTATGAACACAGAATGGCTTAACAGGCGCCTGTACGGCAGCAAACTTACAGCTTACGCGGCCATGCGCCGCACTACCTATTTACTGACGCTGATAGCTGTTGGTTTGCTGCTGTATGCGCACGGCGTAGTGGAGCGCCCCGAAACATTGCACGTGCTTTTTTATGCCATTGATGCCATTCTGGGAGTCTTTGTTCTAATTTATTTCCTCCGCATACTTTATACTTTTGAGCGACTAAAATTTCTCAGGCGCACCTGGTTTGAAGGAATTCTGATGGCTATCATTCTGGTTAACCTCATAAGTACCTATCTGCTTAGGGTGCCTGTTGTGTATGAAGTTTTTGAAAGTATAGGCATATCGCTTTCGGTAGAACTTTACCGTGTTATGGTATCGCTGTACATGCTGGTGCTGCTGGTAATTGAACTGCTGGAAACCAGAATTCACCAAAGAACTCTTAGTATAAAGCCTTCCTTTGCCTTTATTTTAAGCTTCATATTGCTCATCCTTACTGGAGCAGGGCTTTTTATGATGCCTAAAATGACGAATGCACCTGAGGGCATGCGTTTTCTGGATGCGCTGTTTATGTCTGCCAGTGCGTCTTGTGTAACCGGTCTGTCAGTGGTTGACCCGAGCACTTATTTCACATTTGGCGGGCAGGTAGTGCTGTTATTCTTAATTCAGCTGGGAGGCCTGGGTATACTTACGTTTGCTACATTTTTCGTATCGATGATGCGGCGTGGGGCGGGTATACGGCAACACGTGGCAATGTATGAACTATTGGAAGGAGAATCGCTGTACTCTACCCAAGGTTTGTTACGCAAACTGGTATACTTAACTTTTACAATAGAAGCCATTGGTGCTATAGCGGTGTTCATGACCTGGGGCCGTGAAGCTCAATTCCCTGATCTGGGTACCAAAATCTTCTATTCTGTATTCCATTCGGTCTCTGCTTTTTGTAATGCTGGCTTTGCGCTTTTTCCCGAGGGGTTATATACCATGCCTGTTCGCAAAGCATATCTGCTTCACTTAACAATAGCCGGAATGATCATTTTTGGAGGCATAGGTTTTCCCACTATACTGGATGTGCTATCTCCAGCTGCTATGCGCGAGCGTATGGCAGCACCTTGGAAGAACTGGAAACTGCTATCAAGGGTAACTATCTATACTTCGGCAATTCTGATAATGCTTGGTACTATCGGGTTTTTCTTTCTGGAGTATAATAGAACTCTGAAAGGACTTAATTTTGCTGAATCTCTCATTACCTCGTTCTTCCAATCAGTAACAACACGTACAGCAGGGTTTAATACGGTAGATTTGTCTAACCTGGCTGTACCTACTATGCTCTTGTTCATCGTTTTGATGTTCATTGGTGCATCACCAGGCTCAACCGGAGGTGGTATCAAAACTACTACTTATGTTGTGGTTTTGCTCGCGATTATAACAACAATACGTGGTAAAAAGAACCTGGAGCTAGGGCACCGTACAATCCCTCATTCTGTAGCTTATAAGGCTTTCTCAGTCTTTGCTTTTGCTGCTATCATCAATCTTACCTGCATTTTTATACTTTCTATTACAGATTCTCAGTATGATATTCTGCGGCTGGCATTTGAACAGGTGTCAGCATTTGCTACTGTTGGTTTGAGTACAGGTATTACCGCAGGTATATCTGATGTTGGTAAAGTGGTGCTTATACTTTCTATGTACATAGGCAGGGTAGGTACTATAACGCTGGCCCTTGCCCTCAGCACGCGCACCTCCGTTACGGATTACAAGTACCCGAACACACACCTGGTCGTAGGGTAAAAACAATTTACAGTAAGCAGTAATTAGTAATCAGTTAAGTTAGCAGCGATAAAACCATAAGTATAAAACTAGAAGAGCCAGCTCCTCGGAGCTGGCTCTTCTAGTTTAACTGATTACTGTTACCTGATTACCGCTAACTGTTATCTGTTTTACTGAAACCTGTATTCTTTTACAGTCTGAACAAAGCATTTTACTTTTTCAGGGTCAGTGTCTGGGTATACGCCGTGGCCTAGGTTGGCAATGTGGCGCTGTGGTCCAAACTCCTGCAGCATCTTTTTGGTTTCTTTTTCTATAGTATCGAATGAGCTGTAAAGCAGGCATGGGTCCATGTTGCCTTGCAGGGTTTTGTCAGGGCCTACCTGTGCTCTGGATTTCTTGATATCCATGTTCCAGTCTAAACCTATGGTTTCGCAATTCAGGTTACTGAAATCTTCAAGTGCAAAGAAAGCGCCTTTTGCAAATACTGTTACTGGCACGTTACGGATGGCGTTGCAGATCTCGCTGATGTATGGCAACGAGAACTCGCGGTAATGCGCAGGAGAAAGTATACCCGCCCATGAATCAAACACCTGGATAAGGTTAGCCCCAGCTTCTACCTGTGCTTTTAAGTAAGCAATAGTAGTGTCGGTGATCATGCGGAGCAGTTGGTGCGCCAGCGTTGGGTTAGTATACAGCATGCCACGCGCATGCGAGAACGTTTTAGAACCGCTGCCTTCTACCATGTAAGCAAGTATAGTCCAGGGCGCGCCGGCAAAACCGATAAGCGGTACACGACCGTTCAGTGCTTTTTTTGTAACCTTGATGGCATCCAGAACATAATGCAGGTGCTCGTGAGGGTCGGCAACTATAAGGTTTTTAAGATCAGCTTCGGTACGGATAGTTTTCGGGAAAATAGGTCCACGCTTCTCGATCATCTCATAGGTGCAGCCCATTGCCTCAGGCACAACCAGGATGTCAGAAAAAATAATGGCAGCATCCACGTCCAGTATATCAACCGGCTGTATGGTTACCTCAGCGGCTAGCTCAGGAGTTTCCACCAATTCTTTAAAGCCGCTAAGGCTTTCGCGTACGGCTCTGTATTCTGGTAAAATGCGGCCAGCCTGGCGCATAAGCCAAACAGGGGTGCGTTCTACAACCTCACCTTTGGCTGCTCTTAAAAGCAAGTCGTTCTTTATTTGCATGGCACAAAGATAATCTAAATTGCCAATTGACAGAAGTTGATTGTTATCATCAATCTATTAAGGTGCACATACGTGGCTCAGCCCTTCTGGATCAAAAAAGGCTTGGGAGATGATTTACATTACAGGAGATTGCTTTGCTACCTCTCCGTAAAAAACAACGCATGTATAGCAGAAACTATAAAGTTAACCCCGATGGAGAGCACAATAAAGCCCATGATACGTGAGAGTGCGGCCAGACCAGATTTGCCCATGTAGCGCGTTAGCTGGTAAGAAAAACGAAGAATGATATAAGATACTGCAGCCAGAAGTACGATCGCTACAAGTATCAGGGCCATATCCAGGTAAGAAAGCGAAGTGGTATACATGGCTATACTTACCGCAATAGCACCGGGGCCTGAAAGCATGGGCATGGCCAGTGGGGTAAATGAGATGTCTTCTTTTAGCTGGCCTTCTTCTACCACATCCGGTGAGATCTTCTTTTTACTGGCGCCAGGTGTAAGTAATTCAAAACCTGCTTTCATGATCATCAGGCCACCGGCAATGCGCAGGTCGTGTATCCGGATGCCGAAGAAGTTTAGCACATATTGCCCTGCCAGGAAAAAAACTGCCAGTATACCTACCATGTACAAGCAAGCCTTCAGCGCCTGTTGGTTTCGTTGTGCCGGGGTATCGTCCTGGGTAAGGGTAAGGAACACGGGCATGGCACCGAAAGGGTTAACAACAGAGAACAGGGCAGAAAAAGTGGCAAGTATAATTTCCATGGGTGAAGCGTAAGCAGTATAAACCGTAGTGGTTTAGCGTAAGTATAGTTTTAAATATAGGTTCTTTCTGATATAAATCAAAGGGCAGGCATTTTTAACTCGATAAGGGGAAATAGGTTACAGGATAATCCTTAATTTTGGGAATAACATCACCCTTAGCCATCATACTATGAAAGGAGAAGTAAAGCTTGGTATACTTGGCGGCGGCCAGTTGGGCCGTATGCTAATACAGGCTGGCCTCGATTTTAACCTCTATACTTTAGTTTTAGACCCCGACGAGAACGCGCCCTGCAAAGACGTGTGTCATGAGTTTTATGTAGGTAGCTTCCGCGATTTCGATACAGTTTATGAGTTCGGTAAAAACTGCGACATCCTGACAATAGAGATTGAGCATGTGAACGCCGATGCACTGGAGAAACTGGAGCAGGAAGGCGTAAAAGTATACCCGGATGCCCGCACTGTACGCACCATTCAGGATAAAGGCCTTCAGAAAGAGTTCTACCAGAAGCATTCAATACCTACCGCAGACTTCAGAATTCTGAAAGATAAAGCTGAACTGGAGACAAGTATAGATTTCCTGCCTGCTTTCCAGAAGCTGCGCCGTGAGGGATACGACGGCCGTGGGGTTACCCGTTTAACATCAGAAGCAGATCTTGGCAAAGCATTTGAAGAGCCAACCGTGCTGGAAAAACTGGTGGATTTTGAAAAAGAGATATCAGTTATAGTTGCCCGTAATGCCGATGGCGAAGTAACGGCTTTCCCGGTTGTGGAGCTGAGCTTTCATCCGGAGCACAACCTTGTTGATTCTCTTTTTGCACCGGCTAATGTACCCTACAAACTGCAACGCCTTGCCATTGAAATTGCCAGCCGTGTGATAGAATCATTTAATATGGTTGGTATACTTGCCGTAGAAATGTTCCTGACCAAAGACGGGCAGATACTGGTAAACGAAGTAGCGCCACGCCCGCACAACAGCGGCCACCATACCATTAAGGCAAACTATACGTCGCAGTACGAGCAGCACCTGCGTGCCATACTTAACCTGCCACTGGGCTCAACAGAAATACAAAGTGCAGCCGTTATGCTTAATCTGTTAGGCGAGCCTGGGTATGATGGCGAAGCCAAATATGAAGGCTTGCAGGAGGCATTGGCAGTGCCGGGAGTATACATCCATCTTTATGGTAAAAAGTATACCCGTGCTGCACGAAAAATGGGACACATTACCGTGCTGGGGCAAAATATTGAAGAAGCGCAGCAACGTGCCGAACAAATTAAGAATGTAATTAAAGTTATAGCATAAGTATGGCCGAAGAAACCACGAGTACACAACCAATGGTAGGCATTATCATGGGCAGCCAGTCTGACCTGAAAGTGATGGACGCCGCCGCCGAAGTTCTGGAAACATTAAAAGTACCTTTCGAGCTGACCATTGTATCGGCTCACCGCACACCGCACCGCATGTTTGAGTATGCAGAACAGGCGCGAAAGAGAGGTATAAAAGTAATTATTGCCGGAGCCGGTGGCGCCGCACATTTGCCGGGTATGGTTGCTTCGCTCACTACGCTTCCTGTTATCGGGGTGCCGGTAAAATCAAGCAATTCTATCGATGGCTGGGATTCTGTGCTGTCTATACTTCAGATGCCTGGCGGGGTGCCTGTAGCTACTGTAGCGCTTAACGGGGCACAGAACGCAGGTATACTTGCCGCTCAGATTTTGGGCACATCCAACGCAGCCATTGCCGACAGACTGGAAAAGTATAAAATTGGCCTAAAAGATAAAGTGATGCGATCAGTGGAAGAACTTAGAAGAGGGGACAGGGACCTGGATTAAGGTATTTATGAATGCATTAAAAAAGCCCCACCGTTTTCACGGTGGGGCTTTTTTAATGCTGTAATGTTATTTTAGAAACTATAGCCTAAAAGCAGATAGAATGTATTGGTAGAAGAATCTATTGTTTTAATGGATGAGATACCATCATTAGCTTCATACCTAGCCTCTAACGACACAGTATGGGATTTTAACGGATAAGTTATACCTGCACCTGCAGTAAGGCCATAGGAGTGTTTCCGGAAACCATCGGTGTGGGAAAGCAGAGCTGTTTCGGTAGATGTAGATGCTGAACCACCAAAGGCATGCGTTTTTCTAGCTTCGTTCTTGTGGCTGATGGCCCACATACCAACTATGCCTCCATTGAAGTACGGCCTGACAGTGCCTCTCGGGAAAGTATAGCGCAATAGCGCAGGTAGCTTCAAATATTCTACATCCATAATAACATCATAGGTGTTTGTGCTTCCAAAGTTGCCTTTTGCGTTTATGACATCTCTGTATTTACTCTTCAGGTAAAGTAACTCTGTTTGTATGGAGAGTTTCTCGTTTAGTTTAGGAATAGAAAAGTTAGCGAATAACCCGCCACCCACAGGTAAGCCAGAGTTGTTAAAAGTGCCCTTGCTAAGATAAGTATCACCAGAGATCTTTAACGATGAATTAAAATAAGCTACAGTTATCCCCAAAGTCGTTTTTGCTTTCTTTTCGGTTTGCTTAAATAAGGTGCCGGCGGGAGCTACGCAATGGTTGTACTGGTTCGCAATTTTTAACAAAGAAGAGGTTGTAAGCTCTACATTCTCAAGTTGTGAGTTAGTTATACTTTTACAGTCGCTGAACGCAAAAGCCAGCTTGCCCAAAAACTCCTTACTTCTGACTTTATAGGTTTTACCTGTTCGAGGATCAGTTTGATTAAACTCCTTCTGCACAAGCTCTAATAAACTCGTACTGCCTTTAAGCAGGTAATAGTGGTCTTTCTGGAAGCTGTCGCGGTAATAGTAAATGCTGGCCGGGCCTTTAACTAATGTGCTTAAAAACAACTTTTGTGCAACAGCATTAGTATCTGCGGCAGGAATCAGGTGAGATTCAAACAATTTGTTTTCCTTCACAAAACCGTAAGCACTTATTTCTTCAGGAGTATACTTTTGTTCAGCCCCCTCTAAAGAAGGTTTGAATGAGGTTGTCAAAGCACTGCGCTGGTGCCCTCTATAGTCTACATAGCCCTTGATGGTATCGCCATTGAGAATGACATAGCCTTCTCTGAAATCTTTTTGTGCAAAAGTAACAGCACAGTAAAGTAGCAGAAGCAACGTCAGGTAAAGTTGTTTCATGGGTTAGGAAAGAAAATGGTTGAATTTTAATGATTTATAGTATACTCTTGAACTAAAAAACTTGCCGGCGAATTAAATCAAAAGTGTAATAATATGGACACAATATATAATAATTTTATTATATAAAATAAGCTTGAATGAATTAAACAAAACTACCCAGCCTTTTGAGCAGGGTAGTTTTGTTTTTACCATAAGTAAAATCTTTAAAAGCAATCTGATTCAGCTCGTGTTAGAACCCAACTATCTTGTTACTGCTTGGGGAAGTAATTTGTAGTTGCTATCCGGTAATTTATGTGAAAATGATTTTTTAAAGCTGAGGATCTTTTCAAAGTTACTTTTCATCACTCTGTATTTTCTTAAGTTCCATATCCTTTCCTTTAGCTTTTTGAGTTTTAAAGCGTTTATTTTGGCTGCGCATGAGCCTGCCGGCACCTTTATTATATTGAGGATCAATAGGTTTAACTCCTTCAGGTTATATAACAATATATAAAGCAATTTAATGTAAAAAGAGTATGTACTTTGGGCATTATGATTTAACAAAATTTCATAAGGTATAATCACCTCAATACTCTGTGAAGCCTCATTGAAAAAGCGTTCATAATAATTCCACTCCACACGCTTTTTGGGCATATAGTGCTTAAAACGTAGCCTTTCGTCGTACCAGATGTCGTAGCCAGTCATAGCAAGTATGTAGCAAAGTTCATGATCGCCACCAGAGCTAAGATTGCCAGCAACCCTGTCAGTTAAAAGTGGTATATATCCTGCATTGAGTATTCTATTTATAGCCGATCTTCTTATTACACACCCTGCTCCGTATACTTTGTTACGTTGTACTTTTCCTGATGCCCTTTCCTGGGGACCATTTCCAAACATTGTGAATGCTAAAGTCCATTCAGGAGGTTCCACCTCATATACTAACTCGCCCAGACCACCAAGTACACCTATATTAGCGTTATGTAGCATAATGTTATAAGCATTGCTAACATAGTCCTGACTTAACCAATTGTCATCATCACAAAACAATACAAATTCGTAACGGGCATTCTCCAAGGCCATTTTACGGGCATAAGTAAGACCTTGCTGAGGCTGATGCATTAAAGAGAACGGGGTACGGATATTATACTTTTGCCACTCCTGCTTAGCTACTTCCGAAGTATTATCGGTAGATGCGTTATCTATTATTATCACTTCCCAAGGTAGGTGATTATTTACCCTTTGCTGCGCAAGATGCTTGATTGTATCTGGAATCAGAGCAGCCCCATTGTATGTACATATCACCACCGATACTCCCAGTTCCATAAAAAATATTAAAAGTGTAAGTATGCGTACATCATGACATAAAAAGCAATCAAGCAAAATTGTATGACTATTGTAAGTTCTACATTGTGCATGTGCAGACTCATGTGAAAATATATAATGTATAAAAGTAGTATGAAGCAATTTCGCTATTAATACTGATAATAATTAAATAAATACGTAAAATAATTACTTATGACATGGGTTTAAGTCCTTAAGCAGCTATTTGTAACAACATTTGAGAGAACGGCAGAGATATCAAAGTTAATAAGCAACCGAATAGAAGTAATGTTTAGGCTCTATCTTCTGGTAGAGCTTTTATTTTACTCTTAAGTAATCAATTTCTGTCAGGATTCCTAAGTTTTGTTCAATAGCATTTTTAAAACCAGCTTTGCTGATCTGTAACAGATTAAAGCATCTGAGCACATTTTAAGTGCCTCTTTAAGATTTGTTACTACATACCTCCTGTTATGATACTTTGTCCATAATAGGTTGGCTATACTAATTCCGTATAGAGCATAATATCTGCGTGCAGCTCTTAACACCACTTCACGGCTTTCGGCAGGCAAATGACTTTGAATAAGCTGGAATACACATTCAAAGTCTTTTAGATAATCTCCTGTTACAATTTTATTTCCTGAGATAGAGGAGGTGTGCTTTCTGTATTCTGCCAGAATGCTAGGGGTATAGGCTACGGGATAATACTTTGCAATCCGTACCCACATCTCCCAATCTTCACCATATGTTAAGCCATAGAATGAGCCAAGCCGCTCATACACCTCGCGTTTTACTGTAATAGCGGCATACTGTATATAGTTTCTTTTACTGATCCGCAAAAGCCACTCACTTAATAAACCGTTGTGAGGCATTTGAAGAGGAAAATCATTTTTAATAACATTTCCTGCTTCATCGATTGTCTGGTATCTGCAGAATGCCGCCCCTGCTTCCGGAAAAGAATCGAACAGATTCTGAATAGTTTTATAATAGCCGCTTATGACCTTATCATCACCATGAAGTATATGAATCAGTTTTCCCTTTGCCCGATTTATACATGTTTCAAAATTGCGTAAGCTGCCAACATTCTGAGGTTGCCTGTAATAGCTAACTCTACCTTTTCCTATACTACAAACTATACTTTCTATATCTGCATCTGTACTTGCATCATCCACCACTTCTATTTGCATCTCGGCAGTAGGTATACTTTGGCTTAAGACACTCTCAATAGCTTCTGCTAAGTACTCAGAGCAATTATATACAGGAATCATAACAGACCATAAAGGTCTGTGTTCCTTTTCAGGATGAGGCAAAATTTGTGGGGGTGAAGGAGGGATGCGGAGCATTACGTGAGGAAACTTTAGTGGCCACTCTAAGAGAATTGAAATATTTATACCTCTACATTCAAAATAAATTGTTGCAAATTGTCTGTGCCTCTAACCTCTTTACGAGGTAAAAGCATTGGATTATCTTTGAATGTGCTAAGTCTGGAGTCACAGGTAAGACCAGCTATGTAACCACAAGCTCCGGCTAAATGTGCTATGGCTTCATCGGTAGCACCATAGGGGTAGGCAAATGCTTTTATTTTTTTATTGATTGCCCCTTCAAGTATGGTGCGCGAGATTGCTAATTCTCGAACAGCATCCTCTATTGATAAAGATGTGAGCGGGAGATGAGTAACTGAATGAGCTCCAAAATATATACCTGAGCTGGAAAGCTCCTGAATCATGTCCCAGTTCATTAAAGACAATTCTTCACCATAGGCCCAATCCCATATATTAGTTTGGCCGATTTGACCAGCTACAAGAAAAACAGTAGCTGTAAACCCGTATTGCTTTAATAGTGGCCATGCATGCTCATAAAAATCACTATAGCCGTCATCAAATGTTAGCATGATGGCCCTACCTGGTAACGGTTGCCGTGTTGTTAAGGCAGTTAACCAATCATCCCAGGTTGCGCTATAGTAACCACTATCCTTTAAGTACTGTAGTTGTTCCTCAAACTGTTCAGGAGTAACACGATATCGGCGATTGTTTTCTGTACCTGTTGGGGCAACTCGATGATACATAAGTATAGGTAAAGCACGGGTATCAATATTGTCTTGAATAAGATTACTTCCTGGTTGGCCGCCATTCCACCTAACTGAAGCTTCTACAGCTGATGGTACTGGCGTGGGTTGTTCAATAAACTCAATTGTAGGTTCAGAGCTATTGGACTGAGTACTTTCTTGCTTCTGAAAAAGTTGAATACGATATAGGGGAGCACGAATTTCTTTTACAAAGTGCAGGTAAGGAGATTTGGCAAATGTATCTCCAATGACTTTTGCACCAAAAGGTAAACCCCAATCAAATCCTGGCTTATCAGGTTCATCAATAATTTGATGGGCATGAGCCATTAATAAGTGACCACCCGAAGAAAGGGCTTTAACAAATTTCTCTGATACAGCTTCTAGTTCTTGTAAATTTCCTACGAAGTATAATACTTCACTGCATACAATCAAGTCATACAGATCAGAGACTTCGTCCTTTACAATGTCATGCTGTTGGTAGCTTATATGAGTAAAATGTTCACAACGTGCAGCTGCTCGTTCAAGCGCAACCTTAGAAATATCTGCGGCAACTAAAGTCTTAACTAGAGGTGCTAACTGTTCGGTAAAATGGCCTTCAGCACAAGCGAGCTCTAAAGCTTTGCTTATCTGACCTTCAGGAAGTAGTGATAACGTAAGCTCATACTTTGTTTGTTCATAAGGATTTGTATATTTCCATGGATCAGGCTTTCTGGAAAAAAGTGCTTCAAAATGTCGGCGTCCGAAAATTGATGTTACTTTTTTATGACTATGATTTATTTCTAAAGCACCTGGCTGATGTTGATTATTATCAAAAATTTCTGGAGCATAATATATTTTGCCTGCTTGTACTTCAGATTGAGGCACATGAAATATAGGTTCATGTGCCGTTTCAGCCATATTTACTAATTCTTTGAATGCTGCAAAGGGTAAGGCCGCCCGCCTCGATGAACTTAATCCGATAAGATTTTCGGCTCTACGCCCAAGTATAACAGTATGAGTAGTAGCATTAGTTGTAGAAATTTCTTTGTTACCATGATTAAGAGATGCTTGCCTCAGACGCTCACGTAGTGATATCGGATGAGAAAGTGATCTGCCTATAAGAGATTCTCTTACACAAGCCCTACATAGTTCAAAGTTGCCTGCAGTGGTTATCGCTGCTATTAAAGCTTGAGGAGTAATTTTGCCATCATGTACAGATAATCGTGTTATTCCTGAAAATTTACCACCCACAGTAAAGGCTATATCAATTTCAGGAGTCTCTGTATAAATTGTAGGAAGATCCTCTGATACTTCTATAGTTGGGAATGTTGTACAAAATAGCTCTTTTGTATTTGTACTGTCCTGGTAATCGAAACCATAGAATTGCTCGTTTTTAAGATCCGGTTTCCCCCAAATTTGTTGCAGAAACTTTTCCCAGCCATCTTGGTCATGTATTCTCGCAATGTCTTCATGAGTGATATTTGGTTCAAGTTGGTATAAATTATGCTCAAAGAATTTCCCAAGTATCTGCCAGGCAAACTGACTTGCAATAGTATCTTTCAACACCCAACCTGTTACCATACCGTCGCAAACAGGCAATTCTATTTCTCCGAGCTTTACTCCTTCCATTTTCACGACTAAAAATAGTCGCTCTGCTGGGTACGGAGGAAAAATATCAGGTATAGTTTCTGTTATCTCTAATTCCTGAGCATAAAATGGGCCGATACAAACAGGAAAATTAATTACAGAATTTTGTAAGGCAGCTCTGGCAAGTATAATTCTTGTTTGTTTAGGGAGTAAAGCATCAACACTGTATTTGCAAATCAGAGTAAGAAGAGCTTCTTTATCATTTACAATGTTGTACAGAAGTTGGTAGTATGATATTGGAAATACACCTTTAAGGCTAGCGAGTTGTTGCTCATGCAACCAATCTCCTGCACTCATAAGCAGAACAAATTCATACTTTGCCTTTTTAATACCTGTGATTTTTGCAATATCTAATCCTTGCTGAGATTGTTTTAAATATTTAATTCTGTGGGTCTGCTGAGTGTAATGTTTAACAACTGACTCTATGTCATCGGTTGAGCCATCATCAATTACAATTGCTTCCCAAGTATTTGATGTAAGCGCTAACAAGGAGCAAAGTGTTTGAGTTAACAAGATTGTCTCATTTTGAACCGCTAGTATGATTGATACATTTGTTGAAGGAGCTGCCATAGCTGTATTTGTGATAGCTGATATAAAAGAGGCTAATCTCGTTTTGAAGAAATGATGCTATTATACTTCAATAACTTCTTCCTTATCCAAGTGCTTATCGAGTACCGGAGAAAAATATTGATTATTTCCGCTGTTCATCACAATAGCCCACATTAAAGTATCAGCGAATTCATTTGCAAGAATAGCCCTTAAATGTCTGCCCTTAAGATGCTCAAAGCCATGTTTAGGTGCTAAATACCCGATTGGTTGTTTATTATAGTAGCATCGAATGCTATCTGGTTGAAGGTTATCGAGCTTCTGTTCTGCAGCTTCAACCCCCTCTATGATATCGAATTCAAGTAGTGACTTTGGCTTTTCTAGGTATGAAGGCTTTTTGTTTAATTTTGTTATCAACTCTTTACTGCTGCCAACAGTATCTGCTATTCCACGCAAATACCAATAAGCTAATAGTTTATCTAAAACTTGTTGCCAGCGTCGTCGCATTTTTAACCATTCTAGCATGATCAAAGAATACCTTAGGTTTACTGCTAAAAAGCCAGATACAATAGGCCAATTAAATGCGTAGTAAATTAGTCCTTTATTAAATTGTGATTTCCCCTTTAAATTTTTTACAATCGGGAGCATATAAATTACTTCAGGATAAGTATCAATAAATTGAACAGCAGCCTTACCTTCCTGATATTTCCTCTGAAGCGAACGTTTTAGATCTGTTATCTCATGATGAAATCCTTGTGCTTGGGGAACATAAATAAAACTTGCTCCAGCTTTGATTAATCTTAAACCAAGTTCATAATCCTCCTGACACTTAAAATCTACATTAAATCCTCCTACTTGATTAAAGAGATTTGATGAAAGAGAAAAGTTGCCGCTGAGAAGATTCCTGAAATTAAAGCGATGCCCCTGCTGGTTCATGGTATAAAACATATTCTCCCACCACTCTCTTAGCTTCATGCGAAAAAAACCCTTTTGGGAATTTAAAATTGGTGGAAGATAACCAATTGCTACTCTATTTGATTCATATGAGTGAGCAGTAACGTGGGCTTCAACCAACTGTGGAGATGCCTCAATATCATCATCTATGAAAATTAGAAGCTCGCCATTTGCATTTTCTGCTCCATAATTTCTGGCTGAAGCTGCTCCCTTTCCTGATTGCTGAATAACTTTCAATAAAAATGGAGCTTTGTAAGTTTTAAGCTCCTCGAAAGTTCCATCTGAACAACCATCGGCAACAACAATTACTTCGAAATCTTGTAATGGAAAACTTTGAGTTTGGAGAGCATTAAGATTACGCAGAAGTGCATCCTTGCGATTATGAGTAGGTATAATTACACTAACTGTTGGCATAGTCTGTATTATGAGATAATTTGGAAATGGATCATCTATTTCGGGACGATAAATAAGCCCAAGGGCCAACTAAACAACCTTTCAATTCAGCAAATATTAAATCTTTTGGTATGCTGCCGGGTCTTTTTCTGATAGACTTTATAAGATTCGGTAATTGACTTTGTTTGAACCAACCATAGCCAATCTTAAAAACGCCCCACTCACCGTTCAATAGTAAATGTCGGGTTAACAATGAGTAAACCCCCACACCATAGCCGTATAATGTTTCACAAAGTTCTTCCCAAGTTCGTCGATGGCGGTGCCAACTGAGTGCCTCAGGGTCGTAAACTATTTGATAACCTGCAACTAATATTCTGGTAAATATGTCATGATCCCCACCTGATTTAGTTGGAGTTCCTGCGTCTAAGGCTTCATCAAAATACCCAATTTCATTACAAACGCTCTTCCGAATAGCCATATTCGCACCTGCGCCTATCCGGCCAGTTGATAAAGGATTTAAGCTACTATTTGTATGTGTTTTCCTGAAAAATCCTCTACCAAAGGGAGTATAATACTCAAACATTTCTTGTGCCTCCGTCTCTAATTCTAATGGCATTGTTAGTCCTGTAACACATTGTACCAATGAGTTACCAAAGTTTTTTAACATAGCATCAAGCCATCCTGTATCAGGTGTGGCATCATCATCAGTGAAGCAAACAATTTCATTTACTGCCTCTTTTATGGCTCTGTTTCTGGCTATATTTAGCCCAGGCCTGTCTTCGCGGATATAGCGCACACGAGGGTATGATGCTACTAGCTTATAGGTGGCATCTGACGAGGGACAATTATCAATGATCAAATATTCTTGCCCTCTGTCTGGTAGCCGCATCAATGCTTCGAGACATCTTTTTAGATCTTCTGATCTGTCTCGGGTACAGACCGCTACTGTTGCAGTAGGAGTAATGTGGTATGGTACATGTCGTTCATCCCAATTTAATAACTCATACACTTTACTCCTCCATAATAAAGGACCTGCAGCTTGTATGACTTTATTTATGTTTTCTGAGACATTAACCTCACCATTATTAACAGCTAATATTACTTTTCCAATAGGTTTTCTTTTGTACCTGAGTAGGGCTAAAGCCTTAGAGTAATGTTTTGAAACTGTAACTTCATTTGGTAGATCTGTAAGCTCCAGATCAAGTACTGCAGTTGCCATAATTAATTGAAAGTAAAAGTGATAACTATAATCACATGAAGGTGCTTCAGCTATTCCTAACCTGGTACCGTTTCAGTTTGCTCAAGGTAAACAGGGAATTGTGGTCTAACCGCTCCGGTCCATTTACCAAACCACTGTAAGCCACTCCTGTTATCCTCCATGTCAAAAGAGAGACACTCATCAAAATCGAAAAGATGGATAGCAGTATTCTTCAAAATATTTAAGGAGATATAATAGGAGCCATCATTCAGGAAGTCTCCGGGAATAGTGCATTCTCCTTCTAAGATGCTTGATTTAAAACAGTTGGTAGAAGAGGAAAGCACATTGAAGATGCATTCTCCGCTATAGGAAAATAGCGAAATTCTGGTACTAAGGTTTAAATTGTCCTGCGTGCTCCAGAACTGAAATTTAATTGTAAGCGCTGTACGGATGTCTATTGCATCATTAGGATTATTTAGATGAGGAACTAGTTCTACACTTTTTATTCGCACATAATCGTTTCCTGGTGCTGTTTCCGGGTCATCCCATTCCTGTTTAAGGCGATGTTTCTGTATGGTTGACACATAAGAATTAACTATGTCTGAGGCATTGCCCCACTGCTGCACTTTCCCGTTCTGCAGCCAAAGAACTGTTTCGCAAAGACTTGTTACGGCCTGCATACTATGGCTTACAAAGAGTATAGTTCTGCCATCTGCCTGTGAGATTTCACGCATCTTTCCGAGGCACTTTTTTTGGAAATCAGTGTCGCCTACGGCCAGTACTTCATCTACAATAAGTATATCGGGCTCTAAATGTGCAGCCACTGCGAATGCTAACCGAACATACATGCCGGAGGAATAACGCTTTACCGGGGTGTCTAGGAATCTTTCGATGCCGGAGAAATCTACTATTTCATCAAACTTTCTCTTTATTTCATCCCGTGACATGCCGAGGAGATAGCCGCTTAAATATATGTTTTCACGTCCAGTCAATTCGTTATTAAATCCGGTGCCAACTTCTAATAAGCTGCTTACTTTGCCGTTGCCTCTTACAGTTCCTTGTGTTGGCCTGATAATCCTGGAAATGATTTTTAGCAGTGTAGATTTTCCTGAGCCATTGTTGCCTATTATACCTAAAGCCTCGCCTTTTTTCACGTCAAAGCTCACATCCTGCAATGCCCAGAACGCTTCACCTGTATTTCCTTTTGCATTGCCAGCCTGAAAGAAAGGATCATGCTTTCCAAGAACCTTGGTAGTAAACCAGTGCTGTAGGTCCTGCCTGAAAGACCCGGTGCCAATCGTACCTAACCGATACTTTTTAGACAGGTTTTGTATGTCAATTATTACCTCTGCCATGGTTTTAAACTACATCTATAAGGGTGTCTGCTTTTTTATTGAATTGTAGTAATGCCATAGTTAACATTGCTAAAGAAAATACCAAGCTATAGGTTAAATGATTAGCGTTTACCACTCCTTCGCCAAGCAGGCTGAAGCGGAAAAATTCAAATAATGGCGTTAATGGGTTTAATTGTATAATCCAATGAACGCTTTGCGGTAGAGAAGTTACAGGGTAAATTACAGGAGTGGCGAACATCATAAGTCTAATCCCTAGATTGACTAAGGCAGCCATATCCCGGTATTTGGCAGTAATGGTCGAAAGAATTAGTCCTAGCCCTAGGCTCATCGCCCCAACTGATACTACTGCAACAGGAAACATAATAAACCAGCTGCTGGAGGTTGGTTCAAAACCTTTAAAAAAGATAAAGTAGCCTACTATTAACAGAAATAGAAAAAGCTGGATACTAAAGCGAATGAGATGAGTACATATAGTTGCTAAAGGCACAATAAGCCTTGGAAAGTATACTTTGCTGAAAATATGGGCATGATCACGAAAGGTGTTAGATGTACCTGTTAAACTATCACTAAAGAAGTTCCAGAGTATGATGCCGGAGAAATAAAACAGTACTGGCGGAAGCGTGCCTGTCGATAAGCCTACTAAGCGGCCAAAAATTAAGACGTAAGTTAATAATGTAAGCATAGGTTGCAGAAACATCCAGACAGGGCCAAGTATGGTTTGCTGGTAATTAACCAGAAAGTCTCTCCTGACAAAGCTGGCAAGCAGGTGTCTGAAAGACCAAAGTTCTGCGATAGGGGTGCCAACGTAGCTTGTTTTATTATTAATCTCCCACTCCCAAGGTTTACTGTTAATCATCTTTGGCTATTTGAAGTAATGCGGTAAAGATGATTATAGTACGTAAGATGTTTAGAAAATATAACTAATATTATAATTTTTTTTAATTATTGCAGTGGTACGTCAACTGTAGTGGGTTTAATGAATGAGACGAATAGCATACAAACAAAAATCCCCCGCTGAAACCAGCGGGGGATTTTCATATTACTAGAATTTGAGTTATGCTTATTTATTGCCGTCTACTTCTTCGTAGTCCACATCGGTTACACCGCCGTCAGCAGTTGCGCCTTGTGGGCCACCCTGCGGACCACCAGCCTGGCCGTTTCCACCTTCAGCACCAGGAGCGCCCTGTGCCGCATACATCTCCTGAGAGGCAGCTTGCCATGCGTTGTTCAGGTTCTCGATAGCTCTGTCGATACCAGCGATGTCTTTTGCACCGTGCGCTGTTTTCAACTCGCCAAGTGCATTTTCGATGTTCGACTTGTTACCTGCAGAAAGCTTGTCGCCATACTCTTTCAGCTGCTTCTCGGTCTGGAAGATCATAGAGTCAGCTGTGTTCAGCTTCTCAATCTCTTCCTTCGCACGCTTATCAGCTTCGGCGTTGGCTTCGGCTTCCTTACGCATACGCTCGATTTCCTGCTCTGTCAGGCCAGAAGAAGCCTCGATGCGGATCTTCTGCTCTTTTCCAGTAGCTTTATCTTTAGCAGTTACGTGCAGGATACCGTTGGCATCGATGTCAAAAATAACTTCGATCTGAGGAACACCACGTGGTGCTGGTGGAATACCATCCAGGTGGAATCTACCAATTGTTCGGTTGTCGCGGGCCATTGGACGCTCACCCTGCAGTACGTGGATCTCTACAGACGGCTGGTTATCAGAAGCAGTAGAGAATGTCTCAGACTTCTTAGTCGGAATCGTTGTGTTAGACTCGATCAGTTTGGTCATCACACCACCCATCGTTTCGATACCCAGTGAAAGCGGCGTTACGTCCAGAAGAAGCACGTCTTTTACTTCACCTGTTAACACACCACCCTGGATAGCAGCACCAATTGCTACAACCTCATCAGGGTTTACACCTTTAGAAGGCTTCTTGCCGAAGAACTTCTCAACTTCTTCCTGAACTTTAGGGATACGAGTAGAACCACCTACCAGAATCACCTCGTCGATGTCAGAAGTAGAAAGGCCTGCATCCTGAAGCGCTTTGCGGCATGGCTCCATAGAACGACGGATCAGGTCGTCTGAAAGCTGCTCGAACTTAGCGCGTGTCAGTTTGCGTACTAAGTGCTTCGGAATACCGTTTACCGGCATAATGTATGGCAGGTTGATCTCAGTTTCGTTTGAAGAAGAAAGCTCGATCTTTGCCTTTTCAGCAGCTTCTTTCAAACGCTGAAGTGCCATAGGGTCTTTGCGCAGGTCAATGTTCTCATCATTGATGAACTCCTGAGCCAGCCAGTTAATGATTACCTGGTCAAAGTCGTCACCACCAAGGTGTGTGTCACCGTTAGTTGATAGTACTTCGAACACGCCATCACCAAGTTCAAGTATAGAAATATCGAAAGTACCGCCACCTAAGTCGAATACCGCGATCTTCTGATCTTTGTGCTTCTTGTCCAAACCATAAGCAAGCGCTGCTGCTGTTGGCTCGTTGATGATACGTTTTACTTCAAGACCTGCAATCTGACCGGCTTCTTTTGTAGCCTGGCGTTGTGCATCGTTAAAGTAAGCTGGTACAGTAATAACCGCTTCAGTCACTGTTGTTCCCAGGTAATCTTCGGCAGTAGCCTTCATTTTCTGAAGGATCATTGCAGAGATTTCCTGTGGAGTATACTGTCTGTCGCCGATCTCAACACGCACTGTGTTGTTACCACCCTGCACTACTTTGTAAGATACCTGCTTCGACTCTTCGCTTACTTCGTTGTAGCTGTGGCCCATGAAGCGCTTAATAGAAGCAATTGTGTTGTGTGGGTTTGTGATCGCCTGACGCTTGGCAGGATCACCTACTTTGCGCTCACCGTTGCCATTGTCAAGAAATGCAACAATAGACGGCGTTGTTCTGCGGCCCTCGCTGTTTGGTATAACCACAGGTTCGTTACCTTCCATTACGGCAACGCACGAGTTGGTTGTACCCAAGTCAATACCTATTATCTTTCCCATTCTATAGTTTTATTATATAAATTCTAACCGTAATTCTTTACTGTTGATACCAGTATAACAAGCCATGTGCCAAGCATATTTTGATGCATTTTGTATGCCATAATGTCATTGATGATGCCTGGCATTTACTTTTTGGCGCAACTCCTGAAAGTTATACCTACCGGATACGACAAAAATTCCACGTATAGCTGAAATGCTGCCGCAGAAGTATAAATAGTACATGTCTACACTAAAGCAAACAGCACCTCCGCGCTCAATTTATACTTTTGAGGCAAGAGGTGCTGAAAGAGCGGTTGCTAAATAAATTATAAAGAAGCCTGTGCCAGTTGTTTAGCTTTAGGACGCCTTTTGCTGGATGTTCGGTAAGAATTTTCCAGTTCGGTAAACAGGTAGTTCAGGTGCTTATCAAACTTTTGCTTGTGGCGTAGCCGCTGTTTTTCATCGTTACCAAACATACCACCAGTACTGTATACTCGCTGCAACGGACCAATACTGGGGTGTGCCAGATCTTTGGTGTAAGCTACAGTTGCTGCTGTCTGGTTCCTGGGGAAGTAATAGAAGAAGGCATAAAACGGCATACCGGATGAAACCATTATATAAGGTACAGCCAACAAACCTACTGTACTAAGCGCTACACCTGCAGCCCTTTGGTTAGTGTTTGTATAACTTACTCCATCCACCCGAATCATTAGAGAGCTAGAATCCTGACATTGAGTTAGCTTAAAAGCATGTGGAGCCGCATTATGACGTGCCATATAACTATCCAAAGCTTCTTCGAAATTTGCCTGAAAATCCTCTGGTACGTCTGGGGCAAAGTATAGACATACGCCAAGTTGCTCTACCTGCTTGCCATCCTGCATAGAAAGTCTAGGAGTAGCACATTGTGCAAATAATAATAGTATAAGCAGAAAGAGAAACGAATATCTTAGCGAATAATAGGTATAAATGTGCTTCATGTAGAGGTTAAAGTAAAAGAAACACCAATTTAAGTCTGTGAAATAAATATTCAAAATATCATATATGCTTTGTTATGGCTCTGTAAGTATAAACAAAAAGCCCTCCTGATAAGGAGGGCTTTTAAAAATGACTAAAGTTATACTTAGCGGGTTATCACCATTTTATTTGATGTGGTTCTTCCGCCCGCATTAATATGATAAATGTATGTGCCGCCTGGCAACGAGCTGCCATCAAATTTAACATTGTAATTACCTGCTTGCTTCTGCTCTGATACTAAGGTTCTGATCTTGTTGCCTACAACATCATACACCTCGATATTCACGAAACCATCTTTTTCTACCGAGTAATTGATAGTAGTTGATTCTGAGAAAGGATTCGGATAAGAATAATCTTTCGCCCAGGTTGTAGCAGCAGTTAAATTAGAAGTGGAAGAAGTTGTTGCAACCGGTTGCGCATTAGAGCTCCAGCTGGTATGTGTACGGGTAACTATAACGGCAAATTCAGCGCGTGTTATATTTTGCAATGGTTTAAAGGTCGCCTCCAAAGTCGGGAAAAGATCAAGCGGACCTTGCTTTACAGTATAATAAGCATTAATTAGGCCCATTTCCAATGCTATACTCACATAGCCTTCTAAGCCGGCAGGTATGTCTTTAGCATCTTTTACGTCAACATCTTTACCATCTACTTTTACAGTTACCGGTTTGCCGTTACGTTCTAAAGCATATTGCTGTAGCCCCAGGCTTTGTACTAGCGAGTAAGCAAGGCTTGCACGGTTTACATATCCAGAAGGATTGAACTTGCCACCTGACGCTGTCATTACGCCATTGAACTCATGCAGTCTGTCTTTAAGAGCAGCACCTTTAGCTGTTACTGATTCTGCGAAAAGTATGTCAGTACCAGTTACATCAGTGAATGATACAGCGCCAGTTGTTGGCATATACTGGCGCACTGCCTGACCCATTAACAGGTAATCAGCAAGCTGGATTCTTTTCAGCAGATCATTTGGTTTGAAACCTGTGCTAAGTCCGTCCATCAAACGTGCACTTATTGCCATTTTAATTGATGCTTCTGCAGGGTGGCCTACAACATCATTAAGGCCTGTAGTTCCGGTAAGGCGCATGGTGGTAAGGTTTCCGGATATCTTTTCTGGTAGCGCAATTCCTTGTAAACCTTCAATTTTTATAGTCCAGGAGCCAGGCATAGGAGCAGCTACGGCTACACTACGATCCATGTACAGGGCGAATGCTACAGGTATACCTGCCCTGTACTCTGTGCCATCAGGTGCTACCAAAATCAAGTTAACCGGGTTGCCAGTTGTGCTCGCTAAGCCGCCTGCTATTATTTTAGCTTCAATGCCAGTTGTACCTTCTGCTACTGCAAAAGTTTTTTGGTTAGTGGCTGTAAGCAGCGGGTTGTAATCAATTGTGAATGCTTCAGTTTCGGCTGATTTGTTGATGCTGCTGTTAAAGCGGCGTGTCATGTTCAGGCTACCACCAAAAGCAGTGTTTCTGAAAACATGATCAACGGCAGCATAAGCATTTACATAACCAGCACCAACTTCCCACGATTCACGGTTTGGCATGTTAGTAGCTGTCTTTTGCAGGATATCTTTAACCTGTGCCGGTGAAAGCGAAGGGTTTGCTTCCAGCATAAGTGCAACTATACCCGCTGTGTGCGGAGTAGCCATAGAAGTACCGCTCATATGTGTGTAAAACGGTACATGTGCCGGATCAAGGTTCTCTACATCCTGTTGTGCAGATAATGATGACACAGGCGCCAGAACTCTTGTAGAAATTATATCTACACCCGGAGCTACAAGTGTAGGTCTGTTTTCGAATATCCAGCTTTCGCCATCCAGCGTAAATGTGCCTTTTTCACCTTTCACACCTCTTGATGAGAAGTCAGCTAATTGGCCATACTTATCGCCAGCCCCAACAGATATTACCCATGGTGCAATGGCATAAGGGTTATGTGTATCTGAGCCAGGGCCTTCGTTACCGGCAGCAAATAAAACTACCATGCCACGATCATAAGCTTTTTTAGAGGCCAGATTTATCGGGTGACTCGGATCAAAATCTCCGGAGCTGCCCCATGAGTTAGATATAACCCGGATGCCGTACTGTGCCTGGTGTGTAAGTGCATAATCAAAACCGCCGATACCATCCAGTACAAAAAGGGCAGCACCTGAGCCATAACCTAGCAGGTTTGCTCCTGGAGCAACACCTTCATACATACCACCAGACATGGCGCCATTACCACCTACAGAGCCTGCGCAGTGGGTGCCGTGGCCAGAGTTGGTATCTGAGTTAGGTACGTTTTCCAGGTAAGTGATAGGCAGCATGGCATCCACAGCATGTAGGTTTAAAGATGCCATCACATTCTGAACCAGGTGCGAACCTAGTTTTATGTCTTCATGTGTGCCATCTACACCACTATCATTTATCATAACGGTAACACCTTTACCAGATACAGGCAAGCCCTTATTTCTGGATGTCATTTCCTTGTCCTTCCTGAGGCGCTGCACACCTGTAAGGTGCGTTCCGTTGTAGTTAAAGTAAGTCAGTTTCTTGTTCAGGTAAACCGATTTTACAGCTGGGTTAGCAGCCAGTGCTTCTACCTGAGCAGCAGTTGCCAGTACACCAGCAATAGGCAGCGCTTTAAACGTGATGCCTTTTGTAATGCCAAGTTTGTTCAGGATGCTAAGTTGTGATTGAGTCGGAGCTCCATCACCATGAAAGGTTACTACTACTTCAACAGGCGTCAGACTGGTTTGGAGCGCCTGTAGCAGGTCACGGTCAATAATGCCTTGGGCAAGTAAGTTACCAGCATATAGCCAGATAGCTGTAATAATGACTAGAATTCTTTTCATAAAGTGAGATGTAAAAGTGTTACATATGCAATTGTAAATAATTAAGGGTGATGCTAAATGGTTAAAAGGTGAAGTTATAGCTTCATAAACTATTTTTATTGCCTCAGATTATGAACTTATAGTTGATCTGCTGACACATAAAATATAGTAATAGATGCATTTTTACTTAATTGGTAATAAGTAGGTTGCATGCCTGAAACAGTGGTGTAAAATGTGTTTAAACACTAGTAGGGGTGGTTTTTGGCTTAAAACTATAGCCTGAGTTTGAGTAGATGAATATCAGTATTTTGAAAATATAATAATTTTAATTTTATATTATACTTAGGTTCTAAATTGCATTGTAAGTGTTGGGTAGGGAGATGAAATTAGATGTTGTTGATAGTGTTCAAACAATGAAATATAAATGCTATAATTGTATTTTAATGATATGAATAATTTCTGGAAAGTGTTGAGATTTTGTTTTTGAGAGCAGGAGACTTAACTATAAGCTGCTTTGAGATGAAAGTATACTGTGAATGTGGTAGGACAAACAGTTGCTTTCCTCTTGCTTTTCATGTTAAAGTTTTATAAATCAATACCGCATTAACCTACAAATCTCACCTTAAACATTTACTTACATGAAAATTGCTTTACGCAGAACAGGAAGTGCGGCCTGTTTGCTTTTAGCTTTAACCTTTGCCTCGCCTGAGGCTATGGCTCAGAAAGCGAAGGCAACAAAAAAACAAAAAGGCAGCACACACGCCGTAGACCCTAAACTCTACAACGGCCTTACCTGGCGCTCTATTGGCCCTTACCGTGGCGGGCGCTCGGCTACGGTAACAGGAGTTCCAGGCAAACCAAACCTGTATTATTTTGGCTCAGTGGGAGGCGGTGTTTGGCGCACTACCGACGGAGGTTCTACCTGGGAGAACATTTCGGATTGCTTCTTTGGTGGCTCTATCGGTGCAGTTGCCGTTAGCGAATCTGACCCTAATGTGATCTATGTTGGCGAAGGCGAAAAAACGGTGCGTGGCAACGTGTCATCGGGTTTTGGTATGTGGAAATCGGTGGATGCCGGTAAAACCTGGCAGCACATCGGGCTGAAGGACTCGAAGCACATTGGTCGCATTCGTATTCACCCTCAGAACCCGGATATTGTATATGTAGCTGTAATGGGCGACCTCTACAAGTCAAGCGAGGAGCGGGGCGTGTATAAAAGTATAGATGGCGGCAAAACCTGGAAGAAGACTTTGTTCGCTAACAAGGATGCAGGATCTGTTGATCTGAGCTTCGACCCATCTAACCCGCGTATACTTTATGCCTCTACCTGGAATGTGCGCCGCACACCTTATAGTTTGTCTTCGGGAGGGCCGGGCTCAGGTATCTGGAAAAGTACCGATGGTGGCGAAACCTGGAAAGACATATCTAAGAACGATGGTCTGCCAAAAGGTACATTGGGTATTATAGGTATAGCTGTTTCGCCCGTAAAATCTGATAGAGTTTTTGCTATGGTAGAGGCTGAAGAAGGTGGCCTTTTCCGCTCAGACAACGGTGGCCTAAACTGGCAGCGTGTAAACGACGACCGCAACCTGCGCCAGCGTGCCTGGTACTATACCCGCGTTTACGCCGACCCGAAAGATGAAGACGTGGTTTATGTGATGAACGTAGCCTACCACCGCAGCAAAGATGGCGGTAAAACCTTTACTACTTCTTATGCACAGCACAGCGACAACCACGACCTTTGGATAGCACCTGAAAACCCGTCGCGCATGATCATTGCCAACGATGGTGGTGCACAGGTGACAACCGATGGCGGCATGAACTGGAGCACGATGGATAATCAGCCAACCGGGCAGTTCTACCGCGTAGTTACAGACAACCACTTCCCGTACCGCATCTACGGTGCCCAGCAGGATAACTCTACCATTCGTATTCTGCATCGCTCTACCGGCGGAAGTATAACTGATAACGATTGGGAAGAAACGGCAGGAGCAGAAAGTGCGCATTTAGCTGTAGATCCAAACAACCCTGAAATTGTGTATGGCGGTAACTATGGCGGCTTCTTATCCAGAGTAGACCATGATAACGGACAGGAGCGCGTGATAAACGTGTGGCCTGATAACCCGATGGGGCACGGTGCCGAAGGTATGAAGTATAGATTCCAGTGGAACTTCCCGATCCTGTTTTCGCCGAACGACCCGAAGAAGCTTTACACCACATCTAACCACGTGCATGTTACTTACAACGAAGGCCAGAGCTGGGAAACTATAAGCCCAGACCTGACACGCAACGACTCTACAAAGCTTGGCCCATCCGGCGGACCTATCACAAAAGATAACACCAGCGTGGAGTACTACGGTACCATCTTCGCCATTAACGAGTCTGCTATTGAGCCGGGCGTAATCTGGACAGGTTCAGATGACGGTTTGATCCACGTTACCCACGACGGCGGAAAGAACTGGACAAACGTAACGCCGAAGAAGATGCCGGAGTGGATCATGATCAACAGCATAGATGCGCACCCAACTATAAAAGGCGGGGCTTACGTGGCAGCAACTATGTATAAATCTGGCGACTTCAGGCCATACCTGTACAAGACAACCGACTATGGTAAAACCTGGACAAAGATAACCGATGGCATTCCGGAAAATCATTTTACCCGAGTAGTGCGTGCCGATAAAAAGCGACCAGGTTTATTGTATGCAGGTACGGAGTATGGCATGTATGTTTCTTTTGACGATGGCGATAAATGGCAGCCATTCCAGATGAACCTGCCAATCGTTTCTATTACCGATCTTACCATCAAAAACGATAACCTGATTGCCTCCACACAAGGCCGCGGATTCTGGTTGATAGATGATATCACGCCGCTGCACCAGCTAAACAAAAACACAGCTTCAGCTAAGTTCCACCTGTACAAGCCGCTGGATAGCTACAAGATGGATGGCGGCGGCAGAGGACCATCTAAAACAGCCGGAGAGAACCATCCGGGAGGTGTGCTGGTGCACTATTATATGCAGCAAAAACCTGACTCTGCCACAGTAGCCAAACTGGAAATACTGGACCAGAACAACAAGCTCATCCGCAGCTTTGCTACCAATGCGAAAGAGAAGAAAGATAAGCTGGAAGTGAAAGAAGGGCTTAACCGATTTGTGTGGGATATGCGCTACCCTGAAGCCAGTAAATTTGATGGTATGATACTTTGGGGAGGCGGCACACAAGGGCCAAAGGCTATACCTGGCAAGTATAAAGCGAAGCTGACAGTAGGCAAAGAAAGCCAGGAAACAGAGTTTGCTATACTTAAAGACCCACGTACCAAAGCCACACCAGAAGATCTGCAGGCTCAGTTTACATTCCTGACAGAAGTGCGAGATAAATTAACTGAAACGCATGATGCCATAAAAGATATCAGAAGTATGCGTGCTCAGTTGAACACATTGAAGGGCAACCTGAAAGGACAGGATAACTATAAAGATGTAGTGGATGCTGCAACTGCTATAGATAAAAAGATCACAAAGATAGAGGAGGCGTTGTACCAGACCAAAAACCGTAGTGGTCAGGATCCGCTTAACTACCCTATCCGCCTGAACAACAAATTGGCAAACCTGGTAGGGCAGGTAAGCACTGGTGATTTCAGACCAACAGAACAGGCTTATGCTTTCAAGAAGGAAATTACTGCACAGATAGACGAGCAACTGAACCTGTTTAAGCAAGTGCAGGCGCAGGATGTTCCGGCGCTGAATAAACTGGTGAAAGATAAAGGCGTTGATGCTGTTTCTGTGAAGAAACCAGCTGCTGCTCCAAACGCGGGCTCACTGTAACAGTTTTAAAAAGTATAATACGTAAAAAAGCCCCGCCAAAATGGTGGGGCTTTTTTGCATGTTTAACTTAAAATTAATCGGAGCGGGATACTATCATTTCCACAGTCTTTGCTGTGCTTTTGTCTTCAAGGCCCGGATATGGCTTCACATCTTTCAGTGTAATATTATACTTACTGCTACCTAGCTGCACTGGCAAAGTATGCTTGCTGCGTACAGGCTCAGGATGGCAGGCGCCAATGCACAGATTTATATTTTCTTTGCGCTCCTGCTCATTGCTGATACTAAGTATAACTGTAGCATTGCCCATTGTTACACACATGGCGCCTGTAGGGCAGCGGGAGTCATAAACCTGGTCTACTTTTACCGTCAGCTGTTCAGAAGTCTCCTCATCTTTCAGCGTTACCTGGCTGCCGTTCTCAAGCGTGAACGATTTATCGAACTGCGTAGGCCGCGGCTTCGGATTAAAGTCGTTGCACTGCGCAAGTGCCAATACCATCACTAACGGGTATAAGTAGTTGTGCATATTCTGCCACTTTTATGTAAGAGTACATGGGCATGCAAAAAGGTTGCAAGCTGAATTGAGAAATTTTACACTTTGGCTGCAATTTGTAGCAAACGTGCTGATTGGCAGGTGCTAAATTCTTTCTAAAATCAGTTCTGCCTGTGGTATTTGCATGCTGCGATTAGAACTTGGGTAAGGACTTACCCTTAAAAGTTTGATATTATACTTTGCTGAACCAAGTTGTATGGTGTTGCTTGTTGTTATACCAACAGCAGGAGAAGTACCTGGTTGCTTTAGGTTGACAGGCAGAGTTTGCAACTGTTCATTTAGTAGCTGAAGGCTAAGTACAGCTTCGCCGGCCGTAATACATTTCACATCGCTTGGGCAGCGGCTGTCAGTCATACTTCGCCACGATAAAATAATTGTTTCTCCGGTTGCGACACTATCAGTTATAGTTACCTGTTCCGATTGTCCAAGTATAAATTTCTGCCCGAAGTATACCGGTTCCTGCGCTTTATTTACAGGGTAGCCTGGTAGCATAAACAGGAGCGCCAATAAGTATAAGTTCAGTAGCATAGGCTTCAGGGTGAGGTTGTATAGATAGGAGTATTTTCGTAACCGATTGGTTGCAAGGTAGGCGCAATATATTTAGCCTTGATTTTTCGAACACTGTACTTTAAAACTGATGTGTGCACATTGTTTATAAAGGGTTTTTAATTATATTAAGCATCTATAATATAAAGGTGCGTGCAAAAAACTGTTTCTACTGCTAAGAATAAGGTCAGAAGTATAACTGACAGGCTACGTAACTTCCGTGTGTACCACAAATACATGGGGTTAGTGCTAGGTGTTTTTATACTTATCAGCAGTATTACAGGCATTGCACTGGGCTGGAAAAAGGATGTAGATCTTCTGCAGCCTCCAACACAGGATGGCACCACATCTGATCTGCAACTATGGGTGCCGCTGTCAACTATGGCAACCACTGCCTACGCAGCTCTGGACTCCGCTGTAAGTATAAAAAATAACCCTATAGACAGAATAGAAGCCCGTCCGGAGAAAGGCATGGTAAAGGTGCTGTTCCTGGAAGGCAGCTGGGAAGTACAGTTAGACGGAAGCACCGGCAAGGTGCTTTCGGTAGCGCAGCGCCATTCCGACTGGATCGAGAAGATACACGATGGCTCCATTATCAGCGACGGATTTAAGCTGGTAACGATGAATGTGCTGGGGCTGGGATTGCTGGTATTGTCTGTAACTGGCTTTTTCCTGTGGTTTTATCCTAAAAAGATCAGAAAACTTAAACAAGAATAAGTATAGCTTACCTCTACATGAAAAATTTACTGGGGCTTACGTTCCTATCGTTGCTGGGCTTCAGCAGCCTTGCTCAAACTGTTACAGTGCACGACCAGGCCACTCTGCAGCCGTTGTCTGGTGTGGTTATCAATGCTACAAACAGAGCCGCTGCTGTACAGACAAATGCTAAAGGGCAGGCTGATATCAGCTCACTTATCTCCGCTTCTGATTCAGTAAAATTTATGCTGCTGGGCTATAAGCCTTTGGTTTTTCCGGTAGCAAAACTGCAGGCACAGAATTACAAGATCAGTCTGGCGCAACGTGGGCTGAATATTGATGAAGTGGTGGTATCGGCAGGGAAATTCTCATCCAGGAAAAAGTTAATGCCCCAGCAAGCCGAAGTGCTGCAGCGCCGCGAGCTGCAGTTTATGAGCCAGCCTACCATGGCCGAAGTAATGCAACAGAGCGGAAAAGTACTCGTGCAAAAAAGCCAGATGGGAGGTGGCAGCCCTGTCATTCGTGGTTTTGAAGCAAACAAGGTTTTGTTGGTGGTGGATGGGGTCAGGATGAACAATGCTGTTTACCGTGGGGGCCATTTGCAGAACATCATTACGCTGGATAATAGTGTGCTGGACCGGGCTGAAATAATTTTTGGACCTGGTTCTGTTGTGTATGGCTCCGATGCGTTGGGAGGCGTTATGCACTTCCAGACAATACAACCGCAACTTGCCCAGGAAGGGGAGAAGCCTTTGTGGAGCGGATCAGCTTTTACACGCTATGCCACAGCCCCTGACGAGAAAACGGTACATGCACAGCTAAGCTATGGCCGAAGCAAATTTGGCAGCCTTACAAGTATAACTGTATCTGATTTTGGTAACCTGCGGCAGGGCGATAACCGCCGTAACAGTTATGGCGAACATGGCATCCGGGATTATTACGCCGCCCGCATCGGCAACCGCGATACCATGCTGCTAAACCCAAACCCAAATGTGCAGCGGCCAACAGGCTACACCCAGTACGATGTGCTTCAGAAATTCCTCTATAAGCCGAGTGCCACATTAAGCCATGGACTTAACCTGCAGTACAGCACCAGCACAGACATTCCGCGTTACGACCGCCTTTCTGAAATACCAAATGGTAAACTGAAGTTTGCGCAATGGTATTATGGCCCGCAGGATAGATTACTGGCGGCTTATACTTTAACCAACACGCAGGCGAATAAATTTTACGATCAGGCTAAACTGATTGCCGCTTACCAATGGCTGCAGGAGAGCCGCCACGATCGCCGCTTTGGTAAAGATATGCTGGCACACAAAACAGAGAACGTGCATGTGTACAGCATCAACGGCGACTTCTCCAAAACTATAAACACACACCGCCTGCAGTATGGCCTGGAGGCAAACTATAATGCAGTTAACTCTGAGGCTGATGAAGAAAATATAGTAACCGGAGAACGGGTTGCTACACCTACTCGCTACCCTGATGGTGGTTCCGGTATGCACAGTGCAGCTGCCTACTTCACGCACACCTACGATGTTAAGCCCTGGCTGGTGTTGAACGAAGGCATACGTTATACTTATGTTGGCCTGGATGCGCAGTTCGATGATAAGACTTTCTTTCCGTTTCTGGGGGATGAGGTAAAACAGCGCAACCATGCCATTTCAGGTAACCTGGGAGCTGTGTTGTTGCCTGGCAATGGCTGGCGCTTTGCAGTGCTTGGTTCTACAGGTTTCCGGGCACCAAACGTAGATGACCTGAGCAAAGTGTTTGACTCTACACCAGGAAATGTGATCGTGCCGAATCCGGATCTGAAGCCAGAGTATACTTATAACCTGGAATTTACTGCTTCTAAAAGTATAAAAGAGTGCCTGCACCTGGAGCTTGTGGGCTACCGCACCTGGTACCATAATGCCATTACAACGCAGCCATACTTGCTGGCAGGTCAGGATTCTATACTTTATAGCGGAGAGTTGAGCCAGGTAACAGCCAACGTAAATGCAGGCAAAGCCACACTGTATGGCTACAGCGCAAGCCTTCAGGCCGATATTTCAAGTTACCTTAGCCTAAGCTCTTCGCTGAATTATACTTACGGACGCATTAAAGAAGATAAAGGAGATATTCCGCTGGATCACATTCCGCCGGTGTTTGGCAAAACAAGTATAAACCTGCAGCTGAAGCGACTGCGTGGCGAGTTATTTGTACTTTACAATGGCCGCAAAGCTTTAGCAGACTATAATCCATACGGCGAAGACAACCTGCAGTATGCTACACCTAACGGCATGCCTGCCTGGCATACTTTTAACCTGCGCACTGCATACCATTTCACGCCGAATCTGCAGGTACAGGCAGCTCTGGAAAACATTACCGATAGATATTACCGCGTTTTTGCGTCTGGTATAAGTGCGCCGGGCAGAAACTTTATACTTACGCTGCGAGGAAGGTTTTAGCAAACTACAAACCTTATCTTGATCCCTTGGGCTAGTAAATAAAGTTTAGATTAAAGTATAAGCCATACTTTGTAGCTGGCAGGCTACGAGGTATGGCTTTTCTATACTGTTTAAGCTGAGGCAGTTAAGGTGAATACCTGAATTCTAGGTTTAGTAATATTATTTTAGCTAGTCATGTTGAAAAAATCCTTTTTTATCTGTTGGCGAGCAATCATAACCGATACACCTCCTATTATTTGCCATTGGCTAAATTCGATTTATTAAAGTATAACTTTTCTTATCTATTTTAATATACTACTCTACAATATTTTAAAAACCTATTTGTTGCATCCTAAAAATGGTGCGCAAAGTTGAAATCTATTTGCTTCTACTTGTTGACATTGCTGCTCCTATGCAGGCTAGCAATGTGGTCGCTGTTGTGTAAAAGATAAAATCGTTTAAAACTTAGTTATGTTAAAGAAATCTACGCTACTACTTATTTGTATAGCTCTTGCATGTTTTAATGCGATGGCTCAAACCAGTGTTATACCCTATGGTTCAAACTGGAAATATCTTGATAATGGCTCAGACCAGGGTACTGCATGGCGGGCAGTATCTTTTGATGATAGCGGATGGAAAAGCGGAAACGGGAAGTTTGGCTATGGTGGCTCAGGTGTAACCACAACTGTAAGCTACGGCCCGGATGCCAGTAACAAATACATTACAACTTATTTCAGAAAATCATTTACCATTGATAATCCCGCAAATTTCAGCTCTTTCACTATCAACATGAAAAAGGATGATGGTATAGTGGTGTTCCTGAACGGAGTAGAAGTTTACAGAAATAACGTGCCGGATGGAGATGTGCGTTATAATACAACTGCTAATAAATCTAACAGCAGCGATAAGTCTAAAACTTTGGACCCTTCAGATTTTACGAGCGGTACCAACGTATTTGCTGTTGAGATACACCAGGAAAGTGGATCGTCTTCGGATATAGGTTTTGACTTGGAGCTTACCGGCATTTCAACTACAACAAATCCTCCTCCTGCAGACGTAACTGCGCCATCAGTGCAAAGTATAAACCGGCAGTCTCCATCTTCAGAGACTACCAGTGGCACTTCTGTTACATACAGAGCCTCTTTTTCGGAGGGGGTTACCGGAGTAGACGCTGCTGATTTTGTTGCTACCACCGTTAGCGGCTCAGCAACTGGTACAGTATCTTCGGTAGCGGCAGTTGGCACCAATGGCAATACCTATGATGTAACTGTTTCTTCTATTACTGGTGAGGGAGCCATTCGCCTGGATCTGAAGGGTAGTGGCACGGGCATTGCCGATATGGCTGGTAATGCCATTGCATCAGGTTACACTGCCGGGCAAACCTATACTATACAGAAACCAACTCAGGGTGGCGGCGAATTAGCCTTTGCCTCAGTTACAAACCTTGATGCTTTAGCTGTAAACAACAACACGCAGGATAAGCCTCAGTCTAAAGTATGGTTCCATGATGGCAAGCACTGGACTGTACTTACTAACGACGATGGCGCCTTTGTTTACAGACTGGATGGCACAACCTGGAAGAGTATAGTAAGGGTTTCATCAAGCTCATACAGCAAAGCAGATTGTAAAGTAGTAGGTAATGTGGTGCACATTCTTCTTTTCAGAGGATCATCTTCTTATCTGTCTTCGGTGGAGTATGTGCCGGAATCAAAAACCTACAAGCTTTGGTCTAAGAGAACATCCAGGGTAAGCCTCTCTTTAGATTCTGATGCAGAAACAGCTACTATGGAAGTAGATAGCAAAGGCCGCATGTGGGTAGCCTATGATGGCAATGGAGATGTGCAGGTTAAGTGGAGCGACTCTCCTTATACTTCCTGGAGCGCTCCGATAAAACTTGTTTCAGGTGCTACCAACGACGATATCTCGGCTATAATAGCATTGCCTGGAAAGATTGGCGTGTTGTGGTCAGATCAGAATGCTCATCGTTTTGGCTTCAGAACGCATGAAGATGGTAGCGCCCCGGATGCCTGGTCAGACAATGAGGTGCCTGCCTCCCAGTCTGCGCTGGACATACACAGAGGTATGGCCGATGACCACTTGAATATGGCTGTTGCCAGCGATGGCACCCTGTATTGCGCCGTGAAAACAGAGTATGAAACATCCGGCTATCCGAAACTGGCTTTGCTCATCCGTCGCCCTTCAGGTTCATGGGATAACTTGTATGAGGTAACGCAGGGTGTTGGTACCAGACCAATAGTTATTCTGAACGAAGCGTTAGGTAAATTAACTGTAGTTTATACTTCGTCTGAGAGTGGCGGCAATATCCTCTACAAGCAATCTTTAACATCTAAAATTGCTTTTGGTGCGCAGCACACACTTATAAGTGGTACTTATAATTTTGCTACCAGCATGAAGCAAAACTATGACAACGAAGTTGTAATACTGGCATCCACATCATCTAAAGCAGTTGGTGTGCTGGCAACAGAAAACGCACCTGCAGCAGCTACCGAACCAGAACCAGTTATAGCAGCAGAAGCAGAAATAGGAGCTACTTCAGTGGCTGTGTCGGCTTACCCTAACCCGTTCCGTAGCAAGGCAACTATAAATTTCTCGGTGCCTGAAGGCGGTGAGTATTCGGTCTCACTGCTTGATGGTACCGGCAAACCCAAAGGAGTACTAAAACAAGGTAAGGCCATTGCCGGCGAACAGAAAGAGCTGGAACTGGATGGCTCTAATCTGAACAAAGGCATGTACATTATCAGGGTGCAGACCAGAGATGGTGTGAGATTTATGAGGGTGCTGCTTGAAAAATAAAGTCGCCACTGGTGTCTCCAAACTAATTACACTGAAAGTACAGCAGACGGGGCAAAGGCTTTAAATAGGCTTTGCCCCGTCTGGCTTTTATAGCGGGCAGGTTCTTGCGTAAATCCTGCTACAATAGCTCTAAAAGCCCTTCATATAAAATATAGTATAATTAATGTAACTAAATATAAGTTTTAGCATATAAGTATCTGTATATTATTATTACAATACCTACTTATATCTTATTAAGCCAAAAATTTATTGACACAGGTTGCCTGCGCAGCCAATGTTGACAGGGTAATGCTTTTGGTTCTACCCGATCGAAGGTATTGTTGCCCTGTAGTATAGTTCTGTTCGCTCTTATACTTTAATTGAAAATAACCTTGATTTTGTATGCTTATAAGACTTACCCTTCTTGTAGCCTATATTATATGCTTAACAGCGAAATCTCAGGCTCAGGCATTGCCAGGTTTCGCCTCAGTTGAAGAACTTGAACCACTGCCTGTACATAATAATACAGCCGATAAACCTCAATCCAAAGTATGGTACCACGATGGAAAATACTGGACGGTGCTAACAAATGGCAGCGGTGCGCATGTGTGGCGCCTGGATGGCAATAAATGGGTGGATGTACTGAAGATCTCTGAAAGCATATATGGCAAAGCCGATTGTAAAGTAGTCGGGAACGTAACCCATATTCTCCTATTTAGTGGCGAAATCTCGCATCTTATATCGGTGGAGTATGTGCCTGAATCTAAAACTTACAAACTCTGGACCGAGCGTGAGGTAAAATCTATGGTTAAGCTAAGTATGGAGGCGGAAACGGCTACGCTTGATGTAGACAGCAAAGGCCGCATGTGGGTAGCCTATGATAATAACAAAAGTATTAACGTGCGCTGGAGCGACGAACCTTATACTGTGTGGAGCGAACCCATACCTGTTGCAGCAGACATCAACACAGATGATATAGGTGCTATAGTTGCGTTGAAAGGCAAAATAGGCGTTTTATGGTCTAACCAGAACACGGACAGGTTCGGATTTAAGACACATAAAGATGGTGATAATCCTTTAATATGGTCAGATGATGAAGTGCCTGCTTCTAAATCGGCAGTGAATATAGGAAAAGGTATGGCTGACGATCATATTAATATGACAGTTGCCCAGGACGGAACCTTATACTGCGCCGTTAAAACCGAATATGAAACAGCTGGTTATCCTAAACTTGGGTTATTGGTAAGAAGGCCATCCGGAGTTTGGGATAAAATATACACTGTTACAGAAGATGAAGGCACCCGGCCTGTTGTGTTGCTGAACGAGCCTATGGGTAAACTTCGGGTAGTATATACAACTTCAGAAACAGGTGGCGATATAGTTTTTAAAGAGTCGGCAGTTTCGAAAATTGCTTTCTGCGATTCCGATACGCTAATGAAAGGGAGTTATAACTATGTAACTAGCATGAAGCAAACGCACAGTTCAGATATAGTTATACTTGCCTCCAGTACCACACATGCTGTTGGCGTATTTGCTACAGATAATCTTGCACTTGGTAAATATGTGCCTGCCTGTGCTACCGAGGAAGCGGATATAATGGCGTATCCAAATCCATTTTCTGATAAAGTAAACATAAACTTTGTAGTACCTGAGGGAGGGGAATATACCTTTATACTTTACGATGCCAACGGTGCCAAAAAAATGAAGCCTATAAAAGGTTTAGCTGAGCCAGGACAACGAAATACAATCGAAATAAGTGGCTTGGAACTGGCAAGAGGAATGTATTTTGTAAGCCTGCAAACTAAAAATGATGTCAAGACCATCAAAGTAGTGCATGAGCATTAATTAAAGAGCTTGAGCAGTAGCTGCTTATTGCCTTTTAGGTAAGTGAGCCAGTGGCCCGGTTAAAGTTTATACTTAGCCGGGCCACTGGCTTTCTTTTTGTTATCCCAGCCATTGGTTTTACAAGGTTCTGCGGCTTTAAAAATCTTTCCAATCACTTAACTCAAGCTCAATTCTTGTTTTATACTTTTTATAGATATGTACAATTAAGTGGTGATATTAGCTTTGTAATGTATTTTAAAGCCCTTTTATTTTTATTGTTATAAATACAATAAGTTCCCTTGTCTGGAGTTTATTATAGTTTGACTGTAGCATCTTGTAAAAACTATAATTGTATATGCTGTTAATTTTATGTGCGTAAAGTTCAATTTATTTATATTTATTAGAATCGCTATATATAGTGTTTTAATCTATAAAACAACTCAAAAATATAACTTTAAAAATTAGTTGTTGTTATTTTATATGAATTTTAAGGTAAAAATGGCGAACGGTTTTTATTTCAGATTTAAAGTCGGTTAGATTTGCAAATGACTTAAAGGTAAAATATACAATAGTTCGTTTTGCTGTTAAGTCTTCTTTTAATATGAAATGAATGTTTGATCTTTAATGAGGAGGATGTATATGATAAGACTTTTAGGGGTGACATTAATTAAAAAATTAACATTTAAATCAATTAGTAAGAATTAAAACTATTACCCTTGCTAGCACTATTTAATTCTGTTTATGATTAAAAAGTGCAATCAGGGTTTGAATTTTCAACTTTTAGCCAAAGTAAAATGAATTTTAAACTTCGTAGCATAATTGCGCCTGTACTTGTAGGCGTAGTACTAGTATCTTGTGAGCAAAAAGAACTAGATGAAATAGCTCCAAACGCACCAATTTCTGCAGAAAATATCAATGCCGCTACAGCAGCAAACCTGATCTATCAGGAAACTTTTGAAGGTAGTGCTTTCTTCCCTCTTTCAGGTTCAGGCTTAAACAAAACTCACGCAATCGAGAACTGTGGTACAGACTGGACATTATCAACTGTTACCAATCCTGTTTTTGACGGATCAAAAGCCAGCCGTTTCGAGATTAGAAAAGGACAGCCAAAAGTAGGATCAAGCAATAAAATCCGTTCAGAGGTTACTATCATCAAAGGCACAGAAGATTCCAGATTTACAAAAGATATCTGGTACTCATTCTCTGTGTATTTCCCATCAGTAGGTTTCGAGGCCGATAATGAAAGAGATTGCCTTAGCCAGTGGTATGAAGATGGTAGCGATGAAACTACAATCAGAGCCGAGAAGGATAAAGTGTTCCTGGAAGTTACACCTGAAAAAGGTTCTTCAAACCTTAAGAAGTATGACTTGTTCAGCTCTACTACAGGTGATATTTCTGCCTTTACCAAAGTACCTAAAAACCAGTGGAACGAATTTGTATTCCACTTCATTCACTCTGAGGGTGCTGATGGTTTGATTGAAGTATGGCGCAATGGTGTTAAAATTCACACAATCAAAGGCCGCAACATGCACCTTGAGCTACCAAAATGGAAGCTTGGTCTTTACAAGTCTTCTTTCCTGGATGAGTCTTCAAGCCAGTCTTCAAGAGTTGTATACTTTGACAACATTAGAGTAGGAAAAACAGGTTCTACTTTAGCTGACA